>JAHDKI010000029.1 GCA_018436925.1 Syntrophaceae bacterium
ATGCGCTGAGAAACGATGGATTCGATTACATCGTCCGGAGCGCTTGGCTGATGTTGTAAGCGGAGTGAAATTTGTCAACGGGTTGGAAGAAAAACGGATCGCCGCCTAAATTCTTCATACACAACTCTTGACTATATTTCAAAGGCATGTTATAATCGCGCCACCGGTAAAGAAAAAAACCCGTCAACCCCAACAAGGGAGGTTCACGCCATGGATCAAAAACAGGTGTTTCAACAAATGATTGAATTTAATAAAGCCGCCTTCGACAACAGCTTTGGCGCCATGTCCGGGCTTCAGGATCAAACGGAAAAAATGCTTTTGAGTTTCCTGGACAAAACGCCCTGGATTCCACAAGACGGCAAAAAGGTGATTTCCGAATGGATTGCAAGCTACAAGAAGGGCCGGGAGGAATTCAAAGCCGCAGCCGATGAACAGTACAAGAAGGTCGCCGCCTATTTCGATAAAGCCATGAAACCGGAATCCGGAAAAGCCGGCAGAAAATCATGACCAGGAATAGTCCCGAAAGGAGAAAGAAATGGACCCGAAGCTCATCGCCAAGCAAATGATCACATTCAATAAAACCGCCTTCGACAACAACTTTCGCGCCATGCAGGCGCTTCACGAACAAACCGAAAGGCTGGTCAATAAATTCTGGGAAAAATCGCCGATGTTTCCCGAAGAAGGCAAAAAGGCCATCTCCGACTGGATGAAAGCCTACAAAAAGGGCTGCGAGGATTTTAAAAGCGCCGTGGACGACAATTTCAAGAAAGTGGAAGAATTCTTCAAAGAATCCTAAGCGGCAAATTGTCGGGGCAAGCGGGTTTCGGTCCGGAATCTGCGTTTAAGACAGCAGGTGAGGCCCAAGGACGTCTTCGAGGTGCTTGCGTTGTTTCTCGAAGTCGCCGTCATGAAGCAGCGGATCAAGCCGGATCATCGGAAGAAATGTAACCGTCACGCGGGCAAAGGGTTTGGGAACCATAAAGCGATCCCAGCTTCGCATATGCCAGGCCCGGTCGCAGGCTACATGAGCCGGAACAAGCGCCGCCTCGGCGCCTCGGGCGATGGCGACGGCGCCGGGTTTAACGACGCCGGCCGGTCCGCGCGGCCCGTCGAGCAACTGAATGCCGAATCCGTGGCGCCGGATATGGTCGATCATTTCCTTCATCGCCTTCCCGCCGTCGCGGGATGAGGATCCTCGAACGGGATACACGCCGGCCGCCTCGGCAACGCGGGAGGCGACTTCACCGTCGAGGCTTTTGGAAATCATCACGCACGACGGATACCTGCGGTAACGCCGGAAAAGCTTCACGCCGATGAAGAACTGCTGGTGCCAGACGCAAAGCAGAATCCGCCCGCCCTTCTGAATCTCGTTTAACCACGAGGCTTCATTTTCGATCTTCAAGCGAAAGGTCAACGAATAAAACCACGCCAGAAAATGGATGATCTTTCCGGCCGTTTTCGTCGTCAGCAGATTGCGCGTATCCTTCAGCAGCGATTTCAATCCTTCTCCTCCTTTTGCGACACGCCTGAATAATCACGAATGCGTCCGGCGGGCAAGAATAATTTGGACCGCCCCTTGATTCTTCCCCGTGATTTGTTTTATGATGCCGCCGGGCGATGGCGCGAACACGCGTAAAATCAACGCCCCAAGGACTTTCCATGACTTCAGATCCCGTCGTCGATGCGCTTTGCCGCCCTGACTTTTATCCTCACCACCCGGCGTCCGTTGAACTGGTGCAGACGCATGCCTCCTATATTTTTCTCGCGGGGGATTTCGTCTATAAAATCAAAAAGCCGGTCCGGTATGATTTTCTCGATTTCACCACGCTGGAAAAACGAAAGTTCTTCTGCGAAGAAGAAATCCGGCTCAACCGGCGCCTGGCGCCGAGCGTGTACCTGGAGGTGGTCCCTCTGTCGCGAAATCAACAGGGAACCCTTGTCCGGGGCGAGGAAAACATCGTCGAATATGCCGTGAAAATGCGGCGGCTTCCCGACGACCGGATGCTCAAAACACTTTTGCGCGCCAATCCGGCCGATCTCGAGCCGATTGCGCCGATTGCCAGAACGGTTGCCGCTTTTCACAAAGAAGCGCAAACGGGGGGTCGCATCGACGAAGGCGGCTCCCTTGCAGCCATCCGCAAGAACACAGAAGAAAATTTCGATGAGACGAAAAAATTCATCGACGTCACCATTGCGCGCCACGCTTACGAATTCATTGCGGACTTTACCCGCGCCTTTTTGTCCGCAAACGAGCCGCTTTTGGCGTCCCGCGTGTCCCGCCATCATATTCGCGACTGCCACGGCGATCTGCACATGGAACACATCTGCATGACCGACGGGGTCGTCATTTTCGATTGCATCGAATTCAACGAGCGGTTTCGCTTCATCGACACGGCCGCGGAAATCGCCTTTTTAATGATGGATCTGGATTTTCACGGATACGCCCGCCAGGCCGATCTCTTCGGAAGAACCTATATGGAACATTCAGGCGACACACAGGCCGCCCGGCTGATTGATTTTTACCGCGCATACTACGCCTATGTCCGCGGCAAGGTGACGAGCTTGCGCCTGCTTTCAAATGGACTGCCCGCGGCCGCGCGGGACGAGATCACGACATTGGCAAGCCGGTATTTCGATCTGGCTTACGCCTACGCGGCGCGTCTGGAAAAACCGGTGCTGATGCTTACGGCCGGACTGATCGGATCGGGGAAAAGTTATCAGGCGCGGTCCCTCGAATCGCTTCTGGGCGCGAGGGTCATCCGGACGGACGTGCTGCGCAAAGAAATGCTCGGCATCACGCCTTCGGAAAAACATGCCGACGATTTCGGCAAAGGCATCTACGCCGACGATATTACGGAAAGAACCTATGCGCGCGCTTTCGAACTGGCCGAGGCCGGTTTGCGCGCCGGACATCCGGTGATTCTCGACGCTTCCTTCGGAGACCGCGCCAAACGCAAGGCCGCCGGACGTCTCGCCGAAAAGGTCGGCGTCCCGTTTTATGTGCTCGATTGTGTCTGTCCGGACGACGTCGTCGTCAAAAGATTGGAAAGACGGGCGCGCGATCTGGACAACCCGTCCGACGGCCGATGGGAGATTTTAACGGAGCAAAAGAAAATTTTTCATCCGATCGATGAAATGGACGCCTGCCATTATTTCAGGATTGACACGTCGGACCGCCCGGAGCGACTCCGTCACGAGATTGTCCGCACACTGAAAATGCGCGAGTTGTCCGGGCAATGAAACAAACTGTTTTGCGGTAAGTAAAGGCGGAAACGGAAAACGCGGACGCATTAAGGCGCGTTTTGCTCATCTTTGGGCTGGGCGGCCAGCCTGGCCTTGGTCTCTTCAATATAGCGTTCCACGCGATAGTCGAGTCCCACACCGGAATATTCACGGCGAATCGTTTCGAACCGGCCCAGAGCAGCGGTGTAAAGTTTGAGTTTAAAATAGAAGTTGCCGACATAAAATTCGTGTTCGGCGAGTTTCTGCTTGCAGTCCCGGATCATTTTTTCCGCCAGCATGGAGAATTTACTTTGCGGGAAACGGGCAACCAGCCGCTCGAAAGCCTGTTTAGCGCGAAGGGTTTCCGTCTGGTCGCGATCGACGGCGCCGATCTGCTGAAAATGGCACATGCCGATCTGATACATGGCGTAAGGCACGTTTTCATTGGTCGGATGCAGAACGAGGAAATCCCGATAGGCGGCTTCCGCCTCGACATAGTCTCCGTCGCTGTAATAGGCGTCGGCAATGCCCAGCTCGGCGAGAATCGCCAACTCATGGAGCGGATACTCTTCTTTAAGCAGCGTGTAGAATTCACGCGCCTGCTTGTAGCTTCCGGTTTGAAATTCCTGGGATCCGCGGGCATAGAACGCCTCGGGCGTCATTCGGATCCTCGGTTCCTTGACAAAAATAGACTTAACGGAGGAAAAAAACGACGAACACCCGGCCAGCGTCAGAACCAGAACCAGCGCCGTGAGCGTCATTGCGAATTTTGAGCGACCCGATGTCATAATCTGCCTTTGCTCGTAAAAAAACCCGACTACAGGCTTTTTTTCATAAATTCTTCGATTTTTTCCTTCGGGGCAAGACCGATGAGCGTGTCTTGGAGGTTGCCGTCCTTGAACATCATCAGCGTGGGAATGCTGCGAACACCGTATGTCGCGGCGGTTTTCGCATTGTCATCCACGTTGACCTTCATCACCTTGACCCGTCCCTGATATTCGCCGGCCAGTTCTTCAACCAGCGGTCCGATGGCTTTGCACGGACCGCACCACGGCGCCCAGAAATCGATCAGCACCGGTTTATCGCTTTTCAACACTTCCGCATCAAAATTTCCGTCGGTTGCTTCCGCGCTCGCCATGGCTTGGGCCCTCCCTTGAATTTTTTTCTAATGATGGGCGTCTTTATGTCACAGCGCAACGAAGAAAGTCAAATGCTATTTCCCCTTGTTGCCCCGGAGTTTGTTTTGACTCGGGAAAAGTTCTTTGTTATAGAGCCTCACAAACCCATCGGAGGAAAAACATGGGACGGCTCGGTGTCTTATCCGGCTCCATCATGATGGAACACAGCGCTTTGGCGCGCAGACAAACACAATCGGTTTCAACCGTTTTCGGCGAGGCGCTGGCGGTTTTGACCGATTCGCTGGCCCTGATTTTGCGGCACGGGCACGATCCGGCGGAATACATTCTTCCGCACCGCATCAACCATCGGGCCAATCTCCAGGCGCTGCGGGATCTGGGCGTCTCCGAGGTCATCGGTATCAATTCCACCGGATCGCTCAAGCGGGAACTGCCTCCTGGAACCATCATCATTCCCGATGATTTTATAACCCTCACGGCGACGCCCACCATCCACGCCACCCGCGCCGTTCACATCACGCCGGTTCTTTCGGAAAACGTCCGTCGGAAACTGGCCCAGGCGGCCAGACAAGCCGGGATTGACGCCGTGGAAACAGGAGTCTATTGGCAGGTCACCGGCCCCCGGCTGGAAACCCGGGCCGAAATCCGCATGATGGCCAACTTCGCCGACATTGTCGGCATGACCATGGCCAATGAAGCGGTTATCGCCCAGGAGCTGGATTTGCCCTATGCGTCGGTCTGTTCCGTGGACAACTTCGGACACGGACTTATCGAAACGCCTCTAACCCTGGAAGAAATCATCGCCGGAACCCGCAAAAACGCCGACGTCGTCATCCGGATCCTGGAATCTTATCTCCATCTGTTTACCTGAAAAAAAAAGACGGCGCGGACCTTTTCCCTCCGGATCAGTCCCGCGCCGCCGCGACCCTGCCGGACCGTCCGGCCGCGCCGGCACAGTCCGTTTGTCAACCGCAGAAACTATTTTTTATAGCTGTAGAAGCCTTCTCCGGTTTTCTGACCGAATTTGCCTTCCGTGTATTTCTTCACGACGGTGGGCACGGGAAGGTCAGCCGGATTGCCGCTTTCATAGAAATGGCTCATGCCGATGTCGTAAGCCAGATCGATGCCGGTGAGATCCAGCAGGCGGAACGGACCCATCGGATGGCCGGCGCCGTAGACGCACGCTTTGTCGATGTCTTCATAGGAGGCCACGCCCATTTCCAGCATCCAGAAAGCTTCCTTGTGAATCGCGCTGAAAATGCGATTCAAAACAAATCCATCGACTTCTTTCTTCACATGGATTGGAATTTTGTCGATTTTCAGGCAGAAGTCCATCATGCACTTGGCCGTCTCGTCGGACACATGGGCCCCCTGAACCACTTCTACAAGCTTCATCACCAGCGCCGGGTTGAAAAAGTGCAGGTTGCAGACCTGAGCGGGGCGGTTGGTGGCGGAGGCGATGCGCGAGCTGACGATAAAGGAGCTGTTGGTCGCCAAAATGGCGCCCGCCGGCGCGATCTTGTCCAGATCGGCAAAGATTTTGCGTTTAAGATCGATTCTTTCCAAAACGGCTTCGATGACCACATCCGCGTCTTTGGCGGCTTCTTTGAGATCGCCGGTGAAAGAAATTTTGGCGCGGGTGGCTTTGGCCACATCTTCCGTCATTTTGCCTTTCTGAACGCGTCCGGCCAAGTAACCGTCGGCGAATTTCTCAGCTTTTTCCAACACGGCCGGAATGACATCGGTGCAAACGGTCTTAAATCCCGACAGCGCGCACTGCAGCGCAATCTGATGCCCCATGTTGCCGGCGCCCACCACACATACATTTTTTACATCTTCAATCTTCATGTTTCATCCTCGCTTTCGTTTATTGATTGTCCTTAATCCATCACCCGGATCGACAACGCCGCCGGAGCCTTCTGACGGTCATTGCACAATCCGGACGTAAAATCGGTCGCGCGGGCTATTTAACATTTATTGCGCCGGTTGGGCAAGCACCGGATTAAAAAAAAGCCCGTGACTCGATCCAACCGGGTTTCAAACCAAAGAAGGGTTGTTATTTCAAATTGATGCCGGTCTTCCGGCTTCATTTTTCCGCCATTCAAGCATGCCTCCAGGCAAGACGGAAACGCATCGCGGCGGCACTTTTTACAACCATCGTTGATTGTAAGGCAATAGGTCGGCGCAGAGGATTTTGTCAAGCAATATTTGCAATATGCGTTGACACGGAAACCGCATCTGATATAACACATCACCATCATAAAGAAAGGATGCCAACAAACCGCATGAGGGCAAAAAACGTCTCGGAACCCGAGACCGCACCCAAAAAAAGCAGTGATCTGTTTCAAAAAAGACAAAAGCAGATCATTCAAAAAGCCATGAAGCTTTTCATGAAAAAAGGCTATGCTCAGACGTCCATGCGGGAAATCTCAAAAGCAACCGCCATCGACATCCGCAACCTTTATTATTTCATTAAAAACAAAGAGGAAATTCTTTTTCTGGTCTTCGACAGACTTCACCGGCCGGAAGTGCAAATGTTCGAAAAAAAGGGGATTCTGGACATCGACGACCCTGTCGAACAATTACGGGCCGCTATCGCCGGCCTGGTTGAAAACGGCTACGGCTACGGGCAGGAAGTCCTCCTTTTGTACCGTGAATCGAAGTCCCTGCCCAAACGCCTGCTGAAAAACATACTGGAAAAAGAAAGCCGGGTGGTATCGCACATCGAAAACATCTTGAAAAAGGGCTGCGCCCGCGGCGTTTTCGCCATTGAAGACACATCTTTCACCGCGAACATGATCACCTATCAATTGTCGCTGTATGCCTTGCGCAAATGGAACATGAAAAAATACACAAAACGCAGAATCATCGACTTAATGGAACAAAACATCCTGAAAATGGTCGGCCATTAGCCGCCGCATAAGGTCCTTGACGCAAAAAAGCCGGAAGCTCATCTTCCGGCTTTTTTTATGCGGTGCGTGATTATTTTCGACCGCCTCTGAAATGATTAAAACTCAAACCCGGCCATCAGGAGGTCGGATGAATGCTGCGTCCACTTTTCCTCCATCGGCCTACAGGCGCATCTTCTCTTAAACTAAGCCAAATATTTCTGAGGCATGCTCCGAAGAATATCTTCCGTCTCTTTGGCGATGGCGTTGACCACTTCCGCCACCGTCGGCATGCTGCTGATCCGCTGGGCGCATTCGCCGGCGGCCATCATGGCCTTGGTCTTGTCGCCCGTGCATACGGCGTGGATGCATTCTTTCTCATACTCAATGAGGCTTTGAGCTTCCGGGCTCGAATAATCATCCGGGAATCCGAGGAAAATGCCGGGGGACTTCTTCAGCGTATTGACGGCATGCTCGGAGCTGCGCGGATTTTTGATCCAGCGAGCGGGGCCGACGAAGCCGCGGGCCACCAGCGTCGCACGATCGCCGGATTCCACAACGGCCTCTTTCCAGATCTGATGGAAGTCGCTTTCCTGGGTGGCCAAAAAGCGGGTTCCCATCTGAGCGCCGTCGGCGCCCAGAGCCAGAGCCGCCGCCAGCGTTTTGCCGTCGCAGTAGCCGCCCGCGCCGCACACCAGGGTGTTTTCATCGGAAACGGCTTCCACCACGGCGGGCAGCAGGATCATCGAATGCACCGGCTCCCAGGAGGTGTGGAATCCGCCTTCATGACCGGAGGCCACGATGACATCCACGCCTGCTTTTTTGCAGCGCTGCGCGCCTTTCACGGACGGCACGACGTGCATCCAGGTGAAACCCGCACCCTTGATCTTGTCTTTCCAGCCGACCGGATCGCCCGCGGAGGTGAAGATGACCTTAAAGTTATTTTTCATTTCGGGATTTTCTTCACGAACCCGGATGGCCGTATCGACAATAATGTTTGCCTGCTTCATCAGCTCCGCCGACACCATAACATTGATGCCGAAGATGCCGCCCTTTTCTTTCGTCAGGCGATAGGTGCGTTTCAGAAGTTTCTCCATAACGGTCGCCATATCGTCATCCATGGTCGATTCCGCCGTCTGAATGAACGCTTCATAAATCCAGGGCTGTTGTTCTTTGTCGAACAGACCGCTGGTGGAAAGCAGCCCCAGAACGCCGGCATTGGCGGCCGCCACGCACAGGTTGTTGTTGGAAAACGGGCCCATGCCCGCCTGGATAATGGGATACTTGATCCCGAGCTTCTCGGTAAGTCTTGTCTTGATCATAAAACATCTCCTTTACTAAAGTTTATTGATTCATTTCGCATTCGCCGGCCAATGGAGCGACAACGGTTAACCAGACCTTTTTGTGGAAATCGTCGGTCAACTTCGTCTTCCCGATCGCTTCGAAAAAGGCGATGGTCTTGTCCATGATGGCCCTTGAGCCGGCATCGGACATCAAGGACTGATACTTTTTCGGCTGTAACAGATAATTCACTATTTTTATCCCCGATTTGTTTCGTAAAAAATTCTCTTACGGCGGTTTAAGCGGGGCGCTCTCCGCCGCAGGCTGATTTTTACAACGAACGTTGGTTTAAGCCCTTAATGGAGACGGCCCTCGTTTGTCAAGATATTTTTCCGCCCGCACCTGGAAACACCCGAGGACCAGCGTCAATAAAACAGATCTGCAATGATCCCGGTTATTTGATTCGTTCGGCCCGGCGGCGCGGATCAGAAAATAATCCTTGACAGAGCCCCGTTGCGGATTTTATACAACCAACGCTCGTTGTATCACACCGGGACACCACGCAAGGAGAAATTATTATGGCCATGAATACAAGCAAAATCACCGTTTCCAGAGGAACCTTCAACGTACGCGACCGGGGCAACAAGGACGGCTTCCCCGTCGTTATGATCCACGGCTGGCCGGAAAGCTCGTATTGCTGGGAAGGCGTCACCCAATATCTAGACCCGGCCTGGCGCGTGATCGCGCCGGATTTGCGGGGGCTTGGCGACAGCGAACGCACGATGGACGTCAAAGCCTATCAGAAAGTCGAGCTGGCCAAAGACATCCTCGAAGTGCTCGACGCCATGAACATCAAAGACTTCTTCCTGGTCGGCCATGATTGGGGCGGCATTGTGGCCCAGGAACTGGCCTTTTTGGCGCCCGACCGGGTGAAGAAATTCGTCATTCTGAACATCCCCATTCTCACAAACCTCAAAGGCGCGGAAGAAGTGGCCAAAGCCATGATCGCCATCCGATATTTCCCTTACTGGTACCAGTATTTCCAGATGCAGCCGATTCTGCCCGAACTGATGATTAAAGGCAATGAAAAAGCTTGGGTCAGCTTCTTTTTCGGCCAGAAAGGCAAAGACGGCATCATCCCCAAAGAAGCCATCGCCGAATACATCCGCTGTTACAGCATTGAAAACACGCCGGCCACAGCCGCTTCTCTGTACCGGGCGATGCCGCTTGACACCCAGCACTGGGCCACGCTGATCGGGAAACGCTTTACCATGCCGTCTCTATACATTTATGGAAATGAAGACACCGTCATTATTCCGGCAAATATCATGCACCTGGAAGATTGCTTTGATTCCATAGAAGTGGTACAAGTCCAAGCCTCGCATTTCCTGCAGGAAGAAAAACCCCAGGAAGTCGCCGAAGCAATGAATCGTTTCTTCAAATAACTTTTTCCGTCCGTGACGGGGCCAGTCCAATGGCCCCGCATGGACGCCGACCATCTTGCGACAACCCCTGAAGGAGGAAACACACCATGTCCGGTATCGAAAGCAACCAGGATCAGTTTCGCGCTCTGGCGAACAATACCAACGAAGGCCCTTTTGTAATGCTCAACCTGCTGAAATTCAAAAAAGACGGAGGCCGGGAGGCTTATTTTCGCTATATCAAGGAATCAGGCCCCTATGTCGAGGCCGTCGGCGCGAAAGTCATTTATTTCGGCATCCCCAATGAATTGCTCCAGGGCAATGAAGACTGGGATCTTCTGATGCTGGTTCACTACCCGTCCCGCAAGGCGTTTCTCAAAATGACTCAGGATCCCGGGTACCTCAAAGCCCATGAATTTCGGGCCGACGGCGTGGAGCGAGCCGTGCTCTACGCGACGGATCCGGCAACCTTCAAAGGTATTCTTTCAAAGTAAGATCACGCCCGCCAAAACAAAGCCCTCTTTCTGAGGATCAGAAGGGGGGCTTTGTTTGCTTGAGCGCACTGCCTGCATGACGGCCTGTGTTTTTTTCAAGGTCGATGCCCCGCCAGATCGTCTCGCTTCGAGACATACAACAACCCTAGCGCGTCAAAAGAAAATCCTCGCCCTCTTTTCCGGAGAGCGGGGATTTTTATGGGTTGTCTAAACCGGCAGCGGTCGCCCGATTCCGGCTTTCTGAAGATTAGTTAAGCGGCATCCATTTGATCATTTCAGGCTCTTTGGACTTGCTCATCTTCTTATACTTCTGAAATTCAACCTGCGTTTTCGGGAAGGTCAGAAGATAATTCACTTTGCTGAACTTGCCGTTTTCCACAGTCTGGGTGATCAGACCGCACAGGATGAAACCATTGTCGCGAATACCGAACAGTTCATTGGGAACCGTATCGCCGAGCGTCGGCAGCCCTTTGTCGATGTTGCGGCGGATCACTTTGGGATCCAGCGACTGGGTGGCCTTAATCGTTCGGGCCAGCACGTGCATCACGTTGTAGTTGAGCACGCATTCAGAGTTCATGTCTCTTTTGTAGGCCGCCGTGTATTTTGCCTGGAAAGCGGGCGTGGCCGGCAGAGGCAGGGCCAACAGAGCGCCCGTGCTGATCATGCCTTCGAGCAGGTTCATGTTTTTGAGCACTTTGGCAATGTAGTCCGGTTTGGCCTGGTCGATCAGAACCAATCCGCCTTTGAATCCCATTCCTCTGGCCTGTTCAATCACCAGCGCCGAGGTTGCCGAAGGACCGCCCACCAGCAGGAAGTCGGGTTTCTTGGAAATGGCCGCGGCCAGCTGAGAAGAGAAATCCGTGTCGGTGTAATAATTTGCCGGGAAATCGCCGACAATCCGACCGCCCTTATTGGCCCAGACCATGCTGAACGCTTTTCTCCAGGCATCGCCATAAGCGCCCAGGGTGACGACCATGGCACAATTCCGCCAGCCTTTTTCATAGGCCTGATCGGCAAAGGTCTGGGCATAGGTCACAAAATTGGGAACCGGATTGATGATCATCGGATGGCCCATATCCATGATGGTATGAACGCTGGAGTAGGCAGCGATGATGAAATTGTGCTCGGGAATCGACATCATGGCGCCGATCGTTGTTGCGATCGGGTTGAAGACGACGATCGCCTTGTTCTGATTGACGAGGCGAAGCGCATTGTTTCTGGCCTGGGTCGCATCGGCGCGGTCGTCCAGTTTTTCCAGCTTGAAACTGTATTTCTTGCCTTTAACCGTCACCCCTCCGGCGGCATTGAGCTCGTTGACGGCCATTTCAATGCCGTTTCCAACGTCCTGACCATACTCAGCGGCGGGTCCGCTCAGCGGCCCGCTGTACCCGATGACAATTTCCTGTGCAGAGGCCGCGACAGCCCACATTGCGACAAAAACGGACAACAGCATTGAACATACAAACTTTTTCCAATCGTGCATTTCCCTATCCCCTTTCTTTTTTATGATAATTACCGGTCATGAACTTTGTTTTTTCATGAAACCGGCTGGTAAAAACCGCCTCATAAATCCGGTGCTGCAGATGGGAACAACTTCAGCTTCCTTGCCGTGCGCATCGCTGCGCGACACGTTAAGGAGAACCTGTATGTCTGTTTGTAATATGCCCTCTTATATACTATGAGTTTGAAAAAGTCACGCACTCATATTTCAGTCGAAGTGAATGAAAGTCCGGATCGCCGGGGATAAGGGCGATCCGGACGCAGTCGGGTGCCCAAGCAACCATCTCCAAATCATCATCGCCACCCTTCCTGCTCAGTCCGGCATTTCTGTCCGGATACCGTATTTCCAATTTTGTTTTATGGCAAGCTTTTTTATACGGCGCCTTCGACAATATCTTGTCTGTTTGTGCTATTAATGTTTCCGCAAGTGCTTTTCAGCGCCAGGGTGACTGTCATTCATAAAGAGGCCGGACCGGCAGGTGCATGTCCAGAAGTTCATGCTTTTGCGGATGGGATTCCGGATCATTGCAGTATACTTGGTAAAATGGACGGTAGTCCAACTGGTAGTCACTTTCAATCAACCAGTTCACAATCAGGCGAAACCAGGCGTCACTGTGGGTATTGGGCGCCACTTCGCAACGATGGACCGCAAAGGCGCCGCCGTGAATCCCTTGAATGCCGACCCAGCGGTCGGGCTTCGCCTGGTCGGGCACCGTCACACAAGCGTCGTGAATCCATCTGTGCTCCGGCGTTATTTCCGTGTCGCACCAACGGACAATGAGCACTTTGAACCCCTCTGTCAAATAGCCGTTCGGCCTTGCCCACTGAATCAGCCGTTTGATGTTGGCGGCCATGACGTCCCGATCGGGATAACCAATCGTCCGCACATAGGCCACGCGGAGATCCGGCATTCGGCGTATGTCCACCGCCGGCGGCGGGGCGGTCTCGCCCAACGGCGTCATCGACAGACGGCGTTTCCGAAAATAGACGTTGTAGAGATATCTTTCCGGGCCGTCCAACTCGTCGGGGTGCGCCTGACGAAGCCGGATCATTTTCCGGCTCCAGCTGCGCCAATTGTATTCGGCCCGGACATATGACGGCGTCAGGCCGAAGTAGGATTTAAAGATTTTGGCGAAGTTCTGCGAACTGGAAAACCCGCACTCCAAAGCGATTTCCGTGACGGACTTGTTTAGATCTACAGTCAGCCGGCTCATGGCCCGATGCGCCCGGACCCGTCGGATGAAATCACCCACCGTCTCGCCGACGACCGACTGAAAGATGCGCTGAAAATGATATTTCGAAATGCAGGCGATGCCGGCCAGATTCGACACATTGAGGTTCTCGCCGTAGTTTCGGTGCACATAGTCAATGACACGATTGACCCGTGATTCATACTCGCGTTGGAGGACTTCGCCGGAAGATAAGCGCATTAAATCTGATCGCCTTGTTCTGACTTCGTTTCTTTTCAATAATTATGACCGCGGCGCAAAGCCTTCAAAAGCGACCTGGAGCTTCCTTGTCATTTCGAAGTTTGCAAGCATCGCACATTCAAAAAAACCGCCGCCGGTCCATACCGCCCGGGCCGTCCGGATGTTCACGGGCGTCTTCCGGCGGGCGCTCTTAAGTCCCCGCGCCGTCGTCGGTTCAAGGCACGGGCCGGATCAGCAGCTTATCCACTCTTTTGCCGTCCATATCCACGACCTCGAACAAATAGCCGCCGGCGTAAAACTGATCCCCCGTCTTTGGAACGCGGTTGAGTTTAAACATCGTCATGCCGCCGATCGTATTGACGTCGGGGCGTTTTTCCCCCGGATCAAAAAGCGTGGAAATCTTGAGCAGATCCTCGACATCCTCGATCGGTTTGCCGCCGTCCACCAGATAGGAGCCGTCTTCCCGGCGAAAGACCTCCGGTTCGCCGCCTCCGTGGTCCGGCGGCAGATCTCCCATAATATTTTCCGCCAGATCATGCAAGGTGATGATGCCTTCCATCGAACCGTATTCATTGACGACGATTCCGAAATGAATTTTGGAGTTGCGGAACATGTCCAGTACATTTAAAGCCGGGGCCTGCTCCGGAATATACAGAGGCTCGAAAACAATCTCATCGAGCGCCAGCGTCTGATGCCGCAGATAATAAGCCAGGATGTCGCGGACATTGACCACGCCTTTGAACCGGTCAATATGGCCTTCGCAAAGAATCAGGCGCGGATGCGGCGTGGTCAACGCGACATTGAGAATCTGATCGGCGGTCTGGCGGGAATCAATCCACTGCACATCGACGCGATGCGTCATCAACGCCGCGGCCGTTTTGTCGCCGAAACGAATGACTTCGTTGATGATATCCGATTCCCCTTTCTCAAAAACACCGTGCTCTGAGCCTTTCTGGAGCAAAATCCGCAACTCCTCATCCGATATCGGCGGCTCTTCCCTGTTTTCGATGCGAAGCGCGCCGAGGATCAGGCGGGTGGACGCGCTTAAAAACCATACCACCGGGTAGGCCGCATAGCGGAAGAATTTCATGAGCGGAGAAAAAACGATTGCAATCGGTTCGGCATTTTGGATGGCCACCGTTTTGGGAACCAGCTCTCCGATCACCACGGACAGGTAGGTAATGAATCCCACCACCGCCACAAAAGACAAAAGCGGCGCGTAGGGCGCGAGCCACTCAACGCGCTCAAAAACCGGCGCGACATCGGAGGCCAGCATCACGCCGCCGTAGGCGCCCGATAAAATGCCGATCAGTGTAATGCCGGCCTGGATGGCGGAAAAGATCTTCTCCGGCTCTTCAAGCAGCTCCAGCGCCGTGGCCGCGCCGCGGCGTCCCGCAGCGGCCTTTTCCTCCAAAAGCGACCGGCGCGACGACACCAGCGCAATTTCATACATGGAGAAAAAGCCGTTGAGAAGAATCAGTGATCCGATAATGATGAATTCCATAGACGCTCGTCAAACTCCACCCGGAGAATCCGTTGCCGACAACCGGTCCGTAAACCGGCAGGTCTGAAACTCCGGAGGTTCGACAATCGTGATCTGTCTCCGCTTGAGATACTCCGGAAATCCGTAGAGTCTTTTGCCCGTGTATTCAATGACCACCGCATTGGCCGGACAATTATTCAGACAGCCGAAGCAGGCAATGCATTTGTCCCGGTCCACCCGCCTTTTTTCCGGATCAATCGCCGCGGCGGGACACACCTTCACGCAGGTCCGGCACAGGATGCACGCGTTGCCGTCCACCGTGTGGCGGCCCATCGCTTTCTTATTGAGCCAGACCAGGGGCAACATCCGCAGCATTTCCCGAAGGGCGATTTCGGAGCCGTATCGGATCGGCTTGCCCTGACGGACATTGTCTATAACCTGATCCGCAAAGACTCTCGCCTGCTGGTAGGTCTCTTCATTAGGAAGGTGTTCACCCGATCGCTGGTTGGCGCTGTCCCAGTTCGGCGTCGGATAGCCGGGAATGCTGCGGAAAGCCGCCATGCCGGCGGCGACGCCGCCGGCTTTTTCCAGAAGCGAAAGGGCATGGCAAAGCGCATTGTGCTGGTTGCCTTCCGGCCCGCCGAAGGAGACGAACGCCGCCGTCGGGATCCCCGAAAGCGGCGGCAGCGCGGCCAGGCCCTCGACGACATTCGAGGGAATGTCATAATAAAAAACCGGCGATCCCACAAACAACAGGTCGTAATCCAACGGCTGCCGCTTCCCGAAAGCCCGCATATCGGCAAAATCAACCGAGAGGCCCCGCTCGGAAAGCAAACAGCCGATCAGGCGCGCGTATCGCCTGGTCATGCCGGTTTGCGAGTAATAAAGAATCAAGACGCGCTTCGGATCGCGCGCTGCAAATGCTTTCGCCGCCGCGGACGGCGCCGCTGGAAAGCCAACCGGCAGACTGGCCGCCGCGCAAAGAATCGCACTCTTTTTGATAAAGCTTCTCCTAGTCTCGTCCATTATTAATCCTTTCGCCATAGGTCATCCTTCCAGATTCAGGGTTGAGACGACTGAAAATCAATCTTCAGCTCGTAGACCCCTGTATCCAGATGCGTGGTCATCGGATATCCGGATTTCGAAAAAACCTGCATCATCGCTTTGTTGCGCGACAGCACGTCCGCCGTGAATCCCCGAATGTTTCTTTCCTTTGCGATGCGGATCAGATACTGCAACAGAAAAGTCCCGATGCCCCGGTCCTGCCAGTCCTGATGCGTGGTAAAGGCCACTTCGGCAAAACGCGAATTCGGGTCACTCACGTAGCGTCCGATCGCCACGATGCGCTCGCGGCCCTCCGGTTCTTCTTTGCCGATCACTGCCGCGATGGCCATCCGGTCGTCGTAGTCGATCGCGGCCATCGGCATGGCCACTTTATGGGAAAAAGATTTCAGATTGTGAAAAAAACGCGTGTAGATATCCTGCTCGGGCAGATCGTAAATCATCTCCTGAATGGCGCGCTCGTCGGTCGCCTTGACCGGCCGGAAGAAAAGCGGCGTGCCTTTTTTGTCCACCCAATGGATTTCGTACTCGCGGGGATAGAGGACCACCGGCAACTGTTGGTCGCGGTAGATGTAGCCCTGTTTTTTGGCCGCCTCCAGAAGCTCATCGCGGAACTTGGGATGGGCGATATTGATGAGCATCATGGCCCGGTCGCGGATCGATTTGCCGTGAATATACGCGATGCCGTATTCCGTTACCACATAGTGGATGTCGCCGCGCGTGACCACCACGCCGCTGCCCGGCGACGGATAGGCGACGATTCGCGAATGCAGCCCGTCATCCGTGATCGACGGCAGCACCATGATCGACTTGCCGCGACGGGACATGGCCGAGCCGCGCACGAAATCCACCTGGCCGCCGATCCCGCTGTAAAACTCAAACCCCAGCGAATCCGAACAGACCTGGCCGGTCAGATCGACCGTGAGGGCGGAATTGATCGACACCATCCGGTCGTTTTGCGAGATGACGTAGGGATCGTTCACATACTGGCAGGGACGAAACTCAAACAGCGGATTGTTGTTGATATACTCATACAGGCGTCGGGTGCCCATGCAGAAGGACGCCACCACCTTGCCCGGATGCAGCGATTTTTTCCGGCAAGTCACCACGCCGCTTTCAATCAAATCCATCATGCCGTCGGTAAAGGTCTCCGTGTGCACGCCCAAGTCTTTTTTGTTCTTCAGATACGGAAACACCGAGTTGGGAATTTTTCCCACGCCGGTCTGGATGGTCGATTCGTTGTCGATCAAATCGGCGATCAGCTGACCGATGGCCCGGGCGATGTGGTCCGGCGAGGACTGCACGAACTCCAGAAGCGGCGCGTCGTTGGGCACGAACGCCGAAATCTGGCTGATGTGCAAAAAGCTGTCGCCCAGCGTCCGGGGCATATTCGTGTTGACTTCCGCCACCACATACCGGGCCGTTTCAGCCGCCGTTTTGGTGATGTCCACGGAAATGCCCAAACTTACATAGCCGTTCATATCCGGCGGCGACACGGTGACCAGCGCCACATCGATGGGCATGGCGCCGCGCTGCATGAGTTGGGAGACTTCAGACAGGAAAACGGGGGTATAATCGGCATGGCCTTCCTTGATGGCGGCCCGGGCGTTGGCGCCGATAAACAACGCATTATGGCGGAAATGCTCGGTGTACATCTCCGAGGTGTAATCCGTCAGGCCCAGATCCAGGAAATGGATGATCTCCACATCGGAGAAACTCGGCGCCATATCCAGAAGCGTCTTGACCAGAAGCTGCGGCTCGCCGCAGGCGGACGCAATGAAGATCCGCGATCCGCGCCGTATTCGCGACAAGGCGCTGTAAGCGTCTGTCAGTTTTTCCTTGTATAGCTTCGGCCAGTCGAGAATCATGTCCTGTTCCGCATTGCCGGCTGTATCCGGCGTCCACCCCGGCGCAACGCCTGTTTAAAAAGCGCCGAGCTGACAGGGTTTGATTTTTATGTTTAAAGCCTCGCAGGCGGCGCAAACGTCTTTTCGCTTCATTCCACGGCTGTCCGCAATTTGCCAGGCGCCGGCGCACGGCAGCCGTCCACCGACCAGCGCGCCGCGGATCGCCTTTTCCAGATCGGGCGCAACGGTTTGGGCCGCCGGGGTTTTCCGCTCATTTCCCTCAAAGCCGAAAAGCCCAAGCTGACACTGGACAATGTTGATATTGAGCAGATCGATGCCCACACCGACCTCGGCCAGCGCAACGTTCATCTTTTGCCCAATCTTTTCAGCCGCCTTGCAGGCGATATTGTTGCTTCGAACGGCCTGTTCAATTTCCTTTTTGAGCCCCTCATCCACGGTCGTCCCTTCAGGATGCTTTTTATCATATTTTCCTTTATCCAGATGCGTCATGATTTTACCCCTCCAGAGCGTGTATCTTTTTACCGTCGTCAAATATGACTCAGGCCGGGCGCGCAAGCCGCGCTCGACAAGCGGCGATGCGAAATGCAGCCCATGGCGTTTGTTCCGGCTTTATCTCAATACTTCATGTAGTGAAACGGCTCAACGGCCGACAGCGCCTCGGTATCGAGCGTCTTAAAACCGTTTTTCTCCACGAGCTTTTCGGTTTTCTCAATCTGGTCCACATCAACGACGAATACTGCGCGCGCCGCACATTCCAGAACAAACCCGTAGGCGTTGTTGATATTGATCCCTTCCTTGAAAAGAAGCTGCATCAGTTTATCGAGTCCGCCGGGCTTGTCGGGAATCAAAACGGCCAGGACATTCTTGAGGTGTACCTTCATACCGGCTTTGGTGAGCGCCTTTTCCGCCGCTTTGGGATCATCGACAATGAAGTTGATGACGCCCGACGTCCCGAAAGTCGATATCGTGGTCGCCCGGATACTGATTTCCGCCTTGGATAAAACACTTGTTACCTGAGCCAGCTGCCCCGGTTTATCTTCCGCAAAAACGGAAAGCTGATAAGCAATCATACAGGCCTCCTCACATTTTCCTTTTCACCCGCCCCCGGTTACCGTTTCATTCGTCATTTCAGCGTTATACATTTCCCAAACCACGGTCCTTGGGCGTATTTTTGTACAATTCCGCAGGTTATTAATCAAGTCAAATCTCGGATGCCCTACCCTTTCATTTCCATTTCGACAAGGCTTTCCGTGCCCGCGTATTTTTCCCGGAGCCGGGGTTTTTCGATTTTGCCGGTGGGGTTTCGGGGCACTTTGTCGAAGATGATGCGGCGCGGCCTTTTGTAGCGCGGAAGCGCGCCGCAATACTGCGCGATGTCCGCCTCGGAACACGATGCGCCGGGCTTGCACTCAATGATCGCCGCAACGATTTCACCTAAACGATGATCGGGCAGACCGATTACGGCCGAGTCTTTGACGGCGTCGTGCGCGCGCAGGAAATCTTCGATCTGCACCGGATAAATATTTTCGCCGCCGGTGATGATCAGATCCTTTTTGCGGTCCACCAGATAAATAAATCCGTCTTCGTCTTCGCGCGCCATGTCGCCTGTGAAAAGCCATCCGTCTTTCAGCGATTCGGCCGTGGCTTCGGGATTGTTGAAATAGCATTTCATCACGCCCGCGCCTTTGACGCACAGCTCGCCCACCTCGCCTTTTTTCACCGTCGCGTCTTTTTCATCAACGATTTTTATGTCCCATTTGTAGCCGGCTTTGCCGATCGCGCCGACTTTATGGATATTTTCCACGCCCAGATGCACGCATCCCGGACCGATCGATTCGGAAAGCCCGTAGTTGGTGTCGTAGTCGTGATGCGGAAACACTTTTTTCCAGCGATGAATCAGGCTCGGCGGCACCGGCTGTGCGCCGATGTGCATCAGCCGCCACTGAGCAAGCCGATAGTTATCCAGATTGATCTCGCCGTATTCGACGGCATCGAGAATATCCTGCGCCCACGGCACCAACAGCCAGACAATCGTGATTTGCTCTTCCGAGACCGTTTTGACAATCCATTCCGGTTTCACGCCGCGCAACAGCACGGCGCGGCTTCCGGCCAGAAAACTGCCGAACCAGTGCATCTTCGCGCCGGTGTGATACAAAGGCGGGATGCACAAAAAATTGTCCTCCCGCGTCTGGCCGTGATGCGCCTGCTCCACTTCGCAGGAAAGCATCAAGGCCGCGTGCCCGTGGAGAATCGCCTTGGGGAAACCCGTGGTGCCCGAAGAAAAATAAATCGCCGCGTCGTCCTCGTCGGAAAGCTGGATTTTCGGCGCGACGGACGAACAGCAGGCAGTGAGCGCGTAATAGCTTTCGGCAAAGGAAGGGCATTCCTGCCCCAGAAACAGACGAAGCTTCACATTCGGCATCCGGTCGCGGATCGCATCGATCCGCCCGATGAATTCGGGCCCGAAGATCAGCACGTCGCATTCGGAAAGCGAAAGGCAGTAGGCAATCTCGTCTTCCGTGTAGCGGTAATTAAGCGGCACGGCCAGCGCGCCGGTTTTCAATATGCCGAAATAAATCGGCAGCCACTCCAGACAGTTCATGAGCAGTATGCCGACCTTGTGCCCTTTTTGCAGCCCCCGGCCTAAAAGAAAGTTCGCCAGGCGGTTGGCCTTGTCGTCGAATTCGCGCCAGGTCATCTCGCGCCGATAGCGGCGTTCGGGGTTGGTCTCGACCAGATCGTATTCCTTCCAGTTGGCTGGCCGTTCTTCAATGTCGGGGTTGATTTCAATTAAAGCGATTTCCTCGCCGTAGAGCGTCGCGTTTCGTGAAAGTATTTCCGGAATGGGCATGGGTTTTTCCTTCTTCTTTTTGCATGATGATGTTTAGACCTTCTTATAGGTCTTGTCTTTCAAAACAATGTCGCCGCGGCGAAGCGAATACTCCAGATGCTTGCCGATCATGACCTTTTCGTTGAATTCAAAAAACTGTTTCGGTTCGCGAGGGCGGCCGTAGATGATCCAGGCCGCGCAGATCTCGTCGAGCGTTTTGGGCCGATCCAGCGTTTTCATTAGCTTTTCCTGGCGCTCATAAATCACATTTTCGTAAGCGTCCCACAACGCCCCCGGAGGGGTCTCGAAAAGCCCTTCGTTGTGCGCGGCCACCCAGCGCCTGGCCGGAATGGCCTTGAGCTTCGAAATTGATGCGATCGTCTCCTCAATGCTGGAGGCCACATCGCCGTACCAGGGCCCGAATGAAGTTAAATCGTAATCGCCGACAAAAAGCAGCCCTTCTTCGGGAACGTAAAAAGACAAATGCCCCGGCGTGTGGCCGGGCGTGGGAATCACCTGCACCGTCAGGCCGCCCAGATCGATAAGTTCATCATCCCGGAAAAAGCGCGCCGTCTTTCGGGGGCGGAAGTCGAACGTTTCGACCATCTCCTTTTTCCAGTAGCCCCTTCCGGCCGGATCTTCGATGCCGTACCAATCCAGAAACGTGTCCAAATCGGTCAGCGGCGGAAAATCCCGCTCGGATATCCGCACATCGCTTGACTCAAAAAGATTCATGTAATGAATATGGTCTTCATGCCAGTGCGACAGCCAGACTTCATCCACGCCTTCATCTTTCAAGCCCAGCATTTTCTGCCGCGAGCTTGCCGGGTCTAAAACCGCCCGAATCTTCTCGCCCTGGAAATACAGAGAATGGTTGTAAGGATACTTCCCGCCGTTTTTGCCGCAGATAAAACGAACTTTCCCGAACTGATGATCCGACATGAGCGCTCTCCCGTTGCAAGACTGGATTGGACTATAAAAAAAATAGCGCCGAATTGCCAACACTAATTGCCGGGCTGAAAATCAATTGAAATTCATTGAAGATTTCAGTATAAAGCGGTCTATCTTGATCCAATTCCCAAGGCGGCGTCGCCGCGGATCTCCGGGAAGAAAGAAACAGGAATCGACCAACCCATGCCGCTTAGCTGGAACGAAATCAAATCGCGCGCTTTAGCCTTTTCCCGGGAATGGGATCAGGAATGCTCCGAAGACGCGGAAGCCAAGTCTTTCTGGGACGGCTTTTTCAACATCTTCGGCATCACCCGCAAACGCATTGCCAGCTTTGAAGAACCGGTCAAAAAACTGGGCGATCATCAGGGCTATATCGATTTATTCTGGAAAGGCGTACTGATCGTCGAGCACAAATCGCGCGGTAAAAGCCTGGAAAAAGCCTACGATCAGGCGCTGGGCTATTTCCCCGGACTCAAAGAGCGAGACCTTCCCAAATATGTGATTGTTTCGGACTTCGCCCGCATCCGGCTTTATGATCTGGAAGAAAACACCCAGCATGAATTTCCCTTGAAAGACCTGCATAAAAACGTGCGGCTCTTCGGCTTTATCGCGGGCTACCAGACACACAAAATTCAGGAGCAAGACCCCGTCAATATCCGCGCCGCCGAACAGATGGGCAGGCTTCACGACCGGATGAAAGAGACGGGCTACGACGGCCATGCGCTCGAAGTCTACCTGGTGCGCCTTTTATTTTGCCTTTTTGCCGAAGACACGGGCATTTTTGAAAAACAGCAGTTCAAAGAATATGTCGAAGAGCGCACGGCTGAAGACGGCTCGGATCTAGCGTATCACGTAAGCGCGCTTTTTGAAGCGCTCAACACGCCGCGCGAAAAACGCATGAAAAATCTTGACGAACAAATGGCCGCCTTTCCCTACGTCAACGGAAAACTCTTTGAAGAGCGCCTGCCGATGGCGGCCTTTGACGCAGCCATGCGCCAGGAACTTCTTGAATGCTGTTCACTCGACTGGAGCCGCATATCGCCGGCCATCTTCGGCTCGCTTTTTCAGTCCATCATGGACAAGCAGGCCCGGCGCAACCTTGGTGCGCATTACACCAGCGAAGAAAATATTCTCAAACTCATCAAGCCCCTGTTTCTGGATGCGCTTTGGGAAGAGTTTGAAAAGATTCGGCACAACAAAAACAAACTGTTTGAATTTCATAAAAGCCTGCGGCGGCTCAATTTTTTCGACCCGGCCTGCGGCTGCGGAAACTTTCTCGTCATCGCCTATCGCGAACTGCGGCTTCTGGAGCTTGCGATACTGCGGGCCTCACGCGCAAGCGATCAGTCCTTTCTGGATGTCCACTCGCTTCTGCATCTGAACGTCGATCAGTTCTATGGCATCGAAATTGAAGAATTTCCCGCGCAGATCGCGCAGGTGGCGCTTTGGCTGATGGATCATCAGATGAACCTGCTCGTCTCCGAAGAATTCGGCCTCTACTTTGTCCGTATTCCCTTACAGACAAGCAGCACGATTGTCTGCGGCAACGCTCTGCGGATTGATTGGAAAACCGTCATCGCGCCCTGGTCCGTGAGCTACATTCTGGGAAATCCGCCGTTTGTGGGTCATCACTATCAAAGTGCAGAACAAAAAAATGATCAGGGTCAGGTCTTACAGGAAATTCAGGCCAATGGCGTACTTGACTATGTTGCCAACTGGTATGTCAAAGCAACTGAATACATGCAAGAGAACAAAGAAATTGAAACGGCTCTCGTATCTACGAATTCAATCACACAAGGTGAACAAGCGGGTTTATTATGGCCGTTACTGCTGTCGAAAGGCGTGAGGATCAATTTTGCGCACCGCACCTTTCAGTGGAACAACGAGGCACGGGGCAAGGCTGCCGTGCACTGTGTAATTGTCGGATTCGCCTTGTTCAATCGTCAGGAAAAGTGGTTATTCGAGTATGAAGACATCAGAGGGAATCCCCATACTCTCAAGGTCAGCAATATTAATCCATACCTTGTGAATGCACCGGATATAATCGTTGAAAACAGAAACACCCCTATCTGCAATGTCCCTAAAATGAGCTGGGGCAACAAACCGACCGACGGGGGACACTTAATTCTCTCTCCCGAGGAAAGGAAGGAATTAATAGAGCAAGAGCCATTGGCTGAAACATTCATACGGCGATATATGAGCGGAGGCGATTTTCTCAACAATGAGGAACGTTACTGCCTCTGGCTGCTTGACGTGCTGCCACATGAACTTAGAGCGCTGCCGCTTGTAATGGAGCGTGTGGATTCCGTCAGGAAATTTAGACTTTCTAGCAAGGCGCAAAGTACACGCGACTACGCAAAATACCCAACGCGCTTTCGCCAGATCGCGCAGCCCGATTCAGATTATCTTGCGATTCCAGAAGTTTCATCAGAACGTCGCGACTATATTCCAGTGGCCTTTCTATCCCAAAAAGTAATATGTAGCAATACAGTCCAATTTATCCCTGAAGCTAATTCCTATCATTTTGGTATTATTAATTCTTTAATGCATAATGCTTGGGTCCGCGTGGTCTGCGGTCGATTGAAGAGCGATTACAGATATTCAAACACCATCGTTTACAACAACTTCCCCTGGCCGGAGAATCCGACGGAAAAGCAAAAGCAAGCTATTGAAGCCGCTGCGCAGGGTGTGCTGGATGCCCGCGAGAAATTTCCCGGCTCGTCGCTGGCCGATCTGTATGACCCTCTGACCATGCCGCCCGCACTTTTGAAAGCCCATCAAACGCTCGATCGTGCCGTGGACGCCGCCTACGGCAAAACGACCTTTAAAACCGAAGCTGAACGTGTCGCGTTCCTGTTTGAACTGTATCAGAAATACACCAGCCTTTTTCCGCCCGAAAAACCCAAGCGCCGACGGAGTTGATCGCGTGACCGGCTATTCGAACAAAAAGAAACTTGAAGAATATATCGCCCGACACGGGAAACCGGATTCGCTGACGGAATATCTGATCCTTGAAGATTTTTCGGAAGCTGAGATAGAAAAAGGCATCGCGCCTTTTATCGAAGAATGGGAAGAAGCCATCTATTGGATTGAAAGAGAGGATGGCGCGGAGCATGACTGGAATCTCTGGAAACGCAGTTGCTTATACGACGTGCTGCGCCATGCTTCGGATGAACAGATAGAGCCCCATCGAAAAAGAATCGAGGCAGCCGACGACAAGTTCCGATCCATTACCTATGAGGTCGGCGTCCCTTTCGGTAGTCTGCTCGATAAAAAGGAAGCCATAAACAAACAGACGCACTGGTGGCTTTTCCGGATACCGAAACACGGCCAGGTATGGCGCGATTGCCCATAGTGACAAAATGCTAAATGTAAGCTCAATGATGGGACCGTGAATAATTTTCTAAAAACCGGAAGTAAATATGAGGTACCTGTGCTTATTGCTGATTATCATGCTCGCCGTCGTAGATCATGCCTGGGGTAATTCCTGCTACAGCAAAGCCCTTCCATTTCAAACCGTTGTACCGGACCGGCCGTCCATTATTCGGCTGGAAGCCCGACGGGTGAAGTCCATTGAAAATAACACCATGATTTACGACCTGGGCGGTAAGACCATCCGCGTCAAGGCAGATTCATTTGTCGCCGGGCGCTTTGTCAACGATGTTGCCGCCGGGCGCTGCGCCGGCAGCGTGACCGTCCGCCTGACCCCCGAACGTGAAAGCCCCTTTAACGAAGTCTTTAAAGCCACCCGTACCGACGCACCTTGAGCCCCCATACACGAAAGACCGGTGTCGGGAATGATCTAGCACGCTTCCAGCAGACAATTCGTGAAGCTCGCTTAAATTTCTGATTTTGTATTTGGGTCAGGAATGCTGCGCATATCGCGGCGATGATCGCGCACAAGACGATAAATCAGGACGCACCAGAGGGCAAAACCGCCCAAGGCGGGCAAAAACAGATAATCCGTCTCACCCAATATCGGGTAACAGGCAAGATAGGCGACAAAAGCGGCGCAAAGTCCACCCACCGCAAAAACCAGCGCCGCCAGCAAATGTATTCCCTTAATCCTGACCAGAAACGCGGTGAATCCTATACCCAAAAGAGCGCCGATGATCCATGCGGCTTTCATAAATTCCCTCTCGCTTTCTTGATGTTGCGAACTCTTACAGTTTATTGATGCGATAGTCTGATTGTTTCCGGAATCAAAGTCAATAGCGTTTTCAGACGCGGATAGAAGCACATCGCGCGCCATCCTCCGAAAAACCCAAACGCCGCAGGAGCTGACCGCGCAACCCACACCATCGCAAACAGCAGGGCGCGTTCCCCTTCGGCTGCGCTCGCGCTGACGCCAGAACGCGCCGCGTTTCGGATCGCCAGGGAGAGCGATCCCTACCTTCATCGGAAGATTTAGAATGCCCTTGCCTGATTTACCCCCGTTCAAATGAAGAACACGCGACACAAAATACCTCTTGAAATTCAAATAAGTATCGCCTATTGATAATTATCAGTTCCATATGGGTTGAGAAGAATGAATAAATCCATGCAAAAAACAATTGATTACTGGCTGGAAGAGAGCGACGAGGCTTTTAAAGTTGCCGAACATCTTTTCGATAAGAAAGACTATTCGTATTCCCTGTTCTTTGGTCACCTTGCTGTCGAAAAATTGCTCAAGTCAATTTATATTCACAGAAAAGGTGAGCATGCTCCGCAAATCCATAATTTGGTCAGGCTTGCCCAGCAAGCCGGGCTTGTGCTGAGCGCCGGGCAAATAGAATCACTCAACAAGATTACCGCATATAATCTGGAAGCAAGATATCCTGACGAGAAACGCAGTTTTCGCCTGAAATGTACGGAACCATTCACATCTGCACAACTGACGGAAATCATGGAGATCATAAAATGGCTCAAATCGACGATGACGTCTTAGGCAAAGTTCGGACATTTATTAGAAAACTCAAAGAAAGCGGTATCGCCGTGGAGTCGGCATATCTGTTCGGCTCCTATGCAACCCATCACGCGGGGCGATGGAGCGATATTGATGTGGCGGTTGTGTCACCAGATTTTTCTGATGACCGGTATGACGAACGGCTCCGCCTGATGAAACTTTCCACGGAGATTGACAATCGCATCGAACCCGTTCCTTTTCATTCAGATGACTTTAATGACACAGACCCCCTGGTGGATGAAATTAAAAAGAGCGGCATTTCTCTTTTGTCATAAATCAACAGATCATTGTATTGCGGCGTCGTTCTCCCTGCGCTCGAATACTTCCCGTTTTGTTTTATATAGCAGGAGGCACCGCGCTTGCCGATCTCTACGATCCGCCCATCATGCCACCCATTTTGCTCAAGGGCCACCAGACGCTCGACCGCGCCGTGGATGCCGCCTGCGGCAAAACCACTTTCAAAACCGAAGCCGAACGTGTGGCGTTTCTCTTTGATCTCTACTCGAAATACACCAGCCTTTTAACCCAAATGCCGCAGGGGCTGATCGCCTGCCCGAATAGCATCACAAACGGTAGGGCGCGTTCCCGTTCGGCTGCGCTCGCGCTGAAGCCCGAACGCGCCGCCTGTCGGATCGCCAAGGGGAGCGGTCCCTGCATTCACAGGGAAATCGCAATTCCGCTAGGAAGCGAACGTCGCCACCCAGTGGCCGACCCAGTGGGTTACGAAAATGACGACGACGGCGATTAGAAGATGCTCGCCGATAATTTTCCAGGGTCTCTCCCCCTGCGCTTTCGCGATGACATAGCTTAACACCGCCAAAATGGATAACCCCCAGGCAACGCTTACGACAATAGCTGTTTCCAGCGGCAGCAGGAGGACCGGAACAATGAAGGTAAGCGCAAAGCTGAATTTCGCCAAAAACGTGGCGATCGTGGCGCACCAGACTTCCCAGGTCGTATGAACGTTTTCCGACTCTTCCGACACGTGAATGCCCAGCGCATCGGAAAAGGCGTCGGCAATGGCAATGGTAACAATGCCGCCCAGAACGATCATCTTCGACCCCGAGCCGGAATTGAGCCCGATCATCAACCCCATCGTGGTGATGACGGCGGAGGTCAGCCCGAAGGTCATGCCGGTACGAAGCGAATCCTTGATTCCCATGTCTTTCATTGATTCATCCTCCAGGACACACCCGGCGCATCCGCCTGAGTGCGGTAGTTTTCTAATTGTGCACAATAGCTGCCGAATCCCAACATTCTGCGTTTTCTTTTGATCGAAAATCCGTTATCGAGCAGTTCTTCTTCAAATCCGCTGAGAGAGAAATCCGATGCCGGATGGCCCCAGGAAAAAAGTCGGTCAAATTTCGCAATCACGGTTCCACCCGGCTCCTCAACAAAGATTTTGCCCCCGCCGGCAAGAACCCGCCTGCATTCACGGATCACTTTGCGCCACTCCGGAATGTGGTGCAGGATGCCGAATACCACGACAATATCCTTGCTGCCGGAGCCAATGTCTTTCATATCGGCGGCGTCCATGACCCGAAATTCGTAACCGGGGAGACACCATCGGGCAGTCAGCTCGATTTGCTCCTGCATCAGATCGATTCCGAGATAGGATTTCGGCTTGAGGCTTGACAACAAAATCGCGCCATAGCCCGATCCGCACCCGATTTCCAGAATATGTTTGTTTTCTTCCGTTAATCCCAGCGATCTGAAGTTTCGAAATTCCAGATGTTTTTGAAAAAACCTCCGGACGGGATGATTCATGGCTTTAAATTCTACACGGCTTAATCTCATGATAATGCCTCCGATTTTAAATATACCGCCGAACCTGCGACGTATACCTGTGATAAGGCTCTCCGTAGTGTTCCGCCAGGAAGATCTCCTCCTGCCGGATCTGCAGGTGGAAGCCGAAAATCATGATGACAGAGGAAATCAAGAAAAACCAATTGCCGTTTATCAGAAAGGTCCCCAGAAAATAGAGATTCATGGAAAAAAATATGGGGTTTCTTGAAAGAGAGAATATTCCGGAGGTGACTAGCCCGCCGGGCTGATCGGTATCGATCCCCACGCGCCATGAGGTTCTAAATGCCACCAGCGCCAAAGCAAATATCACAACACTCAGCAACAATATTGCCGAACCCGCATAGGAAAGGAAGGTATGCGCAAAAAGCGGCGTCGTAAGGATCGACGGCAGAAATTGAAGATTCTCGAGATGCAGCGCGCAGATCAATATTTGAAACAGCCATAAGGGAAAAAACAAAAAGAAACTTTTTTCCAGGGCGGCGGCAAGCCCCCTTTTCCCGCTTCCCAGTCGAAATACCTGCGTGCCCTTTTGGGCCAACCGCACGGATCGACCGATAAATATCGCCAGAAAGATGACCAATGTGACGATTTGTAGATAATCAAAATAATTCATAGAACCTCCATTTAATTAGTTAGCTAAAACTAACTAGTGGGCCAAAATTTTTTACATTTTCGATACCATCTTGTTCAAAATCGTCACCAGCGCCTTCAGATCCTTTTCGTCGAGATTCTGACTAAACAGATCGGCAATCTTCTGGTGGGTGTCGCTATGCATCTGCACCAGCTTTCTGCCTTTGGCCGACAAATGCACATGAAAGGAGCGCCGGTCTTCGTCCGATTGAAATTTCTGAACATAGCCCTTACCGGCGAGCTTCTCGACGATCGCCGTGACGGATGGCTTGCTCAATTTCAGCGCCTGGGCGATTTCTCCCAGGTTGGGGTTGCCCAGCCGGTGGATCGCATCGACATATTCAAGCTGACGCGCGGTAAAGCCTTCATCCACATACTGCTGAACGAACTGCATTTCCCAATCGCCGACGAGCTTCGTCAGGATTTCGATTAACTCCACCAGAGAATAGGCCATGAGCTACCCTTTTTTGTTAGTTTGCGTGAACTAAATACACCGACGATCCTCTCTTGTCAACAATTTTTTCGTAGCTCGTTAATCCCTGCCTTCATATCGAGGCCACAGCCTGACCCATCGGGTCTATCTTGAAACTTAAAACCTTAAACCTGGAACTTGTCTTGCCCCTGTGCCCGGCCTAACGGCTTGACTTTCGGCGACTTCGGAGTAAACTCTCAAGAAACCGAAACATTTGCCGATATCAACTTAGATTCACGACAGTGTCGCATCTTTGCCTTGCGATTCCGACGGACCGATGTCATTCCAGAGACGGAGCAGACGAAATGCCGCAAAAACCCATATCCAGAAAGTCCAAGGCCCGCCCGACGCGGCGCGCGGCACAAAAGAAAACCGCAAAGGCCGGGCAGGCGGCTTGCGTCTATCGCCGGATTGTCGACGATCACGAAGACGGCATCCTGATTTTCGACGCTGAAACGGGCCGCATTGTGGATGTCAACGCGTCTTTCGCGCGGATGCTTCAATGCAACCGGAAAGAATTTCTGGACGGAAACATCCCCGACCTTTTTTTGCCTGAGGATAAAGCCGGTTTTGCCGACGCCGTGGCAAAGCTCAAAAGACGCAAGGAACTTCGCCACGATTTCCTGCCGCTGAAAGCCAAAGACGGCAAGCGCATAGACGCCACCTTCTCCTGCCGGCTTATCGAGGTCCGCAACAAACCGTATGTTGAATGCATTGTACACGAAAAGAAGAAAAGAAGCCCCGGCAAAGACCACGGCTTGCAATCCGCGGAGCAGCCCTCGCGCGAGCTTCTCGACAACATCAGCAGTTGTGTCGTCATCTACGACGCCGCGCCCGACGGCAAAGATTTCATCATCAAAGATTTCAATCGGACGGTTCGGATCAAGGAAAAAATCACCCGGAAAGCCGTCATTGGCCGCTCTGTTTTAAAGGTTTTCCCCGGCATTCGCGACATGGGCCTGTGGGACGTTTTCGAGCGCGTCTGGAAAACCGGCCACTCCGAACATTATCCCTCCCATCATTACGCAGACGATAAGCGGCAGGGCTGGAAGGACAATTATGTCACCCGGCTTCCTTCCGGAGAGCTGCTTGTTATCTATGACGACGTCACGGATCAGGTGCTGTCTCGCCAGGCGCTCGAGCAAAGCGAAGAAAAATACCGATCCATGCTAGAAAGCCTTGAAGACGGCTATTACGAGGTGAACCTCAAAGGCAACCTGACCTTTTTCAATGACGCGCTTTGCCGGATCAACGGCTATTCCCGTCAAGAGATGATCGGCATGAATTACCGCGCATACACTGGCGCCGATGCGGCCGACAGGGTCTTTACGGCCTTCCATGCGGTGTACAAAACCGGAAAACCGGGAAAGGGGTTGGACTATGAGATCACCGGCAAAGACGGCGCAAAAAGATTCGTGGATACCTCCATTGTCCCCATCAAAGATACAAACGGGGCCGTCGTAGGCTTCCGCGGCATTGTCCGGGACATCACAGCGCGCAAAAACGCCGAAGAGTCGTTGCGGGAAAGCGAGGAAAGATTCCGCCAGGCGTTTTCCAGCACCTCGGACATCATCTTTATTCTCGATGCCTCGTTAACCATTACCAGCATCACGCCCAGCGTGGAACACATCATCGGATACAAACCCGAAGAGCTCATCGGAAAACGGATCGACGAGCCTCATGTCATGACGCCGGAGTCGCTGGCACGGGCCGGCGCAAACACCCTTGAAGTGCTGGCGGGTAAACCGGTTGTGAACGCCGTCTATGACTTCATCGCCAAAGACGGATGCATCATGATCGGCGAGGTGACGGCCTCGCCCATTTATAAAAACGGAGACGTGATCGGACTGATCGCCATCGCCCGCGACGTCACACAGCGCAAACAGGCCGAAGACGCCCTCAGGCAAAATGAATACTACCTGCGCAAGTCCCAGGAAGTGGCGCATATGGGCTCTTACGAGTTCGACGCGAAAACCGGCCGCTGGATCAGTTCGCCCATCCTCGACCAGATTTTCGGCCTTAAGGCGGATGACGTCAAGGATATCAACGGATGGCTTGACCTCATTCATCCGGATGATCGCGACGCCATGCGCCTTTACCTGACAGAGCACGTTATCAGGAATAAAAACAATTTCGAAAAAGAATACCGCATCATTCGCCGCAGCGACCAAGAAACGCGCTGGGTTTACGGCATGGGCGAGTTGACGTTCGACGAAAACGGCCAAACCGATAAAATGATCGGCACGATTCAAGACATTACCGAACGCAGACGACTGGAAGACGAAGTTCTCCGCAGCGAACTCAAATACCGCTCCATCGTCGAAAACGCCCAGGAAGGCATTTTTCAGATTCTTCCCGGCAGCCGCAGGCTTTCCGTCAATCCGGCGCTGGCCGCCATGCTTGGCTTCGCGTCCCCGGGCGAAGCGGAACAAGCCGTCACCAATCTTCCTAAACAGGTCTATGTTCGTCCCGATGACTACTGGGCCTCCGTGGAAACCCTGAACCAAGAAGGCAGGCTCAGCGGCTTTGAAACCGAGTTTTACCGCAAGGACAAAAGCCGCATCTGGGTCAACATGAGCGTGAGCGCCGTGAAGGACGGCGCAAGCGGCGAGCTGTATTATCACGGCATTATTGAAGACATCACGGAAAAGAAAAACCTGGAAAAGGAACGCCAGGACAGCATCGACCGTCTGCGCAAATCGCTGGGCGCCACCATCCGGGCCATGGCCGCCACGGTTGAAACCCGCGACCCCTACACGGCGGGGCACCAGCGCCGAGTGGCCGATCTGGCGCGGGCCATCGCCACGGAAATGAAACTCTCGAGGGATCAGATCGACGGCATTCGCCTGGCGGGCATCATCCACGACATCGGTAAAATCTCCATTCCCTCGGAAATTCTGACCAAGCCCACAAGACTGACCGAATTGGAATTCGAACTGATTAAAACCCATTCCGAATCCGGATACAACATTCTCAAAGACATCGAATTTCCCTGGCCGATCGCCCGGATCGTTCTGGAACACCATGAACGCATCGACGGATCAGGCTACCCTCAGGGGCTCAAGGGAGAAGACATTCTGATGGAGTCGAAGATCATCGCCGTAGCCGATGTCGTAGAAGCCATCTCATCGCACCGGCCCTACCGGCCCGCCTTCGGGATGGCCCCCGCGCTTGATGAAATCACCAAAAACCGCGGCGTGATTTATGATCCGGACGTGGTCGCCGCCTGCCTGAAACTCTTTGAAGAAAACCGCTACAAAATGCCGGAGTGAAAAAGAGAAAACGATGATCTCACATCGCCACTTAATACCTCTGTTGCATAGAGCTTTCAGAAAGCTGTCTATACTAAATCCTGAACGGTATTCTATGCTGCAAAAAATGGGAAAAGGTCCCTCGATTCTCCGCTTGCATATAGAGAAGAGAAATTGTCAGAATTTAAAACCATTTACTGCAGACGTCTAATAATTGAACGTAGAGATTCTATTAAGCAATGAAAACCCGGCGCCAAATTGGTTTTTGGCAGGATCTCCGAGGTTCAATGGACAAACATTCATGAAAGCGTATGACCTTTGGCAGGAGTTTGGCCCAAGCCTTAAATATGAGGCGTGTAGCTCGACAACGCGATTCAGATGTCTTTGGACGGAGTTTTCCTGACACAAGATGTAAAGACGATCATGAGCCACGACAACTTCCTGCTGGAAGTACGATGTTCTTCCTGATCACCATCAAAACGTTAGTCTTGAAAATCATTCAACCTTTTAATCAGCAATAAATAATGCCTTGTGATTGCTCTTTTTTTTTGAAAAAAATGAATAGTGCTATAATCCAATCAATCATAAAATGAATTTTGAGTATTAACTGCTTACTAAACCAAGGGAATTCATTTTTTTTAGGGGAAAAGTTGCTTAGAAAAAATCTTGATAGTATTTCGTCGATCGCATTGACTTTATTGTTTTTTTTGACTTCACTCTGGCTTGCGCAATTTCACGAAATGTGGCGAGACGAGCTTCAAGCCTGGCTTCTTGCCCGGGACAGTTATTCTATTTTTGAATTACTTCGGAATTTGAAATACGAAGGACATCCGGGGTTATGGCACCTCCTCTTGTTTCCCCTCGCAAAAGCATCTGACAATCCGACCTTAATGCAGTATTTGCACGCACTGATAGCAACAGCGTCTGTTTTTTTAATCTTTCGGTGCTCACCCTTTGGACTCGTACAGAAGGTATTGCTGGCATTTGGATACTTTTTTTTATTCGAGTATTCGTTGATAGCTCGAAATTATGCTGTTGGCGTTTTTTTTATTTTTGTTCTTTGTGCTTTATTCCCAGTTCGGGCGCGATATCCACTTCTATTCGCTCTTTCCATTCTTTTACTTTGTCACACAAGCGTTTTCGGGCTAATTTTTGGTATATGTGTTGCCTTGACTGTCTTGCTTGAAGCGAAATTACGCACTACAAACGTTTTTTCACTATTTCGTACATCGCCGCCAATCGCATGCGGGGTTCTCCTTGTTGTTTTAGGGATTTTCACTTCGATATTTCAGCTGGTGCCTCCTTCCGATAGCGGGTTCGCAAGTGGTTGGCGGTTTTACCCAAGCGTCAAAGGAGTAGAGGATGTCGCGAAAGCTGCGCTTGGCGCATATTTTCCAATACCAAAAATTGATTTAAATTTTTGGAACAGTAAGCTCATTTTATCCAATTCAATAACTTATTATTTGAGTTTAGCGTTGTTCATATTTATTGTTCAACGAGTTGCGAGATTTCTCAGCGACAGGCCTTCCGCTCTTTTCTTGTATATTTCGGTAAGTATGGGAATAGCATTCTTTTTTTACGTTAAGTACATAGGATCCTTAAGGCATCATGGTTTCTTCTATGTTGCCCTAGTAGCTTCTCTATGGATTTACAGAGACTGCGCAAAAACTGGTTTCGTCCGCCTGAAGTCCCGAATTAAAGAAACATCGAGTCAGGATGTGTCGATATTGTTCACATTTATAGCAAGTGCCCATGTAGTTGCTGCTGTAATCGCTGTATCGTTCGATTACAAATATCCATTTTCAGGGGCGCAGGAGACAGCTCTTTTTCTAGAGCGTAGAAATTTGTCTAGTGCCGAAATTATTGGACACACATCGTACGCAGCTTCTGCGGTAGCGGGCTATATGAAAGGAAGACAGTTTTATTATGTTGATGCGGAACGGTATGGCACATTCGTAAGGTGGGACAAAACCCGAAAAAAAGAGGTTAATCTGCAGTCTCTGCATTTAGCCAGCCTTCATCTTGCTGCTGCTAATCGCGATGTAGTGCTTGTATTAAATAGCCCTATAGATGAAATGGAAGCAGCTGAGAAGAACTTTAAAAAAGTATTTGAGTCTTCGGATTCTATTGTAAAAAATGAAAAGTTTTATGTCTACTTTCTCACCACGGCAGTTAGTCAGCAGGTACCACCCGAAATGAAATGAGTCGCTTTTTTCTATGATTGCCGGAAACTGACGAAAGCACAGGATGTCCGATGACCAAAAAAACAGTTGCTATCATCGGTGCAGGACCAGCCGGTTTACCTGCGCCTATCAACTGGCCAGCAAGGGGATGATGGTTGAGATTTTCGAGGCGGCCAATGCCTTAAGCGGCATGGCCAAAACCATTCCGCTTTGGGGACAGCTCGTCGATCTTGGGCCTCACCGGTTTTTCAGCAATGATCCCCGCGTCAACAAGATGTAGGGCGACGTGATCCATTGGCACTTAGCGCTGCGATTCCTTTCGATCCGCAATGCTTGCTTTCAATAATTTGGCGTCACTCACACATTGTAGGTGAATGAAAGGGATTGGATGTGGCAATCGTCGTTTCCGGATTCCTTGATCTTTATCGCCGGAAAACCTTCGAGTAGATTTTCAACTCTATGGTTAGACGTTCTTGGGAATATTTATAACCATTAGCGCATTAATTAGGTGTAACAATATTTAGGATAGTTATGAATCATCTTTATGTTTTTAATGATTATCTGTTGAGTGCCAGGACATCGTGGACAAAAAAAGTGCCAAGACGTCGTGGACAAAGTTCTTTGACAATCGAATAGCTATTACGCCATTTCATGGCCATCTCAAAGAATTTGGAGGTGTTCATGAAAGAAGAGGAGATGCAGCAAAGGATATTGGCTGTTGAGAGATTTCATAACGGCGAAAGTCCGGAATCTATTTGTGGATCCTTGCGTAAGTCAAGATCATGGTTATACAAATGGGTCTCGCGATATGACGATCAAGATTCCTCATGGAGCGAAAGTCAATCCTGCCGTCCTAAAAAGGCGACCAAGATCACCCCTGCAGAAACGGTCGAGATCGTCAAACTCATCCGCTTTGAACTCTACAATCGCGACTTGTTTTTCGGGGCGCAGGCGATCCAATGGGAGATGGAGGATCAGGGTTTAAAACCTCTTCCGTCTGTCAGGACCATTAACCGGATTCTGAAGCGACACAGTCTCACCCACAGGCGAACCGGCCAATACGAAGCAAAAGGAACTGCTTATCCCGCGCTGCCTTCTTTTAAAGCCAACCAGACGCATCAAGCCGACCTGGTGGGTCCCTGCTACCTGAAAGGCCCTGTACGTTTTTACAGCCTCAATGTGATTGATACGGCGACGGTTCGTTGCGGCTTATTCCCCGTCTCATCCAAAGCCAGTCAGCCGATGATTGACGGATTTTGGAGCATCTGGAGACGCCTGGGGATGCCCAATAACCTTCAGGTCGATAATACCTTGAGTTTCTTTGGCAGCCGGAAACATCCCCGTGGCATGGGGCCGCTCATTCGACTTTGTCTGAATCAAGGCATTGAACCCTGGTTTATTCCCGTGTCTGAGCCTTGGAGAAACGGAATGATCGAACAGTTTAATGACCGCTACCAGAAAATGTTCCTTCAAAAGAAGCTCATGTACACGCAAGAGGAGCTTCATGCCGGTTCACTCGACTTCGAGCAGCGACACAATACGCAGTATCGCTTCAGCAAACTCAAGGGGAAAACACCGATGAAAACCTTGACCGAATCGAAAATGAATCTCCGTTTTCCGAAAGAAGCTGATCCGCCAAAGCATCCGTTAAAGAAACCGGAAACTGGCCGGTATCATTTCGTTCGTCTTATTCGGAGCAATTTAAAAATGGACATATTTGGCGAGACTTTTCCTGTGCCGCCTGAACTGAAATATGAATACGTAATAGCTACCGTAAATGTCAAAGAACAAAAATTAAAGCTCTACCTGGATAAAACCCAGGTCGAGGAATACCACTATAAACTGCGTTAAGTAACCTTGAGTGTCCACGATGTCCTGGCACAAAAACTGTCCACGAGGTCTTGGCACTCAACAATTATCTATTCATGTAACAATGAGACGTTAGATAACCAGTGGGCAATTTCGCCTTTGGCCTTTGGCCTTTGGCCTTTTGCCTTTGGCCATTCGCCTTTCGCCTTTGGCCTTTATCCTTTTTCTCCAACCAGACCGTCGATTTCTCCGGTGGCTTTTTTGATTTCGTCGATGCCGCGGCTTTGCGTTGCGGCCATGCGGGCGATTTCATTCATCAGCCCCACGGCCTGATTGACGTTTTGTGCCACTTTGGCAAACGTGTCGTTGGTTTTCCCCACCGTCTCCGCGCCCTGCCGAATCCGGCCGATGGTGTCTTCAATCAGGGCCGTCGTGTTTTTCGCGGCCTCGGCCGAGCGCATGGCAAGATTTCGCACTTCGTCTGCCACAACGGCAAATCCCGCGCCCGCCTCTCCGGCGCGCGCCGCCTCGACAGCGGCATTGAGCGCCAAAAGGTTCGTCTGGAATGCGATTTCATCGATGGTTTTGATGATCTTGGACGTTTCTTCGCTGGTGCGGGTGATGTCCGCCATCTGAGCGGTGAGCTGTCTCATGGATTCATTGGTTTCAGAAACGACCTTGCCGGTGGAAACAATCAGCTCGTTGGCGCCGGCGGCGCTTTGCGCCGAGGATTTGGTCATGGTCTCCATCTCCGGCATGACCTCGTCCACCAGGTGCCTCGTGTGGCCGCTGACTTTCGAGAAAACGTCCTCCAGACGATAGGCAAGCTCATCGGATTGGCGCCGCAGGGTTTCCTGCTCCTTTCTGGCGTTCAGACTGGCCAGGGCTTCCGCCTTCTGCGCGGCCAACGCCCGCTTGAGTCCGATTTCGCCGAAAACCAGAGAGATGACCATCGTTAAAAACGGCCCCAGAACATTGGCGATCTGGGTTTGTGTCACCTGCTCGGGGGTAAGGGTGATGGCAGGCAGAACCACGCCGCTCATATGTATCCCCAGAAAGACGAGAATTTCGAGAAACATGAACGAAGACCAGAAGATGAAGCTGCCGAACCCCAGAAAAGTGGCGACAAAAACCGGAATGACGATATTCCAGGCCAGAGACGACGACAGGATCCCGCCGGTGACGGCCGGCAAGACCGAAAAGTGCCAAACCAGCGCGGCGATGACAAAATTGCCCATGACAGTCAGAGACTTTGTGTATTTCAGAATGAACGGACTGATTCCGGCCACGCAGATCATCACAATGAAGATGCTGGCCGCCAAGCCCGAAAACCCCATTTTGTACCATTTGATGACGTTTGGAATGAAAAAAATAAGAGAAATCTGTGAAAAAGTCGTGAACTGAAAAGCCCGCCGGTATTCATCCTCATCTTGACGAACCGCGTCGGGAATAAAAAAATCGATATAACTTCGCATGCGTGGCCTCCATCCTGAAGAGAATTTGCGGACCGGCGATCCGGATAGTATATCGGCACGACGGCCCGACGGATTGAGCGGGAAAATTGATTTTGCGCAGATTATTTTCCAAACAGCGCGGCGTGGCTCAGCGATACGGACGGCCGCTCCAGAAGGGAAAAACCGGCCCGGCAGGCGGTGTCGACCATTGATTCAAAATGGCTTTTCGAGACATGAATTTTCGGCTCGGCCAGAAGAAAGCGGCCGCCCCCTTGCAGGGCATCGGCAAGCTGCGTAAAAAACCGCCGCACATCCGGCACTTCGTGCGCCATCCAAAAGGCCAGAATAAAATCCACCGGCTCCCCGCTGTAGATCAGATCCCGACGAGACAGATAAAATACGATCCGGTTTTGCACCCCCGCGCGGATTGCCCTTTTTTCAATGCCCGAAAGCATCGATTCCTGAATATCGGCCGCAATCACTTTTCCAGAATCGCCCACACGCCGGGCCATCGGGATCGTGAAATACCCGATGCCGGGGCCGCAGTCCAAAACCGTATCGCCTTCATTCACAAACGGCCGGATCATTTTGTCGGGATTCTGCACAAGCCGTCTCAATCGATTGTCGAAGGTAAAGCACATCCAGCGCGGGCACAGTCGATGATTGCGGAAAAAGATCAAATCGGCTAACTTCCCCATATCGGTTTTCTCCGTGCGTTTGTTTTTAAGGACAACGGAAAAAGGCCTTATCATAATAATTCGAACAAAACGACAGGAGAATCGTTCATGAACCTCTCTTCAACCGAAGGACCGCTTTGGGGCATCCGCATTCTGGATTTCACAAGACTCTATCCGGGCCCGCTGGCCACGATGATGCTGGCCGACATGGGAGCGGAGGTGATTAAAATTGAAGATCCGCGCTCGCCCGACGCCATGCGCTTCTACCCGCCCTACATCGAAGGCGAATCGGCGGGCTATCCGGCGGTGAACCGCTCCAAACGCAGCCTCGCGATCCATTTGCGCTCCACAGCGGGAAAGGACATTTTCTTTAAACTTCTGCCCTCGGCGGATGTCGTCATCGAGCCGTTCCGGCCGGGGGTCATCGATTCCATGGAACTCGGCTACGAGAAGGCCCGCTCGGTCAAGCCGGACATCATTTACGTGTCGCTCACCGGCTACGGCCAGAAGGGCCCCTATTCGCGGCAGGCCGGCCACGACATCAACTTTATCGGGTATTCCGGCATTCTGGCCGCCACCGGCGCCGCACAGACCGGCCCGGTCATCCCCGCTCCCCAGCTTGGCGATATCGCGGGCGGCGCCTACATGGCGGTCATCGCGACGCTCGCGGCCCTGGCCGCACGCACTCGAACGGGACGCGGCCAAAAGGTGGACGTGTCGATGCTCGACGGGCTTATGCCTTTGATGGCGTTGCAGATGGCGCACGCCGAAGCGACGCAAACCGTCTTCGCCCCCGGGGAAGCGCCGCTTTCCGGAGGATTGGCCTGCTACGGCGTCTATCGATGTTCCGACGGCAAATACATGGCGCTGGGCATTCTTGAAGAAAAGTTCTGGAAGACGTTTTGCGATCTGGCCGACCGCCGGGACTGGAAGGAGCGGTTTCTCGTTCACGGCGCCGAAGCCGAAACACTGCGGAAAGAGATCGCCGCGCTTTTTTTAACAAAAACACGCGAGGAATGGACAGAAATCGGCCTTGCGGCGGATATCTGCCTCACGCCGGTTCTGGATATCGATGAAGCGGGACAAGATCCGCATATCCGGGCACGCGGGATGATTGTCGATAAAAAGGAAACCGGCGAAAAAATCCAGGGCGTGGGCGTGCCGATCAAGTTTTCCCAAACGCCCGCCCGGCCGAAAAATGCCGCGCCCGCGCTCGGGGCGGACACGGCCGCCATTTTGCGCGAAATCGGTTACTCGTCCGAAGAGATTGCGGCGTTTGAAAAGGACGGCATCATTCTGACCGCCGCAAAACCATAGGAAACGATTTCAAAACGATGCTAGCCGGATGACGCCCTAACAGAAAGCTGAACACCGTTAACCGTTTTTTCCCGTCAACCGTGAACGGTGACCCGGACAACGCCTTTACCGGCTCCTACAGAATGACCGAAAGGCCCTTGTCTTTGAGGTACTGTTTGACGTCCTTGATTTTCAGCATCCGGAAATGAAACACCGACGCGGCCAAAAGCACCGTCGCGCCGCCTTTCACCACGGCTTCATAGAAATCCTCCAGCTTGCCCGCGCCGCCCGAGGCGACCACCGGCAGCGTTACGGCGTCGGCAATCGCTTTCGTATAGGGAATATCATAACCGGCCTTGGTTCCGTCTCCGTCCATGCTGGTGGGCAAAATGACGCCCGCGCCCAGCTTTTCGCATTCGGCGGCCCAGGCGACAGCGTCTTTGGCGATCGGCAGCGTGCCGCCGGAAACGACCAGTTCAAATCCGGACGGCATCGCGGTGTTTCTTTTGGCATCGATGGCCACGGTGATTCTATCCTTGCCGAATTTCTCCGACGCCTGCCGCACCAAATCCGGATTTTTCACGGCCGCGCTGTTCATCGAGACTTTGGCCGCCCCCGCGCCCAGCACCATGTCGATGTCTTCGAGGCTCGCGATGCCGCCGCCGACGGTCAACGGAATGGAAATCACCGACGAAACTTTTTTCACCCATTCCAGGCGGGTTTTGCGGTTTTCCAATGTCGCGGCGATGTCCAGCATGGCCAGTTCATCCGCGCCTTCAGCCTGATAGAACGCCGCGTTTTCCACCGGATCACCCGCGTCTTGAATGTCCACGAAATGCACACCCTTGACGACGCGGCCCTCTTTCATATCGAGGCACGGCATGATTTTGATCGGTTCCATGAAGCACTCCTTTCCTGACTTTGATCTCGGGGCGTTTTTTAAAACGAACCGGCGTCATTTACAATGAAAAACTTTCAAAACCGACAAAATCGGCGCACGATTTTGTTCCGGCATTCTTATTTCTTGAATAAACGGACAAATTCGTTTAAAGCAAAACGCGAATGATCAAACCTCAAAAAGGAGCCTTCCATGACGAAAATCAAAGAAATCAAAGCGGGCGCCATGAATGTTCAGAAGTTCATCGACGACAAAGTGCGGGCCATCCGTCAAGCCGTGGGGGAGGGCTACGCCATCAACGCGCTTTCCGGCGGCGTCGATTCGGCCGTGGTCACCGCGCTGGGGCACAAAGCCCTGGGAAACCGGCTTAAGACCTATATCATTGACAACGGCATCATGCGGGAAAAGGAACCGGCCCAGGTGGCGGCGGCCTTTAAAAAACTGGGGATCCCTGTCGAGGTCGTTGACGCGCAGAAAGCATTTTTTAAAGCCTTTCAAGGCGTGACCGATCCCGAAGAAAAACGCGAAGCCGTCACGCAGACCTTCTATAAAGATGTGTTCGGAAAACTGGTGGTGAAAAGCAAAGCCAAGTATCTTCTGCAGGGAACGATTCTCACCGATGTGGATGAAACCGTGGCGGGCATCAAACGCCAGCACAACGTCTTTGAACAGTTGGGCATCGATCCGCAAAAGGCCTTCGGGTATAAAATTCTCGAACCGCTTATCGAGCTGAGAAAAGACGGTGTGCGGAAAGTCGGCGCGGGGCTTGGGCTGCCCGAAAGCATGTTCGCCCGTATTCCCTTTCCGGGGCCGGCGCTGGCCGCGCGCGTGATCGGCGAAGTCACGCCCGAAAGGATCGCCCTGGTGCGCAAGGCCACAGGAATTGTCGAGGCCGCCCTTAAGAATGTTCCGGCCTTTCAGTATCTGGCCATCCTGCATGAAGACCGCGTAACCGGCATGCGCGACGGCAAACGCGTTTTCGGCAACCAGATCGAAATCCGATGCTGGGATTCCAAAGACGCCCGAACGGCCAAACCCACCAGGCTCCCTTACGAGGTTCTGGAAAAAATGGCCGCAAAGATCACCAAAAGCATTCCGGAAGTGGTGAGCGTGACCTACAACATTACCACCAAGCCCACTTCGACGATCGAAGCAGTCTAGGCATTATCCGGTTTAGTCAGATGAATAAAAAAGGACAGGCTCTTTCAGGGCCTGTCCTTTTTTTCATTAACCACCCTTGCGGTCTTATTATTTAAGCCAAAGCACGGGGTTTTTCTTCGCCGCGGTCAATTTTTTAATGTCGTCAACTTCCTGCTGGCTTTTCGGCCACCAGGCGTAAAGCACCGACGGATCCGACACACCTTTGGTGATCGTCTGAACCGACGCCAAAACCAGCAGGCGGCCGGTTTTGTTGATCCCGAAGGCTTCGTTGGGATACTTGTCGCCAAGCATGGGTTGCTGGGCGAATGACTTGTCGAAGCCCTCCCGGATTTTGTAGATATCATCCACCGATCCGGCCGCGACAATCGCCCGGGCCAGCGCGTACATGCCTGTGTAATTGAGCGCGCATTCCCAGGTCACCATTTTTTTATACTGTTCCGTATATTTCTTTTCAAAGACGGTCGCCCCTTCAAACGGAACGCTGACCACCCCGCCGGTTCCGATCAGATCGCCCATCACCCGGGTGCCTTTGAGCAGTTTGGCGATATAATCCTGTTTGGCCTGATCGATCAGGATGAAGCCGCCTTTAAAACCCATCGATCGGGCCTGCTCGATCACCAGGGCGGTTGTGGCGGAAGGTCCGCCGATGAGCATCACCTCGGGATTGGTGGCGATAGCCGCCGCAATGGGAGAAGAAAAGTCCGTCTCCGTGTAATAGTTGGCGGGTTTGTCCGCGGTGATTTCGCCGCCCCGCTTGATCCAGTATTCCTTGAAGGCGCTTCGCCATTCATCGCCGTAAGCGCCCAGCGTCACGACCATGGCGGCTTTTTTCCACCCTTTGCTCATGGCCCACTCGGCAAAAGCCTGAACATAAGGCGTGAAGCTCGTCGTGGTGCAGACCATCAGTTTATTGCCCAGGTCTTCGACTTTGGGCGTGCTGGTGTAGGCCATGACGATGAATTCGCTGCCCTTCTCCTGATTGATTTTCATCATGGGCGCCAGTGTGTTGAACACGCCGTTGAAAACCGCAATGGCCTTATTCGCTTTGAAACGGCGGGCGTTATTGACCGTCAGCGTCGGGTCAATGCGGTCATCGAGCTTATCCAGTTTAAAGGTGTACTTTTTCCCCGCAACCGTGATGCCGCCTGCGGCGTTGATTTCTTTGACGGCCATTTCAATGCCGCTGTAAATATCCTGTCCGTATTCGGCCGCCGGGCCGGATAGAGGCCCCGTGTAACCGATGACAATTTCATTCGCTAAACCCTTTCCCGACCAGACCACAAAAACAAAAACGGCAACCAGACAAACCAGCCCCTTCAGATGTTTCATACAGTCCCTCCTTAAGCTATGAATTGTCTTTCCCCTTCATAAAAATTCGGGAAAAATGGAAAGCCTCTTTTGGCTTAAAAACTAACTGCTTTGTGAATGAAAAACAAAAACAAGTCAACTGCTGAATGTTGTTGAAAAAACCGGCAACAAATAATTCCCTGCAAGACGCAGGCAAACCCTCTGAAGATAATTACGGAAACGCCGTGACCAGCATCCCATAAATATCCGCCGGTCATATGGAGACGGACGCAAGACTGGCAGGCGGCAAAACCAACGGACTTACCGCATGGTAATGCCGCCGTCGATGCCGATGGCCTGACCGGTGATGCTGCGGGCTTCCCAGGAGGCCAGATACGCGACGAGCGATGCGATCTCGGACACGTCCTGCGGCCGGCGAAGCGGCGTCACCTCTCGCACGCGGGCATCGAATATTTCCCGCAGGGTCATCTGCGCATAGGCGGGCTGAATCTCCTTGACCGCCTGGGCAAGCTTTTCCCAGCCCGGCGTGAACACATACCCCGGACAGACGGCATTCACGGTGATATCATGGCGCGCCAGTTCCTTGGCGAGCGTCTGCGTCAAGCCCATGATGCCGAATTTGGCGGCGCAGTAAGCCGAAAGAAGCTGTTCGCCCTGCCGACCCGAAACGGACGACAAATTGATGATGCGCCCCTGTTTGCGCCGAATCATCGCCCTGGCCGCCGCGCGGCAGCACAGATAGGCGCTTTTGAGATTGATCTCGATGGTTTGATCCCAGGTTTCGACATCGGATTTCACCACCAGCGCAATACCCTTGCCGCCGCCGACATTATTGACCAGGATATCGACCGCGCCGAAAGAGGCGAGACTTTTTTGAAACATCGCTTCGACGTCGTCTTCCTTTGTCGCATCGCAGGCCAGTGCAAGAGCGCGCCCCCCCTGAGATTCGATTTGGGCCGCGGCGTGCCGCGCCGCCTCGATATTCAGATCCGCGACCACAACCCCCGCGCCTTCTTCACTCAGTTTCAGCGCGACGGCCAGGCCGATGCCGGCCCCGCCCCCCGTCACCACGGCCACTTTGTTTGTCAGTTTCAAATCCATATAGAAAACCTCTGTGCGAAAATTTTTCCCGCCTTGCTTGACCGGGGCCGGATTATACACGCTTATCATCGATTTTCTCCATTTTTTTATAGCCCGAGCCTCCGGGCCGCCCGCCCGGCTTGCCAGATGCCTTGGATTATTGTATGCAAAGCCCGTTAAAAAATCGGCAGTCTTTGAGGAGAAAAACGCCATGACACAAGATCCAAACACCAAACCCGAAAAACCGATCCGGCCGGAGCTGGCCGAACTTCAAGAAAGACTCGCTTTCGGCCTGGATGAAAAACGGTCCGACGCGGTGGAAAAACGAAAATCCAAAAACCAGCGGACGGCGCGCGCCAACGTCCTGGATCTTTGCGATCCGGGCAGCTTCATCGAATACGGGGCGCTGGCCATCGCCGCCCAGCGCAAGCGCCGCTCCGTGAAGGATCTGATTGAAAAAACACCGGCCGACGGCATGCTGGCCGGCATCGGCGCCGTCAACGGCTCGGCCTTTCCGGAAGACAAGTCGCGAGCCATGGTGCTGGCTTATGACTACACCGTGCTTGCCGGCACCCAGGGATTTTTCAACCACAAAAAAATCGACCGGATGCTCAAGCTCTGTCATGAGCAGAAACTCCCGCTGGTCTTCTTCGGGGAAGGCGGAGGCGGCAGGCCCGGCGATGTGGACGCGGCGGGCGTCGTCGTCGCCGGCCTCGATCTGGGCACCTTCGGGTCATTTGCCCGTTTGAGCGGCCATGTGCCGGTGGTGGGCGTCGTCTCCGGCCCCTGCTTCGCGGGAAACGCCGCGCTTCTGGGCTGCTGCGACGTCATCATCGCCGCGAAAAATTCCAACATCGGCATGGGCGGTCCGGTCATGATCGAAGGCGGCGGCCTGGGCGTGTTCAAAACCGAAGAGGTCGGCCCCATGGAAATTCAAACCGCCAACGGTGTAGTGGATATCGAAGTGGAAGACGATCTCGAGGCGGTCGCCGCGGCTAAAAAGTATCTGTCTTATTTTCAGGGCGCCGTTTCATCCTGGACGGCGGGCGACCCGCTGAAACTGCGCGATGTGATTCCGGAGAGCCGCAAGCGCGCCTACAATGTGCGAGCGGTCATCAAAGCGCTGGCCGACACGGATTCGTTTCTGGAACTTCGGCCCAAGTTCGGCCCCGGCATGGTCACGGGGTTTTTGCGCATCGAAGGCCGTCCCTTCGGCGTCATCGCCAACAACTCCATGCACATGGCGGGCGCCATCGAAGCGGAAGGCGCAGACAAGGCGGCGCGTCTCATGATGCTGTGCAACGCGCACGGCCTGCCGATTCTGTCGCTTTGCGACACGCCGGGTTTCATGGTCGGCCCCGAAATCGAAAAACGCGCGCAGGTGCGCCATGTCTGCCGGATGTTCGTGGTGGGCTCGCATGTGACGGTTCCCTACTTCACGGTCGTGTTACGGCGGGGTTACGGCCTGGGCGTGATGGCGATGGCCAAAGGCGGCTTTCACGAATCCTTTTTCACCGCGGCCTGGCCGACCGGCGAATTCGGGGCGATGGGCCTCGAAGGCGCCGTGAAAGCGGGATTCCGCAAAGAGCTCGCCGCCGAGGCCGACCCGGAAAAGCGCGAAGCGCTCTACAACAAGCTGGTGGCGGCGCTTTACGAACAAGGCAAGGCCATCAACATGGCAAGCTACCTTGAAATCGACGCGGTGATCGATCCCGCCGACACGCGAAACTGGATTTTGCGCGGGTTGAAGTCCGTGCCGCCGCGGGATGCGTCTGCGGTGGCGCACAACTTTGTCGATCCGTGGTAGGCGGTGGCTCGATGAAGAAAAGGTGACAGTGCGTCGCCTTTGTGGTAGGCTGCAACCCTATGAATAAAGATAAACTTGTCCTGTTTTGTCTGGCTGTTTTGGCCCTGATCGCCGTGGGCGTGGTTTTAAAAATGGCCAAACCGGTGATCCTGCCTCTGGTGATCGCCTGGCTTTTGACCTTTATTTTCGGGCCCGCCATCAATTTCATGACGCACAGAAAAATTCCCCTGCCGATCGCCATCCTGGTGGTCATGCTGGTGCTGTGCGGCGTCGTCTTTTTAGGCGTGTTCTTTCTTCACGGGCGCGTGGTGACCATCGCCGGGGCGTTTCCGGAATATGAAGCCCGCTTCCTGCAGATCGGCAGGGCGATGGGCTCGTTTCTGCCCTTCGAATATAATCCCATATCGGATTTCGACTGGGGCATGACGGCCCGCGACATGCTGGTGTCGTTGTCCGGATCATTCTTTTCCATCGTTTCCTATCTGGTGATGGTGATGATTTTTCTGGTTTTCCTTTTGTCGGGCAAACCTTACGCCATCAACAAAATGGATCGGGCCTTGTCGGAAAAGCGGGCGCGGCAAATGAAGCACATCATCGGCTCCATTTCTTCGGAAATCAGCCGGTATCTCTGGGTTATGGTTTTAATCAGTTTTTCAACGGGCTGCATGGTGTGGCTGGCGCTGACGCTCATCGGCGTGGATTTTCCCATCACCTGGGGCGCGCTGGCCTTTTTCTTTAATTTCATTCCGACGGTGGGGTCGATCGTCGCCTCGATTCCGCCGATTCTTCTGGCGCTGGTGCAGTTTTATCCCAGCGTCTGGCCGGGCATTATCACGCTGGTTGCCGTCACCGCCATTCAAATGACCATCGGCAATTTCATCGCGCCCAAGATCCTGGGCGACCGGCTGCATTTAAGCCCGGTGGTGATCCTGCTTTCGCTTCTGTTCTGGGGCTGGCTGTGGGGCGTGGTCGGCGCGCTTCTGGCCGTGCCGATCGCCTCGGCCATCAAGATCACCTGCGAGAATATCGACGAGCTTCAACCCATCAGCGTGATGATGGGCTCGGGCCGGCGCTACTGGAAAGAAAACCAGCACAAAGAAGCCTGATCATGATCCTGGCGGCTTTTACACCGCCCTGGCCTTTCCGCCGCAATCTTCCGCACGCCTTATGCAAAAAGGCCCGAGCCTTCGGCCCGGGCCTTTTTTTCTGCCCCTTGCGTTTTTCTATCTCTTTTTCAGCAGCCCGCCCACATCGTCGAGCAGTTTTTTCTGGTCGTCCTTAAGATACTCCTTGGCTTTTTCTTTCACCGCCTCTTTGGCCGCCTCGACGGCCACATCGCCCGCCGCGTCCTTGATGATAACGGACAAAGAGCCGAGTTGCGGCCGGGTCAGCGTCACCGCCGGTTTCTGCGTGGTGCCGGCCACCGCAGCGCCCAGCTCGATCCGGTCGTCCGAATTCAAAAGCGGCTTCATCGCTGTTTGCGCCAGCATTTCAGGACGGGCATATTGCTTGACCTTCGGATCTTTGATCGCCCGGTCGATTTTTTGCGTCAAAAGCGCCTGCACCTTGTCGTTTGTCGCCTGATCCATCACCACGCCCAGATTCATCTTCACCGCGCTGGACGCGAGATTCATCCCGCCGTCAAAAGTAATCGACGCCTGTTCCAGATCGAGCCGGCCGTTTGAAATATCGGCCTGATTGTCCTTGTAGCGCAGATCCAGGCCGCTGTTTTTGGATCCGCTCCATTTTTGCGTGTCTTTCAGGAAAGCGATATATTCCCCAAGATATTCGCCGAGGACCGGAATCTGGGCTACGGCATTGAAAATCTGCAAGCCCGTGATTTCGCCTTCAGGAAGACCAACGTGAACCAGCGCTTCGGGGTTCAAAAGCCGGCTTTGCCGATCAAACGGAATGACTTTCCCCGTCACGTCGAGTTTCACATCGAAATTCTGCACGCTGCCGGTTTTGAGCGGTCCGACGGTCTTTGCGCCCATGCCGAATTTGACGCCCGCCTGATCCTTGCTTTCGAGCGCTTTGGGGTCGATTTCGATGTCGTGCGCGAGCGCGGTGAGGTTGTAAATCTGAAACCTGTGGCCGAGCGCCGCGTCGTCATAATTGACCGTCGCGTTTCTCATTCCTATTTCTCCAATCGAGACCGCCACGGGCAGATCATCGGCTGAAAGCGGCTTTGCGGGCTCGGCCTTTTCTTTTTTTTCTTCCGGCGCCGGCTGTTTTTTCGATTTGATCAAATCGTCGATGTTTAAGACCCCCTGCCTGTCTTTGGACAGGTTAATGACAGGCGCCGTCAGGGTCAGCTCGTCCAGCTCGATCTGCCGCTTCAAAAGCGGCAGGAATTTCAGCTTGAAGCGGAAAGATTCAACCCCCGCGAATAGATCCCCTGCTGGCACGGGTTTCCCGGCCAGCGCCGCAAGCTGATCCGGTGTCTTGAAATTCGATATGGCGACATTTTTCACCTCAATGCCGGACACTACGGAAAAAAGATTCACGTCGATGCTTTCAATCGTCACATGCCGGTTTAGCGCGGCCGACATTTTCGACGCGACGAAATCTTTCGTCACGGTCATATAAACAATCACCCCGGCTGCCACGACCAACACGACGATCAGGGCCACAATGGCGCCTAAAGCCCAGAGCACTTTCTTCATGTCACGCACCGCCTTTCTGTCAATAAAAGGGTTGAAAACCGTCAGGAATCCGGGCGGGAAGTCCGCCCCGGCAAATTGCCGCCCCACTATAGGGCAAACCATGCGCGATGTCAATTTCTTCGGGGAGAGGGCGGTGACAACACGCCTTCGCTGTGATAAGAAGCAGCTTTCTTCAAGACCCGGAAAGGACGGATCGTGGACATCGGAACACTTGCGCAAAACATCCTGCTGGGGCTTACCCTTGCCGCGCCCATCGGACCGGTCAACGTCGAGATCATCCGGCGCGGCCTGCGTTCGGGATTCCGGCAGGCGTTGGCCACCGGCGCGGGCGCGATGACGGCCGACGCCACCTACCTGACGCTTATCTTCTTCGGCCTTGCGGCGCTTTTTACGTCCGCCATGCTTCAAATCGCGCTGGGGCTGGGCGGCAGCCTGATTCTTATTTATCTCGGCGCGGCGGGCATGCGGGAATATTTCAAAAAAGACGCCCCCGACGGCAAACCTTCAGCCGGCCGTCTGTCCAACCCGTTTGCGGCGGGCTTTGTGCTGGCGATTTCAAGCCCCATGACGATTGTCTGGTGGACGGGCGTTTTCGGCGCGTTTTTAGGATCGCAGCCCCGGCCGCTTGCCGGCCTTACGGCCTTTGCGTCGTGCCTGACCATCCTGCTGGGTTGCTTTCTGTGGGTGCTTTTTCTGTCGGCCGCCCTGCACTGGGGAAAGAAAATCATCAACGACCGGATGACCCGCCTGATCTCGCTTATCGCCGGATTGTTTCTTGTCGGCTTCGGCGTTTACTTTCTGTGGCGCACTCTTCTGCTGATGCTTTCCGCCTCATAAAAAACGCCGCCGGGCCGCAGGGCGTGAGTTCAAAGCCATTGGCTTTGATAAAAAGCGCATTTGAAAAGACCGCGCCGCCGGGGTCGTGCAAAGACGCCTCTTTTAGAAACTTACTTTTTTACCAATGGCCCTGTTACCGTGCCTATGTTTCAATCCACGCACCCGCGAGGGGCGCGACAACAATCTCGTGCCAATACACTTCCTCTTTTGTGGTTTCAATCCACGCGCCCGCATGGGGCGCGACTTGATCTCGTGCTGCCATATTGCACGTCATCCACGTTTCAATCCACGCGCCCGCATGGGGCGCGACCTCAGCCCCTGGAGGATTGTCTTGACCGCCGGCAGTTTCAATCCACGCGCCCGCATGGGGCGCGACATCGATACCGCAGAGATAACCGGCGTGATTCCCGGTTTCAATCCACGCGCCCGCATGGGGCGCGACGTTACAAGATCGTCGGCGGCTGTCAGTTTAAGCGCGTTTCAATCCACGCGCCCGCATGGGGCGCGACTTAATATACCTAAAATATTCTTCTTTGAGAGCGATGTTTCAATCCACGCGCCCGCATGGGGCGCGACAAGACCTGCAAGCCTCTAAGGCCGGGACGGTGTGTTTCAATCCACGCGCCCGCATGGGGCGCGACCTAACAAACCTGCAAGATCAACCGTGAGTCTGCTGTTTCAATCCACGCGCCCGCATGGGGCGCGACGTTTACTGGCATGAAATTGTTCATTTTATCTATGTTTCAATCCACGCGCCCGCATGGGGCGCGACGTTTATTATCTCTACAAGCGGCGCACCGTGCCGGAGTTTCAATCCACGCGCCCGCATGGGGCGCGACGTTATTTTTTTACAATAGAGACAATGACCTTATGTTTCAATCCACGCGCCCGCATGGGGCGCGACCGACGTCAACAAAGTCATGGACTATTCCTTTGAAGTTTCAATCCACGCGCCCGCATGGGGCGCGACATTCCGAAGCGTTATCTTTAGCGCGGATTTTCTGTTTCAATCCACGCGCCCGCATGGGGCGCGACATTAGCCAGATCCATTTCCGCCTCTGCGACTGATCTTTCAATCTACGCGCCCGCATGGGGCGCGACCCGCGCTAGTTCTTCCAAAGTTCCTCCAGAGCTTGTTTCAATCCACGCGCCCGCATGGGGCGCGACGGTAATCAGCAGTCTCCGCGACGCTGGCTTTCAGGTTTCAATCCACGCGCCCGCATGGGGCGCGACACAACAGGACTAAAACATGCCTGAGACGATAACAGTTTCAATCCACGCGCCCGCATGGGGCGCGACTTTTGACCCCGCTCTTATCACACGCGGCCACAGATGTTTCAATCCACGCGCCCGCATGGGGCGCGACATTTCTGAAATGATTTCATGCCCACCATCGCTCTGTTTCAATCCACGCGCCCGCATGGGGCGCGACGAAGCCGCCCGCCGTTAGACAAATAACCCTTCATGTTTCAATCCACGCGCCCGCATGGGGCGCGACTTGCCGCTGTTTCCATCATTCCCCGCAGATAAAGATGTTTCAATCCACGCGCCCGCATGGGGCGCGACTTTGCCGCAGCTCGTTTGATAGATGCGACTTGATGTTTCAATCCACGCGCCCGCATGGGGCGCGACTTGCAGTTCCCGGAGTAGCGGATAGGGAAGCTCAGTTTCAATCCACGCGCCCGCATGGGGCGCGACCAAGATTCCGGCACGTTCTCTTGATTTCGGAGAGTTTCAATCCACGCGCCCGCATGGGGCGCGACGCGGATTTGACGCCTGGGCGGTCGATATTTCAAAAGTTTCAATCCACGCGCCCGCATGGGGCGCGACGTGTCGCCCTGCACAACGACCACCTCGCGGCCTTGTTTCAATCCACGCGCCCGCATGGGGCGCGACGCATACCGGCGGCGGTATAGGTAGCTTCATCACGTTTCAATCCACGCGCCCGCATGGGGCGCGACTTGAATATAGGAAACGGTTACGCTCTAGTGACGCTGTTTCAATCCACGCGCCCGCATGGGGCGCGACGGTTATGGCGGAAGTATTCAGAAGCCAAAATTATGTTTCAATCCACGCGCCCGCATGGGGCGCGACTGGCGACAAGCCGTCATTGCTCAAGCCGGGTGCTGTTTCAATCCACGCGCCCGCATGGGGCGCGACCAAGCACCTGATAAACAGGGGCCACCTGTTTAGCGTTTCAATCCACGCGCCCGCATGGGGCGCGACCGCAGCTCGGTGTCGCCGGTGGTGATGGGGGCCTTGTTTCAATCCACGCGCCCGCATGGGGCGCGACGATGGCGATGGTTTCACCCGGCTTTGCCGATGCGTTTCAATCCACGCGCCCGCATGGGGCGCGACATCTCTGTGCAATTTTCATTCGGTTCCAACCGGAGTTTCAATCCACGCGCCCGCATGGGGCGCGACATACATTTTGCTGTCTTATTGCGGTCGCAATTATGTTTCAATCCACGCGCCCGCATGGGGCGCGACATCGGACATAGTGAACATAAATTATTCATCAGTAGTTTCAATCCACGCGCCCGCATGGGGCGCGACGAAGGTGTCCAGGATGATTGACCTGCCGGAACACGTTTCAATCCACGCGCCCGCATGGGGCGCGACTGTTTGCTTCCAAATCCTTACGACTAATGTTTTTTTCTGTTTGTATGCGCGAAGCCGATTACAAATGATCACTATCTGTATTCAGTTTTCAAAGAACAAATCATTCGCTCAATAAAATCAGACGACTACTCTTTCCGCGAACCACCCTGCACAATGCTGTTCGCTTGTGGTTCGCGGAAGGCTTTTTAAACAATCAGCGGTCCCTCCTGATCGATGGCTTTCTTTGCTCCGATATGTTCCACGCGCCTTTTCCAGTTTGAGCCCAAAAAATAAAATCGCAGACTGTCTTCTTCGGGATTGATTTCTTTAATAAGTCTATCCCGCAGGATCGTCCACTGTGCCGGATCGACAATGCATTCAAAAACGGAATACTGCACGCGCTGGCCGTAATCCTGACACGCCTTGGCAACGCGCCGCAAGCGTCTTGGTCCTTTTTTGTCCTGCATGGCTACATCATAACTGACCAAAACTAACATTGTTCAATGACCTCCCTATACCCCCTCATCCCCACCTTCTCCCGCAAAGGGGCGAAGGGGTTGTCGGAATTATTTCCAGATAAACGGCGGATACCCATCCAAATCTCCACGAAGGCAACGCGCCAGAAGCAATGCCTGTACATGAAACAGGATGCCGATGGACACTTTTTCATCGAGAAACGGATGCACGATTTCTTCTTGCTTACGTTCCTGATACGCGACTAACAGGGTTTTGCGTGTGTCATCGCTCATCATTACGGCGCCCGCTTCTGTTTTCTTAAACCCCTTGTCCTGCACCCGGCGAAGGTTGATCAGCGACAACGCCAGACGATCCGCAAGATATGGCCGAAACTCTTCCATCATATCCAGCGCCAGACTGGGACGCCCCGGCCTATCGCGATGGAGAAATCCTACCGCCGGGTCCAACCCGATTGATTCCAGCGCACTCCGGCAGTCGTGCATCAAAAGGGTGTAAAGAAATGAAAGCAGGGCATTCACATTATCCATCGGGGGGCGGCGGTTTCGTTCCTGAAATGAGAAGTCCTCTTTTTGCGCCACAATCAGATGGTCAAAGACGCTGAAATAGGTGTGTGCGGCATCACCTTCGAGGCCACGAACCTCATCGAGTGATTGATTCAACGCCAGCGACTTGAGTGACCGACTCAGATCGTCAACGCTTTTTCGCAAAGCATCTTCATCCGTCTTTGTCGAATGATCCCGCAGAGCCCTTTGCAGTACAGTCCGGCAATTTGCGATTTTACCGGTCACAAACGATTTTGCCATTTTCGCAGAATAGGCCGAATCATCGGCCAGACGGTATTGTTCGCGGCGCAAGAGCACATTGCCGGAGACCGGGCCCTGTAAACGCGCCAGAAAGCGGCCGTGCTCAGATAAAAAACTGATGCCGACACCGTTTTCTCCGCAAAAGCCCATCAAAAAAGGGCTGCACGATACATTGCCAAAGCAGACAATGCCGCCAATCGTGTGCACCGGCACACGCAGACGCACTTCCTGATTGACCTTAACGGCGACCGTTTCGCCCTCTTTGGAAAGATAGGCGCCCTGTGTGGTGACAAATAGCGTGTTCAGGTGTTTTTTCACTTTTTTCCCAACCGTTTTCTTTTCTCCGGCGCATCCAGATAATTTTCTTTGGATACAACCATTCTTTTTGTTTCTTTCTCCAGGTTTTCGCGGGCGTGTCCGGCAATGCGCCCGCCCTTCCGGGCGGCGGTGCGGTTTTCGTCAAAACCTTGGGCATCCTGCGTTTTAGTGATTTCCGTTGTGGCGGCTTCGCCCAGCATGGAGAAAATGAGTTCCAGATCATTCATATGGTCGCGCAGATTTTCGCGCTTCAGCCCTTTGTGTTTTTTATATTCCGAAGGGGTGAGGCCAAACGTGGCCTTGGAGATTTCCGCCGTCAGAATGGCGTATTCTTTTTCACGGCCTACCTGGCGCTTCTTCCATTCGTCGGTGAGTTCCGCCCGGATGGTAATGCCGCGCATTCGCTTTTCAATCCAGTCGTCGGAATAGCCTTTGGCCCGGTAAAGGGCTTTTGTGCGTTTTGTCGCCAGTTCCGGGTCTTCGATCTCCTGCACACGCTCATAGCCCACTTTTGCCAGCCACTGTTTAAAAGGTTCCGCCTTTGGTGACGGAATGGACTGAATTATACGGAAAAGTGATTTAGTATTCGCACAATCTGTTTCTCTTTGCTTGCCGTCAGAGGCCAGCAATTTCAACCGTACGATATTATCGTACGGTTGACTCATGCCCGATTCCTGAATCATTTTCCGTTTGAGATCGGACCAGTAACGTTTGGGATTATCGCTTTCCGACAACACGGCGACAACATCAATCACCGAAAACCACCATTCGTTTTCATACAGAATTCGGCGAATGGATTTTTCCTGAAAGACGACCATCCGAGATTCTTCAGGTTTCATTGAATCTTTTTTCATTCCCATCGTTCCCCCCTTAGCAGTTGAAAAGAATTTCTTTACAACTCCCTAACGGCTGATTGAACTGACAAATATTATTTGTCAGTTGCCCCCATCATTGATTTGCATATTTTCGGCTTCTATTTTCAGTTGGTGATAATTTGTCACCAACTGAGTACCTTCCATCTTCAGTCGGTTGCATTTTGTAACCGGCTGACTGCCTTGCTTCTTCCACATCTTTTCCCCTAACAATCTTCCTCGCCTCTGGTAGGCGGGGTTTGCGGGGCGGGGGCATCTTTTTCATCCAGCATTCTTTTTATATAGCTTTCGACTGACCGCTTTTTCTGAATCGTTTTGGGCAGACATTCACCAATAAACGAACAGCTATCGCAGCGTTTGGAATAAACCGGTTTTGGCGTCATGCCCGATTCAATCAGTTCATGCGTCTTATGCGCCGCTTCCTGTGTCTCCCGGCGAAGCGCTTCATCAAAAGCAACATCCAGACGCCGCCGCGTTTTCCCGTAAAAAAGCGCGCCTGACGGAATATGGACATTCAGCATTTCTTCCAAACACATCGCCTGAGCGCAGAGCTGAATCTTGTCGGAATGATCGAGTTTGGGCTTGCCACGTTTATACTCAACCGGAAATGCCTGCCATGATCCGTCAGCCTGACGGTGATATTCAACCACGTCCGCTTTACCGATAACGCCCAGTTCCAATGAACGTAAAGACGCGCCCCGCTCGATGCGGACATCGCCGCGCGATTCATTGCCTTCTTCATGCACATGCTCATGCAGAATCCGGCCTTCGGCAGTCAGGCGGTTTTCCTGCCAGACCTGCTCAACATGAATCAGCGCGCATTGCCGCGGGCAAAAGGCGTAATGCTGCAAGGCGGAAAGCATGATGAAGTCTTCTTCTTGTTTTTTATAGGTCGTATTGGTCATATTGAACCTATTTCTTCCAATTGTTTTTTCGAGCTTCTGATCGCACGCGGTAAAGCCTTTCAGTAAAGCCGCCTTCCTGAACAAACTCTTTCTCCAACGCTCGAAGCTGCTGGTCCAGTAGGTAGTTTGCCTGATGAATCAGGCAAATCGCCGCATTCGCGGCGGTTTCCGGGTCTTTTTCGAAATAGGTCTTATAGGTCGAATAGGACCTATTTTTCACAAAAGCCAAAGCGCGGATTTCCCGTGCTTTATCGTGCTCTTTGCCCCAGAGGGGCAAACCCCGCTGGCGCAGGAAATCCTGAAAGTCAATCAACAGCTCTTCCAAGCTGGCCCGCGCCACGCCTACCAGCTTGAGCTCGGTTTTCTTGGACGTGCCGGAGGCCTGGCTCCCTTCGGCGATGTTTTGCTTCCCGCTTCGCGCCGCCTGCACCATCTGGTCATGCGTGCGCGACCGCTTGTCGATAAAGCGGTCGCAAAACACCGCCGTGGCGTCATGAACAATTTCCGCCATCTGATACGACTTCAATGCCCGATACCCGCCATGCGGCGGGATGAGGGTTGAAGTATTGTTTTGGGTGGTCATAAAAAACTCTCTTAAAATATTTTATCTTCCGGCCATGATTGGACTTCGATGCCTTTGGGAAGATTGTCTTTGTCAAGATTGATTTTATAGTCAGTTATTCCACGCGGTAATTCCGCCTTTTTCTCCACGGTCACCCTTTCAAATAATCTGCCAGCCAGTTCACAACCTAAATGGCTATCGTGTTTAAAGATAATCAGCTTTCGAGGATTCATTTCGCCGCGTGCGGCGGCGCGATCGTTTTCAAATGCGTTTATTAGCGATTCCCAAAGCAGTTCTAAGTCGGCATCAGAAAAGCCTGATTTTCTTGCATCAACTGCTGAAATAAAACCATGCATACGATAAAGGGCATATGGTACTGTGGCTTTACGTCCGAAGGTGGTTGCATATTCACGGTCCTTTTTAGCCTGTTCATTCTTTTCGTTTTCCGTGGTAACACAACATCGCGTTATCGAGTGTTCTGCTTGATAAATGCGATCTTCCGAACGCGCGAAAGTAAATTGTACTGGCCCGCGCACTGTGCCAGCCCCTCTAACTTTTTCTTTCTTTTGCTTCTTACCTTTAATTTCTTCCTCCCCTTCCTCTTCTGGGCTCTCAATATTTTCTTTTTCACCCGTGCTTAATACAGCGCCAAATGTCCTAATATCATAATAATCATCACACAACTTTCGACGTTTTTCTGAAGCAGTATTGCCCGGTGTCTTACCAATGACCGCATTCAGATAACTGTCATCGTCAGTAATATCGCGCTGACGAATAAAAATATTATAAGGCGCGGTTAAATTATGTTTCAAGTGAACATAATTTCTGACTTTCCTTTTTATGCACACATCCGTTACTAATCCATGCTGATCTTCCGCATCTGCCCTTGGCAAATTTACCTGATCAGGATCTCCATTAGGATTGCCATCTTTCACGTCAAAAAAATATACAAAATCATGCCGCACGTTTATTATCTCACCCATGTTATTTCTCCTCCTTATTTTCTTTTGACTTTGTGTTTTCAAACTGCAATTGTCTTTGATGATAATAGCCAATAGCAAACTGGCCTTTTTCCTCTAATAAAAATGTTTTTGGTAGTTTATTAACATCTATATCTTTCACTAAGTCCTGAAGCTCTTTATCCAGATTTACAGCGTGTCCGGGGTTTTCATTTTTAATTTTTCTATAATGTTTTGAATTTAAATCAAATAGCCGTCCAAATGCGGCGGCAGGTGAAGTCATTGCATATGTAAAATATCTTTCTCTTATTCCGGAATTTCTTTCGCCTGATGACGCATAATATTGCATGCTCTCCAGTTTCGCGAATATCTGTCCACAAATGTATGCCACGGGCTTATTAGCCTGCTCGATATTTTCTGTAATCATAAAATCAACTCCTTTATTATTTCGGTTTAGTATTAGCTTGATCAATGCCGCACGTTCAGCAGTAACACCATACTTATCCAAACACGATCTCTGAAGTACTTTTGCTAATATCCACATAGGTAGTGCGGTATTTTTTAAAGCCGCATTCCATAGATATGTTGCAACACGCGCCAACGAAGCATCATCTTTGTCATAACGACCATCAAAATTTCTTCTTTGGCAACTCCTGGCAAGATTATAAAGTCCGGAGTAATGCATCTTTATGGTTTTCATATCTTTGTCGTATTGCCCTATAGCGATGTCCTTAAACCATTTTGCTAATGATTTTTGAAAATCGGACAAACTGGCTTCTATCCAATCTCGCACAACGATGCGCGCCGCAGAGCCTGAAAGTGTAAATGAATAAAATTGGTCAGGCTCAATGTAGTGCACATTTTTTTCATTTCCGATATTCACAGAATCAATGAGTCTTGCTACATCTTCTGGATTTGGTGCTTCTAGTTGATCAATTTCAGACACTTCATTGTTCTGGCGTGTCCAAAACACCATAGCTGTATCCATGCCAAAGCTAGCAGATCTTTTACGGGGCCAACGATGGGAATATAAAACGTCTGTCTTGTTTTTCTTGCTTGGTATTATTGTGCCTGCTGACAAAAGTGATTTTAATCCTTCAACATAGGTTCTTGCACATTCTGCGCATATTGAAGAATTATTATTTCCAGTTAGTTCGTATGATTCAAAAGCATGTTCGTTATATGAAACCAAAGCGCAACCGCTACTTTTGCCGTCAGGGACTTCTTTAATCATGCCGTGCGGTGTATCCTCAACGGGAAAGTCTTCGTTGCCACAAATCGAACACTTTTTTAGGGGAATGCCCTTTTTCTCAGCAATGTATTCATCAATAACTTTTCTCCTGACAGCGTGCTTTTCATGTATACGAAGCCCTTCCGTTTCTATGCGAAATCCGATGTTGCCGTTTTTTTTCTTATCTGGAATAGCAGATTCAAATTCTGCTAATGCTTTCTCTATGCCATTGACTTTATTATGTTTGTAAAAAGCAACAACTGGGGCAAGTTCAGACATTGCGCTGTACTTATTCAATTTTGATAAAAAGAGTTCATGTTTTTTTGTTGATTTTTTACCGCCGTAACAAAGCACCTCTTCTGCTTTATCAAGCAATAGTCTTGCCTTCCCTTTTTTGGACGTTAAAGCCTCAGCAATTGTTGGTTTCTTTTCAAACGGTTCAAATTTACAAAAGTTGCCGTCATGATCAATGACAACTTCAATCGAAATAGGTTCATCTTTGAGAGCAACATGATTCCATTCCCCATATTTTTGTGCACATATCGGTTTTCCAAATTCGCTTAACTCCTTAATCATAAAGCGGCCTCCTTTTCTTCTTGCTGATTAAAAGAATAGATGGCGGAGGATATTTCACTATCAAGTGGCGGTTGTATATGGCTGGATTGCATCATCCTGTCGTTTTCGGGAACTTCACAGTTCAAGATACCGCTTCTCACAGCAACATCATGGAAGAAAATCGGTTCCGGTTTCCCGTTTTCATTGTAGAAGATGTCAAATAGCATACTTCCTATGGGGATAGTTTCGTTTAAAGCTTTTTCTTCTCCGTGCGGTTCCATGAATTCTGCGGAAAACTCGCGCGTGCCCAGATAGGGTCGCCGCCAGCATTGACCTTTCTTCACGCGTCGAATGAAAATGCCGTCATGATCGGCATCAACGCCTTTTCTGCCAATGTACTTTTCGGGCTTATTCCGTTCAGAGTGCTCTTTCTGGAAGATCGATGCTTCAATAATGTATGCGACATCCCGCAAGACCACGCTGTTTCGTTGAGCCCTTTTGTCTTCTATGATTATTGGAGTTCGCCCCTGCTTGGTATTTATTTCGTTACGTTTAATTGTGAAAAATCGAACGGGATTCAGAACGATAATGCGTCTAACATACCACTGGAATTCCGGTTTCCATAATATGGAATCAAGAACGCCGCGTGCTGCGGATGGCGTCATGCATGGGTAAGTCAGCCTTTCAACTTTGAGGTCCGGCCTCGTGAAACAAGCAAAGCCGCCTGTAACCTTGACTCTTACTATTCTGCTATCGAGCATATTTTCCTCCTGTTTATACGACTAATTTGTCGGCCTCTAACGGTTCTATCGAAATTCCCGTTTGCGGATCGTAATTTCCATACCAAACCATGAAACCCTGGGGCATTGTTTTACACATGTCGCTATTTTTAATAATAAAATGTCTGTAAACAGATACCGTGTAAACCTGCATTTTACGATAATCGTCTTTAGTTAAAAATTCTTTGTATTCTAGAGAATGAAGCAACTGTCTGCTTTCATCACTATAGTTATACATATAAAGCCCTTCTGTTGAATCGCGGATTATCCGGTAACAGTCGTTGACCGTTTTAAAATTGAAAGCCTTACGTGCTTCATTAATATTATACTGATCGGGGTTGATGTAAAGATTGACCACTTGAGCATAATACTTATTGAATGTATCCGGCTCATGGAGCTTTTCAATATCCGCTCTGACAAATTCTTCAGTATGGTTTGCGCATGCAGAATATGTTTTGTCGGGCATTGCACTGTCTTGAAGCTTGAACAGATATACTCTGCCCCCTGAGGGACCTAACTTGTTTTCACGATTGCAACGGCCAGCCGCTTGAATAACGGCTTCTAGCGGAGCCAGGGCGCGCAAGACCACAGGGAAATCAAAATCGACGCCGGCCTCTATCAATTGTGTTGACGAAACAAGAATCTTACGTTTGGCAGTCAAATCTTCTCTGATGTTCTTGATAATAATTTTTCGATGATCAGGGCACATGCCCGTTGACAGATGGTACTTGTTTTCCCAATGGTCAAGGTTTCTAGCTAAATTAAAAAACTCAAGGGCCGGTTTTTTTGTATTAAATATTACCAGTGCAGAAGTTCCTTTATCCGAAGTTGCTTTTAGAAGGTCTGATAAATCTATTGGCTCCAACTCATTGAGTAATTCATATTTAACCCTTCGTGTTTCTTTGTACATTTCAGCGGAATTGTTGATCAAAGGTTGGATGTTTTCTATGCCGTCAAAACTCTGCCGTTTTTCAAAAGCGGGTTGTGTCGCAGTGCAGAAGAGGAATGATGTCTTCATAATCGTTTGGACATCTTTGAGCATCTGAAGAGTCGGCAGAATTATATCTTTAGGCAACGTCTGTACTTCGTCAAATATAACCGCAGACTCAGCAATGTTGTGAACTTTTCTGCTTTTGGATGGCCTGTTGCTAAAAAGGGATTCAAAGAATTGCACTGTGGTTGTCAATATAATTGGATAATTCCAATTCTCGCAGGCCAGCTTTTTTCTTTGTTCAAGAAGAGAATAATATCCGTCATCATCCCTACCGAATGTATCATCTTCATTAAAACTGGAATGATGCTCAAGGACCCATTCATCACCGAATATCTCCTTCAATATCTGTGCTGTCTGATCAATGATATTTATAAAGGGTAGAACGATGATGATCCGTTTTAAGTTATTTGACTTCGCATGCCGCAAAGCCCAGGCTATGGATGTGAGTGTTTTTCCCATGCCGGTCGGTAATGATAAGGAATAAAACCCGCATGGTTGACTGGCTTTTTGGAGTGCCTGACAACGTGCTTCATTTCTCAACTGGTTAATTGTACCTTCCTTGGGCTTTCCGGAAAATTCAGCCTCCAGTTTGCTTATCATTTCTTCAATAGGCAAGGAGATATCAGAGCGTACTTCGGAAATTCCTTTATCAAAGTGCTTTTCAGTTGAAAGCCAGTCGCTATCTGTTAAAGCACTGAACAAATATCTTATGAAAACTTCACGGCGTGAAGGAGTTTTGGCAATTTCATCTGAAAGTTTTTGGGGTAACTCCCTTTGATTTATCGGATTTTCTTCAAGGAACCGTAACGCAACCTTTCCAAATTCTTCTATTTCATTACGCTTGAATGGCTCAGTGTCAACCTTCCATATTGAATTATCTGGAATACCTTTGTGATGGCCATCAATTGCAAAAGATGCTTCCAGCATGCGCTTGGACCGTGCATATCCTGCCCCCCATGAGGCGTGAGGAACGCTGCCACGTTTACCGCCATTCCGGATATATTCTTGGAAGGCAGCATGGTATTTGCCTAAATCATGCAACAGACCGGCAAGATAGAAAATTGATTCATATTCTTTTTTCGAAGCAAAAGATGCTGACAGTTCCGCAGTTTCTTTCAGATGCTTAGATAAAAGATGCGTTTCGTGAAAACTGTTTTCTGAATGCGCTATGTATTCCATTATTCTCGTCTTTCAGTCTCTGATCGATTTTTAGAGGACCTTTCTGTAACCTTTCCAGCAAACTGTTCCCAATATCCCGGATCGCTCGGGGAGCGATCCCTACATGTCTATCTCGGAATATTTTCACCCTTTCTTTGGAACGGTTACAAACCGTTCCCTACGTTGCGGAACAGTCACGACCGTTCCCTACATTTTGCCACTGCTGGCGTGTTGCGACTCAGGGTTATTACCTAATTCATTACCTAGTTAAATAGGTATTACCTAATTCAGCTTCTGCTGATTGTGTAAATTTAAAATCCTCCCCGACCCTCCTCGCGCCACCTTTAGGTGGTTAGAAAAGGAGGGCCACTGCGCCTGCGGCGCCATCCACCCCGCCCCTCATTGCGCCACGCGCCTTGCTCCACTTAATATTTAAAACTGAACACGGAACACTTAAAACCATCTTTTCTGCCCTTGAACCTTGCACCTCGCACCTTTCGCCTTGATCCTTTTTCCCTGCCCCTATTCTACTCCCCGTCCACCCCCATCCGACGTCCCACCAGAAAAATATTTTCAGTTTGCGCCGCAGCACTTTTTGTATTTTCTGCCACTGCCGCAAGGGCACGGGTCATTGCGGCCGACTTTTTGTTCACGCCTTACGGGCCCTGCATGCAAATCTTGAACACGACCGGAATGCATTTGCTTATGCAACATCGCGCCGTGGCGCTGCAAGGTCTCGACGGATGCGGGAAGCAGTCCAAATACGAGAATTTTCAATTCATCTTCGCTTTTGGGTTCAGCGCCTGGCGCCGTCTCGAAAATCCCTTCTCTTTCCTCCGGCAGGGCCACGGCGGTCACGATGGCGGAGGCATTCATCACGTCGCGCATGTATTCCGAGGCATCCTCTTCTGAGGGGCCTTCCGCCATTCCCCAATGATGCGGTCTTAACGCCAGGGCCTTGAACAGACCACACGCCCAATCTTCCAGATCGGGAAACCAGTCCCGCGATATTTTATCGTAGTCAAAAGGGAAATGAAGCGTTTGATTCATCGATGCGGACATGAAGCGGTTGTAGATTTCCATCAGGTAGCCAATGCTTTGCTGCGCGCCTTTTTCATCGTCAAACATCGGCCCGTCGCCCCCGAAGACCACTGGAAACCACTGACTGGGCATGACAGGATCGGGTGTGATGGCCAGTCCGAAGAAAAAACCATGCAGCGCGACGGAATTGAAACTTTCATCCGGATCGGCGGCATTGCACAAAATGGTTTCGAGTTTTTTTGCTTCTGTCTTTGTAAACATTTTCATAAGGTCACCTGTACACTTTCTTCATTTTTTCAATTTCTGCTTTCACATCGTCGCGCAGGGCTTTGGGTGACAGCACTTCCACCTGGGCGCCGTAGCGCAGGATTTCGCGCTTGATCTCCCGAAAGTCGGCCACGGGAACGGTCAGGCACAGCCTTCCGTCTTTATCGATGGACACCTGCTGGTCGGGATGCCAGCTTTGTTCGGCGATCCACGGGGCGATGTCTTTGGCAAAACGCAGGCAGACCTTCTTCGTTTCTTTTCCATGCAGAATGCCGAAGGTCCGCCGGATGTAATCTTTCACGCCTGCGGCCGACGCGCGGACGTCCATCGGCGCATCGGAAGGCGAAATCGACCGGATGCGCGACAAGACAAAATCGCGCAGTTCGTTTTTCACCCGGCAAAAGGCGACGATATGCCAGGTGCCCATGTAGGAAAGCAGATGCAACGGCAGAATGTCGCGAACGCTGTGGCGGTTCGAATGCGGCGAGTAGTATTCAATCCTCAAGGAACGCCCCTTCAACAGGGCCTCCAGCATGCGGTGGAAGATCGGTTCGCCCGTGCGGGCGTAGGCGATGTTTTTGACGGAAATTTTTTCGGCCAGATTATCGATGTTGAACTTGTCGGCTGTGTGCTGGGCGATCACATCGTTGAGAAAGGTTCGCAGCGACGCCTTGACGCCGGCATCGGGCACGGCCGACGCCAACCGATAAGACAAAATCAGAGAAATCAGCTCGTCTTCGGTCAGCCACAGGCCCGGCAGCTCCCAGGCCGCGTCAAGGCAGGCATAGCCGCGCTTGGAGGCCACATATTCCATCGGCATATTCATGCGGTCGCGCATGAAGTCGATGCTGCGCTGCGCAGTCTTGAGGCTGACTTCAAACTGCTCGGCCAGACGTCTCGCACAGGGATATTTGTTGTTTTTGATTTCTTTGTGAAACCACAGATAGCGCTCAAAAAAGATGCCGGATGACATGTTCCCTCCCGAAGAACCTCAAGATATTAAGGACTGGTGGGGCAAGACGGACGCATTATATAGAGGGATTTTCAGAAATCAAAGACTTTTCAAGGGTAAAATTTCCGCACGTCGCTTGTCGGACGAAGCGCGCCGGACTCGGCAAGGCTCAAAACGTATCCTCAGACAAGTCCTCTGGCGCCTGCGCGGGGAAGCCCTTTATCGCACGGGAAACCGGTATGGGCGGCGGCTCTATGCTTGCGCGGCCAGAAACGCTTTGGCCTCGTCGGTAAGGAAAGCCCAAAGGCCCAGGCTTTGAAGGGTTTCAACTTTGGGAATGCCGTTTTGGTTCCAGCCGCGTTCCTCGTAATAGGCCTGAAGCAGTTTGTCGAGCTCTTGCCTGCGAAAGCGCAGAAGCGCTTCGCGTTTTTCGCCCACGGGCATCTTTTGAATCTCTTCGACGGGCTTGTCCATAAACGAAGCCAGTTGCCGGTCGTTGAAATCGCGCTCCAGCTCGTAGAGCGCGTCTTCCGTGGGGCCCACGGCGCGATCGGGAATCCGGTCTTGGCCGCCGGTCGCCGCGCCGTAATGCAGGGCGTTCATGACGCGCTGCAGGTTGATGTCGCGGTCGGTGTGCTCGAAGATTTCCTGCCAGGTAAGGCGGGTTCCAAGCATGCCGTTGTAAAAATCGGCGTAGAGTTCCTGCGTGGCGGGATTGATGTAGATGTCGCCTTCGCGCTTGAGAGACTCGGGATTGAACACATCCACCCAGGGCAGTTTGCAAAGCCCCAGGTTGTCGTTGCCCAGCCGCACGCGCGGATAGGTCACCAGCGCGCGGGCCTTGTCTTCGAAGGTGGGAAAGGCGCCCAGCAGATCCACCTTGACGAGCCAGGCGGCGGCGTGGTGTGCGCCGATATCGCTGGCCGCTGCGTAGGAGGCTTGCATGGATAATGAGCGGTGCGTCCGGTAAAGCGAAAAAGGCAGGCCCTTGGTCTGCATCGCAAATTGCCTCAATGTGTCTGCCGGATCGGGCCTTCCGGTGCGCGCCGACCAGGTTTTGGCCACCCAATCCGAAAGCGCGGTCATGCCTTGTCCGGCCGCGCGGGCAAGCGGCGTGCGGCCATGCGCCAGATCGTGCAGGAATTGCAGCGAAGCCCGGGCGTCGCCCCAGACCAGTTCAAATCCGTCCGTGTCGTCTTGACTGAGGTAGCCTCGCTGGAAGCATTCCATGATGAACGCCATCAGCACGGCCGTGGTGATCGTGTCGATGCCGTAGTTGTCGCAATGCCAGTTGGCTTCCATGATGAATTCGGGGTTCCAGATCCCCAGATTCGATCCGAAGCCGGCGGCGGTTTCGTATTCCGGGCCGTCCACCCAGACTTTTCGCCCTGCCTGATTGCCGGTGGCAAGCGTCACCCAGCCGCCCTTGGTGCAGCGCAGGTTGCAGCCCGGGAAGCAGCCGTCCATGCCCTTGTGCTCGAACAGGCGCTCGGCGTAGGTTTTGCCGCAGATCTTTTCAGCTTCGGGGTGCGAGCCCATCTGGAAATTGTGCACGGGCAAAGATTGGTATTCGGCCTTGTTCATAAACGAAACGACGCCCGCCGAACCCTTCAGATGCATCTGGAGCGCCTGGGGATCGATCTCCTTGATGACGCGATGCAGCTTGTGGCCGGCCTGCTTGGCTTTGTCCCAATCGGCCGCGCCGAAGGGATTGTCGCCTGTGGGGAAATCGGCCAAAACGACGATGGCCGCGATGTTTTTATGCCGCATGACGGAGCCCAGACCGGTGCGCCCGGCCTGCTTGGTGCGGAAAAGGCCCTTGCCGGCTTGGGTCGGTTTGGTGGCATCGTAATAGTGGCTGTTGATGCAGCCGAAAAGCGTGGAGGCGGCGCCTGCGCCGGTGGTCAGAAAGGCGATGTGTTTTTTTTCATACCCTTCCCCGGTAAAGCGCGAGACGACGGCGGTTTCCAGCGCAAAGACGTCGGCGGCCGCGGGCGGGTCGGTCAGATAGACTTCATTTTTGAATCCATCGATGACGATCATGACCGGTTTTGATGCGGCGCCGGTGATATCGAGCAGATCGAACCCCGCGTATTTCAAATAGGCACCGAAGTAGCCGCCGAAATTCGACACGCCGGGAATGCCGGTGAGCGGAGACAGCGAGATGGCCATGGATTTTCCCGATCCGGGAAACTGGGGAATGCCGCACAGCGGCCCCGGCGAGAAAATCAGAGGATTTTCCGGATCGAAGGGTTGGGTGCGCGCCGAAATTTTCTGATGGAGCAGATATAGCCCCAAGGCGCGTCCGCCGACAAAATACTCTCTGGCCGCCGCATCGAGCGCCAAAACGGTCATCCGGCCCGCAGCCAGATCAATGGAAAGCGTTTGATTGTTGTATCCGCGCGACAAGATGCGCTTGGCATAGTTCATGAGGCATCCTTTGAAAATAGTCCGCGCACGTTAAAGCAAACAGGCCTGAAAATCAATCAAAAAACAGATAATCTGGCTCATTGTAAGGCGTTTTAAAATGTGTTATCAGGGCCATACGGTAACGCGAATGCAACCCGGATCAACCAAAGACAAACCAAAAGCATAGCCCCAATCGCGCCTTTTCGGCCGCCTGTTAAGAAAAGCCCGGCCGGGGGCAACAAAACGGAGACGACTCTTGGACATCCGCCAAAAAATCGAGCAGTTGGACATCAAGTCGCTGGCCACGCCCAGAAACGGCCTTTTTTTGATTTTCGCGGCCGTCGCCTTCGTCGCGGCCTATATGCCCATCACGGCGCTTCGGGCCTCGGGCAGAAGCGAATACTATTCCCATATTCCGCTGATTCCGCTGGTGAGTTTGTATCTGCTGCTTATCAGGCGCAAACAGATCGCCGCCTGCGCGGTGTATGCCGTGCGCTGCGGCATTCCGGTTCTTGCGGCCGCCCTGGCGCTTTTCGGCGCGGGTCAACTGTGGGCAGCGGCGCTGGATAAAAACAACTTCGCTTCGCTCATTGCGTTTTCGGTGCTGGTTTTCGTCCACGGAGGCTTTATTCTGACTTACGGCCTGAAGGCTTACCGCATCGCGCTTTTTCCCTTGTTGTTTTTGCTTTTTATGATTCCCATCCCCTCGGCGGTGATGGACGGCATCATTTATCTGCTTCAGGCGGGCTCGACGGAATTCACCAATCTGCTGTTTTGGATTTCCGGCGTGCCCTACATGCGCGACGGATTCGTCTTTCATCTGCCGCAGGTCAGCGTGGAAGTGGCCAAACAATGCAGCGGCATCCGGTCGAGCCTGGCGCTTTTCATCACGGCGCTTCTGGCCGGCCACCTGTTTTTAAAAACCTGGTGGAAGGTGGCGATTCTGGCCGCGGCCGCCGTGCTGATCGCCATGTTCAAAAACGGCATTCGCATCATCACGCTGTCGCTTCTGGGAAATTACGTTGATGTGCGCATTCTGGAAAGCTCGCTGCACCGCGAAGGGGGCATTCCTTTTTTCATCGTCGCGCTTTTGCTTCTGGCGCCGGTGCTTTTTTTCTTAAGAAAGACGGAAAAAGAAAAACATGTTTGAGCCTTTCCGTTTCCGGGTTGACGGGCCATGAACTACAATGGAATTCTGGCATACGCCGTTGCGATGATCACGCTTGCCGTCGTGGCGGTCGCTTTGTACCGGGGCCGCAAATCCCTGGTCCAGGCGATCTTTGCGGCGGGGCTTTTTCTTTTCGCCCTGGAAGCGGCGTTCACCGGCTATGTGTATTTTTCCGAAACGCTTGAGGACTTTCTTTTTCGCCAGAAAATCCGTTTCATCGTCTCATCGCTGGCGCCTTCGGTCTGGCTTTTGTTCAGCGTCAGTTTCGCCCGGACCAATTACCTCGAACAGATTTCCAAATGGAAATGGGTGCTGGCGCTCGCGCTTTTAGCGCCGCTGGTTCTGACGACGGTTTTTGCCGACGCGTTTGTCGCCCTGGTTCTTTCGCCCCATCACGCGTCAACCCTGTTTATCCGTCTGGGGTGGTCGGGCTATGCCTGGCACATCGTCTGGATGCTCGCCTCCATCGCCATTTTAATGAATCTGGAAAGAACTTTCCGGCACTCGACGGGGCATGCCCGCTGGCAGACCAAGTTCATCTTCGTCGGGGCGGCGGGCATTTTCGGCATCCGGCTTTTCACGCAAAGCCAGGCGATTCTGTTTTCCGGCGTGGACACCGGCCTGTTTGTCGTCAACCTCGGCGTGCTTTTCATCGCGGATCTGTTCATCCTGCGCGCCTTGTTCCGGGGGCGCCCCATGAGCGTGGGCATCCAGTTGTCGCATCAGTTTCTTTATACCTCGTTCACCATTCTGATCGTCGGCGCCTATTTTATCGCGCTGGGTGTGATCGCCTGGATTTCCATCCGCTTCGAATGGCTGCGCAACATCAACCTGATCATCTTTTTGATTTTCCTGACCATCATCGGCCTGGCGGCGGTTTTGCTCTCCGACCGGCTGCGTATGCAAAGAAAGCGCTTTATCAGCCGCCACCTGAAGCGCCCCTACTACGACTACCAGAAAATCTGGGAGAATTTCACCGAGCGCACCACGTCGGTCACAACGACCGGCGATCTGTGCCGGATCATCGTCACCATGGTGTCGGAAACGATGGAGATTCTCTCGGTGAGCATCTGGCTGACCGACGACAAGCTCGAACGGCTGGCCTTCGGCGCCTCCACCGTCTTCACCGCCAAACAGGTCGAGGAGCTCAATCTGTTCAAAGACGGCGGCATCGATCTGATCCGGGCGATGGCGGATCAGAACAATCCGGTCGATCTCAAGGGCCGCGAAGACGACTGGGCGGCCGATCTGATCAATACCTATGATCTGGAAACGCGCGAGTCGCGCATTCGCTATTGCGTGCCGCTGGTCGCAGCGGGCCAGCTCATCGGCGTGATGACGCTGGGCGACAAGGTCTTCTACGAGCCGCTGACGTTTGAAGAGACGGAACTGATCAAAACCATTTCCGACCAGGCGGCGGCAAGTCTGCTGCATTTGCGTCTGTCGGAAAAACTGCGCCAGACCAAGGAGCTCGAAGCGTTTCAGACCATGTCGGCCTTTTTCATGCATGATTTGAAGAATCTCGCCTCGAAGCTGTCGCTGGTGACGCAGAATCTTCCGCTGCACATCGACAATCCGGAATTCCGCGCCGACGCGCTCAAGGCGATTTCCCAAAGCGTGGAAAAGATCAACGGCATGAGCGGCAGGCTGGCGCTTTTAAACCGTAAAATCGACCTGGTGTTTCGCGACACGCAGATCAACGACCTTCTGGCCTCGGCCGCAGCCGACGCCGGAAGAACCGGACAGAGCGTTATTGTCGAAAAACTCGACCCGGCGCTTCCGCCCGTGCCGGCCGATGCCGATCAGATGCATAAAGTCTTTGAAAACCTGCTGATGAATGCTATGGATGCGGCGGGCCCCGACGGATCGATTACGGTATCCACAAGGCTTTCGGACCATTGGATCGTCGCCTCGGTGTCGGACAACGGCTGCGGCATGTCGCAAGACTATATCGACAACCATCTGTTCCGCCCCTTCCAGACGACCAAGAAGAAAGGCATGGGCATCGGCCTGTATCACTGCAAAACTATCGTGGACGCGCACGGCGGAAAGCTTGTCGTGCAAAGCGAAAAAGGCAAGGGGTCCGTTTTCGACGTCATGCTTCCCGTCGCCAAACGAAATGAATAAGCAAAGAGGATTTCAACCTTGAAAAAACATAAACTCCTGATTGTTGAAGACGACGAGGATCTGCGCACGCAGATGAAATGGGCCCTGGCCGCCGATTATGAAGTCTTCCCGGCGGAAGACCGCCCGGCCGCGATGGCGCTGGTCAACCGGGAACGCCCGGCCGTGGTGACCCTCGATCTGGGCCTGCCGCCGCAACCGGCCGGCGTGGAGGAGGGCTTCGCCGTCCTGGACGAAATTCTCAACGACTATCCCGACACGAAAGTCATCATCATCACCGGCCGCGGCGAACGCGACTGCGCCCTCAAAGCGGTGGCAAAAGGCGCCTACGACTATTTCTATAAACCCATCCAGATCGACGAGCTGAAGATTGTGCTCAAACGCGCTTTTCACCTGTCCGACATTGAACGGGAGCAAAGGGAACTTCGCCGGACACTGAGCGTGGACCATTTCGAGGGCATGATCGGGATCAGCTCAAAGATGCAGGAGGTGTTTTCCGGCATCCGCAAGGTCGCCACCACCGACGAACCGGTGCTCATCACGGGAGAATCCGGCACGGGCAAGGAGCTCGTCGCGCGCGCAATCCACGCGGTCAGCCTTCGGCGCGACGCGAGGTTCATCCCCATCAACTGCGGCGCGATTCCTGAAAATCTCATCGAAAGCGAACTGTTCGGCCATGAAAAAGGCGCGTTTACCGGCGCGCACATCCAGCGCAAGGGCAAATTTGAAATGGCGCACGGCGGCACGCTGTTTCTCGACGAAGTGGGCGAGTTGCCGCCGGCGCTGCAAGTTAAACTGCTGAGATTTCTTCAAGACGGCGTCGTCGAGCGCATCGGGGGGCGCGAGCCGATCTCGGTGGACGCCCGTGTGCTGGCCGCCACGAACCGCGACCTGAAAGAAGCCATGCGCACCGGCAGCTTTCGCGAAGATTTGTATTTCCGCCTGGGCGTCATCTCGATTGCGCTTCCGCCGCTGCGCGACCGAAAAGAAGACATTCTGCTTTTATCGAAGGTGTTTCTGGAGCGCTACGCGAAAGAAAACAAAAAGAAGATCAAAGGCTTCACTCAGCAGGCGCTCGACGCCATCGAGGAATACCCCTGGCCGGGCAATGTGCGCGAGCTGGAAAACCGCATCAAGCGGGCGGTCATCATGTCCGAACAAAAGAAGATCAGCCCCGAGGATATGGAGATCACCCCCAGCGGCACACCCCGCGAACGCCTCGGACTCAAGGAAGCCCGCGATCTGGTTGAAAAGGAACTGGTCGTCAAATCCATCGCCCGCAATGAGGGCAATCTGACCCGCGCCGCCGGCGAACTGGGCATCAGCCGACCGACGCTGTATGACCTGATGCAGAAGTTCGGCATTCCGAAGGAGTAGAAAGCCGTTTCAAGTTTAAAGTTTAAAGTTTTAAGTTTCAGGTTTCAGGTTTCAAGTTTAAAGTTTAAAGTTTAAAGTTTTAAGTTTCAGGTTTCAGGTTTTAAGTTTCAGGTTTCAGGTTTCAGGTTTAAAGTCAATGACCGACGGCTGTGCGATGGCGATAAAGACAAGCTCTCTCGAATAACCGCTACAGGCCGAAGAGGGTTTTGATGTTCGCCGCCGTTCGTGAAATCAGGCGGTTTCTGGCCTCGCGGCTGGCCCAGGCGATATGCGGCGTGAGAAAAAGCTTCTCCTTATTTTGAACTTTCAAAAGCGGGTTGTCCGCCGACATGGGCTCGGCGGACAAAACATCCAGCGCCGCGCCGGCCAGGCGGTTTTCGTCAAGCGCTTGCGCCAGCGCCTTCTCGTCCACAATGCCGCCCCGGCCCATATTCAGCAGATACGCTGTCGGCTTCATCAATCGCAGTTGCGTTTCGGAAATCAGATTGCGCGTCCGGTCGTTAAGCGGGCAGTGAATCGAGACGACATCGGATGCCGCAAGCAAATCGGAAAGCGGCAGATGCCGATAGCCTGCGTTCAGATTGTCGCCCGATGTTGACGTGTAAACGACCTTCGCGCCGAACGCCTCGGCCACCTGCGCCACACGCCGTCCGATCGCCCCCATCCCGATAATCCCGAAGGTTTTTCCGGAAAGCTCGGCAAATGTTCGCCCCAGGTGCGTAAAGATGGGGCTTTGCGCATATAAGCCCGAACGGACGTAGTCGTCGTAATACCGGCAGGCGTTCATCAGGTAAAAAAGCATGGCGAAGGTGCATTGCGCAACGGAATCGGTGGAATAGCCCGCGACATTTTTCACGGCAATGCCCTTTTGCGCCGCATACGCAAGATCGACATTGTTCATGCCGGTGGCCACAATGCAGATGAGCTTGAGCTCCGGGCAGGCGTCCATCACCTCTTGGCCGATTTCGACTTTGTTGGTGATCACCACATCGCAGCCTTTGACGCGCTCGATTCTCTGCGCAGGTCCGGTGAGTTCAAAGCTCCGATACTCGCCCAGCGCGGCAAGTTCATCCAGATTGCCGACATCCCCGACGCTCGCCGCGTCGAGAAAGACGATTTTCATTTTCGCTGCATCCATCATTCGTTTTCTAACGGTTTTCGGCAACGTGCTTGAGCGGCTTGACCATCTGCTCGGTCAGGATTTTCAGAAATTTTTTCCGCACCGGCGGGATCTTCGTCAAAAGCATCATCAAAGCGTTCATGCGTCGCGCTTTATAGTTTTTCTGCGGAAAGTCGTAAAGGCCGTGTTTTTTGTAGTAGCGGTGATCCGACTGAAAGACAAACCGCAGCATGCCCCACACTTCGTCGCGGAAAATTCTGCGGCCGCCGACACCCAGAAAGGTCATCGGCGGGGCGTAGCCTTCGGCCTCCGGCCGCACGAGCGAAGAGGCCAGATCGGCCAAAAGCGCGTCGATTTGCGCGGCATTTTCCGATTCGTCCGTTACGATGCCGGCCGGGTTGCATTCCTGGAATTCTCCGTAGGCTTCGAGAATCTGCCGCAGGTTGGCGATCTGTCCCAGCGGCCCCGAGATCAAAAAGGCGATCTGTTTGCCCGAAAGCGTGGGCACATGCGTGTTGAAAAAAGAGCGGTCGAAATACAACTTCCAGCGGGACGACAAATACCGGTCATGGATCGCGCCGGCAAAGACGACGACATCGGCCTTTTTCACCTTTTCATTATAAAAATCAATGTATCCGTCTTTTCCCGAATACTGGCAGATGTTGTCCAGGCCGCACCGGCAGCAACCCAGGCAGCCGCCCTTGATGTCCACATCCATCAGATTGACCACTTCCGCCGCGGCGCCGAAATGCGCGGCCAGCGCCGTCGCCATCGCATCGGCATTGCCCAAGGGCGCCTGCCCGTCTTTCAGAATCAGAATCTTTTTGCCCATGGCGTTGACTTTCGCCGCCGCCGGTTGCGGCGTATAAACGAAGGCCGAGGGGACAAGAGGCGGATAGACGCGCGCCGTGGGAACCCGGCGGGACACCCCGTCGAGAAACCGCCCGACAAAACCCAGCCAACGGGCGCGCTCCGGCTTTTTCATCAGATCATACATGGCCGCCGAATAGGCGCCCAGATAGTTCATGCCCAAATCGTCGCAGACGGCATGAATGTAGTTGTGCGCCGTGTGGTCGAAAAAATGAATGGAAGTGGAAAGCGACGCGGCGTATTTGCCCGCAAACGCGTCTTGAAGGTTTCTTTCAAAAACCAGTTCGATGAATCGCTTGTACTGGGAACAGACCACTAGAAAATACAAAGGAAACGACCACAGCACCGCGTCTGCGGCTTTCACAGCGTCAATCACCAAGGCCAGGGCCTTTTCGTCTTTTTCCAGCTTCCGGATGGTCTGGGCAATGGGCAGAATCTCGAATTGATGATCGGGAAATTTTCTTGCGGCATATCGGACATACTGCAGCGTGACGCTTTGCTCGCCTTTGGGCGAGCCGTTTAAGACGACGATCTTCATAAGCAGATTTCCTTTCCGGTTGAAAAACTCTGAAAAAAAACTCCCCTTAAGGCCCGACGTGTCGCATACCTTTGCACGTCTGGCCAAAAAAAGTCAATCACAGCGTTTTGCCCGGCTTGCCTGCCGGGCGGTAATGGGCTATAGACTCAGCCCATGACAAACGAAACAAACCGCTCCAGACGGCTCGCCCGAAAGATTGTGGCCTGGTACCGGGAAAAACGCCGGACCCTTCCCTGGCGCGAAACCCGCGATCCCTATGCCATTTGGATTTCCGAAGTGATGTTGCAACAGACGCAGGTGGACACGGTCATTCCCTATTATCAGCGCTTTTTGAAAGCTTTCCCGAATGTGTTCGCGCTGGCCCGCGCGCCGCTGCCCGGGGTTTTAAAGGCGTGGGAAAATCTGGGCTACTACTCGCGGGCCAGGCACTTGCACGCGGCCGCACAAATGATTGTCGATCAGTTCGGAGGACGGATTCCGGACACGGTTGACGAGCTGCGCCGACTTCCCGGAGTGGGGCCTTACACCGCGGGCGCGGTGGCAAGCATCGCTTACAACCGCGCGGTTCCCGCCGTGGATGGAAACGTCAAAAGAGTGTTGTGCAGGCTTTTCGCCGTGGACACGCCGCTGGATGACAAGGCCACGCTCGCGCGCCTGAATGACATCGCCAAGGCCATGATTCCCGCAAAAGGCCCCGGCGATTTCAATTCGGCGCTCATGGATCTGGGCGCGACCGTCTGCCGCCCGCGCGCGCCCCGCTGTTGCGATTGCCCGGTCGCAAACGATTGCCTGGCTGGGAAGGCAGGCCGGGCAGACGACCTGCCGGTGAAATCCCGTCGCGGCAAAACGCCGCATCGTTTTGCCGCCGCCGTCGTTCTGCGCGACGGCCAAGACAGGCTTCTTCTGACACAAAGACTCCCGGACGGCCTTCTGGCGTCCTTCTGGAAGCTGCCGGGCGGCATCCCTTCACCGCAGCCTCCGTCCAAAGCCGATCTGGCCTCGAAGATCAAAAAAGAGTTGGGCCTGAATATTCGGGTCGGGGAAAAAATCGCCTCCGTCGATCACGCCTACACGCATTTTCGCCTGACGCTCGCGGCTTACAGCGCCGCGTTGATTTCGGGAAAGCCGCAGGCTCTGGATTGCCAGGCTTTCAGGTTCGTGGCCCCCGGAGACCTTCCCAAGCTGCCGCTTTCGAAAATCGACCGGATGATTCTTGCGGCGGCAACCGCCGATCGCGCTGAAAAAAAGGGCCGGTAAACCGGCCCTTTTGAATGGATTCTTGATTTTTCAGCCCCGCCTTTACGCGGCGCCGCCTTCGCCCGCGCCTGTGACAAATCCCTTGGACGGAGGCCCCGTATCCGCGGGGGTTCCGGCAATCTGGGCCAGATAGGCCGCGCCCAGTTTTTTGATGTGGTCGGCGACATTGTCGAAATAATTGAAATGCGCCTGCTCTTCATCGGTGATGGTCTCAAAAAGCTTCATGCTGATGCTGTCGCCGTTTTCGCGGCAGACCAGCAGAAACTGGTTGTAGGCGTCGATTGTGTCATCTTCCAGCTTCGCGTCGAACGGAAACACGATGTCGAATTTCTGAGCCTTCTGGACCTTGTCGTCCAGATCCGACGTGGGTTCGCCGCCCAGCTCTTTGATGCGTTCGGCAAACATCTCCGCATGCCGCATCTCGTCAATCGCAATGAGTTTGACCTTGGCCGCCAAATCGCCGTAGTCCATGTCGTCGAGATTGTAATGCTGGTTCATGTACTGATGGATCGCGTAGAGTTCCATCGACCTGGCTTTGTTCAACACGTCAATGACTTTTTTTCTTCTTGCGTCTTTAGCATTTTGCGCCATGCCTGTCCTCCTTCTGCGTCAGTCCTGAAGCCTGTCCGGCTAAACGATGCGGATTATAACCGCGCCGGCTGACGTTTGCCAGATTTTTTTGAATGACAGCCGTTTACTCGCCTTTGAAAACGGGCGCCCGTTTTTCCAGAAACGCCGTCATGCCTTCGAAGGCGTCATGGCTTTTGCCCAGTTTTTCCGACCAGGCGCGATCCACCTTAAGGCCCTCCAAAACGCCTTTTTCCAAACCCACCGCCATGCCCTCAAGCGTGGCGCGAACCGCCAAGGGCGGACGGGCGGCCAGGGCTTTGGCAAAGGCCAGCGCTTCGTTTAGCAAGTCCGCAGCGGGAACGACTTTGTCCACAAGCCCTGCAGCCAGGGCCTCGGCGGGGGTCAATCTTTTGCTGAACAAGATCATGTCCAGCGCTTTGGATTTGCCCACCACCCGCGGCAAGCGCTGGATGCCGCCCCAGCCCGGCGTGATGCCCAGGTTGACCTCGGGGCAGCCGATGAGCGCCTTGGGGTTGTCGGTCATGAACCGGAAATGGCACACCAGCGAGATCTCGCAGCCCCCGCCCAGGGCGTGCCCGTTGATGGCCGCAATGTAGGGCTTCCCGGAGCGCTCGATTTTATTGAGCACGTCGTTGCCGTTGGGCCCTTTGGCAATGTTGGCGATGTCGCTCACATCCATGCCGGCGCAAAACCCCTTGTCGCCCGCACCGGTAATGATGACGGCCCGGGTGTCTTTGCTTTGTTCGAGCTCATCCACCGCCCGGTCGAGCTCCTCGCGAATGCCGAGATTCACGGAATTCATCGGCGGACGGTTAAGCGTGATCGTCGTGACAAAATCGCTTGTGGACACTAAAATGTTTTCATACCCCATCGGACTTCCTCCTTTCGATCCTGATCTGTTTTTAGTTTAACGCAGACGAAACGTGATCATGAACTGCGCTTTGCCTTGCCGTTTCGGGCTGCAGCGTCCGAGACCCGACCGACCGTTTCCTTTTTATTTCCCTTCGCCTGTCTTTGGTTTGCCGACGCCTCATAAAAGGCATAGCGGTTGCGGCCCTGGCCTTTGGCCTTGTACATCGCCGCGTCCGCCTTTCGAAGAAGCTCTTCAAAATGATCGCCATGATCGGGGAAAAGACTGACGCCGAGACTGGCGGTGACCTGCGCTTCCCGATTTTCCAGCAGAAACGGCCGCCGAAGCGCCTCGATGATCTTCCCCGCAAGCTGTTTTGCGTCGTCGCAGTCATGAATCGGAGAGATGATGACGGCAAACTCGTCGCCGCCGTGGCGGCCCACGGTGTCGGAGTCGCGCACCAGCGACAACAGCCGGTGGCCGACCTGATTCAGCAGAGCGTCTCCCGCCGCGTGACCCCACCGGTCGTTGACCTCCTTGAAATGGTCCAGATCAAGAATCATCACCGCGACTTTCTGGCCGGCGCGCGCCGCTCTTTTGACGGCCATCAGCAGGCGGTCGGAAAATAAAATCCGGTTGGCCAATCCGGTCAGAGGATCATGAAACGCCTGCCGGCGGATGGCTTCTTCAGCCTTGTGCCTGGCGGTGATGTCGCTGATGATGCCGCGAAATCCCGCGGGCTTCCCCCGGCCGTCTTCAATGCGGCTGACCGACAGCTCGACATGACGGGTTTCTCCGCTTTTATTGATGATCTCCCATTCCATCCGGTCAATGGGCCGACCGGTTTTAAAAACGGCATTAAACGCCCGAAATGCGATGGCGGCGTTTTTCTTGTCCACATACGATTGGTAGTTCATGCCTTGCATCTCGCCTGCGCCATAGCCGAAGAGTTTAAGATAGGGCTCATTGAAAATCAGCAAATTTCCGGCCAGATCGACTTCATAGTAAGCATCCGCAATGCTGTCGATGATGATCCGGGAACGGTCCTCGCTTTGCCGGAGAGCCTCTTCGGCCTGTTTCTGCCGGGAAATATCCATCTGGATGCCCAGCGTCGCCCGCCCGCCGCAATACTCAAACGGCGTCACCGTCCCGACGTTCCAGGTCAAATGGCCGTCTTTGGCAACCAGCCGGTATTCATAAGGCGCAACCGGTTCCCCGCGAAGCATCGCCCGGACGCCGGACTCGACAAGCGCGCGGTCATCGGGATAAACAAGCGACAACGACGGTTTCCCGATCAGTTCATCGCTCCGGTAGCCGGTGTTTTCCTGAAAGCGGCGGTTGACCCATCGGAAGATCTTGTTCTGAATGAGGAAAATACCGACCGGCGACTTTTCTGCAACCGACGCAAGCCAATCCGCCGAGCCGGAACCGCCTGCGAAGATTGTTTTCGGGCTAAACTGTTTCGAAACCAAACTCTCCCCCCGATCGAGCTCATGATTTCCTGAATGTATTGTAAAATCCGGCTGAACTGCGATGAAAAATGCCAAGGGACTGCGCGAGGAAGTATATTCAAGGCCGGGCAAGGCTGTCAAGCAGGAATCCGGGCCGGCGGCGGCGCAAAACCAAGATGGTGATTCGATTTAGAAACTCATTGACATCGGCCATTCAATTTCTTATAATCCCGCCCAGTTAATAAATGACCTGCTCAGACAATAAAAATTCAGATACGGGGGATTAATTTCATGAAGATACTGGTCGCATACGTCGGCGGTTTGGATGTGGACAAAGCGGTTCTGGAAGTGGCGAAAGCGCACGCTAAGGCATTCGGCGCAACGTTGTACGTCGCCAGTTCGATGGAAAAGGTTTCGGAACGTGAAAGAACCAGCCTGGAAAAAACGGAAAAACATCTGGCCTATGTGAAAGAATCGCTGGAAGCGGAAGGCATTGCCTGCGAAACCCATGTGCTGGTGCGCGGGCTCACTCCCGGCGAAGATATCGTCGATTTCGCCAACGACCAGAAGGTCGATGAAATCATCATCGGGATTGAAAAGAAATCCAAAGTCGGCAAGCTTCTTTTCGGGTCCAACGCGCAGTACATTATTCTCGAATCGGCCTGCCCGGTGGTTGCCGTCAAATAGCGCCCCACCCCCATAAAAAAATGAAGGCCTGCTTTCCATTGAAATGGGAAGCAGGCCTTTTTTACAGGTTGCCGGCAAGCGCCTATTTCTTCCGTTTGGCCAGTTCCTCGGCGCGCAGCTCTTTACGCAGAACCTTGCCGACGGTTGATTTGGGCAGTTCCTTGCGGAATTCGACTTCCGAAGGCAGTTTATAGGTGGCGAGCTTTGTCTTGCCGTATTCGATCATTTCTTCGGCCGTGGCGGTTTCCCCTTCTTTCAGAACGAGGAAGAGTTTAATGTTCTCCCCGCGTTTCGCATCGGGAATACCGATCGCGCAGGCCTCCATCACCTTGGGATGCTCGTAGTACACTTCATCCACATCGCGAGGATAGACGTTGAATCCGCCGGTAATGATCATGTCTTTTTTGCGATCCACAATGTAGAAGTAGCCGTCTTCGTCCATCGTGGCGATATCGCCCGTGTAGCACCAGCCGTCGCGCAGAAGCGTGGCGGTTTCCTCGGGTTTATTGAGGTAGCCCTTGGTCACCTGGGGTCCGCGGATAATCATTTCGCCGGGTTCTCCGATCGGCATATCCTTTTCGCCTTTGTCCAAATCCACGATGCGGCATTCCGTGTCGGAAATGGGCAGGCCGATCGACCCGATCTTGCGCACGCCGCCGAAGGGGTTGGTATGCGTCACGGGGGTCGTTTCCGTCATGCCGAAGCCTTCCACGATCACCGCGCCGGTGGCCTTTTCAAAGTCATGAATGACTTCGACCGGAAGCGGCGCGCTGCCGGAAAAGAAGCCCTTGAAGCAGGTCACATCGACTTTTTTGAATTCCGGGTGGTTGAGAATGCCGATATACATCGTCGGCACCAGCGCGCCGAAGGTCGGCTTGAATTTCTTGATGGCCTGTAAAAGCGGCTCGGGCTGGGGTTTCGGAATCAGGATATCGCCCCATCCCTTGTAGATGGAAAAGTTCATGGCGCAGGACATGCCAAAGACGTGGAAGAAAGGCAGGGCGCCCAGGCTGTCGCCGTGAATATTGGTAAACATCGGAAACCAGGCGTTGATCTGCTGAACCTGTTTGCTGATGTTGCCGTGCGTCAAAATGACGCCTTTGGAAACGCCGGTGGTGCCGCCCGTGTACTGATACATCGCGGTGTCGTCGAAGGTCAGTTTGGCCTTGGGCGGATTGGGTTGATTCTTGGCGATGCAGTCTTTCCAGTCGTAGAGGTCTTGGGCCTGCTTTCTCGGAACGGACGGCAACAGGCCTTTTTTCTTTCCGACCAATGGAAATAAAAGGTTGACCGGGAAAGGCAGATAATCGCCGATGGACGAGATGACGATCTGTTTGACTTTGGTTTTGGGCCGAAGATCGATCATCCGGTTGGCCAGAAGATCAATGGTGACTAAAACTTTGGAGCCCGAGTCGTTGAGCTGATGTTCGAGCTCGCGGTCGGAGTAAGTGGGATTGTTGAGCACCACGATGGCGCCCAGGCGGTGGATCGCGTAGTAGGCCACCACGCACTGAATCATATTGGGCAGAATAATTGCGACGGCGTCGCCTTTTTTAATGCCGAAACCGGCCAGGCAGCTCGCGAAGCGGTCGACCATGTCTTTGAGCGCTTTGTAGGACATTTTGTAGCCCTGGAAGTTGAGCGCCATTCGATCAGGATATTTGCTGACGCTTCGATCCAGAAGATCGGGCATACAAATTTCTTCGTACTGGATTTTTTCAGGAACACCTTTGTCGTAAGATTTCAACCACGGTTTTGACGCATAAGTAACTTCTCCAGCCATTGTAACTTCCCTCCTCATTTTTGGTTAAGTCGATGGAAATGAAGAAACACTATGTCCTGCCGCACCTCATGGTAATGACGATTCCTGTAAGACGAGCCCTCCTTTGTGAAAGTGAATTTTGACGGCGCGGATGATATGAAGCCTTCCGGTTGACCGAACGCCGACCTTTTACCAATTTTTTCCCGCAAATGCCACAAAAATGATCCGAAGAGACTTCGGAATTGCAATACAAAAGTTTTTTCAAATGGTTATGCAGTTCATTCCCCGGTCTTGGACCGCTTGACAAGCCGAAGGGTTTGGAGATAAAGAACGTCCATGAAAAACAAATCCGTTGACATTGAAAAAAATCTGACGTCCGCCCAGTTTGCCGCAAAGCTCAGACGTTTGGCCGATGCGGTGGAACGGCAAAAACCGTTTGCCATCACGATCGCCGGCCGGAAAGTCACCGTGCCCGCCTCGGCGCAGGCCGGCGTCGAATATGAACGCGAAGGTCAAAGCGCTGAAATTGAATTCCAGCTTAAATGGCGGCCTAAAAAAAAGAGCTCGGCCGGCAATCGATGATCGCCTTTGATATTCACATTCACACCCGCCGGTATTCCGGCTGTTCCTTCATCCAGGTTGAAGACATCGTCGATCAGGCCAAAGCCGCCGGTCTTTCCGGCTTTGCGCTCACCGAACACGGAATGCGCTGGCCGGACGAAGAAATGGAAATTCTCCGCGTTCGGGCGGCGTCGAAAGGCCTCATCGCGGTCAATGGCCAGGAAATCCACGCGCGCGACTTGCGCGGGCGCTCCGAAGGCGAATACCTGATTTTCGGGCTCACTCGTTCGGTGACGGAAGCGCTTTGCGCCGTGGATCTGGTCAAAACGGTCCACGACGAAGGCGGCATCCTCATTGCCGCTCATCCCTATAAGCTTTCGCGCGGGGGAAGATCGCATTACTACGGCGCGGGCGATCTCATCTACACGCTCGATCTCGACGGCATCGAGTATTGCCATCCCGACCACAGTGAAGCGGCCATGAAGAAAGTCCGGACGGCCATGGAAAAAACCGGATTGCCGGGCACGGGCGGCAGCGACGCGCACAAAATTCTGAATATCGGCTCTCATGTAACGGTTTTTGAAAATCCGATTCTAAGTGAAGAGGACTTCCTGCGTGAAATCCGCGCGGGAAGACTGCGGGCGGAGAAAAGGAATTCAGGATAGAGGATAAAGGCACAAGGATAAAGGCACAAGGACAAAGGACAAAGGATAAAGGACAAAGGATAGAGGATAAAGGCCACAGGTTAAGTGCAGCAGCCTTATCATTGTAGAAATGTTCGCGACTGTTCCCTGCAAACGATCCACTATCCACAAGCTACAAGCTGCGCTTTTTGCCTCCTATCGCCCATCGCCCTGGCCTTTGGCCTTTGGCCTTTCGGCTTTGGCCTTTGGCCTTTAGCCTTTCGCCTCGCACCTGTTTTCTATTTCTGATGCACGAGCCGCATGCCCGGATACGGGACGTCAAAGCAGGGAATGTTATTTCCGGCCAGGCTGCCGATGAAAGCGGTCCGGCGGTCTTTTCCGCCGAAGCAGATGTTGGCCGGACGCCGGATGACCGCCCCGTCGGGATCTTCCACCACGATCCGCAGACGCCCCTGCGGATCGATGAATCCCAGGGCGTTGGCCACCGGAAAGGTCACCCAGAGATTCCCCGCCTCGTCAAAAGCGATGCCGTCGGGAAATCCAAGCCGTCCCAGCGTCTCCGGGCCGTAAATTTCTTTGGGCCCCGCCGTGTTGCCGTCTCGAATTTCAAAACGCAGCACACGCCGCTGCATGGTTTCGGCCACATAAACGTATTCTTCTTTGGCATCCACCGCCACCCCGTTGGCAAAATAAATGCCCTCGGCAACGATTTTCGGGTCGTCTCCGGGCGCGATCACGACCAGGCACCCATCATCGACAGGCCGCTGCAGGGCCGCATCGACATCGGGATTGTCGGTTGAATTAGACACCCACAGCCGGCCGGCAAAATCGAGAAAGGGGAAGTTGGGCGTCGGAAGCCTTCGTCCCTGGGCTTCGGTTAAAAGGACGCTATGCGGTCCTTGCGGCGACACCGACTGCACTTCGCCGTTGCCGATATTGGCCACGATGCAGTGCTGCCGGGGATCGACACAAAGACCGTTGGGAACGCCGCCGATTTTTCCGAAAAACGCCGTCGCGCCGTCGGGCTCGATGCGCGCGACGCAACCGCGAGCGTCCGCCGCATACAGACTTCCGTCATCGAGCGCCATCACACCTTCCGGCCGGAGCAATCCATGGCCGATCGTTCGAACCTTCGCCAAATCCATCTTCATTCGGTCTCCTCATCGATGCGGCAAACGGCCGCTGAAAAACCCGTATCTACTCCTGCCCCGCCAGAACAACACACCGCAGCGGCGCCCCCCGGTGCAGTTCCTCGAGGCATTTGTTGCATGAGACGCACTTGGGTTTTTTCTCCGGATCGCGACGCCAATGATTGATGATGTCGGGCTCGGCAATCAGCGGACGGCACAAAGACACAAAGTCCGCCTCGCCTTTGGCAATCGCGCCTTCCATCATGCCCATCGATCGAAACCCGCCCACAGCGATGACGGGAACACCCACCCGCTTTTTGATTTCACGCGCCCAGGTCAGAAAATAACCCTGGCGAGCCGGCTTCTGGATCCGCGTTTTATACTCGGTTCCTTCATAGGCGTTTCCTCTGACGCCGGAGCTGATTTCGAGCGCATCATATCCGGTTTCCGCAAGCATCTTTGCGGCTTTGACGCCCTCGGCCAGCGACAGCCCCCCTTCAAAACCGTCCTCTACGCCCAGCTTGATCAAAAGCGGATAGTCCTCGCCCGTCTGCTTTCGCATGGCGGCGAAAACGTCCCGGTGCAGGCGCAGACGGTTTTCCAAAGACCCGCCCCAACAGTCGTTTCGCCGGTTGGTGAAGGGCGAAAGAAACTGGGAAAACAAATAGCCGTGCGCGCCGTGAATCTGAAGCGCGTCGAAACCGACCTCGCGGGCGCGCCGGGCCGCCTGCCCGAAGGCGTCTATGACGGTCGCGATTTCATCCGCCGTCATCTCCCGGTAGCCGCCCCGGTAATAGGGATCGTCGGCCACGACGGACGGCGCCAGCGGCAGTTGCTTCCGGGTTTTGACAAAACGGGCTTCGCGGCCGCCGTGATAGAGTTGAACGGCGATTTTCGCGCCGCCTGAGTGCGCCGCCCGCACGAGCTTTTTCAATCCGCCCATGTCGGCGCCGTCGGCGATGGAATTCATGAAGGCCGACACCTGCCCTGAAGGATGGACGTACATGATGGCGGACACAATCAACCCGACGCCGCCTTGGGCCAACGCCGAGATCAGCTCGATCTGTCGATCGGTCACCGCGCCCGAAGCATCCGACAGGCCGTCGTAGGTGGCCGATCGGACAAACCGGTTCGGCAGGCGCATTGTTTTGATCCGGCCGGGCTCAAAAACCATCATCGCGATTCCCCCCCCGTCCCCGTTTTGCTCGCAGCGGTCCTTTTTGCCTTCGCCCTTTGAGCGTGTATCAGATCCAACGGGGTTGATGAAGCTTTTTTCACGGCTTAGCGATCAGATCCTTGACGCGTCGCGCCAGTTCGCTAAGCGAAAAAGGTTTCTGAATGAACTGCACCCCCTCTTCGAGCACGCCGTGCTGCACGATGACGTTGGAGGTGTACCCGGACATGAACAAGACTTTCAGGTCGGGGCGAATCCCGCGCAACCGGTCGCGCATCTCGCGGCCGCTCATGACGGGCATGACGACATCGGACAAAACCAGATCGATCGGCGCAGACCCTTTTTCGCAAATGGAAAGCGCTTCCACCGGGGACCCGGCGGCGATCACCATATACCCTATGGCCTCAAGCATCTCGGTGACCATCTTGAGCACCATCTCGTCGTCCTCGACCAGAAGTATCGTTCCCGTGCCGGGTTTCGCAGGTTCGGGCTGAACCATCCGGACATCGGCCGGACCGTCGATCCGGGGCAGATAAACTTTGAAGGCGCTGCCGTGGCCCGGTTCGCTGTATACGCTGATGAATCCGTTGTTCTGCTTGACGATGCCGTACACGGTGGCCAGCCCCAAACCGGTTCCCTTGCCGACATCCTTAGTCGTGAAAAACGGTTCAAAGACGTAAGGCAGATAACGGCTTTCAATACCCGTTCCATTGTCGGTCACGGTCAGACGCACGTATGCGCCCGGTTCGCATTCCAGATGCTGCCGGCAAAAGACGTCATCCAGAAAGACATTCGCGGTTTCGACGGTCAGCTTGCCGCCCTGGGGCATCGCGTCGCGGGCGTTGACGGCAAGATTCATCAAAATCTGTTCGGCCTGCAAAGGATCGAATTGGATAGTCCATATGTCGGACGCGGGATGAAACGCGAAGTCGATGTCTTCGCCGATCAGGCGGATGACCGCTTTTTGCGCGTCCATAATCAGAGTATTGAGATTGACGGGGCGCGGTTTGATGATCTGTTTGCGGGAAAAAGCCAAAAGCTGCGAAGTCAGGTCCCGCGACCGCTCGGCGGCTTTTTCGATCTCCAGGATGTCGCCGTAAATGGCATGCTCGGGCGGCAGGCGAAGCTTGACCAGATCCACATAGCCCAGGATGACATTGAGCATGTTGTTGAAATCGTGCGCGACGCCGCCGGCGAGTCGCCCCACCGTTTCGAGCCTTTGCAGCTGCAGGAGTTTCTTTTCGAGCTGCTCTCTTTCCAGGGCCGCTTTTTTTCTTTCACTGATATTGCGGCCCGCCAGCAGGATGCTTGACGGCCGGCCGCTTTCATCCCGGTTGAAGGAAGCGGTCACTTCCAACCAGACAGTCCCGCCTTGCTTGTGATAGATTTCCAGTTCAAAGGTCCGGCTCCGGTTCGGATCAACAGGCTGGCCGCTTTGCTCCCGGGCCAACTCCTCGGCCAGGATGGCGGCGGCGCGGCTGAAGGTCTCCGGCGTGGCCTGGCGGTCAATTGGAATCCGCATGATTTCTTCCGGTGTGTAGCCGGTGATGTTGATTTCCGACGGGCTCTGGTAGAGGTAATTCAAATCCATATCCAAAACGGATATCGTATCCTGCATGTTTTCCACGATCATCCGGTAACGCCGTTCGCTGTCCCGCAGCTCCTCTTCCATCTTTTTCCGTTGGGTGATGTCGCGGCCGGTGAACAGGATTTCCACCGGCCGGCCCCCGTCGTCGCGGTTGAAGGAAGCCGTCACCTCCTGCCAGATCCTATGCCCGTCTTTGTGGCGCATTTCCAGCTCGAGCTTTGTAGACCGGTCCGGATCGACCGGTTCGCCGCTTTGCTCCCGCCGAAGCTCCCGGCTCAGAACGCCGACGGCGCGGTCATACGATTCGGGGGTGAGGATTTCCTGAATCGGAAGATGCATGATTTCTTCCGGTGTGTAGCCGGTCACACGCACTTCCGAAGGACTCTGATAGGTATAGTTGAGATTCAAATCCATCGTCCAGATCGTGTCGTGCATGTTTTCGACGATCATCCGGTAGCGTTTTTCACTTTGCGAAAAAGCCTCCTGCGCTTTTTTCCGTTCGGTGACATCCCACGTCAGAACCCTGAACCCGCAGGGAGCGCCCGTTTCGTCGAGCTTAAGCGCGGCGTTGACCTGGTGGGAGCGTATTTCGCCGTTTTTGATTTTGATGTCGTGATCGAAACGGAGGCGGGGACGACCGGTTTCATAAATGCGGCGAAAGACCTCCTTAACCTTCTGGGCGTCGGCGGGAAAATGATAGTCCCGGTAATTCAGTCCGATCAACTCGTCGGGCCGGCAATCAAACATGCTGCAGGCGGCTTCATTGGCAAACGTGATGGTCCCCTGAAGATCGTATTCAAGATACGCTTCTTCCATAATGTCGAGAATCGTCCGGTAACGTTCTTCGCTTTCCCGGAGCTCCCTTTCGGTCCGCTTGCGGTCCGAGATGTTGCGGACGACGCCCCGGAATCCCGTCGGCCGGCCGTTATCATCGCATAGCAGGGCCACGGATGATTCGACATCCATCCGGCTTTGGTCCTTTCGCTGAAAGCACCATTGCAGACCCGTGACGGGCTGGCCGGTTTTAAAGACCTGATGAAACGCCTCAAACACGCGGGCGGCGTTGGCTTCGTCCATGAAGTTGCGGAAATCGCCGCCCAGAAGTTCCTCGCTTTGGCAGCCCAGTTCCCGGCTGGCACGGTCGTTGAAGAAAAGAATTGTTCCGGCAAGGTCGGTTTCGAAATAGGATTCCTGAATACTGTCGAGAATATTTTGGTAGCGGCGTCCGGTCTCCTCCGGCGGCGGCGGGAAAGGCGCGGTTTGCCCGAGACGGGAAATCAGGGCATTGATCGCTTCGGCCAGACGATCGAGATCGTCCCTCTTCGGGCCGACATCGAGAAACTCCGCCGGCGCTCCCGCGGCAGCCCGGCGGACCCGGTCCATCATCGACGCAATGCGCTGTTTTTCAGATTTTGTAGCCATAGACCACGCCGCCGGGGTTGATTATTCTTGCGACAGGAAGCATCTGGTGGCCAGGACGTCCGTGTCACTGCGTCAGGTGTTGTGGAATTTATAGTCCGATCGCGCCTGAGTGTCAAGCGCAGATCCGGCCCGGACGAGCCGCCCAAACCATTATCCAATTGACAGTTTGTTTTCGTCCGCCTATACTTCGCGAAAAAATCCGGCCTGGACAGTGTCGGGCCGAACGGACGGGATTTAGGCATGTTGAATCGGCTGGTCAGTTATCTTTTTCTGATTTTTGTGGGACTCACCTCCATTCCTTTTTATCTGATCGCTTTGGTTCTGCGTGTGGTGACGTTCCCCTTTGACCGCCGGCTGCGGGCTCTGCATCTGTTCACCTGTTTCTGGGCCTCGGTTTACACGTGGATCATGCCGGCCTGGCGCATCCGCATTGAAGGCAGGGAGAATGTCCGCAAGGACGCAGCCTATGTGGTCGTCTCCAATCACCAGTCGCAGCTGGATATCCTGGTGGCCTTCCGGTTGTTTTTTCATTACAAGTGGGTCTCTAAGATCGAGATGTTCCGGGTGCCGCTCATCGGCTGGAACATGAGGCTCAACCGATATATCGGTCTGCGGCGCGGCGACCGCAAAAGCGTGGAACAGATGCTCAAAGCCTGCGAAATACACCTCAAGGAAGGCAGCTCCATCTTCATGTTTCCCGAAGGTACGCGATCGCCCGACGGGAAAGTCAAGGCTTTCAAGCCGGGCGCTTTCCAGCTGGCGCTGGAGCAGCGCGCGCCGATTCTGCCGGTTGTGATCAGCGGCACCAATCGCGCCCTGCCGAAATACACCATGAATTTCACCGGCGTAAAAAAAATCTACATCCGGATTTTCGAGGAGATTCCCTATGCGTCTTTTTCGGGCTTAAGCGTTGAAGACCTCTCGGACCGCGTTCGGAACCTGATCATCGAGAAACTTCAGGAGATGAACGCTTACACGGACCGGGAGTAAAAAGCCGTTATCCGCTTTTCATCACCAGCGCGCCCAACTTTTCCTGCCGGATCTGCATCAGGCGCTTTTTGAGCGACACGATCGTGACGGCATCCCGGTGAAGGTCCGCGTATTCCGGAGGCGGAGCAAGCCGCCTGGTCTCAAAGAAATGATCGACATTGGCCAGAAAATCGGCGGCCAGACGAACAAACGTGACAAGCAGGCCCATCGAAGACATCAGACCCCGGTCCAGCCGATGGGCGGCTTCATAGGCCATCGCCCGCAGTGTTTGCAGGCTTGCGCTCAACGTGCCGATCTCGGCCAGAAGCGTGTTGTCGGACTCCTCAATATGCCTCCTCACCGCGTCGGTCAGCATGGCCAGTTCGGCGGCCATCGCACCGACGGCAGGCCCCATCATGACGACGTCTTCCATATCCCCCACCGGAACCACCATGTCCCGCCAGGCGCCCCCCTCCTCGCCGAGAATGGATCGTTTGGAAACGACGCAATCCTCCAGCGTGATGCCCCCGTGCGGCGACGGTTTTAAAAAATTCATGGGCATTTGCCGGGTGACCGTCAACCCGTCGATATTGCGCGGAACGATAAACGCGGTGAACTTTTTTTGCGCCGGGTTCGGATCCGTCACCGCCACGACGATAAAGACGCCCGCAATAGGACCGTTGGTGAGATAGGTTTTCTCGCCGTTTAGCACATAGACGCGATCTTTCTTTTCGGCCCGGGTGGAAAGCATTTTGGGATGCGCTCCCCGGCCCGGCTCGGACACGGCAAACGACAAGGTGATCTTGCCTTCAGCCAGCGCGCGCAAATATTGCCTTCTGTGCTGGGGGCTTCCAAACACGCTCAGCAGGTAATGGGCGAGAATCTGCTGATACACCCACGATACGGCCAGCCCCAGATTGTAGCCGTTTTTCACAAACACCTCGCCGGCCTGGGACAAGGCCAGATAGCCGCCGCCCGCGCCTCCGTAGAGTTCATCGATGCCGATTTTAAACAGCCCCGCCTCGCCCATCTTCCGCCAGATGTCGGCGGGAAATTCCTGCCCCGTCTGCAGATCGGGACGGTCCGCGACATGCCTTTGGGCGAACGCGGCGATGTCGTTTAAAACCTCGTTTCGAAGACTTTTCTTCATCATTATAAAACCAGTTCCTCAATAAAAGTGATCAGCTGATTAACGTTGCCGCAGGCGCGAACCTCATGACAGTGAGGCATATAGGCTTTTATCTCGCTGTCGCCGGTTCCCCAAAGACGCTCCGGCTCGGGATTGAGCCAGATCACGCGCCGGCAGCGCTCGCGCATTCTGCCTAAAATGGCGTCTTCGGGATGCAGATAATTCGACCGCCCGTCTCCGACGATGATCAGAGTGGTCCTGGGCGTGAGCAGGTGCATATAGTCCCTGTGAAAGTGCCGCAGGGTTGCTCCGTAATCGGTGGGCGACGCAAAATGCACGTCCGCCTCTTCCAGAATGATCCGGACGGCCTCGGACACGTCATGCCGGTCGAAAATCGCTCCGACATCCGTCAGCCGGTCTACAAAGACGAAGCTCTGAACCCGGTCGAAACACTCCTGAAGCGAGTACAGGAGGTTCAGCAAAAATCGGGCCGCCGCCCAGACCGAACCGGAGACGTCACACAGGGTCACGATCCGGCTTTTGCGCCGGACCTTTTTGCGGCAGCGGATATCCAACGGCACGCCGCCGAACCGGGCCGCCGCCCGAAGTGTTTTTTTCACATCCAGCGGGCCCCGGTCGCGAACCGCGTATCGGCGGCTGATGATGTCCTTCAGTTTGCGCACCAGTCTGTCGATCGCTTCGCGCATCTGCCCGAGTTCCTCTGCTGTAAAGGACGAAAACGACCGCTCGCCCAGCTCCCGCAGACGCTGCTGGTAGGTCTTGACCTGGGGCGACACGGGCGCGGGCATCCGCCCTTCAAGCATCAAAAGTTCGCGGGCCGTCTCCAGACGCCTGGAAAAATCGGCCAGCACCTCCCGGCGCTGTCGAAGGTCGAGGCCGGCGACGTCCTCCCGACCGAGATCTTCAAGCGCACGGCCTGCCTGCGTGATCGACATCAAAATATTGAAGCGGACAGCCAACGGTCCGAAATTGAACCGGTTTGCCTGGCCCTGACCGTCGGAGGTTTCATCGATGCGCGCAAGTTCCCGCAGATAGCGCTGCGGGCTTCCGCCGAGAAACTCGGCCACCGCGTCGAACACGGGGCTCCGGCCGCCGTCCCGCTCTTTGAGGGCCTGCGCAATCCGGTCGGCGGCGGCAACCCGATCAGGCGTCTGGGCGCCAAGGTCCGCATCAAGCCGCATCTGATGGAAAAAAAGATCGTACACCCGGTTAAACAGCGCGTCTTCCCGGACGCTTTTGGAGAAGTTCGCCTTCAGAGCGGCGCGAAACTGAACTTCGCAAAGCGGATCGATCAGAGGCAACTGTCTCAACACATCGAGAACTTCCGCCGTGGACACCCGCGCCCCGGAGGCCCGCAGACACGACGCAAACTGTCTTGTCAGCTCCAGCATGGATGAATTCCCCCGATGCGCATCGGCATGTCTGACGCCTTCATCCGGCCGTCTTCAGGACGGTCGCTTTGACTTTTTCCAGATCCTGCTGATACTTGCACACCACATTGAGCGTCGAGGCGATGATCTCCGGAGACAGATAGTGAACCTGAAGCGCCAAAAGCGATTGCGCCCAGTCGAGCGTTTCGGAAATGCTGGGGCTTTTTTTCAAATCCAGTTTCCGGATCGCGCCGATCGCATCCAAAAGCGAGCTCAAAAGGGCCTCTTCAATGTCCGGTATTTTCAGCCGGACAATGGCCATTTCGGTGTCCCGCGCCGGATAGTCGATATAGAGGTGCACGCAGCGCCTTTTGAGCGCATCGCTCATATCCCGGTAATTGTTGGAGGTCAGCAAAACAAAAGGAATGTGCACCGCGCGCCGGGTTCCCAGTTCGGGAATGGACACCTGAAAGTCGCTTAAAAGCTCAAGCAGAAACGCTTCAAATTCCGGATCGGACTTGTCCACCTCGTCGAGCAGCAAAACGACGGGACGGTCCGAGCTGATGGCTTTCAGAAGCGGCCGGGCGACAATGAAACGATCCGAAAAAAAGGCGTCTTCCTGAGCGGCGATCGCATCGACGGCTTCGGTGAGCGTCGCGGTGGTGCAGATGATGTCGTGAATCCGATCTTTGACCATCTGCGTGTAAAGAAGCTGCTTGGCGTATTCCCATTCATACAGCGCTTTGGCTTCATCAAGCCCTTCGTAGCATTGCAGACGGATCAGCTCGCGGTCGAGACTTCTGGCCACGGCCTTGGCCAGCTCCGTCTTGCCGACACCGGCGGGCCCTTCCACCAAAACGGGTTTTTGCGTCGCCTGCGCCAAGAAAATAACGGTCGCGATTTCCTGCGAGGGAATATATCCCGCCTTGATCAATTTGAGCCGTGTGTCTTCCACGTCGAGGTAGCCCATCAGCAATGCCTTCCTTCCTTGGCTATGCCATATACCAATCCCCAATCCCGGTCAAGGACGCGCGACCGTCGGCTTCAGGAAAAAACATTGACTTTAGCGAAAAATCCATGCTAGGAGCTTCGGCTAGTTGTCACCTTTTTTTGCACACGCCGTCACCTGTAAGCGCGGCAGCCTTTTTTTAACCGACTCCCACTGACAGTTGTCTACGTCTGCAGGACATCCGTAAAAGGAGGTTTCTTTTGCCATGATCGACATCGGCTTGGCTTTAAAAATCGCCGGCGGCGGTTTTGCAATGGTCTTTATGCTCTTGATCCTGATCTGGTTCACCGTCTGGCTAACCAGAGTCGTCGCGGAAAAAATCACTAAAATGAAGAAAACCTAGGACAGATCGCTGACGCGGTCTGTCTTTATTCTTTTTGGAGGAACAAACGTGTTTGGTCTTTTAGAAAGTGGATTTCAGTTTTTCACCTGGGGCAATGCCCTGATGCTGGTCATCGGCTCGGTGCTGATTTATCTCGCCATCGGAAAAAAGATGGAACCGCTTTTGCTGCTGCCCATCGGCTTTGCGATCATGCTGGTGAATCTCCCTCTGGGCGGACTGATGGACTACGAGTTCGAGCTGAAGGCCGACAAGCCGGGCATCGTCAGACATATTGCGGTTTCCGAAGGACGCTCTTTCGATGCGGACGCCGTCATCGTCCAAACGGAGGCGGGAGGCGTCACGTCGCCCGTCCACGGAAGAATCAAGAAACTCAAAGTCGCCGAGGGACAGGCCGTGAACCCGGGCGACGTCATCGCCGTTTTGGTCACCACGCAGCAAACCAACCAGGCGGAATATCCCACGAAGCCCGTCGGACTGCTTTCGATCTTCTTTTCTTTCGGCATTATGTGGCAGATTCTGCCGCCCCTTATCTTTTTGTGCTTAGGGGCGCTGACGGACTTCGGCCCCATGCTGGCCAATCCCAAAACTCTGCTTCTGGGCGCAGCGGCGCAATTCGGCGTCTATTTCGCTTTCTTCCTGTCCATTCTGGTCGGCTTTTCCCTTCCCGAGGCCGCCTCGATCGGGATCATCGGCGGCGCGGAGGGACCGACGACCATCTACGTCACGGCCCAGCTGGCGCCGCACATCATCGGGGCCACGGCGGTGGCCTGTTATTCCTACATGGCGCTGGTTCCGATCATCCTGCCGCCGGTCGTCAAGCTGCTGACGACAAAAAAAGAACGGGCGATTTACATGAAGCCCAAGCTTCGCGAAGTCTCCAAACTTGAAAAAATTCTCTTCCCCCTGGTGACCGCCGTGATCGTCATCATTATTGTTCCCGCTTCGGCGCCGCTCATCGGATGCCTGATGCTGGGAAACCTGTTTCGGGAAAGCGGCGTCGTGGAACGCTTGAGCGCCACCGCCCAGACGGTGTTTATCGACGTGATGACCATCATCCTGACGCTCGCCATCGGCGGGACCATGGCGGCGGAAAACTTTCTCCAGATTAAAACATTAAAGATCCTGGCGTTGGGGGTGGTTTCCTTTGCCAGCGCCGCCGCGGCCGGCGTTCTTTTGGCCAAAATCATGAATCTGTTTTTAAAAGAAAAAATCAATCCCATGATCGGCGCGGCCGGCGTCTCGGCGGTGCCGATGTCGGCCCGGGTGATTCAGGTCATGGGCCAGAAAGAAAACAAAAAGAACTTTTTGCTGATGCACGCGATGGGCCCGAACGTGGCCGGCGCGATCGGCGCGGCGATCGCGGGAGGCGTGTTCATCGGCATCCTGGGTTAGCGGCGGACATCCGCCCCGGACGGCAACTGAAAAATCACAAACGGGGCTTTTCAATGAAAGGCATTCAAGGGGTTTGGCGATCGGCTTCGTCAAACCCCTTTTGTTTAGTGGAATCGCTTCGGTCTGAAGGGCTCAGGCGCGCAGCCTGGCCGTCAGATCCCGGATCTGCGCGAGCTGATCGCTGATGGTTTTGCGAAGCGCCTGAATCTCCAGCGCCATGCCGGCGTGACCCAGCATGATGGACAGCACGCGCTCATCATGACGGGTAAAAACCTTTCCGTCGACCTTGTTGGCCAGATTCAAAACGGCGAGTACCTTGCGGTTGTTGCAGATGGGAATACTGATGAAGGACGGCGGACCGTACTTGGGATCGTTGCTTTTCATGGTGCGGGGATCATGCTCGATATCGGTCACGACAAGGGACTTGCCCGTCTCAATGACCGTCCGCACAAAGGAATGGCGTGACGGGCTCCCGTTGCTGTTTGTCAACGCGAGCGTTGGCCTGGCCGCGACAAATCGCAGCCCTTCCGGCTCTCTGGAATCGACGGCAAATACAGACCCGTTGCGCACGCCGACAGCCTCCATAGCGTGGTCCATCGCGGTCAGGTAGAGGGCTTCGGCATCGGCGGCCTGACCGGCCAGATCCGCCATGGCCCGGATCTGATCGAGTTGTCTGTCGCGCACGATCAGGTCCTGCTCCATTTGCTCCATCCGGAGAAGCGCGCGGCGGCGGGCTATGCGATACAAAACGATCAACGCCGCCAGCAGCGCAAGGCACAAAACAAACGCCGCCCCTAAAATCGGCTGCCCTCCGCCGCCGGAAAAGCGATCCGACGCGTGGACCGACGCCGCCCAGACCGAAACGGGAATGACGGCAGCCGCCGGCACCGCCAGCAGAAGAAACCCTGCACCGGAGTAGTTTTTGTCCATAAAAGCCCCCCTGGAAGTGTCAAAAATACCGCGCGAATCCGAAACTCAACAAAATGGACGCTATGTCTATGGGTATCCCAAACAGTGAGGAAACGTCTTATAATGCAGAGTGATATTTTTCAAGATGATTTTAAAAAACACCTCAAGCCGACTTAAGACCTTCGGTCATCCGTCGGGGCTCTTAACCGCGAAAGAGAGGCGTCGGCCGGCCTATTTCTTTTCCAACGCCCGCCTGGCCTCTTCCTTCGTCTGAAAGATATGCGGCGCCAGATGCCGCCTTTTGAGCTCGTCTCCCAGTTTCATCCGTAAAAAAGCGCTGGTCGTGTATCGGGTCACATCGCTGTAGTATTTCGATACGACGAATTTCACCATCTTGATATAGTCGTCCTCGAGCTCCGGCAGAATCGAGAAATTGTCGTAATTGACGATGGTTTTGACGCGCTTGCCCAGCGGGGCGCAGATGTCGCCCACGCGAACGCGGATTTCTTCGATATCGTCCCGGCTTCGGACATTGAGCCCCTCGAAGTTGACATAGAAGATGTTGGTGGCCGGATCGTAGCTCAAACGCTGACTGATCGGGATGCTCAAAAGATCGTCTTTGAGCCCCATCGGAACGGCTTTGAAAATCCGCTGATCCATCAGGCGCAGATGACGGATAATGGGTTTGAACGCCATCTGTTTCAGAACATCTTTTTCCAGATCGATTCCCGGCGCGATCTCGATGAGCTCCACGCCGTCCTTCGTCAGTTCGAAAACGCACCGCTCCGTCACGTAGAGCACTTTCTGCGTTCCTTTTTGCGCGGTCTGGCCGCTGAAGGTGATCTGCTCGACGTCCTGGAGAATTTTCTGAAGCGCGCCTTCTTTGACGATGCGGAGCTTCCCGTCTTCAAAAGCCAACTCGGTTCCCCCGGCGTTAAACGTCCCGGCAAAAACAATCTTTCTGGCATTTTGTGAAATGTCGATAAACCCTCCGCAGCCGGCGAGTTTCGGACCGAATTTGCTGACATTGACATTGCCGCGCGAATCCATCTGGGCCAGCCCCAGACAGGCCAGATCCAGTCCGCCGCCGTCGTAGAAATCGAACTGCGCGTGCATGTCGATGAGGCAGTCCATGTTTGTGGCGGTGCCGAAATCGAGGCCTCCCGACGGAATGCCGCCGATGGAGCCCGCTTCCGCCGTCAGCGTCAGATAATCGAAAATGCCTTCTTCGTTGGCGACATTGGCCAGCCCTTCGGGCATGCCGATCCCGAGGTTGACCACCATATTGGGCTGCAGCTCGAACGCGGCGCGCCTGGCGATGATTTTCCGCTCATCCAGGGGCAGCGCGTCGATGCTTGCCGTAGGCACTTTGAATTCGCAGCTGAAGGCCGGATTGTAGGGCGTTCCGTAGGTCTGCCAGTGATTTTCCGGCTTTGACACCACCACGCAGTCCACGAGCATTCCGGGAATTTTAACCTGACGGGCGTTGAGCGCGCCGCGTTCGGCGATGCGCTCCACCTGCACAATCACAAAGCCGCCGGAATTTTTCGCGGCCATCGCCAGCGGCAGCACCTCCAGCGTGAAGGCCTCTTTTTCCATGGTGATGTTGCCGTCCAGATCGGCGGTGGTGCCGCGCAAAAGCGCCACAGAGACGGGCGGCAGTCTGTAGGCCAGATAGTCCCGGCCGTCGAATTCAATGCGCTCGACCAGATCCTCCGTGGTCGCCGCATTGACCTTGCCGCCTTCCAGCCTCGGATCGACAAAGGTTCCCAACCCGACATGCGTGATCGTGCGCGGCACGTGTCCGGCAATGTCCCGATACATATGCGTAATCACGCCCTGAGGAAAGTTATACGCTTCGATTTTGGAAGCCAGCGCCAGTTTCTGAAGGCCGGGCACCAACCCCCAATGACCTGCGATCACACGACGGAGCATTCCTTCATGCGCCAGGTGGTCGATGCCCCGGCCGCGGCTGTCGCCGATGCCCGCGGCGAATAAAAGCGTCAGGCCGTTGGGTTCGCCGGTTTCAAGAAAACGCCTCTCCAGTCCGATGAGCAGTTCCTCGGGCGCCAGCCCCCCGATAAAGCCGTCAATGGATATCGTGTCGCCGCTGCGAATCACCAAAACCGCCTCATCGACGGAGACGACCTTGCCGCGTTTCATCCCCGCGCGGATATCCGCGATGACCGGACTGACAATCATTTTATCGTTCATCCTTCCCTCCTGGCGATGCCGGCTTTCCCCGGCGACAAACGCGAAAGCCTCCGGCTTTTTAACTGGTCATGGTCCCGCCGTCGACATAGATCGTGTTGCCGGTAATGTAATCCGCGGCGGGAGAAGCCAAAAACAACACCGCGCCCACCACATCGCCGGGCTCGGCGATTTTCCCCTTGGGAATCACCTGGCAGATCATTTTCTCCACATCGGGGTTCGACCAGATGGGCTGGCTGAATTCCGTGCGGGTGAAACCGGGCGCCACCGCGTTGACGTTGATTCCCAGCGAGGCCCATTCTTTGGCCATGCAGCGGGTCAGGTGTTTGAGCGCCGCCTTGCTGCACCCGTACGCCGCCATGCCGGCTTCCGCCTTGTCCGCACCGACCGTCGTGATATTGATGATCTTCCCGCTTTTCTGCTCGATCATTTTGCGCGCCACCAGGCGGCTCAACAGCCAGACGGCGCGAACGTTGGTGCTGAAACATTTATCCCATCCGTCTTCGCGAAGATCCAAAAGACTGCGCAGGAAGCTGCGGGCGGCGTTATTGACCAGAATGTCGATCCGGCCGAATTCCCGAACGGAGGCATCGACCAGGCGCTCGAGTTGAGCGGAGTCGGTCAGATCCGTCGTCACGGCCAGCGCTTTTCCCCCGGCGGCGCGAATCTCTTCGGCCACTGCATCAATCTGCTCTTTCGTCCGGCTGCATAAAACCACATTCGCTCCCGCGCGGGCCAACCCCAACGCAATGACCCGGCCGATCCCGCGGCCCGCCCCGGTCACGATTGCCGTTTGACCGGTAAAATCGATCATGTTTCCCATCGTCAACGCCTCCTCGACTATTTTGATATTGCTTCTGATGACGCCCTTTTATAATCTTTTGAAAAATCCTTTGCAAGCGGGGAATCATCCGCGCCCTCGTCCGGTGATTGCACAAACGGCGGCAATGGAGTATGATGCCCGCGATTTCCCAAGCATGCCCGTCCGGGTCGGAAAACCGCTGCGTCCGGTTCCCCGGACAATATTGATAAAGGAGTCCTCAATCGTGTCCAACAAACATCCCCTGTTTAAAAAATGGAAGGAAGCATCCCTCAAAGAGCTCAAAGGCCGGCCCCTGGAATCTCTGGACTGGGAAACCCCCGAAGGCATCTGTGTGAAACCGATCTATACGGCCGAAGACTTAGCCGGGCTGGATACGGTCAATACCCTGTCGGGGCTTGCCCCCTATCTGAGGGGGCCGACGGCCACGATGTACGCCAACCAGCCCTGGACCGTCCGCCAGTACGCGGGGTTTGCCACCGCGAAAGAATCCAACGAGTTTTACCGCAAGAATCTCGCGGCGGGCCAGACCGGGCTTTCCGTGGCCTTTGATCTGGCCACACACCGGGGATACGATTCCGACCATCCGCGCGTGGCGGGCGACGTGGGCAAGGCGGGCGTCGCCATCGATTCCGTGGAAGACATGAAAATCCTGTTCGACAAGATTCCGCTCGATAAGGTGTCCGTCTCCATGACGATGAACGGAGCGGTGCTGCCGGTGCTGGCAGGCTACATCGTCGCTGCCGAAGAACAGGGCGTCACGCAGAAACAACTGGCCGGCACGATCCAAAACGACATCCTCAAGGAATTTCTCACCCGCAACACGTACATCTATCCGCCGCGCCCCTCGATGCGCGTTGTCTCGGATATTATCGCCTACTGTTCGCAATCCATGCCGCGATACAACACCGTCTCGATCAGCGGCTACCACATCATGGAAGCGGGCGCGGATTCCGTCTTGCAGGTCGCCTTCACGCTGGCCGACGGCAAGGAATACATCCGCGCCGCCATCGACGGCGGCTTAAAGATCGACGACTTCGCTCCGCGGCTTTCGTTTTTCTTCGGCGTCGGCATGAATTTTTTTATGGAAATCGCTATGTTGCGCGCGGCGCGCTACCTGTGGCATTCCATTGTCAGCGAATTCAAACCCGAAAACCCGCGTTCCGCCGTTCTGCGCACGCATGTGCAGACCTCCGGATGGAGTCTCACCGCCCAGGATCCCTACAACAACATTATCCGCACGACGCTGGAGGCGCTTGCCGCCGCGCTGGGCGGCACCCAATCCCTGCACACCAACTCGTTTGACGAAGCGGTCAGCCTGCCCACGCCGCTTTCCGCGCGCATCGCGCGCAACACGCAGATCATTCTGCAGGAAGAATCTCAGATCTGCCATGTCGTCGATCCGCTGGGGGGATCCTATTACGTCGAATCGCTCACCGCCTCCATCATCCGCGAGGCGAAGAAAATCATCGACGAAATTGAAGAATTGGGCGGCATGGCGCGCGCCATTGAAACCGGCATGCCGAAACTTCGCATTGAAGAATCCGCCGCGCGCCGCCAGGCCCGCATCGACCATGGAAAAGACGTGATTGTCGGCGTGAATAAATACAAAGTCAAAGAAGAAACGCCGATCGAAGTGCTGGAGGTTCCCGCCTCCGTGCGCGACGACCAGATCGCCCGCCTCAAAGACATCCGGGCTAAACGCGACAACGCGGCCGTGCGCCAGGCGCTTTCCAAACTGACGCTCACGGCCGAAAAGGGCGGCAATTTGCTGGAAGCGACCATTGCCGCCGTGCGTCTGCGCGCCACCGTCGGCGAGGTGTCCGACGCGCTGGAAATGATTTTCGGTCGCTACGCCGCAACCACACAGATGATCTCCGGAGCTTATGCCTCCGAGTATGGCGAGGATGAGGTCATTGCGGCGCTCCGGCAGCGCATCGGCCATTTTATTGAAAAAACCGGACGGCGGCCGCGCATGCTGGTCACCAAGATGGGCCAGGACGGGCACGACCGGGGCATCAAGGTCGTCGCCACGGCCTATGCCGATCTGGGATTCGACGTGGACATCAGCCCGATGTTCCAGACACCGGAAGAAGCGGCGAAGATGGCCATCGAAAACGACGTTCATCTCGTGGGCGCCTCGAGCCTCACGGCGGGACACAAGACCCTCATCCCGGAGTTGATCAGCAAACTCAAGGTCATGGGCGGCGAAGACATTCTGGTGATCGCCGGCGGCGTCATTCCGCCTGCCGACTATGACTTCTTATCTTCCCGCGGCGTAAAAGGCATCTTCGGCCCGGGAACGCCCATCACCGAATCGGCGGATCAGGTTTTGCAGCTTTTAGAAGAGAAGTATCTCAAAGCGTAAATTCGGTTGAACCCAGACTCTTTGGTTGTTTGACGTCCAGACCCGAAACGGAGCCAGGCCTATGGAAAAATTCAAGATCCGCGACTACATACAGGGAGTTCTTGAAAGTGACCGGCGAATGCTGGCCAAAACCATCACGCTGGTTGAAAGCTCGCTGCCGGACGATCAGGAGTGGTCGCGCCGGATATTGGATGAGCTGATGCCGCACACCGGCCGGGCGCTGCGCGTGGGCATCACGGGGCTTCCGGGCGCGGGGAAAAGCACCTTCATTGAAAGTTTCGGCACACTTTTGACGCAGAATGAACACCGGGTTGCGGTCCTGGCGGTTGACCCAAGCTCCCCCAAAACCGGCGGCTCGATTCTGGCGGACAAAACGCGCATGGAAAAACTCGCTGTCAACGACCGGGCCTTTATCCGTCCGTCGCCTTCAGGAAAGACGCTGGGCGGCGTCGCCCGCAAGACCCGTGAAACCATGCTGGTTTGCGAGGCGGCCGGCTTTGACATCGTGATGATCGAAACCGTCGGCGTCGGCCAATCCGAGGTCACCGTCGCGTCGATGGTCGACTTTTTTATGGTGCTGATGATCGCCGGCGGCGGCGACGAGCTGCAGGGCATCAAAAAGGGCGTTTTGGAACTGGCCGATCTGGTCGCCATCAATAAAGCCGACGGAGACAACATTGAGCGGGCCAAACAGGCGCAAAGGCAGTACGAGATGGCTTTTCATCTGCTGAGTTCGCCCTCGCGCAACTGGACGCCGCCGGTCGTCACCTGCAGTTCCATCACGGGCGCCGGGCTGGACAATATTCTTAAAAATATTCAGGAGCACAGAGAGAAGCTGACGCAAAGCGGCGAATTTCAGAAAAAACGTCAGGAACAAAATAAAGAGTGGTTCCGTTTTCTGGTGCGCGAAGGCGTGCAGGAATGGTTTTACGCCAGTCCCGCGGGGACCATGATGCCGGAGTTGATTGAAGCGGTCGGAAACGGCGCCATGACGCCGACCACAGCCGCGTTAAAAATTCTCGACCGGCTCAAAGGCAGCACCTTTTAAAAACCGTCAGGCGTTAGGTGTGAGGAACTTGAAATCTGAAACTTGAAACTTGTAACTTGAAACTTGTAACTTGAAACTTGAAACTTGAAGAGGTCTTCCATGAAAATTTTAAAAGTGGATCATATCGGCATCGCCGTCAGAAACCTGGCCGAAAGCGCAAAACTCTATGACCTTCTGGGCATTGAACCTGCAGGCATGGAGGAGGTGGCCGAACAAAAAGTGAAGGTCGCTTTCTACCCCTTGGGCGATACGGAAATCGAACTTCTGGAATCGACCTCGCCCGACGGCCCCATCGCCAAATATCTCGAAAAAAACGGCGAAGGCATTCAGCATCTGGCGCTGCGCGTGGACAATCTCGAAGCGGCGCTATCCGAGCTGAAAGCCAAAGGCGTGCGCCTGATCGATGAGAAACCGCGCTACGGCGCGGGCGGCGCGAAAATCGCCTTTATCCACCCCAAATCCACGGGCGGCATCCTGCTTGAATTGAGTGAAAGAACGTAGCGGACTGCGTGCGGTTTTCAGCTCCGCCGGCAGCGACGGGGAATCGAAGACAAAACCCATCGCCTTTTGCTGGAGAGGGATCCTTGTGTTTCCATTTTAGAAATCACTTGCGCAGGCTGTCGAGGAATCGTTCGACCGCTTCCAGGTAGATGGACTTGTACTCGTTTTTAACCAAAATGGTCTTTTCCAGTTTTTTAAGATGGATGATCCCGTTGAAGGCGCTCCAGAGGATAATGGCCTGTCGGCGTGAATCAAGCGGCTTGAACGTTCCGGCGTCGATTCCTTCCTGAATCGCCGCCGTCAGAGTCGAAATGCTGGCATTGCCGTGCTCATCGATTTTTAACTTCAGCGTCGGAGAAAATATCGTTCCGGGAGACGTCAGGAAGTAATTGATGATGTCGTAATAGTTTTTATGTTCCTCGCTGAAGCGCAGATAGGCTTTTGCAATCGACCGGATTTTATCTTCCGGCGAACAGTCGGGACGGACGGATTTCCTGATGCTTTGACTCAACAGATCCAACCCCTCCAGTTGAAGGGACGCAAAAAGGTCCTCCTTGTCCCTGAAATAGAAATAAATCGCTCCGACGCTCAGCTCGGAATGTTTGGCAATCTGATTGATCGACGTTGCGTTGAGTCCTTTTTCCAGAAGCAGTTTTCTTGCCGTATCCAGGATGTGTTCTTTGCGTTGTTCCCTCTCTCTTTCTCTTCGCTCCTTGGCGCCCATAACTTTTTTAATCCTTTAAAATGAATATTTCCGTGTTTTTTCAGTTTCCTGGTTTCCTATCATCCAAACGCGATTAAATCAAAATTTATCTTCCCCGTTGCCGGGCAAGCTGTTGAAATCACGGGATGAAACATTTACCGTCAAGATTCTTCCTCATCGGATACACGCCTGAAATCAAACCATGGTTTTTGCCTTTTGAAAGGACACCAAGCGGCCCGGCAGGAGCGAATCGGGTCTTCCGGAGGCGCCTTGACCAACTTGAAAGGGGCTTCCCGGTTTCTTTCAAGCCAGGCTTGGGCTTCGGCCAGAGTGTTTACGCAGCCTGCCTGATACACCGTCCTGCCGCGGCAATGCACAAACCCATAAATCAGTTCATAACGCTCGGCCATGAAACTCGGTCCCTAAAATTCCTCACCGATCTTCAACAGGACCTTGACGGCCTGACCGGTGTCGATTCTTTCCCGGTAAATATCCGGCAGACGCGACAGCGGCTCATAATCGGAGATGAGCGGCCGCGCGTCAATTTTCCCTTCGGCCATCCACTGCAGACACTGACTGTTCTCCGCGTGTGTGTTGGAGTAGGACGCTGTAACCCGAATTTCCTTGAGGTTGATCATAAACGGCGCATCGACGGTCAAAGGCGTAAAGATCATGCTCACGATACAGACCTCGCCGTTGTCCGCAGACAAAATGATCGCTCGACTGATATTGTCCTTCACGCCGGAGCATTCAAAGATCTTCCTGAAACCGCCGGGCACGAGGGACAAAACCTTCATATCCGCATCCGTCTCCAGCGGATCGAAAACGTAATCGGCCCCGTATCGCAAAGCGATGTCGCGCTTGGCGGCCATCGGCTCGTACAATACGATCGGTCCGTAGCCGAGAATTTTGAGGATCCGCACCGTGCACAGCCCGATCGGTCCGCCGCCCATCACCAGCGCTGAACCTTTCGCATCACTTGTACAGTATATGCCATGCAGCGCCGCGGCAAAGGTCTCCGCGAGCGCCGCGTTTCGCGAATCAACGCCCGCGGGAATCTCGATGAGCATTTGGGGAAAAACTTTGACGTATTCGGCAAAGCCCCCCGGCAAATCTCCGATGCCGGTGGTCCGCCGGTGCACGCGGCAAAGCTGTTGCTTGCCGTTTTTGCAGTTGAAGCATTTCCCGCAGTAGGTGGGCCGAATACAGACGCGTGTTCCCAGCGGAGGACCGTCGGTCTTTGCTCCCTTTCCGGCGACGACCCCGCTGATTTCGTGCCCCAGAATATAGCCTTCGGCCAGGTGGCCTCCGGCCACCAGCGAATGATCCGAACCGCAGAATCCCGTGTTGGCCACTTTGACCAGCACTTCGTCGTCGGCCACCGTATAGTCGGGAACGTCTTCATAAACCAGTCCCCGGTCTTTGCGAAATACAACGGCTTTCATCGTCCCCTCACCTTTCACCTTGCATCTTCTTTTCAGTCCTCGCACTCCAGGATAATATTTTCCACCTTGCTTAAGTCCTTCTCATAAAAGAAGGAGCCGGCAAAAAACATCAGAGCGGAAACCACCAGAAAAACGGGCAAAATCGACATGGCCATCTGGATGCCGTGAAGGTCGGACAATTTGCCGATCACAATGGGCGCAAGCGACGCACCCAGGAGATTCTGTACGACGACGCACACGGAGTAGGAAATGGCCCGCAGTCCCGGATGGATGACCTCCTGCGTGGCGGTAATCGCAGCCGGGGCGAACGCGGACGCAAGAACCCCCATTCCCAGAAGGGTGAAATACTGCACCTGGCCGGATAGAAATGAAATCGCAATAAAGATGACTGCGGCATTGAGCGCGGTTGTGATCGCAGGAAACAGCAGACGGGCCCTTTGCTTTTTCTTAAACCACATATCGGCCAGCCAGCCGCCCAGCGGCAGACCGACAAGCGCCAGGATCATGAGCAGGCTGACTTTCATGCCCGCTTCACTCATGGGGATGCCTGCCGTTCGATGCAGGTACGGAGGCAGCCACATGATAATGGCATTATTGACGAAGATGCAGCCGACAAAACCGAGGTTGGTAAAAATCAGAGAGGGCGTTCGCAGAAATTCCCAGACAATATCCATCTTGCTCATCTTGGTCTTTTCCGAAGTGGCCGAGCAGGAAACCGGCTGGGTCTTTATCAGCTCAACGGTTTTGTAGTCCTTGATGAAGAAAAAAAGAATCGCCACCAGCGCGCCGGGAATCGCCACCAGGCCGAAAGCGTGCCGCCAGCCCCAGTGCGTGGCGATAAAACCGCCCAGCCCCATACCGACGGCAATGCCCAGCGGAATGGAAATGTTCCAAAACCCCATCATCCGGGATCGCTTTTCCGGGGGAAACAATCCGGAGAGCATCGCCGTGCCTGCCGGGGCATAGCCGGCTTCTCCGATCCCGATGCAGGCACGGGCCACAAGCAACTGTGGAAAGGTCCGGGTGAAAGCGCAGGCGGCCGTCGCCAGACTCCAAAACAGAGCCATCACGCCCACCGTCTTTTTCCGGCTCCAGCGATCCACGATGATGGAAATGGGAAACACCAGAGCCACAATGGACCAGTAAACGACCGACATCAGCAAGCCGGCCTGAAAATCTGAAAGCCCCCACTCCTCTTGAATAAAAGGAGCGAGGGACGCCACGATCGTTCGATCGACATAATCAAAAAAATACAAAAGAAACAGCAGCGCAAAAATGTAATAGGTACTGAACTTGGAAAGCTTGTATTCCTTGGGCGCAATTATGTTATTCATAGGAACCCCTTATCTCGTTAGAAAAGTTGCAACTTGTCAGACCGTTCCTGAAAGCGGCAACGATAAATTGTACCTTAATTACATTTGTATCCCCCCAGATTGGCCAGAGCGACACTGCCGGGGCTGATCACGCTCGGATCCACTTTGACGTTGATGCAGGCCGTCTTGCCGGAGGCGAATGCCGCTTCCAGCGCCGGCGCAATGTCTTCGGGTTTTTCCACGCAGGCGCCGAAACCGCCCAGAACTTCCACCATCTTGTGGTAATCCACCCATCCCAGTTCCGTGCCGTTGGGAATGTTATGCCCCAGACGAAGCGTCTGGCTGTGCGCGATCATGCCCCAGGAGCAATCATTGGCGATCACCACCACGATGGGAAGGTTCTTGCGGATGGCCGTATGAAACTCCATGAAGTTGAAACCGGCGGAGCCGTCGCCCATAATGAGCAGAACGCGCTTGTCCGGATGTTTCAATTTGGCCGCGTTGGCATACGGAATGCCGACGGCCAGACAGCCGTAAAGGCCGTAGTCCAGATACGTGCCGCCTTTCACAATGGTCCGGGTCATGCCCATCCAGGTGGACGTGTCGCCTCCGTCGGCCACGACAATATCATCTTCGCGATTCATGAAGGTGTTGACTTCATGGGCCAGACGCATGGGATGCATGGGCAGCGTTTCGCACTCCCACATGGCTTTTGCTTCCTTCTTACCGGCGTCGTGCGCGGTCCGGACGGTCTCCACCCAGGGGGCGTACTGTTTTTTGAGCACATCGCCGACTTTCTGCCCGTCGATCACGGCGTTGAGTTCTTTGAGGAACGATTGAATGTCGCTGACGATGGGCAGATCGATGGTGCGGTTGCGGCCGATTTCGTCCGGCGCGATATCCACCTGGATAAATTTTGCCGTCGGCGGGAAAATTTCGCCGAAGATATAGAAAAGGCTCAAGCGCCCCCCCAGAAACAACACCAGGTCGGTGGTCATGAGCGTGATCATGGCCGAGCCGGGCCGGATGGCCAGAGAGCCTTCAAAACAATAGGGATGCGTATCGGGAAGAACCCCGCGACCCGCCCCGGCCGTGTAGACCGGAATGCCGATTTTTTCCACCAATTCGGCAATTTCCTTTTCCGCGTCCGAATACCAAAGCCCGCTTCCGCCGACGACAATGGGATTTTTCGCCGCTTTCAGAAGCTCGACCACTTTGTGTGTGTTTTCCCGGTCAACCGGCTTGGAAACAACCGTTGTGCTGGGCTTCTTGACCATGGCCATATCCACCTTGGCATTCAATATGTTGCAGGGAAATTCCAGATAGACGGGCCCCGGCCTGCCGCTCATGGCTGCGCGAAACGCCATATCGACATATTCGGGAATCCGCTCCGGCACGTAGCAGACGAATGCTTTCTTCACCATCGGTTCAATGACGGGAAGTTGAGTCATATCCTGAAGATCCAGTTTCTCTGTGGCCTCGGTTCCGACGCAGCCGGCAATCAGAATCACCGGGGCGTTGGAAAGCCGTGCGCTGGCGATTCCGGTAAGCGCGTTGGTAAAACCGGGGCCGGCCGTCACCATCGCCACTGCGGGTTTCCGGTTCATCCGAGCCTGCGCTTCGGCCATGAAAACGGCCGCCTGTTCGTGGCGCACGTCAAAAAGGGTGATGTTTGTTTTTTCCAGAAACTGGTAAATGGGCGTGATGTGCCCTCCGCTTAACGAAAAAATATAGTCCACGCCCCGGTCGACCAGGGCGTCCGCAACAAGTTTTCCGCCGATAATGTTATCCATAAATAGATCCTCCAAAAACAGATTAAATTATAGTTCCATGCACTGGCCGCCGTCGATGTTGATGGCCTGGCCGGTGATATACTTCGACGCATCCGAGGCCAGATAGGCCACCAGGTCGCCGACTTCAGCGGGCGGGCCGATGTATCCCAGCGGGATCGTCTTGCACATTTCCTTTTCCTGATGCTCGATGGTTGTGCCTAAAAATGACGCCTCGAGTCCGAAACGCCACTTCTCCAGATCCGTGGCGATCTGCCCCGGACAGATGGCGTTCACCCGGATACCGTTTCCGCCGAGCTCTTTGGCCATGGTTTTGGTCAGCATGATGACGCCGGCCTTGGCCACCGCATAAGCGCTGTTGAAGATGGGCGGCACTTTGCCGGCGCGCGACGCCGTATTGACAATGACCGCGGGCTTTCCCGCCATCAGCGGAATCACGGCGCGCGACATGCGAAAAACCGAAAACAGGTTCACGTCGATGGTTTTGATCCAGGCCGCTTCATCATAGCCCAGCACCGTATTGGGAACGCCGAAGGACGCGCCGGCATTGTTGCAGAGAATATCGATATGGTCGAAAGCGCCCTTGATCGTTTCCACCATCGCGCCAATGGCCTGATGATCTGTGACGTCCACGGATACGGCCAAAGTTTTCACACCATAGGTTTTGGCGAGCTCCGCGGCAATCTGGTTCATCTCTTCACTGGTCGCGGATTTCAGAGACTCTCCCGCAACGGGCGGTTTCCCCAGATCGGCAATGATCACATTGCATCCATTGGCGGCCAGTTTTTCGGCGATGGCGTAACCGATGCCGGATTTTTTGCCCGCCCCGGTAACCACGGCTGTTTTTCCCTTCAAATCATTATAGATCATCTGCTCCTCCTTCATCGTACCAGCGGCGATAATCCAGATGCGCGTACTTGGGAAGCATGCGCGTCGGCAGCGCGAGCGCGTCCTTGCGAAAAGGCGGCGCGAGCTGTTTTCCGTCCACCAGGAATTCCAGAACCGTGGGCTTGCGGCTCTTCAGGCAGGACAGGAAGGCATCCCGGACATCCTGCGGACGGCTGACCTGAAGCGCGTTGGCCCCCATGGCTTTTGCGACCGGCACAAAACTTTCCGGATTGGGAATATCCACGCCGACAAAACGGTTGTTGTAGAAATCGACCTGGTTTTTGGCTTCCGCGCCCCACCACATGTTGCGGAAGACGCAGGCGACGACCGGCAGATTGTGTTCCACGGCGGTGCTGACTTCATGAAGGCTCATGCCCCAGGCGCCGTCTCCCACGATGGCGACAACCGGAGACTTGGGACGGGCAATCTGCGCGCCCAGCGCCGCGGGATAGGCAAAGCCCGTGTTGCCGAACGTGAGCGCCGCAATATGCTGCCGCGGATGGTTGAACTTCAGATAGCTGTTGGCCGTCGAGGAAACATTCCCGATGTCGGTGGTCACAATGGCATGATCCGGCAGAGCCCGGGCCATTTCCAGCAAAACGCGGCGCGGGTTCATCGGATTGCCGTCCACCATCGCCAGATCGACAATTTCCTTTTCCCAGATTTTCTTTTCCCTGGCGACCGCTTTCAACCGCTTTTCGTCGGGTTTGCGCCTGCCGTCTTTTGCCTTCAGACGTTTCAGAATTTGAGCGGTGGCTTCTTTGGCATCCCCGATAATGCCCACGGAAATGGGGTGGGTCCGGGCGATATGCTTCGGATTGATATCGATCTGAATGATCTTCGCGTTTTCCGGAAAATAATTAATGTCATACTGCGGCAGCGTCCCGAAGACGGAAAGCCGTGTGCCGACGGCCAGCATGACGTCGGCCTTGGCCAGCGTTTTCATGGCCGCCTTGGACCCCATGTAGCCGATGGGCCCGACGGACAGGGGGTGATTGCCGTAAAACGCATCATTGTGCAGATAGGTCACCGCCACCGGCGCCGTCAGATGTTCGGCAATGGCTTTGACGATATCCAGCGCACCGGCATCGACGACGCCTCTGCCGGAGACAATCACCGGATTTTTAGCGTTGGACAGAAGCTCCGCCGCCCGTTCCAGTTGTTCGATCGAACCGCAGCCCCGGGCGTCCACCCGGTATTGCGACGGCTGCAGAATCTTCTCTTCGAGCTCGCCGTAGAAATAGTCGCGGGGAATGTCATATAAAACAGCGCCCCGGTCGGCATAGGCGATGCGGAAAGCCGTTCTCAGACAGTCGGCAGCCCGCTTCGGATGCGGCACGCGGACGACGGCTTTCGTAATCGCCCGGAAAACGGACATCTGATCGCATTCCTGAAAACCGTCCCAGCCGATGGTCGGCGTGCCGGCGGAAGGCGAGAGAATGACCAGCGGCGTATGCCCCATGTTGGCTGCGGCCACCGACGTGACCATGTTGGTGATGCCGGGACCGTTTTGCCCCGTGACGACGCCGCAGCGGCCGGATATCCGGCAATAGGCGTCCTCCATGTGCGCGGCGCTTTGTTCGTGACGGACCGGAATAAACTTGATCCCCGCCGTCGGAAAGAGATCGAGCATGTCCATGAACGCTGAACCGACGATGCCGCAGACGTGATCCACGCCTTCGGCAAGCAGAGTCTCGACAATCGCTTCACTGGGTGTCATTTTTACTTTTTTCATTAAAATACCTCCAATCCTGTCTTTCTTGATGACTTTTAAAAACGCCGCCGCTTCCGGCTTGCTTTTCTATCTTTCTTGCAAAACCGCCTTCGTCTCCGAGGCGATCAATTTTTCTTCGTCCGTCGGCGTTACCAAAATATGAACGGTGGACGTCTTTGCAGAAATCCATTTTTCTTTTGCCGGGGATTGGTTTTCCTGTTCATCGATTTCGACGCCCAGCCAGACAAGCAATCGGCAGATCTCACGACGCACAGCCGGTGAGTTTTCACCGATTCCCGCGGTAAAGACCAGCGCATCCAGACCGCCAATGGCCGGGACCAGAGACCCCACGCCCCGGGCGACGCTGTAGGCAAACACCGCCAGCGCGAGAGCCGCCCGCGCGTTGCCTTTGTCCGCTTCTATTTGCAGGTCGCGGAAATCGGGGGAGAGACCTGAAATCCCGAAAACGCCGCTTTGCCGGTTTAGAATGTCGATGGCCTCGGCAATCGAACAGCGCTCCTTTTCCATAATGAAAGAGACCACCGCCGGATCGATGTCCCCTGAGCGCGTCGCCATCACCAGGCCGGAAAGAGGCGTAAAACCCATCGACGTATCCCGCGACTGACCGTCCGCGACAGCGCAAAGGCTCGCGCCCGCGCCGAGGTGGCAGGTGATGAGGCGCGGGGCTTTGATGGCGCCCTTCAGAAGTTCGGCCGCCCGGAGGGCCACATAACGGTGCGATGTGCCGTGAAAACCGTATCGCCGGACAGCGTGCTCGCTGTAATACCGGTAGGGAATGGCATACGTGTAGGCGCAAGGCGGCAGCGTCGAATGAAAGGCCGTATCGAAAACGGCCACTTGCGGCACACCCGGCATCAGGCGCGAACAGACGTCAATTCCCGCAAGATTCGGCGGATTGTGAAGCGGGGCGAGTACCTTTGTTTTTTCCAGACTCTCGCGGACAGCGGGATCGACCATGACGGATGACCGAAACTGCTCGCCGCCGTGGACCACGCGGTGGCCGACGCCCGCAATGTCGCGGATATCAGACAGCACCCCCTGCCCGGGATCGGTCAGATGCGACAGCAGGACATGAATCGCCCGTGAATGATCGGGGAGGTCCATGACGGTTTCCGCAGCCTGCCTTCCACCCACTTCATAGCGAAACCGCGCGTCGGCAAGTCCGATCCGATCTGCCTGACCTGCGGCTAGAACCTCACCTGTTTCCATCTCAAACAGTTTGTACTTCAGCGAGGAGCTGCCGCAATTTAAAATCAGTATTTTCATCAACGCCATCCTCAATCCAGTTCATCTTTCCAGGGCCACAAAAACATCCCGCCCTCCAGGGTCCGGACGTCGGCATAGCCCGCTGCGTCCAGAATCCGCTGAGCGGAAAAACCCCGCAGACCGAGCAGGCAGACGCAGACAATCTTTTTGTCTTTCGGCAGTTCATGGAGCCTCGCATGCAGTTCGTCCAGGGGGATGTTGACCACTTTAGAACTGCCGATGTGCGCGCGCCGGAATTCCAGATCCGACCGGACGTCCACCATCAGGACGCTCTCGTCTTCGTCCAGAAGCTTTTTGGCTTCGCCGGCGGTCACCGGTTTCATCAGGCCGGATTTCACATTCTGCGCGACATTCAGCGCCGTGACAAAAACGTCCAGCGCGGGCGAAAACGGAGGCGCATAAGCCATATCCAGATGAAGGATGTCCTGAACCGCTGCGCCCAGACGGATGGCCGCGGCGGCCACATCGATGCGCCGGACCACATCGCCTTTTCCGACAGCTTGCAGGCCCAGCAGCTTGTGCGTAGTGTTTTCAACAAGCAGTTTGAGCGCCATAATCTGACTGTCCGGATAATAATGCGCTTTATCAAACCCGCAGACGGAAACCGCATACGCATCAATCCCCATTTGTTTTGCCTGTGTTTCCGTAAGACCCGTGGCGCCGACGGCGTAATCGAACGCCTTGCAGACGAACGTTCCCTGCACGCCGGGAAACGTGGACGCCATGCCGCAGATATTGTCGGCAATCACCCGGCCGTGTTTGTTGGCGGTGGACCCCAGCGGCATATAGCAGGGCTTTCCCGTAACGATGTGCGTATTTTCCGCCAGGTCGCCACCGGCATAAATGGCCGGATCGCTGGTTTGCAGGTGGGCATTGACTTTGAGCGCGCCGGTTTGCCCGATCTCCAGGCCTGCGGCCCGGGCCAGCGCCGTATGGGGTGCAAGCCCCGCGGCGACAATCACGAGATCGGCGGGATAAGAATGACTTTGGGTAATGACTTTACGAACCTGCCCGCCCTCTCCCTCGAAGGACAAAATACCGGCGTCGAATTCCGTCTCCACGAGCTGTTCATAAAAATGCTCGCGGATCATGGCCGCAATTTCAAAGTCGAGCAGTCCCGGAAAGAGCTGGCTTTCACGCTCCAGCAAGGTGACATTCCATTTCTTCGCTCTCAGGGCCTCCGCGGCTTCGACGCCGATGAATCCTCCGCCGACAATGACGGCGCGACCGCGTTCACGATTCCGGATTTCCAGGGCAATGGCTTGAATATCCTCCATACGGGTCAGGTGATATATGCCTTTGAGGTTCGCTCCCGGAATCGGGAGTGTCTTGGGACGCGCGCCCGTCGCCAGAACCAGGGCATCATAGTCCAGAGAAAGAGATTCCCCGGTAACGGTGTTTGACGCATCGATGCGGCGGGCCTGTCTGTCGATGTGCAGCGCTCTGACGTTTGTATGAACGGCAATGTCTTTCAGATCGTTAAAATACCGGACATCGCGGACGCGGCCGTAAGTGGTTTTCACAAGATCGTCCAGCTCGCGGACTTTTCCGGACAGGTAATAGGGCATGCCGCAGGCCGCATAAGAAATAAAGGCGCTCTGATCAAGGATGACGACATCGCATGCCGGACAAAGCCTTTTGATGCGCGACGCGGCCTTCGCGCCGCAGGCGGACGCGCCGATGATCACAACCCGTTTCGGTTTCATGGATTATCCCTTTCGAAATGCACGCCCGTAAAAATCCGGTACAACCCCGTTAAAATCAAGAACCCGGCCGCCCAGACGCCCAGCGTAATGGCCATTTCCGGCCCCGTGGGAGAATATTCCGTGATCGTCTCCAGCGGCGACGGAATAAAGCCGGTAATCACCAGCCCCAGCCCTTTCTCAATCCAGAGCGACACAAAGACGGCCGCGCAGGCGGCGGCCAGCGCCTCTTCCCGGCGGCGAATCTGCGGAATGATCAGCATGGCCAGCGCCGCAAACGCGAGCAACGTGGACGCCCACATCCAGGGAACTAAATTGAAGTGGCCGTGCAGACCGGCAAACAAATATTGAAAATGCGCTTCATGCTCGGGCAGGCCGCTGTAAAAAACCGTGAAGAGCTCCACCCCGACAAAGAAAATGCTGACCGCCAGCGCGTACGCGACGATCTTCGATAAAGCCGAAATGGCCTTTTCTCCGGCATCGAAGCGACCGAAGCGCTTCAGGACCAGGCAAATCAAAATCAAAAGCGCCGGGCCGGAGGCAAAAGCGGATGAAAGAAACCGCGGCGCCATGATGGCGGTGAGCCAGAAGCTTCGTCCCGGCAGACCGGCGTAAATAAAAGCAGTGACCGTATGGATGCTGATCGCCCAGGGGATGGACAGATAGATCAGGGGCTTCACCCAGGCAGGCGGCGGAATTTCTTTTTTCGTACAGGACAAAACGACCCAGCCGATCATCAGATTGATCAGCAGATACCCCGACAGGACTACCATATCCCAAAACAGGATCGAGTTGGGCGTCGGATGCAAAAGCACGTTCATCACGCGGGAGGGCTGGCCCAGATCGACAAAAACAAAAAGGATGCACATGATCACGGCGGAAACCGCCAGAAACTCGCCCAGCACGGTCATCCGGCCGAACGCTTTGTAGTCGTGAAGATAATAAGGCAGCACCAGCATCACGGCCGAGGCGGCCACACCCACCAGGAACGTGAACTGGGCGATATAGAGCCCCCAGGACACGTCGCGGCTCATGCCGGTGATCCCCAGACCGTAATCGAGCTGCCGCAGATAGAAAAATATTCCGGTCGCGGCAATTACCAGCAAAAAAGCGATCCAGATTCCGTAAATGCGGCCGCCCTTCAAGGCTTTTTCCAGCATGACATCCTCACAGAATATAATAAATCTGCGGCACGGTGCCCAAAGAAGCGCGCCGGCGCAGGGTAAAACGGTTTTCGATCAGTTTGCGGATCTCCGAATGGGGATCTTCCACGTCGCCGAAGACCAGAGCTTTTGACTTGCAGGCCAGAACACAGGCCGGCAACAGCCCCTTGGCCAGACGCTCTTGGCAGAAGTTGCATTTCTCCACGACCCCTTTGGTGCGCGTTGGAAAATCCGGGTTGATCTTTGCGATAAACGGCCGCGGATCGCGGTAGTTCATGCTTCGGGCGCCGTAAGGGCAAGCGGCCATGCAAAGCCGGCAACCGATGCAGCGGTGATAGTCCATCATGACGATGCCGTCGGCCCGTTTGAACGTCGCCTGCGTCGGGCAGACCCGAACGCAGGGAGGATTGGCGCATTGATTGCACAAAACCGGGACTCTCATCTTTTGCTGCGCCTGCCCCGAATAAGAATGGTTCTCCGCAGGAAACACCGAGGCAAAAGGCTCGGTCCAGATCCATTTGACGTCGTCTTTGGAATTGCCGATATTCGGAACGTTGTGCACCGCATGGCAGGCGGCAACGCAGTCGGTGCAACCCGGCGGGCATTTGGATGTGTCGATCGCCATGGCCCACCGTTTGGCCGTCAGAGGTTTAGCGGGCGCAGACTCCATCCCCGGAACCTGAAGATTTTCCCTGGCGCAAACCGGAAGGATGGGGCACATGATCAGGGTCAGGGCGGATGCGCCGGCGATTTTCAAAAAGTCTCTGCGGTTCGTGCTCATTTTTTCACCTCTTCGGGAACGATGTGGCAGGAAAAGCAGGATGGCTTCGCCCCGACATAATTATGACATCGGTCGCAAAAAGCGCTTTTATTGCTGTGGCACTGCAGGCACGTGCCCGTCAGGCTCTTTTCGAACCTGCGGCCGTCTTTTGCGGTGTATTCACGATGGCCGTCGCGGACGGCTTCATCGCGCCAGGCATCCAACAGTTTCATGTGATGGGCGCGGATAAAGGCCGTGTCTTCCACACATTTTTTATTGGGCATGGACTTTATGACAGGCGTATCCATATCAAGCACAGGCGCCGGCGCCGATGTCCCCGCGCCGTACCAGACAGGAAAAGTGACCCCGACAATGAAGATCACCAACCCGAATATGATTAAGCCCCATTTACCCTTTTTCATTCAACTCTTTCCCCTATTGAACAAACGTCAAAGTGGTCTGACATCAGGCCTCATTGAAGATTTTTTCGGGTACCGGACCGATGAAGCCTTGCGCCCGTCGGGACACCTGTTTGAGCGGTTGAGCGAGTTCGTGTCCCGACAGTAAGGCGAATCGCTGTCTGGTCGAGAAAAGATTCTGAGGCCGGTCAGGCCGCTTTGCTGTTTGTCCATTCTTTATTCTCCACCAATCTCCTCGCCTCTCAAATCCGTCGTTCTCTCTTTTTCCCCTCTCATCACCAGCGCGTTGCCCACCAGTTCATGCACACCCATGACGGAAACTCCGGGCACCCAGTAGTCCATCAGCGTTGAAAGCGTCGCCCGATCGATGGCGCAGATGCAGCCCAGCCGGTTGACATCGTGCTTTTTCACCACGTCGCGAACCGCCATGGCCCGCGGCATGCCGCCGCGCATCCGCATTTCCAGATTTTCATCGTTGCCCAGTCCGGCGCCCGCGCCGCAGCAAAAAGTTTTTTCGCGGATCGTGTCTTCCGCCATTTCGTAGAAATTTTTGCAGGTATTCCGGATGATGTAGCGTGGCTCTTCGAAAAGCCCCATCGCGCGGGCGGGATTGCACGAATCATGGAACGTCAGCCTGATGCGGTCGTTGCGGGATGCATCGAGTTTCAGTCTGCCGTTGCGGATCAGGTCCGCCGTGAATTCGACAATGTGCACCATTTTTGTGGATTTGGCGTTTTCAAAGCGCGTGCCGGTAATCGGCGAAACCGGCTCTTCGAGGAAATCGGCCGGGCCGTTCATCGTATTCATGTACTGATGGATCACCCGCCACATGTGACCGCATTCACCGCCCAGAATCCACTTGACGCCCAGGCGTTTCGCTTCGGCGTAAATCTTGGCGTTGAGCCTTTTGATCATCTCATGCGAGGTGAAAAGACCGAAATTGCCTCCCTCCGAGGCGTAAGTGCTGAAGGTGTAATTGAGGCCGATTTCATGAAAGAGCATTAGGTATCCCATGCACGTGAAGGTGCCGGGATCGGCGAAGTAATCGGCCGACGGCGTGACAAACAGAATATCCGCGCCTTTTTTGTTGATCGGCACCTCTACGCGGACGCCGGTGCGGTCTTCGATATCGTCGGCCAGAAAGTCCAGCATGTCTTTCATGCCGCCGGGCTGAATGCCCAGATGGTTGCCGGTGCGGAAACAGTTCGCCGCAGGCTCTAAAACCCAGTTGATGTTGATGCCGACCAGATTCAAAAGCTCGCGGCCGATCATCGTGATTTCCGCCTGGTCGATACCGTAGGGGCAAAAGACCGAGCAGCGGCGGCATTCCGTGCACTGATAAAAATAATAAAACCATTCCTTGAGAACATCTTCCGTCAGATCGCGCGCTCCGGCAAGCTTCCCGAAGCACCGGCCGGACGTCGTAAAATAGCGGCGGTAAACGGAGCGGATCAGTTCGGCGCGCAAAACCGGCATGTTTTTGGGGTCGCCGGAGCCGATGTAGAAATGGCATTTGTCCGCGCAGGCGCCGCAGCGCACGCAGATGTCCATGAACAGGCGGAAAGAGCGGTACTGATCCAGTCTTTCCTGCATGCCGTCCAAAATAATCTGCTTCCAGTTTTCCGGAAGCTTCCAGTCGGCGTCGGTTGGCTGCCAGGTTCGGGGATTGGGCATGTTAAGCGCCGTCAGGTTTTTAGCCGCAGCGGCATAGCTCCAGGTACCGGGACGGAAATCAACGGGCGTTTTCATCCACTCCGTTTGCGGCGGCGCGTATCGAACGTCGAGCAGTGCCTCCGGTTTCGGAATCTTGGCAAACGACATGGCTACTCCTTCTCCACCGGCAGACCGGCCGCTTTCATTTTGTCCCGGAACTCGTCTTCGTATTCTTCATACGTGTGCACCTTGACGGCGGGGTTCCAGGGATTGAGATGACGCACGCTGCGGTTGTTGTTGATCAGGTTGCGCGTCGGACTTAGAAAGATGCCGCCCATGTGGATCAGCTTGCTCCACGGCAGCCAGGCCAGCAGAACAAAAACAAAGCCCAGGTGCAGATAAAGCATAACGCCTGCATTGGCGGGGACAACCGGCGCAAACACGAGCCAGCCGGCAACCATCGTTTTGACGGCGGAAAGATCGACAGGATAGACATGACGCATCAATAGGCCGGTCATCGCGATCGCCGCAATCAAAAGCAGGGCGAAATAATCGGTAAACAGAGAAATGTAGCGGACCTGAGGCAAAACGACGCGGCGGAAAAACAAAAAGGTCAGTCCCGCAAGCAACGCCGCATCGCTTAAGTACAGCGCCGGAACCCCGATTTCGAAAAAACCGTCCAGCGCGGAAAGCCCGTTGACAAAAGGCAGGATGGGTTCGGTGAAAAAGCGCAAATGCCGGAGTGCAACCAGTAAAAGCGAGCCGTGAAACATCAGGCCGAAAAACCACAGCCATTTGGCGCTGCCGTAAACCGGCCGTCCGCCAATCATCTTGACATCCGCATTGCGGAAAAGCGACCGGAAAAGAAGAATCTCGCCCGCCATTCGACCGATTGCGCCCCAGGCGTTTGCCGGGTTTTCCAACGGATGGGTTTTGATCCAGGGAAGGCTTTTTTCCTGGCCGCAGGTGGTCGGAATCCGGAAGGGCACGGGAGATTTGGCCCACTTCATCATCCGGTAAACAAAGCCGGCCGCAAAAATTAAAAATGACGTATAGGCAAGAATCGTCAACAAGGACACTGCCTCCGCCCATGCAAAACAGGCAGCCAGAAGGGCGACAACAAAGAGGGCGATGATGGGTAACAGTAATTTCATAAACATGATTCCTGTCCGATCTTCACTCCCACGACGGTTTCTCGCCGAAGCGGATGATCGGTTTTGGCATCCCTTCGAGCGCATTGACGATCAATTCGACCAGGCCGCCGTAGTAAAGACCGCTGCGCGCTTCGGCGTCATAAAAATGTATCATATCGCGGATCGCACCCTTGCAGTTGGAACAGGGGGCGCAGACGTATTTCGGGACATCCTGCGGTTCGTTTTCAAAGGCGTTCAAAATCTGGACGAATTTCTTACGGGAGCTGACGAGGTTGCGCCAGTCGGCAAAGTTGTATCCCGACATGATGGCAAAACCCGATCCGCCGCCGCAACAGTAGTTTTCGACACCGTGCGGCGTCATTTCCCGGAAACGCGGCGCTATTTTTCTTAAGATTCTTCTTTGCGGTTCAACAATGCCCATCGAGCGCACGACATTGCAGGGATCATGCAGCGTCACCGGAAAATTATTTTTCTCCGGGTTGAATTTCAATTTGCCGCCAGTCACGATTTTTTCCAGCGTGACCAGGGCCGATTCGCGCGGAATGTTTAAATCGCCGGTCAGTATCCGGTCGGCCACCACGGTCAGCGCCTTGTGGGCGTGCCCGCATTCGCCGAGAACAATCTTTTTCACCTTGAGCCTCCGGGCGATATCCGCGTGCCGGAGGGCCACCCTCGCAAGTTGCACGTCGTCGTACCACAGGCCGTAATTGACGGCGTCATAGCCTGCCGCTTCGGACGACAGTGTCCACGAAAGACCGGCGGCCTGGAAGAGAATCGCGAAAGCGCCGACGTTTTCCGGCCAGGCGAGTATCTCTCCGGCATTGTGAATCAGCAGGATATCCGCCCCTTCCACGTCCCACGGAATGGCCACGGGACCGCCCGCGATCTCTTCCATTTCTTCCTGGATGAATTCGACGCTGTCTTTGGCCGCCGGCGGATTCATCCCCGTCGAAGATCCGGAGCGCAGATGCAAAACGGTTCCTTTTTCGTGAAGCTCTTTCGGGGCGAACCCCAGCTCCTGCGAAAAGAGCTTGCGGATTTCGTGGGCGATAAGTCCGTTGTCCACGCCGATGGGACAAACCGCTGCGCAGCGCCGGCACAGAGAACAACGGTAGGAAAGCTCCGCCAGACGCGCAATGGCCGTCCAGTTGAGGTCGATGTCGCCCTGGACTTTCGACAACCATTTTCCGCCGGGCTTGAGATACTTCCGGTAAATGCGGCGCAGAACCTCGGAGCGGAAAATCGGGCGGTAAATGTCCTTGCCGCCGCTCATTTCAAAAACAGGGCAGGCGGAAGAACAGGTCTGACAGCGCGCGCAGTGTTCCATTGAAAGCGTCAACTGCTGCAAAAACGTCCAGTTGTTTTCTTTTTCAAACAGCTTTTTGAGGCCGGACAGAAATTTCAAAACAAGCGCGTCTTCTTCCTCTTTCGTCTGGGGCCGGGGGATGCAAACGGCCACGGTGTCATCCAGCGACGTTTCCAGGTTTTTAACTCGATCCGCTTTCAGCGGCGCCGGAACCCGCGAATTGAAATCATCGTAAGGCGCAGGCAGAGGGACAAGATCGCCCGGTTCAATGCGGCACAGGCTATCGCTTGGAACGGATATATCGGCTGGTTTCAGAAGGGATTTCATGTCTTCTCCTTCGGCGCCGAAGACGCGATGTCTTTCCAGGATTTGCCGCCGTCGGCGTCAACATGCTTTGCGCTCCAGGACGGCCGCAAATTTAAATTTTCCAAAACAGCCGCTTCGACGGCGTTGCCGGGCCGGCTGGGCGTGTCGTCCCACTTGACCCGATGGTAGAGGAAATACTTCATGAACATGTGCGACATGTGCGTCAGCGGAATGTAGGCCGCCAGGAGCGAGGCCAGCATAATGGTCAGGGCCCCGGAAAGGCTCTGCCCCGGTTCATAGACGGGCCTGAAGGTTCCCGCCGTCAAAAGCCCGGCAAGGTAGCCTTTCGCGCCGTCGAAAAAGGGATCGGAAAATGCCGCCATCATCGCAACCAGAAAAAAGACCAGTATAAAAACGAGATTCAAATAGTCGGCCGGCGTCGCGTAGCGCTTCAAATCGGCGTCGGTCAAGCGCCTGTATAAGAGGCCCAGCGAGCCAACGAGGCCCGCGATTATCCCGATCCAGCCGCAGGCGGCAATCAGCCCGTCAAGACCCGCGCGCAGAATACCGCCTTCGGCAAAGGTCGATGGCGCCCACAGGGTCAGTCCGGCGGAAATCAAGAGCAGAAAGAACGTTGCCAGCATCAAATACAGGCCCAGGTGAAACGGGAAGGAAACCCGCCAGAGCCGTTTGTTTTCCTTCCACAGGCCTCTTAGCAGCAGGATTTCCGGCGCCATATATTTGAACTCATTGATCGAGGAGGTTTGATAGGGGGACTTCCACCAGTCCGCCTCTTCCATATACGAACCGCCGTAAGCGGAACGCTCAGCTTTTTCATGCCAAACCGGATAGAGCTCCCAGCGGACATGCACAGGCAGCGTCAGCTGGCGGTAAACGCGCCAGATCACCCCCGCCAGAAAGACAGCCAGACAAACGTAAGTAAAAATATAGAATCCCATATCAATCCATCAACTCAATCTTACTTTCCCAAATCAGGATTTGGACGCTTCCGGGAACGGTCGCAACCGTGCCCGGCAAGTCTGAGGCTGTTCCCAAATGGTTTAGATGCAAGGCGCGCAAGAATCGGGGCGCGAGGCGTATGGTTCGTTCATACGTTGAGCGCTACGATTTGAAGCGCAACGCCGCAGGTAAGCCTTTTGGAGCAGCCTCCCTTTTTCACACGCAGCCGGTCGGCTTGGATAACCCCGCCAGCTTGCAGGCGCCCTTGGCCGGACCGGTCGGAAAGAGTTCGTAGAGTTTTTTCATATCGATCTTGAGATCCTTGCAGATCTTCCGGATCATCGGCGCAATGCCGAACTGCTGGAAATAATCGCGCAGGTAATTGATGACGCGCCAGTGCTCTTCCGTCAGTTTTCCTTCAATCTCTTCAGCGGAAGCGTAAGCCTCCGCAAACTCCTCGTTCCATTTGTCGAGTTCCTGCAGGAATCCGTCTTCATCCACTTCATAGATTTTACCGGCTAATTCGATTTGCGGCATGTTTAAAACCTCCTGATGATATTGATATTGTCCTCGATTATTGAATGATCGTTTCGATGCCGTCTGGCTTCCCTGATGATGGCATTAGCCCATTGGTCCGTTCCCAATGCATGCAGGTGCGTGAAGCCCGCCAGAACATGCTTACGGCACAAACCTTCCCTGTGTCCGTTCAAGCCTTGACCTTTCAGGACTTTGAAAGCGGTGTACGTGTCTTGCTCTTTCCGGGAAAGAATCCGGCAGTAATGAAATTCGTGGCCGGTGAGCGTTGTTCCCGCCGGGAAAAAAGGATTGTCTTGATCCGCAACAAGCGTGGTGTATCCGTGGCCCTGCGGCTTGTTTTCCAGAATAAACTCGACAGGCAATACGCCTGCCATCGGGTAACGGTTCTCGCCGACTCTCAGGGATTCGCCCAGATAAATAAATCCGCCGCATTCCGCATAAATCGGCAGGCCTTTTTCAGCCGCCTCCTTTACGGACTTGCGGAAAGATTCATTCTGCGCCAGCCGGCAGGCCCTGGTTTCCGGAAACCCTCCTCCGATATAGAGAGCGTCAACCGGCGGAAGCGTCTTCTCCTCCAGCGCATTGATAAAAGTCACCCGGGCGCCCCGGTCGGTCAAGGCTTCGATGTTTTCCTGATAGTAAAACTGAAAGGCGGCGTCTCTGAAAATCCCAATTTTCAAAGGTTCAGCCGAATGTCTGCGGGAAGCCGCCGGTTTTGGAAAAGCGTCGATCTTCCAGGGAGCCGCGCCTTGAGCCACAGCAAGGAGACCCGGAACGTCCAAATAATCGCGGGCGATTTCTCCGGCTCTTTCAAGCGCCTGTCGCACAGCGTCATGCTCATCGGGAGGAATCAACCCCAGGTGACGCTGCACAAAAGGCATATCCGGCAGACGCGGCACCACACCGTAAACAGGCAAGCCTGTCGATTCTTCAATGGCCCGGCGAATGACGGACGCGTGACGGTTGCCGTTGACACGGCTTAAAAGGACACCCTGAATATTTACTGCCGGATCAAGAGCCTGACAGCCCAGCACCATGGCTGCCGCCGTTCGGGTCACTTTGTCGCAATCCACCACCAGAATCACCGGAGCGGCCAGAAGCTTCGCCAGTTCGGCCGTGCTGAACTGGCCTTTGCTGTCGACGCCGTCGTAAAGGCCTCTGTTTCCCTCAATGATCGAAACGCCGCCGGGCGCGGCATGGCGTGTAAAAGACTGCACAACCCGTTCCGGTCCCATCAGATAGGTATCCAGATTAAAAGCGGGACCGGACGCCGCTCGGGCAAGCCAGGCGGCATCGATGTAGTCCGGTCCCTTTTTGAAAGGGGCGACCGTAATGCCCTTTTGGCAAAGGGCTGCGATCATCGCCACTGAGAGGGTGGTTTTACCCGCACCGCCACGCAGGGCGGCTATCACCAGACGCGGGCATGAGGTTTTCATAGCGCGACACCGAAAAATTTATGGCCTTCGTCGTCATTCCTTCGGGAAAAAGTCGGCCAGCATGATGTACGTCGAGCTCCCGCTCGACCAGTATTTCAGCACTTCCTCATCGAGGAGCTCTTTGACGACATTCTGGATAGCGTGACGATCCTCGCCGGGCAGCCATTTGGTGACGTCCCGGATGTAGAACATCTTTTTGTCGCCCTTCGATTTTTCCCGAAAAAGCTCAGTCACTTTTACCTTGAGATCGTCGCTCATATCCTACCTCCATTTAAACTGGGCGGATGTCCGGAAGGTTTCCGTCGCCAGGTCGAAATCGTCAATGTGCTGATCCGTGAACGGAATGCCTGTGAGAGCAAAGAAGCGCTCCCAACCGACGCGTTCGATCCATTCGCCCATCCGCTCATGTTTTTTGGCGTGGCTCGCGTACACCTCAATGATGTTTTTGACGGCGTGGACCACTTCCGGCCAGCGCGGCGGATTGTTGGGTAAAAACGGAATGGCCAGTTTGGAAAACATCGGCTTGCTGCGGGCATTGGAAACCTTGCCGCCCACCCAAATGGATATGCCGTCGTTTTCCGGATCGGCAATCGGCATCGCCGGACAGACCGTGTAGCAATTGCCGCAGTACATGCACTTCTCATCGTTAACGGTCAGGGTTTTGTTTTTCATATCGCCGCGGATGGCACCGGTCGGACAGGAGGCTATCGTTGACGGAATTTCACAGACATTGGGCACGCGGGAGTTGTCGGTCTTGGGCACCGTGCGGTGAATGCCTAAAATGGCGATGTCCGAACAATGCACGGCGCCGCACATGTTCAAACAGCAGGCCAGCGCAATCCGGACATGTGCGGGAAGTTTGGATTCCACAAAGTGCTCGTAAATTTCATCCATCAGCGCTTTCACCGGGCCGGAGGCATCGGTGGCCGGCGTGTGGCAGTGGACCCAGCCCTGCGTGTGGACGATGTTGGAAATCGAATGCCCCGTGCCGCCCACGGGATAACCACGGCTTTTTAGCTCGGCGACGAGCGGCTCGATCTGATCCTCGTCGTCCAGCAGAAATTCGATGTTGTGGCGGCTGGTGAAACGCAGGAAGCCCTGGCAGTATTTTTCGGCAATGTCGCAGATCTCGCGGATGTGATCCGTTGAAACCAGTCGCGGAGAGCCGGCGCGCACGCTGTAGAGCGCTTCTCCCGATTCGCCCACGTGCATCAAGACGCCGGGTTTCAGGATTTCATGATAGAGCCATTTCCCGTAGTTTCGTTCAATCACGGGCGGCAACATGGTCTTATAGTCGGGGGGGCCGATATCTGTTTTTGCCATTTTACTTTTCCTCCTTCTTAAGATCTTCAGGCCAGAAGAAGACGTAGGGATTGGTTCTGGGCGCCTTGACCATCTGCGGCACCGCGGGAAGGCCGACCGCTTTCAAAAAGACCCGCATCCCCAGGCGCTGAATCAGCTCGCCCAGTCGTTCGCGCGATTTGCCGAATTCATCCCACCAGTCCTGAATGCGTTCGATCAGATCTTTCAATTCATCATAAGGCGGTTCGAGTTTCATAAACGGCACAACCACCCAGGAGAGAAGCGCCCCTTTCACAATCGGCGCTTTGCCGCCCACGAGAATCGACGCGCCGGTTTCTTTCCCCGGCCGCAGAGCTTTGGGCATGACGTTGATGCAGTGCATGCAGCGGGTGCAGTCTTCGTCGTATATTTTAAGTTTGTTGCCGTCCCATTCCATGCAGCGCGTGGGGCACAGATCGCAGACTTCCTTTTGGATATTGATGTTTTCCGCATAGGCTCGAACTTCATCGGCATTGATCCGAATGGCGTCTTTCCAGGTGCCGATAATCGACAAATCGGATCGCGCAATCGCTGCGACGCAATCATTGGCGCAGGCGGAAATCTTGATTTTGAACTTGTAGGGAAACATCGGCCGGTGCATCTGATCCTGATAGGCCATGGTGAGATGATAGCAAAGATCGAGGCTGTCGACGCACGCCCACTCGCAGCGCGCCGGTCCCACGCAGGCGCTGGGCGTGCGCAAGGCCGAGCCGGACCCGCCCAGATCGAAGCCGGCGTCCGACAGATCGTTGAAACAGGGCTGGAGATGCTCCGTGGTGGTTCCCAGCAGGATGGCGTCCCCCGTTGAACCGTGCATGTTGGTGAGCCCGCTGCCGTGCTTGTCCCAGATATCGCAAAGCTTGCGCAGCGTCTCGGTTTTATAAAACCATCCCGACGGATGATTGACGCGCATGGTGTGGAAGGCCTGAACATGAGGGAACAAATCGGGGCGGTCTGAATAACGCCCGATCACCCCGGAGCCGTAGCCTTTGACGCCGACAATGCCTCCGTGTTTCCAGTGGCCGATTTTATCCTTATAGGAAAGTTCCAGCTGCTTCAGAAGATCCTTGGCCATCGGATTCTTACGGGCGGCTTCCTTCATGTCTTTGACGAAGCTCGGCCACTGGCCTTTTTCCAGTTCGTCAAGCAGGGGAGTATCTGATCGTTCCATGTATTCCTCCAGGTTAATTAACTTTTTTAAACGCCGGAAAGTCTATTCACCATATACTGAACACCTTTCGTTAATTGAACGGTACTCTTTTTTATTGATGATGTCAACAAATAATATAGTGAATCAATTCAAGCATATCTATTCGATGAACGCCTTTTGAATACGGGTTATTTATTGAGTATCAGGCCCCTGTGGAATAAAAGCGCCCAGAGGTCGCGGCGCCCGACATCCCTGGCTTCAGACCAGACAACTTTCTGGACGCGGGCCGCCCGTTAAATTGAATACCATTATAAAATATAATATATAATTATTTGTGAGTGTTATTTTTCTTGCGCCCCCATCCGTCTTGATTTATAGTGCAAAACGTCAATAGCCATTGTGCTTGATGATTAAAAACATGCCGTTTCGGCGAAAATGCTGATCGACGAAGAAGATATTTCGACGGCAGTTTGGATAACGAAAGAGATTCTATGAGCTATTTCATATCCGAGTTATGCAACGGTTGCGGAGCCTGCGCAAAGATCTGTCCGACCGCCGCAATTTCCGGTGAAAAGAAACAACGGCACCTGATCAGCGAGGCCTTGTGCATTGAATGCGGCGCCTGCGGCAGAATCTGTGCGACATCCGCCGTGTTGGACGACGCAGGCCATATCGTCCCGAGGATGAAAAAATCGCAATGGCCTCAGCCTCTGATCAACAAAGACCGATGTGCGGCATGTGAAAATTGCGTGGCCGTTTGTCCGACGTCCGCGCTGGCAATGGCGGACGAAGCGCTTCCGTTGGATGAGAATTACGCAGTCCTCGCGCATCCGAACAAATGCGTCTCCTGCGGCTGGTGTAAAGACAACTGTCTGTTCGACGCGATTATCTTGGGGAACGCATCATGAAAGAAATTATCGGGACGAGCAACACCTATCTGGATATCGACCTCACCAACAAAACCTGGAAGGTTCATCAGGCGTCAACAGAGGATCTCAAAAATTATCTGGGCGGCAAAGGGCTGGGCATTAAAATTTTCTATGACCGGTTGAAAGACAGGCTGGCGGATGTCGATCCGCTGGGCCCGGAGAATCTGCTGATCTTTGCCAACGGCGTTCTGCTCACCACCGGAGCGCCCTGCTCCGCGCGCTTTGAAGTTATCACCAAATCGCCGCTGACCGGCTATATGGTGGCCTCGTCATGCGGCGGCCCTTTCGGCGAAGCCTGCAAAACAGCCGGTTGGGACGGTGTCATTCTTACCGGCCGCGCGGAGACGCCGGTGGTCATTCGCTTTGACGACAAGGAAGTCGTCTTTGAGGATGCAGGCGATCTCTGGGGGGCGGGAACCCATCAAACCCAGGACCGCCTGCGCATGACGCCGAAGGACGGGGCGGCGGTGATCGGACCGGCGGGAGAACATCAAGTCCTTTATGCCAATATTTGCTCCGGGCACCGCTTTGTCGGCCGCGGCGGCATCGGCGCGGTGATGGGCGCTAAAAATCTCAAAGCCATTGTGGCCCGGGGCAAGGCATACAAATGCGTGCCGGTCAATCGCGAGAAATTCGACAAGACGGTGAAAAAAGCCCAAAAGCACATCCTACGGAGCCCTTTCACAAAAGGCTACAAAGCTTACGGAACCAATATGAATACGCGATACGGCATCGCCAGCGGATTCTCGCCGGTGCGAAACTTCCGCGACCGCTTCAGCCCCAAAACCGAAGCCATCACGGGTGAAGCCATGGCGGCGAAATACAAGACGAGGCACTCCACCTGCCGCTATTGCTCGATTCTCTGCGGCCATAAGGGAATGTATCCCGACGGAAGGATGCGGCAGATTCCCGAGTATGAGACCATGGGACTCTTCGGCAGCAATATCGAAAATTACGACACGGATAAAGTCGCCGTCTGGAACGACATCATGAACGAAATGGGCATGGATACGATCTCGGCGGGGGGGACCATTGCCTGGGCCATGGAAGCCGGAGAAAAAGGCCTGCGGCAGACGGAGCTGTCTTTTTCAAATTTCGACAACATCGGCCGCATTCTGGAAGACATCGCCTACCGGCGCAATGAGGGCGCGGAACTGGCGGACGGGTCCAAACGATTGAGTGAGAAGTACGGAGGCGCGCAGTTCGCCATCCAGGCCAAAGGTCTGGAGATTGCCGCCTATGATCCCAGAGCATGCTGGGGGCACGGACTATCCTATGCGGTCCATAACAAAGGCGGCTGTCATCTGGGGTCCTATCTCGTGTCGCTGGAGGTGCTGATGGGCTATATGCCTCCTCTGACCACACTGGGCAAGGCCTCCTGGGTGGTTTTTTGCGAAGACATCTTCGCCGGCATCAACTCGCTGCAAACCTGCCTGTTTACCGCGTTATCCATCATGACGGAACCTGTGGTTCCTAAGTATCTTCCCAAAGCCGCGTTGAACGTGGCGACGATTTTAAGCCCTAAGCTGTCTCAGATGTTGATGAACTGGAGCGTTTACTCAGACTTTTTTTCCGCAATCACAGGCATTGCCATGAATCAATGGCAGTTCAAGAAGGCGGGCGAACGCATCACCAAACTGGAACGGCATATGAATGTGAAGATGGGCCAGAAACCCGATGAAGACACGCTCCCGGAGAGATTTACAAAAGAGGCTCACACGAAATATCCGGTGGCGTCCGCCGTGCCGATAGACGCCATGGTCAAGACATATTACCGGATCAGAAAATATGATCCGTTGACCGCGGGACCGTCGGCGAAGGATCTCAGAAAGCTCGGTGTGGAGGTCTGACCGGATTTGCCGTCGTCGGAAGAATCCGTCCGACACGACAGCTTTGAATGGTTGCTCCGGCGGCTTGTATTTCCTTTTCCTGCAGCGGGCTCGCTTGGGATCTTGCTTGATCTCTAATGGACATACTCAATAATCTGGATCAACACGCCATCCGGATCCCTCAAAAAGGCGGTCAGACGGTCCGGCCGGGAGGCAAACGGCTCCATCAGCACGTCCGCTCCCTTGCGCCGAGCGTCCTCCACCAAAGACCGGATATCCTCCACGACCACACTGAAATGGTTGAGCCCCGTCATGCTTGACGGATCCGCCTGGGTGTCATTCGGATTGGCCTGTTCGATTTCAATCGAAATGGTGTCGTTGCCGACAAAGGTGAAGACCTTCCCCCATATTTCCACCCTGTCCACGACCGACAGCCCCAGGACCTCTTGGTAAAACCGGATGGAGGCCTCGCTGTTTCTGACCTTGATGCCTAAATGATACCATTTCATATCAACCTCCGAGCTTTTCTCGAGTCAGTTTGAAACATTCGGATGCGACCTCCAGGGTCTTTTGAATATCCGATTCCTGCATCGCAGCGCAGACAAACCAATTATGGTGAGGATGCAGGAAAATGCCCCGCCGCGCCGCCTGTCCGCAAAAGAAGCGGTTCGTTTCAAACAGCGGATCGTCGGCAAATGTCATGTAGGGCATGGCCGGCGGCCCGGTGACGCTGACCTGAATGTCGTGAGCGCGAGCCTCTTGTTCAAGCCCCTGCATGAGCAGCGTTCCCATTTTCCGAATCTGTTCGATGGCCCCGCTGGAGTGGATTTCGTCGATGCAGGCCAGGGCGGCGGCGAAAGGAACGCCGGAAAAAAAGTGAGTCCCCGTAAAGAAAATGGTCTTGGCCGCCTCCATCAATTCGCGGCGCGCCCCGGCGACGGATATGGCGTAGCCGTTGGCCATGGCCTTGCCGAAGCATTGAATATCGGCCTTCCATCCGTAATGCTTCGCACTTCCGGCAAGATCCAGACGAAAACCGCAGCGGATGTCATCGATGATGACCAGAAAACCATCCTGTTTTGCCAGGGCATTGACCGCGTCCACAAACGCAGGCGCAGGCAGCTCCTGATCCCGCATCGCGTCATGCCGGTGCGGCGTGAGCATCACCCCCGCGACTTGTCCCCGATGCTCGGCCCACACGCGCTTGAAGTCTTCGACATCGTTATAGTCAAAATAATGAATGTGGGTTTTCCACTCTTCGGGCACGCCCTGTCCGTGCGGCTGACACCAGAAATGAGACCCATGGTAGGAACCCTTTGCCAGGAGAATATCCTGTTTGCCGGTATATACCCGGGCCAGCGTGATGGCATAGGAGGTCACATCGGAGCCGTTTTTCCCGAACACACACCAGTCAAGACCGTCGATGGTTTCCACAATCGTCTTGGCCAAAGGCAGCCACAGATCCGACGGCAACGTAAAGCAGTCTGCATTTTCCCACTGTTTTTTGGCCGCCGCATCCACTTTCGGGTGTTTGAGTCCCAGCAGATTCGTCCCGAAGGAGCACATGTAATCAATGAATTCATTGCCGTCGACGTCCCAGATCCGGCAGCCCAAGCCGCGCTTGATAAACGCGGGATAGGATCCAAACGTCAGGAAGGTGGGCGTGCGGGGGCCGTATATTCCATTGGGGAGATACTTTTGGGCTTCTTCGAACAATTGGTAAGATTTGGGGAAGTCATAAAGTTTCATGGTGTTTTCTCCTTCATGTTGAGTCCTTCTTTCAAGGCAGACGCATCTGGGCCAACCGCAGAAGATACGCCGTCGCGACGCCGAGATACGTTCCCACCACCCATCCAATAACGCCCGCGATCACTCCCGAAAGCATCAACTCCCTGTTTTTCACAGCGGAGGCGACCAGAGGAACCAGCGGCGGCGAGCAGATCCCCGCGGCGGACGTAATGATCACCGTGTCGGCGTCGATCCTGAAGATCGCCGCCAACAGCACGTGCAACAGCAGACAGACAAAGACCGTAAAAGTCACGTATGCGAGCATGATGGGCGCAGTAGAGACCAGACGATTGAAATCCGCCATCGAACCCACCACCAGGCAGAAGATCAGGATGAAATAATTGCCCAACTGGTAGGTCATCCGGATTTCGCGCACACCGGGAATAAACGAACACAAAATACCCAGCGTGGCAATGGCGAGAATCGCGACAACAAAAGCCGTATCCTCCGGAAAGACCAAAAAGGCCATACCGCCTGCAGTAAAAATCAGCACGGCCAGCCCCAAAGCCTTCAGCAGGGGCAAGGCGTTTTGCTTTTCCAAGAGGCCGGCATATGAATTGAATTCCGGTTCTTTTGCCGCATCTGCGCCTCCGGCGGTTTGAAAAGCCGGCAGAATTGCTTCCAGAACGCGCCTGCCGACTGTGATCAGAAAAAGCAGATAAACACTGGAGACCAGCACATCGGACGTGTGTGCGGCCAGATACAGGGTCTGGTCGGCGCGCAACGCGGTTGCGATGGCGCCCAGATTGACCGTTCCGCCCGTGTAAAGCCCCACGAACATCCCGGCGATCTTCCAGGCTTCTTCACCCACGCCGTCGCGAAACAGAAAAAACCCCGCCGCGGCCGTGATCACAACGGCAAGAATCTGCAACCCCAGCGATAGAATCGATTTGCCCGCCAGTCTGCGCCAGCGGCGCACATCAATGGAAAAGAACATCAAAGGAAGGGCAAGGCTGATCGTGACCAGCATCAGCGGATTCTGCAGGGCGGCCATCCGCGGGGAAATCAAGCCGAGGTTGCCTGCGAGAATTCCGGCGAGATAACAGACGACGACGGCGCCCAGTTTGTTGAAGACGGCGCATCTCCCGGCCAGATAGACGGCGAGCGCCGGAAAGAAAAGATAGAAAAGGATCAAAACCCCTGCTGTCACGGGCTCCTCGCAACAGTGAAGACAGATCAACCGCGCCGGACGACGCTGCAACAAAAACCCGGCCGTCCGACAAGGAAAACCGCATGAGCAGCATCTATAAGCAAAAGGGCCTTCCGTGTCAAAGGGGAATTTGAGACAGGCCCGCTTTGCCTTCCCCGCAAATAGGCCGATGGCGCGTTTGCGGCCCTGTCGCCTCGCAGACGCCCGCGGCTTAAAAGGACAAAGCCCGGGCGATGACTCGCCGGGACTTGTTTTGCTGGATCGCGCGCTACACCGTCGCGTCCGCTTCTCTCTTCCGCCAGCGGTCCTTGACGCGTTCCGTCCACGAGACAATCAGCAGGTAGAGAATCGGGATGACGATCACAGCCAGTGCGGTGGACACAAACAGCCCGCCCATGACGGCGCGCGCCATGGGCGCCCAGGTTTCTCCGCCTTCACCCAGGCCCAAAGCCAGCGGAAACATCGCCAGCACTGTGGTCAGCCCGGTCATCAGCACCGGGCGCAGGCGCAGTTTCGCGGCTTGCACCACCGCCTCATTCATCTCCATCCCGTCGGCGCGCAGCTGGTTCATAAAATCGACCATCACGATGCCGTTGTTGACGACAATGCCGGTGAGCATCACCATGCCGATGAGCGCCGTCACGCTGATGACGGTTCCGGTAAAAAACAGCGCGCCGGCGACGCCGATCACCGACAGCGGAACGGCTGTCATGATGATGAAGGGGTGCACAAGCGATTCGAAGACCGCCGCCATCACCATATAGACGACGGCAAAGGCGATCAGAATGGCAATCCCCAGATACATGAAAGATTCCTGCATATCTTCGGCCGCGCCGCCCACTTCGTAGCGCGTCTCCTGGGGAAAAGGAAATCCGGCCATCTCCCGGGTCACGTCCTTGATCACGCCGCCCAGATCCCGACCGGCCACGGTAATGGCCACGGACGCCATCCTCTGCTGATCTTCGCGGGTCACGGTAAAGGGCGACAGATCCTGACGAATGTCGGCCACGGCCTTGAGCGGAATCTGAGATCCCGCAGGCGTTCGGACCAGCAGGTTTTCCACGATATCCTTTCGCTGCCGGAATTCGCGCGGCAGGCGCACCAGGATGTCATACTCTTCCCCCTGATCCTGATAAAGGGAGGCGACCGTTCCCTGGATGCTGGTGTAGACCACATCCGAAACCATCGACGCTTTAAGTCCCAGTTGCGCCGCGCGGTTGCGGTCGATGTCGACGACCCATTCCGGCTGGCCGCCGGTAATCGCCGATTTCACGTCCCCGACGCCCTTAATCGGCCGGACCTTTTTACTGACACGCTCGGCCAGATCGCGAAGCTGCGGCAGGTCATAGCCGAAGAGCTTGACGATCACATCCCCTTCGGAAAATTCCATGCCGCCTTGCCGGAAACGGGATTCAATGCCCGGAATCGCCGCCAGGCGCCGGCGAATCGCATCGGTAATGTCATCCTGGGACCGTTTGCGCTGGGCAATCGGAATCAGGCCGATGTGAAATTCGGTGTAGTTCGACCCCACGCCCTGAAAGCCGCCTGAAATCGTTCCCGGATCTCCGATGATGGCCGTCATGGTGCGAATCTCGGGCGCAGCCTCAACAATTTCATTTTCGACTTTTCGGATGACCGCTTCGGTGGTGTCGAGCGCCGTTCCGCGCGGCATCTCCAATTCTAAACGAATATAGCTTTGATCCGTCTGGGGAATGAACTCCGTGCCCAAAGAGGCCAAAAGTCCCAGCGAAACGACAAAAGCCGCAACGACACTCATCAGCGTGAGTTTTTTATGGCGGATGGCGAAGCGCAGCGACCGCTCGTGCAGATTGGTGATTGCCGTCAGAAAACCCGCAACCCGCGCTCCGATGAGCGCGCTTTTTTTCACGCCTTGCCTGCCTGAGTGTTTAAGGCGGATCAGGTCGGCGCCCGCGGCGGTCATCCGCAAATAACGCGAAGACAAAAGCGGAATGAGCGTGAGGGCGACAAAAAGCGACACCACCAGCGAAAAACAGATGGTGATCACCATATCGTTAAAAAGCACGCCCGCGATGCCCGGAACAAAAAGGATCGGCACGAAGACGGCAAGCGTCGTCAGCGTCGAGCCGGTGATCGCCCGGCCGACCTGCGAGGCGCCGGCAACGGCGGCCTCTTCGCGCGCGGCGCCGTCTTCGCGCAGCCGGTAGATGTTTTCCAGCACGACGATGGAGTTGTCCACCAAAAGCCCGATCGCGAGCGCGAGTCCCGCAAGCGAAATGATGTTGAGGGTGAGATCCGCCAGATACATGACGGCAAAGGTGGAGATCACCGAAACCGGAATCGCCAGCGACACGATGATCGATGACCGGATATTATGGGTGAAAAACAAAAGCACTAAACCGGTCAGCAAAAAAGCGAGCGCGGCGGTATTGCTGAGGTTGGAGACCGATTTGTTGATGAATTCGGACTGATCGAAAAGCTTCAGAATTCGAACGTCGTCGCCCACGGCCTTTTCGATGCCCGGCAAAGCCCCCGCGACGCGGTTGGCGGTCTGCACCGTGTTGGCATCCGATTGTTTCTGCACGAACATCATGACGGCGGGCTTGCGGTCCGTCCGCACCAGCCCCCGGGCTTCCTCGAAGCCGTCGCGCACGCGGGCGACCTGATGCAGATACACAGGCGATCCGGACCGGAAGGCAACCACCGTGTCGCGGATCTCATCGACGCTCTGGTACAAACCCAACGCCCGGATGGTGTATTCCTGGTCCTGCTGCGTGACGAATCCCCCCGGGAACTGAACATTCTCCAGACGGATGGCCTGGACCACATCGGAGGTTGAAAGCCCTTTGGCCTGCAGGGCATGGGGATTGAGTTCGATGAGAATCTGGCGTCTTGCGCCGCCGACCGTCTCGGCCGCGCCGACGCCTTCGATGCGTTCAATGCGGGGCTCGATGAGATCTTCTGAAATGCGGCGCAGCTCCGGCTGGCTGAGCTTTCCCGAGGTGAGCCCCAGAATCAGAATGGGCTGAAGCGACGGATCGAAGGTGAACGTCACCGGCTCGTCGGCGTCATCGGGCAGATAGTCGCGCACGAAATCGAGGTTCTTGCGCACGTGGAATTCCGCCATGTCCATATCGATGCCCCAGTCGAATTCGATGACGACCGCGGAATTGCCCAGAGACGAACGAGACGTCACACGTTTGACATTGGCCACGCGCCCGACCGCTTCTTCAATCGGCCGGGAAATCAGAAGTTCCATGTCTTCCGGCGCGACGCCCGTGTATTGCGTGAGCACCACCACCGTGGGAAATTTAATGTCCGGCAGCAGATCCGTGCGCAGCTGCGTGAAGGAAAAAATGCCGAACCCCAAAACGATGAGAAAAACCATCGTGAAGGTTACAGCCCGGTCGACGGCAAGCTTTGCCAGTTTCATGGTCTTTCGCCTCGCATGTCGGCCTCTTCGCCGCGAGCGATTTCTACGGCGCCGCCGTCTTCCACTGCATGATGGCCGCGGACCACGAGCAACTCACCCGCTTTGACGCCGGAGACAATTTCAATCAGCCCCTGTTGCCGATAGCCGGTGACGACGTCGCGTCTTGCGGCCTTTTTATTTTCCACCACGAAAACATAGAATTGCTCCGAGCGGCCGTCGGCGGCCGGATCGCCCCGATCAGTCGGCTCCACCCGGTGCCGCAAGGCGGAAACCGGTATGCGGGGAACCTGTTCTTTCCGGTCTATGATGATCTCGAGATCGCCGAACATTCCGGCGACCAAAAGACCTTCCGAATTGGAAAAAGACACTTCGACCGTCGCGAGCCGGCTTACCGGATCCAGGATCGGCATCTTCTTGGCGACGCGGCCTTCAAAAATCCGATCCGGCAAACTCGCAATCTGGAGCCTCGCTTTCTGACCCGGTACGATGCGGGCGAATTCATGCTCGCTCACCTGCGCAAGCACGCGCATCGCATCCATCTGCACGAGGCCGAACACGGGCGCGCCGGGCGCCACCATATCTCCCAGCTCGACAAAGCGATTGCTGATCACGCCGGAAAAAGGCGCACGGATAAAGGCGTTGCGGTATTGCCGGCGGACCTGCTCCAGGGCCGCTTCGGCCTGGGCGACGGCGGATTGCGCGCTTTCATACTGCGTTTTCCGGGCATCGTACTGCTGCCGGCTGATGGCTTCCTCGGCGACGAGACGTTCGGCGCGCCGATATTCGATTTCGAGATTGGCCAAGCTCGAGCGAGCGGCTTGCGCCGCCGCCTCGGCCTGAGCCACGCCGTGCGATAAGAGCGTGTGATCGATCACCGCCAGAAGATCTCCTTCGCGAACCCGATCGCCTTTATCGGCGTGAAGCGCAATGATGCGCTCTCCCACTTGCGACAGCAGTTTCACATCGCGCCTTGCGCGCACATCAGCCGTGAAGCGCAAAACGTCTTCCATCGGACCGGTTTCCACTTCCATCACGGAAACGAGGACGGCGACCTCCTCGGCTTTTTCCTCTTTTGCCCGGCACCCGCCGACTGAAATCATCAAAAACGCCGTCAACATCACCGCCAGTCCGGCGAAAAGTCGCTTTCGCGCAGATATAAAAAGGAGTCGTTCGGTATTCATGGACCCTCCGCTTCGTCCAGGATCGAATCCGCCGTCAGGATGCCGCAGGCTTTTTCCAACCTGACCGACGCGGTATTGAAGTTATAAATCGCCCGAAAATAACTGGTGCTGGCCTGCGTGAAGGCCAGTTGCGCGTCAATCACTTCCAGAAGCGTTGCCGCGCCTTCGGCGTAAAGCAGATTGGCCAGGCGCAGCCCCTCGCGGGCCTGCTCGACCACCTGTTTTTGCGACTGAAGAATTTCATCGGCCTGGGTCACCTCGTGATGAACAGCACGAATTTCCGTCGCGATGAGATTTTTCAGATCAGCCGACTGGATCTCGGATTTCTTGAGCTCCAGGCGCGCGTCATGAAGACGCGCACGGCTGCCGAAACCATTGAACAACGGTATCCGCAAAGTGAGGGCGGCATATGATGTCCGTTCAAAATCGTCCCGGCCGAAATGCAGATCGTCTCGCAACGCCTGCCACTGCACGGCCGACGACAAAGCGACTGTGGGCAGAAATTCCGCGCGGGCCACACGGATTCTTTTTTCATTGATCTCATTTTGCAGCTGCTGAATCCGGTATTCGGGCCGCCGGTCGTAAGCGGTGACCACTATCGCGTCCGGATCTTTCAGGGGCAAAGCGTTTGGCCTTGGCTCCAGATCGCCCCGGATGTCGATCGAATCGGCCTTGTCCAGCCCCAGCAGATCCTTGAGCCGTTCCTGAGCCACATCGTATGTGTTTTTCGCCTCCGTCCACTGCGGCCGGACCGTCGCCAGCTGAACCTGCGCCCGCAGAAGTTCGAAGCGGGAAGCCGCCCCTTGTTGATAGCGCTTTTCAACCTGATCGAGGTTTACTTCGGCGTTTTGCACCGCTGTTTTAGCGACCGAAAGAAGGCTTTGCGACAAAAGAACGCTGTAAAAGGCGCTGTATACGGTCTCAAGGGTCTGTTGCGTAACGGCAACAAGCGACCACTCGGCAATGGACATACCGTCGCGGGCGATGCCGATGCCGGACCAGACGGCGCCGCCTGTAAAGATCGGCTGTTCCAAAACAACCGAACCGGTCAGCGTGTGGTCCGCGCCCGTCTGCGACCGGATTTCCGCATTCGGTCCGAAAATCGCTTCCGGCAGAGGAATGACGAATTCCGGCCGGTCCCACATCCTCTGGTAATTTCCGCCCGCATAAAGCGACGGCAGAGCCCGCGACCAGGCGGCCTGCAGGGCGTAATGGGCCTGATCCTTGCTCTGTCTGGCCTGGGCAAGCGTCGGGTTTTTTTCCATCGCCAGATCGATCGCCTCATCAAGCGTCAGCATCGCGGCATCGCCCTGCGAGATGGCGCCGCCAAGCAGCAATAAAACAATCCACAGAATCAAACCCGCTTTTTTGATCATCGTTTAACTCCTCGCCAGAAATCCATTTAGAAAAAGATCAACCAGGCGCTCAAGATCCGAGGCCAGGCGCGCCACCGGCACCTCATCAGCCGTGATCGTATCCACCGTCACGTTGTCGAGCACGAGAATCTGAAACCTCAGGGAAATGACGGCCAGAAAAAAAATACGGGCGGCAAATTGAGCGTCCGTGGACGCAAATTCTCCGCTGGCCACGCCCTCTTCGATCCAGGCCGCCAGGCGGCCCTCTTCTCGTTGCCGGCAAATGGCCATGACTTTCAAGGCTTCGGGATGCAAATCCAAAAGCGCGTGGCGCGATAATTCACCCAGGAGCAGAAATTTTTTCACCGCCTCAACCTGCATCTGCGCGTAAATGCGCAGTTTCTCCGACGCCGTGACCGTGCGGACCGTCGCCTGATCGATCATTGCAAAAAAAGCCGTCTGCTCATGATCGATAACGGCGGCAAAAAGATCCGCTTTGCCTGCATAATGCTGATAGAGGGTGGGTTTGGTGATTCCGCATTCCCGGGCAATCTCATCCATGGTGGTCTTGGTATAGCCGAAGCGTGTGAACTGCTTGCGGGCGGAGAAAATTATGGCTTCTTTTCGATCCATCGGCTGACATTTACCTTTTTACTAATTTAGTATTCGGTAAAATACGCCTCCGTTTGTTCCTTGTCAAGCAGATTATTGGAAAGGACATCTCAAGGCAAGCCGTCTTGCAGACAGGGCCTCTTGCGTCCGTCAGAGAATGCGATCGCTGCCGTTGACCACATAGAAACGGCCGTTGACGGCCCGGATGATCGAAAGGATGTTGAAACGGCGCAGAAGCTGCACACTGAGCGTCGTGGGAGAGGCGCGGGTCACCAGAATCGGCGCGCGGGCGAAGATGATTTTGTTGGCGATTTCACTCGATATCCGGCCGGTGGAGCAGATGAGTTTATCGGCCAGCGCAATGTTGTTTTGCGCGGCATGCCCGATGACTTTGTCGATGGCGTTGTGCCTGCCGATCTCGTCGAAAAAAGCCAGTCTTTCTCCGGCAAGCGAATACAGGGCGGCGCCGTGAACTCCGTGCGTTGTCTCATGTTCGCGTGAATAGGTCAGAAACTCGTTCATCGCCTGCAAAACGATCTCGGCGCGAAGGCAGGGCAATTCGCCACGAACGAGATGCGCTGGCGGCGGGATTTTTTTGCCGCGACCGCCCGCGGCGGAAAGTGTTTTGATGCGCTCCAGCCTGTCGGCAATCATCGGGTCATCCAGCAAGACGGCGTTGACGGCAAGGGCCGCTTCGTCCACCTCCAGACGGACCAGCTGCCGAATATCCGTAATAATGCCCTCCGTGAGCAAATAGCCGGTGATGTGCTCGCGCAGATAAGTTCCCGATGAGGCCATGGTGATGTAGGGCGTTGAGTTGATCGACAACGCCACGGCATACTCCGCGGAAAAGGGCAGCGTCACTTCGGCCAGACGGCCGTCGCGGTATTCATGGAGTGTGACGTTTTCAAAAGTCGGCAGAGTCATGATCTTCACCTTGCATGTTTTTCGTTTTCTTATCAGCAATAATAGGGATTGACAAGCCCGCGCCATTTTTTCTAAGTTACCCGCGCAAAGGCTTCTCAAGGAGATATTCGATGCTCAGCCGCACCGCCGCCGTTTTGATCATCATCGACATCCAGGGCAAACTCGCCCAGATCATGCACAATAAAGAGACCCTTTTTCAGAACAATGTCCGCCTGATCCGGGGCTTTAAAGCGCTCAGTCTGCCGATTCTGCATACGGAGCAGATTCCGGAAAAACTGGGACGCACCATCGATCCGCTTTTGCAGGAACTCGGCAATGAAATCCCCATCGCGAAAGAAACCTTCAGTTGCTGGTCGGACATGGGATTTCGTGACCGGCTGGAGTCGCTGACCCGGCGGCATGTGGTGCTGACCGGCATCGAATGCCACATCTGTGTATATCAAACCGCGCTGGATCTGATGCAAAACGGCTACACCGTGCATCTGGTGGCCGACGCGGTTTCCTCCCGCACACCCGATAACCGCGCCATCGGCATTGATGCAATCCAATCCGCGGGCGCGCAGATCACGTCCACGGAAATGGTTTTGTTCGAGCTTTTGCGCACAGCCGGCGATCCGAAGGCCAAAGACATTTTTCAGATTGTGAAATGACGCGGACCGGCGGAAATGACAAGGGCCAAGCGGACCGATTGAGCCTTTTCAAGAAGACCCTTTTGAAACCGGCGTGCGTTTTCCTCATCGGCCTTGCGACCTGCGCGCTGTTGTCGGGCTGCGCCTCGTTTTTCGCGAAATCCCCCATGGATGTGGCCTTTTATGAGTACCCGATCCAAAACGACTCACCTCGCCGAATGATCGTTTTTTTACGCGGTCTGGGCGGCTCTCATCAAAGCTTTGAACAAGAGGGATTTGTCGCCGATGTCCTGTCGTGCGGGCTTGCCTTCGATATGGCCGCGCCCAATGCGCATTTCGGCTACTACGGAGGACGCAGCCTGATGACTCGCCTGAAAGAAGACGTCATCAAACCCGCTCAAAACAGGGGGTGCAAGACGATCTGGCTTGTCGGCGTGTCCATGGGCGGCCTGGGCGCCATGCTGTACCTGATGGACTATCCTGAAGACATCGCCGGCGTGTATCTGATTGCGCCTTTTCTCGGCGGATCGGCCATTTTGAAAGAAATTGAAGCCGCAGGCGGCCTGACCAACTGGCATCCGGGCCCTTACCGGATCGAAGAGGACTGGGAAAGAATGTTCTGGCACTGGATTCAAAAGTCGGTCAGCGGCAATCGCAAGGCCCATGTCTATCTGGGCTACGGCTCCCGCGACCCTTATAAACCGGGCGCGGAATTGCTGGCCGCCGTTTTGCCGCCCGATCGGGTCACGGTTATTGACGGCTCGCATGATTATGCGACGTTTAAAGCCCTCTGGAAACGGTTTTTGGCCGATGATTCAAAATTGCGAGGCGAGACGCCATAAAAAAGGCCCGCGGAGATGATCCCCGCAGGCCTTTTTACGACTATCAAGTTGATTCTATCTTTTGTTAAGCATGATGCCCGTGGGCGTCATCTTTCTTTTCTTCGCCGTAGACGATCAGCTTGCCTTCATGCTCCATCTCTTTGACCCACTTCGGATGCAGCATGGTCAACACCTTCTTGTCCATCCAGCCGGAAAACATCGCCTGAACGGAACCGGGGTTCCCGATCGTCCCCAAATACAGGTGAATAAAGAAAAACGCGAAGATCGCCACGAAGCCTAAAGCGTGCAGCGGGTACATCCAGCGAACCAGTCCCACCGGCAGCGCCGTCGGAAACCACATGATCAACCCCGTGATAATCATAATCACGCCGAAGCCCGCCACGACCAGGAAAAACGCCTTCTGGCCGGGATTGTATTTGCCC
>JAHDKI010000009.1 GCA_018436925.1 Syntrophaceae bacterium
CGAAAGAGACAGGCCTTCCGGCAGGATATGCACATCAAGACTGTTCTTTGAAACATCGATACCAATGAAAGATTTGGACATGTGAGTACCCTCCCTTGCAAATGCGAGCTCCGAAACGGGCTCTGGCGACTGTACGGGTTATACACATTACATCAGGTAACGATCTTGCTTTGCACGGTCTTTGAGACCCTGGCGAAGGCGATCTGTTACCCGACCAAACGAATCATCGTATGCCTCGACTTTCTAGGATATCGATTGTTACTAAACATGGATTTAATATACAAGGTGCAAGGTGCAAGGTGCAAGGTAAAAAGAATATATTATAAAGAGGCGAAGCCACTGCTTTGATCCTTTCGTTTTATTATTCTTTGTACGTGACGGAGGCTGTGTCGGATTCCCATACCTTGACGTTCAAAATATTGACACCTTGAGAGTGCGCCATCGGTTTTATCGTTGTGAAAATGTGACGCGCGATATTTTCCGAAGAGGGGTTTACACCCTGGAAAAAGGGCAGCTCGTTGAGGTGTTGGTGGTCCAGGCGATCCAGAATGTCTTTGAGCCATTTTTTCACAATCCGGAAATCGATTAAAATGCCTTCTTCGTTGAGCGCATCGGCGCCGACCGTGACTTCCACCTTGAAATTATGGCCGTGAAGCTCTTCGCACTTGCCGCCGATCTCGGCCAGCAAATGTGCGGCGGAAAATGTTTTAATAATCGTTACTTCGAACATAAAGTGCCCTTTATCTGCAAAATCGAGACCGCTTTTATCACATTTCGACTCGCCGGGGTACTGATTTTATCAACTGGTGCAAAATGACGAATAGGTGGTGAAAATGACCGATCATTGCGCTGTTCAATCTTGTTTTATTTTTGAAATAAATGTATTGGTCCATTCATGTTCTTGTAAATATGTAACAATTTATAAACTGATAGATGGCACTACAGTTGCATAGTCAAATTTGAAAAAACGGGTGACGAATGCAGTTATTACAAAAATTATTTTTCTTTTAGTGGTGATTAATAGATTGTTATAAAAAACCGTTGCCATCAAAGAGGTGAGCAGAATGTTAAAGATCTTTCGTAAAAAAGATAAAGGGTTTACGCTAATTGAGCTGATGATTGTTATTGCCATAATTGGCATTCTGGCCGCGATTGCCATTCCGCAATATACCAAATTTCGAAGAAAGAGTTTTTCTGCCAGTTTAAATAGTGCCTGCCGAAATGCCGTTACCGCCTCAATGGCATACTTTATTGAAAATCCGAATGCAGATAATCTAACCAGTGAGATGTTGGAAACCAGTCGCTTAGGTTATGTGGATACACCTGGAGTCTTATTGCAAGTTACGTCTTTTACAGGGCAGGACAATTTTTCATTGAGGTGCTCCGATGAATACGGAACAATAGGTGTAAGCCCCGCAACAGTGGATGTAGTAGACGGTGTGATGACGTTGACACTGTCGAAAATTATTAATTAAAAATCCTAGAGAGGCGTCGGTCTTTCAATGATAATAAAAATATCTTTTTGTTTAAGTGCTCCTTAATAAGACATCAAAAGCCTCAAGAGCTTTGATTAATATTTTAAAATTCTGAAAAGGTACACTCCTTTGCTGGCATAAATCAGTTGATAACCATTTTTCTGAAAATCATAAGTTCTGCACCAGGAAGGCAAATGAGGCGACCAGATATCTATTGAAAGATACTCTATCTTCTTTTCCAAAATGAGCAACTTCAGGGAATCCGGGGTTACGTCGGCGCCAATATCGTAAAAATTAAATTCGGGTTCATAATATTTCATTTGCCTCGGAGAGGGGGTCGCAACAATATGCGGGGGCGGTTGATTTTTAAGAAAATCAATCGCCTTGGCAAAACCTACAAAAGTGTTTGAGGTTTTATTCATCATATCGACGCTTTTTAGAGCATGAAAACTCATGATAACAGGTATAGACAATAAGAGAAATGCTGTTGCCCATTTTGAAGACTTTGGCCATATTGAGCCGATGAAAATAACACTTTGATAGCACCCGTAAGCGGCAAAAATAAGAAGTCCCGGATAAAGAGGCAGAGTATAACGGGAAACGCGGAAAATCACCCAGGGGAGAAAAAATCTGAATAACCCGAAAAGCAAAAGCCAATGAAAAAGAGCCGAGTATTTTTTCTCCTTGAGAGTAAAAAAGAAACCGGCCGCTGCAAAGAGCATCAAAAAATACCCTAAAAAAAACTCAGATTCTTTCAACATATGGAAGACATCAGGAATTTGGAAGTAATAATAAAAACTGCTGATCCATCCTGTCGGAGCGGGGAAGGCGCTTCTGATTGATACAAAACCCAGCAGCAGCAGAAAAAGTGAAAAATACATCAGAAGCCAAATTCTTGGTTTCAGGCGCAGAAGCAAAGGAATAAGAAGAATAGGAAAAGCAGAATATTTAGTCAAAACGGCGCAGAATCCGAAAAAGTAGAAGGCGATCCTTCTGTCATATACCAGCATACAAATTGCCAAATAAATGAAAAAAACAACAGGTATGTCGGTTAAAATTCTTATGCTGTGCCAATTGGTTAAGGGGCAAACTGCCAGTAATCCGGCTGCAATTAATCCAACAAGGGGATGATAAACCTTACGGGCAATGAAATATGTGATGAGGATGGTTCCGATTCCCATCAGGGTAATTAGGGCTCTTGCGGCAGAGGCAAAATCGGCCGGATTGCCGGTTGGAAAAAGGCTAAGCAGATACATCAAGAGGGGAGGGTTATGATAAAACCATGTTCCCGTAATGTCTGTCAAATTTGTAAGATCCCATGATAAATTCCGGGCAATGTAAAGATACAGCGCTTCATCCGGCCACAGACTTTCCTGAAAAACGAATGAAAATTTAATTAAGGCGCCGGCAATCAGGAAAAGACCCAAAATTATCCAGAAACCGATTTGGCAAAGCTGATTCTTTGATATCAGAAATTTTAAATTACTCATAAATATCAAGACAATAAAAGATAAAGAAAGTCAGATCTAAACAAAGAACATAGCGGGGAATTTTCTATAAAATATTGGCAGAAAGAATTCCCCACTCATCGAGATTAAAAAACATATTTGGTTTCTTAAACGGTTTCTGGAGAAAAATCGAGTCCATTTTTCTTCAAGAGCAACAAAAACATCATGACAAAGACTATCAAAACAAGGTGGTGCAAAATGACGAACCGGTGGTGAAAATGACCTGTTTTTCTGACGATTCAAATTAACGAAACTGTGACAGAGATCACGGCATTTCTTATAAAGCTCTGATATTCATTACGAAAATTTATTGGTCATATAATGGTATGATGATTGCTTTAATTTAAGACGCAAGAATAAATTACGAATTTCCGATAAGGAATTCAGGAGGTGGACGGGAAAAAATTAAAGAGTTGAAAAAAGAAGACGATTATGAAAGTAGAAAAAATAAAAAACAATTTAAAAACGCAATTTTAAAAGGAGGAAGGTCTATGTTGAAAATGTTCCGTAAAGAAGGTCAGAAGGGTTTCACCCTGATTGAGTTGATGATTGTTATCGCCATCATCGGTATTTTGGCGGCCATCGCTATTCCGCAGTTCATGCAGTACCGAAAAAGAGGCTATATGGCAACGCTCGACAGTGACTGCAAAAACGCCTACACGGCGTCCATTGCCTACTTTGTGGATAATCCGTCCGCTTCTGATATTGATTTGGTCGCATTGCAGGATGCGGGTTACAGTCGTACCGATGGCGTGACGATGACGCCGGATTTTACCGATCAGGATAATTTTACGCTGACTTGCTCATCGACTGCTGGAACCTGGGGCGTGACGGATTCAATTGTAACAGTCGCGAATGGGGAAATGAGCTTGAGACAGTCTAGTATCATTAAAAATTAGCAGGATCCTTTCAAGAACGAAGTTATCTAAAAGGGGGTATCGTAAAGATGCCCCCTTTTGTTTTAGTACTTCATTCCTAAGAATAATATTGTAGATTGTTTTTCAAAGAACGTGGTATCTGTAAAAAACTCCGGAACAACTAAGGGGGAGGTTCTTCATTGAGCATTTCTTTTTCAAAGATCTTCTGGGGGATCATCTGCCTCATTATTGGATTTTTTCTGATCTATGGAAGCTGGGCGGCCTATTCGGAATATCGGCGAGTGCAGGGATATGTAGGCCAGGGAGTTGGCACGGTCATTAATAAATACTACGAGCAATCGTCAGACGGCAGCGCAAATTACTATATTGAGTATTCTTTTATGCCGACATCCGAAGCTCCCAGAATTGTTTCGAAAAGTATTATGATCAAGCATCAGTGGGATAGTCTGGAGGTCGACGATAATTTGGATATCCGATTCGATGAGTCAAATCCGGCGAGAAGCATTCCTTTATATGGCGGCAGTCCTTCGTTGCTTTTTGGATTCTTCATGGTTTTGATGGCGCTCGTTTTCATTTTTTTTGGAAGCGGTCGCATTGTAGCCGGAATGAAAAGAGCTGAAAGAAAAACGTCAAGTTCATAACTGTCCTGGGAATCCTTTATGAAAGTGTTGATGGTCAGTTCGTCATATCCGCAAAATGCCGAGGATTGGCGGGTCCGGTTTGTTAGCGATTTAGTCTATGCAGTGGCTCGAAAAGACGGAGTTGATCTAACCCTCTGGGCTCCACCCGGGGAAAAGCCATCTGTGGTGAAAGATGCTCAGGCGCATAGGGAACGTGATTGGTTGTTTAATCTCATGGATCGTGGCGGCATCGCTCATATTTTGCGAACAGGTGGTTTCCGGGGATTATTGGTCGCGGTAAAATTACTTGTTCTCCTGCGAAAAGCCTATATGCGGCATTCTGAGGCCGACATTCTACATGTGAATTGGCTTCAGAATGCCCTCCCTCTATGGGGAATCCCGAAACCAGCGGTTATTTCAGTTTTGGGGAGCGATTACGCTTTGCTCGAAAAACCATTTATGATTCAACTCCTGCGAAAAGTGATCAGACAGCGAAGATGCATCCTGGCGCCCAATGCGGACTGGATGGTGAAGGGTTTGACGGATCGTTTCGGCGATATAGCGGAGGTCATACCCGTCCCTTTTGGTGTGAAAGAAATGTGGTTTGAAGTGAATAGAAGGCAGAACATAACGCAAACCCCCAGAAAATGGATTGCTGTTTTACGCTTGACGAAGAAAAAAATCGGCTCTCTTTTTTCATGGGGGGAGACCATATTTAATAGAAATGATGAACTTCACTTGTTAGGGCCGATGCAGGAGAAAATGACCGTTCCGGGATGGGTTCACTATCATGGTCCTACGCATCCTTTAGAGCTTTGCAATGAATGGTTTCCTAAAGCGTCAGGACTGGTCACACTTAGTGATCACGATGAAGGAAGACCTCAGGTCATTCTGGAAGCCATGGCGGCTAGACTTCCAATCATCGCTTCAGATATACCTGCCCATAGGAATATGATAGAACATCAAAAGACAGGTTGGGTAGCCAATTCTAAGGAAAGCTTACGAGAGGCGTTGCAGTGGTTGAACGTCAAGGATGTCAATATGTGCGTTGGAAAGGCTGCCGCCGAATGGGTAAAAGAACATATCGGCACATGGGATGACTGTGCGCAAAGATATGTCTCACTTTATGAACGGTTAATGGGATCTATCAAATGAATCAAGATCATGAAGTCTTATTGATTGGAGGAATGGGATTTGTCGGTCGTAAGCTTCAAGATTCTCTTTTAGACGCTGGCTACATAATCCACATACTTGACCGAATGGTTTCTTGGCCTGAAAGGAAAGACGGTGTTGATTTCTATGAAGCCGCGTCTTGTTCGGATAGTTTTCTTAAGGGCCTCTTACAACGCTGTTCCACCGTGTTTTATCTTGCTTCTGGCAGTGTGCCGACAACCACGTTAAGGCAGCCTTCGCAAGAGGGGAACTTGAATGTTCTACCTTTTCTTAGATATCTTAATTTATTTCAAGACTACAATCATATCCACTTGATTTACTTTTCTTCAGGCGGCACCATTTATGGTAATCCCTCAACAAATCCGGTGAAAGAGATCTGTTCGCCTGCACCAATATCCTATCATGGTGCCGGGAAAGCGGCCATGGAAGCATTCCTTTGGGCCTGCAGCAGCCAATGTGAAAACAGGATTACCATACTTAGGCCATCGAACCTCTACGGGCCGCAACAACCGTATATTCAAGGATTTGGAATTATTCGCAGTATTTTAGAGAAGCTTAGGAAAGACGACGGGATAGAAATATGGGGAGATGGTGAGGTGATCCGGGATTATCTGTATATTGATGATCTTGTTCATGCGTGCATGGCCTGTATGCAATTTTCCAATCAACAAAATAAAATCAGAGTCTATAATGTTTCGTCAGGGCAGCGTCTGAGCATCAATCAACTTTGCGATGAAGTTGAGAAGGTAACTCGACGAAGATTAAAGAAAATATATTTTCCTGGCCGTCCAATCGACGTAAAGTCAGTCGTGCTCGACAATTCTAAGATCAAAAAAGAGCTGGGTTGGCTGCCTGATGTTGGAATCAATGAGGGGTTACGCAGGACTTGGGATTGGATAAGGGGACTGACATTGACAGAATGAAATTCAATTGAGCCTATCAATATCTATGGTCGATGTTTACTGTTGGCAGGCAGCGGGTGGAAGCCGGACCTTAGAATTAACAGGATTGTTTCCATCATTTCCTGTTTGTCTCTCACCAAGAATCCATTTACTCCATGGGTAATAATTCTATCCGATACAGTGAGGTAGTTTTTTCCATCCGGTTTAAAAGCTATTGAGGGTGTTTTGCATTGAATGGCTTCCATGAGCGCCAGCCCGCAGGATTCATTTCTTGAAGGGAAGATGAATACATCGGCAATATTGTAGTATTCAAATAATTGATTGTGATCTCTCCGGCCAAAATATCTTACAAACGGGTATCGTTGAATATGCTGAGCTAGGGGGCCGTCACCGACAACCAGCAGACGAATAGAAGGATCCTTCAGTTGGATAATGATCTCAATAAGGTCGAGAATACCTTTAAAAGGTTCCAGCCGACCGACATAGAGGATATTCTTCTTCGAGTCGGCAAGATCCATGCGTTTCTTAACTTTTTCGATTTCTGTTTTGCTCAATGCAAAAAAAAGGTTTTTGTCAATAGTATTTGCTTTTATCGAAAATTTTTTCGCGTACGCAGGGTAATAAATCATTGCGTCGTTAAGAATTTTACTACTCACAAAATGGACGGCATCAGCATGGTGAATAGTTTTTTTATCGAAGTATGAAAAAATATGATGAAAGAGTGAGGCGATCAAATAGGAAGGCGTTTTGGGGAAATTCTGAATGATAGATTTGTGCAGAGTGTGGAATGTCACCTCTAGATTGACGCCGTAATTCTCCGCCATTACTGGAGTGTGAAGAACGATTTCATCGATTCTATTTCTCAAGATAAGTTGCTTGATAATCCTGTTTGATTGATAGGCAAAGAAGGGTTCTCTGGTAACAAAGTATCTTCCACTGACAGGAATTACTTCTGATGTAACTTTCGGAGAGAATCCGTCTGCATTCCTTGGGCCAATGAAATATACTTTTTTAATATCATCGTCTTCGTCATATTGTTTTAAAGCATATCTGCATTGCGTTCCAATGCCATAATCAAGATCCCTAGAGCATAGTATGATGTATTTTTGCATAAGGATGGACAATTTCAGGGTGGTTAAAGGGATGCCGTTTAATAGAGTTTATATCGAATCGCTAATTTGTTTCTTACGCCTCTCGCTATACGGATTAGGAATTCGACGAAGTATCCGATGAAACGATACCTGGAGGCTCTTAGCAAGAATAAATAGGCACTATAGTAAAATCTATTTAAACACCATGTACTATACTTTTTATACATGGAAATTATTTCTTCGCATCTTTTAATATTGGCGTTTTTATCAATAGTGGCGTGAATAGTCTTTGCGTCTTCCTGCTGTCTGTATGCGGCGATATATTCATTAATTTTTATAAATTTAAAGCCATTTTTATAGGCATCTATCCAAAGGGCCCAGTCCATTATATATGAGTAATCTCTGATTCCGACAGATTCCCATACGTATCTTTTAAAGAAACAAGATGGTTGCATAATTAGGTCAAATTTCAATATATCTTTGAGGCAATGTTGAAATGCATCGTTATTCATTTTATTGATAAGAACTGGTGTATCAATCAGTTGGCCGAAACTATCAATAACGAATAGATTTCCTAATACAATGTCTGCATCGTGTGCGAGATAGGCTGTATGAATGAAATTCAGGCTTTGAGGGGAAGAATACAAGTCGTCACTGTTGATCCAGCCGAGGATCTCTCCAGAGGACATGGCAAAACCTTTGTTGAGCGCGTCTGATTGTCCTTGGTCCTGTTCGCTAATCCATTTAAACGAAAAATGACGACACTTAAAGATGTGCTCGCCACTTTTGTAGATCAAATCATACTTTTTAATAATATTCACGCTTTCATCCACTGAATTGCCGTCCACGATGATGTGTTCGAGATCGAAATCACCTTCTTGATTCCACACAGACAAAATAGTGGCTTCCAGATAACTGCCCTGATTATAAGATGGAGTAACAATTGAAATCTTCATGTTTTTGTTCTTTTCCCGATTTCATATTCTAATGGTCGAGATGAGGGTGCCGATAATAGTACTCAGCGATGCAATGATTGCATAATTTAGCAAGGAAAGCCGAATCTCCTTAAAAGGACACGCGCTATCTGCCCCGGCAGTTCTATGAGAAGTCTAAAAATAATATGCGGGGTGAGAAGAGGCATCCCAGCGTAATAACTATAACCCCGCATTGCCATCGAACGTATCGCAGATCTGGTCGCATTAGATGACTCACATAAAAAGATTTCTTCATGATTGGTTTTATGAACTGCATGTAACAAATTGTTTTCGACAGGTCGAAACGCTCGCGGAAAAGAGGTTATGGGCTTGCCGTATCTTATGCGGGAGAGCACATATTTTGTTTTTTGAATTTCCTGTATTGGCCTGAGACCGTACAAATCTATTGTAACTTTATCTTTTTGTAATCCGAGGCTGGAAAAAATAAATGAACCGCACGGTTCCATGTATGCGTCGTAAGCAATTTCAGGATCTTTCGCTGGTGCAAACATAAAGGAAGGGCTTGGTCGATCATTTGCAGGAAGACTTACCTGATGGAGAAAGGTATCACGAAAAATGTGTTCACCTCCTGAATCTGAACAATTTGTCGAATAGGAGTCATAAGGATATACAAAATATTTGTTTTTACAGACTTGATATGCGGCAAAATATTTCTTCCATGAAGATTCAGGCCAATTTTTCACCACTTCCGGCAACCCTGGTGTGTTAGTCACGGATTTAGGATTAGCTTTCAAATACCAGTCCTTAAAATCCAACCATTGCTCACGGGTCCAACATTGTCCCGAACTGCAGGGAATTTGCATCATATATGTAGAGTATCCGTTTTTCATAGGCATAAAAGTCAGCCCCGCGTATTCGTTGTACTCTCGACCACAAAGAGCGATCCCTGCGACATTGATGTCGTCCCGATATTGATTCAAGGCAGCTTGCGCGTAATGGTAAAAAAAACGATCAACGTAAAGATCGTCTTCTAATATAATGACTGCGCCATGTTTGATAGAGAGGTCTCCACATTGGATGATGTGATCTTTCAATCCAAGTCTGGTCTTGTTCTCACTTACGCAAACATTTATATTCTCGGGCTTAAACTGATGCGCAATTTGAATAACATCGTATTTCGCTTCGCCTTCTATGGAAATCAGGACTGTTGGACGGCAAGGGTACGAAGCTCGCTTCAAAGAATCTAGCAATCGTGCCAATGCATTTGCACGATTGTATGCAACAACAACGATGAGGGGAGATATCAGGCGCTGATCAGAACACGGTGTTGTTTTCATACTGACCCCTTGCTTTTTTAGCATTGATGAGTGCATTGACATCTTTCCACATATTTTCTGTAAGTTGTTTCAAAGTTAATGAACTCTCAGTGATTGTGGTTTGAATTTCATTTCTTGAGGGGGAGGACATTATCATATCTATTTTCCGGTATATTTCATTTTCATCGGCCATCACATCAAGGCAGCCGTCGGGAAATCCATAGTCATCCATAAGCAGTTTATACTTATGGCTCCAACCTACTGCTAGGGCAGGAACTCCCTGATCCAAACAATTAATCAAAGCATGAAAACGACTGCTTATGCATCCTGTGCAAGATCCAAGGATACCTTTAATAAACAGTGGGTCATTTTCTGCAATTATTGGGATTGTAACACCCGCAGAATTCATTATTTTGTTTGCAAGTCTAAGATCGTTCGGGCCTTCATGAACGAGCAGAAAAGGCTCTAATTTATTCTGGGCGAGATACTTAACGCATTTGATCATAAATGGCAAATAAGCGGATCCCTGTTTTGGAGAAGTTTTATCAAGCATGCGGTAATTGGGAACAATGCAGAATTGATGCCGTAGGGAATTGAAATTATTTGGTAGAATGCCATTAATCAGATTAGTGAAATCGGGTGCTATCTTTATATTCGTGCGATGACCAACGACGTCGATCAGATAATTATATGAAACATGCTCGCGGGTAAAAATCATATCGGCATTGTCTGCCACTGTTTTGATAGCCTCTCTGATTTTCGAGGACTTGAATGGGCCGAAGGCCTGAGGGAGTAAAATTACTTTAGTGCCGATTTTTCTCCATCGTCTGCATGACTTGGCTAATTCCTGAGTAAACCAATCACCCCATTGATCAGTGTAAGAAAAACCCGCTGCATCCAGGACGACGTCGATATCCCTATCTAGGACAATACCATACATTTTTCGCAATTTTTTCGGAGCCATTATCAAGAAGTCTCCCCATTGGATACCATAGCGCCATAACCAGGCTTTCTGAAGTAACCCACAACGTGCCCTATTTTCATAGGAGGCCTCATAATCGGGCGCCATGACAAACTTAGCGTCCGGATACATTTTGCTAATTTTCTGAAGAACTGCGTAGAGCATAAGCTCTGCCCCTTTATTGACAAAACCTGCTTTACGAATCTCGATGAGCATGTGTTCTCTCCTGCAGCAATCAGGGCTATCGCTTATGAGTCAAAAACGACAGTTTCTTGAGTAAACGTTTTGAGAATTCACCAGGCAATCGAAAAAACTGTTTTTTGCGTTTCTCTATAAGAAGTATTGATGTTCGGTTTATCAAAGCATCTCGAGAGTGAAAGTTGTCCAGATTGACTGAATATTCCAGATCATGAAGATATTTATCAATCATATCCTGGGATCTGGTACGATCTTTTACTTTTTCATAGTAATCAGGCATCTCAAAACCCATACTCCTCCAGCATTCAGCATACGCTCGCCACTGTGATTTTTTTGAGCTGATCTCCTGGCCTTTTATCGCATCCTCATACTGAATGGAACGAGTAAATATTTTATCATCATTTCTAGCAGCATTGATTAGATCTTTGCCCCTTGGTGTTCTTACAACGATAAGTGATTCACCTTTAATTGAATCTGCATTTTTCAGGCCATGGGGATCACCAATGGTAATGTCTGAAAAAACATTCATCTTGTCAAAGCATATCCTGCATCTGGCTGGCGTAAAATAGTCTTTGATACTTATTCTTTCAAATGCGGGTAGAACATGTGATTCACCATTATCAGATACGATGTGAACATCTCCAGGATAACCAGATACTGATTTGTCCCTGAAATGCAAAATAGAAGGCGCAGGTTCTTGAATTTCAGCCTTGGCAAATAAGTAATCCAAACCTGCATAAGTCATGATTCTGTCGCAAACTAATCCAATGGTGATTGCGATTTTATTTTTAAGTTCAGGCATGATATCCAACACATTAAAAAGGCCATGGATTTGGCATGGGATGCCGACAACGGCTAGAGGCAGGTCATCTTCTTTCAAATCCCTTAAAGCCACGAGCAGTGGGACCGGGCAATATTTTGATTTTTGTGCCTGGCAAATTCCTCGAGCAGTCTTTGCGATCTGTATGAAAGGTCGAGGCGGAAAGCCTGACTTCATGCAAACTGTAATCGCACCCTTTATTTGCCCGGTATGAAGAGCGTGGATCAACAGGGCACTTACAACTCCGCCGCTTTGAGCGTTCTCAAAAACAGCTGTGTCCGAAGCTTTTCCTACAAAAGTTTCCAGAGCCGTCCCAACAAAAGGATCTTCAGGCATATTGGCGATAATTGTCCTTCCGAAGTGAAGACCAGGACAAATTTTAAGGCATATTCCGCAATTTGTGCACAACTCCCGATGAACCACAGGCAGATAATAGCCACCTGTTGTTTCCTCAAAGTGAATTGCATTTGTCGGGCATATACTGTGGCAGGCGCCGCAAGTGTTACAAAGTTTGTTAGTGGCAACTATTGAAATATTGCATTTATCTTGCTTCAATAGGTAAGTTCTCCTTTAGTTGCTAAAAGTCTTAACTCATTGAGCGTAGTTTTGGCAAAGAACCAAAGCATCAAGCCGTATATCAGACAGCCTATAATTAATGCTCCTGTCAGTTGCAGTGGAATGCCAATGATTTGCTTAGATACGAAAAGGAATATGAAAACGATGAATAGCATGACGATAGTTGATCCTGCAGGAATGGCAAGTTGACGCAGGTAATCAATGAAATTGCCTTGCAATTGGCGATTGACAAAATATTGAAGGATTACTGTTTTGTAAATGACATAAAAGGCATACGCGATAAGTACCGACAGCATTCCTTGACTGGCAAAAACAAATAATGAAGAAAAATATAATATGTTTGTAAACACATCAATGTAAAAAACAACATCCGGCTTATTTACTGAGTAAAGCAATGATGTTGAAATGTTAGCCGTTAAGGCCAGAAAAACAAGGGAAATTGAAAATACCTGAAACACGATAATGCTTTCAATCCACTGCTCTCCAAAAAGCAATGGAACGAATAAGTGAGCAGTCAACGCAATGCCGGTAAATAAAGGAAAAGCAACGAAAGCAACATAGCGCGTAATTCGCTGATAGGCCATGGTCAGTTTTTGCGGTTTGTATTTGAGTTTTGATAGAACCGCGAAAAGTACCTTACTGAAAGAATTTGTCATCAACTCTCTGATTTTTTCGAGCATATTTTTTCCAAAGTGATATATGCCAAGAATGTCTGCAGAAAGAAAATAGCCAATAACCACTTCATCCAGACGATGAGTTAAAAAAGTCGCTAATTGTTTGGCGGAAACAAAAAATCCAAAACGCAAAAAAGGTAAGAGGTACATGGGATTGAAGTAGATGGATATCCTTATGAATTTTAAGCGAAAGCATATTGAAAGGATCATCGTGGTTGAAAAAAAAGCACCTACGATATTTGCGTAAATTACGCCGAAAACACCCAGCCCGAAAGAAAGCAAGATTGTTGTCAGCCCTAAACCTATCAAGGCAGAGATTATGTTGATGATCGATAAATATTTAAAATGCATATATTTTTCTAAAAAAGCACGGAACAGGAGGGAAGGGCTGATCAATACAGCGATAATACTAGACATACGCAAATATTTTTCAAGAAGCGGTAAAGAAAAGACCCTCGCAATAAAAGGTGCGGTGATGAATAACATAAGCGCGAGCAATACACCGCTCAAAAGATTAAAATAAAGAAGAGAGGAACTTTCCTGCGTGCTGATCTCATCTTTTTGGATAATGGCTTGGCTGATACCGAAATTTTCTAAGAGGCTGATAAGACCGGTAACTATAAACAATATGGCCAAATAACCGAATTCTTCAGGTGATAGGAAGCGGGCCTTAACAAGCAGCAGAAGACCCCCAGACACTCCTGTTATAAACGTTTGGAGTGATGTCCATTTAACGCTGTGAATGGCTCTTTGTCCAAGTGATTTCATTAGGATGTTCTTAAAGATGCAAATTCAGCTCCGCCCTTTAAGTTACATTGCTGGATGCAACTTTGGGAAGAAGAATGCAATTCATGTACGGTGACAAGTGTGCAATTATCAGCCGTTTTTTAGTTTATGCCACACGAGAAAATGGGGGTGACTCTCCAGTGAAGGCAAAAAAGCTTTGAATTCTTTGCTGCTTAAGACCAGCGGACGAATTTTGCGCTTAATGTATCGTTCAGTTTTTCTGCTCAAATCGTTGAGGTGATACGGGTCGATGTTTCCCACTAGAATCAGGTCGATGATTCCGGTATCTTTGCCTTCAGCATAATCGTCGATAAGATAGGCTCTTTCAAGATCGCCCAGTCTTGAAAGGATGCTTTCAACGACCTGGTTCAAACCCAGAACTTTACTAACCATGGATTGTAGTTCCGGGAAAAGAGGATGGTTTTCATTGGCTTTATAGTAGACGTTTCTTCCTTCTTTCTCCGAGGTTAGAAGTTTGGTTTTAGTTAGTTGATTCAGTTCCTCGCGGACGGCATTGGTGGAAACACCCAATTCCTTCGAAAGTTCGCGTAAATAGGATTTTGTGCCGGGATTGAAAAAGAATCGAACCAAGAGATTGATTCTGGTTTTTGATGAGATCAGCCCTGAAAATAGATGACTCATGATCCTTCCAATTACGAGTAGTTAATCTACTCATAACACAGGCATCAAAGAAGTCAAGTGATTTTTATTCTCGGTTTTCACTGCGTTCATAGCGAAGTTGCGCCACTTGCTCGGAGACCAGGCCCACCATAAAAATGAGTATAGCCATAGTGATAAGCATAGCTGATGTGGGACCGTAACGGCCGTCTAGAAAAAAAGTTTTAAAAAGACCGTAGCCCAGGCCCACGAGAAAGACGAAAGCACTGATTGGAAGAAAAACACGCAGAGGTGAAAACAGTGTCGCGATTTTAAGAATAATTAGCAAAAAACGGGAGCCGTCTCGAAGCAGTTTAATTTTGCTTTTTCCCTTCCGCTTGGTTGTTCTGATAGGGATATACGTCATACTGAATCCGGATCGAAGAACCGCCATTGTAATGGTTGTTGGATAAGAAAAAGTGTTTGGAAGCAGCGGAATGAACTGGCGAGCAATGGAGGTTTTGATGGCCCGGAAACCGGAGGTGAGATCCTGGATCCGTCGTTTGCAAATGTAAGAGGCAAATAAATTGTACAAGCCGTTTGCTGCGTTGCGGTGCAGACGAGATTCTGAATCGCTGCTGCGCGCTCCGACCACCATATCGTAGCGTTCAATTTTATCCAATAGGCGGGGAATGTCGAGGGGATCGTGCTGTCCATCGCCATCCATGGTGATTAGAATTTTTCCTCTCGCTTGCCGAATACCGGTTTTGATGGCTGCACCATTACCGATATTGTAAGGATGGGAAATGACTCGGGCGCCTGCTTTAATCGCCTGGCTTGCAGTTTCGTCTTTTGATCCGTCATCAATGACCAGAATTTCATAAGAGTGATTTAATTTATCCATGCATAAACGCACGCGATGGATGACATCACCGATGCTGTCAGATTCATTATAAACTGGTATTAGAATGGAAATAAAGATTTCACTGATCATAAAAATCCTCACCCATATAAACTATGTATTTATTTAATATTCAATATCATGCCTGATAAAGATTGTTATTGCAACGTATTCCATTTTGATGAGCCCGATCCATTAATGGCAATCATCTTTATTCAATATAGTTGTTTTATTTGGTAAACCGCATAACCGTTTTTATTGTATATGAGATCCATGCTGTTATTAATGCGTTGCATGAAAACATTAATGGTGTCTAATGGATAATTATCTTTTAAAAATTTATTATAAAGATCTATTCGAACTAAAAAATGAGTATATCCCAAAGAACGGATGTATTCTTGAAAAGTATTGCTGTCATTAGATTTAGAAACAAGACGGCGAATAAAAGTCATTCCCATGCTAGGATCATCTTCGTAAATTCTATCCAGATAATATCCTCGCCTGGCGAGAAAAAGTAGACGAATTTTTGCCTGCTTTGGCAAAGTTTCATTAATAAATTTCATCGCAGGATAGCTATAGGAGTGTCGCGAAATAAATTCATCTCGAGATTCTTTTCCCAAGATATACGCCGTGGGATTGATTTCTTGATAATAATTTTTAATATAAAAAATATTCAATGTTATCATACCAACAAAAAACGAAATAAATAAGATGGCTAGAATCTGCTTTGAAGGAAGGTTGCGTTTCCATGTCCAGTTCAATACATTTATGAAGCCCATGGCTGCTAGAATCGACAAAAATGGTATTACTGGGGCAATGTATCTGATCCTTATTTGATCTAGGAATGTGGCCGTCAATATAAAAAAAATAGAGAAAACAGCAAAAAGCAGCTTATCGCGCATAAAAGATTTGTTCAGAAATGCAAAAGGAGGCAAAATTATTAAAATTGGATTTAATACGCCATCGAAGTATCTTGGATTATTATCCTGGCCCTGAAAAAAATAACGTATAGGAATAAGAAGGGTTTCCCAAAAGCTTTCTCCATACAATACTTCTCTCATCTGGAAAATGCCCACTTGTGATGTTCCTGAAAATATAGAATAGGTACCTTCTTGGCCGGGAATGCGATTTATGTTCAGAAAATCTCTAAAAAGAGGGAATAGCGGATTGCCGGTAAGTATTATGTTCTTGATTAGCCATGGCGAGAATAATATTAGAGAAATAATGAAAAAAACGGAGCCCAGTTTAATGGATTCCAATTGCTTGTTAGTTTCTTTAGAATAAACGAATACAATAGCTGCCGTAAGAAAGCACCAGGCAATCAAAGCATTATACTTTGTTCCCAGGGCTATGCCCATTGCTAGAGCAGAAAAGAATAACCACTTAAATTCTTTGAATTGGCCGTCACAGTAGCGAGTGAATGACAGGATACTCGCTGTAATGAAAAAGGTTAACCCGAGATCAACATAGGCTTCGGTAGACAGGCGAAATATGATGGGAGTGCTGAGAAAAATTAGAACGCCAATAAGCGCTGCATGGATGTTCATTTTTTTCTTCAAATAAATATAAAGTAATATAGCTGTTCCTATGCCAAAGAGCATGTGGATAAACTTGGCCATATAGTCCATCTTACAGTAAATAGGTAAGAGATATAGGAGGTCAATGTTCATGGGGTAATATGAAAAACTTGCCCATTTGGTTTCATAAAATCCACCGTTATTGATCCAGAGTTTTGGAATTGCCAAATGATGAATTAAAGCATCACGCGATACCGGCGGCGTAAAATTCAGGATAACTTCGATTGTTAGTAAAATGAAAATGATAAAGCAGAGAAGAAAGGAAGTGGAGTTAAGCGTTAAGCGAAATGATTTTATCATAATAAATGCCTCGTCAACGGATAAAAAATACTAAGTCAACAGAAAAATTTCGTTTGGAATCTTAGTATTTTTTTTGAGATTGATACATGTGATTCAACGACCTGGGAAACGATTAATAGCAAACACTTTCATATTTGCCCTTTTAAAACGAACGTTCGAATTATTTAATGCAAAATCGAAAATTTGAATGTGTTAAATAATATCATAAAATCAATGGAATGCAAAAGATTACTTTGCCGAATGATGTTTAAGATAATTTATTACAATTGCCTTGACTTTAGTCCTAGTTTGGTCTATTACTCACATTGACTTTTAGTCAGAAATTGACTCAGCGTCTGGCTGGAAGTCCCTCCTTCGAGGGATTGCGGTATGGTGCCCGAAGGCGATGAGCAGCAATCAATGTCGCCGAATAAAGCCCGCCGAGATGTTTCGCAGGCTTTCAAGTCACGCCATGGCCCATATCAAGCACGGGTGGACGGATTAAAGCCGTTACTCATCTGTGGCTCCTGACACAAAACAACGATGTCCGGACCCTCACATGGTGTATTCTTCAATACTGGCGTGATAAATTCACTTCAGGGCGACAGGGAGCCAGAGGAATGTTGGAAGTCTTTTCAAGACATTTTTCCAGAAAATCTATGCCTGGCCGACAAACCTTCAACCGTGCCGTGTGTTCACCAAAAATCTTCACTGAAACAAAAACAATCTCCAGTAAAAAAACTTATTTCATCAATGACGCGTTGTCGACGAATGTCCTGAATAGCTCTATCGAAAAAAATAACTCGACAGAAGTGACTTTCCGTCGGGATGCGCAAGTTGCGCAACCAACCGGCGTGGAACGATATCGATGTGTGATGTTTTAGGAATTATGGAGGCGGCGAACAAGCCCCAAAAACGTTATGGATCGACAACTCTGATCGGTCCATAAGAAACAGAAGGAGGAGAATAATGTCATTAGAGATCAAAAAAGCGGCTGTATTAGGTGCGGGCGTCATGGGCGCGACCATCGCGGCTCATCTGACCAACGCCGGTATCGAGTGCTATTTGCTCGATATCATCCCATTTGAACTGACGGATGACGACAAGAAAAAGGGGCTGACGGAAAAAAGCCCGGCATGGCGAAATCGCTTTGCCGCCAACGGTCTGGCAGGCGTGACAAAGTCAAAGCCGGCCAGTTTCTTCACGAAGAAAAATGCATCCATGATTAAAATCGGAAACTTTGAAGACAACCTCAAATGGCTGGCCGATGTAGACTGGGTCTGTGAAGTGGTTGTGGAAAATCTCAAAATCAAACAGGAACTTTTCGCGAAAGTGGAAAAGGTCATCAAACCGACGTGTATCGTTTCGACGAACACCTCCGGTATTCCCATCAAAGATATCAGCGCGAAGTTCAGCGCCGATTTGAAAAAACGCTTTTTGGGAACGCACTTCTTTAATCCGCCCCGCTACATGAAACTGATGGAAATCATTCCCGGCGTGGAAACGGATAAAGCAATCGTTGATTATATGTGCAAATTCAGCGAGCAAACACTTGGAAAAGGCGTTGTGGTGTGCAAAGACACGCCAAACTTCATCGGTAACCGCATTGGCGCATTCGATTTGTCAAATGCGCAGCGTATTATGTATGAAAGAAAATACAAGATTGACGAAACCGACGCTATTGTCGGCAAAGCTTTGGGCCGCCCCGGCACGGCATTGTTCGGAACGATCGATCTGGTGGGTCTCGATATCGGCGCCCATGTGAACAAGAATCTTTACGACGCGGTTCCCAATGATGAAATGCGCGACATGTTTTTGTCTCTTCCCTTCGGAGATAAAATGCTCGCGAATAAATGGCTGGGTAATAAGACCAAACAGGGATTTTACAAGAAAACCAAGGATGCCAAAGGCAAATCCGTTAAATTGATGCTGGATATCGATACGATGGAATACGTTCCGGCCGGCAAGCCGAAGTTTGATTCGATCAGTGCCGCAAAGAAGAAAGCCACCGTTGCCGAATCCATGAAAACCGTCTTCTATGCCGAAGACCGGGCTGGCGAATTTGTCCGCGAATATCTGTGCAAAAACTTCATCTATTCGGCGAATCGGATGGGTGAAATCTGCGATGACATCATGTCTATCGATAACGCCATGAAGTGGGGCTACAACCACAAACTGGGACCTTTTGAATCCTGGGATGCCGTGGGCGTCAAGGAATCTCTTGAAGTCATGAAAAAGCTGAAGCTGAAAGTTCCCAAAAAAGTAGAAGAGATGCTCAAGAAAGGCTGCGACTCCTTCTACACCGTGAAGGATGACGGTAAATATTATTACGATTTCGAAAAGAAGGCTTACGCCAAGATTGATGAAAATCCGCGCATCATTATCCTGCCGGATCTCAAATCCCGCAACAAGATCGTGAAGGAAAACGCCAGCGCAAGCCTCATTGACATCGGCGACGGTGTGGTTTGTCTGGAATTCCATACCAAGATGAACGCCATTGATGAACTGTTTACGGCGATGCAAAGTGAAGCGCTGGATATCGTCGAAAAAGATTTCGTCGGCATGGTGGTGGCCAACCATGATGAACGCGCCTTTTCCGCCGGCGCCAACGTCTTCCAGGTGCTCACAGCCGCTCAGATGGGGCAGTGGGATCTAATTGAGAAAGGCGTCGAGGCTCTGCAAGGCGCCAACATGAGAATGAAATACCTGTCCAAACCGGTTGTTACGGCTCCAGCGGGCCTGGCTTTAGGCGGCGGCTGCGAAATCGCCATGCACGGCGCCCGTTGTTTGCCAAACGGCGAAACCTACATGGGGCTGGTTGAAGTCGGCGTCGGCGTGATCCCCGCGGGCGGCGGATGTAAGGAACTTCTGGTCCGTTTGACCGAAGGCATTCCGGATGGCTGTATCGAAGCCGGATTCAATTTACAGTACCACATGGGCAAAGCCTTCGAGAATATCGCCATGGCAAAAGTTTCCACCAGCGCGGCCGAAGCGATGGAACTGGGCTATGTCCGCAAATCCGAACGGATCAACATGAGCCGCGACCAGCAGATTTATGAAGCCAAACAGCTGGTCCTGTCGCTTGTGGCAACTGGCTACAAGCCGCCCAGACCGGCGCTGATTCCCGTGATGGGTGAAAACTTCCGCGGAATGGTGAATGCCATTATCCAGAATATGTTATACGGCAAATTTGTTTCCGAATACGATGTCCATGTATCGAAAAAGGTTGCCTACGTTCTGTCCGGCGGCGACTGCGCCGAAGGGACATATGTCTCGGAACAGGAGATTCTGGACCTGGAAAAGGAAGCGTTTGTCAGTCTCTGCGGCGAGAAGAAAACCCAGGAGCGCATTATGTATATGCTGAGCAACGGCAAGCCGCTGCGTAACTAGTCAAAAAAATTACAGACGCGGCGGTCGGAAAATCCCGCGTCTTCATGACATGAAGGAGGAAAATCATGAGTGATGCTGTAATTGTTGAATCCGTAAGAAGTCCAGGTGCCCGCAGAAGGGGAGGCCTTGCCAATACCAGAGCGGATGAATTTGGAATCCAGGTGCTCAAAGGCTTGTTGGCTCGGGTGCCTCAGGTCAAACCTGAAGAAATTGATGATTTGATTGTTGGCTGCTCATTTCCGGAATGTGAGACGGGTATGAATCTGGGCAGAATTCTGGCGATGGGAGCGGGGCTGCCGATTTCTGTTGCCGGAATGACCGTCAACCGTTTCTGCGCATCGGGTCTTCAGGCGATTGCAGACGCGACAGCCAAGATTCGCGCCGGCTGGTCGGAAATTATTATTGCCGGCGGATGCGAAACCATGACGCATATTCCAATGGGCGGATCAGCAATGCGTCCGCATCCGGATTGGAAATTTGACGGCAGCATGCCCGATGTCTACATCAACATGGGCAACACGGCGGAAAATGTTGCTGCAAACTATAATATTTCCCGCGAAGATATGGATAAGATGGGCGTGGAGAGTAATCGTCGTGCCTTCGAAGCCATTAAAGCCGGCAAGTTCAAAGAAGAAATTATTCCGATTCAGGCTGCAAAGTATGTCAAGAAAAACGGGAAGCGGATCAGAGAATACTTCACCTTTGATACGGATGACGGTGTGCGATGGCCGGCGACAGTGGAAAACATGGCTAAATTGAAGTCTCCCTTCAAAGCGGGCGGGAATGTCACCGCGGCCAACTCATCCCAGATGACGGACGGCGCCGCATTTTCCTTATTGATGACCCCCGAAAAGGCAAAAGCTCTGGGGCTAAAACCCATAGCCAAGCTCACGCACCATGCCGTTATTGGTGTGAAATCAGAGGAAATGGGTGTCGGACCGGCTTATGCAATTCCCAAAGTCTTAAAAATGGCCGGTCTCACGGCAAAAGACATTGATGTTTTCGAAATCAATGAAGCCTTCGCATCACAGGCGATCTATTCCTGCCGCGTGGTGGGTATTGAAGACCGCTACTGGGCGGGCGATATCAACCCCAATGGCGGCGCCATTGCCATTGGCCACCCGCTGGGATGCACAGGCGCGAAGCTGACGGCGCAACTGCTCCACGAGCTGAAACGCCGCGGCGCCAAACGCGGTATTGTTTCGATGTGCGTCGGCGGCGGTATGGGCGCTGCGGCAATTTTTGAAATGGTGTAAATGTAAAGACCCCTCTAGTGCCAGGCTGTAAACGCCGCGTGGATCCGTCCGCTGTTCAATAATGATAAACGGCGGGCGGATCGGCGGCAAATTCCCAAGGCGGGTCAAAGCAGATTTTTGCTTGAAAACAGGTTAAGTTTAGGCTATAGCAAACGGCACTTCGGGCGGTTAACTCAGCGGGAGAGTGCTACCTTCACACGGTAGAAGTCGCTGGTTCAATCCCAGCACCGCCTACCATTGAAAAATCAAGGGGGCTGCGAAATGTCGCAGCCCCCTTATTTCTTTCTAGGAAATGGATTTCATTGAAGCAATATACCGTCGGCAAAGATCGCGATAGGCTTCTATGCCGTCACGGGCGGCGGCTTTGTCTTTTTCGGTGACATCCCGGACGACTTTTGCGGGAATGCCCCCGACGACTTTCCCGGCGGGAACATGCATGCCTCGCGGAACCTGAGCGCCGACCGACACAAAAACATCCTCTTCACAGACGACATTGAACAGAATAATGGCGCCGATGCCGATCATGCATCGGGATTTGATCTGGGCGTCGTGTAGCATCACGCCGTGCGCCACGGTGACATCATCGCCGATGGTCGATTCGGAGCCTGGATAAACATGGATTACGGCATTGTCTTGAATACTGGTGCGATCGCCGATGATGATCGGGCCGAAATCCGCGCGCAGGCAGGCGCCCGGGGCGATAAGGCATTCGTGCCCGATTCTCACATCGCCGATCAAGACGGCATTGGGATGCACAAACGAGTCGGAGGGAACCTGAGGCTTTTTGCCTTCGAATTCATAAAGCGCCATTACGTCCTCCTATGAGGTCAAGGAGATGTTGACCGATCCTCCCCGGCCAAGAATGTCGTGAAGATGGATGTAGCCTTTGAGTTTGTTTTTACCGTTGACCACTGCCAGTGAAGTGATTTCCTTTTTCTGCATGAATTCCACCCCTTCGGCCAGGGAGGCTTTTTCATCGATGGTTTTAGGGCGCTGCGTCATGATATCGTCAACCGTGAGGTCGTCAAACGACACGCCCCTGCTGACCAGGCGGCGGACATCGCCGTCGGTCAGAATGCCCAGCAAGGTATTTCTTCTGTCCGTAACCATCACAAAACCGACATTCATCCGGTCGATTTCAGAAATGGCCTGTCGGGCGGGCGTCTTCGTCCACACACGGGGAATTCTTTCTCCCACGATCATGGCGTCACGAACCGTTGCCCGAAGACGGGCGCCCAAGGAGCCGCCGGGATGGAACTTGTAAAAATCCTTCTCACGAAATTTTCGCTTGTCTATCAGCGCAATCGCCAGAGCGTCGCCCATCGCGAGCGCGGCGGTGGAACTCGATGTCGGGGCCAGGCCGAACGGACAGGCTTCTTTCTCCACGGAAACGTCGATGACGATTTCGCTGTTTCGGCCTAACGTTGACGTTTTCACGCCTGTGAAGGCGATGATGGGCGCGCCGATATGCTTGACGGAGCTGATAATCGGCAACAATTCACGCGTCTCTCCGCTGTTGGAAATCGCTAAAACGATATCTTCCTTGGTGACGATGCCCAGATCTCCGTGTATGCCCTCCACAGGATGCAGAAAAAGCGCCTGCGTACCCGTACTCGTCATGGTGGCGACGATTTTCTTCCCGATCAGGCCGGATTTGCCGATACCGGTTATGATCACCCGTCCTTTGCAGGCGAAGATCATATTCACGGCGCGCGCAAAGTTTGCGTCGATCTTGTCGACCAGATGCAGAAGGCTTTGTGCTTCAGTCAGAAGAACTTCTTTTCCTCGTTTGATGGAACTTGCGAGTCGCTTAGTCATGAGAACTCTTTTTTCATCCCCTTGCTGACGATTTTCCGCGAAGCTAGCAGAAAAAAACAGACAAAACAACAGAGATTTGACTCCGAAAAAGAGCGGGGATTAGTGTTTGACATCGACGGCTGATTCGCATAAGGGGAATGTCGCCGGCGAAAACCGGCGATGAATGAAGCATGCAGAGATTGTGACCATGAAAGCCGTATTTTTATCTGATGCCCACTTGAAATGCTCCGATGACGAGCGCTACAAACGCCTTGAACGGTTTTTGGACGACATTCACCTCGGGAGAATCCGTCAACCGGATGAGAGCGCAATGAGAGAGCATCAGGGCCCAGCCATTGACCATTTGTTCATTTTGGGAGATTTTTTCGACTTCTGGTTTTGCGATAAAGACCATATTCACCCCGAGTTTCGACCGATGATCGACAAGCTTGTTTCTCTCCAAAAATCCGGGGTCCGGGTGCACCTTGCCGAAGGCAATCATGATTTTTTTCTGGCCGAGTATTTCCGGGATGTCCTGGGCATGACCGTCTACGAGGAATGGGCGACTCTGGAAATCGACGGACTGCGTCTTTTAATCGCTCATGGCGATACAGTCGATCAGAGCGACTGGTTCTATCTTTGGTTTCGCCGCGTTCTGCGCAGCGATCTGTTTTATAAAGCGCAGAGACTTTTGCCCTCCCGTGTGCGCTGGGCGATTGCGAATTTTACGTCCCGCGCCAGCAAGGAAATGAATAATGATCGTAACGGCGCCTTGCTCAATAAAATGATTGCCTTTGCTTCCGAAAAACTAAAAGGCGATTATGATGCAATCATTCTGGGGCATTGTCATCATCCGGCACTGCGGGAATTCAATGTCGAAGGGAGGAAGAAAACCTTCATCGCCCTGGGAGATTGGACACGTCACTATTCCTACCTGTATTATGAAGACGGGACGTTTGATCTTCGCTGCGACGAATCGAAAGCCTTCTGCGCGTTCCGAAAATGATTTGGAAAGTGATTTCCAGACTGGACAGAACCTCAGCGTTGTGCTAGGAGACCCCTTCTTTTAAATCGAGAACGGCTCCGGTCTGGTTCCGGTTGAAAACAATCCCGCAAGCCGCCGGAGGTCCGGCGGAAAAGAAAGGATGCATTATGAATTTTGGCGGCATTTATCCGGAATGTTCTTTGCGCGACGCGACGTTCGTCGTCGTGCCTGTTCCCTACGATTTGACGTCAACCTATCAGCCCGGCAGCCGCCGGGGACCGCAGGCCATTATCGAAGCATCCACTAATATGGAACTCTACGATGAAGAGTTGAAAAAAGAAACCTATCTGTGCGGCATTGCGACGGCATCTCCCGTCGAGATTGACGCGCGCGGGCCCAAACACATGATAGCCGCCGTCCGCAAGAAAATCGGCCGAATCGTCGCCCAGAACAAGATCCCCGTGATGTTGGGAGGAGAACACAGCATTACCCTCGGGGCGGTTCAGGCTGTGGCGGAGAAATATCCGAATCTGACGGTTCTTCAGTTCGATGCCCATGCCGATTTGCGCGATACCTACCAGGGAACTCCTTTTAATCATGCCTGCGTCGCTCGGCAGGTGGCCGAATTCTGTAAATTGGTTCAGGTCGGCATCCGTTCCATGAGCAAAGAGGAAGGCGACTATCTTCCTCAAAGCCAGGTTAAATCCTTTTCAGCGGATTACGTTTTCGAACATCCGAATTGGGTGGATGCGGTTTGCAAGCATCTTCGCGGAGACGTTTATATCACCATTGATCTGGATGTCTTTGATCCTTCCATCATGTCGGCCACCGGGACGCCGGAACCCGGCGGGCTGTATTGGCGCGATGTGCTCAAACTGTTGAAAAAAGCGTCAACCTGCTGCAATGTCCGCGGATTTGACGTTGTTGAACTTGCTCCTCTGCCCGGTGTGGTGGCGCCGGACTTTATGGCGGCAAAACTCATCTACCGGCTCATGGGATACATCATCGGCCGGGATGGAAAATAAAAATACCTTTTTGGAGATAAGTCATTGAATTCCAGCGTACCGAAGAAAATATTTTTTACCAAGGGAGTCGGCACCCATAAGGAAGAGTTGCATTCATTTGAACTGGCCCTGCGCGATGCCGGAATTGAAAAATGCAACCTTGTGCAAGTTTCGAGCATTCTGCCGCCGGGATGTAAAGTCATTTCCAGGGCGCAGGGGCTCAAAGAACTCAAACCCGGCGCGATTACGTATTGTGTCATGAGTCGCTGTTGCGCGAGCGAGCCTCGACGGCTTTTAGCTGCCTCCGTCGGTCTTGCAGTTCCTGCCGATCATAAAACCTATGGCTATATCAGTGAACACCACGCTTTCGGAAAAACTGAAAAAGAAGCCGGAGACTATGCGGAAGATCTGGCTGCCGCGATGCTCGCTTCCACGTTAGGCATTGATTTTGATGTGGATGAAAGCTGGGATGAAAAAAAGGAAATTTTTAAGATCAGCGGCAAAATCGTCAGCACACGAAATATCACCCAATCGACGATCGTGAAAAACAACTGGTACACGACGGTTGTCGCCGCGGCAGTCTTCGTTTTCTGAGCCAGATAAATGAAATTGAAGGGCAGTTAAAAATAAAATCTTGACAAACTATGAATATGGTGGTGTAAAGCCGTTTCTTGATATGGCCTTATCGCGGGGTGGAGCAGCTTGGTAGCTCGTTGGGCTCATAACCCAAAGGTCGAAGGTTCAAATCCTTCCCCCGCTACCAATAAAATCAAAAAGGGCCGGACAGCTTGTCCGGCCCTTTTTGCGTTTTACGTCGCAATGTCGAAAGGGCTAGACGGAGCTCAATCGACCCAGTCGTTGGCGATGTTGAGACGTTTGAGTTTTTCAACAAGGGTGGTCCGGTTCAGATTAAGAAGCTTTGCCGCGCGGTTTTTCACCCCTCCGCTGAGCTTGAGGGCTTTAAGGAGAATGTCTTTTTCGATCTGACCGATGTAATCGTTGAAATCGATGCCGCTTTCCATGAACAGGACTGGGGCTGCCGATGCGTTTTCGTTTTGAGCGTTGTAGATTTTGGCCGGCAAATCTTCAACAGTAATTTCCCCGTCTTCCTTCATGACGACCAGCATTTCTATGAGATTTTGCAGTTCTCGCACATTTCCCGGCCAGGTGTAACGCATCAGATAATCCAGAGCTGATGGCGAAAAGCGTTCCACATTCTTCTTCTTGAGCGCGTTGAAGGTCATTAAAAAATGATTGGCGAGGATGAGGATGTCCGACCCCCGTTCGCGAAGAGGCGGCAGGTTGATGGGGATGACATTAATCCGGTAAAAAAGGTCTTCACGAAATTTTTTTTCGGCGACGGCCGCCTCGAGGTTCTGGTTGGTCGCCGCGATGATCCTCACGTCAGCCGTGATCGTCTTAACGCCGCCGATGCGCTCGAATTGTTTTTCCTGAATGACCCGCAAAACCTTGACCTGCAAAGCCGGGCTCATATCGCCGATTTCATCGAGGAATATGGTTCCGCCTTGGGCCAGTTCAAACCGTCCCATCCGATTGCGGATAGCGCCGGTAAAGGCGCCTTTTTCGTGGCCGAACAACTCACTTTCCAACAGATCTTCGGGGATCGCGCCGCAGTTGACGGGAATCATGGGCTGATTGTGGCGATCGCTTTTGAAATGGATGGCGCGGGCGACGAGCTCTTTTCCCGTTCCGCTTTCACCGGTAATCAGAACCGTGCTGTCTGAATTCGATACCTTGTCGATTGTGTCGAAAACTTTTTTCATGCAGTCGCTGTAGCCGATGATTTTGTCAAAATCCTGTTTATCCTTCAGATGCTCCTTCAGGGAGATATTTTCTTCGCGAAGTTTGGCAAACGACATGGCCCGTTCAACGGAAAGCTTGACGAGATCGTCTTTGATCGGCTTGGTTATAAAATCAAATGCACCCATTTTCATCGCGATCACCGCCGCGTTGATCGTGCCGTGGCCGGTGATCATGATGACCAGGTTGTCTTTATTGATGTCCTTGATATATTTAAGAAATTCCATTCCATCGACATTGGGCATCCGAAGATCGGTGATGACCAGGTCGAATTTGTCTTCCAGGAAGGCCTCGATGCCTTCACGTCCGTCGCTCACGGTTTTCACTTCATAGTCACTGTCCATCAATAACTGGGCAAGATTTTCCCTGCTCAAATCGTTGTCGTCGGCGACCAGGATTTTGCCTTTTTTCATTGGGTATCCTCATGGAAGTTAAAAGATTAGTCCAAAACTTTGACGGCCATTAATTTTGCAGAATATTAAGGCAAATGCATTAAAAAAACAATACAAAATACGAAAAAGCGTCAAAAAAAAATCACCTGCTGAGAAAAAAATGTTTGTGTGTCAATAAACCGGCAAAAGATTCAAAACAATTTTCATTATCTGCTCAAGATATTCAGGCTTTTGCCGAATAAAATTCTGAATCAGTTGCTGCGCCTTTTTTCGGGCGAAAGTCATTTGCTTGAAATACTGAATCGGAACTCTTAAAGATGCATACTTTTGAACTAAAAAGCAGCGATTTTGATAAAATTAGTCGTCTGGTCTACGAGCAGTGCGGCATTCATCTGCATGAAGGTAAAAAGGAACTGGTTAAAGCTCGCCTGAGCAAGAGATTGCGCGCGGGGAACTATAACTCGTTTTCCGATTATTACCGCTATGTGACCACCCAGGAGGGGCAAGACGAACTCATCGCCATGATTGATTCCATTTCTACAAACCTGACGTCATTTTTTAGAGAGGAAAGTCATTTTGTCCGTCTCCGCCGCATCATCGAAGGGTTGATCTCAAAATCCGGACATCGAAAAATCAATTTCCGAATATGGTCGGCCGGATGTTCCACAGGTGAGGAACCCTACACACTGGCCATCACCCTCCGGGAAGCGGCGGGTCATTATCCTTTTGATGCGTCTATTCTGGCGACCGACATTTCGACAAAGGTCCTGAGAATTGCCGAAACTGGTGTGTATGCGCGGGATCGAGTCAAGGCAATTGCCGTTCCTTTGTTGAAAAAGTATTTTCAAATGGGAACAGGCAAATCTGAAGGTCAGGTGCGAGTAAAAAGCGATCTGAAAGCCATGGTTAATTTTCAGCGGTTCAATCTGATGGAAAACTTTCCAGACCAAAATCATTTCGACGTCATTTTTTGCCGCAACGTGATGATTTATTTTGACAAAAAAACGCAAAATGTGTTGGTGAACAAATTTCACAACGCACTCAAAAGCGGCGGTTATTTTTTTGTCGGACATTCCGAAAGCCTGACGGGCTTGAAACACCCCTTTAACTATGTGGAGCCGAGCGTTTATCTGAAATAATTATGAGCGATTTAATTGTTGGAATTTCCGACTTCAAGATCAGCAATACGGCAGGCGATGTGATTGTGACCTATGCCCTGGGGTCATGCATCGGTATTTCAATATATGATCCTGTGGCCAAAGTCGGCGGCCTTTTGCATTACATGCTGCCGGATTCGACGCTGGATGCAAAAAAAGCGACCGATAATCCGGCGATGTTTGCCGACACCGGCATTCCGCTCCTGTTTAAATCCTGTTACAAACTTGGAGCGGATAAAAGACGCATGATTGTCAAAGCTGCCGGAGGAGCCAGCATTCTTGATGACACGAATTTTTTTCGTATCGGGCAGAAAAACATCATGGCTATGAGAAAAATATTTTGGAAAAACAATGTGATGATCGCTTCTGAAGATACGGGAGCCAACTACAATCGCACCGTGCGACTGGATATCGCCACGGGGAAGACTTATGTCCGGACGTCCGGAGGTGAAATGAAGGAACTATGAAAGCAGTCAACCGAATACTGAAATCCATCAATACGATCCCGGCTTTCCCGGCAACCGGCAATAAGGTGGCGCAGCTTCTCGGTAAAGTGGATTACTCGGTTTCCGAAGTCGCCAATGTCATCAAATTCGATCCGTCGATTACGGCGAATATTTTAAAAATGGCCAATTCCGCCTATTTCGGATCACAACACAAGATCAGCAGCATCAACGATGCTGTGATTTACCTGGGCCAGAAAAATCTGCTTATCGCCATCCAGACGGCGGGCATATCCAAATACTATAAGAAGGGCGCCGCCGGTTATTATGACAAAGCGACGGATCTGTGGGAGCATTCGGTTGCCGTGGCGCTGATGTCTCAAATTTTATCGCGGAAAATCACGGGCAATGAAGATATGACGCTTTATACCGCAGCTTTGCTCCATGATGTGGGAAAGATCATTATGGGCGAGTACATCCGGGAAGAAATGAAGCAGATCTTCGATTTAGTAGAAAATAAGAAGATGTCCTTTCTGGAAGCGGAGGAGAGTGTCTTGGGAATTGATCATGCCGATCTGGGGGGGAGGATCGCCCAGCACTGGAACTTTCCTGTAGAAATCCGCGATGCCATTTCTTATCACCACCGGCCGGATCTTCTTGAGAAGGAAGATAAAATTATGCCCTGGATCGTTTACATGGCGGATGAAGCCTGTTTGATGATGGGGATCGGCAGCGAGGTGGAAGGCCTTGCGCAAAGAGCCGTGGGGGAGCTTCTGAAAAAATTCAATCTCAGAATGAAGGACCTGGAGACGAGCATGGTGATGTTGTCTGACGATCTCAACCGTGCTCGGGAACTGTTCAGTATTATTTAAGACGGGGATGCGTCGCGGAGGTTTGGAGAATTATGTCGTTTAATGTTCTGGTTGTGGACGATTCCATGTCCATGCGGGCGGTGATTAAAAAAATCATCACCCTGTCCGGCTTTCAGATGGACAAATGTCTGGAAGCCTCAAATGGCAGGCAGGGATTGGAATTGCTGGCGGATAACTGGGTCGACGTGATTTTGTCGGACATCAATATGCCGGAGATGAACGGCCTGCAATTTCTTGAAGAGCTGGCAAAAAACGAAACGCTTCGTGAAATTCCGGTCATCATGATCACCACGGAAGGGTCCGGCGAGCGCATGGAAGAGGCATTCAAGCGAGGGGCGAAGGGTTTTATTAAGAAGCCGTTTCTTCCGGAACAGATTCGTAAAGTGCTTTATGACGTGATAGGAGTTGGTGAAAATGGCCGATATGAAGAAGATCCAAGAAATACTGATGAACTCGATTTTTGATGTCTATGAGAAGATGTTCTTCGTTTTTCTGGAACCGATGGACGATGCAGTCAAGTATGACATGGCGGCATCGATCCGGTTTTCGGGAGTTTTCAACGGGGAGATCCGCGCCTATCTGAACACAGACATGGCGCGCAGCATGGTGGAAAACATGCTCGGACTTGAGCCGCCGGAAATTTCGGTCAAGCAGATGGAGGACTGCGCTAAAGAATCGATCAATATGATTTGCGGCAGTTTCCTGGAAAGGCTGAGTCCCCAGGCGGTGTTTGACCTCTCCGTTCCGGAAGGGGAGCTCAAATCGGGCGTCTTTAAAAAGGATGATCCCGGAACCTTGAATCTGGCTTTTGATTCCGACGGTCAGCTGTTGGGCATTACTTTGTCGATCAAATCGTCAAAATAAGTTACGAATCAGGCTCAAGAAGACAGCAGCCGGTTTGATGCAATTGAATGGCAAGCAAGGATGGCAATGTGAATAAAATCAAGGTGCTCATAGTGGACGATTCCGCCGTGGTTAGGAAAATATTCTCGGAGGAACTCTCCAAATATTCCGACATCCAGGTGGTCGGGGTAGCGCCGGATCCCTACGTGGCTAGGGATAAAATTGTTGCCTTGAAGCCGGATGTGATCACTCTGGACATTGAAATGCCGCGCATGGACGGCCTGACGTTTTTACGGAAGCTGATGAAGTACTATCCTTTGCCGACGATTATCGTCAGTTCGCTGACGCCTCAGGGAGGGAAGCTCACTCTGGAAGCGATGGATATCGGAGCGGTGGATGTCGTTGCCAAACCGGGAAGCGCTTATAGTGTCGGCGACATGTCGGCGCAACTGGCGGATAAAATCCGGGCGGCCTCGAAGGCGCGTCTGATCAAGAAGGACGAGACAAGCGACATCGCCGCCGCGGCCGAACCGATCCGCGCCCTGTCACAAACCTCAAATAAGGTCATCGCCATCGGATCTTCGACCGGCGGGACTGAAGCGCTCAAAACCATTCTGACGAAAATGCCGCCCAATTCGCCGGGCATCGTCATTGTTCAGCATATGCCGGCCAACTTTACCACCGCGTTTGCCGCAAGACTCAACGATCTGTGCCAGATTACGGTCAAAGAGGCGGAAGACAACGATTCGGTCACCCCCGGAACCGCCTTGCTTGCTCCCGGCAATTATCATATGATCTTCCGGCGAAGCGGAGCCCGTTATTACGTTGAAGTGAAAACAGGTCCCATGGTTCATCATCAGCGGCCGGCGGTGGATGTCCTTTTCAAGTCGACCGCCAAGTATGCCGGTGCCAACGCCATCGGTGTTATTCTGACCGGTATGGGGGCGGACGGCGCCGAAGGTTTGCTGGAAATGAAAAACGCAGGGGCCGGAACGATCGCGCAGGATGAAAAGACGTGTGTTGTATTCGGCATGCCCAAAGAAGCTATTAAACTGGGTGCGGCGGATAAGGTGCTTCCTCTTCAACAGATCGCTTCAGAAATCATTAAAATGGTGTGACTCATGGACTACAACAATCTTATTGCGTTGCTCAACAAGTTGGCTCAGGAGTTTTTATTGTTGGATTCCCGCGAACTCGATATCCCTACGGCGGGCAAGTTCCTCAACTTTCTGGAAGACATTACAGAGGAAGCCAAAAAACAGAAAGCTCCTCCAATTCGTAATTGCGCCGCCGGTTTGAGCCAGATTTTGGAAAACATCATTTTAGATACAATTCGAGACAAAGAAGGGGCGGCTGCGGTCTTTGAAGAAGGACTGCATCTGATGCAAACGATAGCCGACAGCTATAAAAATACCGGAGAGTATAAAGGGAGCATCATCGAGTTTCAGGAGAAAGTCAGCGGCATTGCCGGCATCGGCGGCTTGACGGGTCAAAAACCGATGCCCCCTGCATTAGAGGCATTGCCGGATAGTCAGACTGCAGCCGAGCTGGAGCCATCCATCCAAATCCAGGATGAGTCTTTGACCCGCGATTTTATTGCCGAAGGACTGGAGTACATTGAAGAGATCGAAATCAATATCCTCAACTTGGAAAACGAGCCGGAGAACAAAGACTACATCAATGCCATCTTCCGTCCCTTCCATTCCATTAAAGGGGTGGCGAGCTTTTTGAACCTCGAGACCATTCGTTCATTGGCGCACAATCTTGAGAGCCTCCTGGATAAAGCCAGAAACGCGGAGATTGATGTCACTCCGGCCATGATAGATGTGGTCCTTGACGGCGCCGACGCACTCAAAACCCTGATCGGACAGCTGCGCGATGTGCTGGAGGGCAAAAAACCCGAAAAAACCGATCTGGAAATTTCTGCTCTCGAAGCCAGGATTCACAAGGTCGAGCAGGGATTTGACAGCGGCGCCGGGGCCAAAAAAATCGGCGAAATTCTGGTTGACGAAGGCGTGATATCCCAAGATAAATTGGAAGACACGCTCAGCAAGCAAAAGGCGCCGGATAAAAAGATCGGGCAGACACTCATCGAACAAGGCGTCGTCAAACCCAAGCAGGTATCGCAGGCCCTGCGCAAACAAGTCGATCAGGTGACGGATCTGACCACGATTCGCGTCGACACCGAAAAGCTTGATGATCTGATCGACATGGTCGGAGAGCTGGTCATTACCCAGTCGATGATCTCTCAGGCCCTCAAACAGCAGGTCAATATCGATAAAAGACTTGTTCGGGACATTTCTCAGTTTTTCCGAATCACGTCATCCTTGCAGCGGGTTTCGACCAGTTTGAGAATGATCCCGATTAAGCAGACGTTCCAGCGGATGTCTCGTCTGGTGAGGGATTTGGCAAAAAATGCGGGAAAGATCGTTTCAGTGGAAATGGTCGGCGAAGACACGGAAATCGACCGGAACATGGTTGATGAAATATACAATCCCCTGGTCCACATGATTCGTAATTCGGTGGACCATGGTCTGGAAACGCCGGAGGAGCGCATTCGCGCCGGTAAACCGGAAAGAGGCCTGATTACGCTCAAAGCCTATCACCGGGGCGGCAATATTGTCATAGAGATTTCCGACGATGGACGCGGGCTTGATAAACAGAAAATCCTCAATAAGGCGGTTCGAAACGGCCTGGTTCATGCGGATGAATCATTCAGCGATCAGGAAGTTTATCGGATGATCTTTCTGCCCGGACTTTCCACGGCTGAAAAGGTCACCGACGTTTCCGGACGAGGAGTCGGTATGGATGTCGTCAAACGGGCGGTGGAAAAGCTGCGTGGCAAAATCGAGATCGAAAGCGCCGTCGGCGACGGGACGACATTTATTACCCGTTTTCCTTTGACGCTGGCCATTATCGACGGTATGATCGTCAAGGTCGGCCAGGAAAGCTACATTTTGCCGACGAACTCGATTCGCCAGGCATTGCGGCCGCCGCGTGAGAGCTACAACTGCGTAGTAGGCAAAGGGGAAACCATTAATGCGATGGGGCAGCTGATGCCGTTGATTCGTATGTATGACATTTTAAATATCGAGCCGGAACATAAAAATCCTTGGGAAGCCATCGCCGTCATTGTTGACGGAGAAACCGGATCACGCTGTTTGATGGTGGATAAAATCATCGGCAAGGCGGAAGTCGTCGTTAAAAGTCTGGGGGAGGGATTGAAAAATATCCGTGGATTGGCCGGCGGCGCGATTTTAGGCAACGGCCGAATCGGATTGATTATTGACACGGAAGGTTTATTTGAACTTGCAGAAGAGCGCGTATTTCAGAATCAATAGTTTTTCAGGGAAGAATATCAAAATAAGCGAGGTAGAACTATGAGTGAAAAGAATATCAAGGTATTGATTGTCGATGATTTCGCCACCATGCGGAAAGTCGTCCGCAACCTTCTCAAACAGGTAGGTTACGAGGACATCGTCGAGGCTGAAGACGGCGTAATGGCCTTAAAGGCGCTCAAATCGCAAAAAATCGACTTTATTATTTCCGACTGGAACATGCCCAACATGACGGGGCTGGAACTGCTCAAGGCAGTGCGCGCCGATGCCGAACTGGCTAACACCCCGTTCTTGATGGTGACGGCCGAAGCGCTGCAGGACAATGTCGTGGCGGCGGTCAAAGCCGGGGTGAACAATTACATCGTAAAGCCGTTTACCGCCGAAGTGCTCAATGAAAAGATCAAGAAAATTATGGAAGGAATCAACAAATAAGCATCAAAAAATCATAGTCAATCATAGAAAGGCATCCTATGAATGTAAAATTTATCAACCCCTTTTTAGATGGTACGGTCAGTGTTTTAAAAACGATGGCTTTTGTCGAGCCGCGTGCGGCCAAGCCGTATTTGAAAATGGATAGTCTGGCCAAAGGGGATATCTCCGGAATCATCGGACTGACCGGATCGGCAACGGGGTCTTTGGCGTTGAGTTTCAGTGAGGCAGCCATCTTGAAAATCGTTTCCAATATGCTGGGGGAGCCGATTAAATCGCTCAACAGCGACATCAAAGACGCAGTGGGCGAAATTACCAATATGATTTCCGGCGTGGCCCGAAAAAATCTGGAAGCGGAGGGTTTTTATATTCAGGCGGCCATTCCGACGGTCGTTTCCGGCAAGGACCATTCCATTGCCCATGTTCTGGGAGGACCCAGCCTGATTATTCCTTTCGAAATTGATGAAGGCACCTTCGTGGTGGATGTTTGTCTGACGGAGTAGCGTTGACTTAAGAGCTATCCGGGTGCAGGACGATAATGCTGATTCGGCGATTGCGCTGATCGCGCGGATTGAGCGGCAGCAGGAGTTCCTGGTCGGCGTAACCCACAACGCGCGCGATCCGCGTTGTGTCGATGCCGTTTTCCTCCAGAATTCTTCTTGCGGCCGAAGCTCGGGCGGTGGAAAGCTCCCAGTTGGTGATCTGTCCGCCGCGAAACGGCGCGGCGTCGGTATGTCCTTCAATAACGATTTTTCCCTGGATTTCATTGACGTTCTGCGCGACGAGATTCAGAATCTCCTTGGCGCGTTCCGTCGGCTGAGCGGACCCCAGGGCAAACATCATGGCGCCTTCGGCGTCGATGATCTGGATGCGGATGCCACCGTCGATTACATCCACCAGCACCTGATCGCGATATTGCGCAATCTTATCATCAATAGAAGTCCTGATTTTTTTGGCCAGTTCCTCATCGCTTACAGACTTTGTGCCCGATTTTTTATAGCGGAATTCTCCGACGCTTTTTCCTTTCGTCCGGCCCGCAAAAGTCTGTTGCGCCTCGCCGCTGGCTTCATTGGGAAAGCGCGGGTCCGTTTTCTGGCTGTCTTTCATATCCACGGCCGACATGCCGCTTTGCTGGAAGATACTGTAGCGGCGGAAATATTCCGAAAGCGCGGCGCGTCTTTCATCGGAGACCATGCTTAAAAGCCATAAAAGAAGGAAGAAGGCCATCATCGCTGTGACAAAGTCCGCATAGGCGACTTTCCAGGAGCCGCCATGCGATCCCCCGCCTTTGACCTTTTTAACCTTCTTAATGATAATCTGTTGAGGACGATCTTCCATAATTCGAATGGCCGATTCTTATTTTTTCGCTGCGCGAAGGGCGTCTTCCATCTCGATAAAAGATGGTTTTTCCGTCGACGGCACCACGCGGCGGCCGAATTCCACAGCCACTTTCGGCGCCGCTCCGCCTCCGATAAACGACAGGAGAGCGACTTTGATGACGTTGAGATAATTAAGATCTTCCTGGGCCATGTGTTCCATGTTTTTGGCCATCGGGCCGACATATCCGTAGCACAGCAAAACGCCCATGAATGTGCCCACTAATGCCGCGCCGATGCTGGCGCCCAGCACTTCGGGAGGCTCCTTGATCTTGCCCATCGTCAGAACGACGCCCAACACCGCCGCAACGATACCCAGGCCCGGCAGGCCGTCGGCAACGGTGCCCACGCTGTGCGCGGGCTGCATGGCTTCTTCATGATGGGCTTCGAGTTCCTGATCAATCAGGGCTTCGAGTTCATGCGGCGCGATGGTTGTCGTCATGACGGTCCGAAGGGTATCCGTGATCAGATCAAGGGCAGCGTGATTGCCTAAAATTTTGGGGTACTGAGAAAAAAGAGGGCTGGTTTTGGGGTCGTCCACATCGGATTCAATGGACACAAGACCCTGCTGACGGATTTTATAGAAAACGCCGTTCATCATCATCAGGACATCTATGTAATCCTGTTTAGTGTAAGGCTTATTGGTGAACATTCGGGCCATAGAAGCGATCACCGCTTTAACGACCTTGACGGGAGACGCGACGACAAATCCGCCGATTGCCGCGCCGCCGATGATGAGAATTTCGGTAGGTTGGAAAATGACGGAGAGATTGCCGCCATGGAGGACATAACCTCCCAGAACAGAAGCGGTGACAATGACAAAGCCGATAATAACAATCATATCTTAAGCGCCGGACCTCCTCTTTTCGCGCAGAATTTCTCTTTCCGTCTCAAATACAAAGCGGATGATTTCATCTCTGACAAAATCGTCGATCGCGATAAAACGCACCGACGTGTCATACCCGGGATGCGGGATCGGCAGTTCGATGACCTCGCCGTATAAAAAAAGCGCAATCGGTTTCTGCATGGGCAGCATGACTTTGAGCTCCAGAATATCCCCCGGTTCGTAAGATCGGCCGGCCAGAAAACTCAAGCCGCCTCCGCCGATATTCACTTTGGTGACGTTCAGACAATTGAAGCCGTCATGCTGAATGGTCATCATACGAATGATCTCATTCAGTTTAAAATTAATGGTCTGAAGCCATTGCGCTATGATTTGATCGTCAGGATTGGGCAAAGACTTGAATTCCGCCAAAAAAGCGTCACCGGCGATCCGGGATCGGACTTCGCGACGACTGTCTCGGTTCACCTGCTTGAACTCCATCGGAATATAAGTATCTACCCGTGAATACTCTCTTTTATCTTGCTGATCGGTTTTTTCCTCTTCAATCATTCCCGGCACCTCGCCTTGTGATCTGATAAATCGGTGAAATTATATGCAATCGAGATGCCAATTTGTCTCTCTGGAAGCGGCGCAGAGATCCCTTTTTGAAGGAGTCGTGCGAAGCCCCGGCAGGATGAATCCAGTATTGCGTCAAAATAATGTCGTTTTAATGATTCGTTTGACGATATTTCTGCGATGTCATCTTGCTTGATTGCGGTGTAAGATAGGTAATAATCAGTAATGACTGTCTATTTCTCATGGTATGGAAATTGCTGTCTATCTTGACGGCACAAATAGGAGCTTTGGCAGCTGGACTTATGACGAAAAATGGTCATCATCTTATAAAAATGCTTCGTGCAAGCTGTTTTGCAGCCTGCATGATTTGTTTTTCTGCGTTCGGCGTCCAAGCAACGGTTTACGGAATTCATTACGCCTCCTACGAGACGCAGGCCGCCGCAAAAAAAGAAGTGGAGCAGATGACGAAAAAGGGTCATCGAGCTTTCTCCCAAACAGCCGATTTGGGCGCCAAAGGCGTATGGCAGCGTGTTTTTCTGGGGCCCTACGACAGCAGCCGTGAAGCTAAATCGGCCGCAACTCGTTTCAAGCAAGATCGTCTTATCGACGAATATTACATCCGCAAACTCAATCTTGTTAAAACCCATGGCGGCAAAACGTTGGTTTCGGACGCAAAAACAACGAAAAAAACTTCGACTCAGGCAGCGCCGACACAAAGTGGTCCGGAAAAAAAGATCATCGGCAACAGCACATCAAAACGTTATCATCTGCCGGGGATGCCCTATTATTCAAAAGTCAGGGCGTATCATCGCGTTTATTTCAACACTGAAGAAGAGGCGATCCGCAAAGGATATTACAAAGCCGGAACCGGCCCGGATGAACAAAAAGAGAAAAAGGAAAACGCGGCGATAAAAATGACTCGAAAACCGCCGGAGAAATCGGATTCCCTGGCGAAACTCAAAGCCGTTGTCCCCGTCGAGACGCTGCCGGTCAAAACGTCTTCGAAAACCGTCAAAACCGATTTGCCTGCGATCAGCGATCCAATCAAACTCATTGATGAGAACCGAATGGATAAACTTGAATTTAAGGATCCTGATGACTTGATTTTTCCGGAACCGATTTCTGATTCAGAACTCTACAATAAGGCTCTGGCCGAAATGAACGAAAAAAAATACGAGCAGGCGCTGGTGACCTTTAAAGAGTTTATCTCACGTGAGGATACGCCCAAAGAATGGGGCCAGCGTGCGCTTCGCCACATGGCGGATTGCCATTATCATCTGGGAAAGGCCGGACAAAGACAGAATCTGCTCATTGCGGCCGAGTTCTACAAAAACACACTTGAGAGTTTTCCGGATCCAAGACCGGAAAACGCATTGACCTACTTTCGATTGGCCAAAACCTATGAGGCCTTGAAATATTACCCGGAGAGCATCCGTCAGTACCGCAACCTCATAACGAAGTATCCGGATTCAGCTTTTGACGCGGAAGCGTATTTCAAAATCGGCCAGTTACAGTACCAAGACGGTAAGTACGGCGACGCAGCCGATCAACTCATCCGTTATCTGATGAAGTATCGCGGCGCCGCCAGGGCCAAGCAATCTTTTTATTTAATTGCGCACGCCTTTTACAAAGACAAACAATCCACGAACGCGGAAATCTGGTTTCGCGACGCAGCGAAGAAGTGGCCATCTTATATCGATGTGCCGGGCGACATTCTGCTGGATCTGGGGCGTCATAAGATATCGCTTCGGCGCTTCGGAGAAGCGGTGAACGCGCTTTCCTTCCACGTCAATATTTATCCGGATGATCCGGAAAATCCCAAAGCGCTCCTTCTGCTTGCCCAGGCCTTTCGTCTCAATGATCAGTATGCCGCGGCGCTGGCCGTTTATGACCTGGTTTTCCGCAAGTATCCGAAAACCGATGAAGCTCTGACCAGTCTTTTGTCCATCGCGGAGCTCGGTGTCCAAAAACCGGGATTGAAGGTTTTTGCCTCCCTGAAGCATTATCCTTATTACAAGGATCCTATTGACGCTTTTGATACGATCATTATGACCCATCCAAAGGGAGAATGGGCAGAAGAAGCGATGCTTAAAAAAGCGTGGGCGTTGGTCCAGACCGGTCAGAAACGCAGGGGCGCGGATGTGTATCTGGAATATCTGCATCTGCACCCGGAAAGCAAGCGTGTCGGCGAAGCGGCCAAAGGACTGAAAAGCGCCTCCGCATCTCTGGTGGACGACTATTTCTCCAAAAAGGACTACCTGGCGGTTGCCTATATCTATTTTAAAACGTTCGGCGTCGTTGCGTTTCAGCAGGATGAATACGATCAGGTGGAAAAAATGGCGAAAAGTCTCAAAGAACTGGGATTTATCTCTGACTATCAGAGCTTGCTCAATACGTATCTCAATGTTGTCAAAGATGAAGGGCTGGCGGACAAAATCCGTCTTCAAATGGCCGAAGGATTCATCGCCGGAGGCCGTTACGATCAAGCTCAATCGATTCTGGATGAGCTTTCGGCAAGTCCTTCCATCCGGAATGATCCGGAAGCGTATGCCGCTTTCCGGAGCGCGGCAGCGGAGATTTCCTTCAAGAAAGGGCGATTCGATCAGGCCGTCACCGACTACGGGGCGGCCCTGGCCGCCGACCGAAATCTTGATCAACCGGCGAAACTCTATGCCAACTACGCGCGCGCGCTGCGCGAGCAGGAGAAAAGCGATCAAGCGCTTCAGACATTTCTTCAGGCGCTGCAATACCAAAACGGCGGGCAAAAACCGGGTGTGGAAACGGGCCTGCTCTTCAAGGAAATCGGGGATTTGTATATGCAGGCAAGCCATGTCCGGCGGGGCATCGATATGTATTCAAAATCCTTAACCGTCACGGATAATCAGGAATTGAAATTCTGGTCGCAGTTCATGATGGGAAAAGCCTATATGAATCTCGGACAGTCGCAGGAGGCTCAGACCATTTTCAACACCATGAAAACGGCTTCCGGCGCGGATGGCTTTTGGGGCTCCGTGGTGGACTATTATGTGGCCGATCGCGCCTGGTGGGATAAATACGGACCGATGATTAAATAATTCAGAAAGCGGTGTAAAGAAAACCTATGCAGGATCTGAAACAGCTGCAAAAATCTTTTGAGGAATTCAATAAGGCCACCGCCGAGCTCGAGAGGGCCTACGCCCGGCTTGAGGAACGATTTGCATCGCTCAATCGCGAGTTGGAGCAGAAAAATATCGAACTTCAAAAAACCGTTGAAGAAAAAGAGCAGACCCGCAACTATCTGCAAAACATTCTGCAAAGTCTCATCAACGGCGTGATCGTGACGGATTTGGATGGACGGATTTCCACGCTCAACGCCTGCGCGGAAATCTACACCGGCGTGCGCGGGCAGGATGTCGCAGGACGGCCCATCGGGGTGCTTTTTGAATCCCAGGATAAAACGGACTGGCAGACGATTGATCTGGCCGAATACTTCAAGGGTGAATCCGGCCACAAGGTAAAAATCAATGAGCGGACGCTTGAAATCTTCTGCTCTCCGTTTCAATCGACCGACGCCGCGACGATCGGTCATGTATTTGTTCTTCGCGACATCACAAGGATTGAAAAGCTTGAAGAAATGGCCAAGCGCACGGAAAAATTCCAGGCGATGGGCGAAATGGCGGCCAATATCGCCCATGAGGTGCGAAATCCCTTGGGCAGCATAGAGTTGTTTGCTTCCCTGCTTCTGAAGAATCTCGGCGATCCCCGCGACCGGCAGCGGGTAAGTCAGATCATTTCTTCCGTAAAGAATGTGGACAATAAAATCTCCAATCTTCTTATGTTCACAAGGCGGCAGACGCCGCAGTTCAGGCGGGTCAATCTGCATGCCGTCCTTTCCGAAGTCATCGATTTTTCAAGGCAGATTATGGAACAAGGCGGCATTGATGTGAGCGTGCGCGATGAAAAAAGCGATCTGCTGATTGACGCGGATCCGGAAATGATCAAGCAGGTTTTTCTCAACATTCTGCTCAACGCCCAGCAGGCCATGCCGGAAGGCGGCGCGTTATCCGTCACCACGCGCATGGCGCCGCAAAGCCCGCTGCCGCAAGGCAAGCGGATTGCCGAAGTCGTCTTTCAGGATGCCGGTCCCGGCATTGAACCGGCGTTTCTTTCGCGCATCTTCGATCCGTTTTTCACCAGCCGTGAAGGCGGATCCGGTCTGGGGCTGGCGATCGCACACAACATCATCAGCGAACATGCCGGATCGATCAGCATCGAAAATGCCCCTCAGGGCGGAACCCTTGTCACGGTCGGTTTTCCCGTTTCATCTGAAACCTCCGCCGGGGAAGGAGTATGAGTATGGGCAATGCGGAAAGACTTCTGATTGTTGACGACGATCAATCCATGCGCATGGCGCTCTACGAGTCTTTAAGCGCTTGCGGATACGACGTGGAAACAGCGGAAAACGGGGCGGACGCGCTGGTCAAATTCAAGGATGGCGAGTTCGCGGCCGTTGTGACGGATATGCGCATGCCGAAAATGAGCGGCATGGAGGTCTTGCGGGGCGTCAAACGCATTTCGCCGCGGACGCCGGTTATTCTGATCACGGCCTACGGCACAGTTGGCACGGCGGTTGAAGCGATGAAGGAAGGCGCGGCCGAGTTTATCATGAAACCATTCTCGCTGGACGATCTCGAATCCGCCGTTAAAAATGTCCTGTCGGCCAGTGCGCAAATGAAGTCGGAAAGAGACGAACCGCCATCTGACGGGACCGACTCGCATCGAGAAATCATTACTCAGGACAAGAAAATTCTGTCTTTGTTGGACATGCTTAAAACCGTTGCGCCCAGTAAATCCAGCATCCTGATTCAGGGAGAAAGCGGCACCGGCAAGGAACTGTTCGCCCGCTTCGTCTACCGCCACAGCAACCGCAGGCGGATGCCGTTTGTCGCAGTCAACTGCGCGGCCATCCCGGCGCAACTTCTGGAAAGCGAAATGTTCGGCTATGAAAAAGGGGCCTTTACCGGCGCAACGCTCCGCAAGGTCGGCAAGTTTGAACTGGCCGACGGCGGGACATTGCTTCTGGATGAAATTTCTGAAATGGATATGGCCTTGCAGGCCAAGCTCTTGCGCGTCATTCAGGAATCCGAAGTTGACCGTCTGGGAGGGAAAATGCCCGTGCCGGTGGATGTGCGCCTGATTGCCACCACGAATGCCGATTTGCAAAGCCGGATTCTTCAAAAAACTTTCCGCAGTGATTTGTACTATCGGCTCAACGTGATTCCCGTTTTTGTTCCGCCGCTGCGTGAGCGAAACGGCGACATCCGGCTTCTGGCGGACCATTTCATTAGAAAATACAGCGCTCTCAATGAAAAAGAACCGCCACGGATCACGGATGAAGGTTTGGCTGCGCTTTCGGCTTATAGCTGGCCGGGCAACGTCCGGGAACTGGAAAATGTGATTGAGCGGGCTGTGTTGATCAGCGCGCAGGGGCAGATTGATCCTCTTCATCTTTTTCCGGAAGGGGCCGATGGGCGATCGGTTGCCGCCGATCTCGCGGACGGCAAACCGTCGCAGCGTCAGGAAACCGACGCTGATTCGGGGCAAACCCTGTATGAAATGGAAAAGAACCTCATTTTTGACACCCTCAATAGGGTAAACTGGAATAAGACAAAAGCGTCAAAAATTCTGGGTATCAGCGTGCGTACAATGCGTAACAAGCTAAACGAATACGGCATCCATGAGCCTCCGGAGGAGTCTGGTTAAAACTTGGTATGTGAATTGCAAAATATCTGCCCGAAGGGATTAAAGATGGAACCGCTTTTCGGTAAAACATTTAATATGCTTTCGACGCTCATGGATTACCGTTCTGAACGGAATAAGGTAATCACGTCTAATATCGCTAATTTAGATACGGAAGGCTATCGTCCGTCCGATTACGTTTTCAAGGAAGATCTCAAACGGGCGCTCGACGACCGGATCAATCTCAAAAGAACCCATGAGAAACATTTTCCCAATGCCCTGGACGAACTTTCCCGCAATGACTTCGAAAAAGTGACGGCCGAAGAGGAAGGCGTCGATCTCGACACCGAAATGACGAATCTTGCGGGAAATCATTTGATGTATAATTTAACCGTTGAATTATTGGCGCGCAAATTTAAGGGGATCCGAAACGTTCTGACGGAGGCCAAGTAAGATGGAATTTTTTACAACGTTCAATATCGTCGGCAGCGGTCTTTCCGCTCAGCGAAAAAAAATGGATGTGGTTACAAGCAATATCGCCAACGCGACGACGACCAGCACTCCCGAAGGCGGTCCCTACAAGCGCAAGGTCATGTCCTTTGCCGCCGAACCCCTGGAGACAGGATTTGACAAGAAGTTGGAAGACGCCGTTAATGCCGTCCGTGTGAATCAGGTGAAGCAAGAGACCGAAGGGTTTAAAAAAATCTTCGATCCGGCGCATCCGGACGCCGACAAAGACGGCATGGTCACACTGCCCAATGTCAATCTGATGCTCGAGATGACGGAGCTGATCACCGCTTCGCGGGCCTACGAAGCCAACGCCACCGCCTTTGACGCAATGAAAAACATGGCCCTCAAGGCGATGGAAATCGGCAAGTAAACCAGATAAGGGAGAAGACGCCATGACAGACATGTTTATCCGCAATCAGCTGGAATCTCTCAAACCGATTTCCGGGGTGGAACCGCAAAAGCCCGACGCCTCCGGCGCTGCGGGAGGTCCGTCTTTCGGCTCGGTGCTCAAAGACGCGATTTCGGATATCACCAAGCTGCAAAACGATGCGGATCAGGCCATTGCCAGCGTTCAGCTTGAAGACGCGGGATCGATTCATGAGGCGATGATCGCACTGGAAAAAGCAGGCATTTCCTTTCAGGTCATGATGCAGGTCCGCAACAAGATTCTTGATGCATACCAGGAAGTCATGCGGATGCAAGTATAAACTAACGCAACGCGCCGGAAGAGGATATGGATTCCATCTTACAATCACTGACCAAACTATGGAACGGGTTTGACGCCCTGAGTTCCGGCCGGAAGGCCTCCATTGTCATGGTGCTCTTTGCCACGCTGGGGGTGATTGCGCTGTTGATATATCTTACCCTTCAGGTTGAATACCGCGTATTGTTTTCCAATCTGTCGGCGGAAGACGCGGCCAGTATTGTTGAAAAATTAAACGACAGGAAAATTCCCTATCAGCTGACGGCGGGCGGAACGACCGTGTCCGTTCCTGAAGGGCAAGTCAACCAACTGCGGCTTGAACTGGCTGCTTCGGGACTACCTCAGGGCGGCGGTGTCGGGTTTGAAATCTTCGATCAAAAGACCTTGGGCGCCACGGAGTTCGAACAGCAGCTCAACTACCGCCGCGCGCTGCAAGGAGAACTGGCCCGGACGATCAATGGTCTGGACGAAATTCAGTCCAGCCGAGTTCATATCGCATTGCCTAAGGAATCGCTTTTTCTCGACCAGCAGAAGAAACCGACCGCTTCAGTAACCATAAAGCTCAAATCCGGCAAAGCTCTTCGGCCCGCGCAAATTGAAGGCATCGTTCATCTGGTTGCCAGTTCCATCGAAGGAATGAATCCAGCCGACGTGATGGTGGTCGATTCGCGCGGGAATATTCTGTCCGCCAAGCAAAACGATACGAGATTATCCAAACTGACGGCTCAGCAGATGGATTATCAGCGCAACATGGAAAAAGAGCTGGCGGCAAGGATTCAGAGCATGCTCGAGAATGTGGTCGGCCAGGGCAGGGCGGTGGTGCGTGTGACGGCGGATCTGGATTTTCGCATTATGGAAAAGACGGAGGAAACCTACGATCCGGAGGCGCAGGTGGTCCGCAGCCAGCAGAGAAATTCGGAACTCGAACGGGCGGTCGGCGCCAACGCCGATGTCACCGAGAATCCGAAAAAAGAGAAGGTTGATGAAATCATCAATTACGAAATCAATCGGGTGGTCAGTAAAACCGTGATGCCGGTGGGCGAGACCCGGAAACTATCCATTGCCGTGCTGGTTGACGGAAAGTACAGGAAAAACGAAAATAATGAAGAAGTCTACGAAGCCCTCTCCAGACAAGAGATCGAGTCGCTTGAGGACTTGGTGAGAAAATCCGCAGGTTTCGATGCCCAGCGCGGCGACCAGGTTGTTGTGACCAATATGCCTTTCCGCAAGATCGAAGCCGAGGAGGCGGAAGGCATGTCCTTCCAGGGCACAGTAGAGACCGCTTCGCCCATTCTGAAGTATCTCGGTGTGTTTGCGCTGATCGGCTTCATGGTATTATTTGTGCTTCGTCCGCTTTTAAAAAGCGTGATGAACGCCGCAGCGGCTCAACCCGCGGCGCAACGAGCGACCGCAGGCGTCGGAGCCGGAATGGGAGCGGCGGAATACGCCCGACAGGCAGCCGAAGAACTGCGACAGGAAGCGAGCCGACCCCTGACCGAGACGGAAATTGCCCGTGAGATGGCGCGCGCCGACGCAAGGCAGTTTGCCGATATTCTTCGCAATTGGATCAAGTAGTCATCATGAAGCAAAGCCATTTCCAGCGAGGATCCTATGACGGGTGAGGAAAAAGCCGCTATTTTGCTTTTGTCTCTGGATGAAACGTTGGCCGCGGAGGTCATGAAAAATCTCCGACCGTCAGAAATCCGGCGGCTGGGAAAGCAGATGAGCCGGATCAGCAATATACCTTCCGAAACGGCGACGTCCGTGGCCAGAGAATTCTGCACAATGGCCAAGGAAATCGGCGGCACCATCTCCGTTCGGGAAGGCATGTCAAAAGATCTGATGGTCAAAGCCCTGGGGGAAAAGGACGCGGAAACCATATTGAGTGAAGTGGATTCGTTCGCGCTGGATAATCCGATCATCGACAAACTTCACGACATCGATCCGAAGGTGATGGCGGAATTCACGAGGACCGAGCACCCTCAGACCATTGCGCTGATTCTGGTTCATTTAAAGCCCGAAAAAGCCGCCGAGGTGCTTGAACATTTCTCTCCGGCGATACAGTATGAAATCACCAAGCGGATGGCCACGCTTAAGAGTGTGCCGAGAGAATTTATTGAAGAGATGGCCAAAACCCTTGAGAAAGAACTGATTATCGGCAATACGTCCGACACCCAGCTAGGAGGCGCGCAGGTCATTGCGGATATTCTCAACCGTATGAACCGATCTACCGAAAACGCCATCATGACTTCTTTAGAAGATTCCGATCCCGAATTGGCCGCGGAAATTCGAAACTTCATGTTCAGCTTTGAAGATGTGATGAAGCTCGACGACAAATCCATTCAGGAACTCATGAAGGATGTGAGCGCCGAAGATCTGGCCAAGGCGCTCAAACTGGTCGATGAAACACAAAGAGAGCGCGTTTTCAAAAACATGTCGAAACGCGGCGCGGAGATGCTGCGCGAAGAAATCGAACTCATGCCGCCGATTCGCATTTCCGAAGTGGAGGCCAGCCAGCGCAAAATCGTGGAGGTAACCAAAAAACTGGAGACGGAAGGCAGAATTGTGATTCTTCGCGGAGATGAGAAGGATGGATTCGTATAAGACAAAAATCATCAAATCTTCCCAGACCGTGAATTCCGGCAAATCGGTTCCGCTCAATGCAGCCGTTTCCAAAGCAGGAAAACCGACCCTCCCGCCTGCGGGCAGAACGCCGGGCGCGGGAAAACCCCCGCAGGAAAAATCATCCTCTTCCGATGCCGCATCATATTCGGAGCAGCAGGTCAAAGAAGCCTACAACAAAGGATATGCCGACGGAACCGCCAAACAGAAAAAGGAGGCCCTTCACACTCTGGAGGCCCTGGCCGCCATGACCAAAGCGCTTCCTTCGATTCAAAAAGATATTCTTCACAAAGGCGAAGAACAGATCGTGAAGCTCGCAGTCGCAGTCGCGGAAAAAATCCTGCAATCAGAAGTCGCTTCGCGTAAAGATGCGGTCATCGGCGTTCTCAGGACTGCGCTGCGGAATGTATCGGACACGGAGGGGATGAAGATCCGCCTCAATCCTCAGGATTTTCGTTACATGATGGAAGTGAAAAAAGACTTTCTTCAGTCGTTCGACGGCATCCGCAACATCACATTCGAAGAGGATGGAGCAATCAAACGCGGCGGCGCCGTAATCGAAACCGCCTTCGGGGAAGTGGACGCCCGTCTGGAGAACCAACTCAAGGAAATTCGATCGGCCATGCTTAAACCGTAACGGGTTTTGCGGGAAGGGAAACGGCTTCTGCATGAATACTTCAATCGATTTATCCCGATATGAACACATCCTCAAACGGGTCAATCCGATCCGCGTCAACGGCAAAGTGAGTGAAATTGTCGGCCTGATGGTCGAGGGCAACGGCCCGGCCGCCTCCATCGGCGATGTCTGCGGCATTGTGCCGGTCAACGGCGAGTTGCCTTTGGAAGCGGAAGTGGTGGGATTCAAAAGCGGCAGGGTGCTGTTGATGCCGCTGGAAAGCATCCAGGGTTTGGGGCCCGGATGCAAAATTCTTTCGATGGGACGAAAGGCGTCCATCGGTGTCGGCACAGAGCTTCTGGGCCGTGTCATCGACGGGATGGGCAATCCCATCGATAACAAAGGACCGATTCGCTTCGAAGACGAATACCCGATTTATGCCGACCCGATCAATCCGCTGGACAGGGGCCGCATCACCGAGCCCATGGACATGGGCATCCGCGCCATCAACGGTCTGTTTACCTGCGGCAAAGGGCAGAGAATGGGAATTTTCGCGGGATCCGGCGTCGGCAAAAGTGTGCTGATGGGAATGATCGCCCGCAACACCAAGGCTGATGTCAATGTCATTGGGCTCATCGGAGAGCGCGGACGAGAGGTTCGTGAGTTTCTGGAAAAGAATCTGGGAGAAGAAGGACTGGCGCGGTCTGTCGTGGTGGTGGCGGCCTCAGACATGCATCCGTTGATCCGCATGCGGGCGGCCTATGTGGCCACCACGGTGTCGGAATATTTTCGGGACCAGGGCAAGGATGTGCTCCTGATGGTCGATTCGCTCACTCGATTTGCCATGGCGCAGCGGGAAATCGGTCTGTCCGTGGGAGAGCCGCCTACAACGAAAGGCTATACCCCGTCGGTGTTCAGCATGCTGCCCAAACTGCTGGAGCGATCCGGCATCGTTGAAGGCGTGGGCAGCATCACCGGGTTGTACACGATCCTGGTGGAAGGCGACGATTTCAACGAGCCGATATCCGATGCCGCGCGCTCCATTCTCGACGGACACATTTCGCTGTCGAGAGCCCTGGCCAACAAAAATCATTATCCGGCAATCGATGCGCTGGGCAGCATCAGCCGGGTGATGATCGATATTGTTGATGAAGAGCATAAAAAGAAAGCCAACGACCTGCTTAATATTCTTGCAACGTATAAAAAAGCCGAGGACATCATTAATATCGGCGCCTATGTGAGCGGATCGAACCCGGGTATTGATTACGCCGTCAAAATGGTCGAGCGGGTAGATGCTTATCTTCGCCAGAATATCGGCGAGAAAATCGATTTTACGCAGGCCAAGGCACAGTTACTGCAGTTGTTTAATCAGCAGGGCAATGAGTAGTCGGCATGTTTAAATTCAAGATGCAATCGGTCCTGGATTATCGGCGCAATGTCGAGGAGAAGATTCTTGGTGACTACTCGGACCTCAAGCGCCGTCATGCGGAGGAAAAAGGGATTCTCAAACAATTGGTCGGCAGCCGCAGGCAGGCTCTTCACGCCCTGCGGGGCACCGGTAACAGGGTGATGAACGTGTCGGACATCGCGGAAAGCATCGCGTACATCGAATCGATCCGCTCGCAGGAAGAGCGACAAAAGGGTGTGATCCGTCAGGTGAAAGCATTGGTTGAGGCCAAGCACAGGGAACTGATGGAAGCGGTCAAAAACAGAAAAGTGATGGAGAAGCTCAAGGAACGTCATGAGTACGAGTATCGCAAAGAAATGAGCGAGCTGGAACAGAAAAATTCGGATGAGATGTCCGTTTTGAAGTTCGGCAGGAGACAGACATGAAAAGAATAATTATCGGCCTGCAGATCGTTGTACTGCTTTTGATCCTGGCAAAGGCCGCCTCGGTTTTCGGCGTTTTGCATAAAACAGGAATCAAGGAACTCTCAGGATTCTTGCCCGGAAACGCTCTGGCCCAGCAACCGCCCGATTCCGTCCAGACCTCATTGCCGGACAAAGCGGCGACAACCCCCCCCGTGCAGAAGGATACGATGGATGAAATACTGGTCCAACAAAGGGGGCTTGCCGAAGCGCTGGCGGCTCGGAAAGCCCAACTCGATGAGCGGGAAAACGCGCTCAAAGCCGACGAACAGCGCCTGATGGCCTTAAGGCGGGAAATTACGGAAAAGATTGCGCTGTTGAGCCAGCAGGAAGAGAGGCTTGCGGCGGCGCTGGATGCCGCAAGAGAAGAAGATGTCAGGCGATACAAAGACATGGCCAAAGTCTATGAAAACACCCCTCCGGCGAAAGCGGGTCCCATGTTTGAGAAACTCGATACCAAAACCGCAGCGGGCATTACGATGAATATGAAAAAAGAAAAGGCGGGCGCGCTGTGGGCTTATATTTCTCCGCAAAAAGCAGTTGAGATTACCCGGGAGATTACAAGGACGGGAGGCACCGCCGCGGTTAAGCAGTAAACAAAGAGCCGCTTATTTGGGCGAAAAATGATAAAGAGGCGCTTGGTAAAGCGCCTCTTTTTTTACCCGCGCCACAACGGGCAAAGTTGTGCGGCCAAAGCCGCATGGAATTCGGCCCGATCTCATAGTCCATCAACTTTATATCCTGATCGACAGCGGTACGTTCTTTCCTATCCGTTTCCGGAAAATATTTCCCGATGTCGGCGATTCATGTCCGGTATAAAAGTGCTAAGTAATTGATATTACAATGTTATAACCTTGCAATTATTTATGGCATGCCTATTGCTCATCGCTAGGATAAAACAATCCAGGAGTGTCGGGTATGGACATCACTTCAAATGCGGTCGCGGAGAGTCAAACACAAAACCAGGCCGCCAATCCCCTTGCACTGCTCCATGCCCTTTTCGGCGCCCGGGCGGGAAAAGCCAAAGGCTGTGTGCTTTCTGGCGACGCTTCTTCATCATGCTCTTCTTTTTTGAAACTATTGAGCGAACAGATGCAGAATGTCGGCCAAAAGCTTCAAAACTTGAAAGCCGAAGTGCAAAGCGACGAATATGCTCTGCTTCCCGAAGTGCTGGATCTGCTTTTATCAGGCGGCAGCCTCGTCAGCGTCGGCATTGACGGAGAAGGCCTTTTAACGGTTATGAAGACAGACGCTGATCAACAGGAAGGACAGACGGAGATTCCGGGAACGGATTTATATGGTTTATTGACCGCAACCGGTCTGGCATCGTTTCTTGAACAGGCACAGGGCCACAAGAGCGTGAAGACCCCCATTTCAGCGGAAGCTCTTCTGTCGGTTATTCAAAGTCAAATCGATCCGGAGATTAACGTCAAATCCCCGGCAATGAGTGTTGAAGCGGGGAAAATTCTTGAAGCGATGATCCAAAATCCGGCAATGCCTTTTTCGGCTGACAAAAGAAGCGCCGCTGGGCAGGAAAAACAAGCGCATGGCGGCAGCTTGATTCCGCTTGGGGCCGACGAACAAGATGCGATTAAAATTGAAGCGCCAGGAAGCCAAAAAACGCAAAACGGAAGCGAACGATCTTTTGCTTTGCCTTTCAAAGAGGCTCTAGGGAGTGAAGCACAGGATATGCGGGTCAGCCAAAAATCTTCACCTGATTCAGGCGAATTGAAATTTGCGATGGACCAGGGCGCGAAAGACAAAGGTGTTGAAAAATGGGCACAGGCGGCAAGCGAAAACCGAGTTTTAAAAAGCGCTTTGGCGGAGATGCCGCCTGCAAAAGCGGCTGCGGAAGCAACCCCTGCCGTCCGGCCGGAGCCATTCCTCGTGAGGGATCAGGAGCAAAAAATAACCGATCGCATCAAAAACAACCCAAATCCGCTCAAAGGCGACCAAGCTGAAAACAGCTCGGATCTTCAGATGAAAATGAAGTTACAAAAGAATCCTGTGCACAATGAACAGAAAATAGCGCAACTGGCCGTTTCGGAAGCCGAGTCGGGCAGCACCAAGATAAAAGCGGAGGTTCGCGGAAAAGCGGCGCTGATGGACAAATCGCCCGAGACAGCCGGCGTCGCCTCCAATTCGTCTGCATCCGGTCCAACGCAGTCAAAGCCGGTGTCGCCCGTCACCGCCACATCCATTATCGACCGGGTGGCGACGGAGTTTCGAGAGACGCTGGCTCAGGAATCCGGTCGTGTGAGGATGACGCTTACGCCGCCGTCTCTGGGAACCCTGGAGATGGATGTGCTGGTCCGCAACGGAAAAGTTCGTGTGATGTTGTTTGCCGAAAGCCGCGACGTGCAAAAAATGCTTGCCGGCAGTATCGATACGCTGAAAAACTCTTTGACCGGGCAAGGAATGACCATTGAGCGCTGCGATGTTCTGATGCAGGACCGGCGCGACGGGTACTCGCCTTATTCGGGAAATCAGGGGTTATTTGAAGACGGTTCCGGACGTTCGGGTCATAGACAGGCGCAGGAGGAAACAGGAAGAAATGCGGCGGGAGGGAAACCTTCCGTGTTCGGGCCGCCCGCGCCGACGGGGCGTCCGTCATCTGACTCGGATTCCATCAGTTTGTTTGCCTAGGAAGGAGATCAATTATGAGTGTTGTCACAAGCACGAACACCACCAATAACGTCATGGGGCAGGATGCTTTCATGAAGATGTTGATTGCGCAGTTGAAAAATCAGGATCCACTCAACCCGATGGACGGCACTGAATTTGCGGTTCAGCTGGCGCAGTTTACACAGCTGGAAAAACTTACCAATCTCAACGAAACAATGAAAGTCCTGCCGGATTACCTCAGCTCATTCGCCAACGCGCAGACGGTGAACATGATCGGCAACGAGGCGATCGCCCGGGGCAACGTCATCGATGTCAGCTCAACCAGCGCGCGGATCACCTATAATCTGCCGTCAGCCATAGCCGGCGCGACCATCAGCCTCTACGATGCCAACGGGCTTCTGGTCGATTCCGTGCAAGTGGGTTCGCAGGATGCGGGTCAAAATGCCGTCACCTGGTACTGCGGCGATATGGCGAAAGGAAATTACACATACAGCGTCAATGCTGTGGATAAAAACGGCAAAAGCGTCACAGTCGATACATTGCTCAGAGGGGTGATCACGGGAGCTTCATTCAAAAACGGCAGCGCTTATTTGACAATCAACGGTCAGGACGTGGCGTTTGCCGATGTCCTGGCGATCAATAAAATCGACAATTAATTAAAGGGTACAGGAGGATATAGTATGGGCAGCGCACTATGGGCGGGAATTTCGGGACTCAACGCCAGTTCCAAAGAGCTTGATGTCATCGCCAATAACCTGGCAAACGTCAACACGATCGGTTTTAAATCAACGACCACCTTTTTTGCGGATGTTTTAAGTTCCAGCATCTCGGGCGGCGCATCCGGAACCATGCAGGTCGGCCGCGGCGTTGCCGTCAGCGAAGTGCAGACCCAGTACGGCGCCGGATCCTTTCAGACCACCGGCAACGCGACCGATGTCGCAATTGATGGAGACGGATTCTTCATGGTCAACGATATGGAAGGCGCCACCTACTACACACGCGCCGGTGCGTTCCACCTGAATTCCGACGGTGTTTTGGTGGATACAAACGGATATATGCTCCAGGGCCAGTTGGTCGTCGACGGAGAGGCGGTGGGGCCGATGACCGACATCAGGCTTCAGGGGGTTCAGTCCGAACCTCAGGTGTCGACGATTTTCGCCCTTGGCGCGAATCTGAATTCCGCCACGGAAACCGGCGGACAGTTCAATACCACCCAGACCGTGTACGACTCTCTGGGAGCCAGCCACACGCTCAACAATACGTTTACGCGCACCGAGTTATCCGGCGAGGGGTACTGGGCGGTTCAGAGTTTTCTGGACAATACTGAGGCGACCGACCTCACGGCTGATGGGTTTATTTTTGATTCCGCAGGCAATATGACAGGCATGTATACCGGAGCAGTCGGCGCGGTGGCTTCCTCCGGCGCCGGCACGGCGACCATTGATCTCAATCGCGCCGGTATGGTTTATCAGACCGGCACCATGGTTTTGACCCGCACCTCGGCGGCCACCTGGTCGGTAACCGGTTTGGGTGGCTACACAAACGCCACGGCAAGTTACGATTCGGTGGGCAACACCATCTCCGTCAGTCTGGATGGAACCGGAACCGCTGATTTGACGTTGACGCTTGCCGGAGCCTGGGCGGACGGCGATACAGCGACCTACACGCTGACGCATACGGCCGGACCGGTGACGGATGTGAATGTCGATTTTTCCGGCATTCCGCTGGACGGAGGCGCGACGATCGGCAGCGGCGGCAACATCACCTGGAATCTGGTCGGGGCGGGTTCTCTGGACATCACGCAGTATGCGGCAGCCTCGGTCATCCGGGCCATCACCGCCGACGGGTATGCCTCTGGTCAGCTCAGGTCTTTATCCATTGACGCAAGCGGTCGAGTCAGCGGATTTTTCACCAACGGTCAAACGGCGGATCTGGCGCAGATCATTTTAGCTTCGTTTCCCAATCCCTGGGGCCTGATGAGAATGGGGTCGAATCTCTTCGGAGAAACGGTGACATCCGGATCTTCAATCCGCAATACGCCGGGGGATTCCGGAATGGGAACGCTCACGCCCAATACGCTCGAAATGTCCAATACCGACATTGCCGCAGAATTCATCCGCATGATCACGGCGCAAAAGGCCTACCAGGCCAGCGCGCGTGTCGTGACCACGCAGGATGCCATCATGCAGGAACTGATGAACATCAAGAGATAAAGAAAGTCATCAGGCGGGGCGGTTTCAAAGACCGCTCCGCCCATCTTTTACGTGTCAAAATATTGGCTTTTCGTCAAAAATTAAATTTTCTGATTTCTCCCCGGTTGCCTTATCTTCTCTTCTGTTGCGCAATTAATAGATATTGTTGATTTTTTAATCACAAGGCCCAGGCGTTCTCCCCTGGTATGTTCCTTGCTAATTAATAAGCGTCAAAAAATATTGCAGGGAGAAAGACCTATGGCAGCCGCAGCAAAAAAAGTCGAAAACACCGACGACCTGGATGAGAAAGACGGTGAGGAACAAGCTCCAGTCAAGAAGAAGGGATCGCCGCTGGTTCTGATCATTGTGGTGGTTGTGTTGTTGCTGGTTGTGGCCGGCGGCGGCGCGGCGGCCTATTTTTTGTTTCTTAAACCCAAACCTGCGGCAACGGAGCAGGCCAAAGCGGCGCCCAAACCTCAGGTGAGCGTTTTTTATCCCATGGAACCATTCATCGTCAACCTCATTGATAATGAAGGGGAACGCTACTTAAAAGTGGTCATGCAACTGGAGCTTTCCGATCCGAAAGTGTTGGAAGAATTCCGGATGCTCAATCCCAAACTCCGTGATACGGTGCTTGATCTCTTATCAGCCAAAACATACAGGGAAATGATGGATCCTCTGGGCAAACAACGTCTGCGCGAAGAAATTGCCGTGAGGATCAATATGATCGCCTCGCAGGGCAAGGTGACCAAGGTGTATTTTACGGAGTTTGTCATTCAATAATCGAAGACGACAAAACAAGCGGAATGGCTGTTTGGTCGGTATTTGAAAAATTCAGGCGAACGAGATCTTTATGACAAATATTCTGTCTCAAGAAGAAGTTGATGCCCTGCTTCGGGGAATATCGGGCGGAGAAATCGAAACCGAGATCGAAGAGTACCACGAACCGGGCGCAATCATTCCCTATGACCTGACCAGCCAGGACCGGATCATCCGCGGTCGGATGCCGACTCTGGAGATGACCAACGAAAAATACGCGCGCACCTTTAGGGCGACGCTGTCATCCATATTGCGCAAGGTCATTTCCGTGACGGCCGTCTCCGCCGACATGATCAAATTCGGAGAATTTCTCAAAACCCTGCCTGTGCCGACGAGCCTGCATTTGTTCCGGATGGATCCGATGAGGGGCAATGCCATTTTCGTCATGGAATCAAAAGTCATCTTTACCCTGGTGGATATCATTTTCGGCGGGACGGGAACCGAAGCCTTTAAGATAGAAGGCCGGGAGTTCACCGCCATCGAGAACAATCTGATTAAAAAAATCGTATTAAGCGCGCTGGCCGATTTGGAGAAGTGCTGGAAACCGCTGATCGACCTGACCGTCTCATACCAGCGCGCCGAGATCAACCCGCAGTTCGTCCAGATCGTTCCGCCCACGGATGTGGTTGTGGTCATGAATTTTGAAATCGAGGTGGAATACACAACCGGCGTGATTTCCATCTGCCTCCCTTACTCGATGCTGGAGCCGATCAAGGAAAAGCTTGCCGCCGGGTTCCAAAGCGAGCAGCTGGAAGTGGACCGCAGCTGGTCGAACCGCTTCAAGGCGGGACTGATGAAGTCCTACGTGGACATTATGGTGGAGCTCGGACGGGTGCCGGTTTACGGCAAAGACATTGTCAATCTCAAGAAAGGCGACGTGATTCAGCTTGAGCGTTTCGCGTCGGATCCGCTGGAAATCTATGTGGAAGGCGTTCCTAAATACAAAGGGTATCCGGGAACGTTCAAGGGCAATCAAGCGATTCAGATCGCTCAGATTTTAACGGGGAAAGAGGACGCAGAATATGGAACAGAATGAAATTGATGAATTGATGAAATCGGCCGGGCAAGCCAAAAACGACGACAGCATCGGTTGGGATGACGTCAAGGAAGAGATGGAAATTTCGTCGCATCCCGCCGAGCCCAAGACCGAAGTATCGAGCGTTCATTTTGAAGAACTGCAACGGTCCGCCGGAGAAGCGAAAACGGGATTCAATCTGGACTTCATTCTGGATATTCCCCTGACGCTGACGGCGGAGCTGGGCAGAAGCAAAATGCTCATCAATGAACTGTTGCAACTGGGGCAGGGATCGGTCATCGAACTGTCCAAGCTGGCCGGAGAACCGATGGATATTTATGTCAATCAGCGGCTGATTGCCCGTGGCGAGGTGGTTGTCGTCAACGAAAAGTTCGGCGTGCGCCTGACGGATATCGTCTCTCCCGCCGAGCGCGTAAACAAACTGGGCTAAAAGGCCGCCTACTATGGAAAATATATCGCTTGTCGGTTCTTTTCTGAAGATGATTTTCGCCCTGGCCATTGTACTGGGGCTGCTCGTCGGTGTGATGTATTTCATCCGGGTATTCATGCAGCGCAACGCGCCTTTGGGACGGACCGACGCTCTTATCAATATTGTTTCATCGCGTTATCTTGGTCCGAAAACCAGTATTATTTTGGTGGAAGTGCTCGACCGGCTCATTGTCGTGGGGCTGGCCGGGCAGCAGATGACGGCTCTGGCCCAGATCGACGATCCGCTGGAGGTCGCCCGCATCAAAGCAAAGCACGATGGAGCTCCGCATGCGCCGGCAACTGAAGGGATCATCGCCAAATATCTGTCGTTGATCAGTTCTCCTTCCTCCAAGAAAACCGGCGGTTCGAAACAATGAAAACCAGGTCTTTGCGATTCATTGTCTTTCTGTCGGTGGTTGTCGCGGCGATGGTGTTTCCCTTTGTCGCAGCCGCCGCCGAACCCTTCAATCTGCCCAACATCAACTTAACGCTTACGGGCGGCACCACCCAGCCTGAAAGGGTTTCCGCGCTTATTCAACTGGTTGTTTTGCTGACGGTGCTGACGCTTGCGCCGGCCATTTTATTGATGGTGACATCTTTTACCCGGATTATCATCGTCTTGTCGCTTCTGCGGCACGCGCTGGGAACGCAGCAGATGCCGCCCAATCAGGTGATTATCGGACTGGCGCTGTTTTTGACGTTTTTCATCATGTCTCCCGTTATCAATCGGGTCAATACGGAAGCGCTCAAGCCTTATTATGAGGAGAATATTTCCGGAGAAACGGCTATTGAAAAAGGCATTGTTCCGATCAAAGAATTCATGCTCAAGCAGGTCCGGGAAAAAGACCTGGCCCTGTTTGTGAAAATCGCGAAAGAGGAGCGTCCCGCAAAGCCCGAGGATGTGTCGTTGACTACATTGATTCCAGCCTTTGCCATCAGCGAGCTGAAAACCGCTTTTCAGATCGGATTTATGATCTATCTGCCGTTTCTCATCCTGGACATGGTGGTTGCAAGCGTCCTTCTGTCGATGGGCATGATGATGCTGCCGCCGATCATGGTCAGTCTGCCGTTCAAACTGCTGCTGTTTGTTTTAGTGGACGGCTGGCATCTGATCGTCGGATCGCTTGTGCAAAGTTTCCGATAAGGGGGGGGTATCCGGCGATGACTCCGGACGTGGTGACAGGTTTAATGGCGGAAACCATCAAAGTAACGCTTTTGGTCGCGGCGCCCATGCTGATCGTCGGGTTGCTCGTGGGGGTGCTCATCAGTTTGTTTCAGGCGGTGACCCAGATCCAGGAAATGACGCTGGTGTTCGTTCCCAAGATCGTCGCGGTCATGATCGCACTGGTGGTCTCGCTGCCCTGGATTATCGGGTTGATGATCAATTTCACACAGAATATCTTCGCGAGCATTCCGCTTTACGTCAAGTGAAAGCAAGGATGCTTCCGAAAGGCCATGCGGTCTTGGAGCGCTGATCGATGAATCTGCCTTTTTTGTCCGTCGAAAATGCCCAGGCCTTTATTTTAGTCTTGCTTCGAGTCAGCGCCATCGTCACGACGATTCCGGTTTTCAGCGAGCGCAGCGTGCCCACGCAGGTCAAGGCGGGGTTGTCAATCATCCTGGCCGTTATCCTTTTTCCGGTTGTTGTGTCCCGGTTTCCCGCTGTTTCGACGATGCCTCTTTTACCGCTGATCTTCGGCATGATCGGCGAAGTGATGATCGGGATCATTATCGGGTTCGGAGCCAGATTGGTGTTCGCAGGCATCCAGATGGCCGGCAATATCATCGGTTTCCAGATGGGATTTGCCATTGTCAACATCATCGATCCAATGACCAGTGCGCAGGTGTCCATTATTGCAGAGCTTAAATATCTCATTGCCATGCTGATTTTCCTGTCTATCAACGCGCACCATTTCTTTTTTATGGCGATTACGCAAAGCTACGACTGGATCGCGCCGTTCGGGTTCAGTTTTTCGGGCTCGCTGATGCAGTATATCTTCGAGCTGTCCCGGGACTTATTCGTCATTGCCCTTAAAATCGGCGCGCCGCTCATGGCGGTGATGTTGTTTACGAATGTCGGTTTGGGGGTGGTGGCCAGGACGGTTCCACAGATGAATATCTTCATTGTCGGGTTTCCTTTGCAGATTTCCATCGGACTGATCTTCCTTGGACTGACCGCGCCTTTGTTTTCCCGGATTGTTCAGGACTTGATGAATTCCTTTGAATATAAAATTATGACCCTTTTAAGGTTGATGTCTTAGCTCATACAAAATGAGAAACACTTAGGCGCAAAGATAACGAAATATTGACGCAACTGTCATTAAACCGATAGGAAAGACATGGCTGAAAACGAATCCGACCAGGAACGAACTGAACAAGCCACACAAAAGCGGCGCGAAGAAGCACGGGAAAAAGGCCAGATCGCCCGTTCGCAGGAGGTTGTTTCCGTCAGTGTGCTTTTGGCCGGATTGTTGTTTTTCTATTTCGGCGGGTCGTATGTAGTTAAAAACATGATGGAATTATCTATTGCCGGATTCCGCGACGCAGGCCGGACGGAGTTTTTGCCCGATACGGCCGTAACGGTGCTGGTCGGATACATCTTTAAAGGATTTGTTATCCTGTTTCCGCTTCTTGCCGCGGTTTTAGTTGCAGCGGTGCTGGCTAATGTTCTGCAGTTCGGATTTCTCATCACCTCCGAAACCATTACCCCGAAAATTTCCAAAATCAGTCCGGCCAAGGGGTTCAAAAGGCTGTTTTCATTGCGGTCGATGGTTGAACTGGTAAAAAGCATTCTGAAGGTCGTCATCATCAGCGTGGTGGCTTATCTGGTGATTCGCAGTGAATTCGATAACATGATCCCGCTTGCCGATCAATCGATCTGGGGCATGCTCCATTATATCGGGGGAGTTTGTTTCAAACTGCTTCTGGCGACAACGGTGGTTTTGATCTTTTTAGCCGCATTGGACTATGCCTATCAGCGATGGGAATATGAAAAAAGTCTGAGAATGACCAAACAGGAAATTAAAGACGAATATAAGAATACCGAGGGAGATCCTTTGGTGAAAGCCAGAATCCGACGAATTCAGCGCGAAGCGGCCCGCAAACGCATGATGGCTCAGGTTCCCAAGGCCGATGTCGTTATCACCAACCCGACGCATCTTGCCGTGGCCATTCAATATCGACCCGAGTCGATGGCGGCGCCGGTTGTGGTCGCTAAAGGGGCCGATTTCATTGCCGAACAGATCCGAAAAATCGCCCTGGAAAATGATGTTCCCCTCATTGAGAACAAACCTCTGGCACAGGTATTGTATAAGATCGTGAAGGTGAACTCAATGGTGCCGGAAAGCCTCTATCGGGCGGTCGCAGAAGTTCTGGCTTTTGTTTACGAGCAGAAGAAAGTGAAGATCTTCGGATAACAGATCATGGACAACACCGGAGCACAGACATCAGGAGCCTTTTGGGAAGCGGCGAGATCAAGCTCGGCGGTTATCGCCTTAGCCGTGGTCGGCATTTTATTGGTCATGATCATTCCCATTCCGACGTTTTTGCTCGATATTCTCCTGTCGATGAGCATCGCGGTGTCTATTATCATCCTGCTGATGTCCATGTATGTCTTGAAACCTCTGCAATTTTCGGTTTTCCCGTCGATTCTTCTGATGGTGACCCTTCTGAGGCTCGCGCTCAATGTTGCCTCAACACGGCTGATTCTTCTGCACGGCAACGAGGGGACGTCGGCTGCGGGACAGGTCATCCAGGCCTTCGGCACGTTTGTCGTCGGCGGGAATTATGTCGTCGGCATGATTGTCTTTCTGGTTCTGGTGCTGATCAATTTCGTCGTCATCACCAAGGGCGCCACGCGTGTGGCGGAGGTGTCGGCGCGCTTTACTCTCGACGCCATGCCCGGCAAGCAAATGAGCATTGATGCGGATCTCAATGCCGGACTGATCAGCGATACGGATGCGCGCCGCCGACGCGCGGAAATCGAGCAGGAGGCCAATTTCTACGGCGCGATGGACGGCGCAAGCAAATTTGTGCGCGGCGATGCGATTGCGGGCATTCTGATCGTGCTGGTCAATGTCATCGGCGGCCTGATCATCGGTATCTTACAGATGGGCATGCCGGCTGCGGAAGCCGCCCGCAATTATACTCTTTTGACCATCGGCGACGGTCTGGTGACGCAGGTGCCCGCGCTGATCGTATCCACGGCGGCCGGCATTTTAGTTACTCGCACAGCCACCTCCACCGAACTGGGCGATGAAGTCCGCTCTCAGGTCTTCACACAGCCGCGCGCCATCGGCGCGGCGGCGTTTTTATTGTTCATCTTCGCCCTGATTCCGGGAATGCCGAAATTCGCCTTTATTCTCGTGGCGGCGGTGATCGGTCTTCTGGCCTACAGTGTCGTCCGGTCGCTGGCTAAAAAGAAAGCGATTGAAGAGGAAGCGGAAAAAGAGGCGGCGGTTCCCACGGCGGAACCGGCGGAAACCATCGCACCGCTTGACGCATTGGGATTGGAAGTCGGTTATGCGCTCATTCCGCTGGTCGATGCCTCGCAAAACGGCGAACTGCTTCAGCGGATCAAAGTGTTGCGAAGACAACTGGCGCAGGAAATGGGTTTTATTCTTCCGGCGATTCATATCCGCGATAATCTCAAACTCAAACCGGATGAATACAGCGTGCTGCTCAAGGGCGTGGAGGTGGCCAGAGGCTCTGTAATGATGGGTCATCACCTGGTCATTTCGCCGGATGAGAAAGAACTCCGGATCAAGGGTGTCGCAACCCGGGAACCGGCCTTCGGATTGCCGGCCATGTGGGTGACGGACCGGGACAAGGATGCCATCATGGCCAAAGGCTATGTGGTTGTCGATCCCGCAACAGTGATGACCACCCATTTGACCGAACTGGTCAAGACCTATGCCGATGAGCTTTTAAGCCGTCAGGATGTGCAGGCGCTTATTGACAATCTCGAACAGCTTTACCCTCGGGTGGTCAAAGAATTGGTTCCGAAAGCCGTGCCGATCAACCTCGTGCAGCGTGTTTTGCAAAGACTTCTGCGCGAGCGGATTTCCATCCGGGATCTTTTAAATATCATCGAAACAATGGGCGAATACGTCACAATGACGAAGAATGCCGATATCCTGACAGGCTATGTCAGGCAAGCGTTGGGGCGCTCCATCACCAAGCAATATCAGGACAAGGACGGCAACATCACCGTCATGATTCTTTCTCCCGATATCGAAGAGAAGATCAGCAAGTCCGTGCAGCACACGGAATACGAATCATTTGTCACGCCGGATCCCACCCTGGTCAAGAAAATGATCACGAATCTTCAAAAGATGGTCAGCAACTTTACAACCAGCGGTTTGCAGCCGATCGTCCTTTGTTCGCCCAATACGAGGATTCATATTCGCAAAATATTGGAAAAGTTTTTTCCCAACATGGTGGTTTTGGCGCATAACGAAATCTCCAGAGAAGCCAATATAAAATCACTGGGAATGGTGGAATTGTGAGATGCAGATAAAACGGTATGAAGTGGCCACAATCAACGAGGCCATCGGAAGAATCAAACAGGATCTCGGCCCCGACGCCGTGATTCTGTCGGCCCGCAAAATCCGCAGCGGAGCGAAACAGGCCTTTGAAGTTACCGCCGCCTGTGATCCGGATCCGAAGCCGAAAAACCCCGTTTCCGAAGGTAGAGGCGGAAACAGGACGAAGGAGGACGTGTCGGAGTCGGGTATGACGTCGCTTCGTCGGGAGCTCGATGAGATCCGGGCTTCCCTGGCGACGATTGCTCGCGATCAATCGCTTCGGATCGAGCTTGCCGAAATGAAAGAAACACTGAATCATTTTTTTGATGTGGTGGGCATGCGCAGAGGAAGGACGCAGATGGACGATCATCGCCGGCTTTACCTGCATCTGAAGGAAAGCGGCTTTTCACAGGCCGCGGCCTGCCGGATCATCGAGGCCGTCAACGCGGCCCAAAGCGGCGCGGCTGGACAGGCCGGCGACTTGTTTGAAGCAGCCCGCCGATATATCCAAAAAACACTGCCGGCCGATCCGACCTTTGGCGCGCATAAGCGTGTGCAGTTCTTTCTCGGACCGACAGGTGTCGGAAAAACCACCACCCTGGCCAAACTAGCCGCCCGGTATGCCATGGTGGAAAAAAAGAAAGTCGGGCTCATCAATACGGACAACTACCGGATTGCCGCGGCCGAACAGCTGGGGACATACGCGAAGATCATGGGCCTGCCCGTGGAAACGGCCACAACGGCGGAGGCCTTCGGGCTGGCGCTGAAAAAATATGACGGGCTCGACGTGATTCTGGTCGATACGCCCGGCCGCGCGAATCCTGACGGCGCAAGCTTCCGGAAGCTTGTCGGCCCTTTAAAGGAAGCCGGTTATGATGCTCACCTGTTGATCAGCGCAGCCGGCGATGCGGATTATCTCAAACGGGTTGTCGATCAATACGAGGCGTTTGATGTCCGGCGGATGCTGATCACGAAGACCGATGAGGCGATCCGCTTCGGAGGACTGTATGACGTGATCGGCCGGTCTGGCCGTCCGGTTTCTTTCGTGACCTGCGGGCAGAATGTGCCGCAGGATATCCGGGAGGCGACGCCGGGAGCTCTGTCGGCGTTGATTTTCGGAAATCCCGGCGGGCGTCAAGCAACGCGGGCGCCAAAGGAAATGTTTTGAGGAAAAAAGCAGGAGTGGTATGAGAGGCGATCAGGCGTCAACGTTAAGAGAAATACGACGAAGGGAGAACACCGGCGCTCCGTCGCGTCGCCTCGGGCGGCCGCACTTGACAGACGCCGTTCCCGGCGAAATCCGTGTTCTGTCCGTCACAAGCGGGAAAGGCGGCGTCGGCAAAACCAACATTGCGGCCAATCTGGCCTATCTGCTTTCACGCGCCAACAAAAAAACCCTGATTCTGGATGCGGACGCGGGACTGGCCAATATTGACGTGATTTTAGGCATCCATTCGAGGTATAATCTTTCCCACGTGCTCAACGGAGAGCGGTCGCTTGATGAAGTCATCGTTCCGGGACCCGGCGGGATTCTGATTTTGCCTTCGGCTTCCGGCATTCCCGAAATGACCGATCTTTCCAGAGGGCAGAAATTGACGTTGATCGATGAGCTCAACTTGTACAATCATTCGCTGGATTTTATGCTCGTCGACACGGCGGCGGGAATCTCGGCCAACGTCATGTATTTCAATATGGCCGCAAAGGAGATCGTGGTTGTGACTTCGCCGGAACCGACCGCGCTGACCGACGCTTACGCGCTTATCAAAGTGCTTTACCAGCGCCACGCGAAAAGGCGTTTCCGCCTGATTGTCAATATGGCGCGAAGCTCTCAAGAGGCGTCGGAAGTCTATAAGCGCCTGGCGCGGGCGACGGACCATTTTTTGAATCTCACGATAGAATATCTGGGATATGTTGTATGGGATGAGAACGTAAAGGAGGCCGTCCGGCAGCAGAAAGCGGTGGCAGAAATTTACCCGAATTCGCCGGCAACGCGTTGTTTGGCGAAGATTGCGGAGAAAATTTCCTCGGAGACTCTGGAAGAGTATGAAAACGGCAGCATTAAATTCTTTTGGGAAAGTATCATCGACAAAAAAAGCGGCTAAGCATAACCGCGACGAGCTCATCATGCGTTACGCGCCACTGGTGAAGAACATCGTCGGTCGCCTGGCGGCTAAATTGCCGATTGATGCGGCGGATAAGGAAGATCTGGTCAATGTCGGCGTGATGGGGCTGATGTCGGCGCTGGACAAATACGATGAATCCCGCAATGTGCAGTTCGAGACCTACGCCAGTTTCCGCATCCGCGGAGCGGTGCTCGATGAACTGCGGGCCAAGGATTGGGTTCCCCGCGCGACTCGCAGCAAGGACAGTAAAATAACCGCCGCCATTTCCGCGTTGAAGAAAAAGCACGGACGGGCGCCGACGGAAACGGAGATCGCGGGACATCTGGGTGTCAATATCAACGAGTACCATAAGCTTCTGGATGAAGCCCGCTGCGTAACGCTCATTTCCACGGAAGATCTGCCTCCGGACTATCTGGAAAAATACAGCCGGGAGGACGTCCTCAATGAAATCAACGAAGGCAACCCGTTGAGCCAGCTTGTGAACATGGAGTTCAAAGATCGGCTCAAACAGGCCATCGACCAGCTGCCGCCCAAAGAGAAGCTGGTTTTGTCGCTTTACTATTTTGAAGAGTTGACCATGAAAGAGGCAGGCAGGGTGATGAACCTCACCGAGTCGCGCGTTTGTCAGTTGCATGCCCAGGCGGTGCTGCGGCTGCGCAGCATGGTCAAATTCGCCCGTTGACGGACAGGCGGTGAGTTGTGCGCAAGGCAAAATTGGACATTCTTGAAACGATTCCCGACCTAGACATTTCAGCGGGAGTAATTCCTGAAGTCGATCGCGGGCAAGACATTAAAGCACCGCCGCGATGGGCGTTCAACAAGCTGATGATGATCGGCCTGCCGGTTCTGGCTGCGCTTGTGTTGATCGCTGCCGCCGTCGTGTATCTGTTGTTTTCCGGGCCGACGACAAAACGGGAAGCCATCGTTCAGCACCCGGCGACTCCTTCGGCTGAAGTCGGACTTGCCGGATCGTCGTCCGTCTCAGGGGAAACCTCATCGCTTGATGAGCCCCGTGGCGCGGCGCGGGACAACATGGTCCATATTCGGGAGTTTATCATCGATCTTCAGGATTCCGCCGGAAAGGGAAGAGTTTTGCTTTGCGATGTCGCCTTGGATCTTGAGCCGGGATCGGATATCCAGTCACTGGGGCCGATAACGGATATTCGCAAAGTGATCTACTGGACGGCGCAAAGCCGCGATGCCGCCGCTCTGCGGTCGGTCGCCGAGCGCAGAAGACTGAAAGAGGATTTGACTCGGGAGCTTCAGAAATTACCGGCGGGCAAGACCATCAAGAATGTTTATTTTACGAATTATCTGATTCTGTGATATGGAGAGTCAACGAGCCGGATGTCGCGAAGCGGCGCTCGCATATATCCCTATCCATAAGGAGATGGAAATGGAGAAAGTTGAAATTGATCAGGCGCTGGAAAACGATTTTGTCGCCACCTTCATCCGTGAACTCATTCCCGGGATTCTTCATAACTTCGCCAATCCCTTAAACGGCATTATGGGACGATCCAAGTTGCTGCAGCGCAGAATCGACGATCATGTACGAAAACTTGAAGAGCTCTACCCCGAAGCGTCGCTGAATTTGAAAAACGATCTTTTAAAAATCCAAAGCGATATCCGTTCCGTCGCCAATGAGTCGGAATCCTTTTTTGAAATGTTCAGGGATGTTTCCGGCAAATTTTATGCTCTGGCCGCGAAAGGAGAGGATAATATCAATCTCTCACAGCTTTTGAATGCGGAAATGCGCTTTGCCAATTTCTATCTGGACTTCAAGCATGAAGTTCGCAAGGAGGTGGACCTGGATCAGGATATCCCCGAATTTCGTGGGAAAACGGCCGATTTGTCGATGGCTTTCTGGAGATTGATCCGGTTTGCCATGAATCAGGCGCTGGCCAGCGACAACCGGCAGTTCAGCCTGACCACATCGCATGACGCCGATTGTGTGAATGTTACGATACGATACAGCGGTGTGGCCATGCCGGAAGAAGCGATATCCGACACGTTGGAGTTTCTCGACGGGGGAATAAACGGCATGCGGACCTTTTCCGTGGACCATGGCGTCGTTCTGGCGCTGGTGGTTCTAAACCGTTATTCGGCCCGGGTGATGATCGACGCTGAAGCTCAGGAAAATCTCTTGTCGATATCCCTTCCGTATCAAGGACGGGGCAAGCGCAATGAATTAAAATTCAAGTAATTTTGATATCCTGACGATGATATCTTCAAAGACTGCCGTTCAGCGGCGGTGTAAAAGACCCGGGAGGAAGGCATCGTGGTCAGGGCCATTGATATTCAGCAAAGTATTTCGCAGATTTCATCCGCGGAAAAAATTCAGCAGATTCAGCAGCAGCACGCGGATATGCAGCAGCGGCACTTTCAACTGGAACTGAAAGAAAAAGACCGTCAAGCGAAAGATAAAGTGAATTCCTCCGACGAGGCGGAACGAGCGCTCATCCGTGAAAAGGAAGAGCGGGAAAACCGCCGCAGGAGAGAGGCGCATAAGCAGCAAAATTCATCCCGTTCTTCCGATATGAGTGTTGAAGGCGAAGAAGAGGAAGGAGGGATCATTAACATCACGGTGTGATATGAACTGGGTGAACCCCGCTTTTTTGCAAATCGGTATCGATCTGGCTCTTCTGGTGGCGATTCTGTTTCTTTTATGGCGCGTCAACTCCGGCCTGAAAAATCCTTTGATCAAATCGCAAAAAGACATGATTCGGGAACTCAAATCCGTGGTGCACGAATCCCAGGAGGCGGGGGATGCCTTTCTAAAAGCGATGGAGCAAAGCCGCCTGGCCATCAAGGAAATGGCCCTTGAACTCGAAATCAAGGAAAAGAGAGTTAAAGCACTTCTTGACAAGTCAAAGACAGGCGCTTCGGCAGGCCCATCCAGAACACCGGCTCCGGCAGGTGCTCCGGCGGACCGTTATGCGGAAGTTGACGCCATGATCCGGCAAGGGGCGAGCCGTGAACAGACGGCCCGCGAAACCGGTTTTACGGAAGCGGAAATCGGCCTGATTCTCGATCTGTATCGCGTCAGGCAAGAGACTGACTGATGTCGTCGATTGTTGTTGATTCCAAAAGTCTGATTGTCCTGACGGCGGAGCCTCTTTCATCTGTTAAATCCCGCGTAGGCCCCCCATCCTTGTCCACCGGAGAAATCCTTTCGGCGCAGGTCTTTGGGAAAACGGCCGAAGGAAAGTATCTTCTCACTGTTAAAAATTTCTCACTGGAAGCCTCAAGCCAGCTGGCCTTGAAAACGGGTGATCAACTCGAACTTCGGGTTGCGGCTGTGCGGCCTCAGATTATTCTAACACTTGCCGATTCATCCGGAGTCGGTGCGCAAGGCAAAATCCGCGAAGGCCTGATGCAGTTTCGGGCTAATCCCGACGCTCTTTTGTCCGTCTTTTCGAAAATCGACCAATTTGCCGGGCTTGTAAAAAACAACCCGTTTGCAGCCAGGATTGCCGCCAATGAAATGGCGGCCCTTGTTGAAAAAATCGGGAGCTTGATTTTGACCTCCCATACGAAGGCCGATTCGCTGTTCGTAAAAAATTTTGTCGAAACCGGCGGGATGATGCTGGAAAGCATTCTGAAAGACCTGGCCCAGTCAGGAATGGTGAAGTCCTCACCCGTTCTGACAAACGATCTTAAGACCCTGCTATTCATGCTTTCCGGCCGCGTGGCGGCCGCGTTGAAAGACGACGCCGGCCTTCCTGCCGCAACTCGAACGCTTTTGCAGAATCTGGCTTTGTTCACTGCCGAGGCGATCAAGGCTCTTGAAGCCAGACAAATTGTCAATGTATCTTATCAGCAAAACGAGTCCGGCCTTTATCTGCAGATTCCCGTAGGACAGGCAGACGGATTGCGCCGCGCCGACGTTTTTATCCGACCCGACGGCGGAGGCTCAAAAGGAGAGGCGGATTTCACCGACTGTTCGATAACGATTTTTCTGGATATGGAACGTCTGGGCAAACTGGCCATTGAGGCCCGTTTACGGCGAGGAAATTTTCATTGCGTGATTTCCTGCGAACAGAAGCAGGCCCAGCAGCAGATTGATGCACAGGTCCATCGTTTGTGGGAGGCGCTTGCGGGGCTGGGGTACTCAATCGAGGCTTTGACCTGCCGCACGAGTCCGGATCTTGAGCAAAAGCACAATGAATTTCTGGCATCGCAGCTTTTTTCCGAAGCGGGGCTGATCAATTTTTTTGTTTGAGGAAAAATCATGGCCGGAAAAAAAGACAGTAAACCTTCTGTGAAAATGGCGGCAGCCATCCGTTATGACGCAGAGCGCGACCAAGCTCCGAAGGTCAGTGCGTCGGGGCGGGGCGTCATCGCCGAGAAAATTCTCGCTCTGGCGCAGGAGCACGGCATTCCGATTAAAAACGATCCGGATCTGGTTCAGGTGCTGTCCAAACTCAAAGTCGGTTCCGAAATTCCTGTTGAACTTTATCGGGCGGTGGCAGAAATTCTGGCTTTTATCTATTCGGTCAATGAAAGCGCGCCGGACAAAAATTCCTGAAAAAAACACGGGATCGCTTGGCCCCCGGAAAAAAATTCCAGGGCGGAAATTTCTTTCCGCATCTTAATTGACTGAGTCTATCTTCATCGAATGAATTGTTGCCCGAATCTTTGTTCAATCTGAAAAAAACTTCATTATAACAATCACATAAATAGGCTTAATGCATCTGTTTAAGAGATGGCACATCGCTTGCAAAACGTCAGAGCAACAGGAGGTGCGACATGCGATATGACGTGACGGACGTGGCCCTGGCGGGGGCAAGAAAACTGACACAACTGGATTTTGTGGCCAATAATCTGGCCAATGCCTCTACAACCGGTTTCAAGTCCGAACACCTCTATTACGCCATGACGGGCCGATCCGCACAGGAAGGAGCTTCCCTTGAACTTGGCCCCACCTCGACAAAAATCGACTTCGCCCAGGGAACCTTGATGGTGACCGGCAACACATTCGATTTAGGCATCGAGGGAGAAGGCTTTTTTACCATCCGAACGCCGCAGGGGCCGGCTTATACCCGAAACGGCAGCTTCATGCTCAACGCGCGCAGGGAACTGGTGACGGCGGCGGGCGATCAGGTGATGGGTGAAACCGGTCCGATCGTCGTCGAGGGCGACAATGTCCAGATCGGCGCGGATGGAACGATTTACGCCGATGAAAATCCCGTCGGCAAAATCCGCATCACAGTATTTGCCAATCCCCATCTGTTGACGCGATCGTCAAGCGGTCGATTTCTGGATCAAGCCCAGGCCGGAGGACGCGCCGCTTCGGATTACCGGATCGCCGGGGGATACCTGGAAATGTCCAATGTCAATTCCGTAAAAGAAATGGTCAGCATGATGGAAATCCAGCGGGCCTTTGAAACCTATCAGAAAATCATTCTGACTATTACCGATATGGATAAAATATCAACCGGAAGAATCGGGAAACTGATTTAACAAGGAGGGAGCATGATTCGTTCATTATGGACCGCGGCGACCGGCATGGTTGCCCAGCAGCTTGAGCAGGATGTCGTGGCCAACAACCTGGCCAACGTTAATACATCCGGGTTTAAGAAATCCCGGGCCGATTTCATGGATCTGATGTATCAGATTCAGACCCGATCCGGATCGGAAACGACGCAGGGAAATCAACTGCCGGTCGGCATTGAAGTCGGCATGGGCGTTAAACCGACGTCAACGCAGAAGATCTTCACGCAGGGAGATTACCAGCAAACCGGCAACAAATTCGACTGGGCCATCGAAAGAGACGGTTTTTTCCAATTCGACGACAACGGCACGACCGTCTACAGCCGGGCCGGCAATTTGAAAATCAATCGCGACGGTCTACTGGTCAACAGCGAAGGGCTGCCCATGATTCCCAACATCACCGTCCCGCAGGATGCCGTCACTTTCGCCATTGATCCGGGAGGAACCTGGACTGCAGCCGATCGTGAAGGCAATCCTCTGGCCACAGGCCGGATCGAACTGGTGACGTTTATCAATCCCTCCGGGCTGACCAGCCTGGGAAGAAATCTTTTTGCGGCGTCCGAATCGTCCGGAGAACCCATTATCGGCAGTCCCGGCGAAGACAATTTCGGAACTATTTCACAGTATTTCCTGGAAATGTCCAATGTGAACGTCGTCGATGAAATGGTGCGCATGATTATCGGTCAAAGAGCTTACGAAATCAATTCCAAAGCCATTCAGACCGCCGACAGTATGCTGGGCATCATCAACAATCTCAAGAGGTCGTAATGAAGAGTTTGCTTCGACATCATGTGAAAATGGCGGCGGCTTGTGCAGGCGTGCTGGTTTTTTCCGCGGCCGTTCAGGCCTTTGCCGGGATGAAAACCGAAGTCACGAATCAGACAGTGATGCAAGTTGTCACCGCGCACATCCAGAAAAGCGCCCCTTGGGGCGCGCACAATGTTCGAGTGGAGTTTCTTCCGCCACTGCCCAATCTCGCGGGAACCCTCGAATCGGTTTCATTTCGCGTTGAAAGCCGGCCTCGAGAGGAATACATCGGCGACACGTTTTTCAATGTCCGGATTCTGTCCAACGGCATTTTTCGCAAAGAGGGCAGTGTCCGGGTGCGTATTGAAGTGTTGCAGGATATCGTGGTCGCTGCGCGGGGGCTGGACAGGGGGACCGAATTGACGACGGAAGATGTGCGCATCCAGAGAAGATGGGTCAAAAAAATCCCGGCCAGCATCATTGAAACGGTTGATGACGCGGCGGGCAAGATGCTCACGGCGACGGTGCGTCCCAACGCCTTGCTGTCGAAAAACATGCTGCGCGATGTGCTGCCGGTCCGGCGCGGCAAAATGGTTCAGGTGATTCTGGACAAAGGTCCGATGACGATGGTGATGAACGGTCTGGCAGAGGAAGACGGCGATCAGGACGCCATTGTCAGGATCCGCAATCTTACGTCCAACAAAGTGATTTCCGCGAGAGTGACCGGGCCGTCAACCGTGCGGATCGATTTTTAACCAAGAGGGATTTTTTTATGAAAAAGCACTCAAAGATTTTCGTATTGGCGGGATTGATCGCAGCCGCGGCAACAACAGGTTGTTTGTCGAGCAATGTGAAAGCCGTGAAACCGGAGACGGTGTATGCCACGCCCAGGACGGCGGCGCAGCCGGCGCCCGGCGCCATCTGGCGCGGCGAAACGGATAAAAGTATGATTTTTACCGATAAGAAAGCAAAGTATCTAGACGACATCGTAACGATTGTCATTACAGAGGCCGCTCAGGGCAACAACCGGGCGACGACCGATACCAGCCGCAATGCCTCAACCGAGGCTTCCATTGATGCCTTTCTGGGGCTTGAAAACTCCGTTCTCAGCCGGAATGCGAACATGGGCGGCGAGATCGCAATCGGCGGAACGCATTCAAATTCAATGAAAGGCGCCGGCAACACCAGCCGCAATACGACATTGGTGGCCCGGGTCAGCGCCCGCGTCATTCGTGTGCTCGACAACGGCAATCTGTTGATTGAAGGAAGACGTCAGGTGACCGTCAATGCCGAAGACCAGTATCTCATCATCAGCGGCATCATCCGTCCCGAAGACATTACGACGGAGAATACCATCGCCTCCCAATACATAGCCGACGCGCGAATCGTCTATACGGGTCAGGGGGTGGTCAACGACAAGATGAGGCCCGGCTGGATGACGCGCGTAGTCGATTGGGTATGGCCTTTTTAGCGCATAGGGAGAGCAGGAGAGAAAAATGAAAAAATTCTTTTTGATCATCATGGGGCTGGCTGTGGCGACGATTCTGGCAACCGGCGCGGTCCAAGCCGCCCGGATTAAAGATATTGCGTCGATCGGTGGCGTACGCGACAACCAGCTTATCGGATACGGCGTGGTGGTCGGGCTTGCCGGCACCGGCGACGATCTGGCAAAAAATCTTTTCACCGCGGCGGCTCTGGCCAATATTATGAACCGCCAGGGGCTGTCCATGAAGGACAAAACCTCCGTGCTGAAAGCGGACAATATTGCCGCCGTGATGGTAACGGCCACGCTGCCGCCTTTTGCTAAAAACGGATCGAAACTCGATGTGCTGGTCTCCTCGGTGGGATCCGCAAAGAGCCTGCAAGGCGGAACGCTGCTTTTGACGCCTCTGCGGGGCGCGGACGGAGAAATTTACGCCGTAGCGCAAGGCGCCGTTTCGCTGGGCGGATTCGGTGCAAGCGGGGCGGGAGGCGGCGCGGCAAAAAATCATCTGACGGTCGGAACCATTGCCAACGGGGCGCTGGTGGAAAAAGAACTGGTTTATGATTTCAATAAGGAAAGGGCTTTAATGATCAATTTGCAGCAGCCGGATTTCACCACCTCTTCCCGGCTCGCGCAGGTCATCAATACCGCTGTGCCGCAGGCCCAGGCGCGGCAGATCGACGCTTTCTCCGTCAGCGTGAGGGCTCGCGACGAATTTTCCGGATCGCTGTCCGAACTCGTTTATCTGATCGAATCTCTGAATGTTCCCATCGATTCGCCCGCTGTGGTCATTTTGAATGAAAAGACCGGGACGGTGGTGATGGGGGACAATGTCCGGATTTCGACGGTCGCCATCGCGCACGGCAATTTAAGCATTCAAATCAAAGAAGATGCCCGGGTATCGCAGCCAATGCCGTTTGCTCCACGTCCGCCGGCGGGGGCGCAGGCGCAGCCGGGACCTGCGGCAACGGCCGTGGCGCCGGGCGGACAGACTGTTGTGGTCCCAGAAACAACGGTGACGCTGACCGAAGAAAAAAATCAGCTGATGCTCGTTCCCCAGGGTGTGACGATCTATGATGTCGTGCGGGCGCTCAATGCGATTGGCGTTTCCCCTCGTGATTTAATTACGATTTTACAGGCCATCAAGGCGGCCGGAGCGCTTCAGGCCGATATCCGTGTCATTTGAAAAATGAAAGGGTGAAGAATGATGACAGACGCGATACAGATTCCGCTCACATCGGCCGGCATTGATTCTGCGGAGAAAAAAAACCGATACAGTGATCAGGAGTTGGCGAATATTAAAAAAGCCTGCGCCGATTTTGAATCGATGTTTGTCTATGAACTGCTTAAAACCATGAGGGCGACCATACCCAAAAGCACCTTGGCGGGAAGCAGCTGCGGAAAAGAAACCTACACCATGCTGATGGATCAGAAATTGGCGGAACAGATTTCCTCGCGTGGAGACGGTATGGGAATTTCGAAGGCGTTATTTGATCAAATAACAATGAACTATGTGCGTAACATCCCCGAGGAGGTGGAAAAGTAACAAAAAAATTAAAGTTGGATTTGCTTTTTGCCGATAGGAGGAATAAGATTAATTCCGTAAGGAGAGGTTTCAATGAAAGTGTCTGATATTAAAGATGTAAATGCGCAAATGATCCAGCAATATCAGCGCAGTGAGTCCGTCGCACAGCCCGCCGGCAATTCACCCGGGCAGGCGACCGTGAAACCCGAGGAAAAAGTCGATCTTTCCACCAGGGCAAGGGAAATCCAGCAAGCGAAGGTTGAAATAGCCAGGTTACCTGACGTGCGCGAGGAAAAAGTGCAGGAAATCAAAAGTCAGGTAGATAATGGCACCTACAACGTGAGCGGAGAGCAGATTGCCAATAAGATGGTGGGAGAGTCGATTATCGATCTTTTCGCGTAATCCCTCCAACGCAACGCAAAAGCGTTGCGGCGAGGAGCGTCCCCCTCTTTCGATTTTTCCCTGGGTGGAGCGCGGCCCGAAGCGGGTCGGCTCCATCCGCCCCTCGATAGTCCCGCAAACGTCGTTGTTGCCAAAACCTCATATCAGATAAGGAATGGTATATGCTGGAACAAGGCACGCTTGTGACAAATTGTCTCGAGGAAAAAATGTGTGCGGAACTATTTGAATCTCTTATGGATGTGCTGAAAAAAGAGATTGTCATCGACCATGAATTGAAAGAATTCATCTGTGCCGAAAAACAACTGTTGTTGTCGGCTCCGTCGCTTGCGCAGATTCAGCAAAGCAATGTGGTCAAGGAAAATATGATTCTGAAGACCCGTATGCTCGAAGAAGTTCGGACCAATTTAATCAAAAAGCTCGCCACGGCTCTGGGCTATGAGACCGAGCGGGTCAAACTTATGGATCTGGCTGCGGCGGCGCCGCCGAAAACAAGGCAGAAAATCGAAAGTTTGGCCAGGGATTTATCCAAAATCGCAGCCCAGATTGCCGATATCAATGCCGAGAGTTCAGGAATTCTGGAAAGTGCAATGGAGCAGATCGAAAGCTCAGTCGGTTTTTTGTCTTCTTTGGTCAGCCGTGCGGGTGTTTACAGCGGAGACGGCCGGATAAACAAGGCCCCAGATGAAGGCAGGCTGGTCAGGACGGAGGGATGATGCCATGGCTGATATCAGCAGAGTTTTATTCACGGCGAAAGAAGCCCTTTTGAGCAATCTGACGGCAATAAATGTCACCGGGTCCAATATTGCCAATGTCAATACCCCCGGTTACAGCCGTCTGCGTCCGATGTTTGAATCGGTAGGCACAAAGGACGCCTCTTCCGCCCAGGAGCAAATCGGTGTTCGAATCGCAGACATAGAGAGAATTTACGATCGTTATCTTGAGTTGCAGATGGTTTCTCAACAGTCTCCGGTGGCCAATTATAGCACTCAAAAAGATCTGCTCCAGAGAATTGAGGGCATTTTAAACGAAAATATTGAAGGCGGAATCAACGACGCCCTGGGCAATTTTCTCAATGCCTGGGGTGATCTTTCCGTGGATCCATCCAGCCAAGCCAAAAGGGATATGGTGGTTTCATCCGCCTTGAGCCTGAGCGCCACCTTCAATCAGAGATCGAATGAAATCATCGATATTCAGATGGCGGCCGATGAGACGGTTGCGGATACGGTGTCCACGCTCAATGAGTATTTAAGACAGATGGCCGATTTCAATGAGCTGATTGTTAATGCTGAAAGCGCCGGCGCCTCTGCATCCGCCATTCGGGATCAGCGCGGCGAGCTTCTGGGAAAAATCAGTTCGATCATCGATATCAGTTATCTGGAGAAAACAGATGGATCCCTCTATATTTACCTGCCGACAAACGGAAAAGCCTTAGTTGAGAATTTCAACAGTTGGGATCTGGGGGTGTTCAGAAATCCTGCGAATAACAATATGTATGATGTTGTCTTTGCCGAAAATCCGACAGACGGATTCATCAATGATCAGATCATTGGAGGTAAATTGGCCGGTTTGCTTGAGGTTCGAGACCGGGCCATTCCTTCATATTTGGACTCCCTCAATCAGACCGCATCAGCAATTGTAAACAAGATCAATGATTTGCATATTTCGGGGTATGATCAAAACGGCGAACCGGGAGGATTGTTTTTCAATGTCACCGCCACGGCTCGTTCAATGAGCGTCAACTCGGAAATTATGGCCGATACCCGCATGATTGTCGCTTCATCGACAATCAATTCGGATGGAAATATCGCCGCTCAGATGGCCGCCATTAAAAATGATCAGATGTATGCGTCCTTGGGTTCTGTGACGACGACCGGCGCAGCGGCCTCGGGTCGGGTCAACAACATCGGCCAAGCCTATAAAGATACCACCGGTGCGATAACTCTGACGCGTGGCGCCGCGCCGGATACCTGGACGGTGACGGGAAGCGGCGGCTATTCCAGCCTGTCGGTTCTGTCGGCTGATGGCCAAACTCTGTCGATTGATCTCAACGGCAACGGAACATCGGACATTTCTTTTGCTTTGTCCGGTGCTTGGGGTGCCGGTGACACACTTTCATTCAGTTTGGCCAAAAATCCGAATACGACGACCATTGACGGTTATTTCAACAGTTTTATTTCAAACATGGGACAGGATGTCGTCAATGCTTCCCGGGCGCTGGACCGGGAAACGACCATCCTGAACCAGCAGACAAATCAACGCGAGCAGCTCTCCGGCGTGTCGCTCGATGAGGAAATGATCAATCTGATCAAATATCAAATGGCATACAGCGCCGCCGGCAGGATGACCAAAACGGTCTCTGAAATGATGGACATTATCATCAATCTTGGACAGTAGAAAGAGAGGCGATCAATCATGATCAACAGGGTTACCGATACCATAAAATACAACATGATCACCAACAACCTGTTTTTTATATCCGGTAAATATGGCGAGTTGATGGAGAAGCTCTCAACCCAAAAAGCCATTAACCGGCCGTCGGATGATCCGATCGGCACCAACGACATTTTGGATTTCAGAACAGCCCGGACAACGCTTGCGCAATACCAAACCAATATTGCGGATGCGTCGATCTGGCTGAATATGACCGACACAAATTTATCGGGCCTTTACAACGTTGTCGAAGACGCTAAAATCATAGCGATAACGGAATCCGGCGCAGGAGGCTCGGCAGAGACCCGGCAAACTCTGGCCTCCACCGTTGATGCCCTCATTGAGGAGGCCATCACCCTTCTAAACGCCAAAAACGGCGATAATTATATTTTTGGCGGATCCCGGACGGATGTGCCTCCCTTTTCGGCGACCTACGTTCCAGCCGAGATCGGTCCGGCATCCTCGTCAACGGGCAACCAGTTCAACGGCACAGTGGCGGCCTCCGGATCCTATAGCGGTCTGGAAAACAAAAGTTATGTTTTGCGCGTGATAGAAGGCGGCGTTCCGGCTGCGGCGCAGTACCAGATATCGTCAGACGGAGGTCGAACCTGGGGCGCCGTCCAGACGGATCTATCGGCGCCGGTCAATCTCGGAGACGGAATCACATTGACATTTACGGCCGGTACGGCGGATTTTGCCGCCAATGATCAGTTTATGGTTCGCGCCACGATCGGCGGGTACTATTCAGGAAATTCGGATGCATTGAAAACCGTGATCGGAACGGGAAATGTCTTTACATTCAACATCAACGGCGCGGAACTGGCAACATCGGCCAACGGCCCCGCGGCCACGGTTGCTGTGGCCGGCGCCGGATCGGGGTTGACGGTTGAAGACACAATCACGCTCAGCCGGGGCGGCAGCGCCTCGAGTTGGACTCTGACAGGTCGTGAAAACTATCCGGATATGGTGATCACCTCGCAGAGCGCGACCACCGTGACGATCGACGCCGATAATGACGGCGCAGATGATCTCACGATTAGCTTGTCGGGCAATTGGAATTCCGGCAATACGCTCAGTTTTGAAGTGTCTCCGGGGTCGCCGCCAAGTGTCGCAAACGTTGACGCAGGCGGCCCGGGATCCGTTGATTTATTGACGACCCTCTTTGCATTGCGCGATGCGTTGGCGTCCAATGACGAAACGGCCATTGCGGCGCAAGTGGAAGACTTAAAAGTTGCCCAGACACAGATCCTGCAGGCTCAAACCAAAAGCGGAGCCAAGCTCAATGCTCTGGAAATGGCCTCGAAAAACCATGACGCTGTGAACCTTCAGATTACAAACATGCTTGCCGATATAGAAAATGCGGACTTGACAAAACTCATTACAGAGTTTCAAATGAAGCAGATCGCCATGCAGGCCTCTTACAGTATGGCGTCGCAGATCGGGAAGTTGACGATACTGGATTATATTTAAAATACAATATCGACGGTGAAAAATGTTAATTCTGACAAGGAAGCAGGGAGAATCGATTACCATCGGAGACAATATCAAAATCACCATTCTTGACGTCAAGGGAAAATATGTCCGGGTCGGAGTGGATGCGCCCAAGGAATTGGCCGTTCATCGCCAGGAAATATTGCCGGGCGTGAAAAAAGATAATATAGACATTTAAATAATCTCTATAAGTATCTGATAAATAATTATAAAACAATAAGTGTCCTTTTTCTGGAGCGCCAGCGGGTCTATTGCGTGCATCCGGGCGAGTAAAAAAATATTACGTTGTATCGACAAGTTATACGCGCCTTGTAAAACAGTCCTAAAGTTTTTTCTGACTTTACCGAATACACTTTCGAGGACGGTCTTCGAGAGGATGTTCTGAAATGACGATTACACCCTACCATCTGGACAGCGTACTGAACGCCTATACAAGGCAAAGCAAGGTGAAGGTGTCTTCATTTGTGCAATCTGAAATGAAAAGGGAAGGCACTTTGAAGGATGTCGTTTCACTTTCGTCGACGGAGGACGCGCAACGCCTGCAGGAAATGGATGCCATTAGTTACACCCTGCGGGATTTTTTACTTAAAGATCGTAATGTCTGATTTTTATTCATTATTCTAATATTCAATCCGCATTGCATTATTAACACGAAGCCCGTGTTTTCCAACCGGCGGTGTTCATGATCAGAAAAGCTCACGCGGAACAAAATCAAAAGATTCAAAAGAAAATCCTGGTGGTCGACGATTATCTGCCGACCCGCAAACTCATTATTGATACTCTGACGACCTCCGGCAATTATCGGGTCGATGAGGCGGAAAACGGTCAGCAAGCCGTGCATCGCTTTGATGAGAGCGACTATGATCTGGTAATCAGCGATATCATGATGCCCGGAATGAGCGGCATGGATCTGTTGCACTGGATTCGGGAAAAAAATCCCGGAGCTGCGGTGATTATGATTACGGGGAACCCCACGACGGATCTGACGGTGAGCGCCATCAAGAAGGGCGCCGTGGATTTTTTGACTAAACCATTTGATATTGATGAGCTATTGTATAAAGTCGACATTCATCTGAGACAAAAAGAAATGCTTTCGGCGCAAAGCATGCGGGACATTCTGGAACAAAACCGGATAAAAGATACGACTGTGGAGCTTTCCAAACGCAGTTACATCTATGATGCCATCGAAGACGCGCCGATGGACAACGACGTCATTTTTGAAAAAATCGCCGAACTGTCCCTGCAACTGGTTGACGGTGAAATCTGCGCCATTCTGCTTTATGACGATGCAAGCCGCGAGTTCCATGTCAAAGCGATTCGGGCAAGTAAGGGAGACGTCCGCGATCATTCCATGCAGTCGGCTGCCCTCAAGATGGTATATAACGAAGTCATAGAACGCAGGGAAGCGGTTTTGGTCAATTCCAACGACCACCCCGACGTGTCTCCATCGCTGATCTGTGCGCCGCTTATGATCCGCAACGCTATTTTGGGGATTTTGTCGATCCGCAAAAAGAAAAACCGAGAGGTTTTCAGTAAAAGGGATTTACACCACATCTTAAGCCTGACCAAACGGGCGTCTTTGAATCTGGAAAACAAGATACTGTATGAAAGCATCTACAGCAGCGTCATGGATACGCTCAGCTCGCTGATTTCATCGATTCAGGCTCGGGATTGTTATACGGAAGAGCATTCCATGCGGGTGACCCGGGAAGCGATGAGACTCGCCCGGAGCATGAAGTTTCCCGAAAAGGATATTGAAAGCCTGAGGATAGCCGGCATGCTTCATGACATCGGAAAGATTGCTGTGCCGGACAGCATCCTGCTGAAACCCGGAAAACTGTCGGAAGAGGAGTATCTGATTATAAAAAACCATCCAACCATCGGTGAAAACATTGTAAAACCGATCATTTTGCTGGAAAAGGAAAGAAGAATCATTCAGTGCCATCACGAAAGATGGGACGGAAGCGGGTATCCGCACGGCCTCAAAGGGCCGGATATTCCCGTTTTGGCAAGAATTTTAGCGGTTGCCGATGCCTATGACGCCATGACCAACAATCGTCCCTATCGGCCGGCCATGTCGAGGGAAAGGGCGATTGAAGAATTGATCCAGAATGTGAATGTTCAGTTTGATCCCGATGTGGTCAACGCCTATATCAAAATTCTGTAGTAGCTTTTTCCCCAATAAGTGGCATGAATATTGTTAGTATTCAAACCGGTCAAGGGAATTGATTATCAACCTGAGACCCTGGGGGATTTCATGTTTTCCATCGAAAAGTATTCAGGTCTCACCGGTCCGAAAATTTTGACGGAAAATGCCGGCACGCGAATAACGGCGGATTTCCGCAAAGAGTTGGTCGATGCGATGAAGTCCGGCGCCGAGGCGTCGCCGCCCGACAAAGAACGTCTTTTGCTGATTGCCCGAACCCTGCAATTGGAAATGAACCGGCGCCTGCTCAACAGCATGCTCGACGGAGAAGCGACCTTTCAATCAATAACGACAAAATTTCTTGCGGAGTACAGCGCGGCCGGTCTCCCTGAAACGCCCTCTGAAAATCAAGGCGGTCTTCAAAGACCGTCGGGCACCATGGAAGCGGCCGGGCAACAGGCCTATGATCCGATTATTGCCGATGCCGCGCGTGAATTCGGCGTGGATGCGGATCTCATCCGCTCTGTGATCAAGGCTGAAAGCGGTTTTGATTCCCGCGCCACATCGCCCAGAGGCGCTCAGGGATTGATGCAGCTGATGCCGGAGACGGCCGGAGAGCTTGGTGTGAACGACCCTTATGATCCGAGGCAGAATATTTTCGGCGGCGCCCGTTACCTCAAAAGGCTGCTTAATCGGTACGACGGTCATGTTGATTCCGCATTGGCCGCCTATAACTGGGGAATGGGAAACCTGGAAAGAAGCCCGGATCGATTGCCTGATGAAACTGTGACCTACATCAGCCGGGTGAAACGGTTCTACGGAGAAATGAAAACCTGAAGAATCTGAGATAAAAGAAACACCGCGTCACGGATTCAAAGCGCAACGCGGTGTTTGATTGTCTCATCCGGGAGGATTATTTTTTAACGCCGGTGAAAGTGCCTTCACCCTGACCGCCGAAATCAACTTTGCCGCTGACTTTGTTTCCGTCAACTTTGCCTTTATACACGACATTGACGCCGCCCAGAGAATAGTTGATCACAAAATCATCATCCTTGACGGTTCCCGTGGCTGGAGCTTCCCCCCAGCGGCCCTTGTAAGTGCCCGAGAGCTTATCCCCGTCTTGTTTTAATTCGAAAACGGGGCTTCCCGTTCCGCCTGCGGACGTGACATCCAGAGTCCAAGTGCCGGTCATGTCTGCGGCGAAAGCCATCGTCGCGCCGAAGAGCATCATCAAAGACATCACGGAAACGAAAAACAACTTAACCTTTTTCATACCTGCCTCCTTTTTTTCTGATGACGTAAAATCTTCTAGTGTGTGTTTATGAAAGCCAGCGTGTTCATAACATATCCAAAAGTGGCAGGCAAGCGCCTGTGCGGAAAAATAAAGCACAAGGCGCATATTGACGCGTTTGCGGCGCAAGAAAACCATCAGCAAAATCAAGACGCATGTGTCACCTCTTTTTCGAAGGTGTGCCAATTCACCGGTCGGCATTGCGATTGCCGATGCCGCGCGCGAAGAGTTGAATTGAATTGAGGCGGAATTTTTATCTTCCGGAACCTGCTTTCATTTTCGTTTTGCGCCGGGGGAATTTGATATAGGGGCTCACCTTGGAGTTGATGTTCTTTCCGGTGCCGTCGTAATTAAGCGTGACGACGGGAATGCCGGTGGCTCTTTCAATGCTTTCCGCCATAGCTTCCGTGACCAGGCCCGCGCAGCAGAAAGCCGGATTGGTCTGTACGAAAAGAGAGATGTCCGGGTCGTGATCGACCAGAGAAGAAATTTTCAATAGATTATCCGCCGATTCTCCGAAGTGCTGGACCGTCAGGTTAAACTGATCATAGACCTTCCGATAATCAATGTCATAATCCAGCGGCGGCTCATGGATCAGTTCGTTGAATATTTTATAGTAGCTTTTATCGAGCTGATTGATGAGTGTGATAAGCGTCTTTGTGAAGAGCACGTCTTTGTATTCGCCTTCCAAAAACCAGCGTCTCATGTACGGGCCGGAAATCAACTTGGCAAACTCGCTAAACGGCGTGGTCAAGACTTCACCGCCATAGGCTTCAATGCACGAAATCAGGTTTTGATTGAAGACGTCGTTGTCCCGTGCGTAGAGATCTCCGAAGATGGCGACTTTGGGCCGAACCGCCGGCGAGATTTCGATTTTTTTAAACAGACTGATCACTTTTGCCAGGTCGTCGTCTTTGCTGCGCCCCCCGAGAAACGTATTGTATAGAATGTTCACCGACTGGGCGATGACGCGGTCCGTTACGCCTTCGATTTTTTCATAAGGTCTGAGTTTGCACCCGATCTTACGCAGCATGCCGCCGAACATGTAGGCGAAGTAGGCTTCAATGGAGGCCTGCATGGAAATATCCGCAAGAGAAATGCTTCCGATGTAGACCTCGACGTGTTCCATGCCGCCGCCGGCCGCCTCCAGAAGGCCTTTAATCAGTTGAGGATAAAGACGAATGTTGCAGGCCACGTGAGAATCGAAACACCATCCCATCGTTTGAGCGGGGTCTAGAAGGTTGTCTTCGATGTAATCGATATAACTTTGCGCAATGAGATTCACCGGCAGGCATTGACCGCTGTTGGTGCGCAGTCCGCGTTGAAGCGTTTGCTCGGTCAGCGGAACCATCCGCGCATCAATGCCTTCGCGGATGAAGACCGCTTCGAGAAGCTTTGACGTGATCGGATCAATGCAGGGAAACAGAAGCGTTTTATCTTTTATCTTCGTTACGCATTCGGAATTGAGGGAAAGTGTACGGGTCGGCACAAGCTTCAGATGGCGGTTGGCGTGATGGTTTTTAAAGGAGCGGATGGCCGCTTCAATGCGGGTTTCATAACCCACATTGGAGTCATGTTCGTCCAACTCCAGAATCAGGTAGGGTTTGCCGTATTGATCCATGATGCGCTTGAAGTATTCCAGCGTAAAAGAGTCCGGACTGCACTTAAACGACGTGACATACACGGGGTAAAGACCGGGCGTCCGTGCGGTAAACAGCGCCGTCTTCAGAATTCCGGCGGCAAAATGCCAGTGAACGCGCTGAAGCAAGGGATTGATTTCGGAGCAATCTTCCTGATCAACCGGAAACATATCCTGGTAAAATGCCTTGATGCCCAAAGAAGCGAAGATGTCGGGAATGCCTTTGTTCATGGTGTTTTGCAACACCGCATAGGGGCGGCCCAAAAGGGCGATGCTGATCTGGTTCCCTTGGGGCTTCTCCCGCTCGTAAATATTCATCAGATTGCTCCGTCCCTCATTGTAAAAAGACAAGGCCGCTTCGTAGGCATTGTAAAGGGCCCAATACCCGATGCCGAGAATCGACTTGAGCAGAGAAAAAAATTCAATACGCGACTGAAAGGATTGGTGGTCGATGACCGGCATAACGGCTTTAGAGCCGAGTTTGAGACTTCTGATGCCCGCGGCCAGCGAGGGCGCAAACTGACTATAGTAGCAGTAAAAACGATACTCTTCGTCTTTATGCTTGGAGGCCTCAAGGTAGAACGGCATGAAAAGAAAGTCGCACTTGTCGGCCAGATATTGAATATGTCCGAAAAACGCGCTCATGGGCGCGCAGAATTCGGCGCCCGAGATCTTCTTTCCTGTTTTAACCGCGTTTTTGAAATTTTCCGAGGTGATGGTCTCCACGCCCAGCGTGGAGAAAAAATGTTTCCATAGAGGCATTTCTTCCGAAAGATACAATGCGTTGGGGATGCCGAAAGTTATCGCCTTTTTCGAAGCAAGCGTTGCGGCGGCATGCGTCAGGACTTTGCTGCGTTCTTTGAGCAAATCATACTGCTTTTTGTTTTTGCCGACATAATGCTTTGTGTCATAGTCGCGCCCGCACAGAAAACCGAATGCGACAGTCTGGCCCTGTACGGTGACTTTGTTGATTTTGCAGTTATTGTGGCACAGCTGGCAGACTTCGTTGTCGACAGGAATGTGTTCACGATAGAGGTTTAAGCCGCGGAATCCGGTTTCGCGCAGGACATTTTCCAGCAGGATGAGCGCGCTTCCCAGAGCGCCGGTGAGATGGCAGTATGGAGAGACAAAAATGGGTTTTTTCAACCGGTGCTCAAAGGCCGCAACCAGCGCCCGATTTCGGGCGGTTGCGCCCTGAAAGCAGATATAACGGCCGATTGCGGCTTCCGTGGCGACCTTTGCCAGATAATTTTCACAGACGGAATGCAGAACACTGGCGAGCACTTCGTTGACGGAGTATCCTTCCGTCAGATAATTGTTGATATCGCGCTCCATGAACACCGTGCAACGGTCGCTGGAAATCGGTGCGGAGGTGTTCATCGCCCGATGGGCGTAATCCGTCAGCTTGACGCCGAGTTTTATGGCCTGTTCTTCGATAAAACTTCCTGTGCCTGCGGCGCAGACATTGTTCATGACCGAGAAAGTCACCATGCCGTTTTTCATCGTGGTGAATTTTGCGTCCTGGCCGCCGATTTCGATGATCGTATCCGTATCGGGGTTCAGCTCGTGGGCGGCGCGCGCGTGCGCGGTGATCTCGTCGATAATCAAATCCGCATTGATGATTTTCCCGATGAATTTTCGGCCGGAGCCGGTCGTCCCGACTCCCTGGATGACCAGTTCGCAGGCATTGCGATGCGCAAGAGTGTCAATGGCCTCGAAAAGGGCCTGCATGGCTTTGACCGGTTGACCGGATGTCTGGGTATACAGGCCGGCCAGCACATCTTTTTGCTCGCTGATCAAAACCGCCTTCGTGCTTGTTGAGCCGATGTCGATGCCCAGATAGACGCGTTGGCGGGTTTCAAACGGTTTGTATTGATCGGTTTCAACGCCGGCATGTCCATTGGAGGGTGAAAAAATGCTGCGGGAAAAGATATCAGGATCCGGATACGTTGAAAGCGTCAGGGACAGAGGCGGATATCCGAAGACCTTTTCTTTTTTATCTTCGGCAAAGAGGTCGTCAAAATTGCAAATCAAACCGGCCCGGAGATGCGGTGTTTCTTCAAGATAGAGCAGGGCCGCGCCAATGGCTCCGTAAAGATGGCTGTGACGCGCGATGACCGGTTCAACGGATAATAGATTGCGGAAATGTTTGACCACGGCGGTGTTCATGGAGACGCCGCCCGCCAGAATAAGTGGTTCGCGAACCGAGGAATCCGGAATCAGCGTGTCGATGACGTTTTTGGCCAGACCCTCGCACAGTCCGTCGCTGATTTGTCCGATGGAGTACCCTTCCTGTTGGGCGTGGATCAAATCGGTCTTGGCGAAAACGGCGCACCGTGTGGCAATCCTGGGTGTGGCGTTGTGGTTGCAAAAGGCGATGGTGCTCAGCGTGTCGATGCTTTTGAGGTTCAGGCGCCGCGCCTGCTGATCCAGAAAGCTGCCGGTGCCGGCGGCGCAAGAGGAATTGGAGCGGAATCGTTCATACTCGCCCGCTTCATTGAAGGTAATCAGGCCGAAGTTTTCTCCGCCGACAAACAAAATACTGCCGACGTCGGTGTGATATTTTTTGACCGCCGCAATCATGGCGATTTGCGTGTCGAAACGAGGCACCTCCCTTAAAATATCGGGGCCGGAAAGGGTCATGGCCACGCCGCTGACATCTGCGGGATCCATGCCGCGCAGAATCGAACGCAGCGCTTCGGCGATGGCGCCCTGATGAAATTGATATGATGAGCTGATAAGCGTTCCTTGTTGGTCAATGACGGCAACCGAGATCGCGACGGAGCCGATGTCGATTCCAATAACTTTATGCATGAAAAAACTCCGTTTATTTGTTTCGGCGAATTCTGCCGTTTTTCTCCGCATTCGTCAATATTGAAGTTCAGGCTGAAATGCAAAGCCCTCCAATGCAAAACGAGAGGGACGGTGCGGCGCAAGGTTTGAAAGAATGGTCAAATGAAGCAAGACGATTCGAACGGCGACCGGCGAATAGGGCCGCCATGACGCCCTAGCGTTTGCCCAGATGCAAGATGCCTTTGGTGATGTTGCACAAATGATTGTTGAGGCGCTCAAGGTTGGTGAGAATATCATTAAAGACGAGGCCGGCGTTGCTGATGCAGATGGCGTTTTCAAGTCTTTTGATGTGGTTGAGTTTATAGTTTGAGATCAACTCGTCAAGTTCTTTTTCAATGGCCAGCGAGATGGTTGCCGCCTTCTGATCGTTGAACTGCATGGCCTTGCGCGTCTGGTGCATGAGCGCTTCGGTTTTGTCGAAGAGTTTTTCGAGTTCCCGGGCGGCTTGATCGGAGAAGTGCAAGTCGTTCTCATATGCTCTTTGGGATAGAATGACGATATCTTCGCAATAGTCTCCGACTTTTTCCAGATCGTTGACGCTGTGCAACAGCGCCGGGATCAGGCGCGAATGCTTTTCAGGCAGTTCATTGCGGGTGAGCTCCACCAGATACTCGGTAATTTTTTTCTGCATGTCGTCAATGGATTCTTCGTCGAGCGCGATTTCATTGCGGAGCTTATGATCATAAGCGATCGTGCAACTTCTTGCTTTTTGCATCATCTGGAAACAGGTGTCCAGCATGACAATCATCTCGCTGATAATCGCTTTTATGGCGAGATGAGGGACCGAAAGCAAGTTCCGGTCGAGGTATTTTGTTTCTTTCTTCACGTAATCTTCGCCGGGTATGATTCTGTTCATCAACATCACGAACAACGGAATTATGGGAAGAAAAATGATTGTGTTGATAACGTTAAACAGCGTGTGTGTGTTGGCGATCTGTCTTGCGACATCCGCCGACATCATCGGAATGTATTGCAAATATAAAGGCGCCATGGCGACCGCAACAAACGTCCCAACGATATTGAAAAGCGTATTTCCCCAAGCCAGGCGTTTGCTCGACAGGTTGCCGCCGATACTGGCTAAAATACCGGTGATGCAGGTGCCGATATTGGTTCCGAAGATCAGGTAAAGAGACGTTGGAAAATCAAGCAGCCCCGCTGAAGCGAAAGCAATGATCATACCGGTCGTTGTGCTCGAGCTTTGGAAAACAACCGTGATCAGAAGGCCTGTCAGTACGCCCAGCACCGGATATTGTCCGAATGTCACGAGAGCGTTTTTTGCCGCTTCATTCGAGGAAAGAGGGGAGACGGCCATACTCATCATGGCCAGACCCAAAAACAGCATGCCAAAGCCCAGGATGACAAGCCCCTTGTTCTTTTCCTTTATTTTTTTGGCGAAGAAAAAATAAGCGGCGCCGATAAAAACGAAAACCGGAGCAATCGCCGTGAGTTTGAAAGCGATTAATTGGGCTGTGATGGTCGTTCCGATGTTGGCGCCGATCATGATGGCCATCGCAGCGGCCAAAGTGAGAATGTTCGCGTTAAGGAAACCTATCAAAATGACGGATGTTGCGCTGGAGCTCTGAATGAGAGCTGTGACGCCGACACCGACAAACATGGATTTGAAACGGTTGGAAGTGATCTTTTCCAGAAGAGATTTTAGAATGCCCAGCGACAATTTTTTAAGCGAGTCGCTAAGCAAAAACATGCCGTAAATGAAAAGGCCCAATCCGCCAATGACGCCGACAATTATCGTGAAGTATTGCATATTATTGCCTTTTAGCTATTTCCCTCACAGGGTTGCGCGGAGTATAGGGAACAGATGAAAGCCTGTCAAGAGTAATCGAAAAACCTTAAGTATTTTGATCCGGTTACAAATATCTGATTGCCGGATATGTCGTTATCGGTTAAGAAAGCCACATGAAGCCGAAGACATTGCCTGCCGTTCACCTTCTGAATAATCGGAATTTCATATTCGTCCTGGCTATGGCGGGCGGGCTTGCTTTTCCGGGTCCTTCGGAAGTGACTCGCTATCTCATGATGCCGGCGCTGGCCGTCGCCATGACCATGGCAACGCTCAACGTGCCGAATAACTATCTTCGCGATCTCCGGTCTCATCTGTTGCCTTTCTTTGCCGGAATACTGTTGACCTATGTTCTTCTTGGTGGCTTCCTGCTGGCGGCAGCCGCATTTTTTCTGAACGACCGAAATTTATGGATAGGATTTGTCCTGATTGCGGCGGTTCCGCCGGCTGTTGCGGTGATCCCCTTCACGTCGATCCTGCAGGGCAATGTATCGTTTACGCTGTCCGGCACCGTGGCGTCGTATCTGGCGGCCCTGATTGTCACGCCGGCCATCGTCGGGATCTTTATCGGGACGGGAATTGCCGATCCCTGGAAACTGCTTTATATATTGATCTTGCTGATTGTTGTGCCCCTGATAGCCTCTCGAGTGCTTTTGCGCTTTAATTTGGGCCGTCGCCTCGCGCCCATCCGGGGCCCTCTGACCGATTGGAGTTTTTTTGTCGTCGTCTATTCCATGATTGCCGTGAATCGTGATTTGATCCTCGGGCAGCCTCAAATCCTGGGGCCCGTCATCGTAATCATTTTTTGTGCAACCTTTGTTATGGGAACGGCAATCCGAATGACGGCGCAAAGACTCGGCGCAAAAGCTGACGCTCTTCCCGGCCTCATCCTTCTGGGGACCCTGAAAAACCAGGGGATTGCCGGAGGGCTGGCCATTGCGCTCTTTGAAAAAGAAGCGGCGTTGCCGTCGGCCATTTATAGTGTGTTTATGATCATCTTCCTGATGTGGCTGGATTGGCGGCAACATCGCAAGTCCGAAAAAGGAAAAAGTATTCGTTCTGACGATTGAAGGCCAGACTCTTTGTGCCGTCATAAAAATGAAAAATCCGAATCACGGCTTCAATGCCCTAACCACCCGAAGAAGCAAGGAAAGAATTAAGAAAAAATGAAAAAGGCGATTGTGATCGGAGCGAGTTCCGGAATCGGGCGTGCGTTGGCGAAGATTCTTTTTCAAAACGGCTATGAGCTCGGCGTGATGGCCAGACGTCTGCCTCTGCTTGAAGACCTTTGCAATGAACTCGGCCGGGATGTCTTCATTGGCAAAATCGATGCCATGGATACGGACAAAGCCATGCGGATTCTGGAAGAATTCATTGAGGCAATGGGCGGCGTGGATCTGGTGGTGATTAGCGCGGGAACAGGCGATGTCAACGAGAATCTGGATTGGTTCATAGAAAAAGAAACAATTTTGACCAATGCTACAGGCTTTGCCGCTTTGGCCAACGTCGCTGTCCGGCATTTTATGGAAAAAGGGTCCGGCCACCTTGTCGGGATTTCATCCGTCGCCGCTTTACGCGGAGGGAAGGAATCGCCGGCTTATAATGCCTCAAAGGCTTTTATGTCCAACTATCTGGAGGGGCTTCGGCAGAAAATGTTTAGTGCGAAATTGCCCATAACGATAACGGACGTCAAGCCGGGCTTTGTAGAAACCGCTATGGCAAAGGGAGAGGGTATTTTTTGGGCCGCTCCAGCCGAAAAAGCGGCCATGCAGATTTATCGTGCGATTTCAAGAAAGGCCTCGCATGTCTACATAACAAGAAGGTGGCGGCTGATCGCCTGGCTTCTTAAGGCCATGCCCTGTCGCCTGTATGAAAGATTGTAAAATCGCGAACCGTGCCACCGAGTCTTGTGTCGGGAATATTTACATCTATGTGGTTGGCGTGGCGACGGCGGGAAGAAAAATGAAGTAGGGCAATAATCTTTGAAGAAAAGGCAGAGTCGTTAGGCTCTGCCTTTTTTTGTGAGCTAAACATCCTGGCTGAATCAAAAAATATCAAATAGTCAAATATTTGACGAAAGAGGCAAGGCCGGTCGGTTTTGAGGGGGATCCGTTGTCGCTTCGGGGTAGCTGCTACGATCCCGAATGAAGGAGCCCAGCGATGGCGCAAAATATATCCCGGCGATCAGGAAAGCGTCCGCGACGATCGGTTTCCAGAAGGCTTCTCTTTGTGCATCGCCGGAGAGATCTGCAAGCATTCTTTTGACGTAATCGATGGTTGTTTCCAGTTCAAGCAGATAAGCGGCGGTGATTTGATGAAACGCTTTTTCGCGGGACAGAAAGCTTGTGTCCGGTTCTTGGCCTCCATGTTCGCAATGAGCGAGGGTTTTAATAAAATAATCCTGAAAATCCGAAGGGTTATTTTGGCTCAACTCCCGGACAATGAAGGCGGCCAGACGAAACTTCAGGTTGGAGAGTTCATCGTCTTCTGTTTTCATTTTGTCTGTAAGGACAGTTTTAGCTTCGTCGAAAAATTCAATTAGATTGCTGTAGGAGGTTTGCTGAGCTTGCATGGCCATAGCCTCTTATGAGTTTCAATTTTAGATTCCAAGCTTAAGAAGATACTCTATTGCCTCTTGTCAATGTATCGCGCCCGGTATTTATTTCCGCATTAGCGGACTGAATTGGAAAATAGTTCCCGGAAAACCATTCCCCTTTTACGTCTGTGAAATGAATGCAAAGCTTATACCAGCCAGAGTGTAAAACGCCAAATGTTTCGGGGAAGGATTTTCTAAATCAAAATTAAAAAATATTTTGCTTGATTTTGTCGAATTCTATGTTAGGGTATCGCCCGAAAGCGGTGATTTAAGAGTAAATTGCTCCGCTCTATAAATGTGCTAAAGCACTGACATCAATGAAAAAAAATTATTGAACCCGTGCTTTGGCGCGGGTTTTTTGTTTTTAGAGAATTAAAATTAAACAAAACAAGGAGACAAAGGGAACTATGCAGATTTCTTCGGAAAGCGTGAAAGTGGGTCATCCGGATCTGGTAGCGGATGTGATTGCGGCCAACGTGATTGCGGCCATCCTCGATGAAGAAAAGAAAAAAGGCTTGAATCTGGCCAATATGCCGCACTGCGGCATTGAAGTATTTCTGGGAAAAGGCGTTTGCGTCGTCGGCGGCGAAGTCCGGTCGCGGGTCTATGTGGATATCGATAAAATCGCCCGGGATTCCGTTTTGGAACTGGGTTACAACCATGCGGCGGTGGGACTAAACGGACATCTGATGGGAGTGCTCAACGCCATTATTCCGCAATCGGAAGATATCAATCAGGGAACAAGCTGTCTTTTGAATAAAGATCAGGAAATCGGCGCGGGCGATCAGGGCATTATGTACGGTTTTGCCTGTGATGAAACCGAGGAACTTTTGCCTTTGCCCTATGTGCTCGTCAATAAGATGATGCGCGCTTTTGAATACTGCCAGGATCCGATTTTCGCTCCGGATGGAAAAGGACAGGTTTCCGTTGAATACGATCCGAAAACCGGCAGACCTAAGCGTGTGGCCAAGGTTCTGATGTCCAACGCCATTGATTACCGCTACGTCAAGGGCGACCGGACAAAGATTCGCGAGCGCGCGAAAAAGATCGCCTTTTCCAGCATCAAGGACTGCATCGACAGAAAAACGGAATTTCTTTTCAATCCCACCGGGGAATGGAACGCCATCAACTCATGCAGCGCCGCTGATTCCGGTGTAACGGGACGAAAACTCGTGGTGCAATTCTATGGGGGCTATCCCGGCGCGCAGTTGGGCGGCGGCGCGGTGGTCAATAAGACGCCTGAAAAAGTTGATTGTTCAGCAGCATTCGGCGCCCGATATGTCGCGAAAAACATTGTGGCGGCGGGTCTGGCTGCCAAATGTTCCGTCCAGCTGGCCTATGCCATCGGCATTGCCAGGCCGTTTTCCATATATGTCAATACGTTCGGTACTGGAAAGGTATCTGACGAGAGTTTGCAAAAGGCTGTCGAGTCCTTATTCGATCTGACGCCGGAGGGGTTGATCACGAAGTTTGATCTTCTCAATGGCGGCATCTACCGTAAGCTTCCCCGCACGTTCTTTATGGATGATTATCGGTGGGAGAAAACCGACATGGTTAAAAAACTTCGGGCGGCTGTGAAATAGGGAATCGACTAAGAAACGGCGTTCAATAGCGGATATTGAAATTTCGGAAGTCTCCGGTATAAGGCTCGACGGCGGCCGCCACATCTTCAACATGGGCCGCCGGCGGGCCGGTTTTGCACCATAGGGTCATTTTATCGACAGCGGCGTCTTCACCTTCAAAAACAGCCTCCACTCGTCCGTCCGGCAAGTTGCGCACCCAGCCCGCCAGATTTAGGTTTTGGGCCGCCCTGTGCGTTTCCGCGCGGAAAAAGACGCCTTGAACTTTGCCTCTGATCCACACATGAACGCGTTTCATGGGTCCACTCCATGAATCCTTTTGATAAACTCCTCCTCGCTTAAAATCGAAATGCCCAAAGCCCTGGCTTTGTCCAGTTTTGAGCCGGGGTCATCTCCTGCCACAACGAAGGTTGTCTTTGAGCTGACCGATGACAAAACGCTGCCGCCTGCTTTCTCGACTGCCGCTTTGGCATCGCTTCGCCCCATGCTGGAAAGGGTTCCAGTGAAAACGAAGGACTCGCCCGCCAGCGGCGCGGAAGCCGGCGCTTGTTTGAGGCTCTTCGGGATGACGCCTGCTTTCTGGAATTTCTCCAGCACAATGACATTTTTCGGTTCACGGAAAAATTCGACGATGCTTGCGGCGATTTCCGGCCCGATTTCCCGGATGCGGATCAGCTCATCGGAGGTTGCCTTAGACAGATGATCAAAGGTGCCGAAGGTGGAGGCCAATATTCTCGCGGTTCTTTCCCCGACATGGCGGATGCCCAATGCAAAAATGAATTTGTCCAAAGGCGGATTCTTCGAGCGATGGATCGAATCGAGCAGGTTCCGGACTGATTTTTCCGCCTGGCGGTCCAGGGCCAGGAGTTGTTTTTCGGTCAAATAGTAGAGATCCGCCGGATCGGCAATCAGATTTTCATCAAAGAGCCGGGCGGTCATTTTTGCGCCGAGTCCTTCAATATCCATAGCCCCGCGGGAAGCGAAATGCCGGAGATGTTCCTTAAGTTGCGCCGGGCAGGACAGATTGACGCAACGATGGGCGACTTCTCCTTCAAGCCTGACCACATCCGAGCCGCATTGGGGGCAGTGAAGAGGCATGAAGAATGTCTTTTCCGCCCCGGACCGTTTTGACGGATCCACTTCAACCACTTCGGGAATCACATCGCCGGCCCGCTGGATGACGACGGTGTCGCCGATACGGATGTCTTTTTTTCGGATTTCGTCTTCGTTGTGAAGTGTTGCCCGGCTGACGATGACGCCGCTTAAACTCACCGGTTGCATGATCGCCACCGGCGTCAGGATGCCCGTGCGTCCGACCTGTACGACAATATCCGTGACGATGGTTTCTGCCTTGGCTGCTGGGAATTTGCAGGCGATGGCCCACCTGGGGGAGCGGGACACGCTGCCGATTTGTTCCTGAAGGGACAAGTCGTTGACTTTCAGAACCACGCCGTCGATCTCATAGGGCAGGTCCTTGCGCAGGTCGCTGAGCCGGTGGTAATAGTCGATGCAGGCGACGATGGAGCCCGCTTTATCAACCAGCTCATTGACGGGAAACCCCCATGACTTCAGAGCGGCCAGCGCCTCCCAGTGCGTTGAAAAGGCGCATCCCAAGGCTTGAGCCACAGCGTAAAAACAGGCATTGAGCGGCCGCCTTGCCGTTATGCGGGAATCCAACTGGCGCAGCGAACCGGCCGCCGCGTTGCGGGGATTGGCGAAAGGTTCTTCTTCGCTTTCGACTCGTCTGCGGTTGAGCGTTTCGAACGGTCCGGTCTTCATATACACTTCGCCCCGGACCTCAAGAAGGTCCGGAATGCGGCTTAAATTCGAATTCAGAGTTAGGGGGACGTCGGAAATGGTTTTGAGGTTTGCGGTGACGTCCTCTCCTGTGGTTCCGTCTCCGCGCGTTGCGCCGCGGATCAAACGGCCTTTTTCATAGATGAGATTCACGGCCAGACCGTCAAGTTTAGGTTCGGCGATATAAGAGATGACATCCGTTTTGACGAGCCGTCGAAGACGTTCATCAAACTCAACGATGTCCTGATCAGTGAAAGCGTTGGACAGGCTCAGCATGGCGGAAGGATGTACAAAGGGTGCGAACTTCGCCAAAGGCGGAGCGCCGACGCGTTGCGTCGGGGAAGAGGCGAGGTGATCGTCAGGATAGAGCGCTTCCAATTCCTGGAGCTCCCGCATCAGGCGGTCGTATTCGGCATCCGAAATTGAAGGAGCGTCTTGCTGATAATACAGACGGTTGTGGTGCTCAATCGTCCTGCGGAGTTCGGCGATTCTTTTTTCAGCGGTCTGTCTGTCCATTACTTGACCAGGCGCAGATTCGGTTTTCCGGGTTTTCTGTTTCGGGGGGGCGAGATTGTTTCATCTGTCGCTTTTCGGGCAAGCATCTGCTCATTGAAGATGGCGTTTTTCACGCGGATGGAGTTGATGATTGAAAAAATCACCACGGATTTTTCCCAGTCCGGTGAAAATGAAAAATGCTCCATCCGGGTTTTGTATTTCTCCCATAAGGACATCAATGACGCCTCGTCGAGATAGAGAATATTTTCCGCGATTTTGTGCAGCGCTTCTTCGATCTTGCTCATGGGCGGAATTTTAGCCTGCCTTCATTTTAATGTCAAACCAAAACCCCCCGCCGGGGAGTCTTTGATATTTGATTTTACATTCCCGCGCGATTGCACTATAGAGAAACAACCCGTTTAAAAATGACGAACTATTTTTCAAGGACACAACAATGCTGATCATTCCCCTGACCGGAGCTTTCAGCTGGAAGAATCTGCCCGTGTTGACGATCGTGCTGATTCTGATCAATATCGCCGTTTATTTTACCGTTCAATCCCAGGATTCCAGTCGTCAGGACGAAGCGCTGAAGTTCTATGTGACTTCAGGCCTGGCGGATATTGAAATGGATCGATACCTGCTGTACCGGAAAAGCCAAGGCCGTCCCCTGGCGGATCCACCCGACTCTGAAGGCCGTCAATACGCATATATTCCCGAGATGATGCAGGATGAGGAATTTCAGGCCCGGATTCGGACAAAACAACTCATCGGAGTCGATGATCCCGACCATGAACGCTGGACGATTCTGCGCGCGGGCTTTGATAACAGAATGAGCAAACTCTCTTCCCGACTCTTCGGTTTTGTTCCGGCGGAGGTCAAAGCGCACGCGCTGTTGACGTACATGTTTATGCACGGATCTTTCATGCACCTTCTGGGGAATATGATTTTCTTATGGCTGGTCGGCTGCGTGCTTGAGATCGGTCTGGGCAGACTCCAATATCTGGCGCTTTACCTTCTGGGCGGTCTTTGCGCGGTGGGTCTGTTTTATTGGTTCAATTCGGGAAGCGCCGTGCCTTTGATCGGCGCATCGGGAGCGATTGCCGGATTGATGGGCGCCTACACTGTGGCGTTCGGCAGGACTAAAATCAATATTTTTTATTCGGTGGGCTTCTACTTCAACTATACGAAAGTTTACGCCATCGTGCTTTTGCCGCTTTGGATCGGATATGAGCTGTTTCAACTCTTTTACATGACAGGGACCAACGTCGCCTATCTGGCCCATATCGGCGGTCTGATCGGAGGCGCAGGGTTGGGATGGGTCGCCATCAAGCTGTTCAGGCGAGACGAACACAATCTTTTTGAAGAAGATCCCAAAAATAAAATACCGCATCTTATGAGGGAAGCGCTCCAGAAGATCGAATCGCTGGATCTGCCGGATGCCAGACGGATTCTCACGGAGATCCTGACTATTGATCCGAAGCATGGAGAGACCTGGCGACAGCTTTTCAATATCGACAAGCTCTCGCCCGCCACTGAACGCTTTCATCAGACCGCGGCAAAAAGGCTGCAGTTGCTTTCGGCAATGCCCGGCGAAGGCAACGCGCTGATCGACACATACCGCCAATACAAGCGGTTGGCCGATCGGCCCAGACTCAGTGCGGATATGATTCTTCGTCTGGCTGCCTTGTTCAGCAGAATGGGGCATATCGACGAAGCGATGGATTTGAACCGGCAGGCCATGTCCATCGCGCCCGGCCATCCTCGCTTGCCTGAAAGTCTTCTGGAGTTGGCTGAATCCTGCGGTCGCGCGAATCAACTACAACGCCGGGATGCAGTGCTCAAGGTGCTTGTCGAAAAGTATCCGCAGACTCCCGAGGCGGCCCGTGGGGAATCCCTCCGGTAGATCCGTCAGGCCGTGTTCAACGCGCTTTTGACCTGCCGGAGATAAGACTGCACGAATCCCGCATTTTCATGAAAAGGGTATTTCTCAACGAGGTGCTGAAGGACGCGCAGGGCCTGCTTACCGTTGTCCAATTTCTCATGCAGCAGTTTCGCCGTGAAGAAGTAGGCGTTCGGAATCAAAGGGTGATCAGGGTACCGTTCGGCAAATTCAAGAAACGCCGAAACGGCCGGCTGAGACTGTCCAGTTTCGTTGAGCGATTTTGCCGATAAATACAGAAGGTCTGCGTCGTCGGAAATAAAAGCCGGATTGACGCCACGACCGTCCAGAAAGACCTCGGCGATCTTTTCCGCATGGCCCGTTTTCTGGATCTGCCGCAGATAGTAGCGGCCGAAGGAGGCCATATCCGAAAAACGCTCCGTGAGCTTAAGCAGATGATAATAGCGTTCGGCTATGACCGGATCCATATCATGGCCGTCCGCGTCGCGCTCAATCAGGGTGACGGCGGAGTCATAGTCGCCGTCTTTGATAAAAATATTGACGCGGTTGAGAAGCTGCGATTTTTCATCGTCGCCGGGCGAAACGGGGGAGACATGGCCCGGTTTGAGCGACGCGGTGTCCTGCTCCCCGTCGAAGTCAACTTTATAGCCCACTCTTTCATGATACTGAAAAAGAATGTATCCCATCAGGTGGTAGGACACAATCATGTAATAGGCCGACAGAATGGTGACGATGGGCCAAAGAGCTTTGGGAGGAATGATCGGGTTTAAGAAATTGGCGGCCGCGGCAGGCGCCAGGCTCAACAGGATCAAGAAGAAACACAAAGCGAGATAGGGCCAGCCGATCCGCCAGGCCAGCAGAATGAAGACATGGGGCAGAATTGCAGCGAAGAGACTTTTAGTGACCGCAAGCATGATGATGATAGCGGGCAAAAGGAACATCAGGCCCAGAATGTAGACCGCTAAAAGACCGACGGTTGCGCCGGGGCCGATAATCGGAAACGCCACAGTGGCGATATTGTACCCTAAAACGGCGAAAATGATATAAATCGCCATCTGTTTGAAGACGATGCTGAAGTTTGCGGAAATCGTTTGCACCTCGAAATCGGGCGGGCGTAAATTGCCGTGGGAGCTTGTATACAAGACGAGGTTGGCATAGGTCAGCAAAACCCCCAGACAGACCAGTTGTACGATTAATCCCGTCCACGAAAAGCCGGCAAAGGCGACTTGCAACACGGATAAAACGAGGATGAGAAGGACGGAATGCAAATAAAGCGGATACTGGAAGATCTGAGGGAAACGCTTCCAGAACGGTTCAATCCGGTCGGTAAACGGAATCGGCTCTGTGTAAATATTGCACTTCGGACAAAGGTAATAATTCTTTTTTACGCCGGACACTTCGGATTTCTTGACGATGATGCATGCGCGGCAAAAGTTTGCCTGGCACTTAGAGCAGGTATGGACTGCGTTTTCTCCAGGATGATACGTGCAGGAAACAGGCATGTTGCGTGACTCCTTCGTTCATTGATGGGTGCTGCCTGAGGGTGAATTCCGGTTCACCTTGCCGGATGGAACCTGAAATTTTTGTCTGCTGGGAAAAACTGACGCTCCTTAGCACTTCAACGGTAAAATATCCACAGCTATTTTGGAGGCGCACAGGGGCTGATCCAAAAAAGCTTTAATAAATAAGTCTTGTAATTTTTTATGCTTGTCGATATGAATTCAACAAAATTTATGGGCAAAACGACATTCAAAATCGGCGTTCTTTCCGATACGCATTTGACCGCGCCGGACGATGGGATTCGGGCTCTGGCTCGAACGCATTTTGCCGAAACGGATTTGATTCTGCACGCCGGAGATCTGGTCGATTTGAGTGTGCTCGATGCCTTTGCGGGCAGAGAAGTTCGCGCCGTATGCGGCAATATGGATGGTCCCCGCGTCCGGCAAGTGCTTCCCGAACAACTGGTTTTGGACATTTCAGGATTCAGAATCGCAGTCATCCACGGATGGGGGTCTCCGGACGGGCTGGAACAGCGGATCGCCCAAAAGCTTAACGATGTCGATTGCATCGTTTACGGACACTCGCATTATCCCGCGAACCGGATCATCAATGGCGTGCTTTTTTTCAACCCCGGTTCCGCCACGGACAGGCGGTTTGCCAAATCCAGAAGTGTGGGGCTTCTTGAGATCGCCTCCGGGATAACCGGCACGATCATGGATCTGGAATAATGAACATGACCGAAAGAAAGGGTTTAATTAATGAAAACCATGTTCGCCCCGTGGAGAATGGAGTATCTTGTGTCTGAAAAACCCCAAGGCTGTGTTTTTTGCAAGTGTTCAGTTCGCTGCGACGACTATGTGGTTCATGAAGGGGAAACCTGTTTTGTCATGCTCAACAAGTATCCCTACGTCGGGGGGCATCTGATGATCATTCCGCATCGCCATCTCGGGAGCGTGTCGGAACTCACCTCGCAGGAAAGATCGGAGCTGTTCGAATTGCTCGACCTCTGCCTCAAGGTGCTTAGCGAAGCCATGAACCCCCACGGCTTCAACGTCGGGATGAATCTGGGAAAAGCCGCCGGAGCAGGCGTCGAGGAACATCTGCATATTCATGTCATTCCCCGCTGGGAGGGAGACACCAACTTTATGAGCGTGGTCGGCGACGTTCGGGTGATTCCGGAGGATCTGGCGACGACCGCCGCCAGGCTCGCGCCGCTTTTCAAAAAAACTGCACGGGAGGTTGAAGGTCGATGAAAATCTTTTACCTGCTTTTGATGATTGTGATCGCGTTTTTTATTGTCACGTTTTCCCTGGAAAATACCCAGTTGGTGACTATCCGTTATTACGCGTTTGAAGAAACCGTTCCCGCCTATATGCTGATTTTCGCAGCGCTGCTTATCGGTGTCATTATTACGGGGTTCATGGGCATTGTGGAGCGCTTTCGGCTCACCCGCACCATCAGCCGGCTCAATAAAGTCATCCGGGATCTACGAAAAGAGCTTCGAGCCAATGAAACTCCTCCGGTCATTGAATCCGTTAAAAATTTTCCGCCCGGCCAGCCATGAATGCCGCGCCCGCATTTCTGGTTGATGCATCTCTGGCCGGATTGGGCAGGTGGCTCCGGTTGCTGGGGTTCGATACGCTCGTGTATACGGGCGAAGCCGGGCGGCCGATGATGAAAATGGCGCTGGAAGATCACCGGATTTTACTGACACGCCGTTTTGATATGCGCGCCAGGCAGTTTTCCGGGCGTCTCGTCCTGGTGCCGGAGGCTTCAGTCGGTTTCCAGCTTCGTTTTGTGCTTGATAAACTCGGCTTAGCGGTTCGTCGGAACCAGATGTATCGTCTGTGCGTGCTGTGCAATGCGCCGGTCCGTCCCATCCCCGTTGAGGAGGCGCGCGACCGCGTTCCGACTTATGTTTTTCAGCATTGCCGGTTGTTTCATATCTGCGATCAATGTGGAAAAATCTACTGGCGGGGAACGCATCCGAGAAATGCCGAACGGTTTCTCAGGGATAACGGTATTCCCCTGGACGATTGATGGGAAAATTAAACCGGTGTTGCGCAGTCGCGCGGATCGCCCTGGATTTTTTCCATGGCGTGCCGCAAAGCGGGCAGGATGACGGACAGATTTTCTTTGGCGCCTTTGGGACTTCCGGGAAGGTTGATAATCAGGGAGCGGCCGCGAATACCGGCCACGGCGCGGGAAATCATGGCGTGCGGCGTGATTTTACGGCTCTCGAAACGCATCGCTTCGGAAAAACCGGGAATTTCCTTGTCGAGCACTCTAAGCGTCGCATCCGGCGTGACGTCCCTGGGGCTTACGCCCGTGCCGCCGGTCGTCAAGATCAAGTCGAGTTGGTCTGAATCCGAAAGGGCAATGATCGCCGACGAGATCGCTTCGACCTCGTCGGGAACGATGACGGTTTTTGTCACGTCGATGGACGACCCCGCAAGCATTTCGGCTATTGCGGGGCCGCTCAAATCCTGACGGAGCCCTTGCGAGCCCTTGTCGCTCACGGTGATGATGCCGGCGCGAAACATGGCCTGAAGACTAGCTCTCTTCTTTCTTTGATTCGGCGATAATCTTTTCCGCGATGAAAGCGGGCACTTCCTCGTAATGCGACTCCGTATACGTGAAGGTTCCGCGTCCGCTGGTCATGGAGCGCAGATCCGGCGCATATTTGAGAATTTCGGCCAGCGGCACCTGTCCTTTAATAATCTGGTTGGATCCTTTGGAATCCATTCCCAGAACACGGCCTCGCCGGCTGTTGAGGTCACCGATGACATCGCCCATGTATTCTTCGGGAACTTCAATATCGATATTGACGATCGGTTCCAAAAGGATGGGCTGGCATTCCATCACGCCCTTCTGAAAGGCCATGGAGCCTGCGATTTTGAAAGCCATTTCCGAGGAGTCCACCGTGTGGTAAGAGCCGTCGGTCAGGGAAATTCGAAAGTCCACAACCGGATAACCTGCAATCACACCTTTGGCGGCGGCTTCCACAATGCCTTTTTCCACGGCGGGACGGTACTGGCCGGGAATCACGCCGCCGACGATTTTATCGACGAACTCGAAGCCCGACCCGCGCGGCAGCGGTTCAATGTCGATCCAGCAGTCGCCGAACTGGCCGCGTCCGCCGGATTGTTTCTTGTAGCGCCCCTGGACATTGGTTTTGCCTTTAATGGTTTCCTTATAGGGAACCTTGGGGGTATGTAGATTGACTTCCACCCCGAATTTCCGTTTCATCTTCTCGATGTTGACTTCAATGTGCACCTGCCCCATGCCGGAGAGGATCATTTCTTTGGTTTCCACATTGCGCGTGAAGACAATAGTGGGGTCTTCTTCCGTCAAACGGTGAATAGACGAGGCGATCTTGTCTTCGTCGCCCCGGGATTTCGGCTCCACGGCGAACGACATGATGGGCGGAGGCACCAAAACCGGTTGATAAATAATGGCGGATTTTTCGTTGCACAGAGTGTCGCCCGTGACGGTTTCCTTGAGCTTGGCAACCCCCGCAATGTCGCCTGGAATAAGAACTTCGGCCTGCTTCTGATTTTTGCCTTCGAGAAAGAAGATGTTGCCGAATTTCTCCGAGACTTTTCTGGCGCTGTTGTAAACGATTGAATCGGCATTGAGTTTTCCGGAGTAAACCCTAAATAGAGTCAGCCGGCCCGCGTAGGGATCGGCAATGGTTTTAAACACCATGGCTGAAAAGGGCTCATCTTCTTCGGGCTTTCTTTCCAACGCTTCCTCGGCGCCGGGTTTTTTCCCTTTGACCGGGCCCCGATCTGCGGGGGACGCGAATGTGTCGACGATCATCTCCATCAGCATGGATACGCCGATGCCCTTCACCGCTGAACCGCATAGAACCGGAATCACGCCGCCGGAGGTGACGGCTTTTTTAAAGCCGCCTTTGATTTCTTCAACCGAGAGTTCTCCCGCCTCAAGGTATTTGTTCATCAGGTCGTCGTCCGTTTCGGCGATATCCTCGACCAGTGAGCTTCGAAGACTTTCCGCTTCGTCTTTAAGCTCGGCGGGAACGTCCGAAGCTTTGGCCGTTCCCTTGTTGTCGGAAAAGGTATACGCCTTCATGGCGATCAAATCGACAATGCCCTGGAATTTGTCTTCCGCGCCGATCGGCAGGCACACGGGCGTGGCTTTGACCTTGAGTTTCGTTTTTACGCTGTCGAGAGCCTTCGCAAAATCGGCCCGTTCGCGATCCATGCGATTGATGAAGATGATACGGGGAAGGGCATATAGATCTGCCATTTCCCAGACTTTCTCCGTCTGAAACTCCACGCCGCCAACGGAGTCCACGACCACTACGGCGTTGTCCACGACGCTCAGCGAACATTGAATGTCGAAGTTGAAATTGGAGTCGCCGGGTGTGTCGAGGATGTTGATTTTATGCTTATTCCACTCGATAAAATTCGCCGCGGATGAGATCGAGCCTCGCCTTTTTTGTTCTTCCGGCTCGTAATCCATTGTGGAGGTGGCGTCATCGACGCGACCGAGCCGTTCATTTTTTCCGGAAACAAAGAGAAGCGATTCACAAAGAGAGGTTTTGCCGGTGCCGCCGTGGCCGATGACGGCCAGATTTCTAAGAGATTTGGGTTCGTACTTTGCCATGAAAGCTCCTTTCAATATCTCAGTAAGATCATAAAGATCCGATGAAGCGGTTTCATTACAGAACGCGGGGTTGTTTAACGTATCCCATCTATAAAATCAAGACAATTTTGGGAAAATCGGCTTGAGTGGCGAGATGGCGGGAAGGCATTCCGGCTATGGGGCCGCCTATCCTTTGTTAAGCTTTCTTTCCGCCAGTCGCATGGGGAAAAAGACGGCAAAAAGACACAGCAAGACAGCTGCGGCAAATGAAACGGCGCTTACGATGAGAAGACGGAAAGATAATCTCAGGCCGTGCACGTCGGCCATGAAAATCCGGTAAACCGGACCGGCCTGCAAAATGATCACCAGGGCGATCAGCGCAAAACATACAAGCATAAACAAAAGACCGCCGAAGCTGGTGGCGGACATGGCCGGATTTTCGGAGGTGAAGTCGGGATACATCGCCCCAAGGCCCACCGCCAGGGCGACAATGGCCGGGACGAGGAAAAAAATGGTGATCACCGACAGCGCCATCATGAAAGGCGTCACGTCAAGCAACGTGTTGGAGATAATGATGAGCGCTTCCGTCAGCAACAAAAGCGGCAAGTAATAAAGAAAAAACTTCATCCACAGAAAGGACCTCATTGAAACGGGAGCCGCCTTGAGGATCCAGAAAGCTTCACCTTCCATACTGACGGCCGGGAAAACGAAGCGCGCGGCAATCGCCGACAGAACGAAAGCAGCCAGACCCACATTCAGAAAGGAAAAAACGTTCTGGAGGTAAACCGTGCGCACGGGGGCACTTCCCAATGGGAGAACCGAAAAGTTATACAGATAGATGATGATTAAAGCGCCGATGAGAAAGAGCTGCGGCCATTGTGTGGAGTCGCGGAAAAACGCGCGAATTTCCTTGGCGGCCAGAGCGCGGGCGGGCCGGCTTAAAAAGAAAAGCCCGGTTTCCCATCCTTTCCCCCGAAAACGAAGCGGCGCGAACAGTCGCCCGGGAGTGGTTTGCGCCCGGGAAAACCCTTTAAAGTAAAAAGCGCGAGCCAGGCTGTCATTGATAAACATCAACAGGCTGAAGAAGCTTAAGGAAAGTGAAAGCGAAAAGAAAACCTGCCCCCAGGATCGTGTCAAGGCATACCGAAGCGAGTCCGTGATCCATGTCGCAGGCAGCCAGGGGGCATCCAGCGTCTGCAAAGAATTTAAATAAATCACGGCGGAGGCGAATCCTTCGGGATTGACCAGTTGTTCCGGGCGGATGAGGCGAAGCGCGACGATGAGCGCAATGGCGAGCATGACGCCGAGAATGACAAAAAGGGAACGGATCTTGCCGGCCGGAAGGAGCACGGCGCCCAGCACAACGGCAATGCTCGAAAGCGCTTGGGCGATCAGACACAAAAGAATGATTGCCGTCAGCGCCGTCAGATAAAAGCCTGTTCCCGCCTGATAGATCAGGCCGAAAGACAAAAAGACGGGCAGACTGAAAATGACAACCATCCAGGAAGAGTCGATGCAGCTTCCCGCAAAGCGGGCATAGAAGATCTGTCCGGAGGCAATCGGCAAAGAATGCAAAAGCGGCAGATCGCGGCTCAGATAAAGGTGCGAGAGACTATTGATGATGCTGCTGAAAATGAGCAGCGTGAAGAAGGTAATCATAATCATCGACAGAAGCTTCAGGGCGAGAATGTCGCCGAATTCTTCGACGCTTTGGAAGTAGGTCAGGACGCGAAAGAAGAGGGCAAAAGCGCCCAACCAGAAGGCGCCGCCGACGAAACCGAATAGAAAAAGTCGGCTGACGCGAACTTTTGCGGCGCCGCGCGTGAGAGCGGCTTTCAGGGCGTGCCGCCTCGGACGAAGCAACTGAATCCAGGCCAGGGCTTTCATCAGGCCTCCCTGACCAGCGTAAGGAAGACTTCTTCAAGGTCGGCGTCGCCGGTTCGCGCCGCTGAATTGAGCTCAGCCAAGGTGCCCTGGGCCAGCAGATCGCCTTTGGAGATCACGCCGATACGATGGCATAAATCCTCCGCGATGCTCAAAGTGTGGGTGGAGACGAAAATCGCCACGTCTTGCCGGGCGAGATCTCTCAGAATATCTTTCACCAAACGGACCGCCGAAGGGTCGAGGCCCACCATCGGTTCGTCAATGACAAGCACCTTCGGGTCGTGCAGGAGCGCCGCCGCGATAATCAGCCGCTGTTTCATGCCGTGGGAATAGGCGGCGATGATTTCATTCCGCCACGACCAAAGACCGAACTGTTCCAAAAGCTTCTTTGCCTTTGAGGGAAATAAAGAGGATTGAACCTGATAGATGTCCGAGATGAACTTCAGAAATTCCATGCCGGTGAGTTTTTCATAGAGAAATGGACGGTCCGGCACAAAACCGATGATTTTTTTTGCCGATACGGGATCGGCGTGCATATCCGACCCGCCGATGAGAATCCGCCCCGACGTGGGTTCGATGATCCCGCCCATCATCCGGATCGTTGTGGTCTTGCCGGCGCCGTTGGGACCGATGAAGCCATAGATCTCGCCTGCGGCCACCCGTAGATTGAGTTTTCTGACGGCGTGCGTATCCCCGTAGTTTTTTGAAAGGTCGATGAGTTCAATCATAGGACGTTTCAACAACCTCCAGTTGAATATTTCCCATAATGCCTAGCAGGTCGAGCTGCTGGGGCCCTTCGCCGAGAGCCAGGCGAATATGCGTGACGTCCGCCGGAATCTGGTTGAACACGGAATCGACGGTGATCCATGATCCGATATATGCGCTGTTCCAGGCGTGATAATAAAAGCGTCCGTCCAGATAGATCAGACCGGTTTCTATTCGAGCAGGAATGTCTGCCGCTCGCAGAAGCGCCGCCGTTAAGACTGCATGTTCGTTGCAGTCGCCGACTTTGTGGTTGAGAACCTCCAGGGCGTTAGGCACCGATAAAACCGGCTGTTTACGCAGAGTTTTGTAAACCCAGGCAACGATTTTGGATAGTTTTTCAGACGGTTTGTCTGAAGCGTCGACAATTTTCGCCGCCTGGGCACGGATTTTGGGATGGTTGGATTGGACCAGCGGCGATGCGGACAGAAAAATGGCCGGCGCCTCAGAGACAAAGCGCCGGTCTGAAAGCGAATCTTCACGGAGAATAGTAAGCCGGCCTTCCGATGACAGCGACTGGCGTCCTCCATGGATGTCGGGAAGTTTTTGGGTTGCCGAGTCGATTTTAACCACCAGACGTCGCAGCGCCTGCGGATTGTCGATGGGAACATCTGCGGGGATGGATGCGATCTGTGTGAAATCAACGCCTTCTGATGAGAATCCTGCTTGCGCTGCCGACGGGTCGGCTTTTTCCATCGACAGTCCCAGAATACCGGTTTCTTTCAAAACTTCACCTTCGGCGGACAACCAGGCACAGTGGGATGCGCCCATAAAATCGGCGCAGTATTTCCGGGTCAGGATTCTTTTGCCCAGGACGGATATGACCTCGTCGGCCTTGCGTCTTACCAGGACATCGCGCAATCCCAGCGTGGATGGATCGAAGACGGGGAACTTTTTTTGCCCGTCTTTCTCCAGGCCGGTAAGATAGGCTGCTTCATAAAGATTGCCGCTCAGCAAAGGGGCCTCTTCAATGGCAATTTCACTTTTTTTGAGCGATCCGGGAACACCGGCAAAGACCACAAGCAAGCCGGGCGCGATCAGGCCGCGGGCTTGAAAGCGAAATAATCCCGAGGTGATGTGAACATCAAAGCTGGAAAGCGCATTATCCGGCCCGAACTGCATCTCAGACGAAAGGTTTAGAATCTGGGTTACACCCAGCGTGGAAAGCTGAAGCCGAACCTGTTCCCGGGAGATAGATCCACCGTCGAAAGCCGTGAATTGACGCGATGCGACACCGATCCGGCGACCTTTCTGGTAGATGGTCATCCAGCTCTGTGGGGGTTTTTGAAGTGTTTTGAACGGTGCTGAAGGCTCATTGCCGTCGCTGGGGCGAAAGACATCCAGCCGAACAAGCAAAAGACCCGCAAATAGCGCTGCCAAGACCAGTCCCGTAAGTATCCGCCTGCTAAAGAGTTTCATCAATCATCGAACCGCCTTTTACCTTTTACCCAATATATCGGCTGTTTTTCCCGAGTCAACAGTCCGGGGTGGCGTTTTTAATCAATAAAAAAGCTTGACATTCGTCTTTTGTTTCTATAAGAAACTCGCCTTACATTGTTAAGGCTCGATTACGGTGGATCCCCCATCTGGCAGAGACTCTTCCAAATGCGGGGGTTTTTTTTATATCAAGGTATTATTCAGGATTAATTATTTTAAGAGGTAAGTTGGATGAAACAAGACGATCAGAAAATCCGCAACATCGGAATCAGCGCACACATTGATTCCGGGAAAACAACGCTCAGTGAACGCATTCTTTTTTACACAAAAAGAATTCACGCCATCCACGATGTCAAAGGCAAAGACGGCGTTGGGGCGACAATGGATTCGATGGAACTTGAAAAAGAGCGCGGAATCACCATCGCCTCGGCAGCCACCTATTGCGAATGGAAAGGACACGAAGTCAATATTATTGATACGCCCGGCCATGTCGATTTCACCATTGAGGTGGAGCGCTCTTTGCGTGTGCTTGACGGCGCGATTCTGGTTTTGTGTTCCGTGGGCGGCGTCCAGTCCCAGTCCATTACCGTCGATCAGCAAATGAAACGCTACAAAGTTCCCTGCATCGCCTTCATCAACAAATGCGACCGCAGCGGCGCCAATCCTTTCAGAGTCATCGGACAGTTGCGCGCCAAGCTGGGGCATAATGCCGTAGCCATGCAGATCCCGATCGGTCTGGAAAACGAATTGCAGGGTGTCGTGGATCTCGTCACGATGAAGGCGGTCTATTTTGACGGCGCCAGCGGGGAGGAAGTGCGCGTGAGCGATATTCCCGATCATCTTCTGGAGGAAGCCAAAGCGAAGCGGGAAGAACTGATCGATGCCGCCTCATTATTTTCCGACGAACTGACGGAGGCCATCCTTGAGGAGCAGGATATTCCTGCAGAGATGCTCTATGCGGCCGTCCGCAAGGGAACGCTCAAACGGGAAATCACCCCCGTTTATATGGGGTCAGCCTATAAAAATAAAGGCGTTCAGCCGCTGCTCGATGGCGTAACCCATCTGTTGCCGGCGCCGTCGGAAGTCGAAAACGTCGCACTTGATATGAACAACAACGAAGCTCCGGTGGCCCTCACCAGTGATCCGGATAAGCCCATTATCGCCTTGGCCTTCAAACTGGAAGACGGGCAATACGGGCAGCTCACTTACATCCGTGTGTATGAAGGAACGGTTGAAAAAGGCGCCACGATCGTCAATGTCCGAAACGGCAAGAAAATCAAAGTCGGCCGCGTGGTACGCATGCATGCCGATCAGATGGAGGATGTCGATTCGCTCAGAGCCGGCTACATCGGCGCGCTGTTCGGCATTGAGTGCGCCTCCGGCGATACATTTGTTTCTCCGGGCATCAATATGACCATGACCTCCATGTATGTTCCGAAACCGGTCATCTCGCTGGCCATCGTTCCCAAAGACAACAAATCCCAGATGTCGATGTCCAAAGCGCTCAACCGCTTCTCGAAGGAAGATCCGACATTTAAAGCCTACGTTGATCCGGAGACGAACGAAACGATCATTGAAGGAATGGGAGAGCTTCATCTGGACATTTATGTGGAAAGAATGAAAAGAGAGTATGGGGCGGAAGTCACCACCGGCAATCCTCGTGTCGCCTACCGCGAGACGATTACGCAGCGCGCCGATTTCAACTACACCCATAAAAAACAGACGGGCGGCGCCGGACAGTTCGGCCGTATCGCCGGATACATCGAACCGATTTCCGACGCGGAATTTATTTTTGAAAACGAAATATTCGGAGGCTCCATCCCGACCCAGTATATTCCTGCCTGCGAGAAGGGCTTCCGCGAGAGCATGGCCAAAGGTCCCAAACTGGAATTTCCCATTACCGGCGTTAAGGTTGTCATCAATGACGGCGCGTCGCATGCAGTCGACTCTTCCGATATGGCCTTTCAGGCGGCGGCGAGAGGCGCGTTTCGGGACGCATACCTGCGGGCCAAGCCGGTTATTCACGAGCCGATCATGAAAGTCGTGGTTGAAACGCCCACCGAATTTCAGGGACCGGTTATGGGCCTGCTTAATCAGCGCCGGGGAATGATCGTCGGATCGCAGGATGAAGGCGTCATGAGTGTTGTCGAAGCGCAGGTGCCTCTTGCGGAAATGTTCGGGTTTTCAACCATTCTGAGATCGTCGACCCAGGGCAAAGCGCAGTTTACGATGGAGTTTGCCCAATATCGTCAGGTCCCGCAATCGGTTGCGGAAAAGATTGCCGCTGAAGTCGCCCAGAACAAAAAAACAGCGGCCTAGAGAAGACCAAACTCAAGGTCGGAGGATAAAAGAGATCAGGCATTCATCGAATAATGGGCAGTCAGACAGCGATTCGAAAAAACAACAATGTCATCCCTTTCCCCTATGAGGAATTGATTATGATTAAAAAAGAAATGATCAGCCGTAATCCGCTCAACAATCTTGGCTTTGCCGGTGAGGATATTCTGCCCAACGGCGGTCTCGGCGCTGTTCTGGCGCATGCGGGACTCGGAAAAACAGCGCTTCTGGTGCAAATGGCGCTCAATACCATGTTTCAGGAGAAACCCGTTTTGCACGTCAGCCTCAATGACGCGGTCAGCAAGGTCGATGTCTGGTACCGGGAGTTGTTCAACGATATCTCAGAAGGAAACGACCCGGCGGAAATCGCGGAGTTTTGGGAAAAAATTCAGATCTACCGATTCATTATGACGTTCCGCGTCGAGGGGTTCAGTGTGCCGAAGCTTGAGGAGCGCTTGACCGATCTGATGCAACAGAATATTTTCAAGCCTCACACCATGATTATCGACGGATTAAAATTCGATGAATCCGGGCGAGGCCTTCTTTTTCAATTAAAGGAAATGGCCAAGCTCTTTGGGATGCGTATCTGGTTTACCGTTCATACGCACCGGCATGAACCGCCAAAAGAAGACGGCCTGCCTTTATCTTTTCTGCACGTCGAAGATCTGTTCGATGTTTTAGTCCAGCTTGCCGCCAAAGGGCCGAAGGTCTACATTAAAGCGCTCAAAGGACAGTCGCCGGAAGCCAAAAAAGAAGCTCTGGAGCTGGAGCCTTCAACAATGCTGATTCAGGATTAACCGGATTCCGGCTTTTTTCTGCATGGATCGTCTGATTCAAGGAGTTTTCGGAGTTTCCTCCGAGAATCTTCTTTCCGTTTTGGTCTGCATCAGCATGGTATTTTAAAAAATATCAGTGATCCCAAATCGCGGCGGAAATCGAATAACATTGTTACATGTTGTCGCATCAGCGCGGGACACAAGCCCATTTCCTTCAAGATTAAAGGCTAAACAATGTCATTTTCAACTCGAAAAAAAACGGGAATGGCACGATTTTTTCACAGCATAAACTTTAATGGATTCGCTTGTCGGCATAAGTGGCGATGATTTAAGCCTATATCTGTAAGTAATTGATATTATAGATAATTATATATGCATGAATTTCATGCAATCCGGTCGAATATCGCCTGATTCGCGGACTTACGGAATTTATCCACAAGACTGTCCACAGACTAATCCACAAGTTTGTGGAAAGATAAAATAATCCTATTTTGTAAAAAAACGTATGACACTGAATGATGTTTTTTAAGAGGCTTGTTTTTTACCCGCTGAGCGAATTATTTCATCTTCGGGGCTTTAATGACGCCGATTCTTCTTTAAATAAAGTGTTTGCAATAGTCTGACCGCTGCTGTATTTTTTTGCGCAAAGTTTATCGGGGGTTTTGAGGTCTTTTTTTGAAGCAGGGAGAATAACATTGAAAAAGACTTTCATTGTAATCTTATGCATCTTCATCTTTCTTTCGGCGTTCATTGCAGCGTGCGTCATTATTTTTTCACCGCAGTCGCCGCAACCGATGACATCCATTTTTGCGCCCTACCGTGAAGTGGACTACAGCGCCTTGCCGCCACTGAGTTTTTATTCCTCTCGTGCGGGAGATTCTCTTGCTTGCCGGATTTATCCCGCTTTATCAGCGAAAAGCGCCGTCGTTCTGATTCACGGATCATCGGCCAGCAGCCGGTCTATGCATGCCCTTGCAAGCTATCTGCAAAAACAGGAAATTGAAGTCTATGTTCCGGATGTCCGAGGGCACGGCGCTTCAGGGCGAAAAGGCGACATTGAATATCTGGGTCAGCTCGAAGACGATTTGGAAGATCTTCTCTCCCAGTTACGTCACCATGAAAAGTCTCTGACGCTGATGGGGTTTTCATCCGGGGGCGCGTTTGTTCTGCGCTTTGCCGCAAGCGATAGAGGGGATCTTTTTGATCACTACATCGCGCTTGCTCCGTACATCCGATATGACGCGCCGACCACAAGACCAAGTGATGAAAAGTGGGCCGAAGCCGCCGTTCCGAGAATTGTCGTTTTGACGCTTCTGGGCGCGCCGGGAGCAAAGTATTTAGGACATCTGCCGGTGATCGCCTTCGCCGTCAGTCCCGTATCCGCCAAGGATCAGACTCCCACGTATTCCTACAGGCTTTACAAAAATTTCGCGCTTCACCATGATTATCAGACGGATCTGAAAGCCATTCGAAAACCGCTTTCGGTCATCATTGGAGAAAAAGACGAATTGCTTTATCCCCAAAAGTATCTGGACATGTTTGCTAAAGCGCAACCGCACGCCCAGATTGAAATTGTTCCCGGAATCGGACACACTTCCTTAACCACGGCCGATCCGGCGCTCAAAGCAATTGTTGATAGCATTCAGGACAGACAGTGAGATCATTGATTGCCCCTAATTTTTTCATAGCGGGAATGCCAAAATGCGGAACGACTGCGCTGGCCGCTTATTTGCAAAAACATCCTGATGTAATGATTTCCGAGCCGAAGGAGCCTCATTATTTCAGCGCATACTATGATGAGCTTGATTATGAAGACTACATCCGAAGCTGTTATAAGCGCTACAAAGGAGAAAAAATCGTCGGTGAGGCCACCCCGTTGTATTTAAGATTTCCCTGGGCGCTGGAGCGCATGGCCGCGCATTGTCCCGATGCAAAATTTATTGCTTTGTTCAGGAATCCGGTGGATCGGGCCTATTCCCAGTGGTGGATGTTTTATTCCCGTGCCATGGAGCCATTATCTTTTGCGGATGCGATTAACGCTTGTTTTCTTCAAGATCCAAAAAGCGAAGAAAACCAGACATTGTGGCAACAGTATGTCCGTCACATTAAAGCCGGCAAGACGATTCCCGTCAGGCCATACCTGTCCAACGGCTATTATGCAAAGTATCTTAGAGAATTCTTAAAATTCTTCAGGCGCGACCAGATTCTGATTATACAAACTGAAGAATTCCATAAAAATATCAGAAAAACGATGGATGATGTCTATCATTTTCTGAACATCTCGGCCTATCATGATGAAAGTATCAGACGGCGCAACGAAGCTTACGGCACAGCGGCGAGAAAAGTGTTTGCCATCCTCAAACGCACCGGCATAACGCGCTTTTCTCAATCCGTTCCCGAGGCATCGAGAGACCGCATTAAAAGAGTGCTTGCTAAAGCCGGATCCCGACAACCTTTAATGGATTCGGCAATGCGTCTCAGACTGTCAAAGTATTATGAGCCCTGCAACCTTGACCTGGAAAACCTGCTGGGTCGATCTTTTCGATGGACGTGAGCGATTATGCCCAACCGCCTGATTTCCGAAAAAAGCCCCTACCTTTTGCAACATGCCCAAAATCCGGTGGATTGGTATCCCTGGGGGGAAGACGCGTTTGCCAGAGCGATTCAAGAAGACAAACCGATTTTCCTGTCGATCGGATATTCGACCTGCCACTGGTGCCACGTCATGGAGCGGGAATCGTTTGAGGACGAAGCCGTTGCCGCCTTGTTCAACGAGACCTTTGTCAATATCAAGGTCGATCGCGAAGAGCGTCCCGATATCGATGCCGTTTATATGCAAGTATGCCGTATGATGACGCAAACCGGCGGTTGGCCGCTTTCGATCATGATGACGCCGGACAAAAAACCGTTTTTTGCCGCGACGTATATTCCACGGGAAACAAAATACGGCCGTGTCGGCCTTACGGAGATGATCCCGCAAGTCAGACACCTCTGGAGGGAGCGCCGCTCGGAAGTGCTTTCCGCCGCGGCGGAGATCACGGCCGTGTTGCAACGGCCCCCGTCGGGGGGGCGCGAAGAGGAGCTCGGCGAAGAGATTCTGCATCAGGCCTATCAATCTCTGGCGAGCGCCTTTGACCGGACATACGGAGGTTTCGGGCAGGCGCCGAAATTTCCGTCGCCGCATCAATTTCTGTTCCTTTTGCGATACTGGCGCCGAACCGGCGAAAACCAGGCGCTGGCGATGGTCGAACAGACGATAAAAAACATGAGGCGGGGCGGAATATACGACCACATCGGATTCGGCTTTCACCGCTATTCAACCGATGAACGATGGATCGTGCCGCATTTCGAGAAGATGCTCTATGACCAGGCGCTGATGGCGATGGCCTGCATCGAGCTTTATCAGGCAACCGGAAAGCAGGACTATGAAAACACCGCGCGGGAAATCTTCACCTATGTCTTGCAGGATATGACCGATCATCAAGGCGGATTCTATAGCGCCGAAGACGCAGACAGTGAAGGCCTGGAAGGGAAATTCTATCTATGGACGGAATCCGAGGTGCAAGCAACGCTGAACCGCGAAGACGCGGATCTGTTTTTATCGCTTTTTAGCCATGATGACTCTGATTTGCCGGGTATGGCGGAAATGCCCGAAGGCCATTTTATCCCGCACCGGAAAGCGGCTTCCGCTTCTGACCGCGATGAGGGCGTTGATCGCCGGAAGTTGGAAGGTCTCCGAAGGGCGTTATTGGATCATCGAAAAAGACGGATCCGCCCGCATCTCGACGATAAGATTCTGGTCGATTCCAACGGCCTGATGATCGCCGCACTGGCGCTCGGGGCTCAGGTCTTTTCAGACCAATCTTATCTTGATGCCGCCCGACGGGCTGCCGATTTTATCGAGGGAAACATGAAAACCCCCCAGGGCCGCCTATTGCACCGCTTCCGCGACGGCGAAGCTGCGATCAGCGCAACGGTCGATGATTACGCGTTCTACATCTGGGGGCTTTGCGAACTGTATGAAGCCACTTTTGAAACCCGATATCTGAAGAAAGCGCTGGAGTATCAGACGCACCTTTATGCCTACTTCCGGGATGAAAAGAGGGGAGGGTATTATTTAACGGCGGCCGACGCCGAAGCGCTGCTTATCCGTCCTAAAGAGCTCTATGACGGAGCGACGCCGTCCGGGAACTCCGCCGCTTTTTGCACCACCCTGCGCCTTTCCCGCATGACGGGAGATTTGGCTCTCGATGAGCAGGCCAGGGCGATTTACAAAGCTCTTTGCGGACCGGCCAAAACGACGCCGCAGGCTTTCACGTATTTTTTATGCGGTTTGGATTTCGCAATCGGACCGGCACACGAAGTGGTGATTGCCGGAGAGCGGGGCGTGCAGGATACGGAGGATCTATTGCGGGCTTTGCGCCGGATTTATGCGCCGAACAAGACCGTCATTTTTCGCCCTTCGGATGAATCCGCGCTTGATGTCGAAACGATCTCTCCTTTCGTCGCAGACATGGACAAGAGAAACGGACGCGCGACGGCCTATGTCTGTTCTCATTTCGCCTGCGGCGAACCCACCAACGATCCCGGCAAGATCGAGGCGCTGCTTGGACTCAAGAAAGAATGAAGGGGCCGCGTCAATCCGACGGCGGATAAGATCCGTCTTCGCGATGGACTTCCGTTCCCGTCACGGGCGGATTGAAAACACACAAAAGACGGAGGTCTTTCGACGCCCGTAAAAGATGTTCGTCATGGTTGTTGAGAGCGTACATCGTGCCGGGAACGATGCGATGAATTTGTCCGTCGGCCAGCGTTTCGACCTCGCCTTCACCCGCGACGCAGAAAACGGCTTCCAGGTGATGTTTGTACCAGATGTGCGTTTCCGTCCCCGCGAAAATGATGGTTTCATGAAAGGAAAACCCCATGCCGTCTTTCTTCAGAAGCAGTCTCCGGCTGACCCAGTGACCGTTTTCCGCATAAACCTCCCGGTCCGTTCCCCGAATGTCGTCAATCGTGCGCAAAAACATGACGGTTCCTTATGCTTTTGAGACGAGCGCTTCGCCGATGGAGCGATCGAGAATATCGAGCCCTTCCATCAGCACCTCGTCGGGGATGATCAGCGGCGCCAGAAACTTGATGACCTGATTATTTGCGCCTGCGCGCTCCAGAATCAGCTTGTTTTTAAAACACTGATCGGCAATGGTCTTGGCCAACTCGGCGGGCCGGATCGCAATTCCGTAAATAAAACCGCGGCCCCGAACCTCCGCATTGAGTTCGGGATAGTGATTGTTGATGGCGTTGAGCTTTTGTTCGACCAGAGCGCCTTTTCGAAAGATGTCTTTTGAAAATTGGTCATTTTCCCAGTATTCCAGGGCGACCGCGGCGGAGATAAAGGCTAGGTTGTTGCCCCGGAAAGTTCCCGTGTGCTGACCGGGTTTCCAGATGTCGAGATCGCGCCGGAACAAAACCAGCGACATAGGCAGCCCATAGCCGGAAAAAGATTTGGACAAAGTGACGATGTCCGGGCGAATGCCCGATTTTTCAAAGCTGAAAAAATGACCGGTGCGGCCGTTGCCGACCTGAATGTCGTCGACGATCAGCAGGATGTCAAAATCCCGGCAGATCGATTCCACTTCGCGAAGCCATGCGTCGGAGGCTACGCGGATGCCGCCTTCCCCCTGCACGGTCTCCAGGATGACGGCGGAGGGGATGTCCACGCCGCTGCTGCCGTCTTCCAAAAAGCGCCGCATATATTGAGCGCTGTTGACATCCTTGCCTAGATAGCCGTCATAGGGCAGAAAGGAAACATCCGAGCGGTTGATAAAAGCCTCGTCTCGATAGTAGGCGTTGGCTGTGACGGACATCGATCCCATTGTCAGGCCATGATATCCGTTGGTGAAAGAGATGACATTCGAGCGTTTCTTCACCATGCGCGCAAGCTTAAGCGCCGCCTCTACGGCATTGGTTCCGGTAGGCCCCGTGAACTGCACCTTGTAGTCGAGTCCGCGGGGTTTAAAAAGAACGTTTTCCATTTTTTCCAGCAGGTTTTCCTTGGCCACCGTGGCCATGTCCAGACCGTGTATGATTTCATCACGCTCCAGGTAATCAATCAGACGAGACTTCATACGGTCATTGTTGTGGCCGTAATTAAGCGTTCCCGCGCCGCCGAAAAAATCAATGTAGCGGTTTCCTTCGCTGTCGAATAGAAAAGCGTCTTTTGCTTTGTCGAAAGTGACCGGAAACGAACGCGAATAGCTGCGGACTTCCGATTCCAGTCGTTCAATGGCTTTCATGATGATTCCTCCTTTGATAACAGGTCAAACGGCCCGATGCGAAACAAGATTTCTTCTTCATGGGACTGACCGCCGAAATCATCGGCTGAAAACAGAACGCTTTGAACCAACGGGGCTTGAAGCGTTTCGGCCAGAGAAGAAAAAAGGGCCTTTGATGAATGGTTGGACGGACCGACCGTCGTTTCAAGATACCTAAGGGGACGGCTATACGAGCGATTCAAAAGCTCGGAAAGCATTGAACCGGCAATGCCTTTTCCCCGATATTCTTTTTGCACCGCAACCTGCCAGACGAACAAAGTGTCTTGTTGATCAGGACGGATGTAGGCGGAGATGAAACCGCAGACATCGGCGGCATCGCAGGCGACTACGGAGGTTTGAGAAAAATGAGCGCATAAGATGAGATAGCAGTAAAGTGAATTGACATCCAACGGCGGAGAGTGCCGGATCAAGCGCTCAATGGATCGCGCGTCCGGGATGTCCGGTGCGCGAAAATGAATATCCGTTGGATCTTTTTTCAAGTCCGTCTCCTGAATAAACAGGGTTTAATTTTGTTGAGCCGTTATTTGAACGACGAGGGTCTTCGGATGATCAAAACATACAGGCAACTTTGCTGAAACCGCTGTGTTCATAGCACAAAACAAACGGAAATGCAACCCGCATGGCAGGGTTGAGGAAGTCGATGTGGAAAAGAGTGCGCTGAATTCTCGAAATTTCAATGTTTTGTGCAGTCGCGAAGGCAAACTCAGCGGCGAATCAGCACAAGATATTCATATTTGTACAAATCGTAGATGAAATGCTGAAGGATTTCCTGTTCATCCGTTGCGGGTACCGCCATTCTCAAGGCCAGTAGGGCTTTGGGGGTTAAGTCCAAAACGAGAAAATCAGCCAGAGGGCCGCGGATGACCTGATAGCCCCGGATTTGAGCAATATTCTGAAGATGACTGAACTTGATGGTATATTCGGCATGTCCTTTGAGCGAGATTCTTTCAGGGATGCCGGTCGGGAAAATTTTCAGATAGGCTGCAAAGGCTTCCGGAGCGCGGGCTTCACAGCTGTGCTCACTCAGATAGATAAGCGGCACGCCGGCCCTGCATAATTTGTCCACGGTCATTAACGCTCCGATGTTGATAGGTTCCCCGGGAAGAAACTGCAGGCCGTAGGATGCACGAAAATATTCGGCCTGATTCAAAGCAGAGGCAGGCGCCGCTTCAAGATCCTCCGGAGCGGCGTCTTTCGGCAAGCTGACAAGCGTTGGGAAATCTCCCAAATTCTCATTGAGAAGAGCGCAATCGAATTTTTGAAGATCATCTGTTTCAGCGGCTAAGAAATCGGCGCATAAAAACTCGGCGTTGCTCCCGGCCAGAGATTCTTTTTGTCTGCCAAGCAGATAAGGCGAGATATCGAGCATCGTCGCGCTCCAAAGGGGATGGATATTCAGCAGGTCCCGCATCAGGACGCCCGTTCCGCCGCCGACTTCAAGGACGCGACGAACAGCGTCGACAGGGAAGAGAGTTCGCAAAAAGCCATCGAGATGGACGCCGAAGGCGGCGTCCGTTTTGAGAATTTTACGGCAGGGGCTCGACGGATTCCAAAGCGCATTGCAAACCGTCAATTCCCAGCCCAGTGTCTTGAGGTCATGGATATGGTAGTGATCGGTTCGGTTGAGAAAATAGGTGTATTCCGTCATAAAAATCGATTTGGGCGTCCGATAAAAAGATTTTTGATAGGCGAGCCTTTAATCCATGCCCGATAAAAAAGCAACCGGCAATATCCATAAAGGCGAAGACGATTGGGCTATTGGGCGGACGAATCGAAGGTCTGGCCGCACGGTTTCGACGTTTAAGGCAGAAGGGCGGCGTATAGCGGGATGGAGGATCCGCTGAAAGAAAAACAGACAAACAAAAAGCCCGCGACCATCCAGATCACGACGGGCAGGCGCAGATCGGAGGTAAAAGGAAATTTTGCGTCGCCAAAGGCGTAAAGCAAGGTGTGCAGCCATCGATTGCTAAGCGAGTGGCGTTCGTAGTTGACGACATACAGCATCATGACCAACATGCCGAAAGCCAGACAGAATGGGCAAAAGATATTCTCTTCGATTTGAAACGCCACGAGATAGACTAGAGCGCCCAAACCGGCGGCCACAAACATCCGGATCAGGTTCGCTTGATGGAAGAAGGCCAGGGCGATTAACAGGGCCATGAACAGGACGCCGACGTACTTGATATCAAAGCCAAAAATATCGCCACGCAGATAGGAGCAGGCCGTATCGCAGACCGCATAAAAAGACATGATGCCGATGCCGGCCAATGCCAGAATGATCGTCAGGGCAAGCCTGTGTCGACTGATGAAACGATACACTCTCATGTCGCGCCCCTTTTGATTTTGAAAAAATTATAAAATCCCCCCCGTGCAATGTCAACCGTAACTTCTTCGCGTTTTGGGGGGCAACCTTCGATAGGGCGTGCAGCGTAGAAACAGAAGGCAAGACGGTTCGCTGTGTGCTGCGGCAAAGCTCCGGTTTCGATTTATGATGAATTGCGGATAAGTCAACGATCAAAAACATTCAACAAAGGCTTCTGAGTAATTTCGGTGCGGCCTTTGGAGGAGGATCCGGTATTGTCCTTTAGTCATCCTAAAAAATCTGTTTATGGACGCGCCGGGGTGCCGATCAGGCATATTGCCCTTCGGCCGAGTTTCTTGGAATTACTATCCCATCGGTAACCATCCTGTTGCGATCCAACCGGAGGCTGAAGTCCGGATAAATCTTGACAATTATTTCCCAATCCATTAGCGTTTCGCTTTGGTTTTCCAGGTTGTTTTCCGCTTGCGGATTTAAATCCGGCTCGAAGGCGGAAGACGGCCGAAAGTTATGTGAGGAGGGAAACATCATGATCGGTGTGCTGATTACAACCCATGGAAATCTCGGGAATGAATTGATTGCTGCCGCGGAGCTGATCAAAGGAAAACTTAATGATATCATGCATGTATGTGTTGAGCAGTCCAAGGGCGTCGAAGAGCTGAAAAAGGAAATCAGCGCGGCCATCAAAAAGCTCGACAAGGGAAAAGGTGTGCTGATTTTGACGGATTTGTTCGGCGGAACGCCTTCGAATATTTCTTTGTCGTTTATGAAAGAAGGCAAAGTGGAAGTGGTCACAGGCGTCAATCTTCCCATGCTGTTGAAACTTTCCGACGTCCGGGAAGATATGTCGCTCAATGAATTTGCCTGCTTTATTAAAGATTACGGGAAAAAGAACATTTCACTGGCCAGCGAGATTTTAAGCAAAAAAGCAACCGGGTGATCAGTTGGCGGAATCGTACGACATTGCTTTAGTCCGGGTGGACAACCGTCTGGTTCACGGCCAGATTCTGGAATCCTGGGTGCCTTTCATCCACGCAAAGTGCATCATGGTCGTCAATGACTCTTCGGCCGGCGATTTTTTCTGTGAAACCGTAATCCGCATGGCGGTGCCCAGTGAAATCGAAGTCAATATCTGCTCCATTGAAGATTTTGCCGCCAATTTCGCTTTTACCGTCGGGGACGGGAAGAAAACGATTGTTCTTTTCGCCAGCATCGCCGATGCGTATCGCGCTTATCTGGCTGGTTTTCAATTTAATAAACTCAATATCGGCAACATTCATCATGAAGAATATGCCGTCTGCTGCGCGCCGTCGGTTTTTTTGTGCGATGATGAAATTTCAGACATCGTCAGTATGCTTGAAACCAAGGGTGTTGAAATCGAGTTAAAGCGGGTGCCCCGGGAAAAAGCCGTGGACATCAAGGACGCGCTCAAGGAATACTGCGACATAAAAAACCAAGTCCGCTGATGGAGGCCATCCTTGCTTTCGACGATTATTGCGCTGTCCGTGCTGGGAGGCGTTTTATGCCTGGATCGTATCGTCATCCAGGCCATGGTGTCGCGACCAATTGTCCTGGCCCCTTTGATGGGCTGGCTGATCGGCATCCCCCTGGCCGGTTTGATTATCGGTGCGATGCTTGAGCTTTTCTGGATCGACCGTATTCCGATCGGCATTTATATTCCCCCAAACGATTCCGCAAGCGCGGTTCTGGCCGTCTCCATTGCGGGTCTTGCCGGCCCGAAAACGGGCGCCATCGTTCCGGAGATCATCGCCCTGGCGCTTTTACTGGCGATTCCGTGCGGCCTGCTCATCCGGCTTTTCGATGTCAAAATCATTGAGTCCAACAACCGGCTGTCCGACGAGGCGCTTGAAGACGCCAAACTGGGTCATCTGCGCGCGATCGAAAAGAAAACCTATCTGGCCTTGGGAAAGGCGGCCATCGTCTACGTCGGAGCGCTTTTTTTGTTCCAGGTCCTGATTGTTTATCCGGTCGCGGCGCTCTACCCCGGATTACCCGACGCCCTGATTCAAACGCTTAAACTCACCTATTATTTTATGCCGCTTCTGGGCATCGCAACGGCGATTGCCGCCATCAAAATGCGCGGGGCCATTCCCTTATTCTGCGCCGTCTTTCTGATTCTTGCCATTGCCTGGGAACTATTCCATGTCCTGTGAAAAAAATGTCCTTGTCGGCGTGGACCTGATGGGGCCGGAAGATCTTCCGGAGATTCTCGAAATCGAGCGGGATTCGTATCCTTCGCCCTGGACGCGCGGAATGTTTGAAGGGGAGCTCAAAACCCGGCACGCGCAGTGTCTGACCGCTAAAATGCAGATCGAAGGCAGGACGATTATTGCAGGGTATATCATTTTCTGGCTGGTTGCGGATGAGGCGCATCTGCACAATCTGGCTGTTCGGCGGCAGTGCCGCAGGCAGAAACTGGGCTGGAATCTAATGGCCCTGATGAGGCGGATCGCATATGATTTAGGGATCCGGAAAATCACGCTGGAGGTGAGAGCCTCCAACATGGCGGCGATAGAGCTTTACCGGCAATGCGGTTTTGTAGTAAAGGGGAGGCGGCCGAACTACTATTCGGATACGCACGAAGACGCCCTGATCATGTGGGCCGACGACATTCAGGATCGAAAAGATGCATAAAAATATTTTTATCGGCGAAATCTGCGCCAACGACGAAGTGCAAAAAGACCACTTTTTAATGAAGATGTATTTGCCTCGAACCTTCGGCGCGGTCTTGCCGGGGCAATTCGTCATGGTCAGAATCGCCGGCTTGACCGATCCGTTTTTATCAAGGCCGCTTAGCATCTACTCTTTTTCCCTTGAACAAAATGCCTGTGTTTTGGAGTTGCTTTACCGCGTCGTGGGAAAGGGAACACAAATTCTGGCGGGACTCATCGAAGGATCGCAGCTGGAGGTGTTGGGGCCTTTGGGCACAGGTTATGCGATGCCGGATACTGAAAAAAACATCGTTTTCATTGCCGGCGGCATCGGCGTCGCTCCGCTGTCCCTTCTGGCTGAACATTTGTGCGTAAACTCCCCGTCCTGTGGCCCCAATATGATCTTTTATCTTGGGGCGCAGTCGAGCCGGCAGATTCTCGGACTCGATAAGCTTCAGAGTCTATGTTACGCGGTGCACGTATGCACGGATGACGGCTCTTTCGGAAAACAGGGGTTGGTGACCGATCTGATTCGCAAGGATATAAAAAAATATCCGCCCGGAGACACTATAATTTACGCTTGCGGACCTAAAGCCATGCTCAAAACTCTCAATACGATTCTGGGCGGCAAATACCGCTGCGACGTTTCACTGGAAGAACGGATGGCCTGCGGCGTGGGCGCGTGTATGGGATGTGCGGTCGCCGTAAAAGAGGGATCAGGCGGCGCGGCTTACGCGCGCGTGTGTTGCGACGGGCCGGTATTCGGGCTGAATCAAATCATCTGGGACTAAACTGTGGAAAAAAGAAAAATCAAAAGCGTTAATCCGCTAAGGGTCGGCCTGGCCGGTCTTCGGCTGAAAAATCCCGTCATCGCGGCTTCCGGCACCTTCGGATACGGACAGGAGTACGCCCAATACATGGATCTCAACCGACTGGGGGGGATCGCCGTAAAGGGCTTGTCGCTCAAGCCCAGATCGGGCAATCCGCCGCCGAGAATCATGGAAACCACCGGCGGTATGCTCAATGCAGTGGGGTTGCAAAATATTGGTGTTGAAGCTTTCATTAACGAGAAACTGCCCTTTTTGAGGCAATATGATGTCGCGGTGATCGCTAATATTTACGGTGAGTCAGTCGGGGAGTACTCGAAGGTTGCCGCGAAACTCAGCGCCGCTTCAGGTGTCCACGCGTTGGAAGTCAATGTGTCTTGCCCCAACGTGAGAAAAGGGGGGTTGAGCTTCGGGGCGGACCCCAAAGCCGCCGCGGAAGTCACCCGCCGCGTCAAAGGGGAAACGGATCTGCCCGTCATCGTCAAGCTCACGCCCAACGTTACGGATATCGTGCAGATTGCTCAGGCGGTGGAAAAAGCCGGCGCGGATGCGGTGTCGCTGATCAACACGCTGACCGGCCTGGCTGTTGACATCAAAACGAGAACGCCCCGGCTCAAAAACATTACGGGCGGCCTTTCCGGTCCAGCCATCAAGCCGGTGGCTCTGCGCATGGTCTGGCAGGTCGCAAAAAGCGTCGGCATTCCCGTTATCGGCATGGGGGGGATTCTGACCGTGGAAGACGCACTGGAATTTCTAATCGTCGGGGCCTGTGCCGTGCAGATCGGAACGGCCAACTTCATCAATCCGCACGCAATGATCGATATTATCGACGGCCTTGAGGCCTATCTGGAAGACAATAAACTCAAACACATCGACGATCTGGTTGGAACCTTTAAAACCTGAGGCGGAAGATGAAGCACGCTTTGGAAGAAATCATTGAAGGCGTTTATCTTATCGGCGGTCCGAATCTGACAGCACCTGAAGACGCGGCGGTTTACCTGATCGATTTCGGCTCCGAGCTCCTCATGATCGACTCGGGAGCCGGAAACAGCGCCTCGCAGATTGCGCGCAACATTGAGCTTTTGGGGTTTAACCCCTCCGCCTTATCCAACCTGATCTTGACGCATTGCCATATCGACCACATCGGCGCTGCGCCGTATTTCAGGAAACGATATGGAACGAAAATCCTGATTCACGAAGCCGACGCGCGGGCGATCGCAACGGGGGATTCCCGAAAGACGGCAGCCGACTGGTACGGCACGACCTTTCCGCCGACGAGCGCGGACGATACCTTTACTAAAGAAGAAGAGAGTCTGTCTTTCGGAAGCGAAACCCTGCGCGTTCTTCACACGCCGGGGCACACGCCCGGATCGGTCTCTGTCTATTTTGATCGAAAGGGGAAAAGAGTTCTCTTCGGTCAGGATATTCACGGACCGTTCAACAAGGCTTTTGACTCCAATCTCGAGGACTGGAAGAAATCCATGAAAAAGCTTCTGGAGCTCAACGCCGATATTCTGTGTGAAGGCCACTTCGGCATTTATCAGCCCGCAGCCAGCGTGCGGCGTTATATTGAGCGCTTCCTGGAAGAGTATGATTAAAAAGGCCTCATTGTCCGGCTATATTGATCTTGACTTTGTCGGCCGGTTTCCATTAGAAAGCCGCAATAAAATATAAACAGGAGAAACATGTGATTCCAAGATATTCAAGACAAAAGATGACGGCCGTCTGGAGCCAGGAAAACAAGTACCGGAAATGGCTGGATGTGGAAGTGGCCGCCTGCGAGGCAATGGTGAAACTGGGCAAGGTGCCTTCGGAAGCGGTGGAAAACATCAAGGCCAAAGCAGTGATCAATGTCGACCGCATCGACGAAATCGAAAAGGTCACCAAGCACGATGTCATTGCCTTCGTTTCTTCTCTGACCGAGGTCATCGGTGAAGACGGCCGGTTCATTCACATGGGGCTGACCTCTTCGGACGTTCTGGATACCGCGCTGGCCGTCCAACTCAAAGAAGCGGCCGAGATTCTGCTTGACGATCTCGATGAGCTTCTGGCGGTTTTGAAGCGGCGGGCCTTCGAGCATAAAAACACCGTCATGATCGGCCGTTCGCACGGCATTCACGCAGAGCCCATCACATTCGGCCTGAAAATGGCGCTATGGTATCAGGAAATGCAGCGTAATCGGGAGCGCCTGCTTCGGGCTAAAGAAACCGTCAGCTACGGTAAAATCGCAGGCGCGGTGGGCACCTTTGCCTTCATCGAACCGTTTGTCGAAGACTACGTCTGCAAGAAACTGGGGCTTTCGCCCGCGCCCGTCTCTTCGCAGATCGTCCAGCGCGACCGTCACGCTGAGTATTTCACCACCTTGGCGATCATTGCCTCGTCGCTGGATAAATTCGCTCAGGAAGTCCGTTTGCTCCAACGAACGGAAGTCCGCGAGGCGGAAGAATATTTCTCGCCGGGACAGAAAGGCTCGTCGGCCATGCCGCACAAGCGCAATCCCGTGCTTTCGGAAAACATCTCCGGTTTGTCCCGCCTGATTCGCTCATACGCGCTGGCCGCTCTGGAAGACGTGGCGCTTTGGCATGAGCGGGACATCAGCCATTCGTCCGTGGAACGCATCATCGGGCCGGATGCGACCGTCACGCTCGATTTCATGCTGGGGCGCTTTACCGGCCTGATGGACAAGCTGGTCGTCTATCCTGAGCGGATGCTGGCCAATCTGAATATGACGCACGGCGTAATCTTCTCTCAGATGGTTTTGCTGGCGCTGATTGAAAAAGGCACAACGCGAGAAGACGCTTACGCCATCGTCCAGAAAAACGCGATGCAAGCCTGGCATGAAGGGATAGAATTCCGAAAGCTTCTGGAGCAGGATGAAACCGTGCAGAAATACCTGAAGGCTAAAGACCTCGAAGGGATTTTCAACGTGAATAATTTCCTGACTAATCTGGATTTCATTTTCAAACGGGTGTTTGGATGACCCCCCCCCTGAGAGGAAACGGTCGAAGTGACTTTCAGGCAATAGAATGAGTTGCCGACGATCTTATTTCTTTAATAAAACCGTGTCCTTTAAAAAGGCGTCGCTCGGCTCCGGATAGTCCATGGTGTAATGCAGACCGCGGCTTTCTTTTCGAGAACGGGCGCTTTGCACGATCAGCTTCGCCACGGTGGTGATATTGCGCAGTTCAATCAAATCCTTGGTGACTTTATAATTCCAGTAATATTCATGGATTTCCTGTTGGATCATCTCGATCCGGCGCAAGGCTCGCTCCAGGCGCTTGTCCGAGCGGACAATGCCGACATAGTTCCACATGCACCGGCGGATTTCGTCCCAGTTATTGGTGACGACGATGGTGTCGTTGCTTTCCGAGCTGTCGACCGGATCCCAGGGACGAATCGGCGTCGCGCTGATTTCGGTCTGACGGAAGGATTTGGCGATTTTTGTGAAAACCCGGTGTGAGTAAACAAGCGCCTCCAGAAGAGAATTGCTGGCCAGGCGGTTGGCGCCGTGCAAACCCGTGCAGGAGACTTCGCCGCAGGCAAACAGGTTGTCGATGGACGTTTTCCCGTCATGATCCACGGCGACGCCGCCGCAAATGTAGTGAGCCGCAGGCGCAATAGGAATCGGCTGAACGGCCATGTCAATGCCGAATTCCAGACATTTATCGTAAATGTTGGGAAAGCGATCCATCAGAAATTCGCGGCTGTGGTGCGTAATGTCCAGAAGCACGTATTCATCGCCGGATTGCTTGATCTCGTTGTCGATGGCTTTGGCTACGACGTCCCGGGGCGCGAGGCTTTTCATGGCATGATACTTCTCCATAAAGGTCGAACCGTTTTTCAGCCGAAGAATGCCGCCTTCGCCGCGGACGGCTTCACTGATGAGGAACGCCTTGGCCTCCGGATGGTACAGGCAGGTGGGGTGAAACTGGATAAATTCCATGTTCGAGACTTTTGCGCCCGCGCGATAGGCCATGGCGATGCCGTCGCCGGTAGCGATGTCCGGATTGGTCGTAATCAGATAAACTTTGCCCGCGCCGCCCGTTGACAAAATTGTGTATTTGGCGCGAAAGGTATGGATGTCGTCGTGGTTGATGTCCAGCACGTAAGCGCCCAGGCAGTTGATAATCCGTCCCTGCGAATCCTTCTGGATGATCAGATCGATGCCGATGTGGTTTTCATAAATCGAGATGTTGGGCAGAGCCGCAACCTTTTCATGCAAGGCCCGTTCGATTTCTCGGCCGGTCAGGTCTTTGGCGTGCAAAACGCGGCGTTTGTGGTGGCCGCCTTCCTGGCCGAGATCATAGCGGTGCGGCGGCAGCTCAGATTTCGTGAAGTTGACACCCCAATCGACCAGTTCCTGAATACGGGGTGGCGCTTCGCGAACGACGAAGTCGACGACATCGCGATGGCAAAGACCCGCGCCGCAGACCAGCGTGTCTTCGATGTGTTCTTCAAAGCTGTCGGTCTTGTCTGTCACGGCGGCGATGCCGCCCTGGGCATAGTTGGTGTTGGATTCGGATTTTTCCTTTTTAGTGACGATGGCGACGGAACCGATTGCAGAGGCCTTGATGGCCAGGCTCAGTCCCGCGATGCCGCTGCCGATAATGAGGAAATCTGTTTTAAACTCCATGAGAGCGTTCCGATCCGGTGAACCGGCCAAAAGTTTGTTTACAAAACAATGAGGCTTCTATATAAGCTTTTTTTTCTTGAAGTAAAGAAAATTGTGAGGGGATCGAAGAAATTGCTGGTATTGGGCATTGAAACATCATGTGATGAAACGTCGGCCGCCGTTGTCCGAGACGGGAAGCTGCTGTCCAACATCATCGCTTCACAGATCAAGGATCACGAAAAATTCGGCGGTGTCGTGCCGGAAATCGCCTCGCGCAAGCATATCGAAGCGATTAGTCCGGTGATTTCCGAAGCGCTTGCAGCGGCGGGCGTGTCTGCCTGTGATCTTGATGGAATTGCCGTGACGCGCGGGCCAGGGCTTATCGGATCGCTTCTGGTGGGGCTGTCCGCCGCCAAGGCGCTTGCCTACGGACTCGGGATTCCTTTTGTCGGCGTCAATCATATCGAAGGGCATATCATGGCCGTCTTTCTGGAAGACCGTAAACCCGCTTTCCCTTTTGTGGCGCTCGTGGTGTCAGGCGGTCATACGCATGTCTATATCGTAGAGAATTACCATACCTTTAAACTGGTCGGCCAGACGCGCGATGACGCGGCGGGCGAAGCGTTTGACAAAGCCGCCAAGCTCCTGGATCTGGGATATCCCGGGGGCGTCGTGATCGATAAAATCGCGAAAAACGGAAATCCCGCGGCTTACGATTTTCCCCGGGCGATGAAGGATTCAGAGGATTTCAGTTTCAGCGGTTTGAAAACATCGTTGCTGGTCATGCTTAAAAAGCGCGGCAACCCCTTTCATCCCGAAGAAATGCCGGATGTGGCGGCAAGCTATCAGGAAGCGATAATGGATGTGCTGGTGGAAAAGACACTTCACGCCGCCCGCGAGCATGATATCCGCCGGGTGGTCGTTTGCGGCGGCGTTGCCGCCAACAGCCGCTTAAGGACACGCTTTGCCGAAGCGGCCGGGGATGCCGGCATCGACCTGTTCATCCCACCCATGATTTTGTGCACGGACAATGCCGCGATGATCGCCGCTCTCGGTGAAATTCTGCTTTCCGGGGGGCGAAACGACAGCCTTCAGTTGAATGCGGTATCCCGCTGGCCCCTGGCCGCAGCCTCATAGCAAATTCTTATGCAGACGCCCAAAGACCTCCTCAGGACTTATCAGATCCGGCCGCGAAAGCGACTGAGCCAATCTTTCCTGATTGACGCGAACACGGTCAGAAAAATTGTCTCGGCCGGCGCAGTCGGGTCTACGGATACCGTTTTGGAAATCGGCGCCGGAAACGGCGTGATGACCCGTCTTCTTGCCGCACAGGCCGGTCAGCTGATCGCCGTTGAAATTGATGAACAACTCTTGCCTGTGCTGGAAGATCAGCTTTTGACTTATCCTGCGGCCCGGATTGAGAATGCCGATATTTTGAAATTAAACATCTCAGATATATCAAGCAGATATGGAATGAAAATTAAAGTAATGGGTAATGTCCCGTATCACATTTCCACGCCGCTGATTTTTCACCTCCTGGCTCACCGGTCGGCCATTGACAGCTTTACGTTGATGCTGCAGGAAGAGGTGGTTGACCGTCTGGTTTCCGGGCCGGATTGCAAACCATACGGCGTTCCCTCTGTTTTGCTTCAGATGTTTGCGGAGGTCGAAAAATTGTTCAGCGTCTCTGCCGGTTGTTTCTCTCCGCGGCCGAAGGTGCAATCCGCGGTGATGCGGGGACGTTTTCGCAAAAGCCCAGTGGTTGAGCTTGCCGACGAGGCGTTTTTTTCGGCCATTGTCAAAGCCGCTTTCGCCCAACGAAGAAAAATGCTCATGAACAATCTTACACAGGCCGTTGTTCTTAAAACTCTTTCCACTGCACGGCTTCGATCCTGTCTGGATCAGGCAGGCATTGACGGGAAGCGCCGGGGAGAGACCCTGACGCTTGAAGAATTCGGGAATTTGAGTAATCTGCTGAAAAAAGAGATCCAATGTCTGGACTGATCCGGGCGGATTGCCGTGTTGAAAATATTGTAATGTCATGAAAAACAAGTATTTGTATATTGAAACCTTCGGCTGTCAAATGAACGTGCATGATTCCGAGCAGATGGCGGTTTTACTCTCCGGCGTCGGGTATCAGCTCACGGACCATGCTCAAAAAGCCGACCTGATTTTGATCAACGGCTGCTCGATCCGAGACAAGGCGGAACAGAAAGCCTTTAGCGAACTGGGGCGCCTGCTGAAGTTCAAGGATAAAAATCCCCGCCTGATAGTCGGCTTCGGCGGTTGCCTGGCGCAGCATCTGGGGGAAAAGGTCTACGGAAGAGACAAGCGAGTCGATTTCGTATTCGGCACGCACAACATTCATCAACTTCCCCGGATGGTCGATGCCGTGCTCAAAGAACGCCGCAGAGTCACGCAAGTAGCCTTTTCGGATAAAATTGAATCGCTCGGTATTTTCGCCCCGCCGCCGCCGGGGTCGCTTGGCGCTTTTGTCTCCATTATGCAGGGGTGCAATAATTATTGCGCGTATTGCGTCGTTCCCTACCTCAGGGGGCCGGAAATGAGCCGCGCGCCAGAAGATATCTGCAATGAAGTTGAAAAACTCACCCGATGCGGTGTGCAGGAAGTGACACTTCTTGGACAAAACGTCAATTCCTACGGACAAAACACGGCGTTTGACTGCGACTTTCCGAAGTTGATTCGGCTCATTGCCCGGATTGATGGAATTCGGCGAATCCGCTTTACCACCTCGCATCCCAAGGATTTATCCGACGGGCTTGTTGAGTGTTTTCAAAGCGAAAAAAAGTTGTGCGGTCACATCCACCTGCCGGTGCAATCGGGGTCGAATCGTATTCTAAAGCGGATGAACCGAGGCTATACTCTTGAGCAGTATCTGGCAAAAGTGAAGCGTTTGCGAAGCGTCCGCCCGACGATGGCCATCACCTCGGATATCATCGTCGGATTTCCCGGAGAAACTCAAAAAGATTTTGAAGAAACCATTGACATGATGGAAAAAATCAGGTTTGATTCAATTTTTTCGTTCAAGTATTCTGAACGAAAGGGAACGGCGGCCAGACAGTTGCCCGACAAAGTGCCGGAGGCGGAAAAAAGAAAGCGGTTGATCCGGCTTCAGAACCTGCAAAACCTTCATACGCAGGAAAAAAACACGGCGCTTGAGGGGAGCATTCAGCAGGTGCTGGTTGAAGGACGAAGCAAAAATTCCGATCTGGACCTGATGGGGCGGACGGAAGGCTGGAAGATCGTCAATTTCCGGGGAGGTTCCGATCTGATCGGCACCCTGGTTGATGTGGAGATCACCCGCGGATTTCTGCATTCCCTGCGGGGCAAAATGATCGAATCATAAGGGAGGCCGGCAATGCTTTTGGAGATGAAGGTTTCGGGATTAACCATCGATCCGATTACCAACACGCCCATCGTCATCCTGAAAGATTTGCAGGAAAGCAAAGCCATACCGATCTGGATCGGCCTTTTCGAAGCCAGCGCCATTGCCACGGAGCTTGAAAATATTGTTTTTTCCCGGCCGATGACGCACGACCTGCTTTATGAATGTATTCGGGCAATGGATGCGACGGTCAATCGCATCGAAATTGTGGATATTCGGAACAACACATTCTTTGCCAGTATTTATCTGACCCGAGAAGGGCAGACCTACGCGATTGACGCCCGTCCGAGCGATGCCATCGCCCTGGCGCTGAGAGCCCGGGCCTCAATCTTCGTCGAGGAGATTGTCCTGGAAAAATCGCGTAATATTGATTTCGGTATGAAAATCGGCGATATCGACAAGTTCAAGGAAGATAAAATCAGGGAATTCCTTGAAAATCTGTCCGCGGAGGATTTCGGCAAATATAAAATGTAAGATGCGCGATCTCATTGAGGATTATTCAACCTTTCTGACCGTTCAGCGAAATGTGTCGGAACACACCCGGAGAGCTTATCTTACGGATGTCGGGGAATACGCGGTCTTTTTGAAAGACCGGGGCGATGAAACCCTCCTTACGGCAAAAACCGAAACGCTTCGCGCCTATCTGGCTTATTTGTACGGACTGAGGCTCAAGAAGGTATCCATCAATCGAAAGGTTTCGGCGCTTAAGGCGTTCTACAAATACCTGTCGAGAGCAGGCAGAATCGCGGTGAATCCGCTGCAAGGCATCCAGGGGCTGAAAACGGAAAAATATCTTCCGTCCTTTCTGTCTGTGGATGAAATTTTCAAGGTGCTGGAGTGGGCGGCAAGGGACAAAACCCCCGCCGGAGTCCGCAACCACGCCATGATGGAGCTTTTTTATTCCTCGGGGATCCGTCTTTCGGAACTGGCGGGGTTAAACATTGACGACGTGAATTTTGATGCGGCTCTGGTCAAAATTCGAGGAAAGGGGAAAAAGGAGCGGATCGTCCCTGTGGGCAAACCGGCCCTGGCCGCTCTCCGGCAATATTCATCCGTTTCCGGCAGCCCCAAAACCCCCGAAGCCCGGGAACACAAAGCTCTGTTTTTGAACGCGCAGGGCGGCAGACTGTCTTCTCGGAGCATCGCGAGAGTGGTTGATCAGGTGACGAAGGCAAGCGGAATCGGCCGAAAAATCAGTCCGCACGCCCTTCGGCATTCATTTGCCACGCATCTTTTGGGGGCGGGGGCGGACCTGCGCTCCATTCAGGAAATGCTCGGTCATGAGAGCCTTTCCACAACGCAAAAATACACGGCGGTCGACATTGCCCGCCTGATGGAAGTTTATGATTCGGCTCATCCCAGAGCCGGACGCAAGGAGTAGATATGCAGATTAAGGGAACGACTATTTTAGCAATCAGAAAAGACCAGCGGATCACGGTTGCCGGGGATGGTCAAGTGACGCTCGACACGATGATTTTGAAGCATGGAGCACGCAAGGTGCGAAGGCTTTATGACGACAACGTCGTCGTCGGATTTGCAGGTGCGACGGCGGACGCCTTTACGCTGTTTGACCGGTTTGACGCTAAACTGGAGCAGTATAACGGCAATCTGCTGCGGGCTGCGGTTGAACTGACGAAGGACTGGCGAACGGACCGGGTTCTGCGTCACCTGGAAGCGCTGATGATCGCCGTCAGTCGGGAGCATTCGCTTATCATTTCCGGAAACGGGGACGTGATCGAATCCGATGATAATGTGATGGCCATCGGTTCCGGCGGCGCCTACGCGCAGGCGGCGGCGCGCGCATTGGTTCGGCACAGCGGCCTGACCTCGACGGAAATCGCCAAGGAGGCTATGAAAATCGCAGCTGAATTGTGTATCTATACGAATGACCGGATTCTCATCGAGGAGATCGATCTGGCGGAAGAACGACCCCGGGAAACGAAGAAAAGCAAAAAGCAAGGAGCAGGCAGTTAAATGAATAATTCAGGGTTGACACCCAGACAGATAGTGGAACGGCTCGACAGCCACATCATCGGCCAGGGCGAGGCCAAGCGCGCAGTGGCCATTGCGCTCAGAAACCGCTGGCGACGCCAGAATGTGCCGGAGGAACTGGCCGATGAAATATCGCCGAAAAACATCATTATGATCGGGCCGACCGGTGTAGGAAAGACGGAAATTGCCAGAAGGCTCGCCAAACTCGACAATTCGCCCTTTCTCAAAGTCGAAGCGTCCAAGTTCACCGAAGTCGGCTATGTGGGGCGCGACGTCGAATCCATGGTGAGGGATCTCGTCGAACTGTCGGTGAACATGATCAAAGCCGAGGAACAGGAAAATGTGCAGGCCAAAGCGGCGGAAATCGCCGAAGAGCGGCTTTTGGATCTTCTTTTGCCGCCTCGCCCGGCAGAGCGCAAGGTCGGCGAGATGCTCGACGATCCACAGCAAGAGACCATCGAAATTCCCCTGTCTGAAGAACAGGTCAAAAGACAGGATGCGACGCGCGAGAAGCTCAGAAAGCTACTGCAAGAAGGAAAGCTTGACGAGCGTCTCGTCGAGCTTGAGGTTTCCGAAGCCCGCAGCGGGCCGATGATTGAGATTTTTTCCGCCGCCGGCATGGAAGACATGGGGCTCAATATTAAAGAAATGCTGGGCAACATGATGCCTCAAAAAAAGAAGCGCCGGAACGTAAAAGTGTCTGAAGCTCGCGAGATTCTTGCGGCCGAAGAAGCCCAGAAATTGATCGACATGGACAAAGTCACCAAAACCGCGCTCGATCGCGTTGAACAGTCAGGCATTATTTTTCTTGATGAAATCGACAAGATCGTCGGGGGAGAGTCGCAGCATGGACCCGATGTTTCCAGAGAAGGCGTGCAGCGCGATTTGCTGCCGATCGTTGAAGGATCGAATGTCAATACGCGTTACGGCATGGTGCGCACCGATCACATCTTATTCATCGCGGCAGGCGCCTTTTCCGGGACGAAGCCGTCGGATCTGATTCCCGAACTTCAGGGGCGTTTTCCGATCCGCGTCGAAATGGACTCGCTGGGCAAAGAAGAATTTATTCGGATTCTCACCGAACCGGACAACGCGCTCATCCGTCAGTACACGGAAATGATGGCCACAGAAGGCGTGGAACTGACTTTTACCGACGATGCGGTCGAGCAGATCGCGGAGGTGGCGGCGATCGTCAACGAGCGCACGGAAAACATCGGAGCGCGTCGACTGTACACGATTATGGAGACGTTGCTTGATGATATCTCTTTCGACGCGCCGGACCTTGAGGACAAGAAGATCGCCATCAACGCGAGGTATGTCGAAGAAAAACTCGACAACATTGTCGAAGACGAGGACCTCAGCAGATATATTCTTTAGACGGGAGCGCACTCGATATGGAACACATACAAATGTCAATGGAACGCGCCGATATACTTCTGGAGGCTTTGCCTTATATCCGGCGGTTTTACAATAAGACGATCGTCATCAAGTACGGAGGCCATGCCATGGTTGATGAAGATCTTAAAGACAAGTTCGCCCGCGATCTCGTGATGATGAAATATATCGGCATGAATCCCGTCGTGGTTCATGGAGGCGGCCCGCAGATCGGCAGCCTGCTTAAGAAACTGGGCAAGGAATCGAAGTTCATTCAGGGGATGCGGGTGACCGACGCGGAGACGATGAACATCGTGGAAATGGTTTTAGTGGGCATGGTCAATAAGGAGATCGTCGGTCTGATCAACCGTCACGGCGGGAACGCGGTCGGCCTGAGCGGCAAGGACGGCAATCTTGTCGAAGCGGAAAAATATTTCCTCAACGACGATAAAGCCAAAACCGCGCCGTCGGAAATCATCGATATCGGCCTGGTCGGAAAGGTCAAAGCGGTGAACGCGCAACTGATCGTTTCTCTGACGCACAACAGCTTCATCCCGATCATCGCCCCGACGGGCATCGGAGAAAACGGCGAGACTTACAATATCAACGCCGATATCGTGGCGGGCGAGATCGCAGCGGCGCTCGGCGCCGAAAAGCTGCTGCTTTTGACGGATGTTCCAGGCGTTCTGGATGAAAACAAGCAGCTCATCCATACCATGACCAATCAGGATGCGCTGAACCTGATTGATGACGGCACGGTGGAAGGCGGCATGTTCCCCAAAGTGAAATGTTGCCTCAAAGCGCTTCGGGGCGGCGTGAAAAAAGCGCATATTATCGACGGGCGTCTCAAGCACGCCATTCTGCTGGAAATCTTTACCGACAAAGGCATCGGCACGGAAATCGTTCTGTAGGATGAAGGGAAATGATCTTATGAATCAGGAAACCATTATGTCGTTGACCGACGCCAACATCATGAATACTTACCGGCGTACACCGATCGCCCTCGTCAGGGGACAGGGGGCCAGAGTCTGGGATGCCGGAGGAAGGCAGTATCTGGACTTTCTGGCGGGCATCGCCGTGTGCAATCTGGGACACGCCCATCCGGCGGTTGTGGACGCCGTCCGCCGGCAGGCTGGAGAATTAATGCACGTGTCGAACCTCTACTACACGAATCCGCAGGCCGAAGTCGCCAGGATCCTGGTGGAGCGTTCCTTTGCCGATAAAGCCTTTTTCTGCAACAGCGGCGCCGAGGCCAACGAGGCGGCGATCAAATTGGCCCGCAAATATGCGCATGAAAATCTGGGCCCGGATAAATATGAGCTCATCACCATGAAGGATTCTTTCCATGGGCGGACGATGGCCACCATCACCGCGACGGGACAGGAAAAGTTTCAATTCGGCTTCACCCCGCTTCTGGACGGTTTTCGCTACATCCCCTTTAACAACCCCGAAGCGCTGGAAGCCGCCATTACGCCGCGCACCTGCGGTGTGATGCTTGAGCCGATTCAGGGTGAAGGAGGCGTGATCATTCCCGACGACGATTACCTTGCCCGTGTGCGCGAGATCTGCGATCGTCATAAAATCCTGATGATCGTCGATGAAGTGCAAACCGGCATCGGACGGACGGGAAAGCTCTTCGCCTACGAGTATTCCGGCGTCAAGCCGGACATCATGACGCTCGCCAAAGCATTGGGCAACGGCTTTCCGGTGGGTGCGATGCTGGCGACCAACGAGATTGCCCGGGCCTTTTCTCCGGGGAATCACGCGTCAACCTTCGGCGGAAATCCGCTGGCCATGGCGGCCGTTCAAGCGACGCTTGAGACCATCCTCGGACAGGACATCCTCGGACGTTCACTCGAAACAGGCGCCTATTTCAGGCAGCATCTCGAACGCCTCAAGGCCAAGCATTCCATGATCACGGATGTTCGGGGCAAAGGCCTGATGATTGCGTGCGCGCTGACGGGCGACGGCGCGCCGATTGTGTCGGCCTGCCAGGAACGGGGGCTCCTCATCAACTGCACCGGCGGCAAGACGCTGCGTTTTGTCCCGCCGCTCATCATTACAAAAAACGACGTCGACGAGGCGGTGTCCATACTCGATGCGGCGCTGGAGGGGCGATGAAGAAAGATTTGCTGAGCTTTGCCGACATGACGGCCGCCGATTTCGAAACCGTCTGGAGGCGGACCGATCGACTGAAAAAACTTTACCAGGAAGGCAGAGAACACGCTTCACTGAAAGGAAAAACGCTGGGGATGATTTTCGATAAATCCTCCACGCGGACCCGTATCTCGTTTGAAGTCGGAATGTATCAGTTAGGCGGCATCGCCTTGTTTCTGAATTCGCGCGACACGCAGATCGGCCGGGGGGAAACCATCGCCGATTCCGCGCGGATGATGTCGCGCTATCTCAACGGCATCATGATCCGGACGTTTGCGCAGGAAAGCGTTGAAGAACTGGCTTGTTATGCGTCCATTCCCGTGATCAACGGGCTGACGGATCTTTTGCACCCTTGTCAGATTCTGGCGGATCTGTTCACGATCCGTGAGAAGAAAGGAACGTATGAAGGGATCACGGTGGCGTATATCGGCGACGGCAACAATGTCGCCAACAGTTGGATCGAGGCGGCAGGCAGGCTTCCGTTCCGCCTTTGTCTGGCCTGTCCGGAAGGCTACGATCCGGACCGCCGCATTTTAGATGACGCCGCCTGCGGGAACTCGGAGATCGTTTTAACAAGAGATCCCTTTGACGCCGCCGCAAACGCCGATGTTCTTTATACCGATGTCTGGACCAGCATGGGTCAGGAGGCAGAGCAGCAGGAAAGAAAGAAGGTCTTTCAAAATTATCAGATCAACGGGCAACTGTTGGCCGTAGCGAAAAAGGACGCCATCGTGATGCATTGTCTGCCTGCGCACCGCGGCGAGGAAATCACCGCCGACGTGATCGACGGACCTCAATCCGTTGTGATCGATGAGGCGGAAAACCGGCTGCACGTGCAGAAGGCTATTTTAGAAATGTTGCTTTAGGAGGAGACTACCGTGTCGAAAAAAATTAAAAAAGTCGTGTTGGCGTATTCCGGCGGTTTGGACACATCCGTGATTGTCCGCTGGCTGATCGAAACTTACGGATGCGAAGTCATTTGTTTTGCCGCCGATGTGGGACAAAAAGAAGAACTGACCGGTTTGAAGCAAAAGGCGATCAGAACCGGAGCGAGCAAAATTTACATCGAAGATCTGCGAGAAGAATTCGCCCGCGATTTCGTCTTTCCGGCCCTTCGCGCCAACGCCATTTATGAAGGGACCTACCTGCTGGGAACCTCTTTGGCCAGGCCGCTGATCGCCAAAAAGCAGATCGAGATCGCCAAAAAAGAAAAGGCGGATTCCGTTTCTCACGGAGCGACCGGCAAAGGCAACGATCAGGTGCGCTTCGAGCTGACTTACATCGCGCTGAATCCCTCCATCCGGATTATCGCGACCTGGCGGGACGAAAACTGGATTTTCAATTCCCGCGAATCCATGATCGACTATGCCGAGAAACACAAGATTCCGATTCCGCTGACCAAAGCCAAACCCTACAGTTCGGATCGCAATCTTTTGCACATTTCTCATGAAGGCGGCATTCTGGAAGACACCTGGGCCGAGCCGCCGGAAGATATTTTTGTTTTGACCAAATCTCCTCAAGACGCGCCGGACAAACCGACCTATGTCGAAATCGATTTTCTCAAGGGGAATCCTGTGGCCGTAAACGGCAAGAAGATGTCGCCGGCCACGCTCATGGAGCACATGAACGACGTGGCGGGTAAAAACGGCATCGGACGGGTGGACATGGTCGAAAACCGCTTTGTAGGCATGAAGTCCCGCGGCGTTTATGAAACTCCGGCGGGCACCGTTTTGTGGGCGGCTCATCGCGCTTTGGAGTCCATTACGATGGATCGTGAAGTCATGTTGATGCGCGATTCCCTGATTCCGAAGTACGCCCAACTGGCCTATAACGGATTCTGGTATTCGCCGGAGATGAAAACGCTGCAAACGTATATCGACGCGACGCAGGAAAACGTCACCGGCACCGTTCGCATGAAGCTCTACAAAGGCAATGCGATCGTTGTCGGCCGCAAATCCGCTCAATCCCTGTACAGCGAAGCTTTCGCGACCTTTGAAAAAGATCAGGTCTACAACCAGAAAGACGCGACCGGGTTTATCCGTCTTAACGGTTTGAGGCTGCGGATTCAGAAAATGCTCAAAAGCAAACGCTGATCCGATGGAGATGTCGAGCATGACCAAAACAAAAAAGCCCTGGGCGGGACGTTTCACAAAAGCCACCGCGAAAAGCGTCGAAGCGTTTACCTGTTCGCTGTCCTACGATTCGCGTTTGTACCGCTACGACATCAAGGGATCCATGGCGCATGCCGCGATGCTGGCGGAACAAGGGATTATTTCCCGTCGGGATGAACGGGCGATTCTCGGCGGGTTGAAAAGCATTCTTGCGGATATGGACAAGGGGAAAGTTTTTTTTGATTCCTCCGACGAGGACATCCACATGGCGATCGAAAAAGAGTTGATTCGGCGCGTCGGAGAGGCGGGCGGCAAGCTGCACACGGCCAGAAGCCGCAACGATCAGATTGCACTGGATGTCCGACTGTATCTGCTCGACGAAATCGACAAGATCGCGGCGGAAATCCGAGCGCTCATCCGGCAGTTGGTCCGGACGGCCAAAGAAGAACTGGCGACGATTATGCCGGGGTACACGCATCTTCAAAAAGCGCAGCCTGTGCTGCTGTCCCATTATCTGCTGGCTTTTGTTGAAATGTTTTTGCGGGATGCCGAGCGTTTCGCCGATTGCCGAAAGAGAACAGCGGTCATGCCTTTAGGGGCGGCGGCCCTGGCCGGAACGGGGCTGCCCATTGACCGGGAAAAAACAGCGGGGCTTCTGGGGTTTTCGTCCGTGACGCAAAACAGCATGGACACCGTGGCAGACCGGGATTATATCGCGGAGTTTATCTTTGACGCCGCCCTTTGCGCCGCGCATTTGAGCCGGTTTTGCGAGGATTTGGTCCTGTGGTCTTCCGATGAGTTCGGTTATGCCGTGATATCCGACGCCTACACAACAGGCAGCAGTATCATGCCGCAGAAGAAAAATCCCGACATCGCGGAGTTGATCCGGGGAAAGACCGGCAGGATTTACGGAGACCTGGTCGCCGTGCTGACGCTGCTCAAGGGGCTTCCCATGACCTATAACCGGGATCTGCAGGAAGATAAGGAACCTCTTTTCGACGCGGCCGATACTCTGCGGACATCGCTTGCGGTCTTTACAGAAATGCTGGCCAACACGTCATTCAACGCCGAAAGAATGCGCGCAGCCGCGCGCGGGGGATTTTCAACCGCGACGGATCTGGCCGAGTACCTCGTCGAAAAAGGCGTGCCGTTTCGTCGGGCGCATGAAGTCGTCGGGCGTATCGTAGCCTACTGCATCGGGAAAAATAAAACGCTTGAGGAGCTGACGCCGCGGGAATTCAAAACCTTCGCGGGTCAGTTTGATCCGGATGTCGTCATGCGAATCCGTCTGGAGCAATGTGTGGACGCCCGCAAAGCGACCGGCGGGACGGCAACCAAAACCGTGCGCGAAAGGATTCGTAAAATTGAAAAAACACTGGACCGTTTTTAGAGGCATCCTCTGTCTGGCGCTGGTCGTCTATTTTGTCGGCTGCGGTCTGAAAGCCAATCCCGTGCCGATGCTGCCGCCGGCGGTCATGGATCAAAAGGTCGGATTTGCGGCGATTGCAGGGGAGACCTCCATCATGTTAATCTGGAAGCCGCAGCCGGCGGATTCGGAGATTCGCTTTGTGGATATTGAAAGAAGCGCATTGGGGAAAACGGAAACCGTCTGCCGGGATTGTCCCAGAACGTATAATCCGATCGGACAATGGTCCGTCGACGATGTTCAAAAACGGCCGAATGAGTACCGGTATGCCGATTCCGACGTTGAAAAAGGGAAGATGTATTCCTATCGACTGAACCTTTGCCGGGATGCGGGAATCTGTCGGTCATCTCAGGTTCTGGACATTGAAATGAAATAAAAATAAAGCCGGAGGCAGATTTTATGTTCAGAGGAGCGATAACAGCATTAGTAACGCCTTTCAGAGACGGGCGAGTCGACGAACCCGCCCTGCGGGATCTGATCGAGTTTCAGATTGAAAACGGCATTGACGGGCTGGTTCCCTGTGGAACGACCGGAGAGTCGCCGACGCTCAGCCATGACGAGCACGACCGGGTCATTGAAATCACCATCGAGGCGGCAGGAAAAAGGGTACCCGTGATTGCGGGAACCGGTTCGAACTCGACGGCGGAGGCGCTGAGACTGACGCGTCATGCCTATGAGGCGGGGGCGGACGGCGCTCTGATCGCTTGCCCCTATTACAACAAGCCGACCCAGGAGGGACTTTATCAGCATTTTTCGACCATTGCCAAAAACGTTCCCATTCCGATTCTGCCTTACAACATACCGGGACGCACAGGCATCAACATGTCTCCGGAACTGATTGCCCGTTTGGCCGGAATCGACAACATTGTCGGCGTCAAAGAAGCGTCCGGTTCAATCAAACAGATGAACGACGTCATCGATCTGTGCCCTCCGGACTTTGCCGTTTTATCCGGGGACGACGGCTTCACACTGCCCCTGATGGCCATTGGAGGGCGGGGTGTGATCTCGGTCGCCTCCAACATCGTGCCGGCGGATATGGCGGCGTTGGTCGATTCGGCCGCGGACGACAATTTAACCCGAGCCCGCATGTTGCACAAAAAAATGAGCGCGTTGTTTGATGTTCTGTTTATCGAGGTCAATCCGACGCCCGTGAAGGCCGCACTCGCATTGATGGGGAAAATTCAGTACGAGTATCGTCTGCCGCTTTGCCCTATGGCGGAGGCGAATCACCGGAAACTTCGAAAAGTCATGATCGAATACGGCTTGATAGGACCGAACTGAAGATGAAAAAATTGATCCGAAGGAGTTCGAAAGCATGATCAAAGTAATCGTTACCGGAGCGGGGGGGAAAATGGGAGGACGCATCATCAATATGATCGATGACGCGGACGACATAGAAGTCGTCGGAGCCATCGAGGCCCCCGGTCATCCGATCATCGGACGCGATGTCGGCCATTCGCTGGGTTTGGGCAGAACCGGCGCGCTGGTGAGCGACCGGCTTGCCGACTGTATTGATCAGGCGGATGTCGTGATTGACTTTACCAATCACGAAGCGTCGATCAATTACCTGAAAATTGCCAGTGAAAAAAACAGAGCGATCGTGATCGGATCCACCGGCTTTACACCCGAAGAGATGAAGCTTGCCAAACAACTGGCGGCCAAAACGCGGTGCGTGCTCTCCCCGAACATGAGCGTCGGCGTCAATGTCATGCTGAAGGTGCTTGAGGATTGCGCCGCGATTCTCAAGGAAGATTACGATGTCGAAATTATTGAGGCGCACCATCATTTGAAGAAAGACGCGCCCAGCGGAACGGCGATGAAAATGGCTCAGGTGATCGCCGAGACGCTCGGACGGGACCTAGAGAAGGAAGCCGTATATCGGCGTGAAGGACTGATCGGCGAGCGGACAAAAACGGAAATCGGCATCCAGACAATCCGCGCCGGAGATATTGTCGGCGACCACACGGTCATTTTCGGAGGAATCGGAGAAAGGCTCGAATTTACGCATCGCGCGCACAGCCGGGATAATTTCGCCAAAGGAGCCATCCGTGCGGCGCAGTGGATTGTCCATCAGAAAAACGGTTTGTACGATATGCGCGATGTGTTGGGGCTGCGGACCTGAAGAAAGGAAAACCTTTGGACGGCGTGGTTTGTTATGTCGGCATCGGCTCAAATCTGGGCGATCCAAAGAAAAATGGCCAAGAGGCTGTTGACTTTCTGGCCGGCACTGATCACATTTGTCTGACGCGGATCTCTTCGTGGTACAGAACCCAGCCTGTGGTGACCGGGGACGGAAGCCCCGAAACGGCCGACCGGATCCGCCGGCTAAAGGATCAGCCTTGGTTTATCAACGCGGTGGTGGAAATAAAAACAATCCTGCCGGTGCGCGATCTGTTTATGGCCCTGAAACGGATTGAGCATAAGATGGGCAGAACACCCGGAGAAAAAGACGGGCCGCGCCTGATTGATCTGGATCTGCTTTTTTACGGGCAGGACGTCGTCAATGAGCCGGATCTGGTCGTTCCGCATCCGAGAGCGCATCAGAGGCGATTTGTGCTTGAGGCGATGAATGAAATCGCTTCTTTCTACATTCATCCCGTGTTCGGTGTCTCCATACGGGGACTCAAAGACCGGCTTGACGATCATCATCTGGTTTTCAGGGACGGAACCACAGATAGCGAGGGAGAATGAATATTATAAAAATATTGGTTATTCTGATTTTAATTTACTTCGTTTACCGGTTGGTGCGGATATTCAGCAGCCGGCGAATGGTCGAATCACGCGAGAGAACTCAGGCGGGCGCCCGCTCCGGAGGCGAAGATCTGGTTCAGGATCCTTGCTGCGGGGTGTATGTTCCGAAAAGCCAATCCTATTCGCGACAGATCGAAGGGCAAACACTGTATTTCTGCAGTCGGGAATGCTGCGACAACTATCTTGAGAGGAAAAAATAAGGGAGGGAAATGAAATGAAATTTTTTATCGATACGGCCAATATCGCTGAAATCCGGGAGGGCCTGGAATTGGGAATGGTGGACGGCGTTACCACCAATCCCACTTTGATCGCCAAAGAGAAAAAGAGCTTCGATGCGGTCGTCAAAGAGATCTTAGGCGCGGTTAACGGGCCGGTCAGCCTTGAAGTGGTCAGTCTCGACGCCAAGGGAATGTTTTCGGAAGGCAAAAAACTTGCGAAGCTCGGAGAAAATGTCGTCATCAAGGTGCCGCTGACGACCGAAGGACTCAAAGCCACCAAGATGTTTGCCGATGCCGGCATTGCCGTCAACCAGACGCTTGTATTTTCGCCGCTGCAGGCGCTTATGGCGGCCAAAGCCGGAGCGGCCTACGTCAGTCCTTTCGTGGGCCGGCTTGACGATATCGCGCACGACGGCATGGAGTTGGTGGAGCAGATTCTGGATATCTATGACAATTACGGTTATGAGACGGAAGTCATCGTAGCCAGCGTTCGTCATCCAAGGCATGTGTTGGATGCGGCCATGATGGGCGCGGATATCGCAACGATCCCCTTCAAGGTGATCGCCCAGCTGGCCCAGCATCCGCTCACTGATAGAGGAGTAACGCTGTTTCTGGAAGATTGGAAGAAAGTCCCTAAGAAATAACCCTTCATTTGCCGATTAATGCGGGGTCCGGCCGCTATGAACCGTTTACGAGACATATTCAATTTGCCCAATACCATTACTTTGGCGCGCATCAGCGTGGTGCCGTTTCTGTTTGTCTTGCTTTGCAATCCCGGACCGTTTTGGTCGGTGGTTCTCGCGGCGCTTTTTGTGCTGGCGTCGATCACTGATTTTGTGGACGGGTTTATTGCGAGACGTTACAACCTGATCACCACGCTGGGAAAGTTTCTCGATCCTCTGGCGGATAAACTGATCGTCAATTCGGCGATGATTCTGATGATTCCGTCCGGCCGGATCGAAGCCTGGATAGTGGTGATCATCATCATGCGCGATTTGATTGTGGACGGACTGCGCAGCATGGCCTCTTCGGAGGGGGTGTACATCCAGGCGAGCACGTTGGGAAAACAAAAGACCGTGGCACAGATCGTGGCCGTCACCGCCTTGATGATCCACTACCCGTTTTTGGGTCTGGATGCGCATTTTATCGGCACCGTCATTTTGTATGTCGCTCTGTTTTTAACCGTATATTCCGGCATGGACTATGCCGTCAAATTCTTTCGCCGTGCGGAAAAGTGATTCCGTCGGGAAAACGGGTTATTTTGATTTTTTTATTGACAAGACGCGGGCATTTATTGTATCAGTCCTTCCTCAAGTGAGCGGGCGTAACTCAGTGGTAGAGTGCTACCTTGCCAAGGTAGACGTCGACGGTTCAAATCCGTTCGCCCGCTCCATTTTTTTATGGCGGCATAGCCAAGTGGCTAAGGCAGCGGTCTGCAAAACCGTTATTCTCCGGTTCAAATCCGGATGCCGCCTCCAGCATCATTCAGGAGTTTGCTTGTCAGGAGGAGACTCCTTTTTTTGTTTGCGCGATTTCTTTCAGAAAGAAGCAAACATATGTTCAACCGATTCACCGATCTGATCCTTTCTTCAGCCCGCAAGGGCCATTCCGATTTGCATCTGTGCGGCAACCAGCCCGTCGTTTATCGCAAGGACGGGCAGATCAACTTTAGCCATGAATCGCGCTGGAGCCACCAGGACGTGGAAACCCTCTGCCGGGACATGCTCAATGCCCGCCAGAAGGAAATCCTCAGAAGCCGCTGGTCCGTTGATTTTGCGCTCTCCATCGGCAATATACGCGTCCGGGTCAGCATTTTCAACACGGCTTCGGGAGCGAGCCTTGCCGTGCGTCTTTTGCCCGGCGCGATTCCCTCCATTGACCACCTGAATCTTCATCCATCGCTGAAATCCATCAGCGATCTGAAAGCGGGTCTGGTGCTGGTGTGCGGAACAACCGGATGCGGAAAAACGACGACGATCGCGTCTCTTCTCGCAGAAATCAATACAAAACGTTCGGCGCATATCGTGACCCTTGAAGACCCGATCGAATATCGAATTCCGTCCGTAAAATCATTTGTCGAACAGCGGGAAGTCGGCACGCATGTGCCCTCCATCGAACGGGGCCTTATCGACGTCATGCGAGCCGATCCGGATGTCATCATGGTGGGCGAATTACGGGAACCGGAGACCATCCGGCTGACGCTCAACGCCGCCGAATCCGGCCATTTGGTCATCGGGACCCTGCACGCGACCAATATGGAAGACGCTCTTTACCGGATCATCAATTCCGTCACGCCGGATGCGGAAGAGTATATCCGCTATCAACTGGCGTCCACCATTTCATGGGTCATTTTGCAGAAACTGATTTATCACGAACAGGATCGATTCCGGGTGCCGCTTCTGGCCGTCATGCGGGGGACAAGCCAGATCAAAGGAATTATCCGCGAGAAAAAACTCCATCAGATAGAAAATGCCATGCATACCGGAAAGACGGAGGGCATGTTCACGCAGGAGCGGTATCTGAAAGAAGTTATCGAAACGCGACGCAAATTCGACAATCCCTACGCCAATTTCCGCCCCTCCGCGGAGGCGGTAGCCCCGCCGGTTAACGACTCGGCGCTGTTCGACCCGGAAGGGCGTTCGGATGTTCCGCTGTGGACGCTCCCGACGGAAGAAACATCAGCCGCTCCAAAGGCAGACCGGCGGAAAAAACAGGTCAGCCTTCCCCTTCAAAACGGCGATGACGCTCACTACATCATCACTGAAAGCGATGATTTATCCGAGATCATTGCCCAGACGCAAAATCATCTGTCTCCCAAAAAATAAACTTTATGCAGGCAAAGGAATAGACCTTCCCGCTTATTTTTCAGGCGACTATGCGCGGCAAGATCAGCGAATCATCTTTTCGCGGAATATCTTCCATTCACCGTTGATTTTCCTCAAATCCAGCTGTTTACCGCCGCTGCTCTTCAGGATTGACGAGCTGTAATGCTGCGTAAATGCGGCTGTGGCCGTGTTGTGGCCGGGCTGGATACGGATATTTTCAAGGCGGACGCGAATGTGTTGGCTGCGGCTGCGGATGTCGATTTTATTTTGCACCCAGGCGTTTAGAGTCATTCCGCGGGAACGGAAATTCGACGCGTACAAAGACCGGAAGGTCTCCATATTGCCGGATTCCCAACTGGCGGCCCATTTCACAACCAGTTTGCGGATCTCTTCCCGATCGGCTGAAAAGTCGGCAACCGGCGCGGTGACAGGCGCAACAATTGGCGCGGCAATCTGGGAAGGGGGCAATTCATCCATGGCGTACCAGCGGTTGTTGATACGTTCGAGCGTCAGGCGCAGGTAAGATCCCTGAAAAGTGTTGTCTTTATGAATGGAGGTGATTTGATCGAAAAGGATCACCGCGGAATTGCCGTAACGGAGAATAGACACGTCGCGGGGAGTTAGTGCAAAGTGCTGAGAAAAAGTCATGAGGTCCCGGAACTGGCGCTGGAGCATGTCTCTCTTTTTATTTTTGATTTCCATTCCGGACAAGTAGAGCTTATCTAAAGTCTCCAGGCTTCCCGCCTGAAAGGCGGCGTTCCAATCGGCGAGAAATTTATCCAGATCATTTTTGCCGGCTGCGCGTTGAGACGGAAGAAGCCAGTTAATGGATTCACAAATGACCACAGGCGTTTTGTTGAGCTGGACATAGTTGACAAGCCGCTGAACATCCGTGTCGCGCAAAACCACGCAACCATTCGACTGGAAGGGCACAAGGGGTTTGGTGGTGCCGTGAATCCAGATATTGGTTCCGTTGCGGCCGGCCCTCTGATCGGAAATGTTGGGATAGTCCAGAGGCAGAGCGATCGTGCCGTAAGTTTCCGGGGGGCCGGGATTCCTGGCGACTTTCGTGATGAAAAAAATCCCTTCGGGCGTTCTGGCGTCTCCTTCAATTTGTTTGCCTCCGGCATTCTTGCCGGTGGAGCAAGGCGCTGCAAAAACTTTATGGATCTGTTCCTCTTTTTTAAAAACAAATAATTTCTGTTCTTTTTTATCAACGACGATGGCATAGCCCGAATCCATCCACACGATTGAATCCGGGATTTTCTCTTCACGGGGTGAGATGGATGACGGTGTTTGTGAAGGGGAGACCAGCGAGAGAAGGAAAAGAACGGAAAAAAAGGAAACGGCAACGCGAAAGATCATACAATACTTTCCTCAAAGTTTTGACTTCGTCATCTAGCAAATATTTATTATCTATTCAAGATATTTCAAATAAAAACTCTGCAACAATATTTGGAGAAAAAATTCAAATTGTGTTGAAATAATATATAAATGCTTGTATAAGTGAAGCAATTTAATACTTGGACGAGACATACGGGAGATCCGGCTTGGCAAAAACTAAAGACACAAGTTCGACGGAAAAACTCTTGCAGCTCATCAGGGGAAATCCTGAAACCGCCCAATCACAGGAGAAACAAAGCAAGAACGCGGCAATCAAAAAACCGTCCTCCTCAACGATGGCGAGTCTTTTCGGAACCGGACGCAAGTATACGGTTGGCGTCGATGTCGGGCAGGATTTCCTTTATTTGGTGAAAATGACAGGTTCCGCGGAAGGCAAGCCGGTCTGGATTGACTCGCGGATAATTCCTTGTTCTCAGTTTTCCACGCGCGACTCCGACGAGTTTAAATCATTTCTGAAAGAATCGATAACAAATTTTTCCGGACAGATCTCTTCCTGCTCCTTCTGGGCGATGATCCCTTCCGCCGATGTCAACATCGTGCATATCAAGATTCCGCGCGTCGCCAGAAAGCAGATGAATAACGTCATTTACTGGACGGCGAAAAAGGAAAATCCGATTGATGAAAAAGAGTCGGTTTTCGACTATGAAATTCAAGCTGAAATAACCGACCAGGGCATGCCGAAATATGCCGTCATGGTTTATACGGCGCCGCGAGATGAAGTTGAAAAGCTCAAGGCGTTTTTCGCTTCGGCGGGCATCGCGCTTGAGGGGATCACGATTGCGCCGTATGCGGTTCAAAATATCTTTCGAACGAAATGGCTGAATGTTTCCCAAGCCTGCTTTGCCACCTTATTTATCGGCACCGATTTCTCGAGAATCGACATTTATAAAGACGGCCATCTGGCAATGACCCGCGGCGTCAAGACGGGGATCACGAGCATGGTTGAGGCCATTGAAGAGGCCCAGGGAGAAGCGCCCCACGGAAAGCCGATGACCCAGGAAGAGTCCAAACAGGCGTTCCGGAGTTATTTCGCCTCTGATGCGTCGAATCGCAAAGTCGCGGACAATCTCGGACTGACCCGCGATCAGATCATGGACATGGTCGAACCGGCCATGGACAGGCTAACCCGGCAAATTGAAAGAACACTGGAGTATTACACGACCTCCGTCGGATATGAACGAGTCGAAAAACTATACGTCTCTTCCACGGCGGATATTTATCTTCCCATTCTTGAGCGGCTGCAGGACCAACTCGGCCTTGAAGCGGAATTATTCGATCCCTTCGCCGGACGTGCGATTCCGGGAATCTCCATGCTGCCGGCCGAGTCCCGAATCGCCATGACTCCCGCCCTGGGATTGGCCTTGTCCGACCGGTTACGCACCCCGAATTTAATTTTTACCTACCGCGAAAAGAAGCGTGAAGAAAACGAGCGGATGATTAATCGAGTGATCGTTTCTGCTTTTGCGATGATCCTCTTGATCTGCGCAGGAATTCTGGTCCATCAGGCCATTCAGATCCAACAAAACAGATCGCTAAAGACCCAGTTGGAAAAGGAATTGGCTTTATATGATCCGGTGCTGTCGACTGAAAAAGTTGCAAAGGTTAAAGAGGATTTAAAAGGCAGGCTTCTTCAAAGAAAGCACTATGCCAGAAAGTATGTCGGCATGGCCGTAATCGGCGAATTGTCGGCGCTGACCCCGAAACATGTAAGGCTTCTAGCGCTTCGCATCGCTCAGGAAAGCGCCGTTGCACAGGGAAAGGACGCAAAGCCGTCTGATGCGCCGGATGACATCACGATCGAGGGCATTGTGCGCGCCGACCGCGAGCAGCTTGATGCCATGCTGGCGAATTATGTCATGAAACTTGAGAATTCGCCGATGTTTCGCCAAGTGGTATTACAAAAAAGCGCCGTGGTTCCTTTCCGAAAGGAAGAGGTTCTTCATTTCACTTTAAAAGCGAAGACAGGGTAGCGAACCATGGAGAAAAAAGAAAATATTCTGCCGGCAAAAAGTATGGGTTACCTGATCATCTGTGGCGCTGTGATCGTTATTCTGATCCTGGTCGGCGTTTTGCCTCTCTATCGTTATAATACAAGCGTCAAAAGGCAGGTTGAAAAGCTGCAATATGCGCTCGAAGAACAGAAAGGCCTGGGGCCCGTTTATCAGGCGCTGACCCAGGCGCAGGCTAAGAACATTTCCGGAGCGCTGCCCGATCCGCCAAAACAGGCCCTAGCGTTTGATCAGGCCGACAGCTTTCAGGATACGTTTCGAACCATTGCGGGCAAGTCGGGGTTGATGACTGTTTCTCTCACCCCGGATATTGCTTCATTTTCAGAATCTTCGCGCTCATTGATTTATTCGGCGGTGCTCAAGGGCGAGTATGATAATTTCCGGCGCATGCTGGCAGGTTTGGGCGCTGTTGCCTATGTTGATCGAATTGAAGAAATCAGCCTGCGGCAGTTCAGCGATTCCATGGAATTTCGTCTGCGAATTCGAATTGCGCTGAAAGGATAGTCGGGTAAGGAGCCATGCAGAAACTCAACAAAAGACAGATCATCATCCTTTGTGTGGCGTTTTTGTTCATGCTTTATGCGGCCTACGAACTGGCGATTGTTCGACCTGCCGCCAAGAAGGCCAAAACGGACATGAACCCGACCCGGGTTTCCGACTTTATTTCAACGGTGAATGCCGAACTGGCGGGAAGCCAGGCCGCCGCTGTGGACGAGTATATCGCGCGCCGGGCGGAAACCAAATGGGACGCCTCGCCTTTCTGGGACCGGGTTTCCTACAGAGAGTGGGCGGGCGGCACGGCAGGCTCACATCAGGCGGGGTCGGCCGTCAAAATCATTTACTCGGGTTTTGTTGACGCAGGCGGAAAGCAAATGGCCGTCATCAACGGGTGGGAATATACCGCAGGGGAGGCCCTTGAAATGGAGGGGTACATCTTGAAACGCATTACGCCGTTTCGGGTGATTATTGAAAACAGAAATACGGGGAGCGAGTTGGCCGTTCCCATTCAGGAATGAACGCTAAGCGGGAGGGTACCGTCTTGAGATTTTTATCAGGTCATCATGCAAGGATCGGACTACTGATCGCAGCCGCCGGACTGGCGATTTGTCTGGGGTGCGCCGCAGAAAGACAGGACTTGAAGAAAGATCCGTTTTTTGAAAAGTGGACCACGCTGGCTGAAGAGTCCAAAGGGCATTCACCGTCTCCGGAGCCCCGTCACATAGAGCTTTCAACGCAAAGTACGGCAAAGCCCTCTTATGGGGCGCAGATCGGACCGGAGGAAAGGACGCTGCCTTCAAGACGTATCACGCTCGTCATGCGTCAGGCGGATCTCAAAGCCGTGCTCAGGGCTCTGGCCAAGTCCGTCAATCTGAATATTATGGTGAAAAATTCCCTGACCGGCGAAATCAATGTCGATTTTCGCGATGTTCCCTGGGATCAGGCCTTCAATGGCGTTTTGAGCACCCACGGTCTATCCTATAAGTGGGAAGGGGATATTCTGCGGGTCATGACGATTGAAGATATTGAACAGGAGTTGAAACAAAAAGTCACCATCCGCGATACGTCGTGGGTTGAGCCGCTGCTCCCTCCGCAATTCGTGAAGATTAATTTTGCCAACCCCAAAAAGCTCGGCGAAAATCTTCTTGAGTTTCTTACAAAGGACAAAGACGGAAAACCTCGCGGGTCTATCAAGGTGGACGATCACAACAACGCGCTTATCATTTCCGCCATTCGCGACGACATGGACCGGATTCTTTCGATCATCCGCGATGTGGACCGGCCGACGCCTCAGATTTTGATCAAAGCCAATATCGTGGAAACCACCAAAAATGTGGCGCGCGATCTGGGCGTAATGTGGGGAGGGCGTTACAACACAGGAGATTTTACCACTCTGGGCGGAGGAGGCCGATCCACGGCGGGCGGGCCGATCAATCCGACAAGTGGTCCGACGGGCATCGGCGACTGGCCTTTTGCGTCCAACTTTCAGGCGCTCAATCTTACCGATACGGCAGCCGGTTCACTGGCCCTTCTGATTGGAACGATCGGCGGAAATATTCTGGAAATACAGCTCCAGGCGCTTCAAAAAGACAACAAGCTCAACATCCTGTCGAGTCCGTCCATCACCACGCTCGATAACCAGAAAGCTTTTACGGAAAATGGAGAGCGTGTTCCCTACATCACCCGCGAGATCGACGCCAGCGGCAATGAGACCCGGACGGTCAAATTCGAAGACGTCGTTCTGCGCCTTGAAATCACCCCGCACGTCATCGACGACAAACACCTGAAGATGGACATCCTGGTGAAGAAGGACGAAGTGGACGCGCTTCGCAATGTCGACGGCAATCCTTACATCATCAAAAAACAGACGCAGACCTCGCTGATCGTCCGCGACGGCGAGACGATCGTGATTTCAGGGCTGACTAAACAGCGTTTAGCCAAAGGAGACGCAGGTTGGCCTCTGCTTAAAGATATTCCCGTTTTGGGATATGTTTTTAAATCCGACAGCAAAAGCGATGCGATGGAGGAAGTTCTCATCTTCATTACGCCGCACGTCCTGCAGGTGGCGGCTTTGGATCAGCCGGGCTCCCGGATCAAAGACAAAGCGGCCCCGGCAACGGAATAATTTGCTGAAGCGTCAGGAAACATCATGGGCATGGACTACTTTAATTTATTGCATTTGAAAAAAGAGCCGTTTTCCAACTCGCCGGAGCCGGAGTTTCTTTTTTCTTCCCCGCAGCATGCCCGGTGTCTTCAAATGCTCGAACTGGCGGTGCGCCTGAGGCGTGGAATCAATCTGGTGATCGGCGATGTCGGAACAGGCAAGACCACATTGTGCCGGAAGCTGATCCAGAATTTGTCCGTCGAGACGTCATCCGGCGCCGAGGAGATTGAAACCCACCTGCTTTTGGATCCGTCCGCCCGCGACGCTCTGGATTTTCTGCGTGTGGTTGCTTCGATCATCGGTGTGCGCGACATGACCGATAAAGACGACGCCTGGCATCTGAAAGAGAAAATCAAAGCCTGCCTCTTCCGGAAAGGCGTCGATGAAGGAAAAATTGTCACGCTGATCATTGACGAGGGGCAGAAGCTCCAATCCGAGTGCCTGGAGGTTCTGCGTGAATTTCTGAATTACGAAACCAATCACTTCAAACTTCTGCAGATCGTGATCTTTGCCCAGCGGGAAATAGAAAACACATTGCGCGAGCATCATAATCTGCTCGACCGAGTCAATTCCCTGCATCGCCTCAAACCGCTCAATTTTCGTCAAACCGCCGCCATGATCCGCCATCGGATCCGCGTGGCAAGAGAATCGGACCTCGTTCAGGGCGATCTTTTCAGCCTGTGGGGGCTTCTGGCGGTTTACTGGCTTACGCAGGGCTATCCGAGGCGGATTGTTTCTCTTTGCCACTCGGTGGTCGTTAAAATGATTATTCGCGCAGAAAACCGGGCGGGGTTTTTTTTCGTGGCCCGATGCGCAGGAGAAGACGGAAATCCGGCAAATCGGGCAATCCGCAGGGTGGCGGTCGCAGCCCTGGTTGTGCTGGTTGCGGGGATTTCCATGTTTGTGATTCTGGATCGCGGCGTGGCCGGATATATCAGAGATAATCTGTCGCAGCCTCAAGAATCCGAAATTGCAGGAGAACCGGCCATGACCGAAGCCTCCGACGAGTTCAACGGCAAGGACGTTGCGCCGGTCATGCCCTCGTCTCTGGGTGTTGTCAGATTCGAAAAAAATATGACCTTGTGGTCGCTGGTCGAAGCCTTCTACGGAGACACCTCTGAAGAAACAATACGGTCTGTTTTGGCGGTTAACCCGCTGATTAAAAATCGCGACAGAATTGACGAAGGCAGCGCGGTGGTTTTGCCTGCCGCCGCAGCGGGAATCCGCCCGGCAAAAAACGGATATCTGGTGAGTCTTGCAGGCAGCCTGGAGCCTCAGACCGCCTGGGAAACCTATTGGCGCTTGAAAACAACCGGCCGCGACGGCGTGTCGATTTTGAGTCTGTGGAGTCCGAAGGCGGGCCTGCGGCATGAAGTTATTCTCAAGGATGAATTTCATTCGCTGGATTCGGCCCTGCAGGCTGTTTCCGCTTTAAACGCGCAGGGGATAGCCGGCGCCAGACTGCTCGACGGGCTCGATGAGCGGACCGTCTATTTTTACAGCGCGGCAGTTTCGAATTCCGGCCGGCCGGAGGGGCAATGAAGGTCAAAAAGCGTTTGGGAGAAATGCTTGTTGAAGAAGGCCTGGTGAGCGATGAGCGCCTCAAGCAGGCGCTTGTAGATCAGAAAAAGGCAGGGTTGAAACTCGGCCAGTTTCTGACGCGGCAGGGGATCGTCAACGAGCAGCAGATTATCGATCTGTTAAGCCGCCAGCTAAAAATTTCCAAATACCATCCCGACGATTATCCATTGGATATCGATCTGGCCCGACAGGTTCCCGCTGAGATTGCACAGAAATACCAAATCGCCCCGTTGAAGAAGAAGGGACGTCTGCTGACAATTGCCATTGTCGATCCGTTGGACATCAATGCGCTCGATTACATCGAAGTATTGACCAATTCGGAGGTTGAGCCGGTGGTTTGCTCGGAACGCGAGCTCAACCAATTGATCAGCTCGCTCTACGGTATGCAGTCCGGGTTGGGCAGCATCATGGAGAATATGGAGATTAAATCTCAGGATGATAATCCCGAAGAAATGATTTCCGAACGCGAAGAGGTTCAAGTCGCATCGCTTCAGGACATGGCCGGAGAAGCGCCGGTGGTGCGACTGGCCAATTCAATTTTCGCCCAGGCCATTCGGGACGGCGCCAGCGATATTCATATCAGCCCGCAGCATAACAGCGTTCAGATGCGCTTTCGAATCGACGGCAAGCTTCTGGAAGTGCCGTCGCCGCCGAAAGCTCTTTTTCTGCCGATTATCGCGAGAATGAAGATTCTGGCCAATATGGATATTACCGTGTCCAGAATTCCTCAAGACGGCCGTTTCACGCTTCGTCTCGACAAAAAGGAAATCAACGTCCGTGTTTCCTCCATGCCGACCATCTATGGCGAGAATCTGGTCCTGCGCCTGCTTGACACCAGCGGAGGCGTTTACTCGCTCGATCGTCTGGGCATGGTGCACGAAGATATGGAGAAGATCGAGAAAGTCGTCCGGAAGCCCTATGGAATGATTCTCAGCACCGGCCCCACCGGAAGCGGAAAAAGCACAAGCCTGTATGCAATTCTCAATTCCATCAACAAACCGGATATCAATATCATCACCCTGGAAGATCCGGTCGAATACCGGATTGCCAACATTCGTCAAGTTCAGCTCAACCGCAAGGCGGGAATGACATTCGCCGGCGGCCTGCGCTCTATTCTGAGGCAGGATCCGGACGTCATTATGGTGGGTGAAATCCGCGACGCCGAAACGGCGGCCATTTCCGTTCAGGCGGCCCAGACCGGTCATCGGGTGCTTAGCACGGTGCACACCAACGATGCGGCCGGCGCGATTACCCGATTCATCGATATGGGCATCGAGCCGTTTTTGGTATCGTCCGTTCTTCTCGTATCTTTCGCGCAGCGCCTGGTGCGCACCGTTTGCCCGTATTGCAAGGAGCGATATCTGCCTTCCGAAAACGCTTACACTGCGCTGGGCATCACGCCGGAGGAAGCGGCCGTGGGCAATTTTATGCGGGGCAAGGGATGTTATCAGTGCAAAAATACCGGCTATAAGGGACGAACGGGGCTGTTTGAGGTCCTGATCAACGATGAGATGATTCAAGACATGATTTTGAAAAAGCGGTCCAGCCAGGAAATCTCGAAAGCCGCCGTCAATGCGGGTACTCTGCGCACGTTGCGCGTGGACGCCTCCCGGAAAGTGCTCCAGGGCGTCACCACGCTTGAAGAAGCGGCCTCGGCCGTGATGACCTAGCGCGACAGGGGAAGAAGCCGGACATGCCGATATTCTCTTATGAAGCCATCAATGAATCGGGCAACACGGTCAAGGGAGACCTGGATGCGGACTCTCCCGCGACGGCAGGCGCCATCCTGGCCAACAGAGGGCTCATTCCGTCGAGCATTATCCGGAAAAAAACCGACACCCGCGACAACGTCTTAAGCCGGATCAAGGCTCTGACCGGGCATGTGAAAACCGCCGATCTTATACTGTTTACCAAACAGTTCCGCTCCATGCTTGCCGCCGGCGTACCGATTCTCCGCATCATGCAGGTGCTTGAAGCCCAGACGGAAAATAAAGTTTTGCGTCAGACCGTTTCCGAAATCATCGAGGACATTAAGCAGGGTTCGACCATCTCTGAGGCCTTTGAAAAACATCCTCGGATTTTTTCCAATCTTTATTGTTCCATGGTTCGGGCGGGTGAGGTGAGCGGCAACGTTCCCGGCGTTCTGGAGCGTTTGATTTACATCATCGAGCACGAAGCCAAAATCCGGGCGGACATCAAAGCGGCTCTCCAGTACCCTTTTATCGTCGTCATCGCCCTGACGGTGGCTTTTTTCATCCTGCTCACGTTTGTAGTGCCGCAGTTTGCCACTATGTTTGCCAAAACAGGCATGGATCTGCCCTTGCCCACCAAAATCGCCATGATGCTGCATTTTTACCTGATCAATTACTGGTATCTGATCCTCGCGCTGGTCATTGGCGGTATCTTTGCTCTGTATCAGTATTTCAAAACCGAGCCCGGAAAAGTAGCCAAAGACACGTTTTTGCTTTCCTTGCCGGTGTTGGGGCCGCTTTTCCAGAAAGCGGCCATGTCCCGTTTCGCAAGCATCTTTGCGATATTGCAGACAAGCGGCGTGCCGGTTATGCAATCGCTCACCATTCTTTCCGATACCATCGGCAACGCCGCGATCGCCCGACAGTTCGATCGCGTGCGTGAGCGCATTGAAGAAGGCGCCGGCATTTCCACACCTTTGAAATCAGCCATTTATTTTCCGCCGATGGTCATCGATATGATTGCCATTGGAGAAGAATCCGGCAACCTCGATGAAATGCTGCGGGAAATCACCAAACACTACGATGATGAGGTTGCCTACGCGGTCAAGGCGCTTTCGGACGCCATCGGTCCGATCCTGATTGTCGGGTTAGCTGCGGTCGTGGGATTTTTCGCTTTAGCGATTTTCCTGCCCATGTGGGACATGACCAAAATGGTTAAAATGCGGTAGGGGGAAAATGAAGAAGAGAAACTTCTACGTCAAGCTTCATATTCTGATTCCAGTGGTTTTAACCGGCATTACGGTGTTCGGCGTTATTATTACCTATCAGCTGGCCGCCCAGCCGACGCGCTTGAAATACGTCAATCTTTTCACTTTGTCTTTAGCGCTTGGCTGCATCTCGTTTGTGGTCAGCTATTTCATCTTGCGTCTGCTTCTGAAACCTCTTGTGGATTTCGTTGAAAAAACGAAAAAAATGCCGATTTTTTCCTCGGGAAAGAAAGAAAAGCGGGCGGAGGTGACCGAAGACATCAACCAGATCTCCGAAGTTTTCAATTCCGTGGCCAACATATTAAGCAACGTCGAGGCGAAAGAACTATTTCCTAGTATCATCGGGTCCAGCGCGGCGATGCGTAATATTTTCACCCAGATCATCAAAGTCGCTCCGACGGATTCCACAGTTCTCATTACCGGGGAAAGCGGAACGGGAAAAGAGATGATTGCGACCAGCATCTATGAACACAGCCAGAGGAAAGGCAAACCCTTTGTCGCGATCAACTGCGTGGCCATTCCCGAGGGCTTGCTCGAAAGCGAACTTTTCGGCCATGAAAAAGGATCGTTTACCGGTGCAACGCAGCAAAAGAAGGGAAAATTTGAAATCGCGGACGGCGGAACGGTCTTTCTTGACGAAATCGGAGACATGCCCCTGGCCACCCAGGCCAAACTATTGAGGGCGCTTCAGGAAAAAGAATTTGAACGGGTCGGCGGAACAAAGCCCATCCGTGTGGATGTCCGTTTTATCGCCGCCACAAACAAAAACCTGCCCCAGTTAATCAAAGAAGGAAAATTTCGTGAGGATCTGTACTTCCGCCTGAATGTTTTTTCCATCGATATGCCTCCTCTGCGTGATCGAAGGGAGGATATTTCGCTTCTGGCTGCCCATTTTCTGCAATCTTCTCCGAAGCCGGCAAAACTTTCGGCGTCGGCTCTTCAGGTTCTTGTCGGGTATTCCTGGTCGGGAAACATTAGGGAACTCAAAAACATCATTGAGCGGGCCTCCATCATGAGCGAAAACGGTTCTATAGAAGTGCATCACCTGCCGGAGACGATCAGAAAAAATAACCAAATAGTCTCAGGAGCTGTTTTGGATGAAACCGTATCGCTGGATGAAAAAATAAAGTTGATGGAAAAAGACCTCATTCTAGGCGCATTGAAACAGAGCCAGGGAATTCAGGTTAAAGCTGCTGCACTGCTCGGCATCAACCAGAGAAGCCTCTGGCATCGTATTAAAAAACATGACATCGATGTGGCAAGCCTAAAACATCTACAATAAATGTAGATTATTTTACCAAATTATTGGAAAACGAATTGAGCCAATGAATATTAACGGAAAGGAGGGACAGTATTAATATCGCCAAATATATAATAAAAACAAATCAATAGATTGCATTAACGGCATGTATTCCACGAGCGTCATCAAATGGCATGACAATTGAATACAAAAAGACAAAAAGAAATGTGAAAAACTATCTAAAGGGGAGGAAATAATATGATTCGGAATCAAAAAGGTTTTACGTTAATTGAAATCATTGCCGTGTTGGTCATTTTGGGCATCCTGGCGGCTGTCGCGGTACCGAGATACATCGATTTGCAAAATGAAGCCAGAATCAATGCGGCTCAGGGGGCCATTGCGGAAGTCAAGTCCAGAGCGAATCAGTATTATGCAATAAAATTACTCAGAAATGGCGCTGTTCCAACGGCAGCTGCAGTAATTGCATCGGTGACAGCAACACCTGACTTGGGTGACGATTTCGTTGTTGGTTTTGCAGCATCCGGAAGTGGAGCTACGATAAGCGTAACTGAAGTGAAGGGAGTACCAATGACTCCAGCGGTGGAAGGCAGTTGGATCTATCCGACGAATCCTTAACAGGAGAATCTGGATTATCAAAAAAAGAGCGTGGAAGCGACGAAATGCTCCACGCTCTTCTTTTAGAAGCTAAAATCGAAGAAAAGAGAAGAAGTGTTCATGAATGAAAAGGGCTTTACGCTGATCGAACTCATTGCCGTGATCGTGATTTTTGGAATTCTCGCTGCTGTGGCCATTCCGCGTTACATCGACATGCAGGATCAGGCCAGAATCAGCGCGGGCCAGGCGGCGATAGCCGAGGTAAAATCCCGCGCTAATAAGTCCTATGCCTTAATGTTCATGAGACATGGCAAGATTCCGAGAGTGGCATCCGTTGTTGAGATGGTGGGCAATAATCCGAATGTCGGCGCCGATTTCTCCGTTTCTTTTAGCGACACCGGCCGTATTCGGGTTAGTTCGGTGAAAGGCGTTGCGCTGGATCCGAATGTTACAGGAACCTGGGTGTCTCCCAGTGCCTCACCCTGAAAAAGGGCAATACCTTCTCCGGTTAACTTATTCCTTTTCTCTAAGAATGAAGAAACAAGCTATTCTATTTTTGCCAATCTTTTTTGAATAATGTTTAGAATTTCAGATTCGTCCGGCGCGTAAATCAAAATCTGTTTGTCTAAAAATAGTTCATGCAAGAATGCTTTCAAAGGGAGCCGACCCTTGAGGCAGATTAACCTTGAGATCTGATCATCAAGAGACTTCAGATCATTCAAACGGAAAGAAATCTCAATGAGCGCAACCACGGCATAAGGATCCTCCGGCATAGAGGTCTGATATAAAGTCCAAAAATAAGCAGCGGCGCTATCGTTTCCTTTTTGGCGTTCGATTTCTGCCAGGCATACTTGAGCAAAAGCATGCGTGATGTCTTTTTTCAAAAAAACACGCAAGGCGGTTTCCGCTTCGTTAAAATTCCTCTCTTTGATCAAAAGTAGAATGTAGGTTTCCATTAGCGTTAAATTCGACGGATATTTTTCAAGTTTCTCTTTTATTAGCGATTTAGCTTGCTGTGTTTCTCCGGTTAACAAAAGCAATCTGGCAATATAAGGGTAATTGGGAATGTAGCGGCTCAGAGTGCTTCTGGATTCTTCAAAAAAAGGCATCGCCTTGTCATAGTCCCGTTTTTTATAATAATAAATTCCCATGTTATGCAGATGAGTGCTCCTAGCCTGAGAGCTGCCGAAATTGTTCAAGGAAAGCGCTTTTTGATATTCAAGAATCGCTTGGTCGTCTTCTCCGAGTTTGGTTAGATAAACCCCAAGATTGGAATGAGGTCTGCTCAATCCGGGAGATTTTTCGATATTGTCAAACCAAAGTTTAAAATCATCGCTTACGATGTCGTTGCGACGGTAGGTGGCATCTCCAAGGCCCGCCAAAAGAACGACCACAGAGGCGCAAACGAGAAATTGAATGACCCTTCTATAAGAGAAATAATCGATGACCCAAACAGCAAATTGGGCAATTGGAACAAATAAAAACATGGAAGGGATATAGTTGCGGTGTTCGTATATCATTTCCAGAGGCAGGATGCTGCTTTCGATAATGTGATTTAAAAAGTAAAAAAGAATGCAAAACGAGATGAGCGGCCGTTTTCTGGCCAAAAATAGAGCCAGGACAATGGATAAGACAATCAAAAGGATGGCGGGAATCGTCGTCCAGGGCTGCAAAAGAGAACGGGAAACTTCAATATCATACAGCAATGTCAGCCGGGAACCGATCGGATAAAACAAAAGCGAAAGATAGAAAATCAAGACGCGCGGTTGGGTTAAAATCCTTTCCGTGAGAGAAAAATCCCTTATGTGATAACCGGAAAGGGCATTGGAAAAGCCGCCGGAATACAGATAGCCGATTATAATAACGAGTAGGGCCGGAAGAATCAAAAGTTTAAAGAGTCTTTTGATATTGGTTTTGGTCGCCGTTTGAATGAAAAGTAAATCGTATAAAGCGATACTGGCAAGAAGAAGGATCGCATTTTCCTTTGAAAGAAAGGCGGCCATCGCAGACAGAAAACAGCCGACAAAAAATAGAATTGCCTGGCCGGTTTTTTCAGAAGTTCTGCCTTTGAGATAAAGATACATCGACAGAATGTAAAACATGCCGGCCATCGAAGCCATCCGCTGGACTACGTAAGTGACGGAAGTGACATGCACCGGATTGAGCGCCCAGAAAAAAACAGAAAGAAGGGCAACCGGGTAGGCGATACCGGCAAATTCATCTTTCAGGCGCGGCAATTTCAATGTGTTTAGAATCAATAGAAATAAAAAAATGGAAGAAAGGTAATGAATGGCGAAATTGACCAGGTGAAAACTTAAAACGTCCATGCTGCCGATTCTATAGTTCATGGCGAAACTAAGATACGACAAGGGTCTGGATAATCCGTCTTTTTTGATTCCGGATATGCATTTCTTGAGGTCTGAGCCGGAAAAAGATTTTAATTGAACATGCGGATTTTCAACGATATTGGCAAAATCGTCAAAATGCCAGTCTCCTTGAAAACTGTTTGAGTAAATAATCAGCAATGCTGCCAAAAGCGCAATGCAGGTGAAGGCAAAATCGCGATTAAAGAAGCGGTTAAATTGAAGCGGAAGAGTAAAACCGTTTTGCTTTGTCAGCATCTAAAAGCCTCAAATTAAAAAGTCATGAGCATGCCTGTGGTGAGGTTTCATGTGAAAGTTTCTCGTCAATAGGTCCAGCCAAAACTGTTATTCAGAGCTCCGATTCGATTGATTCACGACATAAACATAATGAGAGGATACCTACTATGAATTGTGAGATTTGTCCAAAATAAATTTGTTGTTTTTACTTGAATTTACTTGATATTCAGCGAAGTGAATACTAGTATTTTCCATGCGTATCGCTGTTTGTGTTTGAGCGTTTAAAGGAAGCCGGATGGATGTGCCCATGAAACAAAAGACGGACGCAGAAATCATTGACATTGTGTTGAAAGGGGACTCAAAAGCTTATGCTATCATTGTTGAAAAATTCAAAACACCCATCTTCAATCTCGCCTACCGGATGACGGGAAATCGGACCGACGCAGAGGATTTGACACAGGAGATCTTTATCCGGGCTTATCTGCATCTGAACAAATTCAATCCGGAAAAAAGGTTTTTCACCTGGCTGTATACAATCGCCCTCAATTTGATCCGCAATCATCTTAAAGCCCTCTCCAGGCGGCGCCGGGATGAGTCTCAGATCGTTTTAATAAACGCGCAACAAAATGACGCTGGGAATCGGCAGATTCATCCAGAACCGTTTGAACCGGAGTCGATCCTTCTGGAGACCTCTCTTTTGCGTCTTCCATCGGATCTCAGGGAGGTTATTGTTTTGCGATATTATCAGGGCTTGTCGTTTGAAGAAATCGCCTCAATCACCGGAAAATCGCAAAGCGCCGTAAAAATGCGCACGTATCGCGGCTTGGAAAAGTTGAAAAAGACGATGAACCTTTGAAAAAAAAATGTGACTTTGGTTTCATTCCGATTGTATAGCTCAGTATAAGGGTTACCGATATGGAAAAAAACTATTCGCAAATCATCCGCATGATGAAAAACGCTCCGACGCTTGATCCGCCGGAAGATCTGGCAAAACGAATATTTATGCGGCTTGAAGAAAAGACGAAAGGACAAAGCCTGACAAAGAGCCGCGATATATTTCATCTCAGACGGAAGTCATCCGACAGATGGACGACCATTTTCGATCCCGTCACAACACTAGCCCAGTGTTCCATGATTTATCTTGCCATAGGCTTTTTTTATTTTGTTGCCGGCAGTGTCACGATTTTGGGGCTTTCCGGAATATTATCCTCGTTTGAGATTCCCGTCTGGCTGAAGCTTCAACCCTGGCTGGCCCTGGCAAGCGGCATGTTCATTTTAATCTCCGCCTTCCTGATGCTTCGGCGGCCCGCTCTGATCCGCTATATTCAGCGCGCAATGCTTGTTCATACCGCCCTCATTTTCATCAACGCGCTTTTTCTGGAATTCATGGTTTCATTTTCCGGCGCAATGCTCTATATTTTTATCCTGACTGCGGCGGCAATAGTCTTCGGCGTGTTACTGCTCGGCGCGCTGCGGTCTGTCGCAGGGCATCTTGTCATGAAGGAAGCACGTCTATGATCTGTAAGAGCAATTCAAAGGGCTTCACGTTTCTTGAGATCATTGTCGTCTTGATCGTCTTAGGGATTATGGCGGTTTTGGTTGTCAACCGTGCATCGAGTTTTAACGCCGAGGTTTATGCCGGCGCGGATGCGCTGAAATCCCATATAAGATATGCGCAGACCGTGGCCATGAATACCAATGAGGGAGCCGGAATTACCTATGACCCTGCAACCAATCAGTATTGGATGTATCGGGGAACCGATCCGACGAATGTCATGCTCCTGCCCGATGATGCGCAATTTGCAACCGCCGATCGGAAGATCGATCTGGACGCTAAAAATATTCGAATCAACCAGGGATTTCGTGTTTATTTTAACAACCGGGGCATTCCACATGACGGCAATTCGGCCATGCTGATGTTTTCTCTGGCGCTTCGCGTCAGCGCAAATACAGGTGGCCCCTCTAAAGACATCACGATTTATCCCCTGACAGGATATGTACCATGAAAAAGCAGGCCGGATTTACATTGATCGAAGTCATCGTCACTATCGTCATTCTGGCGATTGCCGCAACAGCTTTTCTGGCCTATTTCGGACGGGCCTTTACCGGAAGCGCCGTTCCGGCAGGGCAGGTTCAAAGACAGTATGCGCTGATCCAGAGAATGGAAACGCTAACGGCTCAATATCGCCAGGGCCTGGCTGCGGGGACGTTGAATTTGGCGGCCATTTCCTGTCCGGAGGGATGTATCTGCAATATTACCAACACGCTGCCCGGATACACAACCGCGACAGATCATCTCCAGGTGACCTGTTCAGACGGCGAGCAAACCGTGTTTGCCATTTTTACACAGTAGGCGCATCGATGAATACTAATCTCAAAACCGCAAACGCCGGATTTACACTGATCGAAATCATCATCGTTTTGGCATTGGTGGGTATTCTGGCGGTCGGGCTAAGTCTGGGTTTGATCAAGGGGGTTGAAAGCTATCTGTTTGCGAGCGAATCTGTACAATTGTCTCAAAAAGCCCAGGTTGCCATGACGAGAATCAAGAAAGAACTTACAGATGTGCAAACCATCACGGAAGCGACAGCTGAAAGAATCCGATACACACCGGCTCAAGGCGGAGGGATATTGGTGATTGAGCGTTCAGGAAACAGGATTTTCATGAGGTGGTTCAATCCGGACGGTTCTCTGATTGACGGCGTGCTGATCGACGGCGTTGCGCAATCGCAGGCGCTTTTTTCATATTTCAAATCGGATGACAGTGCCTGGGCGACAACGACGGCTAATTTCAATGAACTTGACAGGATCCGGGTGACTTTGACCCTGACGCAAAGTTCGGGCGGAACAATCAGTTTCAACACAACCGTGAATCCCAGGAGGACGGATTTGAGAAACGAGCCGCTGCTGAACTGATCGGTAACGAAAGATGAAAGGCAAAACAATCGTGACTAAAAGCGCCCCCCAAAGACAAGCCGGTTCGACCCTGGTCGTCATCATTATCGCCATCGTCGTGGTGGCGGTTTTGGGCGTCGGAATGTACACACTGACATCAACCGGGCAGCTCAATCAGGCCAGAGCGCAGAACGACGCCAAGGCCTATTACATCAGCGAATCCTGTATTCGGATCGCGGCCAGTGAATACAAAGCGGCAGACGCCAATTTGAAGAATTCAAAGCTCGTTGCCCTGAACAATAAAAGTTTCACCATGCCCGAAAATCAGGGATCCTGTACGGTGCAGGTCTATCCCTATTGGTTTTATGCAAACACGCCAAGTACCGCGGGTTCAACATCCATTGAACTCTACTTTCCGGGAGCGGTTCCTCCTGCGGACCAGGATAGTAATAATGCGATAAATATTCCCAATAATGTTGAAGGAAGGCTGAAAAACGCAAATGGTGAAGTGTATGAATTTACAAACACAAATATAGAATCAAATTTCACGCAAAATGCTGGAACGAAAGCTACGTTTACCTTGAACGCACCGCTTGGCGCAAATTCAATTCAGGCGGGTAACGAACTTTTTCTAGGATTTGAATTTTCCTCAGCCGTTATTTTGGATGGAAATTTGGTTATAACTTTGCCGGACAACGCATTGTCCGAAATCTTTCCACCGGAAAGAGGCATAATATTTCTGGATGAATCATGCGATGGAAGCAATCCCATCATCTATTCATACAATAGACGCACGGAACCGGAGCAAGGAAAGGTCGCCTTAACGAATTTAGCTTATCTAGGATCTTGTTCACCGGAACCCAATCCGTTTTCTGCAGGCGGCGAAATAATCATTTATATCGGGAAAAATATAGGATTTCGATCAACTGCCAATTTCGGCAATTAGGTAGGGGGTAAGATGATTAAGATGAAGAAAATTATTTTGATTATATTTTCATTATTAATAATGACGGCGATATCCTTTGGCGCGCAAAAAACGCTAACCACTTACACGTGGGACGGCAATCTGAATATCAATGTTTCCAGTCCCGACGACGTCAACAAATTTGAGCTCTCTTTCGGCAATGGCGATGATCCCGAAAATCAATTTACGACGCTTTCGGGGCAATGGCGCGTGCAGGATGGTTATTTAACCGTTGGTACTGGGGATAGTCGTCTTATCTTTGAACACGGCGAAGGAAACGATTATCGAATTTCGGTAAATGCGACGGTGCCCATGTTTCTTTTACAACAACCAGGATTTGGGATATATTATCGTGTTACGGGGACTACAAACATCAACGGATACTGCTTTGAGTATGCACCCAGACAAACAGGTTCAGGCATAGATTTCAACGTTCGAAAAATCGTTAATGGAAACCACAATCAAGCTCCCTTTCAAACGTTATACCGAACGACTAGCCAGTTCCGAGACATCTACAATAAATCCCATCAGATATCCATTACCGTCCAGGGCAATCGTCATATCATCAAGATCGACGGACAGGAAATTATGAACTTTGTCGACAATGATTATTTAACCGGTAAAACGGGTCTTCGCACCCGAGATGCCATTGGAATATATACGCCGAATTTTCATCATGTCTTGATTCATGCCATTCCTCCTCTGAAAACCGGAGAAGTGGTCTGGTGGTCCTTCGAGGAAGGGGATGGAGACGTTGCCTATGGCTCTGGTTTCGTCAACGGAATCGAAGAAAACAATGGAAGAATGAGTTCGGGAATCGAGCGAAATAACTCTGGAATATACGGGTCGGCAATCCAGTCTAGAGGTAGTGCCAGCATTACTGTTGATCATGCTTCCGTATTAAATCAAGATAATCAGTTTACAATAGAGGCCTGGGTAAGACCTTCAAATAATAATCAAACGGCACAGATGGTTTTTAAAGGTGTTGTGGGAAATCGAGGACATGGTCTTTATCAAAACAATAACAATTCTCCTGAATCCGGCGGCTGGAATGCACAGGTTTATACAACCAGCGGTGTTGTCCGCCTATGCTGGGGAGAAAGGCGCCCTTCAGTGAATCAATGGTATCATCTGGTGCTTTCCGTTAGCGGGTCATCAGCCACTTTTTATGTGAACGGTCAACTCAAAGCGTCCGAAAATTTATCCGGAACGATCGTATGGAATACAGACGATCTGATTATCGGACAAAATTTCCAAGGTACTATAGACGAGGTCTTTTATTATAAACGAGCGCTGACCGCAGCCGATGTGAGTAGTCGATTTAATAAATACAAAGATAATATGCAGTGACTTTAAAAGAAGCGTGCTAAATTCGTGTCAGTAATGAAAAACAGGATATAGGTATATGAGGAATGGTGCAAATATCCCAGTATTAATCGATATCCGAGACAACCCCTCCATCATTCATGAAACGATGCATGTCGTCGGGCACATTGACAGCCGGTTCAATGCAGATCGTTTCAATAAAGTTCTTGCGGATATCGAAAACCTTTTTGCCGGCCAGTATCCCGGTTATCGAGCCTGCAATACCTATTATCACGATTTCCGCCATACGGTTTTAACACTTTTGGCAATGACGCGGCTGATGCACGGCGCGGCGGTGGACGGCGAAGTCTTTTCGGAAAAGGAAATCAACCTGGGACTGATAAGCGCGCTGATGCACGACACAGGCTATATTCAGACGATTGATGACTATGCCGGAACCGGCGCGAAATATACGATGAGGCACATTGGCCGCAGCATCGCGTTCGTCCAGAGCTATTTAGCCGGCGATGACTATTTCGCGGACGATATGAAAAATTTTCACGATATCTTAAGCTGCACGGGCGTCCATACCATGGTGCCGGATTCCGAGTTTTCGACGCCGATCATCGCCCTTTTAGGCAAGATGCTGGGCACGGCCGATCTTCTGGGACAAATGGCCGACCGCCTGTATCTGGAAAAGCTGATGCTGCTCTACAGCGAATTCGAGGAAGGAGCGGTTCCAGGCTTCGACAGCGAAATCGATCTGCTTAGAAAAACGGTCAGCTTTCATAACAGAACACGAGAGCGTTTCGAGAAAGAATTCGGCGGTGTCGTCCGATATATGCGCCATCATTTTCGCGAGCGCTGGGACATCGACGCGAATGTCTATGAAGATTCGATTGATAAAAATATCAATTATCTCAAATTTGTTTTGAAAAGCAGCCAGAAGGACATTTACCATTCCCTGCGCCGAAACGCGATATCCTTCCAATAAAACCCGTCCCACAAACAATTGACTTTTATTATTGATGTGTTATTAAACCGGCACCGGCCGAAACTAAACGCAGGCTCCGGCGCATTCAGGGAGGTCATTGTGAATATAGACGTTAAAAAGGGCCTTATCGCGGAGATGAAAACTCAGGCGCTGATTCTACCTTTTTGCGAAGAGGACAAAAAACTATCAGCAGAGGCTCTTGCGGTCGATCGGAAAACGGCGGGGATGATTTCACGCCTGATAAAAAATGGCGATTTTGAAGCCAAGCTTTCGCAGGTTTCCGTTTTCCAAGTCTCCGCGGATTGTCCATTCGAGAAAGTCGCTTTGCTGGGTCTGGGCAAGCGAAAAGAACTTACCCTGGACAAAGTTCGTCGAGCCGTGTCGAAGGGGATGCAGACCCTGCGCGATGGAAAGGTCCGTCACGCGGCCCTGGCTTTTGGCTCTGAATTTATGTCTGGCGAAGGGGCGGGGCTTTATTTCGCAGCCGCCGAAGGCGCGATTCTGGGACTTTATCAATTCACGCCTTATAAAACGCTTGCCCGCAATGAAATTAAAAGCATCGACACGCTGCGTTTTATTGTTCCGGCCGCGTCATTGGCCGGAGCGAAAGCGGAAGTCAGAAAGGCCGGAATCATTTCCCGGGCGGTTTGCTTTACCCGAGATCTGGTGTCCACACCGGGAAACGACATGACGCCTTCAATTCTGGCTGATCATGCAAAAAAACTGGCCGGAAGAAAAAACCTGTCCTGCACGATTCTGGATCGCAAAAAAATGAAATCGCTGGGGATGAACGCTCTTCTGGGGGTCGCCTCCGGATCCTGCCAGGAGCCGCGATTCATCATTCTTGAGTATCGCGGTGGAAAACGCGGATCGGCTCCAATTGTTTTAGTCGGAAAGGGGCTCACGTTCGACAGCGGCGGCATCTCTCTGAAACCGGCCGAAAAAATGGATGAGATGAAAACGGACATGGCCGGCGGTGCGGCCGTGCTGGGCGCGATCATGGCGGCAGCCGATCTTCAATTGCCGATCAACGTTGTCGGACTCGTTCCTGCAACGGAAAACATGCCCGGCGGTTGCGCCTATAAGCCCGGTGACATTCTAACCTCTTATTCCGGACTGACCATTGAAGTCCTCAATACCGACGCGGAAGGGCGTCTGATACTGGCCGACGCTCTGGCGTTCGCCAAAACGTTCAAACCGGTCGCGGTGATCGACATTGCCACATTAACGGGCGCATGCGTGATCGCGCTGGGTGAGGATGTCGCGGCTGTTTTGGGAAACGACGAAGCACTGAAAAATCAGATTAAAGCCGCATCGGAAATGACAGGTGAAAAAGTCTGGGAGCTTCCGTTGTGGGAACTCTACGACGAACAGATCAAAAGCGAGATTGCCGATTATAAGAACACGGGCGGAAGGCCGGCCGGAACCATCACCGCCGCGACGTTTTTGAGCAAGTTTGCAGGCGATGGTCCCTGGGTCCATCTGGATATCGCCGGACCGGCCTGGAAAACGAAGGCAAACGACTATATTCCTAAAGGCGCATCCGGAATCGGCGTGCGTCTTTTTGTGGAATTTCTTGAAAAACGCGCAGGGAAATAATCCATGTCCGCCCTGCTTGAAATCGACAATCTGCAGACGGTTTTTTCAACCGGAAGGGGAATGCTACGAGCCGTCGACGGCGTTTCGATTGCATTGAATGCAGGCGAAGTGACGGGCGTTGTGGGCGAATCCGGTTGCGGGAAAACCATGCTGGCCCTGTCGATATTAAGACTAATTCCCCCCAATGGCCGAATCCAAACCGGACGCATTGTGTTTGAGGGGACGGATCTGCTGTCCTTGACGGAAGCCGAAATGAGACAAAAACGCGGCTCAGATATCGGCATGATTTTTCAAGAGCCGATGACGTCGCTCAATCCCGTTTTGCGCGTGGGAGAACAAATCGCGGAAGTCGTTATGCTGCACCGGGGCCTGCCCCGGAAGCAGGCGCAAGACGAAAGCGTTCGGATGCTTGCGGAAGTCGGTCTTCCCGATCCGTCGCGCAGGGCGGCGGACTATCCGCATCAGCTAAGCGGCGGGATGCGCCAGCGCGTGATGATAGCGATAGCCATGTCGTGCCATCCCAAACTGCTTTTGGCCGATGAGCCGACAACGGCCCTGGATGTGACCGTCCAGGCCCAGATTTTGGATCTGATGGCGCAGTTGCAGAAGAAAAACGATATGGCGGTTATGCTCATCACGCACGACCTGGGTGTTGTCGCCCGCATGGCGCATCGTGTCGCGGTCATGTATGCAGGCAGAATCGTCGAGATGGCCGCCGCCGCGGATTTGTTTGAGAACCCTCTTCATCCCTACACGAAAGGCCTGATCGAATCGCGTCCGGGAGCCTGCGGAAAGGCGACTTCCGGCAATTTCAAGCTCAAAACGATCCCCGGGACCGTGCCGAGCCTTTATGCGTTGCCGGAAGGATGCCGGTTTTCAGACCGGTGCGACTACGCATCGGAAACCTGCAGGCATGCGGAGCCGTCTCTGGAAGAGGTCCGAACAAACCATTGTGTGGCCTGTGTGCTGCATCAGAAAAAGATAGCCGGATAAGATCATGTCTGACGTTTTGGTTGATATCGCCAATCTTGAAAAAAAATACATCCTCGGCGCGGGCCTGTTGGGCGGGACGAAAAGAGAGGTTCGCGCCGTCGACGGCGTGGATCTGGTTATTTACAAGGGAGAAACCCTGGGGCTTGTGGGCGAATCCGGATGCGGCAAGTCCACACTGGCCAGATTGCTTCTTAGGCTTGAAAACAGGGATGCAGGCCGGGTGTCTTTTAAGGGCGAGGATATTTTTGCCTACCGTGGAGAGGCGCTCAAAACCTACCGCAGGACAGTGCAGATGATTTTTCAGGATCCCTATTCTTCCTTAAATCCGCGCAAGACCGCGCTCGGCATGATCGAAGAGCCTCTGCGCATTCACCACGGCAGATCGCGAAATCATCGGGACATTGCGGAAAGCATCATCAAAAAAGTCGGATTGACCCCGGAACAGGGCAGGCGCTATCCACATGAATTCAGCGGCGGGCAAAGACAGCGCGTCGGCATCGCGCGGGCTTTGGTTTTACGTCCTGAGCTCATTGTGGCCGACGAGCCGGTTTCCGCTTTGGATGCCTCTGTTCAGGCTCAGATTCTCAATTTGCTCAAAGACCTGAAACAGGATTTGAGCCTCACTTATCTTTTTGTGTCTCATGATCTGGAAGTGATCCGACATATGTCGGACCGCATCGCGGTCATGTATCTGGGAAGAATTCTGGAGCTGGCCGGCCGCGACGATCTGTATGAAAAGCCGCTGCACCCTTACACGAGGCTGCTTCTGGCGGCGATGCCGTCGTGCCTGGAATCAAGAAAACTCAATGAGAAAGTCATTCGCGGCGAAGCGTTGCAGGCCGACGGAACGGGTTGCCTTTTTCGAAACCGTTGCCCCTATCGAATTGCCGTGTGTCGCGACGTCGCGCCGCTTCTGCGTCCGGTTTCGCCGGGACGCTGGTGCGCTTGCCATCGTATGGGAGAGATCTGAGATGAAAACCGGCGAAAAAGAGGTGTTATTTAAAAACGGACGTCAAATGCTTCAGGGGATGTATTTGCAGGGAGATTCCGTCGCAGCGGCACTCGTTTGTCATCCGCACCCCCTGATGGGGGGCTCGATGGATAACAACGTGGTCGAAGCGATACAAACGGCTTTCGCACGGCAGGGGCTTTCAACGCTGCGATTCAATTTTCGCGGTGTGGGGAAAAGCACAGGCGTCTATGACGAAGGCAGGGGCGAACGAGACGACATCACAGCCGCGTGCGACTTTCTTGCGGCTCAAGGCTCGCCGAAAATCGTTCTTGCCGGATACTCATTCGGGGCCTGGGTTTGCCATCATTGGTTGAAAGAAAATCGGAAAGATCTGGAAGGTGTGATCATGGTTTCTCTGCCGGACAGGTATTTCCGTTTTGACTGGAATGGCTTTGTCCATGAAATCGGATTGATCGTCTGCGGCGATGAAGATCCTTTCTGCGATGTCGAGAACCTGATGAAGCAGGCCGGGAAATTATCTGCGACCTTCGCCCTGGTTGCCGGAGCCGACCACTTTTATTCCGGAAACGAGGCGGATTTGGAAAAAATATTGCGGAAATATTATTTGCAAAAGAATGAAAAAAAGGCTTGATTTTAAAAAAAATAGTGATATGAATTCCAACAGTGTGAAAGTATTGAAGTCTCGTGACGCAAGAGACGATTTGTATTGAGTTAGGTTATACGCAGCGTGCAGCAATTCATGAGCAAAGGAAAATGAACCGCTTAAGGATTCCTGAAATATTCATCAGGGGTCCGGGCGGTTTTTTTAGTTTCTGAAGGAATTCTCCGGAGGAAACAAAATTTTGAAAGGGGGACTTATAGCTTTGGCAGAGGGAAAAGTAAAGTGGTTTAACGAGAAGAAGGGGTTTGGGTTTATTGAAAATGACGAAGGCGGCGATGTATTTGTCCATTACAGCGCCATTAACGGAACCGGATTCAAAACACTCTATGAAGGTCAGAGGATTCGGTTTGACATCGAGCAGGGCAACAAAGGGCCGAGCGCGGCCAATGTTCAGCCGCTGTAATCATCGCCTGACGCAATGATGGAAATGCCCCGGAAACGGGGCATTTTTTTTGCGTCAAGCCTTTTCATAACGATTCAGTTCGGCTCTGGCCTTTGACGAAATAAGAAAAAAAGCGATCAGCATCGAAATCGGCAGCGCAAGCCAGGCGCCGATCAGCCCGAAGAACTTCGACAAGCCCAAAAGAAGGGGAATCAGAAAAAGTGTGTCGCGAACCAGCAGAAGATACATGGCCAGCGTTCCCTTGCCCAGACCGATAAACATGTTGATATAGATGATGATCGGCGCGCTCACCGCGAGCGCGGATATGTAGATGCGAAGGGCGACAGTTGCGATGTCGATAAGCGCCGGGTCCGCGGTGAAAATGCCGACAATAGGCCTTGCGAAGATGGCCAAAACGATGGAGGAGGTCAGCGAAAAAACCGTCGCCACGCGAATGGACAACAAAACGGAATGCCTCAGGCGTTCGTGTAATCCGGCGCCCTGGCTGAAGCCGACGATCGGCATCAGTCCGAAGCCGATGCCGTACAAGATCATCGTGACCAGACCGTTGATGCGGAAGCAGATTCCCAAAGCGCCGATGGCCAATGAGCCGAATTGCGACAGGACATGATTATAGGCGATCAGCACAATGGTTAATACCAGATTGGTTACGATCGTGGGAAGCCCGGTGGAGAAAATCGACTGAATGATGGAGAGATTAGGCAGGAGAAACTTCCATTGCAGATGAAAGCGTGAGGACCTCATGCTTAAAAAATAGACGGAAAAGAAGCAGGCGAATATCTGGGCCAAAACGGCCGCCAGGGCCGCTCCCGATATCCCCAGACTGGGAAAAGGGCCAAAACCGAAAATCAGCAGCGGATCGAGCAGGGCGCTGACGAAAGAAGAAATCAACACCACCGTCATGGACAGAAGCGGTCTTCCTTCCGCGCGAAGCAGGTTGTTGCTCATCATCGAGAAAATCAAAAAGGGGGCGCTGAAAACAACGACGTTGAGATACGCCCGGCACTCGTCCATGATTTCATCGAAGGCCCCGAAGAACACAAGGATCGCGTCTCCGAAAAACAATACGCAGACAATGATGGATAGGCCGAAAGAAAGGGATAGAAAAAAAATCTGGCCGGCGGTATGCTGCGCTTGGGAATAGTTCTTTGCGCCGAACATCCGCGCGGAAAAGGATCCCGCGCCGACTCCGGTTCCCACGCCGACGGCGGCAAAGAGCATTTGAATGGGAAAACAAACCGTCAGCGCGGCCAGAGCCTGAGAACTCAAACGGGCCAGCCAGAACGTGTCGATGAAATTATAGACGGATATGGCGAGCATGGCGATGATCGAAGGCCAGCTCATTTTGATGATCAGAGGGAAAATCGCCTCTTTTGCCAGATCCAGTCGTTTATCCATGATGGTCGTCGTTGGCCGGCAACAATGCGCCGGCGGTTTTCGATACACACAAACAGAAAGAATAGCAAGCCATTCCTTATGGGTAAAAATCTGATTGCCATCGTGGGGCCCACGGCGACCGGGAAAACTTCTCTGGCCGCGCGTCTGGCCTGCGATCTGGACGGCGAAATTCTGTCGGCGGATTCCCGGCAGGTCTACCGACACATGGATATCGGAACCGGAAAGGATCGCCATCAGTATGCTTTCGGCGCCAAAACCGTTTCCGTCCATCTGATCGACATCATCGACCCGGAGGCGGAATTCACCGTGTATGATTTTCAAAAACAGTTTTATGCGGCATACGCGGACGTCGCCAAAAGAGAAAAATGGCCGATTCTGGTCGGCGGAACGGGGCTTTATCTGGAATCCGTGCTCGGCGGCTACATTCTTCCGGAAGCCCCGCCGGATCCTGCGCTCCGGAAAGCCCTCGAGTCAAAATCGCTCGGCGAACTGCAGCAGATGCTTCTGTCCATGACGAATCGCCTGCACAACAAAACCGATCTTGAAGATCGGGAAAGAATTCTGAGACGGATAGAGATCGAACAGGCGAAGCGCAAACCTTCAAAAATTCCCGTTTTTCCCGAAATCCGTCCGCTCGTCTTCGGGATCCGTCTGCCCAGGCCCGTCTTGAGGGAGAAAATCGCGCTGCGACTGGCGCAGCGTCTTAACGAGGGCATGATTGAGGAAGTGGCCCGGTTGCATGAAAAGGGTCTTTCCTGGGAGCGCCTTGACGGCTTCGGGCTGGAATACCGGTTCATTTCCCGGTTTCTGAAAGGCGAGATGACGAAACGCGACATGATTTCAAAACTTGAAATTGCCATCGGTCAGTTTGCCAAAAGGCAGGAGACCTGGTTTCGGCGGATGGAACGAAAAGGACAGGCCATTGTCTGGATCGATCCCGATTATGAGCAGCTCAAAGAAAAAGTCCTTGAAGCGATTTATGAATCCTCCTCAGCTGATTGATAAATATCTGAAAAACTTCGCCTCCGTCGACAGACCCCTGCATTGCGGCGACTTGACCGGCGTCGACACGGTTGTGGTGATTCCCGCTTACGCCGAAAAAGATCACCTGTTTTTGACCCTGTGTTCTTTAGCGCACAATGATCCGGGACGTCTGGATCGAACGCTGGTGATTTGCGTCGTCAACAATAAAACGGATTCAGGAGCCGATGATCGGGAGAACAATCAAGACACGCTTGCCATCCTCGATGCCCTGACACGAAAAAAAGCGATGCCTCAAAGCGATGCCTCAAGAAAGCAGGCGCAGGTACTGGACGTTATTTCAACCTCCCGGCTTCGGATAGCCTACATCGACGCCTCCTCGCCAGGTTGGGAGATTCCGGCGAAAGAAGGCGGCGTCGGCATGGCGCGCAAAATCGGCATGGACCGGGCTCTATCCATCTTGCGGAACGTGCACCCCCGGACGGGTCTGATCGTCTGTTTGGATGCCGACACCCTGGTTGAGAAAAACTACCTCGCCGCCGTTCGATCGCATTTTACCCGAAAAATCAAAACGGCCGTCGTGGACTACGCCCATCGCCTGCCGGAGGATCCGGCAACCGCTCGCGCCATCTGCGCCTATGAAATTTATCTGCGCAGCTATGTGCTGGGGCTGAAATGGGCCGGTTCTCCCTATGCCTATTCCGCCATTGGTTCAACGATGGCCGTGTCGGCGGAGGCCTATCTGGCGGTGCGAGGCATGAACAGACGGGCGGCGGGCGAAGATTTTTATTTTCTCAACAAGCTGGCCAAGCTCGCACCGATTGCGTGCATCCGTCAAACCCGTGTTTACCCGTCCGCGAGGATATCGAAGCGCGTGCCGTTCGGAACCGGCGCCGCCGTAAATCAATATCTGTCTTTGGGCCCCTCCGATTTTGGCCTGTATGATCCGCGCATTTTTCAGATTCTTTCAAACTGGCTCGGGCTGATGAGGGAATGTCCGGATGCGTCGCCGCAGCGGATTCTCTCCTGCGCGCGGACCATCCACGATGAATTGGAAACGTTTCTCAGACAGCGGGGGTTTGCGGACGTCTGGGAGAAGATCAGACAAAATGTCCGGGAAAAAAAAGACCTGCCCGCTCACTTCCATATCTGGTTTGACGGATTTGAAACCCTTAAACTGATCAATTATTTGACCCGTGTGGCCTATCCCAAAGTCGAACCGGGCCGCGCGCTTGCCGCAAAGTATGAGGCGCTTCACTTGGCCATACCCGATGAAATCGGACAAATGAGCAGTCCTGCCTCGGACGCTCAATGGCTTGCCGTTTTAAACTCTCTTAGAAGCGTCACCTGAGGGTCGTCTCCCCGCCGGAAAAGACAAAGCCCTTGACTTGTGGAATCGATGGATTAAGGTTTGAATCATGGAAAAAGAGAATCGTAAAGGACGCCTTTTAATGGTTCGGAAGCGATTTCTTCCGGCCCTTTTATTCGCTGCGGCGCTCTCCGCTTACGCCTGCTCGAATCATGATGATCCGTCCGGAGGGGATCAAAATCAAGCTGCACGAGAATCGTTCATTGAGATTATGAACGAAACCCCGCAAGGGATAACGATTCAACAGCCTGATGAAATCTCGCCCGACGTGCGGATTCAAGTCAACGGCAAAACGCTTAAAAAATCCGATCTGCAAAAGAAAATCCGTCTGAAAATGAAAGATCGTAAAGCTTCTCTTTCGTCAGAAGAGCAAATTAAAATGCAAAAAGACCTGGCCGGGCAGTTCGTTGATAATTTCATCACCCGGGTCATCTTTTCCGATGAGGCGGATCGATTAGGACTCCGCGCTTCTCAAGACGAAATTGATCGGGAATATGAAAAAATTCAAGGTCAGCTGCCCCCGAACAAGCGCCTGGACGACTATTTCAGGGAGAATGACATTACACACGAAGATATTGTTTTGGATATCCGGATTCGTAAACTCATGGCGATGGAAACGGCGGGGCTTTCCAAACCGTCGAAAACGGACATCGAGCGTTTTTACGAGGAGCATCGGGAGCGTTTTGTCATCGGCCGGACGGTTCATGTCCGGCACATTCTGCTGGCGCTCAATCCCGGCGAGGAAGCCGCCTCGCGCCAAGCGAAAAAAAAGAAAATCGAAGAAATCAGAAGCAGGTTGACGGCAGGCGAGGATTTTGCCGAGCTGGCGGCGTTATATTCGGATTGCCCAAGCAAAGAAAAAGGCGGAGATTTGGGACTCATCAAAATCGGACAGACTGTTCGTCCTTTTGAAAAAGCGGCTTTCTCTCAGGAGGTCATGGCCATTGGCGAAGTGGTCAGCACGGAATACGGTCACCATATAATACAGGTGATCGAGAGTCATCCGGAAAAAGTGATGGCGCTTTCGGAGGTGCGCGATCGGATCGCGGAGTATTTGGCCAAGCAAAACGAAATGGACGCTTTTGCCGCGCTCAACGATCGGTTGAGAAAAAAAGCGGTGATTGTTCATAACAGACAGCCATGAGAATTCGAAAAGCAGGCAAAATTGATGAAGGATTGTGGCTTTTGGGGACGCCGGAGTCCTGCGTTTATCTTTTGGAAGGTCAGAGCGCATCGGCTTTGGTGACCGCGGCGATGCCCTATGTTTTGCCGGAGCTATTGGAGCAATTCAGGCGATTCGGCATCCGCGAGGACACGATACAACACCTTCTGATTCTGCATGCCCATTTTGATCATGTCGGCATTGCCCCGTTTATGAAGAGGCGTCATCCGGATCTGAAATTATACGCATCGGCCAGAGCCTGGGAAGTTTTGCGAAATCCGCGCGCTTTGGACGTGATGGAAATGTTTACAAAGAAAGTCGCCGATCGACTGGGGGGCGAAAAGCGTTTCGGGAACTGGACCGGTCTGGACTGGCGCTGGAGCGCCGATCTGGCCTCGTCGGGCGTGGTTCTGGAGGATAAACAGGAGCTGGATTTAGGGGGACTAACACTAGAAATTCTTTCGACCCCGGGGCATTCCTCCTGTTCGATATCGGCTTATGTCCCGTCTTTAAAAGCTTTGTTTCCGTCGGATGCGGCGGCGATTCCTTACGAAGAAGAATTCATAATCGCTGCGGGCTCCAGCATGGAAACCTTTGTGCGAAGCCTCGAAAAACTGGGCAAGAAAGAAACCCGGCTCGTTTGCGCGGATCATTACGGTTGCATTGCCGGAGAGCCTGCGGCCGATTTTATCGAAAAAAGCCTGAAGGCCACCCTCGACATGCAGCAACTGCTCGCCCAAACGATGAAGGAAGAAGCTTCTCTTGCGGCGGCCGCGCGAAAGCTGGTCGAAAGGCACTTCAACCTGCGGCCGGATTATTTCGTGGATCCGGCGATTCTTATGGTCACCTACGAGAAAATGCTCAAACAATACGTCCGATGATGTAAAGTCGGGCTCACTTGAAACTGTGGTCCGCATCCGGAAAGACGCCCTCTTTGACTTCCGAGATATAGGCCTTGACGGCCTTTTTGATGTCCTGGCTCATGTTGGCGTATTTCTTAACAAATTTAGGAGACAGCCGCTCGAACATGCCCAGCATGTCGTTGATCACCAGAACCTGACCGTCGCAATGGACGCCGGCGCCGATCCCGATCGTGGGAATGGTCAGCAGACCGGTAATTTCCGCCGCAAGTTTTTCCGGCACGCATTCCAAAACCAGCGAAAACGCGCCTGCCGCTTCAAGCGCCTGGGCGTCGGAAATCATCTTCTGTGCCGCGTCTTCTTTCTTGCCCTGAACCTTATAGCCGCCCAACTGATGGATCGATTGAGGCGTCAGCCCAAGATGCGCCATAACCGGCACGCCGGCGCAGGTCAGCTTATAAACCGTCTCCGCCAGGTCCTCTCCGCCTTCGAGCTTGACGGCCTGAGCGTCGGCTTCTTTGAGAAAACGGCCGGCATTGGCCAGAGCATCAGCCGGAGAAATTTGGTAGGACAAAAACGGCATATCGGCCACGATGAGGGCTTTTTTAGCGCCGCGTGCCACTGCGCGCGTATGATGCAGCATATCCTCCATCGTCACGGGCAACGTGGTGTCATAGCCCAAAACGACGTTTCCCAGGGAGTCTCCAACCAGAATAACGTCGATTTCACAGTCGTCCATCAGGGAAGCCATATTATAATCATATGCGGTCAACATACTGATTTTTTCTCCCTGAACCTTCATTTTTTTGATGTCCAGAATGGTTTTCCGCGAAATTTTAGTCTGCGTGCTCATACGTTGCTCCTTTTAAAAAAATGGGAAATGGTTTTGGCCTGCCCAGCGGTGATGGTTTTTTTTTGCAAGGCGAGTTTTGTCGTCAGGTCGCCCAGCAGACGATACATCGGAAGATATTCCGGCGCACAGTCGGTAAGCGCGAGGATATGCTTTTGAAGGGTTTCCAGGTCGCCTCGCGCGACCGGGCCGGTCAGGGCTTGAACCGCGCCGTGTTGTTGGATGTTTTTCATGCTTCCGGAAACGAGAGGCAAAAAAGCTTTGCGGGCGTCTTCCTCAGGAATGCCGCAAGCGCGGCAAAGCGTTTCAACGCAAGACATCAGGCAGACGAAATAATTTGAGGCAATGCAGGCCGCTGCGTGATAAAGAGGCTTTTGATCGGCCCGAATGCGAAGGGGAATCCCTTTAAAATCCGAGACGAGACGGCCCGCGACGGTTTTGGCTCCGCGTGCGACCGTCATTCCGAAGTAGCTTCCCGGAAGGCTTTCAACCGCTCCTTCGATGGACGAAAAGCTTTGCAGCGGATGGATGCAGCCTACGTAGGCGCCGGCTTTGTTTGCCGAAGCCAGAAGGTCTAATCCGCCCGCTCCGCTGACATGAAACACGTAGCGGCCGGAAACGGCCGGATTTGACGAGAGCTCAGCGCAGGCGCTTTGTATAAGCCCGTCCGGCGTGGTGATTAAAAAACACTCGGCTTTCGGGGCCAGCGCGGAGGTTTTGACCTTTGCGACCGGGCCCAGGAATTTTACCGCTCTTTTGATAGAGGCCGCACGCGGATCCGAGACGGCCGCAATGCGGTGACCGGCTTTTTGCAGCAGGACCGCCATTGCGGTTCCGACCATGCCCGCTCCGATGATTGCAAAAGTTATTGGCGTTGTTTTTTTCATGGCTCGAATAAAAAAGGCCTTCCTCAGCATGACCGGAAGGCCTGTGTCCGACAGGGTTGACCGTCTCAGTCGCCACCGGAGATCCAAGCGGTGGAAAGGACTTAACATACTTACAGAAGCGGCGTCAAACCCTATTTCCGATAGGTTTTGATGCAAAGCCCCTTGTTTTTGAAGCAAGGCTTCGATATAGGAACAACAAGGAGAACGGATGCGCAAAGAAGTCGACTTAATGCTGTTTGATTTTGACGGCACGCTCGTGGATACGGCGGCGGATCTGGCCTGCGCGGTGAACCACGCGCTTGAGAAATTGAACTTGCCGCCCAAGCCGGAAATCCAGATTATCGGATATGTCGGAGACGGCGTCAGACAGCTTATTTCCCGCGCGATCGGAGAAGCAAACGCAGACAGCATCGATACAGCGCTTGGCCACTTTACGGAATACTACGGCGATCATCTGCTCGATAAATCAACATTGTATCCACATGTCAAAGAGACACTGGATTATTTTTCAATGAAGAAAAAGGTGATCCTGACCAACAAGCGTCTGCGTTTCACAAAAATCATTGCCGACGCGCTGGGCATCACGCCTTATTTTGACGACATGGTCGGGGCGGACTCCACGCCCTATCTGAAGCCGGATCCCCGAATCGTTGATTATGTTTTGCTCCGGCATGGCGCGGCAAGAGATAGAACCGTAATCATCGGCGATGGAACAAATGATGTCGCCGTGGCGCGAAACGCCGGAGTTTCCTGTGCGGCGCTATTAAACGGACTGGGGGCCAGAGAAGCCCTGCTGGCGATGAAACCGGATTTCTGCTGCGAAAGTCTTCTGGAGATTCAATCGATATTTTATTGACGATGCTGGATAAGATAAATCGTTTCATAAAAGAAAACGGGCTTATTGACCCGAAAGACCGCGTGCTTGTGGCCCTTTCGGGCGGACCGGATTCCTGTGCGCTGTTGCTTGTATTGATGCGACTGGCGGGTCCGCTTGGTCTCACTGTCGCCGCGGCGCATTTTAATCACGAAAGCCGCCTGGACGAATCCGATCAGGACGAGGCGTTTTGCCGCGATCTGGCCCAATCATTCGGCGCGGCATTTTTTTCAGAGGCGATGGGCGGGGCGCAAAAACCGCGCGGCTGGTCGACGGAGGAGTTCTACCGGCAAAAGCGATATGATTTTCTGCGCATAACAGCCGCGCAGTGGGGGGCGGATAAAATCGCGCTCGGGCATCATCTCGGAGACCAGGCCGAAACCGTTTTGCTCAATCTAATTCGCGGCGGCGGTCCGGCGGGCTTGAGAGGATTTCTGCCGATCAGGGACGGCCTCTTCGTTCGACCGCTCATGGAGACCTCCCGATCGGAGATTGAAATCTTTCTGGAAAGCGAAGGTCTTGCCTGGCGACGGGATCTTTCAAACCAAAGCGATGCGCACTTGCGAAACCGGGTTCGCCTGGAACTGATCCCGTTATTAAAGAAGCGATTCAACCCATCCATTGAAAAAACCCTTGCCCGCTGCGCAGAGATATTTCGTCTCGAAAACGAGTATATCCGGAACATGACGGACCAAGCGATGGCCGATCATCTCATCCGCAATGAAGACGGCAGCATCGAATTCCCGGTTTGCGCGTTTTTGGCTCTGCCTCCGGCCTTGCGCAATCGCATGGCAAAAAAAATTCTGGAGTCTTTCAGCGTCGAATCTGAAAGACTGTGCGGCGGCGCGTCATTTCGACATGTCCAAGCCCTGAATCGATTGGCGGAATCCTCGCCGACAGGCAAGTGGATAGCCCTGCCCGGTGCAGTGCAAGCCCACAAAGACTATGACCGGATCATTGTCCGCCGCGGGCGGCAGGAGTTCACAGCCGGCTTTTCATACCCTGTGACATTGCCGGGAAAGCTGGTCATTGAAGAGACGGGACAAGAAATGCTCTTTATGATAGGAACGCCTGACGACGTGGATTTTTCCAACGCGCAGCGCGTTTGCCTTGATCTGGATCGTATTGTGTTTCCTGTTCTGGCGAGAAATCGCCGCCGGGGGGACAAAATGCAGCCTTTGGGCATGGAAGGAACCAGAAAAGTCCATGATTTATTCATCGACAGGAAAATTCCGCGTTCTGTAAGAGATCGAATTGTTTTATTGTCGGATGATGAATCGGTGATCTGGATCGACGGGTTTCCGCCGGCCGAGCGGGTGAGCATTTCGCCTGCGACCCGGCGTGTTCTGATCATTGGAAATAGCGGATGTCCGCCAAGGAAAGGACCCGGAGCACAACAGAGAAAAGATTTGAGTTAAATGAAATAATATTATAAAGATTTCAGCCATCACACGGTAAAGGAGAAAAATATTGAATCAGTTCCAAAAAAATGTAGCGCTGGTCTTAACGGTGCTATTGGTGTTTCTGCTGGTCTATCAATTGTTCAACGAGCCGAAAACCGGCTCGAAGGATATCACATACACGGAGATGCTCTCCTACCTGTCAAGCGGCGAAATTACGGAAGTGACCATTCAAGGGGACATGATCACAGGCAAGCTCGCCAACGGAAATTCCTTTAAGTCTTTTGCGCCCAAAGACGACGATCTGATCCGTGAATTTCGGGACAAAAAAGTAAAAATCACCGCCAAGCCCAGGGATGAAAATCCCTGGTATATGATTTTTGCGTCATGGATCCCCTTTCTTCTGCTGATCGGGGTGTGGATTTTTTTCATGCGGCAGATGCAGGCCGGCGGCGGCAAGGCCATGTCCTTCGGCAAGAGCCGGGCACGGCTCATCACTGACAAATCGAAAAAAGTCACCTTCGAAGACGTGGCCGGCGTTAATGAAGCCAAAGCCGAACTCGAAGAAGTCATCGACTTTCTCAAGGATCCCAAAAAATACACGAAACTCGGCGGCCGGATTCCCAAAGGTCTTCTTTTGGTCGGGCCTCCCGGAACCGGGAAAACCCTTCTGGCCCGCGCGATTGCCGGCGAGGCGGATGTCCCGTTTTTGAGCATCAGCGGGTCGGATTTCGTTGAAATGTTTGTGGGTGTGGGGGCGTCCCGCGTTCGCGATCTATTCAGCCAGGCCAAGAAAAACGCCCCCTGCATCATTTTCATCGATGAAATCGACGCGGTCGGCCGTCATCGAGGCGCCGGCCTGGGAGGCGGCCATGATGAAAGAGAGCAAACCCTCAATCAACTTCTGGTGGAAATGGACGGTTTTGAATCCAACGAAGGCGTCATCCTGGTTTCGGCCACAAACCGGCCCGACGTTCTCGATCCGGCGCTTTTAAGGCCGGGGCGGTTCGATCGTCAGGTGGTTGTTCCTTTGCCCGATGTCAAAGGCAGGGAAAAGATTTTTGAGGTTCACGCCCGCAAAGTGCCGCTGGCGGATGATGTCGATTACGGCGTTCTGGCCAGAGGAACGCCCGGCACGTCGGGCGCCGATATCGAAAATCTCGTCAACGAAGCGGTGTTGAATGCGGCGCGTCTTAACAAAGACAAAGTGTCCATGATGGATTTCGAGTTCGCCAAGGATAAAATCCTGATGGGAACGGAAAGAAAGAGCATGGTCATTTCCGAAACCGAAAAACGCAACACGGCTTATCATGAAGCGGGGCACACTTTGGTTGCCAGACTGATTCCGGGAACAGACCCGATTCATAAAGTCACGATCATTCCCCGGGGTCGGGCTCTCGGACTGACCCAGCAGTTGCCGATTGATGAAAAACATACCTATGCGAGCCAGTATCTGGAAAACAACATTTCCATCCTGCTGGGCGGGCGTGCCGCCGAAGAACTCGTTTTGAAAGATTTTACAACCGGCGCGGGCAACGACATCGAACGGGCGACCAATCTGGCGCGCAAGATGGTCTGTGAATGGGGCATGTCAAAAAAACTCGGCCCGCTGAGTTACGGCAAAAAAGAAGAGCAGATTTTCCTGGGACGTGAGTTTGCCACACATAAGGACTATTCGGAAGAAACGGCAAAAAGCATCGACGAAGAAGTCATGTCCATCGTCAAGAGAAATTACGACCGGGCCGTCACGCTTCTTAAGGATCATATTGACATTCTTCACCGGATGTCCGCTGAACTGTTGGAAAAAGAAGTCTTAAACGGGACGGAAATCGATGCCATTATCGGCACGGCCCTGCCGGCCCAGACGGAGCAGGCCTCGTAGCGGGCCGGTTCAGACATGATTTCTAATCTCGTTCCGGGTGAGCCTGCTTGAGAATCGTAAGTATTCAAAGTTATGAGGAAATTTGCGAAACATTGCGGGCCGTCGGCGTCGATCCATACGGTATCGGCCTCATGGCAAAAAAGGCTTGCCATGTCAATTTGCTGATCCAGAACCAGTCCTGCAAAGTCGCCAACATTCTCAAACAGGAAATGCTTTCGCTGGGGGGGGATGCCGCAGTTGCGCGCGGCTCCGTCTCGTGCAGCCTGGAGAAAACCGATGTGCTTCTCATGGGAACGCGCAAGCAACTGGATTTCCTCACAGACAGGCTGGCAAGACAGCCATTTGGTCTTGCCGACCTCGGAGAAGAAATCGGCCGGGTTTTGGAAAACCATATCCGCAGTGCATTCGTCTGGAAGACTTCGCGTCGCGAGATTGATCTTTCGGACCGCACACAAATCATGGGCATACTCAATGTGACCCCGGATTCCTTTTCCGACGGAAACCTGTATCTTGATCCGGAAAAAGCGATCGATGCCGCCCTTAAAATGGCCGATGACGGAGCGGATATTATCGACGTCGGCGGAGAATCCACGCGCCCGGGCGCAAAGCCCGTTTCTGTCGACGAGGAAGTCAGGCGAGTGACGCCGGTTATTGAAGCGATCTGCAAGAAAACCTCTCTGCCGGTTTCCGTGGACACCACCAAAGCGGACGTGGCTCAAAAAGCCATGGAGGCGGGCGCTGAAATCGTCAATGATATCAGTTCACTTAACTCAGACAGCCGAATGGCGGAGACCGTTTCGCACCTCAAACCGGCGCTGATTTTAATGCATATGCGCGGGACACCCGAAACGATGCAGGCAGGCGATCTCCATTATGACGACTTAATGGGTGAGATTGTCTTCTTTCTTCAAAAAGCGGTGGATCGCGCCCTTAAAGCGGGCCTGGACAGAGAAAACCTGGTGATCGATCCGGGGATCGGATTCGGCAAAACGCCGGAAGATAATCTCAAGATTCTGAAGAATCTTTCCGAATTGAAAAGCCTGGGATTGCCGATTCTGGTCGGCTCGTCAAGAAAATCGTTCATCGGCTCGATAACCGGCGAAGAGCCGCACAAGAGGCTGGAAGGAACCGCCGCATCGGTTGCAGCCGCCATTTACGGCGGAAGTCGGATTATCCGGGTTCATGATGTGGCGGCCATGAAGAAAGTCGCGGCGCTTACCGATGCGATCATCAAGGCTTGAGAATAGAGGGTGGCGATGATTTACGGCACAGGTATTGATCTGGTGGATAATCGGCGGATTGAAAAAATCATCGAAAAGTGGGGAGATAAATTTCTGGATCGCATTTTCACGCCCGGAGAAATTGCCTATTGCCGCAAACACGCCCAGGCCTCCATTCATTTCGGGGCCAGGTTTGCCGCCAAGGAATCCTTTCTCAAGGCGATGGGAATCGGCCTTGGACAGGGTGTGCGACTGCGGGACATCGAGGTTGCCAATGCGGAAAGCGGGAAACCGGAGCTCATTCTTTCAGGGGAGGCCCACAGGCGGGTTTTGGACGAAGGAATCGCCGATATTCACTTGAGTTTGACCCACACGGAAAAATACGCTTCAGCATTTGTCCTGTTGGAAAAAAAATAAAAAAATGATAAATGGGCCGCTCCGATGACAGATGAGGCATCGATTGAAATTCTTTCCACCGGCGCGACGGTGACGCATCGGATGGGAACCGTCGTTGGAAAGGCGGCCCTGCCCGGAGATGTCATCGCGCTTTCGGGTGAGTTGGGTTGCGGAAAAACCTGCTTTACAGGAGGCATCGCGGAGGGTCTCGGCGTTGAGCGGACTTTCGCCATCACCAGCCCGACGTTTACACTGATCAACGAGTATCCGGCAAAATGCCGTTTGTATCACATGGACGTCTATCGTCTCGGCGGTGCGGCGGATCTCGACGATTTGGGGTTTGACGATATTCTGGCCTCGGAAGGCGTTGTCGTGATCGAATGGGCCGACCGGATATCCGGGGCGCTGCCTCAAGACGCGATGCATGTCCATTTCGAATATATCGATGAGACGCGGCGGAAAATATCGTTGCGGGGGGACAAAAAGCGCATACAAGAACTGGCGAAAGCCATCAAGACGGAGGTTGAATAATTATGGGGCTGGTGGTTCAGAAATTCGGGGGAACATCTGTAGCGGACATCGCAAAAATCAAGAATGTCGCCAAAAAGGCCATTCGGGAAAAACAGGCGGGTAATGAGGTGCTGGTCGTTTTATCGGCGATGGCCGGAGAGACCGACCGTCTGATTGCGCTGGCCCATCAGGCTTCAGAAACGCCGGATGAAAGAGAGTATGACTCTCTGATCTCAACGGGGGAACAGGTCACTATTTCTCTTCTGGCGATGGTGCTCAACGAAATGGGATATCCGGCCAGATCGTTTCTGGGGTTCCAGGTTAAAATCCTGACCGACAAGGCTTACAAGAAAGCCCGAATCGCCATGATCGATACGGACGTCATCCGCAAAGAGCTTGCAAAAGGGAAAATCGTTGTTGTGGCCGGTTTTCAGGGCGTGGATGAAGAAAACAACATCACCACGCTGGGACGAGGCGGTTCCGATACCAGCGCGGTGGCGCTGGCCGCGGCGCTCAACGCTCAGCAATGCGATATCTATACGGATGTGGACGGTGTCTATACCACCGATCCGAACATCTGCGCCAAAGCGCGCCGTCTCGACCGGATCTCCTACGATGAAATGCTGGAAATGGCCATGACCGGCGCCAAAGTGCTTCAGCCGCGTTCGGTGGAGATGGCGAAAAAGTACGACGTGCCCCTGTATGTAAAATCAACGTTTTCCGATAAAGGCGGAACTCTTGTGACGAAGGAGGATAAAGACATGGAGAAAGAGGTAGTATCAGGCATTACGTATGATCGCGATCAGGCGAAGATCACCGTCATTCATGTTCCGGACAAGCCGGGCATTGCGGCGAGTCTCTTTACGCCTTTGTCAGAAAGAAACATCAGCGTGGATATGATCATTCAAAACGCCAGCGCGGAGGGATTTACCGATTTGACCTTCACGGTATCCAAAAAAGACGTCAAAGAAGCGCAAAAAATCGTTGAGGCGACCGCAAAGGTCATCAATGCCAAGAGCGTGGACGTCGATGACGATGTCGCCAAAGTGTCGATTATCGGCGTGGGCATGGTCAGTCATTCCGGCGTGGCCGCTAAAATGTTCAAAACCATGTCCGACGAAGGCATCAACATTATGATGATCAGCACCTCGGAAATTAAAATATCCTGCATCATCAAAAGAAAGTACACGGAACTGGCCGTCATGGTGCTTCACGACGCCTTCGGGTTGGAAAAGAAAAAGTAATGTCCGTCCTTTTGAGGCAGCTTCGGGGAATCATCATTGTGGGCGCGGCCACGGCGATGATTCCCTTTTTTTTATCAGCCTACAGCCTGATGTCTGGCCCGGTTCCGCCGGCATACGCCGACCAGCAGCCTCAGACTGAAATCGTCAAGCTCATCCATGCCGAAGCCGGCAATGGCATTTATTTTATTCCAGCGGGTGAAGCCCCGGGGCTGATAAGGAAAGCGGGACGATCTGCGTCAAAAAAGCAGCTGGATGCGGCGGAGAGACTGGCGTTGGGTCTGCCCATCGACATCAACTCGGCAACCGAGGAGGAGCTCATGCTGATTCCGGGAATCGGTCCGGTTATGTCAGACCGAATTATTGCCGGAAGGATTTTATTGGGGCGCTATGACGACGTGAATCAACTGACGGGCATCAAAGGCATTAAAGAAAAAACCTTGAAGAAAATCTCTCCATATCTTTATGTGGACGGGGAAAAGCCAGAGCGTCAGCCACGCTGAGTGTTTCGAAAATCTTCGTAAAAAGCCAAAACACGCCGGACGTAGTTTTGTGTTTCCCGATAGGGAGGCACGGCATTGCCGTACTTGGCGACAGCCGTTTCGCCAGCGTTATACGCGGCCAGGGCCAGCGTCAGGTTCCCTTTATAAATATTGAGCAGGTAGCGAAGATAGCGAGCGCCGCCTTCAATGTTGTCGGCCGGATGGAAAGCGTCTTCAACATTGAGAAAGGACGCCGTTTTGGGCATAAGCTGCATGAGCCCCTGGGCGCCTTTGGGGGAAACGGCCTGATGATTGAAGTTGGATTCCGCCTTGATGACGGCTTTAATCAGCGCCTCGTCCAGATTGAACTTCGTGGCGGCCTTCTGAATGATCTTGTCGAATTTTTTTATGTCGATCCCGGCGGGGAAATGGATCCTTTTTTCCTTCATGATCATGACATATTTGGCATTGGGATTGGACGGAACGTTGGTCAGGTGAATCACGCCGTCTTCGTCTTCGTATTTGTAAATATCCGATGCGGCTGAATCCGGAAAAGACAATCCCAAAAGACAGGCCGACGCCAGAGAGGCTGAAAACAGGGCGATGCGCAAAATCAAAGTGTTCCTATTCAATTTGAAAAACATGGCGGTATCCTAGTCAATCATTGGAAATTCTTCAAGTAAAAAAACAATCTATCCCTTGGCGGTTTTCTAATAGTTATATCGAGCCGGATGGGCGCAAACTTTAGGGCGTTCATCGTTTCGGATTCGTGTTTCTTCTTGACACTCCAGAACATCGATGATAATTGCTGCCCATGTCAATGAAATAAAAGACATGTCGGGGCGTGGCGCAGTCTGGTAGCGTATCTGAATGGGGTTCAGAGGGCCGGTGGTTCAAATCCACTCGCCCCGACCATTTTTCCAGTTCGATGGATTTCATTATTCTGCACTCACTTAGGTCTTGATCAGGATCATTTTTCTTGCATAAAAGCGGATTATCCATTAGATGACAACCGATTCGGGCCTGCGCGGGGCCGATGAATATCGGTCGCCGGATGATCAGAACGTAATCCGTGTTGACACCAATCCGCGCGCTGAAATAAGATAAATCCTCGAAAAAGGCGAGAGTGGCGGAATTGGCAGACGCACTGGACTTAGAATCCAGCCCGCCTTGCGGTTAGGGGTTCAAGTCCCCTCTCTCGCACCAAAATACAAAAAGTAAGGAGACAGGATCCGTGAGTGAAGTTGCCGTCAAAGTCGAAGATTTAAGCCAGGTCAAAAAGAAGATATCGTTTGAAATTCCGTGGACCGATGTGAAAGAAGAGATGGACAGCGTCTATCGCGAGATCGGGAAGAAAGCGCGGATCAAAGGGTTTCGGCCGGGAAAAGTGCCCAGAAAAGTCCTGGAGAACTATTTCAAGGCGGATGCGGAAAATGAGACGGTGACCAATCTCATCAATAAGCACTATTGGCAGGCTCTTGAAGATCGAAAAATGGTCTCTCTGTCGCGGCCCGATATCGAGCAAGACGGCTTGAAACCGGAGGCGGCATACTCCTTTAGCGCAACGTTCGAAACGGAGCCGGACTTTGCTCCTCAAGGATATGAAGGCATTGAAATCGAGAAAACCAAAACGGTCGTGACGGAAGAGAATCTCGAAACCCGGCTCAAAGAAATCCGGAAAATGTTTTCCACGATGGTGGATGTGACCGACGGACGGCCGAGCATCATGGGAGATTTTGTGACCATCGATTTTGACGGAACGCTCGACGGCGAAGCGCTGCCGGAGCTGAAAGCCGAAGGTTATCTGCTGGAGCTGGGATCCGGGCGATTCGTTCCCGGCTTCGAACAGCAAGTCGTCGGGATGACCGTCGGAACCACCAAAGACATCAACGTGACCTTCCCGGAAGATTATCATGAAAAGAAAATGGCCGGCAAGGAAGTCATTTTCTCTGTCGCGCTCAAGGAACTTAAAGAACAGAAGCTTCCTGAAATCGACGACAACTTTATTAAAAACTTCGATAAGTACGAAACGCTTGACGACCTGAAAAACGACGTTCGCAAATCCCTGGAAGAGCAATGTACACGAGCCGATGACGCCAAATTCCACGAAACCCTCATCGAAGAGCTGCTTAAAATCAATTCGTTTGAGGCGCCCCCGTCGCTTGTGGAACGACAGGTCTTCTATATGATGTCCGATACACAAAGGCGGATGACGGCCGCGGGAATGGATCAGAAAAACGCCATGGAGCTGAGTTTCAGAATGCATGACCAGCTCAAACCGGAAGCCGAAAAGTCGGTTCGGTCTTTTCTGCTCATTAAGAAAATCGCCGAGAAAGAAAATATCTCCGTAAGCGATGCGGATATCGAGCAGCATCTGAGGGAGCTGGCCGAGATGCATGGACGGGATTATGAGGCTATTAAGGCGGCCTTCGACGACGAGGAGCGCCGCAACGGCCTTCAGACGGATCTGTTGCAAAAAAAGATATTTGACTTTATCGAAAGCAAGGCCAATATTAAGGTCGTTGAAAAGATCGGGATGGAAACGGAGGCGGCAAAGTGAATCTGATTCCTATGGTGGTGGAGCAAGACGGGCGGGGGGAACGGGCTTTTGACATCTATTCCCGTCTGCTGAAAGACCGCATCATTTTTCTGGGAACGGCCATTGACGACAACGTCGCCAATGTCGTTGTCGCTCAGATGCTGTATCTGGAGGCCGAGGATCCCGATAAAGAGATATTCTTTTATCTCAATTCGCCCGGAGGTCATGTCAGCTCCGGAATGGCGATTTATGACACGATGCAGTACATCAAGCCGCCGATTTCAACCGTGTGCATGGGGCAGGCGGCCAGCATGGCGGCGGTGTTGCTGGCGGCGGGCGAAAAAGGAAAACGCCTCGCGCTTCCACATTCGCGGATTCTGATTCATCAGCCTCTGGGCGGTTTCCAGGGACAGGCCACAGACATTGACATTCAGGCCCGTGAAATTCTGAGACTCAAAGACGAGCTCAACCAAATTCTGGCGGATTTGACCGGCCAGTCGCTCGACAAGGTCATTTCCGACACGGAAAGGGATTACTTCATGACCAGCCGCCAGGCTAAAGAATACGGATTAATTGACGAAATAGTAGTTAGAAAAATATCGTCGCCTGTCGGCGCATGACAGGATTGCAAGGAGTCAACACGTGATTAAACGCAGTAAAGACAACAGAATGGGGCAGGGTATGCTTTTTTGTTCATTTTGCGGCAAGATGCAAAGCGAAGTTCGCAAGTTGGTCGCGGGACCGACCGCATACATCTGTGATGAATGTATTGAGTTATGCCGCTGCATTGTAGAAGAGGAAGAAAAATCCGTTGATAAAGGGTCGAAAAATGTTCTTCCCGAACCCAAAGAAATTAAGAAATTTCTTGATTCTTATGTTATCGGTCAGGAAAAAACGAAGAAAATTCTATCTGTAGCGGTTTATAATCATTACAAAAGACTTTTCTCCAATGTCAGTACAACAGACGGCGTGGAAATCCAGAAAAGCAACGTACTGCTGATCGGTCCCACCGGTTCCGGAAAGACGCTTTTGGCCAAGACGCTTGCGAAATTTCTCAATGTTCCCTTTACGATAGCTGATGCCACCACCCTTACGGAAGCCGGTTATGTCGGTGAAGATGTGGAAAATATCATTCTCAGCCTGCTGCAAAATGCCGACTACGACGTGGCTCGGGCTTCAAAAGGCATTGTTTACATTGATGAAATAGACAAAATCGCCAAAAAGTCGGGGAATCCTTCCATAACCCGGGACGTTTCCGGTGAAGGCGTGCAGCAGGCCCTGTTGAAAATCATGGAAGGAACGATGGCCAACATACCTCCCAAAGGCGGCAGAAAGCATCCGCAGCAGGAATTCATTCAGGTGGATACCACCAATATCCTGTTCATTTGCGGGGGCGCCTTCAACGACCTGGAAACCATCATTTCCAAGCGCATCGGCACCAACACGATGGGATTCGGGGCGGAGATCAAAAGCAAAAAGGAAAAGCGCGTCGGTGAAGTCTTAGCCGAGGTGCGCTCGGAAGATCTGCTGAAATTCGGTCTGATTCCGGAATTCATCGGCAGACTCCCGGTGATCACCACGCTCGACGATCTGGACGAGGCCGCCCTGGTGCGGATTCTTCTGGAACCGAAAGATGCGATTATCAAGCAATATAAAAAGCTCTTTGAGTTGGAAAACGTGAATCTGAAATTCACCGACGGCGCGTTGCGTTGTGTCGCAAAACTCTCAATGGAGAGAAAATCCGGCGCGCGTGGGCTTCGGTCCATCCTGGAAAACACCATGCTCGAAGTGATGTACGACATTCCCTCTCAACGCGACATCAAAGAATGCGTGATCAGCGAGGAAGTCGTTATGAATAAGGAAAAACCCATTCTGATATACGATACGAAATCGGAAACCGCATAAATCAGGAAAAAGGAAGCTCCATGTCAGAAGAAAACGAAAATATTTTCTCCGATCAGGACAAGACAAACGTGATTCCGCTTTTGCCTTTGCGGGATGTGGTTGTCTTTCCTCATATGATCGTGCCTCTTTTTGTCGGCAGAGAAAAATCCATCGCCGCGCTCGAATCCGCCATGAAATATGAAAAAGGCATCTTCATGGTGGCGCAGAAAAATGCAAAAAAGGACGACCCCGGCGAAGAGGATATTTATACCGTCGGCACCATCGGCATCATCATCCAGCTGTTGCGTCTTCCGGATGGAACCGTCAAAGTGCTGGTCGAAGGGAAAAATCGCGGAATGATTAAAGAATATCTTCCCAATGAAGATTTTTTCCTGGTCAAGATCAAAGAAATCGAAGATATCGACGACGACGGAAACGACGTCCGGAAGAAAGCTCTGATGCGCAGCATCAAGGAGTCTTTCGAACTTTATCTCAAACTCAGCAAAAAAGTTCATGTCGAAATGATGGGAACCATCGCGGCCATTGAAGATCCCTCAAAACTGGCGGATGTCGTTGTGACCCATTTGAACGTCAAACTCGAAGACAAGCAGAAAATTATGGAAGTTTTCAATATCGGCGAGCGTCTGGAAGCGATTTATTCGCTCATGCTTTCCGAAATCGAAATCCTCCAGGTTGAAGAAAAGATCAAACGGCGCGTCAAAAAGCAGATGGAAAAGACGCAGAAGGACTATTATTTAAACGAGCAGATGCGCGCCATTCAGAAAGAAATGGGGGAGAAAGACGATTTCAAAAATGAAATCGCAGAGCTGGAAAAACGGCTGAAGCAAAAGAAGCTTTCTGAAGAAGCCACCAAGAAAGTCCGCCAGGAAATCAAAAAGTTGCAAATGATGGCGCCGATGTCCGCCGAGGCAACGGTCGTGCGGAATTATATCGACTGGATTCTGGATATGCCCTGGTCGGACGTCACGGAAAACAAATATACACTGGCCGAATCCGAAGCCATCCTTGATGAAGATCATTACGGCCTCAAGAAGGTGAAAGAAAGAATCATCGAGTATCTGGCCGTTCAATCCCTGGTCAAGAAAAATAAGGGGCCGATCCTTTGTCTGGTCGGACCGCCCGGCGTCGGGAAGACGTCCATCGCCAAATCGGTGGCGCGCGCGACAAACCGGAAATTCGTTCGAATTTCCCTGGGCGGCGTCCGCGACGAGGCTGAAATCCGCGGTCACCGCAGAACGTATATCGGCGCGATGCCGGGAAAGATCATCCAGTCTCTTAAAAAGGCGGGATCGAACAATCCGGTTTTCTGCCTTGATGAGGTCGATAAACTCAGTTCCGATTTTCGCGGGGATCCTTCTTCCGCGCTTTTGGAAGTGCTTGATCCGGAACAGAACGTCGCTTTTAACGACAACTATCTGGATCTGGATTACGACCTGTCCGACATCATGTTCATCACGACTGCCAATGTGCTGCAAACCATTCCGGCCCCACTGCAGGACAGAATGGAAGTCATCCGTATCGCCGGTTACACTGAACAGGAAAAACTGCAGATCGCGAAAAAATATCTAATCAGCAAGGAAATGGAGGCCAACGGGCTCAAAGAAGAAAATATTGAATTTGCCCGCGGAGCCCTGCTGCGGATTATCCGCCAGTACACGCGGGAAGCGGGCGTGCGGAATCTCGAACGGGAAATCGCCTCCATTTGCCGGAAAGTCGCCAAGGAGCTGGTGAAAACCCAGCCCGCAAAAAAAATTCTGATTGCGGCCAATACCGTCCCGAAGTATCTGGGCGTGCCGAAATTCCGCCACGGCGAAACCGAAGGCAAGGATCAGGTCGGCCTTACCGTCGGCTTGGCCTGGACGGAAGTGGGCGGCGAACTGCTCGCCATTGAGGCGTGCATCATGGAAGGCACCGGCCGCATGGTGATGACGGGAAAACTCGGCGACGTTATGCAGGAATCCGTTCAGGCGGCCTTAACCTACGTGCGGGCACGGGCGGAGCGCTATGGCCTGCCGAAAAATTTCTATAAAAAAATCGATATACACGTCCATGTTCCCGAAGGAGCGATTCCCAAAGACGGGCCGTCGGCGGGCATCGCCATGGCGACCTCCATTGCCTCCGCGTTGATGAAAAAGAAGGTTCGGGCGGACGTCGCCATGACCGGCGAAATCACCCTGCGAGGCAGAGTGCTTCCGATCGGCGGCCTGAAGGAAAAGATTCTGGCCGCGCACCGTGGCAATATCAAGACCGTCATTATTCCCAAAGACAACGAGAAGGACATCTCGGAAGTGCCGGCCAATGTCCAGAAAACGCTTGAAATCATCTTTGTCGAGCATATTGATGAGGTGTTGGACATCGCGCTTCTCAAGGAGGAGGAAAATTTCAGCAAGCCGCTCACGGCGGATATGGCGGTCAGTTCACAACCGGTCAATTAATGGGGATTTCCTGATTTTATCCCTTGACAAGGAATCCCAATGTTGCTAGAAGCCTTCGATCCTCTTTGGGAAAGGGGGCGGGTAGCTCAGCTGGAAGAGCGCCACGCTTACACCGTGGATGTCACAGGTTCGAGCCCTGTCCCGCCTACCAGATGAGGACCAAAAGAATAAAAAGATTTTTTGGGGTCGTAGTTAAGTTGGTTATAACGCCGGCCTGTCACGCCGGAGGGCGTGGGTTCAAGTCCCATCGGCCCCGCCAGAAAATCGAAGGGAGTCGGCAATTCGCGGCTCCCTTATTTTTTGATCAAGGCTTGCTTTATGCCGGCGGTTGACGTAAGGTATCGAACAGATTGGTTAAAACGGAAGGGATGAAAGTCAAAACAAATGGACTACGAAGGTCTGATCATCCGGCCGCCCAGCGAAGCCCAAAGTCTGCTTCTTCAAGTCACGGTCGGTTGTTCCCATAATCAATGCGCCTTTTGCGGCACATACAGACAGAAAAAATTCAAAATCAAGCCTGCGCAACGAATTGAAGAGGATTTGCGGGAGGCGGCAACCTACGGTCGAATCGAACGCGTTTTTTTATGCGACGGCGATGCGATCATCATTCCCCATCCGCGACTCATTGAAATTCTGAATATGATCAATGCGCATCTTCCCGGCCTCGATAGAATCGGCAGTTACGGAAACGTGAAAAGCATTCTGAAAAAATCGGTGGAAGAACTCAAAGAGCTTCGCAAATGCGGATTGAAAATCATTTATCTCGGCGTCGAAACGGGAAACGCGGAGATTCTGGAAAAAATTAAAAAAGGCGCGACCCGCGAGCGGATGATCGAAGCGGCCCGGCGCGTGAAAGAGGCGGGGATCGAACTGTCCGTTACGGTTATCCTGGGCATCGGCGGCGTCGAAAAAAGCATCGAGCACGCGATGGATACGGCCGGTCTTCTTTCGGCCATGGATCCTGATTATGTCGGCGCCCTCACACTGATGTTTGTTCCCGGGACCCCGATGTATGAGGACTACATGAGCGGTCGATTTGTTTTGCCCGATAAAATCGGTTTTATCCGCGAGCTGTACCTGATGATCGCGCATTCCAATTTTTCAGATTGCTATTTTGCCTCCAATCACGCCTCGAACTATGTTCCGATTCGGGCCAGACTGCCCAGACAGAAGGATAAAGTGGTCCAAAAGCTCGGAGCCATCGTTGAGGCCGGAGACACAAGCTCGATGCGGCCCGAATATTTGAGGGGATTGTAAAAATAGGCAACGGACGAAAGACGAGTATGGCCAAGATATCGGATTTTCTTTTCCGTCGCAAACCCGATTATCTGCGTCGGAAAATCATCGAAGACCTGCTTCGGGCCCAGAAGCAGGGGCTTGTGGATGCGTCCTCCACCGAGATGATCAGAAACATGCTGGCGTTTTCCACAATTCTCGCCCGCGAGATCATGATACCCCGCACGGACATCATTGCAGTAAGCCACGAAGCCGCGCCGGAGGAAATCATCCAGCAGGCCGTTTCCTCGCGTCACACGCGGATTCCGGTTTACCGGGGCACCATTGACAACATCGTCGGCATTCTCAACATCAAAGACATTTTGCGGCATTATCCGGAAAAAATCACAACGCCGATGCTGCTGCGCCATCTGGCCAAGCCCTACTATATTCCGGAGACCAAAAACGCCGCGCTGTTGTTTCATGAATTCAAGACGCAGAAAAAGCATATCGCCATTGTCATTGACGAATACGGAGGAACATCCGGACTGCTGACGCTCGAAGATCTGCTCGAAGAGATCGTCGGTGACATCCGCGATGAGCATGAATCCGACGAGGACACAGGCGCAGTCAGCAAAACAACGGACGGCGCGATGATTTTCGACGGACGCACGGAGCTGGAGCGGATAGAAGAGTACCTCAACATTTCCCTGGAGCGGGGCCGATATGAAACCGTAAGCGGTTGGATCCTCAGCGCGACGAGGCGCATTCCCCACGTCGGCGAGCAATTCCGCATCGGCGAGTTGGACGTCACTATAGAAAGCGCCGATGAGCGCAGTATCAAAAAAGTGAAAATCAAAAAAAACGATCAGGCTGAAATCCATGACGAATAGACTCGACCGGTCCGAAGCGCGAAACGACGATACGGGAAATCCGGGACTTTCCGGAAGCAGACTGTTTTTCGCATTGCTTGCGGGGTTTGCGCTTTTTGTCGCCTTTCCGAAATTCGGTTTGGGTTTTTTGTCCTGGATCGCCCTGGTTCCGCTTTTTGTCGCCCTGCGGGGGATGTCATCGATCGGACGGAGTTTTTTGCTCGGATGGATTGCGGGATTTCTGGCCCACATCGGTCTTTTATACTGGATTGCCTATGTGGCGGTTCACTACGGAAATCTTTCCTATATAACAGGCTCGGCCGTTATGCTGCTTTTGGCGGCCTACTTGAGTCTCTACACCGGGTTTTTTGCCGCCGGGATCGTCTGTTTTAGGGGCCGGATTCCGCTTTGGCTTTCGGCGCCCGTCTTATGGGTGTGTCTGGAGTATCTCAAATCCTATTTGTTTTCGGGTTTTCCCTGGGCGAATCTCGGCTACTCCCAGTATCAGAATCTTGCGTTCATCCAAATGGCCGATCTGACGGGTGTTTACGGAATATCCTTTCTGATTGTCCTGTTGAATGTTGCGCTGTATGGCATCATCCGGAAAAGAAGCAAAAGCGCCTATGCGCTGGCAGGATGCGTCATGCTGTTATGGGCGGCCGCCTACACCTACGGATTTGTCCGCATCCAGCAGATCGAAAGTTTTGTTCATGAAGGGCGCCCCGTCGAGGTGTCGCTTATTCAGGGGAATATCGATCAATCCGTGAAATGGAACCCCTCGTTTCAGGAAGAAACACTCAAAATTTATGAAACGCTTTCTCTTCAGGCAAAACACAGCGGAGGTCTGATCGTCTGGCCGGAAACCGCTGTTCCTTTTCTCTTCAGCGGGCAGGGCGATTATAGCCGCCGCGTGCGGGCAGTGGCTCAAAAAACCGGCAACCATTTACTGTTCGGCGCCATGAGCTACGCCGATCAAAAAGGGGAAACTGATTTTTACAACAGCGCCTATCTGCTGTCTCCGACGGGCGAAGTCTCAGGCAAATACGACAAGGTGCATTTGGTGCCCTACGGCGAATATGTTCCTCTGCGGGATGTCTTTCCGTTCGTCAGAGCCTTGACCGCGGGCATCGGAGATTTCGCCAGGGGCGAAGGCTATAAACCCCTGGCAATGAACGGCGAAAAGATCGGTGTGCTGATTTGCTATGAAGCGATCCTTCCGCACGCCGCCCGAACTTATAAGACACAAGGGGCCGGGCTTTTAGTGAACATCACCAACGACGCCTGGTTCGGCACGACATCCGCGCCGTATCAACACCTTTCCATGGCGATTTTCCGTTCCGTGGAAACCCGTCTTTTTCTGGTTCGCGCCGCCAACACGGGAATCTCCTGCGTCGTCGATCCAAAAGGCAGGATCGTCGCCAATACGGATATTTTCAAGCAGGACAGGATTTCCGCCCAGGCGCGGTTTCTTTCGATTTCGACCGTCTATGCGCGATTCGGAGACTGGTTTCCCGCTGGATGTTTCGCGTTGATAGCCGGTATGATTCTATGGACGATAAAAGGGAGGTGGCGAGATGCCAGTCGAAAACATTCAGGAAACCGTCAGTGATTTGAAAAAACGCATAGCCTATATCGGAGACTGTCTTTGACGTCGGTGAACTGAAGTTAAAAATTAAGGATCTGGAAGTATTGTCCGCAGGAAAAGATTTCTGGGAGGATCAGGATAAGGCCCGTCAGATTCTTCAGAAAAAAACGCAACTGTCCGACAAGCTCGAAGGATGGCAATCCCTCGAGCAGCGGATCGTCGAAATGGAAAGCCTCTGGGAGATTGCCGCCGAAGAAAAAGATCAGCCCGTGCTCGACGATATCGCGCGCGAACTCGACGCGCTTGATTCCGACGTCCGCAATGAAGAGCTCAAGATGATGCTCGCCAGCGAACAGGATGTCATGGACGCCATTGTCTCGATCCATGCCGGCGCGGGCGGCACGGAAGCCCAGGACTGGGTGGAGATGCTCCTGCGCATGTATCTGCGATGGGCGGAAAAAAATAATTTCAAAACCAGCATCATCGACTATCTGCCCGGCGACGAAGCGGGCATCAAGAGCGTGACCTTTACCCTGGAAGGAGAATACGCCTACGGCTACGCCAAGGCGGAAATCGGCATTCACCGGCTGGTTCGCATTTCGCCGTTTGATGCCGGTGGGCGGCGTCACACGTCGTTTGCATCGGTGTTTGTTTATCCCGAAGTGGATGACGAAATTAAAATCGACATTCGGGACGAAGACCTGAGAATCGATACTTTCCGCGCGGGCGGGAAGGGCGGGCAGCACGTCAACAAAACGGACTCGGCCGTTCGCATCACGCATTTGCCCACGGGTATCGTCGTGCAATGCCAGAATGAACGGTCGCAGCATAAAAACAAATCGATGGCGATGAAATATCTGAAGTCGCGTTTGTATGAAAGAGAATTGCAGCAAAAGAACGAAAAGCTCGACGAGGAAAACAAGCAGAAAAAGGATATTGCCTGGGGAAGCCAGATTCGGTCTTACGTTTTGCATCCCTACAAACTGGTGAAAGATCATCGCACCAATCTGGAAACCGGCAACACGCAAAGAGTACTCGACGGAGATATTGACGACTTTATTCAGGCGTATCTGATGAACGCCGGACCGGATCGGTCCTGATGGAGGCGTGGGCGAAGGCGTCAGGAAGTGACGGAATTCACAAAATAATGCGATAATCGTTTGTCAAAAGGACGAAATGTGCTATATGACGCCCGAAGACGCACGAAGACGCAAGCGGAAACACCGGACATCCATTGTGTGGACGGTGTTTAAAATGAAAAGGAAATCATAATCACCCGGCCGTTCGCGGCGCTGTTATAGTCATCAGGAGTTTGTCATGAGGATATTGGTGTCTTTCATTCCGGGAATCTGTCTGCTGTTTGTGCTGATCCTGTCGCTGCACAATCCCCAAAATGCGCACGCTCAGTGGCTCGATTTCTTCAAGACGAAATCGGAAGAACAACAGACGGAACAAACGCCATGTGAACCGGCGATCACCCCGAGCACTGAAACCGCATCCGATGCCGACGCAGGCATGCCCGACCCTCCGGCGGATGCGGCTGCCGAAGCTGAAGCGCAAACGGAAGAAGAAAAGGCGCAGACGGCGGAAGAAGAACAGGATCTGATGGAAAAGGCCCTCGAACTGCTCGCGTCCGCCGAGGAATGCTGGGTCAAGGAAGATATAGAAAATACGCTTATCATCCTCGATAAGGCCTACGCCCTGATCCTGGAAACAAACGGCGATCCGACGATTGCCAGACAAAAAGACGACCTGCGTCTGCTCATTTCACGAAAAATCATTGCCGTTTATTCCTCTCTGCAGACCGGAACCAACGGCACCGCCAGCGAGATTCCGTTAAAGATGAATGCCGATGTGGAAAAGGAGATCCGTTCATTTCAGGGGCCGGAACGGGAATTCTTTCTCTCCTCGTACCGCCGATCCGCGATGTTCCGAGACATCATTATTGAAGAACTGCGCAGCGCAGGCATGCCTGAAGAACTTGTCTGGCTGCCGCTGGTTGAAAGCGGATTCAAAGTCGGAGCGCTTTCCCGGGCTCGCGCTTTGGGGCTTTGGCAATTTATTCCCTCCACCGGATACAAATTCGGCCTGACGCGAGACGAGTGGATGGATGAGCGCATGGACGTGATCAAATCAACGCGGGCCGCAATCGCCTATCTCAAAGAGCTGCACGGCATGTTCGGAGACTGGCTGACGGTTCTGGCCGCCTATAACTGCGGCGAAGGAAGAGTGTTGCGGGTCATTTCTCGACAGCATCTGAATTATTTTGATCGTTTCTGGGATTTATACAGCCAGTTGCCTTACGAGACGGCGCGTTACGTTCCGCGCTTTCTGGCCACCGTGCATATTGTGAAAAATCCCGAAAAATACGGCTTTAATTTGCAGGAGTCGGCCGAGGCCAGTCTGAATTATGAGAAGGTCAAAGTCGATCGAATGATGAAAATTCAGGATATCGCGGCAAAGCTTGAGGTGTCCGAGGAGATGATGCACATTCTCAATGCGGAGCTGCGCTACAAAATGACGCCGAATCGTCCCTACGAACTCAAAATTCCCAACGGTATGGCCGAGCAGTTTCAACTGGTCGAGGCGGACATTCCATCGGCGGAAAAACCCCGATTCGCGCCGAGCGCTTCTTTTGTCCGACACCGCGTCAGAAGCGGGGAAACGATCTCCACGATCGCCAGGCGTTATCGGACCTCCACCACAGCCATTATTCGATTGAACAATCTTCGTCGAAACGGCCTAATCGTTGCGGGACAGGTGATTCGCGTTCCCGTTTCGTCAAGGACTGTCGCCGTATCTCAGCCTTCGGCCGTAAATCAGGGCGGAAATCAGAAGTACTACACAATTCAACGAGGGGATACGCTTCTGGGAATCGCAAGGCGATTCAACATCTCCGTTGATACGCTGAAGAAAATCAATAATCTGAAGTCCAATCAAATTCAGGCGGGGCAGTTGCTGCGATTGTCCGGACTTGACGCTGTAAAAGCGGAAAAGCCGGCCTGAGGAAAACGGCGATCGCAAAGATCGATGGCGCGAGCGCGATCCTATCTTAACGGACTGAGCGCCAGAAAATTAAAAAGCTCTTTTTCTTTCTTTCGCATTTTAGCGGCTTCCTGAGGCGTCGTGCCTTCATGATTATAACCCAGCAGATGCAGTAACCCGTGAATGATCAGAAAGGCCAGTTCTTCATCAAGCGTCAATCGGCCTTTCTCGGCGTCGGCCAGCGCCGTTTCCGCTGAAATGATGATATCCCCCAAAACCGCCGGGTTGACCCCGCCGAAATCCCCTTCCTGAAGAGAAAAAGAAATGACATTGGTGGGGCGGTCTTTGCCGAGGTAGTCCCTGTTGATGACTTGAATTTGCGCGTCATCGACAAAGGTGATGCTGATTTCCTTGTCCTTGCAGTCCAGCGTTTTCAGAAGTTTTGTCGTCATCGTCCGCAGGCGCCGCTTATCGATCTTAACTCGCTTCTGCCGATTTTCGATTTGAATAATCATTGGCGTCTTTCTTCCCGTTGGTTTCTTTATGGGGGGCTTCCGGGTAATCGATGCGGTGATGGAAGATGCCCGTCAGAATCCGTGTGAAGGTTTCCGCGATCGTATTGAGATCCTTGAGCGTCAGCTCGCAATCGTCGAGCTGGCCGTCCATGTAAACCTTTTCGATGCGTTCCCTGACCAGCGAACGGATTCTGGCCGGCGTCGGATTGGTGAGGGTTCTCGAAGAGGCTTCAATGACGTCGCCCAGCATAACCAGGCCCGCTTCGCGCGTTTGGGGCTTGGGCCCCGGATATCTGAAGTCGTTTTCCGTGAGCGATCGCAGGGATTCATCTTTGTTCTTTTTCGCTTTGTCATAGAAATAACTGACCAGCGACGTGCCATGATGCTCGCGGATGATGTTGATGATCGGTTGGCCGAGCTTGGCTTCCTGCGCGAGTTCGCAGCCTTCCTTGACGTGGGAAATAATGACCAGCGAACTCATCTTCGGCGAGAGCTTGTCGTGCCGGTTGTCGAATCCTGGCTGATTCTCGATGAAGTATTGAGGCTTGGCAAGCTTTCCGATATCGTGATAATAGGCGCTGACTTTCGCTAAAAGCGCATTGGCGCCGATCGCCTCGGCGGCGGCTTCCACCAGCGAGGCGACGATAATGCTGTGGTGGTAGGTGCCGGGCGCTTCAATGATCATGCGCTGAAACAAAGGCTGATTCAAATTGGCCAGCTCCAGCAGCTTGATATATGTGATGAACCCGAACAGACTTTCAAAAATCGGCGTGATGCCGGCGACGAGAATGCCGGTGATCAAACCGCCGGCCAGGCCCATCATCAGTCGGAGCGGAAGATCGTTGAGCAGATTTCCGTATAAAAGATTCAGGCAAAGGATTGCCGCCATGTTGATGACGCCCAGAAAAATGCCGACTTTAAGAAAAGCGGAGCGCTGACGGCTGCTGACGATATGGTAGGACGCGGCAATCGAGCCCAGAAAAGCGAAAAGAGGAATCAGCATTTTCCCTTCAAAAAGCGGGCTGACTAAAAAAGAAATCAAAACGCTCATGATCAATGCCATGTTGCGGTTGACCAGCACCGCCATGATCATCGCGCCGCAGGCGAAGGGAATGGCGAAATAACACGCCTCGACCGGCAGAGCGGGGAAAGCCCGGTTGACGGCAACGGCGATAAAAATGCCCGCCTTGATCAAAATGATCTGCAAGATGGCGACAATCGCGAAGACGAGAAAATCCGCATTAGAGCGGGGCGCGGACCTAAACCAGTTTCTCGTTCTCCAGAAATATAAAAGCAGGGACAAAAACAAAGTGGTTAAAAAGATGCCTAAAACCATCGCGGCGGCCGATACTTTATCGTCCGTGACGGATTTGTAGAAGGCTTCAAGTTTAGCCATCTCCAGATGTCCGATCTTTTCGCCTTCGCGGACAATCATTTCATTTTTTTGAACCTGGAAATAAACCGGTTTGACCTCGTCTTGCGCGGCCGCTTTTCTCTGCTGCGTCGTGTCCGCATTATAAGACAGATTCGGAACAATTACTTTTTTTAAAATCGAAAAGGTCTGGCGCCGTTGATTCGGTTGTGTCCGGCTGATTGCGGCGTTCACCGACTGCATTAAAACGGCGTCGATGTTTTTAATAGTCTTGATAAAGCTGATGTCCTTGAAATTCTCTTCCACACGTGTGTTGAGATTGACGAGCGTAATGCCGAGATCGCGTTCCTGTTTCTGAAAAGTGTGCCCCGTGATCAGATTTTTCTCGTAAAAGGCGCTGAGGATCCGGTTGATTTTAGGCAACAGGTCGCCTGTGGCTGTCCCGGTTTTCAGGAAACTGAATTCCTGATCGGACAAGGAAATCCCCAATCGTTGTTCAAGTTCGGTTTTGGACGAAAACGCATCCCGCTCCGAAAGGACGCGGACGAGTTTACTGTAAAGCGTGATGGCGATTTCCGCGTCGTAATCAAAAACCGACCGGACATTCTCTGCGGCCTCAAACCGTTTTTTGCGCGTGGAATTTTCATCCTCGACCAGAAAATCGCGATCCGCTTTGATGTTGTCCTGCGCGATCATCCCGTGCTTGTAGGTCGGTTTGGATTCGTAGAAGTTGGGCGCAAGCAGAAGCGTCAGGCCGACACTGAGAAAAAGAAGAATCACCACGCGTTGAAACGTGATATTCCCTAGAAATTCAAGGGATATTCTGCTTTTGCCGTTAAAGCGGCGAAACAGGGAATTTAGTTGATGCCATACGAAATCAAGAGGTTTCATCATGTATTATTTTGCGGCTTTGTTGGATTTGGCTTCCGGATTCCAAGAAGCGTAGGCGGCGATAATATCGCACACCAGCGGATGGCGGACCACGTCCACCTGAGAGAAATGGACGATGCGAACCGCATCGACCTTTTTAAGAATTTTTTCGGCTTCAACAAGGCCGGAGGATTTCTCGTTGGGAAGATCGATTTGGGTGATGTCGCCGGTGACCACGGCTTTGGAATTGAATCCCAGGCGGGTCAGAAACATTTTCATCTGTTCGGAAGTCGTGTTTTGCGCTTCATCCAGAATAATAAAGGAGTCGTTAAGCGTCCGGCCGCGCATAAAAGCCAGCGGGGCGACCTCGATAAGATTTTTATTGATGAGCGCCGTGGCTTTTTCCATATCGACCATGTCATACAAAGCGTCATAAAGGGGACGAAGATACGGGTTCACCTTTTCCGCCAGATCGCCGGGCAGAAAACCCAGCCGTTCGCCCGCCTCCACGGCGGGACGGGTCAGGATAATGCGCTGCACCTTTTTTTCCATCAGGCAGGACACGGCCATCGCCATTGCAAGGTAGGTTTTTCCTGTGCCGGCGGGGCCGATCGCTAAAACCATATCCGAATGGCGCATGGACTCGATATAATGACGCTGGGCGATGCTTTTGGGTGTGATGACGCGCTTTTTCGACGAGATGAACACCGTATCCATGAAAATGCGGGCCAGGTCGAAGTGCAGGTCTTCTGAGAGAATCCGGTGGGCGTAGCCGATATCGGAATGATGCAGATGCCAGCCTTTCTCCATAATGCCGTAAAGCTGGCGCAACAGCAGCCCAACCTTTATAACGGCAGCCTCTTCACCGGATATCGACAGGTCGTTCCCCCACGGTTTTACACGGACCTGTTCGAGCTTTTCCAAAAGCTTGAGGTGCCTGTCATGCTCGCCGCATAAAAGCTTCAGGAGATTCGGATCCGCGAAGGATAACTTTTCCACCTGAGGATTTTTCGTTGCTTTAATCAAAAATTCATCAGCCTCGAAAGGGTTCATCCCCGGCCGGACATCGGGAGGCGAAAAGACCACCTTCTTTGCCGGCCCTGCCGTTGCGGGGTGGTTTCTACCACTTTGCAGGCGGGTTTGCAACCAAATTTCAGGGTCTTAAAAACAGCCTCGCAAACACCTTGGCATTGCCTAACATATTGTCAATCAAGCAGTTTTCGTCCGGTTGATGGGCGTTCATTTCTGTTTTGGACCACACGGCGGCCCGATACCCGTAGCGGCGAAGATAGCCTGCCACCGTTCCCGCGCCGACCCCTCCCGGATAGGCCCGGACCTTGTACACTTTTTCAATCGCTTCCTGAAGGGCCGCCACCACCGGCGCATCAACAGGCGTCGGAGATAAGGATTGCACGGTCTGATGTTGCGAAATATCGATGGAGACATTGAACTTCTTTTCGACTTTTCTGACGATTTTCCGGATCTTGGCCAAAACGTCATCCAGGTCGTAGTGCGGCAGAATCCGGCAGTCCATGTAGAAAACGTCTTCGCCGGGTATCGTATTGATGTTTCCCACATTGGCCTCTTTTTTGGTCGGTTCGAACGTGCTTTCCGGTGGATCGAAAAGCGGATCGGACGCGTCGAACTCTTTGCGCAGTTTGGTCAGTTTCGTCACCAGATACGAGGCGGCTTCAAACGCGTTGATCCCGAGTTGCGGTTTGCTGCCGTGGCATTGCCTGCCTGTGGTTGTGAATCCGAGCCAGAGAATGCTTTTTTCAGCCACTTCGATCAGCGTGCCGTCAGCGTTTCCGGAATCGGGAACCACGATCAGATCGTCATCCCGGAATACTTTTTCCGGCAGGTCAAGAACATAGTAGAGCCCCTTGTCTCCCGAGGTTTCCTCGTCGGCGACGAAAAAAAGCCCAATGGTGGATGACGGAACCAGGCCTTCGTCGAGAAATGCCTTCGCCGCGAAAATCGAGGCGACCATGTCTTGTTGATTGTCTTCGGTGCCGCGTCCGTAGACGCGGTTGTCCTTGACGTAAGCCTTGTACGGATCGGCGCTCCAAAGTTTGATTTCGCCCGGCGGTACAATGTCCAGGTGCGTGATAATCCAGACCCGACGGGCGGGATTTTGCCCGGCCAGGGCAGTGAAAAAATTCGGACGGAATCCGGAAGAAACTTGGGAATCCGGCGCGTCGAAATGCCGGAAGTCGGTAAATCCCATTTCCATGAGGCGTTTTTCCAGAAATGCCCCTTTAGGCGTTTCTCCATCGCCGCCGTTTGCAGGGCCCACGGCCGGAATGGCCGTCAGCGCGGTCTGCAGGTCGATCATATCCTGCCGGTAGGAATCGATTCTCCGGCAAATCTTTTCAAAAAGCGCTTCGTCAATCATAGTCCTTCCTTAACTGTGTTTATTCTTCCGGCGAAAGCCGGATCGGCTTGCCCCACGAGTCGGGAAGCGGGTCCAGGCGGTCCGTATCTCCCAGAATCAGGACTAGTCGGTTTCCATTTTTGAGATACTTTCGAGCGACGCGTTCAACATCGCCGAGCGTCACGGCGTGAATATTTTCACGATAGGTTTTCATGTAGTCCGACGGCATGCCTTCATAAGCCAGAAGCATCTGCCGGCCGGCGATTTGATGCGGCGACTCGAAAGAAAAAATGAAAGAATTCAAAATGGATGTTTTGGCCCAGGCCAGCTCGTCTTGCGTTACGGACCCGTTGATAACATCAAGCAGAATCGCGTCAATCAGATCGATCGCCTTGAGGGTTGTTTCGGTTTTCGTGAAGGCATAGGTGCCGAAAACGCCGTAGTCCGGACGTGCGCGATAAAAACTTCCGGCGCTGTAAGCCAGCCCTTCGTTGTTGCGCACGGCGCTGAAGATACGCGACGGGAAGCCGCCGCTGCCGACAATGAAATCCAACACCGTAAAGGCGTAAAAATCAGGATCGGATTTCGACGCGACGAACTCTCCGCTGACCACGGTCGATTGAGACAAGGTCTTCTGCACAAGATAAACACCCCGGCCCGATTTGACAGGCGGCGGGGCGGGGGCAACAGGTTTTATGTTCTGTTGAGATCGGGGGAAATACTTTTCAACGAGACGAACCGCTTCTTCCCGCGATAGATCGCCGGTAAGGGCGATCATCATATTGCCGGGTGTGAAAAACGTTTTGTGAAAATCTACAAGATCATCCCTGGAGATCTTTTTAAGGGATGCCTCAGTAGCATAGCGGCCTCTGGGATCGTCCGGATATAAAAGACGGTTGAATTCCCGAAAGGCCAGCCGCTGAGGGTTGTCGGCGACGCGTCGCAATTCTTCGAGCTTCAGGGATATGGCAAGCGAGCATTTGTTGTTTTCAAAGGCCGGCGCAAAGAGCATTTGCGACAGAAGATCGAAGCAGATTTCCCGGTCGTCTTTTAAAAAGGAAAAAGAGACCGACGCGGAATCGAGCGACATGGAAAAGGCCGGCGCAGTTGCAAGATTCGCCAGAAGCTTGTCTAATTTGTCACTTGCAATTTTCTCCGTGCCGCCCGTTCTTAAAAGATAGGCGGTCAGATCGGCCATGCCTTCCTTGCCTTCAGGGTCGAAAAGCGATCCGGTGCGAACCAGAATGGAGAGATTGACAAGCGGCAGTTCGCGGTCTTCCAGATAGAAAAGCGCCATTCCGTTTTTCAGCGCGATGCGCTCCGGTTCGACGATTTTCAGCTCAAGGGGCGGGTAGGCAAGAGCATCCGGGCTTGCCTGCGTTCGGGAAAGCGCTTTCGGCCATGAGCAGGCCGCAAGCATCAGCGCGGTCACCAGAAGGAAGATCGTTTTGGTTGAAAAACGGATGCTATTCATGTTCGGCCTTCTTCTGACGGTTCTCTTGAGATCTGACCAGATGCGCAACCGTCCGGTTTGTTTCGTTCAGATACGTTGCAGCCGCGCGCTGAATATCCTCGGCTGAGACTTTATCAATTTCCGCGACGTAATTTGAAAAGTAGCGGTAGTCGCCCATCAGCAGTTCGTAATAAGAAAGCGTCGAGGCCAGTTTGGAATTTGAATTCAGGCTTTTGATGTAATCCATTTTGAGCTGTCTTTTGCTTCGAGCAAGCTCCTCATCCGTGACGGGCCGTTGTTTAAGATCGTCCAGTTCGGTGAGGATTGCCGCTTCCAGCTCCGGGCCCGTGTGCGGATGGCGTGGACTGGCGAAAATTGCGAATAGATTCGGATAGCGCGAAGCCGGCAGGCCATTGTAGGCGCTGACGCTTTGCGCGATCTGACGGTCTAGAACCAGTTTGGAATACAGGCGGCTGGTTCTTCCTCTGGCCAGAATCGTTTCCAGAACATCAAAAACATAATCGTCCGAAGACGGCGCGTTGGGTTTGTGAAAACCGATGATCATCGACGGATTGGCGTCAAACGAAATATTCACACGTCGTTGTCCGTCCTGCGGCGGTTCAGGCGATATGGAAGTCGGGCGAGGCGGCGAAGAGGGCAGGGCGCCGAAATAGCGATCAATCATCGAAAGCGTTTTATCCGGATCGATGTCGCCCACCACGGCGATTACGATATTTTCCGCCGCGAGATACTTTTTATGTATGGCGCGGATCGCGACCGGTGACATGAAAGTCAAATCTTCGGGAAGGCCGAGAATCGGCAGGCCATAGGGATGAACCTTATAGGCCGCGGCCATAAAAGCTTCATAGAGCGCCCCGTCGGGGCTGGTTTCCACGCGTTGGCGGCGCTCCTCCATGATCACATCGCGCTCGGTGTAAAATTCCCGGAAAACGGGATTTCGCAGACGGTCCGATTCGATGCGCGCCCAGAGCTCCAGTTTGTTGGCAGGCAGGCTAACATAATAGGTGGTTACATCCTGCCCCGTCGAGGCGTTCATATCCTGGCCGCCGTTTTGCGTATACAGCCGGTCGATTTCATTGGGCAGGTAGAACCGGCGATGCTCGTCCTGCAGCGCCTTCAGGCGTGACGAAAGCTCGCCGATTCGCTTTTCATCTGAGGCGTTTCCTTTTTTTCGCTCGTCGTCGAGCGCCTGCCCGAGCTGCTCAATCCGCGCGAGAACTTTTTCTTCGGCGGCAAAATCCTTCGTGCCGATTGTCTTTGTCCCCTTGAACATCATGTGTTCCAGAAAATGCGCCGCGCCCGTTTCGCCTTTGGCTTCATCTACGGCGCCTACGCGAAAACGGATATAAAGCGAAACCGTCGGAGAAAAATCGCGTTCGACCATCAGCACCGTCAATCCGTTTTTCAGACGGGTCTTGATGACCCTTTCTTCAAGATCAAAAGCAAGCGCCCAGGAAGCCGCAAGGAAAACCAGGCATCCCGCGAAAAAAGCGGCCAATCTACTTGATTTCAACATCATCCAATCCGTTATCAGGTTTTCTGGGAAGGATTCGAAAAACCACATAAACAATGCCGACCAGACAAAAGAGAATCACAAACGAAGCGGAAAAAATCGTCATGACGAATTCAAAAGGATTCGTCAGCGAAAACGCGCCGACAAGCAGGTGGATGCCGAACACCAGAAAGAAAATCGACAACAAAAGAACCACGACATTTCGAACCCAAATCAAGGGATTCATGCATACCTCATTGATTTTAATTGCGCTTTAAGACGGCTGTAGGCTTCGTATGTGAAGTCTTCGTTGCGGCAGCTCAAAAGCGTGTTGTTATGATATAGAGGTTCGCGCGCAATGTCAAATGGCGAGGCCGCGACCGCCTCGGGCCACATTTTCGTGCCGGGAATCGGCGAGTATTCGGCCAGAACCGGCTTCGCGCCGCAGTTCAGCACAAAGTCGATGCTCATGGACACATCCGCCGTTTTCTGCCCCGGAATGCCGCACAGCAGATAAACCCCGATATCGGCTGTCCGATAGCCGGCGTTTTTCAGCGCGGCAACGGTCTTTTTCAATTCATCGTTTGCCACCTTGCCGCCCGTTTCTTTCTGCATCTGAAAATCCGCCGTTTCAAACCCGAAGCGGATCGTTTTAAAGCCCGACGAAAAAAGAAGGCGGCTCATATCCGGCGTGATTTCTCTTACGTGCAATCCGTTGGGACAATGAAAACGGCAGGAAAGCCCTCTTTTTTTCAATTCGGCCAGGAGTGGGACGATCATCCCCTGCGGATCGACAAGCAGCGCGTCATCGTAAAAGCTGAAATCCGTCACACTGAAACGCCTCTGCCAGTGTTCGATTTCATCGGCGACCCTAAGCGGGTCGCGGCGGAGATAGCCCTTATAAAACAGATGCGATGAACAATAACTGCAGCGATACGGGCAGCCCAGCGACGTGATAATCGGAACCTGGTCAAGATGAGATAAAAGATCGAAAGCGGGCCAGGGCAGGGAATCAAGATCTTTTTCATCCGGAACAAAGCCGTGCGGATCGCCAAAACGATCGGCAATCATTTTCAAAACGGCTTTTTCGCCGCGGCCTTGGACAATATAGTCCGCTCCCGAATGAATGTGAGCATGCTCCGGGCACAGCGAAGCGTACTTTCCTCCCAGCGCCACCGGCACGCCGGGCATTTCCTCTTTGACGATTCGTATGGCTTCGAAAACTCCGGGGTACCAGTAAGTCATCATCGACGTGATCAAAACCAGGTCTATGCCAGCATGCCGGGCAAGTCTGACGCGAAAAATGTCCGGATCCATTCCGTAACGGCAGTAAGATCGGGGAAACGCCGCAAGCGCTTCGGGTTTTTCTATTTCACGGCGAAAAAAGCGGCCATGGCCGAATGGATGACGCCGGGGCGGTTTTCCGGCCTTCGCAGCCATCTCCGGATCGAAAGGATCAAGGCAATCAATAAAATCAACTTTATGGCCGTTGGCCCGCAGAAGACCGGCCAGATACAGAAGCCCCAGGGGCTTGAGCCAGAAATCATACGCGGCGAAATCGGTAATCCACGGATTGATCAGTAGAATCTGTCGTGCCATAAAACCGCTGTAGCACAAATGGCGGCGGCGATCAAAAGGTTAGAATACCCAAAGCAAAAGGCGCAAACCGCAGTGTCTTAAAGATTGTAAGCCCCAGCACGCGGACGGCAGATCGGAATTCTCGCTAAAAGCGGAATTCGAGCTTGACACAACACAACTTCTCCCGCTACAGAAGCGTCGTTTGCGCAAAAAAAGAGGAGAAAACAGGAACAAATCGACCATGACTGAAAACAGCGCCGCAGCGTTTCTTCAATATCAACAGATTCGCAGATCTCACTGGGACGATATCGCAGAAAACATCAAAAAATATTCCACCTGGTCCAAAGGCTATTACAAGCGTCTGGCCGACATCTACCGGTTTTGGATTCCGCAGGGGCGGAGGATTCTCGAAATTGGTTGCGGAGGTGGAAACCTGCTTGCCGCGCTTGCGCCGTCTTCGGGGGTGGGCGTCGATTTCTCAGCCCGAATGATCGAGATTGCCCAAACGACGCATCCCCAGCATGAATGGATCGAAGCAGACGCACATGACTTGCGGACTCTGAAAGGGCCTTTTGATGTGATCATCCTTTCCGACCTGATTGACGATCTGTGGGATGTGCAAAAAGTATTCGAAGAAATCCGCCGCTTGTGCCATTCTCGCACACGTCTGATGATCAACGCATACAGCCGCGTGTGGGAACTGCCGTTGCTTGTCGCAGGCCGGATCGGTGCGGCAAAACCGCGTCTGGAGCAGAACTGGCTGACCGTCGAAGATGTGACGGGGCTTTTAGGGCTGGCTGATTTCGAGGTGATTCGCGCCTGGCAGGAGGTGCTGTGGCCGTTCAATACACCGCTTCTTGCGCCTTTGTGCAACCGGTTTTTAGTCAAACTCTGGCCCTTCAAGTATTTCGGTCTGACCAACTTCATCCTGGCGCGCCCGAAACCTGTCGAAAAAACAGAGGGCCCGCCTTTGGTTTCCGTAATCGTTCCGGCCAAAAACGAATCGGGCAACATTCGGCGCATTCTTGAAGATACGCCCCAGATGGGTGCCGGAACCGAGATCGTTTTTGTTGAAGGACACTCCAGCGATGAGACTTACGAAACCATGCAGCGCGAAACGGCCGCGCATCCCAAGCGCCGGGTGCAGATCCATCGCCAAACCGGTATCGGAAAAGGCGATGCCGTTCGTCTGGGCTTTGCCGCCGCGTCAGGCGATGTGCTGATGATTCTGGATGCGGATCTGACTGTTTCGCCCGCCGATCTGCCCAGGTTCTACAACGCCCTTGTGTCCGGGAAGGCCGATTTTATAAACGGCGTCCGCCTCGTCTATCCGATGGAAGATCAGGCTATGCGGTTTTTCAATTTCCTGGGCAATAAATTCTTCTCTCTGTCTTTTTCCTGGCTTTTGGGCCAATCCGTCAAAGACACGCTGTGCGGCACAAAAGTATTGTGGAAAGATGATTATGAACTTATTGCCCGCAATCGGCATGTCTTCGGTAATTTCGATCCATTTGGCGATTTCGACCTGCTTTTCGGCGCGGCACGAATAGGCATGAAGATTATCGATATGCCCGTCAGGTACCGAGCAAGAACGTATGGAGAAACCAACATCAGCCGTTGGAGCCACGGATGGCTGCTTTTGCGCATGGTGGCCTTTGCGGCAAGACGAATCAAATTCACCTGATTGGCCTTAACAAGAAAAACGATTTATCCATAATCAGAGCCTTATTATCCTGCAATGAAAGACAATCAGGTGCGATGCATCTGTATACTCCGCTCAAATGAAATGTTTCTGGGCGTGTGGAAATTCATCTTTAAAAATAATACCCGAAAATGAAAGCAGTCCCCTCATCACAATGAAACCCCCTTGACAAACAGAACCAATAATAGTACTGAAGACAAAACGATCTAAAGGACGAATTCTTATGGCGCAAACCATTACAGCCAACGATCTGAAAACAAGGGGCGTTTCCATTCTTGAACGTGAAACAGAAAATGGAGAGGAAGTGATTATTACCATTAGAGGGAAAAACAGGTATGTCGTTTTACCCATGGAAAAATACAATTACTTGCGTGAATGCGAGCTGGAGGCGGCCCTTGCCGAATCTCAAAAGGATCTTAAGAAGGGAAAATTTGTCAAAGAGACCGTGGAAAAACATATCAAGAGAATAACGCATGGCTGAGATTATCTATACCGACAGCTATGTAAAACAGGCGGCAAAATTTATTAAGAAACATCCTGAATTGTTATCGCAATACGAAAAAACCTTAAAGCTTCTGGAATTGAACCCTTACCATCCGTCCTTGAGGCTGCATAAGCTTCGGGGAAAGTTATCAAAACTGCATTCCGTATCCATCAATATCTCATACCGCATCTCCATTTATTTTCTGGTTGAAGACGATAAAATCATTCCCGTCGATATAGGCAGCCATGATGACGTTTATTATAAATAGCATGACTTCCATGCTGAAAATACTCGACCATCATTGAACAACCTCCCCGACGACATATCACCACGATCGTATAAGGCTAGTTTGTTGGAAAAATACAGCGTCTGCTGGAACGCTGCCGGCACGTTGATAAAATGACCCTTGACAAGCAAATAATCCAAGCGTATGGGAAATTATCTTTAAAAAAGAACCCCCAATTTAAAAGCACCACCCTCCTCAATATTATTTTGAAAAAACGAAATAGCCGGATGAAGAACCGTTCGGCACTGGAAAAAGAAAATGGAGTTTCTTTTCAGGCATCGCATACAAGACTTCTTCAGCGTCTTTAACGGGGCAAAACCC
>JAHDKI010000001.1 GCA_018436925.1 Syntrophaceae bacterium
AAATCATAAAAAGATGATGCGCGTAATACAGCGCCGATCCGCTCAGATCATCCATCTCCTATATCTTGTGGTCCAAATCTTATTGACATACAAGAGACGGCTAAATATACTCCACGACACAAAAAGGAAGTTCTTATCAATTCAATTCAATAGCCAAATCGAATATGAATTGATTTGGCGATCACATTTCCAGATAACTCTCTTTGCGTGTCTTAAACACGATTCTTCACGATTCTCTGCGGATGCTCTTGGGCCAGATCGGTACAGGCGTTTGTGTTCCCGGCGAACGTTGATTGGACCCTGCAGAAATACGGAGGTTATATGAACCGTTTTCGAATTTTCGGTTTTGTTCAGGAAGCGGAAAGCGGCCGGGGGATGGAAGGCCTGGAGGTTGAAATCCGCGACGCGGATTTTTTTGTCGATGATCTTCTGGCTGTGACAGCCACGGACGCGCAGGGGGCCTATCGCGTTGATCTTCCGTCGGCGCAGCAAAGGGTGTTTCACGAAAAGCCGGATATTTATCTTGTCGTCAAACTCGAAAACGGCAGGGTTCTCGCGACGACGCGAAATGACCTTCAAAAGGATGTAGTAGAGCGGGACACGGAAATCAACGTGAACATCTCGAAATCTGCGCGAATTGCCGCCGGTCTGGAAAAAGACGCGCCCCGTGCTTCGGCCTCGGAGCGCGAAAGTCGGCTGAAAGCCTGGACCTTTTATCCGGGCACCGACATGCCGGAGTCTCTCTTGCGGGAGATTCAAGAGGATCTGAAAGAGGCGTCGTCGATTCTCGGGCTTTTCAAAAAATATATGGATGAGCTCGCCGGAAATCCGGATAATGACGCCCTGCCTTTTCAGAAGCTTGTGCAGATTTTCCGTCAAAGCATACTGCCTATCGACATTACCGGTCATGTCCACGGCGTCTGGATGTGTTTCAAGACGGGCGACCAAGAGGGGCCTTTGTCTGCCGTCGGGAATTTTCTGCAGATGCTGGCGGGCACGGCGCTCGATGCCCAGTGCCCATGGGTCGGGAAAACCTTTGCCGAGCTGCCGCCGGATCGAATCGTTTCCATGACGGACGGCACGATTAGCCCTGATTCGAAGGCCTTCCTTGTGATCAATCACTTTCGCCGGATGGAAGGCCGAATTCCCAACAATGTTGTTTTTGAATTTTTTAATTTCTGGTCGGGGCTTGCCGACGCGGCGGCCGACGAACGGGAAAAATACGGCCATGACAAAAACGGCGCGATGATGATCGCCCATTGGGGTCCGTCGGTCCGTCCTGAAACGGTCCGCGACGTGCTGAGTTTGAGTTACCGCTGGCAAGCTCTTGGCAATAAGCCTCCTTTGAGCTGGCTTGTGGATGAAGTGGTGCAGTCGGCGCAGGGCCTTTATCTGGGGCGGATTCTGATGGCCACCCGAAAGCTTGCGGAGCCTTTCAATTCATCGCGGCCTTCCGCGGATTACGCCTACCAGCCGGCCGGCTGGTTTGTCATTTTTTCGGAGGACTGGAATGCCGAGGCGAAAAGACTTTTTCCGTTTCTCAAGATTCCGATGTAAAAGACTCCGCGCCGTCGGTTCATTTTTAGCATGCGCCTTTCAGAGCGCTTTGGTCAGTTCGGCCACCTGCGCAAGCTGTGCCTTGGCCGCCTGATGGAACTGGTACCAGTCGGACTTTTGAAAATCGCGTTTGATGGTCACCTTTCCCGTTTTGTTTTTGGTCAGCGCCGCGTCAATCCAGGTGTTTTTGTTATAGTTGGGAATCGAATCGCCGGTAAGTTTGCTGATTTTGGCGATCCTTTTGTCATAGTCCTTTTCATCCATGATTTTTTGAAACACGCTTTGCACGTCCTTCCAGGGTGTTCCTTTTTTTGAATGCGCCGAAAGCGTCCGATACATGGTTTTGGCCGCGTCGTAAGCCCTCTGGGCGTTGCACACCGGCATATTGCCAAGCCGGTGGTCGATCCAGTTTTCCGAAATGACGTCCGGCGAATGGCCGGCTTCGGCGTGTCCGATGTTGGGGACGATGGATTTGAACACGTTGTACCACGGATAGACGGAGTTCCAGTCTTCCTGCATGCCGCTGAAATTCTGATGAGACCAGGTATCGGCCAGCGTGTGCAGGGCAATGCCGATCCGATAGGGATTTCTACTTTCCAGCGCGCCCGCCAGCACTCGATTGGCATTGGTGGAGTTGGGCGTTGTGCTGAGCGGATTGACGGATTTATTGATTTTAACGGTTTGGTCGCCCGGCAGGAAATGGAAGGGGATATAGACATATTTCTGAACGAAGGGGTCCAGGGATTTGGGCGAGAGCGACTGCGTCATAACGGGGTAGTAATGAGAGCCGCCCTTGACGTCGAGCTTTTCCGGGAAGGATGAAGGTTTGCCGTCGATGGAGAACTGCCCTTCGTTGTTGTCGTCGGTAAACTGGCAGGCATAGGCGATGATATCGGGTTTGGCTAAGCCCGTAAGCATGACCATCGTGTAAGTGAGATAATAATGAAAATCCTTTTCCATAAAAAAACCTCCTTTTAAATATTGGAATGGATGGAAGCACGGCGTCGCTCGACTGTGGGCGTCGCGCATTGTATTTTCGTCGGGTTGGAGCGTCTTGAAAAAGAGTTGTCGAATTCCACCCGGCATCGCGCGTCGGCTTTCGGCTGCAGCCGAAGGCTCGCCAGACTTTTCGGGACGGTCTTTCCCAAAAGACGTCGCTTTTCGACGCCGCCTGCAAAATAGGAAAGCAGTTCGCGGCGGTCGCATCCGGCCCTGCGGACAAATCCGGCGATAGACGCAAGATTATCCCCGGGGGTTGTAATGCCGGGGATCAAAGGCACCCGCGCGATGATGCGCTCCGGATGCCGTTTGGCTAATTCCCGAAAGTTCGACAGGATTCCGGCGTTGTCCACGCCTGTATATCGCCGGTGTTTTGCGGCATCGAAAAGTTTCAGGTCAAAATAGATCCAATCGAGATTCTCAAGCAGCTTGCTTTCGAACTCCGCGAGGTCAAAAAAACCGGATGTCTGAATGGCGATGGAGATGTTTTGTCTTTTAAGAATTTTGATGACGGCCGTCAGATAGTCCATGTAAAGTGTCGGCTCGCCGCCGGAAAACGTGACCCCGCCGCCGGAGGTGTCATAAAAGGGTTTGTCCAGTAAAATCCTTTCCGCCAGTTGATCGGGCGACAGCGCGATGCCGATGCGTTTAATCGCGAGCGTCGGGCAGATCTCGGCGCAGTCGCCGCAGGCCGTGCATCGCTCCCGACGGATTCGACCGTCGAGCTCGAGGTCAATGGCGTCGTGGCGGCAGGCCCGCAGACAGTCTCCGCAGGCAATGCACACACGCAGATTAAAAGACATCTCCGGTTCGGAAGAAACGGTTTCCGGATTGTGGCACCACAGACACGCAAGCGGACAGCCCTTCATAAAGACGGTGGTGCGGATGCCCGGGCCGTCATCAAGCGCGAAGGATCGGATATCCGAAAGGAGAGGAAGGCCGCCTGGGTTCATATCGCTCCGGTCGCCATGAGTTGCAGCCTTTTGGCCATGAATGCAAATTTGTAAAGATAATTCAGATTGCCGCGGACTTCGACATCCTGCCTCAGCACGGAGCCCAGAATATCGGGGCGCGGGGATAAAAGATAGTCCATCAGCGCCCGATCATGCCGAAAGATGATGGTCACGTCCGGCCGGTCGATAACATGATCGTAAACTTTCATTCTGCCGTTTTCAAAAGAAGCGGAAGCGGTGATGGCGTTATCCTTGCTGCGGAAAACATAGCGTCCGGTGAAATGCTCGATATTGGCCTTGTACCCTTTGATGTTCAATTTAAAGGCCAGGCTCATCAGCTTTAAAAGCAACTGCAGAAAACCTTCCGCCAGCTCCGAGCGCGTGGCATCGGACCACTCGGTGGCGAGATCCTGAATCCGCATATTTTTGAAAAATTCGGAATAGAAGAAGTTTCCCAAGGAAGAGCCCTCCCCTTTACGTCGCTGTTATTTGTACCAAAGCAACTTCTCGTCCGAGGCCGGAAACGGATTAGACTTTCCCCGTCGCAGGTCGTATTCCGTGCGGGTGATGATTTCGTCCTTCATCGCATTGTTCAAATCCTTGAAATAGGCGGAATAGCCAGACACCCGAACCAAAAGTTCCGGATAGTTTTCCGGATGCTTTTTGGCGTCAAGAAGCATTTCGTAAGACAGTATATTGAACTGCACATGCAAACCGCCGCCTCGGAAATAGGCCTCGATAGCCTGCGCGAATTTCTGAATATCCTCCGGAGTGTCGCAAGACGGATATTTCAGGTTCAGCGCTTCTCCCATCGGAATGCACAGGCCGTCGAGTTTGCCCACAGCCCGCAGGCAGGCCGACAAATCCCGGGCGGCCTGAGACACGGGTGTAATGCCGCTGGCAAACACTTTGTTGGCTTTTCGGCCGTTGGGCAAGGCGCCGGAAAGTTTTCCCTGTCCCGCGTGGTTGGTCATCGTCCAGTAGGCGGGCTTGTAGCGTCCGCCCCGGTAGTTGATATGGCTTTGATAGAAGTCGTAGAGAAACCGCACGAGGTTTTGTGAATTTTTGACAGCTATGGGATCGTCAGTCCCATACTTGGGCGCCTTGCTGACGAGCCACGCGTGGAGCTTGGCAAATCCCGCGAAATCGGCTTTTAGCGCCGCAAGCAAATCTTTGAAAGTGCAGATCCGATCGATAAAGACGCCCTTCTCAATGGCGTTTAGCGAATCGACGGTATCGGCAAAACCGATATGCGTCGTGCCGGACGCGTTATACCGGGCGCCCCCGAAAATAAGATCCTGGCCGTTTTGCAGGGGGCCGTCGAAAAACGCCGAAAGCAGAGGCGTGGGGAATACTTCCTGATGCACGCGCCCGAACGCCTCATTGAGCTCGATGGCCTTGCCCAGAAGCCAGCGCACCTGGCCTTTGAAAGCTTCCCAGAATTCATTGAAATGGGTGAATGTAGCCGGATCCCCGGTTTCGATGCTCATCAGATCGTCGCCGGTGACCGGTCGGCGGCCATTGTAGAGCGCAAGCTCAAGGGCCGAAACCAGATTGAACATGATGGCGCTCGATGCGTCATAGGTTTTACCGGGCACGCCTATTTCTACACAACCGATGACCGCGTAATCGCGCGCGTCGGCGGGTTCGATGCCCTGGTTTTCCAGCGTGCGGATATCGGCCACGTCATTATGAAACGCGGGCACCGATTTCGTGGACGCCACCACAGCGGCCACTCGTTCAAGATAGGCCGGCGTGTTCTTTTCGTAATGATAGCGGGCATTGAGACTGGGGTCCCGCAGCTTCAGAAGCTCGGTGACCCGCAGCATCAGGTATGTGAGCTCGTTGACCGCGTCTTCCCCCGCTTCGTTGATGCCGCCCACCGTGACGGCCGGAACCGTGCCCGCGCCGCCGAAGAGCTCTTCGGCCGTTTCGGGAACGAGATTGGTGTTGTCGTTGAGCTTGAGCCACAGGCAGCTGATGATTTCTGCCGCTTCCATATCGGAAAGAAGCCCGCGGTCCTTATCCCGGCGATAATAGGGATACAGCACCTGATCGAGCCGTCCGGGACTCATGGCCATATTGATGTTTTCCGCGTGAATCGCGACCTGAAGAATCCACAATGCGTTGACCGCCTCGCGGAACGTTTCGGCCGGCCCCGCCGGAACCTTTCTGCAGATATGAGCCAGAGTCAGATAATGTTCTTTGCGCTGTTTATCGGTTGTTCGGTCGGCAAGTTCCATCGCCTTGGCGCTTAAGTGTTGTGCATAAGCGATGATGCCTGTCAGGGCGATTTGCACAGCGCGCCAGAAGGCCAGCTTCTGCGCGTCTTGTTCCGAGGCTGTGCCTGTCCGGATCAGGTGTTCTTCTTGAGCGGCGGCGGAAGCAATCAGGTCATCCAGCCCCCGGGCCAGCGCAATGCGGTAGTCGGGGATGGTGTGAGAAATGGTTCCCGCTTTCGTGGCGATGAAAAAGACGAATTTTTCCATCAGCGTCAGTCCTTGCAGGTCCGGATGCTTGCGGCGAGTGACTTCCAGAATGTTTTTATCCATCCAGTAAGGGAAAATGTTGAAATTGAGCTCGTCGGCTTCCGCGGAGGACAGCTGCAAGGGATTCTTTTCCCGAGTGCTGATTGTGTCGAGTTCGGGCCAGATGGTCATGCCGGTCAGCTCCGGGTAAACCGGCGCGCCAAACGGTTTGGAGGTGGTGGTGCCGGCCAGCAGATTGTCGTCGAAGAAAAGAGGCCGCTTGTGGCTTAAAAAGAAGTTCACGGCGCGGGCGTAACGAATTTGTATCGGCTCGGAAGGATCGGCCAGTTCTTTAAGGTAGCGGGTAACATAGTAAGCCCGCTCAATACAGACCTGCGGTTTTTGTTTGATTTGCGCCGCGCGCAGCCTGGCGATGCGCGGCATTGTGTCCAGCGAGACGTGAAGATAGTTTGAATAGGCAGGGCTCATGATTTCCTCCCTGGCTCACGGCGGAAAAGCGTCCTTTCCTGGAGTAACGCCGTGTTGCCGCTAAAACGTCTCCAATGAGAGAAGCCGCAGCGCGCTGGTCGTTCGAAATAAGTCCTGATGAGCGGGGATATTGACGTGGGGAAATTAAAACAGCGAATCAGCGGTTTGTCAATGGGCTGTTAAGCGTTTGAAAAAAGCCGGGCGGTTTACGAAAAGGTGATTTAGTCTTTCTTCACCAGATCGATCACGGTGATTTCCGGCGGCGCGAAGACGCGCACCGGCGGCCCCCAGGTTCCGGCCCCGCGGCTGATATACAACTGCTTGCCGGACGCCAGTTCGTGCAGGCCGTAATTTCTCGGGAAATAGATTTTTGTGAAAAGCCCGAACGGAAAGAGTTGGCCGCCGTGTGTGTGGCCGGACAGTTGCAGATGGAATTGCCCGTCCGGATCAATATAAGGCTGGTGCTTTAAAAGCAGGACAAACCCCTCCCGCTTTTCGGCCAGCGCTTTTTGAAAAGCGGCGCTTTTGGCTGTCTCGCCGGGCCGGCGGCCGGTGATATCGTCTTCTCCGAAAATCGTGATGCCGGCGGCCTCAACCCGCTCGTCGCGCAACAGGCGAAATCCCGCCGCTTCAGTAAACTCGATGGACCGCCTGAGACCGGCGTAGTATTCATGATTTCCCAGGACCGCGAATTTGCCGTAAGGGGCCTTGATGGCCGCGAAGCGCCCGGCATCGTTCATGATGTTGTCCAACTCGCCGTCAAGAAGATCGCCGGTGGAAACCAGCATATCCGGTTTTACCTCACGGATTTTCTCCAAAACCGGATCTAAACGGCTGTTACGGATGATGATGCCGACATGGACATCGGAAATCTGAACGATGCGCAGCCGGCCGTTTTCGGGCAAAACCGCCGCCGTTTCGATTTGAAGATGTTTCAAACGGACCTGCTGCGCGTCAAAGTACCCGTAAATGACTAAGACCGCCGACAAAAAGACCGCCAGACTGAAGGTGGCGGTCTTCAGCGCGACCGTTGCCGTGTCCGGAACTATCAGTTTATGGACAAGCCGAATCAGTTCCAGCGACAGGCTCAGAAAAAAGAAGGTAAAGACGAACGCCATCCAGACATAGCCGATGCACGCAACTGTTCTGGCGAGGGTTTCGTAGTGCAGTGCCTCCAAAACCCGGACCAGGATCGGTGCGACGATAAGCAAAACAAGCGAAAGAAGCGCTATCGCCTGGAGGATGCCCGAAAAGTGCAAAACGGCCCGCGCCCGGAAAAAGAAGTAGAAGTTAATGCCGCCGTAAAGGCATAAAAATGTCAGAAGAAAAAGTGCCATATCGTTCCTTCGTGTCTGTCTATCGGCGGACGCTAAAGGAAAATGAAGACAAAGTCAATCTCATAAGCGGCCTTCAGATTGCTGTTGACAATGCCAGGGGCATCATATAAATACAGCCTCTCTTTAAGGAGTTCCGGACGCCGATGTAGCTCAGCCGGTAGAGCAACTGATTCGTAATCAGTAGGTCACCAGTTCGAATCTGGTCATCGGCTCCAGTTTTCTTCTTGTTTTCTAACGCCTCGGCCGGGAAAAATACCCTTGACTCCGGCCGAGGCGGTATGTTTAATTTCCTGCCATATCAATCTGTGTCCCTGGTAAGGGTGATCCGGCCCGGATCCGGCCCTAAAGACGAGTCTTCTCCTCCGGGATTTTTTTAAACCAGTCCCGGGGTTTTGGGCGTCTCCCCGCATCGCTTGATCCGACTGTTGAGGTGAAATCATCATGAGCGAAACCGCTGAAATCAATGAACTGCAGGAAATCCTGCGCCTGCAGAAAGGCCTTCAGGATATAACCAACACGATCAATGCGGCGCATAACGTCAAACAGATTCTGACCGAATCCCGCCCGCGAATAATAGATCTTTTCTGTGTCGAATCCGCCAATATTTATCTGGTGGATAACCGGTCGCGCAAGGAAATTTTCACGCTGATTGAATCCGGGGAATCCGTCAAGGAAAGACGCACCGCGATCAGCAATCATACCATCCCCGGCTATGTCGCCAATACGGGGAAACTGGTCAATATCGCCGATTCCGGCAATCCGGAATACCGCAACACCTATAAAGACCTTCTGCTCGACGATGAAGTGGACGTCCGCTTCGGCGTCCGCGTTCGCCAGATCCTGGCCCTTCCGGTGATCTACGCCGGGGAAATCATGGGTGTTGTCGAAGTCATCAACAAAAAAGACCGGTCAGAGCAGTTTGCAGACGAAGAGCCGATCCTGCTTCAGGAAATCGCCGATGTTCTGGGCATCGCGTTTTACAATCAGCAGCGCATGGATCCCAAGGCCAAAAAGTCCAAGTTTGCCTATCTCATCGCCAATGATCTGATTACGGAAGAAGAGTTGACCCGCGCCCGTGAAGATTCCCGCGCGTCCAAGGAGTCTTTGGAAAGCGTATTGATGAAAAAGTACAATATCAAGAAAGACGATATCGGGCAGTCTCTGGAATTTTTCTATCAATGCAAATTCGTGCCTTTCAATCAGAAGCTTCCCATTCCCGGCGAACTGCTCAAAAACCTTAAAAAAGATTATCTGCTGCGTGAAGTCTGGGTTCCCCTGGAAAAAAAGGACAACAGCATTCGGGTGGTCGTGGATGATCCGCAGAATATTCTCAAACGCGATACGATCGAAAACCTTCTGAAGACGAAAAACATCCGCTATGATGTTGCTCTGAAAGAGGATATCGTTAATTACATCGAGCTTTTTTTCAGGCAGGAAGTCGAGGAGTCGACTTTTTCCGATCTTCTGGGTCGTCTGGAAGGCGCGGATCAGCAGATGGAAGAGGATGGCGATGAGACGGTCCGTGAATCGGACAGCGCGATCATTCAGCTGGTCAATAAAATTATCAATGATGCGTTTATCCGGGGCGCCTCCGATATTCACATTGAGCCGGATGTCATCGACAAAAACGTTGCGGTTCGATACCGGATCGACGGGGATTGCATTGTGTATCAGACCCTGCCCTTCAATTACCGGGCCGCTTTGGTTTCCCGCATCAAGATCATGTCCAATCTCGACATCACCATTAAGCGAACCCCCCAGGATGGGAAGATCAAACTGAAAAAACCCGGTGTGGGGGAAATTGAGCTGCGCGTGGTCACGATTCCCACACAGGGAGAAGTGGAAGATGTGGTCATGAGAATTCTCGCCAAGGGCGATACCATGCCCCTGGAAGCCATGAAAATGACGCCACGTAACTATAAAGAACTTTTAAAAATCTGCGAAAAACCATACGGTTTGATCTTATGCGTGGGGCCGACGGGGTCCGGTAAAACGACCACGCTGCACGCCGTGTTGAGCCATATCAACAAACCGGACCGCAAGATCTGGACGGCGGAAGATCCCGTCGAAATCACCCAGCGCGGATTGCGGCAGGTACAGGTTCATCCTAAAATCGGGTTTGATTTTGCCGCCGCGATGCGGGCCTTTCTGCGGGCCGATCCCGATATCATCATGGTCGGTGAAATGCGGGATTTCGAAACGGCCAAGATCGGTGTCGAGGCATCGCTGACCGGGCATCTGGTCTTAAGCACGCTGCATACCAACAGCGCTCCGGAAACGATTTCCCGTCTTTTGGACATGGGAATCGATCCGTTGAATTTTGCCGATTCACTTCTGGGGGTTTTGGCCCAGCGTCTGGTGCGCACGCTTTGCCCGAAATGTAAGGAGAGCTACAATCCCAGTGAAGAAGAGTACAAACAAATCGCTGAAAGCTATGGCCCGGAATACTTCAAAAAACTCAACATTCCTTACAGTCGAGGGCTGAAACTTTTCCGTCCCAAGGGATGTGAGGAATGTGATCGAACCGGCTATAAGGGCCGGGTCAGCATTCATGAGTTGCTGGTCAACAGTGAAGATATTAAAAAACGATCCATTGAGCGCCGTGAAAGCATCGATGTGATCCGCAGCATCGCCATGGCGGAGGGGATGCTGACGCTGTACCAGGACGGCATTCTTAAGGCTTTTCAGGGATTGACGGACATCAAGCAGGTCCATCGGGTGTGCATGACGACAGGCCGCTAGCGCTTCTGGATAAGTGGCGCAGCCATTTTGACGAGAAAAAAACTCCCCGTTGATGGAACCATCAACGGGGAGTTTTTCGTGCCGGATATGCCGGCGTTTGCTATTTCAGTTTAATGAACTTAAGCGGGGCGGTGGTTTTGGAAAGTTTTTTCACACTCTCAAATTCTTCAGGCGTGTTTGTCCACCAGATATAGGCGTTACCTGGTGAGAACTTGCCACCGCTGATCGTTTGTGCAATGGATTGGCAATGCATGCGTCCGGACGGGGCGATGCTGAAGACCTCGCCGGGGTACCGGTCGCCCAAAAGAGGCATGGCTTTGCCGAAGGCGGCCCGCACCGCGTAAACATCATCCTGGGTTCCGGCGGCGGCAATCGCCTTTGCTAAAGCATGCATGGACACATAATGCATCACGGCTTCCCACGTATTGATTCTTCGGTAGCTTTCCCGGTATTTCTTATCGAAGGCGGCGGAGATGGGCATGGGGATGGAATTTACGCTTGCCGTTCCGATGACGTTTTCCATTAATCTGGTTCCGTCAAGCATCTGCGCGATGGAATCCATTTTGGCCTGGTCCACGAGCAAAAAGCCTCCTTTATAGCCCATGGTTCTGGCCTGTTCGATCACCAGCGCCGTGGTCGCCGAAGGACCGCCGATGAGCATCACGTCGGGATTGGTTTCCAGCGCAGCCTTAAGCGGCGCCATGAAGTCGGTCCGGGTATAATAGTTTGCGGGCTTGTCCGCCGTGATTCTTCCGCCGAGTTTTTCCCAGTTGGACCTGAAAATCTGCCGCCATTCCTCTCCATAGCTGCCCAGCGTGACGACCATGGCGGCTTTGCGCCAGCCCCGTTCCCAGGCCCAATCGGCGAAAAGTTTCGCGTAAACAGTCAAAGGCGGCGCCGGCACCACAAACAGATTGTTCTTAATCGTATCGGCTTTGGCTGAACTGGTGTAAGCCAGCAGAATAAATTCGCTGCACTCTTCTTCATTGATGGACAACAAAGAGGCTGCCGTTCCGAAAACGGGATTGAAGATGGCCAATGCGCCTTTGTCCAGAAGTTCACGGGCGTTGGCGACGGTTTGGGTCGGATTGACCTGGTCGTCCATCTTTTCGAGCCTGAACAGGAACTTTTGTCCGTCGGCGACGATCCCTCCGGAAGCGTTGATTTCTTTAATGGCCATGTCGACGCCGTTGACGCAATCCTGACCATACTCCGCAGCGGGGCCGCTCAACGGTCCGGTGAATCCGATGACGATTTCATTGGCAGCGTGGGCAAACGATGCCGCCAGGATCAAAACCGCCGCCGCGAATCCGCACAAGAGCTTTCTTAACTGAGTCATCTTTTCCCTCCTCAATGATGAACCGAAATTAAATATCCTGAAGTTTATCGATGGCTTTTTTGGGCGTAATAACCAGGCTTTCGGAATCCTTCGCTTCGGGCCCCTTCTTGACGAGACCCGACAGGGATTTGGGAGCTTCTTCGGCCGCTGCGGGCTGGGCGGCGGGAGCGGCAGGCGCTGCAGGCGCAGCGGGAGCGGCAGAGGCAGAGGATTTTGCAGCGGGTGTTCCCGCTGAGCTGAGCTTGGTCTTGAGCGCATTGACGGACTGGGCAATCTGTCCCATTTCGTCATCGGCAGTCCACGAAAGCGTCCGATTGTATTTTCCTTCGGCGTATTCGCGCAAGACGGCGGCGGCTTCCCCCAGAGGTTGGCCCAAGGCGCTAAACGCGCGGGTGACCAAAAAGGAGGTTGCCACAACGCCGGCGCCCAAAAGCACCAACATCAAGACAATGATGATGTAGAAGTTCCGGCTTGATGCGCCATAGGCCTCCGCGCCGATTTTACTTTCCATATCAAGCAACTGGGACAACAAGCGGGTGATGGATTCCATTCGTTCTTCGGCGGCCGCGAGATATGCCACGCCGGTGCCCTGAGGCAGGAGTTTGAGGACTCTGGTCACCTGTCTTTGATAATCAGTCAGGTTGCTCATGACCGCTTCATAATACTTTTTTTGCTCCGGGGTGATATCGGATGCGAGGATTTTTTTAACCAAAGCGACATCCTGCTCCAGCAAAGCGTTGGTCTCATTCGATCGCTTGGCGATTTCCTGTTTGTCCTGGCTGGTTGAAACCATGGTTTGGATGCGATAGAGGCTGGAATGGGCCTGGTAAATATCCGTAATGAGTTTCGTGCTGTTTTGAAAATCATGGAACCCGCGATTGTAGATTTCACTCGTGGAGGATTTGAGCAGCAGCAGGCCCACAACGGCGATGGCGATGATGACGATAACCAGCCCGTAAATTTGAACAGACAGCGCCTTTTGTCCTGACTTTAAACCATGACTTGAATTCATAAGACCATCTTTCCTCTCTTGTTTAGGTTATTTCTTGACGGATAGACTGCTCACTTCAAGACAATCGCCCGGATGAAGCTTTTTACTGTTTTCGTTTGATATCTCTTCGTTTGCCCGTGTATCTTTCGGAACGGATTTCTTCATATGTGGCGAGACAATAGCTCTTGCCAAAGGCGGTTGTCAAGATGATTTTTCTTTGCCGGACGCGCCGGGGATCATTTCCCGGCGCGCGGCCGCATTGGATTGCGTATGATGCTTGCCGAATTTTTTGATTGACACAGTCGTGTTAATCCTTTTAGAAGAGCAAAGTTGTTTAAAGTCTTTTAAAGAAGATCTGTGTCCCCATAAAAGTTTCATGGTTTTGCGGCCCGGCGGCGGGAGTCTGCGTCGGATGCGATTAACATTGTCAGGGGCAATCAAAACGGGTTGGTCAAAATGACCATTCCGCGGTTTCAGCGACGGATCGGTTCTCAAATTACCTAATATAAACAGTGGCATATGATTATATTTTACCAGGGTACGCTTATTGCATTGATCCAATGAAAAAAATTTGGCATTTTGGTTGGATGATGACGAAGAACATGGACACATTTGAAGTTTTCACAAAAAAGCGATTCAACGTCGTTTGCGAGGCGTCCGAAAACCGGCAACGCGAGGCCGGGAAACGGTTGCGCGAAGTCCTGATTGTCGACGACGAAGAACCTCTGCTTCTGAGTATCGCCGACGGATTGAGCATCTACCGTAAATTTTTTAATCTTCAAACCGCGACCAATGGAGCGGACGCCGTCAAAGTGTTGAAGTCGTCGCCGGTGATTGATCTGGTCGTCACGGATCTGAGCATGCCCAAAATGGACGGATTTGAGCTTTTGGCCTACATCAACAGGAACTATCCCCGGATTCCGGTCATTTTGATGACCGCGTTCGGCACGCCGAAGATCGAAGAGATCGTCAACAATATGGGATTGTTCCGGTATCTGGAAAAACCGCTGGATATCAATGTCATTGCGGAGAACATCTTTGCCGCCTTAAAAATCAATGCCATGCAGCCGCTGGGACAGGCCTCTTTCCGATCGGAAGGTCGGCAGGCGGCGGATCCGGAATTTTACCCGGGGGCTTCGGGCCCCTTTGCGAATTTCAAAAAAACCATGCCTTAAACATAAAGCCAGGAGACAAAAAGCATTATGGAAGGAACTGCGAAAAGAGATTTAAAGCTGGTTCAGGACGGGCAAAAGGAAGGTGCGCCCAAATCAGAGGCGGCAACCCGGGATGAATTGCAGCGATGGCCGCTGTTCGGGCTTTCCGTAGGCAGCTTTCTTCAAGTGATTGCCATGGAACAGCAGACTTGCATCATGGAAGTTTATCACGACGCGGATCATTGGGGGCAGTTCTGTTTTGTTGAAGGCTCTCTTTACGACGCGTCCTGCGGTGCGCTTCAGGGCGAGGAAGCCGCCATGGAAATGATTGCCTGGGAAAACGTCCGGCTGAATATCAAACAGATTCTCAATACCAGCAAAGTAGAGCGCAAAATTGAGAAGAATCTGATGCTCTTGCTCATGGAAAGCACAAGACGCCGCGACGAACTCAAAAACGGCGGCCCCGACGGGGATATGGAGGATGCCGAGGAGCTCGATGACATCGATGATATCGAGGATCTCGATGTCATCGCCGACGATGTGGAGCGGGCCAAGCTGGAAGCCTGCCTCAACATTCTCGCCAAAGACATGGGAGACGCGCTCAACACGGCCAGCATTTCCAGCATCCGGGAAGGGAGGATTATGGCGTCTCATAAAGCGCCGCCGCAGACCGCCGAAGCGTTCCTGCGCCTGACCCATTATCTGAAAAATGCATTTGCCGCCAATACCTCCGTTCACTTGGGCGACCACTACATCATGGATATGAAAGGCGGGTTGACCCTGGTGGTTTTGATTTTCGGGGAATATCAGTGGTGCGTTGTTTTCGATAACACGAAGTGCACGCTGGGGCTTTTCAGAAATGTCATTATGCCCAAGGTGGTCAAGACATTTAATGAAATGAATCTGTGAGACCGCAGGGCGCAGGGGGAAGGGCGTCCGGATCGGCCAATCAAGCTCATATAGGGAGGAACCTCAATGAATATTCAGAAACTCAATGCTTGCATGGACATTTTGAAAAAGGATCTGGGAGACGGTTTTGTCGCATCCTGTATCATTACGACGGAAGACGGCCAGGTGCTGGTCGCAACCGATCATGCTAATATTGCCGAGGCGACCCTGCTCAACGACGCTACGGCATTCATCCGCAACGCCTTGAAGACTTATCCGGCGGAATTGGGGAATTATTATTATATTGACGTCGCCGGCAGCATGTCGGTATTGGTCATTCCTTTCGGTGATTTCCAATGGACGGTGACGGTCAACAAAAAGCTCGTGAAACTCGGGTTGCTTTTAAATGTCGTTTTGCCGGCGATCATCAATGCTTTTGAAGATGCCGTGGTGTCTTAAGGGAGGGGATCATGGGAGAAAAGCTCGTAAAGATATTTGAGATCGTCAGCGAACAGGCCGGCTTGAGGGGTCGTATGGAACTTGCCACCCGGACCGGCATCTCGCTCAACCGAGCGACTCAAATGAAGGACACGGATGAACTGGTAAAACGAATGAAAGAAATGGCAAGTTCTATCCTTGAAAAAAATTCTTAAATATATTAAAGACAACAACGTTTATATTAAGGCGGTGCATCATTTGCGGGACAGGTGCGTGTATTGTGCTGTTGATCAGCTTGTCTGATCAGCGGCCAAGCCTTTCCTTGGCAAACGATGCGGGACGCGTGTTTTCAATCCAGGCAACAATTCTGATAAAGGAATTGCAATCATGATCTTAGGCCAAAAACAACTCGACAAGATTCACGATACATTGACCGAAAACCTGATTGGATCCGGTGTGCAAAGCGTGATGCTGATTGATACGGCAGGCAATGTCATCGCGTCCATCAACAGCGGCAACGAATCGATCGATTTGTATTCCCTGGCGGCGCTTGCGGCGGCGAATTTCGGCGCCATGAGCTGTATGGCCAGGATTGTCGGGGAAGACGAGTTTTCTCTGCTGTTTCATAAAGGTGAAAAAGAAAACATTTATTTCTGCAAGGTCAACGAAGAGCTGCTTTTGGTGAACATATTCAATAATCAGATTTCCCTGGGATTTCTCAGGCTTAAAATGTCCAAGGTGGTGGATGAGCTGCTGAGTCTGCTTGCCGCCTGAGCTTGCGCAGGCGCGCTGATCGACCGGGATCTGGGGCGGACTAAGGTTATCAGGTTAATAGGGGGTGCAACGCATTGGCGTTTATCAATTTAAAAGACAAGGTCATTCAAGCGAAAATCGTTTATTACGGTCCCGGCCGGTGCGGCAAGACCACGAATCTTGAGTACATTTACGAAAAGTGCCGCATGCAGGTGAATTCAGAGATGGTCACGGTGAAAACCCAGGGAGACCGAACCCTGTTTTTTGATTTTTTCCCGTTCGATATGGGAAAAATCGGCGGATATGACGTGAAAATTCAGCTCTACACGGTTCCCGGCCAGGTCAAGTACAATTCCACACGACGCCTGGTTCTCAAGGGTGTGGACGGCGTCGTCTTCGTGGCGGATTCCGCTGTCGAAAGAAGAAATAAAAACGTGCTTTCCCTTCGCAATCTCGAAGAAAATCTCACGTTGTACAACAAAAATATCCGCGAAATTCCCCTGGTCATCCAATACAACAAACGCGACCTGGCCAAGCAGGGTATAGAAATCCTGGATATTGAAACACTGGAGGCGGATCTCAACACGGAATTGAAAGTGCCGTGGTTTGAGGCCAGCGCCGTCGAGGGAGACAATGTCGTGGTCACCCTCAAGAAAATTATCTATGACACCATGGCTTCTCTTGAAAAACAACTGAAACAGGAGTAGAGGCAATGAAAAAAGATGATTCGTCGTTTCTTCAGGGAGTGGAAAGCCGCCTGGACAGTCTTTTTGCGGATGATTTCGAAAGTCGAAAAGAGAAGAAAGACGAAACGCCCCGCCCCGAACTGTCATCTCAAGAGGAGCCGAAAGACACCGTCTCGCCGGACGAGGTTTCTCCCCGCGTGCCCGAAAAGGATGAGTCCGATTTTCAGGAATTAACCCCCGAGACAAAAAAAGATATGGATCAGGATGTTCAACCTGCATCCGCGTCCGGGGCTCAGAGTGAAAAATCCGCCTTTATCAGTGAAATTGAAAAAAGGTTTTCGGCCATTTTTGGAGAAGATATCGAAGAGCCGCCGCCGGATTCGTCCACTTCCGTCAAGCCGCAGGTGATTCCCGTTGCCGTGGCCGCTGCGCCGGCGAAAGACGAGGTTCGCGCTGCACAGAAGCCCGCCGCGCCGCCTTCTGCGGCTTTAGAGTCTGATTTACTGTTTGAGGAAGCCCCTTCGCCCAATGCCGTCTTGGCGTCACCGCTCAAGAATATCAAAAGCATTGTTTTGTCGATCGAGTGGGAAATCTCCGATGAAATTCTGGAACAATTCGAAGAAGAGCTCAATAAGCTTTACCTGTTATACACGGGCGATAAAGTCATCCTGGGCTTTTTGAGAATTTTGCGGTTTCTGGGTCGTTATATTCGTGTTCGGGGGGCCAATTCCAATCAGGAATCCATCAATTTGCTTCTTTCCGTCTACGATCATCTCGAAAATGTCATGGTGGTTCCCGACATGACTGAGGTGAAAAAGCATCTCAGTCTCTTGGAGAATGTGAAGAAGTATCGCGCCTGGGTTGAGACGACGGATCTGGAAACGCAGCCCGGGGATCGTCCGGAGACCGAGCCGCCTGTCGAGGACGTCTCGCTTTCGGTTGAAGAACCTCTCCTGCAGGAAGCGCCGGATGTCGAACCGGCGCGGATCGAGCCGGTTAAGGCCCCGATGCCTGAACTTGAGGCATTGGACATTTCAGGAGATTCGCTCAAGCCCATTTCCGAGCTCACGGAGGTTTTACAGACCCCTGAGCCTGCCGAGACCGAATCGCGTATTCCGGAGCGCGAAAGCGTCGAAGAGGCCGGAAAGTCTTTAGCCGCCGATGTGTTCGACATGGAAGAACCGCTTGTTCTTGAGAAAGATTTGCCCGTTGAATTGCCCGCGCAACAACCGGCGGAAGATGAGATGATGAAGGCCAAGATTGAGACCATCCGCGAACTCGCGCCGCAGGAGGCGTTTGCTTATGCGTTAGAAGAGCTCAAAAAGACATTCTCGGAAGATATCCGGCGCATGCAACAAGATATCCAGGATCTGAAAAATGCCTTGAAGATCGAAAGGTAAGTTGATTTTTACGGGTCTCGATGTTAAAAACCCCCAGAGCTTGCGGCAGACCAATGAAAAAACCCTGGCGCCGGAAGCCCGTGAGCGAAAGAAAGAAGAGTAACGAAGCGGCATGATTGTATTCTGTGAGGAATGTGGCGAACGGTATATCATTGAACCCGAGGAAATTGAGAGCGCCCCGATGATTTTTATTTGCAGATCCTGCAACGAGATTATCAGGATTCCCTCCGGGCAAAGCGCTTCCCAAAATCGCAGCGAAGAGGAGAACCAGCCATCCGGAAAGGTTTGATCCCGCGGTTCAATCCATCGAGCAGCAATCTGACAGAGGATACGTGAATGGATAAAAAAAGCGAGTTGTTTGATTTGAGGCGCGAGAAGCAGGAACTGGACTTGTTCTTATCCACCATCGTCGATGAGGATGCCCCGCCCGACGCAAAGCACGCGCCCCCGTCCGGGAAAGTGGAAGAATTACTCCATTTTGAACCGGACTTTGAACCGGATCTTCAGCCGGATAAGCCGGTGTTTGCTTTTCCGGCGTCACTCGAAGCCGAAAAGAAAGAACCTCCGCGGGAAGCCGCATCTCGAAAAGACACAACGATTATTTCTCCTGAATCCCATGATTTTTTCGCAAAGGCCGCAGATCAGGGTTTGCCGAAAATACCCGTACCGGCCTTTACGAAAAGAGAGAAAAGCGGGGGGGCGGCTACGCCGTTTGATGTGAAGCTGGATATCCCCAAGGAGTCCGACGGTCAGCCGTCCGGAGAGGGGGCGGCGGACAAGCCTATCGTCGTCCCGGAAAAGAAGCCCGAGCCAGGCGATCGCTACGACTTTGCACCGAAACAAAAATCCGGCTCCCGGATCGCCATAGCGGCGCTGTTGATTTTTCTGATTATCCTTGTCGTTATTGCCGGATACCTTTACTTGTATCCGGAGCGGGGACAAAAAGCGTTTGAATGGTTTAGGGCAGCGGTTCCTTCCGTCGGCAAAATATTCGACGGCGGGTCGCAAACCGCCATCGAGGAAGTCAAAATACTCGATGTTCGTCAACGGCTGGTGAGCAACACCCAATTGAAAAAAAGCATTCGAGTGATCGAAGGAGCGGCGCACAATGCGTCGTCTCATGAAATCTCACGAATCAATATCGCCGCGCAGCTTTACGACGGCAAAGGCGACATGCTTTCCACGATGACGGTCATGGCAGGAAATCTGCTCACCGACGAACAGATCGAAAAATTCGATTCAGAACGGATGGTGTCCGCGCTGCAAAACCAGGCGACGGCCAAACGCAACGTTTTACCCAACGAGAAAGTTCCGTTCATGGTGGTCTTTCCCCAGGAACCGTCGGGCATTTCCAAGATGTCGGTTTTTGCCGTCGGCTTTGAAAAAAAATAAGATCGTTTAAAGCCGGCGCTTGAATTTATAGCCTGCCGGCTCCACAGTGTTTTCTTCTTCGTTTCTTGCCGGACTGCTGTCCGTGCGGTCCCGCCCGCTGAAATATCGCGCGGTTGCAAACCGCGCTCATTTTCTTGCTCCATATGCCGCAGAAAAGATCTGCTTGGAAAGGATTTCGTCCCCGATGAACGTCTTTTTCAGGGGAATTTATAAAAGGGAGGACGCTATGAGAGGAAAATGGTTCATCGTAATCAGCGTAGTCATGATCTTGTTGGGCGCCATTGTGGCCAATCAGGTGCAAAAGGATTTCGGCCGGGTTGACGTTCGCGACGTCCGTTTTCAAGCCCAGGACGGCAGAACGCTCAGCGCGCTCTTGTACGTGCCGAAAAACGCCACCCCCGAAAAGCCCGCGCCGGCCATTCAGGCGATCCACGGTTACATCAACTCGCGGGAGACCCAATCAGGCTTCGCCATAGAATTCGCCCGCCGCGGCTGGGTGGTTCTGTCTCTGGATCAGTCCGGACATGGATATTCCTCGCCGCCGGTGGGCGCAGGCGGCTACGGGGCGATCGACGGTTTGGCCTATCTGAAAACACTTGATTTCGTAGACAAGACGAAAATCGGACTGGAAGGCCATTCGATGGGCGGATGGGCGTCGGTGATTGCCGCCGCGACCATGCCCAATGATTACCGTTCCATGGTTCTGGAAGGATCTTCAACCGGCACGAAATATTCGTCCAAGTACGTTCCGATTCCGGGAACACCGACCTTCCCGAAAAATCTTGCCGTCGTTTTCAGTACCTATGATGAATTCTCCATTCTCATGTGGGAGGTGCCCATTGCGCGCGATGTCGTCCATAGCGACGCTCTGAAAAAAGTGTTCGGAACGGAAGATCCCGTTGAACCGGGACGCATCTACGGGTCTATTGATGAAGGCACGGCCAGAGTGCTCTACCAGCCGGAGACAACCCACCCGGGGGACCATCTTTCATGCAGCGCCATCGGCTACGCCATCGAATGGTTCCAGAAAACGCTGGGCGAGGTCAACGCCATTCCCGCTTCCGACCAGATCTGGTACTGGAAAGAAATAGCCACGGCGGTCAGTCTGCTGGGCGCTTTGCTTTTCATTTTTGCCCTGGGCGGCCTGCTTTTGCAGACGGGGGCTTTTGCCGCTTTGCGGGAAGCGCCGCAGAATCCGAAGCCCGCGACCGGCGTGACCTGGTGGATTGCCGCGCTTTTGACCATGCTGGTTCCCGCGGCAACGTATTTCATATTCAACGGCATTGGAAATCTTGCCTTCAAATCCTCCTGGCTGTTTCCGCAGCAGGTGACCAACACGCTGGTATTCTGGCTGATCCTCAATATGATCATTTCCCTGGTTCTGTTCTTGATTTGGCATGCTTTCAACCGCAAGAAGGGAGGCAACGGCGTGTCTTACGGATTCATCGGCGCGAAGGGTTCGACCGGCAGGAAAATCGGCCTGTCCATTCTCCTGGCCGTCATCGTGATCGGCGTGTCGTATCTTCTGCTTGTGGTCATCTCGGCTCTTTTTACGGTGGATTACCGTTTCTGGATTCTGCAACTTAAACCCATGGGCTGGCTGCATTTCAAAGTTGCGCTGCGCTACATCATTCCCTTCCTGCTTTTCTACCTGGTGTTTGCCATGGTGTTGCACGGCCAGCTTCGGGCCGCGGCCGGAACGCTGAAAAGCAGAATGATCAAGGCGGTGATCGTCACCTCGCTGGGCTATCTGCTGTTGCTGTTGATGCTCTACATTCCTCTTTTTGCCGGCAAGCCGCTGGGCGTGCCGGATGTTCAGCTGACGCTCTATGCGATTGTCGCCATTCAGGTGCTGCCTCTGTTTATCATCGTGACGTTCGTTTCAACTTACTTCTATGAAAAGACGGGGCTCATCTATCCAGGCGCTTTGATCAATGCGCTGTTCATCACCTGGTATATTGTGGCCTCCCAGGCCACTCACGTTCCCATCTAGCAGGGTTTCCGGGCGGAGACGATTTTGCCTTCGCCTCCGCCCGGCAAATCCATCAAGATATTGCTTGCTTTTTATCCATAATCCCTGTAGGACACATGCGCAAATAGCGATCAATGACCTTCCCACCTTTCTAAATCAGAAATTTGTTAAGGCAATTCCGCTAAGTGAAAATGGAATCCACGCGCAATGCCGTGTCGGAGGCTTTTTTCGCGCCGTGTGATGGCGTGCGCAAAAGGCTCTGGCCAGCCTGACAGGGTATAGGGGTTAAACGAAAAAACGGACACTGGCTGCCACCAAGATAAGGAATAGAAATGAGTTTTGAAAAGTTAATGTTGAATGAAAAAATTCTTGCCGGCGTAAAGGCGGCAGGATACACCGAGCCCACGCCGATTCAGGCCCGGGCCATCCCTCCGGTGCTTGAAGGACGGGACGTTATGGGACTGGCGCAAACCGGAACCGGGAAAACGGCCGCTTTTGTTCTGCCGATACTGCATCGGATGATGCGTGGTAGGCGGGGTGTGGTGCGCGCGCTGATCATCGCGCCCACAAGGGAGCTTTCCCAGCAGACGCATGACGCGATATGCGCGCTGGGGCGGAAAACCGGCCTGCGCGCCGCGTCCATTTACGGCGGCGTCAGTATCTTTCATCAGATCGATAAGCTGCGCTCCCGTGTGGAGATCATCTCGGCTTGTCCGGGACGGCTTCTGGATCACATCGAACGCGGGACCGTGAATTTGTCCGCCGTGGAGATGCTGGTTCTGGACGAAGCCGATCACATGTTTGACATGGGGTTTCTGCCGGACATTCGCCTAATTCTCAGTCATCTGCCCGCCCAACGCCAGAATCTTCTTTTTTCCGCAACGATGCCCAGGGAAATCCGGGCGCTGGCCGACGATCTGCTTTCATCTCCGGTGCATATTCAGATCGGACACACGGCGCCGGCGGAAACGGTCCGGCACGCCTTCTATCCGGTGAAGCTCGACCGGAAGACCGACCTGTTGAAGGATCTTCTCGAAAAAACACATACCGGCTCGGTGCTGGTTTTCACCAAAACCAAATCCCGCGCCAAGACGCTGGCCGGCCAGCTGGAACGCGCCGGGCGCCGGGTGACCTCGCTGCACGGTAATCTTACGCAAGGCAAACGCAAACAGTCGCTTGACGGGTTCCGGGACGGCCGGTTTGACGTGATGGTCGCCACCGATATCGCCGCGCGCGGCATCGATGTTTGCCGGGTTTCCCATGTCATCAACTATGACATGCCCGACACCCTCGACGCCTATACCCACCGGATCGGCAGGACGGGACGCGCTTGTAAAACGGGTGACGCTCTGAGCTTTGTGACGGCTAATGACGGAGATTTGATGCGATCCTTGAAGAACCTACTGGGAGAAAAAATCGAATACCAGAAGGTGGACGGATTTACGGAGCCATCGGTGACGGATGACAACGGCCGCCGATCTTCTTACAAGCCGGAAAAACCGAGAGCCGGCAGAAAGTTTTTTTCATCCGGGAAGCCTTCATCGCCGCATCGCAACGATCGTAAAGCCGGAGGCCGCCGCTTGAGCGGGTGGCCGGGACGCGCCATCCAGGCCGCATAAAAAAAGCCGGCATTTGATAATCGGGAAGCCGGGGCGCCTAGGCGCTTTCGGCTTCCCGAAGCAGCGCGTCAATTTGAACGTCTTTTTCCAGCCACAAGTCTTTCACCCACTGCTGAAAAGCGGCTTGGTAGGCTGTATCCCCTTCATAATCGCCCCTGAGAAAACGGGGCGGAATTTCCGATGAAGAAACGCGCACCATGACCCGTTTAACGCGGCCGCACAGAAATCCCCAGAAGGTCGGTGCGCCGTCGGGATAGACAATCGTGATGTTCAGAAGCGAATGAAATTTATCGCCCAGAACGCCCAGCGCCAGGGCGATGCCGCCCGCTTTGGGTTTGAGCAGATGTTTGTAAGGCTGTCCCTGACGAAGGTGCTTGGCTTTGGAAAACCTTGTGCCTTCCAGAAAATTCATCACGCTTGTTGGAAGTTGTGAAAATTTTGCACAGGCCTGGCGAGTCGTTTCAAAATCCTTGCCCCGCTGGTCCGGATGTTTTTTAAGATAGTCGGCGCTATGGCGGCGCAAAAAGGGGAAGTCCAGCGCCCACCAGGCCAGCCCCATCAGCGGCACCCAGATCAGCTCCTGCTTGAGAAAAAATTTCATCAAAGGAATTTTGCGGTTGAACAGTTTCTGCATGATGAAAATATCCGCCCAGGATTGGTGGTTGGCGACGACGAGATACCATCCGTTATAATCGAGGTTGTCGAGTCCTCTGACATCCCATTGTGTTTTCTGAGTGAGCGCCATCCAGGCGCTGTTGCCGGAAATCCAGTTTTCCGCGATCCACAGGATGAATCTGCCCAAAGGTCCCCGCAAGGGGGGCAATATCAATTTCAAAAAAGAAGCGGCAAATAAAATGGGCACCCAGAAAAGGACGTTGAGCGTCAGCAACAAAAAAGCTATAAGCCCCAGCAGGCGGCCCGGCAAAACATTCAGCATAAAAAACCCCTTCCTCGTTGCCTTTCCGACAATGAGCGCCTGCCTTAACACGCTCGGGAAGATTGGTCAAAGCTTAATGTCACAAAAGCGGTCCAATGGTGATTTTCGGAAGATTATGGTATATGCGGGCCGCTATGGCGCAGGATATCAAGCAAAAAGGATCCATCTGGCGGGTTTACATTCTGTGCTGCGCCGACGGCACCCTGTATACCGGCGTCACCACCTGCCTGGACAGGCGTCTTTCTGCCCACCAGAAAGGCACGGCATCCAGATATACCCGGTCCAGGCGGCCGGTAACGCTGCTTTTAGCAAGCCTTCCCATGAACCGTTCCCAAGCGCTTCGTCTGGAAATTGAAATTAAAAAACTTCCGAAAGCCCGCAAGCTTTCGCGGCTCGCGTTTTATTGCGTGACCGATATTGATTGACACAACAGACATTTCTGATTAAGTTGGCGCAAAGTTTCGTCGATTTCTCGATACCGCCATGTGGTCGGGAATACAAAGAATTCAACACGGACGAATAAAAAATGGAGGGAAATGACAATATGAATGGACAGAAAATACCGGGGAAAGTGATGTTCGGCGGGATCGTCGGAATCTTCATCCTGCTGCTTTTAATATCGAGTTATTTCAGTGTCGAGGCAGGCGATCGCGGCATCGTGCTGAGGTTCGGAGAAGTCAACCGGGTGGTTGAGCCGGGGCCGCACTTTAAAATTCCTTTTGCCGAGGACGTCGTGCATATGAGCGTCCGGGTTCAGAAAACCACCACCAAGACGGAAGCCGCGAGCCGCGACCTGCAGACTGTGCAGACCACCATGGTGCTCAATTACAGCCTTGTTCCGGAAAAAGTCGGTGAGATGTTCGCCAATATCGGACTCAATTACAATGACCGCGTAATCGATCCCGCCGTCAAGGAAAGTTTCAAGGCGGCGGCGGCTCGTTATACGGCTGAAGAGCTCATCACCAAGCGCGAAACCCTTAAAACCGAAGTGCGCGATTTTCTGCGGGACCGGTTAAGCATTTACGGGATTATCATTGTTGAGCTGTCCGTAACGGATTTTGAATTTTCGGCGGAATTCAACCGCGCCATCGAATCCAAACAGACTGCAGAGCAAAACGCGCTTCGAGCCAAGCGGGACCTGGAGCGCATCAAAGTTGAAGCCGAACAGAAAATAACATCCGCTAAAGCTGAGGCCGAATCGCTGCGCTTGCAGCGGCAGGTGATTTCAACCGAGCTGATTCAGCTTCGCCAGATTGAAGCGCAGATGAAAGCCATCGAAAAGTGGGACGGCAAGCTGCCCAATGTGACCGGCGGCGCCGTGCCGTTTATTCAGGTGGATAAAAAGTAGATCCAAGGCAGCGGGATTGGAGGGCGGTCCGCCATCCAATCCCGCTGCCTCACTGTTTTCCTTCTTAAAACCCCTCTTCCGTCTGCCCGCATTTTAATGCGGCGCGCAGACAGGGTCAGCCTTCAGGCATTCAAAAAGAGGATTTCACTTCCGGTTGAGCGACGTTGGCTGAAAGGGGCTCCTTGCGCTGCAAGCGGGAGATGCCATCCGGCCAGAGAAAAGCTCTACCCGAGATAGATGTGTTCGCGCATGAAAAATTTACATATGGCTGATGGAGTGCAGGAAGGGTGCTGTTCAAGGAAAAAGCATCCCAAAAAAATAAGATCATTCCAGGGGCAAGGAATATTCTCTTTTTAACAGCGGGCAAGCTATGCTATGGTTGGCGCCTGCGAATCAAGAAAGGTCGCTTTGAAACGGTCTCTTAAGAGGAGGAGAGGAAAACAATATGAAACCGAAACCCATGCCAATTCGTTTTTACATGATATTGCTTCCCGTTGTGATGATGTTTCTTTTAGGCTGTTCGACGACTTCGTCGGTTAAGCCCCTGGGGTTGAGCGGATCTATTTTTGAAGGGGATCGAAACCGGGCTGAAACCCTTGTTCTGGATGATATCGCGGCGAGAGAAGAGACGTTCAGGGCCTCCGAGGAGGATTACTTTGCTTCGGTGGTGGAGCTGAGAGGAAAAGCGGCGCAAAACGCCGCCGCGTTCTGTAAGGAGCAAGGGAAATCAATGAAGCGTCTGCGAGAAACGACCTCCAAGCCTCCCCACATCTTCATATTTGGAAACAATCCCCGTGCCGAACTGATTTTCACCTGTATCGGAACGCCGGTGTCGTCCGTGTCGGCCACCCCTGCGGCGACGAAAGAGCCGGAGGCGTCGCCGGCAGCCTCATCAAAACCAGTTCTTGCGGAGCCGGAAAGGGATTCGAAACCGAAATCGATCAACCCTGCATCGTTTGATGTTAAATATGAGAGGCTGATCAAACTCAAAAAGCTTCTGGACGACGGCGTGCTGACGCAGGAAGAATTCAATCGGGAAAAGACCAAAATTCTTAAGGATTGAGAAGGGTACGCATGGATAGCCGGGCGTTGAAGATCTACCCTTGACTGCACCATCCTTCGGGGTGGCTGTTATGCGTTTATCATCAATGGTTTGCTGCCGAATGGAGACTGACTTGGGCCGACGGCGGCGGCTGACGAGAGGATCGCGGGTTATTGGCAGTGTTCTGGTAGTCCCACGGGGACTTGAACCCCGGTTTCCGGCGTGAGAGGCCGAATTTTGGCCTTTTTCATTGATTTACTTTTGTTCACTTACAAATCTATAATACCGCCAAAACGCAATACAGATAAGGCTTTCATCATTTCCCTTGACTTACTTTCATTTTTCCCTATATTTGTCTCAAATGTAGGGGACAGTGTAGGGGAAATTTGTTTCCGGCTTGTTGACGCCTCTAGCATAGGGGAGAATGTAGGGGAAATAAAATGCCAAAGCAAGAAAGAATCAAAACGAAATATCCGGGGGTTTATTACATAACCAAAGGGGATGAAAAAATTTTCTATGTCATCTACTACCGGAACGGAAAGAAGGTTGAGGAAAAGGCCGGGCGGCAATTTGCCGATGACATGACGGCGGCAAAAGCGGCAGGCATCCGGGCAGCGCGGTCAAAAGGCAAAGAGCTTTCCAATAAGGCGCGGCGTGAACGCGCAAGGGCCACTAGGCAGGCACAGGCCGACAAGATGACGATTGCGCGTCTGTGGGACGAATACAAGGCAAATAAGGCCGATTCCAAAGCAATCAATACCGATGCAGGCCGTTTTGAAAAATACTTGCTCCCGTCTTTTGGCGACAAAGAACCCCACGAAATAATCCGGCTTGACGCTGACCGCTTGAGACTAAACCTTCTTAAAACCTTGAAGCCTCAAACCGTCAAGCACGTTATGGGATTGCTCAAGCGTATTGTCCATTACGGGGCGGCGCGGCAGCTATGTCTCAACTTGAATTTTGAGATTGAAGCCGTTAAAGTGGACAACCAAAAGACGGAAGATTTGACCCCCGAACAGTTAAAGCGTTTACTGGAAGCAATCGACAAGTCACAGGACATTGAAGCGGCAAACATCATGAGGCTTGCCCTTTATACCGGAATGAGGCGCGGCGAAATGTTCAAACTGAAATGGGATGACATCGACTTCCAGAGAGGCTTTATTTCCATCAAGAACCCTAAAGGCGGCGTATCGCAAAAAATCCCCTTAAACGAACAGGCGCGGCAGGTATTAGAGAAGCACCCGAAAACTTCTGAATACGTGTTTGTCAGACCGGACGGAAAGCCTTTTACGGACATCCGGCGGCGCGTGAATCCTATTAAAGAAGCGGCAGGAATCCCGGCAGACTTTCGCGCCCTTCACGGCTTGCGGCATACTTACGCTTCAATGTTAGCCTCTAGCGGTAAGGTTGATCTTTATACCCTGCAAAAACTTTTAACGCACAAGTCCCCCGTCATGACACAAAGGTATGCCCACTTGAGGGATGAGGCATTGAAAAAGGCTTCTGACTTGGCCGGTCAGATCATCGAGCAGGCGACAAATGCAAACGTGATTGAAATCCACAATCAATGACCATAAGAAACAAAACAGGATACCGCTTTCATAAAGAAGGGGGACGGGATGAAAGACATTCTCAAGAAAATTGATTCCATCAAAGAAAAGATTGACGCGCACAGGCCGCTTGATGCTCACATGGTCAAACAGCTTAAAGAATATTTCCGAATCGGCATGACCTATACAAGCAATGCTCTGGAAGGAAATTCTCTGACAGAAACGGAAACGAAGATCGTCATTGAAGACGGCATTACCATTGGCGGCAAGCCGGTCAAAGATCATCTGGAAGCCTTGGGACATTCAGAAGCCTATGATCTTCTTTTCCGTCTGGCTAAACATTCCGAGATTACCGAAGCCAATATCAAAGAACTGCATCGGTTGTTTTACTATCGCATTGACGAAGATCAGGCCGGGAAATACCGCAAACAGAAAGTCATCATAACCGGGACGGATTTTATCCCCCCCGCGCCTGAAAAGATAAAGGACTTGATGAAAACCTTTGTTGCGTCAATACCCGATGACCGGTCAGAGAATCACCCGGTCGAATTTGCGGCCATCCTGCATCGGAAACTTGTGACGGTCCATCCTTTCATTGACGGCAACGGCCGGGCGGCGCGTCTTTTAATGAATCTGGCTTTATTACAGGCAGGCTATCCCGTGGCCATCATTCCCCCGATTTTACGGCGCGACTATCTGGACACGCTGAACATAACCCACAAAGGCGATTTTACGCCTTTTAGAAAATTCATTGCCGGTGTCTGCTATGAATCGGCCAAAGAGTATTTAAGGCTTCTGGAAGGATAAGTTTTCATAACCGGGAATAGGCAGGCCAGCCGACAAGCGAGAGAACCCCTTCCCGCTTTCCCGGTTTAATCATAGGGGCGTTTGTGAGAGGGAAAAGCGAATGAATGGAACTGAAAGAAAGAAAGCTATTCAGAGAGGTAGCCAATCAAATAAAAAAGAAAAGTCTGTCATTTTCCTTGACCCGAAAAAACTTGAATATCCTAGACGAATGAAAGCGGCAAAATTGGCAATCGTAAAAAAGGTCGCTAAGACAGGGAACTTAGAAAAACTTGGCAAGCTTGAAGATTTTAACGAGGATGAAATTATTACTCCAGAATATACGGCGTTTGATGACACATGTATCTACCTTGCCGGGATGAAGGAAGGGGCCATCATGCATGAAAAGCATGATAGAGTGAAGCAAAATAGCCGCACCGAGAAAGCGACACAGCAAAAGAGAGCCATGAGAGAAAAGAAAGCAACGGTTGTTGAAGATGCCTATATCCAGCTAGACAAGAGAAGCGATTTGAAAAACTTGTCTGAACACAAAATGGCACAACGTGTTTATGAATACGTTTTACCATTATTGAAATCACAGAAAGTTCGTGGTGTGCCTGTTCTGAAACAAAAAATTGATGGGAAAATAACCGGAATCTCGCTGACGCTCATTAAGGATATTTTACAGAAAAGCACACGTATAAAACATTACCCTTGGAGAGGGAACGCTTCCACAACGTAACGTTTCATCAAATTCTTTCAGGATGTAACATTCTGATAACTATTTAATTCCAAAAAGTATTCACATTCATCATATCTGCTTTTATCATACTTCCCAGTCACACGGCTTGCAGTTTTATTTATTCCTGCAACCAGAAATCACTTTAGGGGGTATGCAATGAATCAGGAAAAAGCAGTAGTCAGAAAGCGGCGCGTTCAAATCGCACCGGCGAACGAACTTCTCAACAAACCTTTTCTCAACGAAATGGAAGTGGCGGCACTGACAGGCCGGGCGGTTTCTACTTTGCGGAATGACCGACATCTTCGGCGCGGCTTGCCTTATCTGAAAGTGTCGAAACGCTCTGTCAGATATCGCACCCCGGACGTTATGAACTTCATGGAAGCAAACCCGGTTTGCTTTGATGAGGTGAAATAATGAACGAAGAACGAATCAAGAGCATCCGCAAACACGGCAAGACGGCCAAAGGCCAGAAGGAATTAATCAAACATTTATCCGGTGAAAGACTGACTTTAAAGAAAGCGGTTCATGCTCATTGCTATTCATGCATGGGCTTCTTTGCCGACGGGAAAGTTGATTGCATGATGAAACATTGTCCCCTTCATCCGTTCATGGCCTACAACCAGAACCGGGAAAAGGGAAGCGCCAGAACTATGTCAACGCGGCACATGCAGAAAATGAGGGCGGCACGTCAAAAAGAATCCCGTCTTTTGCTCTAGCGCCTTTTGGCTACAAGGGATTTTCAAAGCAAATACTAAAAGGCATAGGGACGGGGTAAGGGTTTGATGGAAAATGTAATTGACTTGTCATTGGATGAACGTTTGGAAATCCACAAAAGAGAATATTTGGAAACGCATAAGCCAAAATATAATCTTCAGAATAAAAAACATATCGGCAGAGGGAAAGGCACTTTTGTTGAAAGGGATTTGTTTGAATCCCCCGCGTTTATTGCTTTGCGTGGTGTTGCGCCGCAAATGCTTATTTACTTGCTGGCAAAGAGGGAATTTCAGACAACAAAGACAAGTCGGATATGCGTAAACGAAAAGGAATTAACATTGAGTTATATTGAATTGGAAAAGTTAGGGATAACGCAACCGAGAGGCACGCGCGGATTTAATGAACTACTGGAAAAAGGATTTATCAGGATTGAGCATTCCGGCGGCGGGTGTCAGAAAGATCAAAGTGTTTACAGCCTGTCAAATCAATACTTGCTTTGGAAAAAAGGGACGGTTTTTTCATCACGGCCAAAAGCCATGACGAAAGGTTTTATGAACGGCAAAAGACAATTTCAACATACGAAACCGTAGCCATATACGCATACGAAACCGTAACCATAGAAGCCGTTTTAGGGCAACGAAACCGTAACCATGAAAAACAGGCATTTCAGAAAATAAAATCGAATACTTGAGGTTGTAAATTAATTAAACATGATAACTGCATTTTAGAGCAACGTTTCCGTATGTGTTTACATGATAGCCATGTAAGGGTTGGTTTTCTTCTCTCTGGCTTCATGACTGAAAAAGAGGTCATTCTAAGAAAGCGGGTTTTGAATTTTGAAGGCGGTGTAAAAAAGCAAATTGACAACGGGGGACGTTTCATTCTTGTCAGCATCATTTAGGGAAATCGACGACATTGCAGTGCGTGTATATTCGCAAAATTATCAAAGGGGGGTACTACCCGCATTATATTCAATTCTTTTCATGGCATTGAGGTGGCATTGACATGAGCACGAAAGGCATTTTCCCAAATGAATTTTCTCACGGTTTGGGCATATTGCAGGGTTGGAAGGAAATCGGCCGACACATCGGAAGATCGGGAAGAACAGCGCGGCGATGGTACGATAAACAAAATATGCCTGTTCGATATAATTTGGCCGGACGGCCATTTGCTTTTAAGTTTGAGCTTGAAAAGTGGCTTTTGCTTGTTGACCAATATCTAAGAAAAGAACCGGATTGGAAAGAAAGACAAAAACAACACGCGGCCATGATGAGGGCGCGGAAAGAAGAGAAGCGGAAACAAGAGGCAAATTAGAATTATGCCACAAGTACGCGCGCGCACGCGCGAGGGTGTTTTTATAACTGATATGCAAGGGGTATGATCTAAGAAATAAAAAACCCGCCGAAGCGGGTTTTGGATGGATGGTGATTTTTTGGAGCAATTACTTACAGAGAATATAATCTTGAATAGTTGGGTCATTGATGATCTGCCATGAAACGTCGTGAATGGCATATGCACCCGCCCAATGAACGTCTATGGCGGTTTGCCTGGAAGAAAACGGAATTTTGATATTTTTTTCAGGGATAGAAACATCAACGTGAATAATAGCCCCGCACATATGGCTATACCAGCCCTCAACGTTTTTGACGGTAATGTTTAAAATCCTCTTTGAATCCGGCGTTGAAGTAATCCGGCTTTGTCTGTATCCTTCTTTTAGGTAATCCGTAATAAGCCCGCTGAAATAATGCCTCGTCACCATATACGTTCCGCGTCTTTGGAGCATATTGAATTCTGTTTTGTCTGTCTCAGCGTTCACAATGTTTATTGTTCTGTCCGTGCATTTTGATTCTTTACTGAGATCGGTAATTTGGGTATTAAACGAGCGCCGAAGGGCTGCGGGTTGTAATTCGTCTGTTATTTCCTTCTGTATATCACGAGTGTGAGTACATGATATAACAAGCCCGATACAAAAAATTAACATAAATATTTTTTTCATCTTTCACCTCTTTGTGAATAATTTATGTTTGGCTCGAAACGTGACCATTTAAAGCCTCAAGGTTGGAAATAGGGTTGGAAGTAAATTTAAAGCGTTAAACGTTAGCGATTTTATATTTATTTAAGTATTTGTTTTTATTTTGGTAGTCCCACGGGGACTTGAACCCCGGTTTCCGGCGTGAGAGGCCAGCGTCCTAACCACTAGACGATGGGACCATGATTCCGGCGTCGGGATGAAAAAGGCCTTACCCCCCTGGCCCGGATGATCTTAGAACTGAGGGCCATACCTAGTCAAAGGGGTGGAAAATGTCAAGGTAAAATTGCCACTTAACCGGTTCTCGGGATTATGATCCTGGTATTTTCCTATATGTCTGCGCTTTTGTAGAGGTTTCCTGTAAGATGATTCCCGAATCCTCTTTCCAAATTTCTTATCCCGAGCCATTGTGCCGTCCTTTCTCCTTTATTTCCTCAATAAATCACTTGCAATGATTGATTTGATAAAATATCAGAGTGCCATTCATTTTCTATCATGGAATTGAATGATGATGGGACGGTTCTTGCTTTTTACGCAAGGGTGGAAAGGTTTCCTGCTGTGCTGAATGTCGTCATCATGGGAAATGGCCAGGATTATTGCGAAGTCATGTGCCAAGATCTGATCGGCGCAAAAAATGTTGTTTTCATTAACGAAAAAGATCATCTGAAATCGAATTTCGCCAGACTGGCGGATCTGGTCTTGCACAAAATCAGCAGAGAAACGGGTTGGTCCTTTTTCCGGCAAAGATATTTTGAAAGTTATTTATGCGGCGCCTTTTTGCCGGATGCGCCGCGTCTGCTGTTCGTCTTTTTCGATTCCAACCCCCATTCGCGCGACACATTTTTTCTGAGCTATTTAAAAGAAAAGTATCAGGCAAAACTGATTTTATATGTCATGAATCCGACCACCGCCATCGCGCTGGATCCGGCTTTATGCCGCCATTTCTACGACGCGGTTTTTACCGTTTATGCCAGGGATGCCGACGTTTTCGGCTGGCGCAGGTTGTCCCATCTTTATAGCCGCGCGCCGGATTGTGCGTCGTCCGGAGACAGGCGCTATAAATCGGATGTGTTTTTTGCCGGCCGGGCGAAAGACAGGCTGCCGAGCCTGTTGCGTCTTTACGAATTCTTGACGAGCCGCCAAGTGAAATGCGATTTTCATATTTGCGACGTGGATGAAAAAGACATGCTTTATGCCGGCGACATTACTTATAATCAATGGCTGCCCTACCCGGATATGCTCAGGCGCATGCAACACAGTAAGTGTGTCTTGGAGATGCTGCAAAGACCCGGAGAAGGTCCGACGCTCCGGATGATTGAAGCGGTCGTTTATAATAAGAAGATTCTAACAAACGATGCGGGGGCTTCGGAGAATCCCTTCTATGACGCACGGTTTATGCATATCTTTGATGTTCCGGGAAATCTCGATCTGCGTTTCATCCGTGACGAGACAGAACCGGACTTCGCTTACCGGGGAGAATATTCAGCGTGGAACTTGATCAAGGCGCTTGATGAACTGTTCCCCGCGGACGGCTATTCGGATGAAAGGCAAAACGGAGAGCGGCATGGACGATTCTGAGAAAATAAAGAGATTGGCCGAGGACTATCAAAGGGCCCAAAGCGCGCTCGAGGCCTTGAATCAAACCTATGTTTCCGAAGAGTATTTGCTGGGCCGCAAGATTTGGGAAACGTGGTGGCTGCGATTTATCGGAAGGGCGTACGATCTGGGCAGAACCTTGAAATCCAAAACGCCGTTTGGATCGCGCCGTGTAAACATCGATCCTCCGTTTGAAAACAATATACAGTACCAAGACACCCTGGCGCTTTATGATTACAAGATTGCAATTTACACCTGCATTGTCGGCCAATATGACCGCCCTCAGGAGCCTCACTTCAAACCGGGCAATGTCGATTATCTGATGGTGACCGACGGGGCGTTTCCATCAGGCGGCGCCTGGGAGAGGATAGATATCCGCACCATAAAAGGACTCCCGGATCTTGACCCCTCCCGTGTCTCCCGGTATGTCAAATTGCACCCGCATCTTTTCCTGAAAGAGTATGACTATTCGATTTACATTGACGGCAACATAAAAACAGTGGGAGACCTGCGGTACCTGATCCATCTTTTGAATCCCTATGGTTTTGCGGCCAGCCTTCATCGACACAGAACCTGTGTGTACGAAGAACTCGAACAATGTCTTCGCCTCGCAAAGGATGATCCGCAAGCCATGCGCCGGCAAATCGAAGCTTACCGTCAGGCGGGGATGCCGGAACAATACGGATTGCTTGAAGCCAATCTGCTGGTGCGGGATCACCATAATCCGGCCTGTGTTGAAATCATGCAACGATGGTGGCGAGAGATCGTCAGACACAGCCGCCGCGATCAGTTGAGTTTGCCCTTTGTCCTCTGGGAGATGGGTATTCCGGTCTCCCAAATCGGGCGAGTAAGCAATAATGTGCACAAAATTCCTTCCATACGCATTGCATTGCATCCGGGAGGATGATGCGTTTTAAACCGCCGCATCCAAAACGAATGAAACCATCTTGACGTTTGTGATATGAACGATACGAAAGCTCTAACCATTGCATTCCATCTGACGGATCGATGCAATTTGCGCTGCCGGGGTTGTCACTGGTTTTCTTCTCCGGTCCGTGAGGTTGAGGAAGTCGAAGGGGAGCATTATATTCGCTGGGTCGAGAAGAATCGACGCAGGATCGGCGCCATCAAGCTCAGCGGCGGGGAGCCCACGCTCTATAAAGATTTTCTTACGCTTGTGAACCATTTGCCGAAGGATCTCCCGCTGATTATCAATACGAACGGCACCCGCGCCCAAACGCTCCGAAACATAGATCGCCGCGATAATATGATATTGAAGGTATCGGTAAATCGTCCTGTTTCCGAGTTTTTTGAAAAGGACATTGAAGCCTTGGGATATCCCTGCTCTTTTCATTCTTTCAATGGTGTCGCTCGCAGGCCCAATTTGACCAATGAACTTGAATTTGGATGGGAGTCGGATCTAATCGGCAGAAACGGAAGGTGTCTTCCCAAATTCATCCGGTTCGGCGCCGACGGTTGGGCGTATAATTGTGAAAAAGGATTAAGGGAAAAAGATGAAACGTTAAGATGCGGCTTTTCCCTGTGGGGCGGCGACATGAATCTTCGCGGGAAAACCTGTCGGATCACGCAAGCGTGTTTGTCAAATTTCTGCAATGAAAATGACATGCTGTCGTCTGCGAGTGCAAGAATCAAATGGCGTGTTCGGAACGTTTTGGGCCGCTTTCTTGCCGCTGCGCGCTTGGTTTTATGAAAGGGGCCGGGACAAAAGCAATCGAATGCGAGAGAGAATCCGCCGGGGGCTGAGCCTGCCGATGGCCCTTTTGGCTTTTCGGATCCAATGTTTCAATATATGAAAAACGAACCGGCTGAAATAAGGATGGGCGGCAAAGGCGCGCAGTTTAACCCTTTTGCAAAGGCCCTGTTTTCGAAAGGAGGAATCCTGCCGGTACAAACGGAAATAGATTTGGTACTGTTGGACTAACTTTTCAGCATAAAGTCGAATTGTTTCTTTGTCGATTTTATCTGTGACGAGGATTTTATTATATCCCCGTATGCCGCTCAGGCAGATGTAATGGTAGGCATAGCCGACGGCATGAAGGTCGATTTGTTCCATGCGCTTCAAAACATGCAGCGGCACTTGAAGCCTGCTTTTTACGACATTTAAGGTGACTTTATTTCTGGTGATGCTCTCCGGATTATGAACATAATGATAAAAAGCGCCGCCAATGGTGACGAATTTGCGGCAAACGCTCAACAGGTCCGGTAAAACGGCATAGTCTTCAAAGACATGTCCCTCTATAAACCGGATGTTTTCAAAAAGGAAGCGCCTGTACAGTTTGCTCCACGCGCCGACGTGGATCTGTTTTGTTTCGAAAAAAGCGATAAACATTTCCTCTCGCCGATGGTAGGAGGCTTCTTTAAAGACGATCTCATCCTGAATACGGCCCTTTTCATCCGCATGGCGATACCCCGTTTGCACGATATCGGCATGATGATTCAGGGCGGCCTTGACCAGCGTCGCATACATTTCCCGGCCGACAAAATCATCTCCATCGACAAAACCGACATAGTCGCCTCTCATCAGCGCAAGTCCCGCATTGCGCGCGCTGGAAAGTCCCCCATTTTCTTTATGGACGACCCTGATCCGCGAATCCTGTTCCCGGTAGGCATCGCATATCAGGCCGCTGGGATCCGTCGAACCGTCGTCCACCAGGATGATTTCAAGATTTTGATAACTTTGGTTTAAAAGACTTTCAACGCATCGGTCCAGATATCTGGAAACATTATACACGGCGACTATGACGCTGACCAAAGGCTTATCAGATATCGACATGATCGCACGGCCTCAACTTTCCTTCACACGGATTCGGCGGAAATGCCTGCTGTCTATACGCTTAAGACAACGGTCTTATCAAGGATTATGTCGATTCGATGATCTTCCGAAAAAAGGGCCGAACGCATCCGGCGGGGGACCGGTGTCTTCGGGGCGGTAAAGGGAGTCCTTCCGGATGGATCAAAACGGATGAACTCCGTTCCAACCTGTGATAAAAACAATGCGCGCAGAGAATGTTTCGAATCTCCGGCCATGTCGGACGGCCTGTTCTTCCGGCAGGGCGAAGTTGAAGAGCGCAGCCAAATTCATGCAGCCGCCGTGAATCGTGAATTCACGGTCGGGGGAAGAAAAGAATCCATTCATGGAATCGCGTTTCAGGAAAATATGTTTTCTCATCGGCGGACGGACTCGGGCAAAGCTGCTCGTTCTTTTGGTCATGATGATCATCAATGCGCTGATGGAAATGGCGGGGATCGGAGCGATTCCGGTGTTTATATTCATGATCTCCAATCCTGAAACGTTGTTGCAAAATAGATGGGTCGCGCCGGTTGCACGGGATCTCCATATCGCTACGGCCCAGCAGCTGATGCTATGGGGTTTCGGATTTCTGGCCGTTTTATTCGTTGTGAAAAATGCCTTTTTAAGTCTGCTGATTTCCATAAAAGCCAAAGTGACCTACCAAGAGCAAATCCGCCTGGGGAATCGTTTGTTCAAAGCATACATGAAGGCGCGCTATCCTTTTTTCTTAAACCGCAACTCGGCTGAGTTGCTGCGCAATGTCAACAACGAAACCGGCACGATCATCGCGGGTGTGATCATGCCGCTTCTGCAAATCGTCATGAACGGACTGATCTTGTTCATGATTGTGGTGTTGCTGCTGAAAACAGAGCCGGTAATCACCCTGTTGACCTTTGCGGTTTTGGGAACAGTCAGTTTTCTTTTTATCCACTTGAATAAAAAGAAAGACATGGCCTACGGCAGGCAGGAGCAGCGCGAGCGAAGCCGGATGAATAAAATCGTTTTGGAAGGTGTTGCGGGAATTAAGGATATCAAGGTGCTCGGCCGCGAAGACAGCTTTCTTGCGCAATACGGGTTCAGCGCCCTGCAGACGGCCGTCGCCCAACGACACAAGAATATCTTGACAGAGCTGCCCCGGCCTCTCATGGAAATCATTGCCGTGTTCACTTTGTTGTTCATTTCATTCATGTTGCTGATGACGGGGCGAACGACCGATTCGTTTGTTCCCGTTCTGGCTCTTTTCGGCGCGGCAACCATGCGTCTGCTGCCGACTTTGAGAATCATCGTGTCCGCCTTGACGGATATCCGCTACAATCTGTGTGCGATTGATCCAGTGTACAATGATCTGGAGTGCCTGGAAAAGCATCCCGACCGGCGCCTGAAGGCGGATAACACGAATTCGCTCGAGCCCTATCCTTTTTCCTGTCGGATGATCTTTGAAGACGTCAGTTATGCTTATCCCCAGGGACGCCAGGAAGCCGTTCGCCATATCGATCTGATCATACCGAAAGGAGCCATGGTCGGGTTGGTCGGGCCGTCAGGCGCGGGGAAAACGACGCTCGTGGATATTCTCCTGGGCTTACTCGAACCGCAGCAGGGACGCGTTTTGGCGGACAATCAGAATATTTTTGAAGATATCCGGCGATGGCGGATGAATCTGGGCTATATTCCCCAAACCATTTATCTAAGCGATGATACCATCCGTCGAAACATCGCCTTCGGTCTACCGGATGAATACATTGACGAGGTCCAGCTCATTCGGGCTGTTCGATCCGCCCAACTCGAAGCATTCATTCAAGGCCTGCCTGGAGGCTTGGATACGGTTGTGGGAGAAAGGGGGATTCGTCTCTCCGGCGGGCAGAGGCAACGCATCGGCATCGCCCGGGCTTTATACAACAATCCGCAGATTTTGATTATGGACGAAGCGACCTCGGCGCTGGACAATATTACGGAGCAATTCATCATTGAAGCGCTGGAAACGCTCAGAAGCGACAGAACGATTATCATGATTGCCCACCGGCTGACGACGGTTCGCAACTGCGATGTGATCTATCTGCTTGATGACGGCTTCATAGTGGGGCATGGCGGCTATGAAGACCTGCTGAAGAACAGCAGCGCGTTTCGAAAAATGAATCTGATGGGCACGTAAGCGGGAGTCATGCCGCGAAGCGCTCAGCGCGCCGACTGTCTGCCTTGCGCAGGAGGCGAGGACCGGAATAAAAAAGTCAGCAGGCCTGTGTCTGAAAGGAATCTTGCCCGCGATTTTTTTATGAAGCGTTTGTCGAAGCGCTCATTTCAATCCAGGCCACGGCTTTCAGAATTCTTTCACGAACGCATTTTGAACCCAGAGTCGCCATGACTTCGTCGATGCCGGGGCTGACCGTCTTTCCCGTCAAAGCGATTCTCAGAGGTTGAGCGACAGCCTTGAATTTAATGCCCCTTTTTTCGATAAAGTCCTTAAGGAAGGACTCGATGCCCTCTTTGTTGAAAGGTTCAACCGATTCGATAGATGCCGCCAGCGCCTTCAGATGATCGGCGACATCCGCCGTGAGAAATTTGCCGGCCGCCTCCGGGTCGTATAAAACGTCGTCCGCAAAATAAAAACCGGCGGCGGAGGCCATTTCCACAAGAGTTTTGGCGCGCGGCTGAAGATCCGCAATGACTTTCTGCATGAAGTCGTCATCCCGGCCTTTGGCTTCGGCCGGCCAAAGCGGCTTCATTTCTTCAAGCAGGCGGCGCGTGTCGGCTTCCTTGATATAATGGGCGTTGAGCCACAGAAGCTTTTCGGGATTGAACACGGCCGGCGACTTTCCGACCGCGTCCAGCGTGAACAGATCGACCAGTTCGGGAAGTGAAAAGATTTCCTGATCACCGTGCGACCAGCCCAGACGGACCAGATAGTTGACCAGCGCGTCGGGCAGATAGCCCATATCCTTGTAGGCCATCACCGACGTCGCGCCGTGTCGCTTGCTCAACCGGGTTTTATCCGAGCCCAGAATCATCGGAACGTGGGCGAATTTCGGCACGTCAAAACCGAGCGCCTGATACATCAGGATCTGGCGCGGGGTGTTGTTGACGTGATCGTCGCCCCGGATGACGTGGGTGATATTCATCATTGCGTCATCGATAACCACCGCAAAGTTATACGTCGGGTACCCGTCGGCCCGTTCAATGATCAGGTCATCGAGTTCTTCGTTGTTAAAACTGATGTTGCCTTTGACGAGATCTTCAACGATCGTGACACCCGTTTCGGCGCCGCGGAATCTCACCACGCTGCCGGGCGTTTTCTTGAGATTCTTATTCCGGCAGGTGCCGTCATACTTGGGTTTGCGGCCCTCAGCCAGAGCTTTTTTGCGTTTGTTTTCCAGCGCTTCCGGTGTGCAGGTGCAGTAGTAGGCTTTCCCCTCCTCAATCAGCTTCAAAACCATGTTGCGGTGCAGACCGACGCGTTCAGCCTGAAAAAAGGGGCCTTCGTCCCAGGTGAGCCCCATCCAAGCCATAGCGTCCAGAATGGCTTTTGTGGATGCCTCCGTGGAGCGCTCTTGATCCGTGTCTTCGATGCGCAAAACGAAACGACCTCCGGTGTGGCGGGCGAAAAGCCAGTTGAAAAGGGCGGTTCGGGCGCCGCCGATATGCAAATATCCCGTCGGAGAGGGAGCAAAACGGGTGCGAAGAGTTGAGGTCATAGATTTGCCTTAAATTTTTGCCGATTCTATAGGATTGCCTTCCCGAATTTGTCAAGCGCTATATCATTTCTCAAGCCAAATTATCCTTGACAATATGACATTTTTATAATTTACTTGCGCGCTTAACGCGGCAGGTAAATTATACAGGGCAGCTCGACGTCATGGCCGATTCTTTGAAAATCAATGTTACGATTCTTCCCGATTCGGGCCTGCATCTGGTCTTTTCGGAAGGGCCGCAATGGTTTGAAAACTGTTTTCCTCCGGATGCGCCGCCGGATATTTCGCTGCGTCGGGTCGACGTGGATTGTGTGATCACCAGGTCCCAGGACACGGTTTTAGTCAAAGGCCGGTTCGACGCGGAGATTTCGGCCCCCTGCAGCCGATGCCTGGAGACGGCGTCGCTTTTGGTCGGTGCGGATTTTCTATATACCCTGATTCCTGCGAGACCCGAAACGCGGGAAGATCTGGAGCTTTCCGCCGAGGATCTGGAAACCGGGTATTACACCGGTGATTTTATTGATCTGGCGCCGATGCTTTGCGAACAGATTATTTTGCAGGTGCCGATGAGGGTGTTATGCGCCGAAACCTGCAAAGGTTTATGCCCGCGATGCGGCGAAAACTTGAACACAACGTCATGCCGGTGCCGGGAGGAAGAGACGGATCCCCGTCTGGCTGTATTGAAACAATTTAAGGTTAAAAAATAAGAAAGAGGTTAATGAACCATGCCAAATCCAGTAAAACGACATTCGAAAACCAGGCGCAATACCCGCAGGGCTCACGACTTTCTGACCCCTTCGTCTTTGTCGGTTTGTCCGCAATGCAATGAACCCAAACTGCCTCACCGCGTCTGTCCGAACTGCGGCACCTATAAAGGCCGGGAAGTGACTTCGGAAAAAATTTCCTGATCGACCTATTTTTTTTTCACTGCAAAGGCGAATCCGGAGGGATAGCGCTTTTATCGGGTCGCCGCAAAGACTGATGACTTGGTGAAGCGTTTTTTTTCGGAGCTTGATCGTTTGGCGCGAGGGGCGGTCTTTACGGCCTTGCGCCCGCGGTTAAAAAAATGAAGATTTTTTTTGAAAAAACAGGTAAAAGGTCGGCATTTGTTACTAATATGGCAGTCTAATTTTTAAGGCTGGAGGAGGAGAATTTCATGACATTAGAAGAAAAAGTCATCAAGCTCGTGATGGAACAGTTGGATGTGACCAAAGAGCAGTGCGTTCCGGAAGCTTCTTTTATTGACGATTTGGGGGCGGATTCCTTGGATCTCGTCGAGCTGATTATGGAGATGGAAGAAGTCTTCGGCGTGGAAATTGCCGACGAAGAGCTGGAAAAAATTCGCACAATTAAAGATGTTATCGATTTTCTTCAGAAAAAAGGAATCAATTAGGTCTTAAACAACGACCGGAGTGCCTTATCGATGAAAAGACGCGTCGTCATCACGGGACTGGGCGCTTTAACGCCTGTCGGCAATTCCGCGCAGGATTCTTGGAGGGCCGTTGTGGAGGGCCGGTCCGGCATCGGTCCCATTACGCGCTTTGATGCAAGCGCTTTCGCCTCCAGAATCGCAGGCGAGCTCAAGCATTTCGATCCGTCGCAGTATGTGGATAAAAAAGAGCTGCGCCGCTATGATCCCTTTGCCATTTATGCTTTGGCCTCGGCGCAGATGGCCCTGGAGGATGCGAAACTGGCCATTGTCCCTGAGATTGCCGAAAGGATCGGGGTCATCATCGGATCGGGAATGGGCGGCGCGCAAACCCTTGAGGAAGAAATCCGGGTTCTGGCCTCATCCGGCCCCAGAAAAATATCTCCATTCGGTGTTCCGGCCATCCTGCCCAATCTGGGCGCGGGGCACGTGTCCATGCGTTTCGGAGCGAAAGGTCCCATCAACTGCACCGTGACGGCCTGCGCCGCCGGAACTTCAGCGATCGGCGAGGCGTATCGGACCATTACTTACGGCGATGCGGACGCTATGATCACCGGCGGCGTCGAAGCGGCGGTGACGCCTCTGGGCGTGGGCGGATTTTGCGCAATGCGGGCGCTGTCCACGCGCAATGATGACCCGCAAAAGGCCAGCCGACCTTTTGATAAAGGGCGCAACGGCTTTGTCATCGCGGAAGGATGCGGCATTCTGATTCTGGAAGAATTGAGTTTTGCGCTGAATCGCGGCGCACGGATCTATGCGGAACTTGTGGGTTACGGGTGCACATCGGACGCCTACCACCTGGCGGCGCCCCCTCCCGGCCACGAAGGAGCCGGACGCAGCATGCTGGCGGCGATCCGGGACGCCGGGCTTCAGACAACCGACATCGACTACATCAACGCGCACGGGACATCGACGCCGCTTAACGATCTGTATGAATCCCAGGCGATCAAAACCCTTTTCGGCGAACACACCAAGAAGCTCATGGTCAGTTCCACCAAATCCATGACGGGCCATCTTCTGGGGGGAACCGGCGGCGTCGAAGCGATTTTCACCGCCATGGCGCTTTATGAAGGGATGATTCCCCCGACCATCAATCATGAGGATCCGGATGAAGGCTGCGATCTGGATTATGTGCCCAACGTCGCCAGGAAAGCGGACATTCAAACGGCGATGTCCAACAGTTTCGGGTTCGGCGGCGTCAACGCGGTCATCGTCATGAAAAAATTTGCAGCCTGATACTTGGAGGATCTTAAGTCACATGTCTTATCTGGAAAAAGTCGACCCGGAGGTCGCCCGCGCCATTGATCTGGAAACGCGGCGTCAAACATCCAAACTGGAACTCATCGCATCCGAAAATTTTGTCAGCGAGGCCGTGCTGGAAGCCCAGGGCTCGGTCATGACCAATAAGTACGCCGAGGGCTATCCCGGAAAACGCTATTACGGCGGTTGCGAATATGTCGATATCGTCGAAGAGTTGGCCATTGAGCGCTGCAAAAAGCTGTTCGGGGCGGAAGCGGTGAATGTTCAGCCTCATTCCGGCACGCAGGCCAACATGGCCGTTTATTTTGCGGCCGCCTCGCCCGGCGACACGATTTTAGGCATGAACCTCTCGCACGGCGGCCATTTGTCCCATGGGTCGCCCGCGAACTTTTCCGGCAAATACTATAAGATCATTCCCTACGGCGTGAACCGCGATACGGAAACCATCGACTATGACGAGATGGCCAGGCTGGTGCGCGAGCATAAACCCAAAATGATCGTGGTGGGCGCGAGCGCCTATCCGCGGATGATCGATTTTGCAAAGTTCCGCGCGGCGGCCGATGAAGTGGGCGCGGTCATCATGGCGGACATTGCGCATATCGCCGGACTGGTTGCCACCGGTCTTCATCCGTCGCCCATTGACGTGTGCGAATACGTGACGAGCACCACGCACAAAACCCTGCGCGGACCACGCGGCGGCCTGATCATGTGTAAGGACGCCTATGCCAAAACGCTCAACAGCCGCGTTTTCCCCGGATCGCAGGGCGGCCCGCTCATGCATGTCATTGCGGCCAAAGCCGTGGCGTTCAAAGAAGCCCTCGAGCCGGAATTCGCCCTCTACCAGAAACAGATTGTGAAAAACGCCCAGGCGATGGCCGAACAACTCAAAAATGAGGGATTCCGACTGGTGTCGGGCGGCACGGACAATCATTTGATGCTGGTGGATCTCACGCCCAAAGGGGTGACGGGAAAAGACGCGCAGGAGGCGCTCGACCGCGCGGCCATCACCGTCAACAAGAACGGCATCCCGTTCGACACCCAGGGGCCGATGATTACCAGCGGCATCCGCATCGGCACGCCGGCTTTGACTACGCGCGGGATGAAGGAAAACGAAATGCGTTTGATCGCCTCGCTGATTGCCGAGGTGATCGGCCATATCAACGACGATTCGAAAATTCAAGCCGTGGCCGAAAAAGTCAAACAACTTTGCGATCAATTTCCTCTCTATCCGCAAAGGCATCAGGGTTAATCCCTTTGCTGATGTTTGCGACACGCCGCGGCGACCTAAAAAAGCAGGGAACAACTATGTCCAATGCCATCCCGACGCCGTCGGACCGAACCGGCCGCACACCGCCCCGTCCCGACTGGGACACCTATTTCATGGACATTGTCGGGCTGGTTTCAAAACGCAGCACCTGTCTGCGGCGGGCGGTCGGCGCGGCGCTGGTGCGAGACCGGCGAATCCTTTCGACGGGCTACAACGGCGCCCCCTCCAAACTTCAACACTGTCTGGAACTCGGATGTCTGCGCGATCAGCTTTCGGTGCCGTCCGGCGAGCGCCATGAGCTTTGTCGGGGGCTCCACGCCGAGCAAAACGCGATCATTCAGGCCGCGCTGCACGGGGTCAGCGTCAAGGATTCCACCTTGTACTGCACGAATCAGCCGTGCGTCATCTGCGCCAAGATGATCATCAACGCTGGCATCCGGCGGATCGTCATCCGCGACGGTTACAGCGACAAACTGGCTGCCGACATGCTTGACGAGGCGGGTATTGAAGTCGTGCACTTAGCGGCGGCAGACTAGAAAGACGGAGAAAGTCATGAAGTGTCCCTTTTGCGGTCACGCTGAAAACAAGGTCATCGACTCCCGCATCAGCAAAGACGGAAAGGCCATCCGACGGAGGCGGGAATGTCTGGGATGCGCCCGCCGGTTTACCACATATGAGTATGTCGAAGACATTCTGCCCATGGTGGTGAAAAAGGACGGACGCCGCGAGCCGTTCGACCGCCTGAAGATCCGCAACGGCGTCATGACGGCTTGTGAGAAAAGGCCGATCAGCATCGAGGACATCGATAAAATCGTCGAGAACGTGGAAGGCGCCTGCCAGGAATTTCAGGGCGGCGAAATTCCGTCGTCCGTGATCGGCGAAAACGTCATGCGCGAACTCAAGACGCTCGACGGCGTGGCCTATGTCCGGTTTGCTTCCGTCTACCGGCAGTTTCGCGATGTCGCGGAGTTCATGTCCGAGTTGAAGGATTTATTGAGCAAAGGCAAAAAGTGATGTTTACGGGAATTATCGAAGGTCTTGGCAAAGTGATTCGCCTGACGATGAAAGGGGCCGATGCCGTTTTGGAGATGGAGGCGGGCATTGACCTCGCCGAGGTGAGTCTCGGCGACAGCGTTGCGGTCAACGGGGCGTGCCTGACGGTGACGGCAAAAACCGCGAAAACCTTCACGGCGGATGTGTCCGCCGAAACGCTTTCCAAAACGACGCTGAAATTGCTTCACGCCGGCGATCGCGTGAATTTGGAGAAGGCTCTGCGCGTCGGCGGATTCCTGGGCGGCCACTTCGTTTTAGGGCACGTGGACACCAAGGCGAGAATTCTGTCGAAAGTCCAGAAATCCGGATCGATCATTTTCGCGCTGGAGGCTCCCGAGGGCATCGCGCGCTATATTGTGGAAAAGGGGTCCATTGCGATCGACGGCATCAGCCTGACGGTGAACAAGCTTGAAAAAGGTCGATTTTATGTTAATATCATACCCCATACGGCGGAAAAAACGACGCTGCTTGCGAAGAAAGAATCGGATTGGGTCAATATTGAAACCGATATTTTGGGGAAGTATGTTGAGAAATTATTGAATTCGCCGCGGGGCGTCGATCAAAACTTTCTCGCGGAACAGGGATTCATCAACGAATAAAGGAAGTATCTCATGGCCATCAGTAAAATTTCAGAAGCAATAGAAGACATCCGAAACGGGAAGATGGTGATTCTCGTGGATGATGAAGATCGGGAAAACGAAGGAGATCTATGCATGGCGGCGCAATTTGTGACGCCGGACGCCATCAATTTCATGGCTCGTCTGGGCCGGGGCCTCATCTGTCTGACGCTCACCGAAGAAACCGCCAATCGGCTGAATCTCAACCTGATGGTGAAAGACAATCAGGCGCGTTTCGGCACCGCCTTTACCGTTTCCATCGAAGCGCGAAACGGCGTGACCACCGGCATTTCCGCCGCGGACCGGGCGACGACCATCCTGGCTGCGGTCAATCCCGAGGCCAAAGCGGACGACATCGTGAGTCCCGGACATGTTTTCCCGATCCGCGCGCGAAAAGGGGGCGTTCTGGTGCGCACGGGGCAGACGGAAGGATCGGTGGACTTGTGCCGTCTGGCCGGATTGACGCCCGCGGGGGTCATCTGTGAGATTATGAAAGATGACGGAACGATGGCGAGGATGCCGGATCTGGAAATTTTCGCCCGCGAGCACAATCTCAAAATCGTCACGATTGCCGATTTGATCGACTACCGGATGCAGAATGAATCGCTGATTCGACGCGTAGCGGAAGCGGATCTGCCGACTCTTTACGGCGGCGAATTCAGAATTGTCGTTTACGAAAACGATGTGGACGATATGCAGCATATCGCGCTGGTCAAAGGCGAAATCACCCCGGACGACGAGGTGTTAGTGCGAGTGCATTCAGAATGCTGCACGGGCGACATTTTTGCATCCGCCCGCTGCGACTGCGGCGACCAGCTCCATCGGGCCATGGAAATGATCGACGAAGAAGGAAAAGGCGTTATCGTTTATATGCGGCAGGAGGGGCGCGGGATCGGTTTGGTCAATAAGATTAAGGCCTACGCCCTGCAGGATCAGGGTCACGATACCGTCGAAGCCAACATCGCCCTGGGCTTCAAGCCGGACTTGAGAGATTACGGCATCGGGGCACAGATTCTGGCGGATCTGGGCGTTCATAAAATGCGGCTCATGACCAACAATCCCAAGAAAATTGTCGGTCTGGAAGGGTATGGCATCGCCGTGACCCAGCGTGTGCCCATTGAAATTCCGCCCAACGAAAATAACATCCGGTATATGTCCACCAAGAAAAGCAAGATGGGGCATATTCTGGAACTCTAGACGGGCGGCGCAGTTCGTTGCGGTGCGGCCCGGAACTATTCACTAAAGGATGGTAAATAAAGCATGCCGAAAATCATTGAAGGAAAAATTGTTGCCAAGGGGATGAGGTTTGCGATTGCCGCCAGCCGGTTTAATGACTTCATCAGCGGCCGGCTGATTGACGGCGCCGTGGATACATTGATCCGCGCCGGCGCGGATGAGAAAGACATCGCCATCTTCAAAGTGCCGGGCGCTTTTGAACTGCCTCTGGCCGCCAAAAAACTGGCCAAAAGCGCGCGTTACGATGCGGTCATCTGCCTGGGTGCGGTGATCCGCGGCGCGACGCCGCACTTCGAGTATGTCAGCGCCGAGGTGTCCAAAGGCATTGCCAATGTCGGACTGGATGCGGACATGCCGGTCGTATTCGGCGTTTTGACGACGGACACGATTGAGCAGGCTATAGAACGCGCAGGCACCAAATCCGGAAACAAGGGCGCGGATGCGGCGCTGGCGGCGATTGAAATGGTCGATCTGTTTAAAAAGATGACCCCGTAAGTCTTGGGGACAATGCGGCGCCCCCGGTTTGCGCCGTTTGATTTGAGGATAAGATGCAAGGCCGCAGACGGGCGCGGGAAGTCGCCTTACAGGTTCTTTACAGTTTGAATTTTGTCGATTTGGATGTGGAAAAAGCCCTTGAGCTTTTCTGGGGAAATTTCATCGCGCCCAAAAGCGCCAAGGAGTTCGCCGCCGAACTGGTGGAAGGCGCCTGGCGCCACAAGGACGAGCTTGATCGGTTGATCGCCCAATGCTCGGATAACTGGTCGCTGGGCAGGATGTCGAAAGTGGACATCAGCATTCTGCGCATGGCGGTTTACGAGTTTTTGTATTGCGATGATATTCCGTCCAAGGTGACAATCAACGAGGCGGTGGATCTGGGGAAAATTTTCGGCTCGGAAAATTCCGGATCCTTTGTCAACGGCATTCTCGACGCGCTTAGATTGAAAATAGACAAAGACCATGCAGCTGAATCTATCCATCGAAGCTCCTGACCGCCCGCCTCACGCCTGTTTGGTGCTCGGCGTTTTCAGCAATGAGAAACCGCCGCGCGGGCCGTGCGGACTGATCGACTGGCGGCTCAACGGCATGATTTCCAGGGAAATAAAAAAAGGCCGGATTCTCGGCCGTTTTCAAGAGCAAGTCATCATTCCCGGTCCGGGGAGAATCGGTTCCCAACTGCTTTTCCTGTTCGGAATGGGCGACGCCGCCCAAGCCGATTATGACCGAATCTATACCACGGCGTATGATATTGCCGCCGCTGTGGACAAGATGAGGATGAAAGACTTCTCGATGGACTTGCCGGGCGCCGGGCGATGTGATTTGTCCACGTCCGGGATTGTAGAGGCCGTCGTGACCGGATGGTTTGATTATTTTTCCACCGATGTGCACAAACTGGCCGCCGCTAAGATCTGTATGATCGCCGAGAAATCTTTCTCAAAGGACATCGCACAAGGTCTTGAGCGCTTTGAAAAAAACGTGCGGCATCTTGGATCCGTCGATTTAAGCGCTGTCTGGGAATTGCTCCATCAAGGGAAGGCCGTCTGATATCTTGCAGCCGTTTCAGGGCATGTCGAAGATGCTGACATCCGCCGGTGGTTTGAATTGGAAGATTGTCGTTTTGACTTTCGTATTCAAACGGATGTCGAGAAACTTCAAAACAGTGGTGTTGCCCAGGACATCGTCAAAACTGACCTGAAGAATATGGAAACTGCTTCGGTCCACGACCAGCCGCAGCGACTGGTAGGAGGCGCTGTTCTGTTTAGGGGAGAGCCTCAGAACATAATTGCCCCGGGTGTCGGTCGCATCGGGCGCGTCAAACGTCAAATCAAAATCGTCCGTGAGTTTCCCGATGCCGGAGAGGAATTTGATTAATGTTGCAGACTGAAACAGCCGATCAGCGTCCTGGCGGTAAGCCAATTTTTCATCGGGCAGATAAAGCCAGGCGGTTTGGGCATTGACGATCAGTTTCTTGGTTTTAGGCCAGGTGTAGTCCCACAACATCCGTCGCGGCGTTTTAAAATAGACCCGCCCTTTTTCAATATCTGTTTTACGAACCGATTTCACAGTTGTTTCCTGGATGAATCCGGCGCTCAGATCCTGTGTATTGTCGTACAACCGCTGTAAACGCAAGACGACGTCTTCGATGGGCGGCGTATCGTTTGCCGCCGCTGGGATCGAAAATGAACAGACGGCGACCATGGTTAAGATTGCCGCCACAGACGCCCGTCGCTTTGAAAAGAAATGTCTTTGAAGTTTTTTCAGCATCATTTTGTTAAAAAACCTGTTTGCGCCATCGAAGCTGGCACGATTATTTCAGTGCAGTGTACATAAATCGGTCATTTGCCTCTGTAAGTCACGATGGATACACGATATATCTTTAAGTGCTTGATATTATTTATTAATATCTTGCCTGCCCCTTGGGCATTTTGGTGTTAAATCGCATTCCTCGCGCACTTACGTGACTTATCCACAGGCCTGCCAACAGGCTTTTCCACAGATTTGTGGATTCCGGGGGCAACTGTTTGTATGCAGGTTGAAAATCGCGTTCCCGGATTTGGCGTTTTCCGAAGCCTCAGGCGTCGACTTCCACGCGCCAGTTGAAGGGATCCTCGCGAAAACCGTACTGAAGCTGAAGAATTTCGTTGAACAGCATTTCCGCCAGCGGCCCGGTTTTGCCTCCGTTGATGACGTATTCCTTCTTCCGGTAATAAATCTGTCCGACCGGCGAAACGACGGCCGCCGTTCCGGACGCGAAGGCTTCTTTGAGCTGACCGCTTTTGATCGAAGAGATGACCTCTTCAATGGGCAAAGGTCTTTCCACGACTTTAATGCCCAGATAGGCGGCGAGTTGAAGAATGGATCTTCGCATCACGCCGGGTAGAATGGTGCCTCGCAGAGGCGGCGTGATCAGTTCGTCTCCGATGAAAAAGAAAATGTTGCTGGTCCCGACCTCTTCGATGTATTTCTTCTCCTGTGCGTCGAGCCAGAGGACCTGTGTATAACCCATCTGAGTAGCGATTCGGCTGGCGTACAAGCTTGCCGCATAATTACCCGCCGCTTTGATGGCGCCCGTTCCGCCGGGCGCGGCGCGCACGTATTCTTCCGAGACGTAAATTTTCGTCGGTGAAAAGCCGGACGCGTAATAGGCGCCAACCGGCCCCGCAATGATGAAGAAAAGGTATTCGTTGGCGGGATGAACGCCCAAAGCCGGCTCCGTGGCGATCATCGTCGGACGGATGTACAGGGAGGCTCCCTTCGTTTTCGGAATCCAGTCCTTTTCGAGCGCGACGAGCTTTTTTAGCGCATCGAGAAATAACGCTTCATCAATTTGAGCCATGCAGAGGCGCTCGGCCGACGCGTTCATGCGCCGGATGTTTTCTATCGGGCGGAAAAGGAAGATTTTGCCGTCTTGGCCGCGATAAGCCTTGAGGCCTTCGAAAATTTCCTGGCCGTAGTGCAGACACATGGCTGTCGGATCAAGCTCCAGCTTCCTGTAGGGCGAGATTCTGGCATCATGCCAGCCCGTTCCCTCCTTGAAATTTACCGTGAACATATGGTCGGTGAAGATTTTGCCGAATCCCAGCTGGGAGTCGTCCTGAGGTTTGGGCTTCATTTGTTCGGGCGTCGCCCGGATAATTTGGATTTCCATAATCGCCTCGACAATCAGATTAGTATACGAATCGTCTTGCCCATATCATCAAATAAGGCTTCGATCAAGGCTTCGATATTGAATGGCTTCGGCAATATGCGGCGATTCAACGGCAGGGCTGCCTTCCAGATCGGCGATGGTTCTGGCCACTTTCAGAATCCGGTTCATGGCTCGGGCGGAGAGCCCCAGTTTTTCAATCGCCATTTCCATAAGCCGGTGGGACTCCTCGTCAATCTGACAATAGGTCCGGATTTGTTTTTCCGTCATCCGGGCGTTTGTCTGCGAGCCTTGGCCCATGAAACGCTGTTCTTGAAGGCGCCGCGCAACCCCGACGCGTTGGCTGATGGACGCTGAAGATTCCCCCTCTTCCCGGCCGGTCAGCGCGCGGTACTTCACCGACGGCACTTCAATGTGCAGATCGATCCGGTCCAGCAGAGGTCCGGAAATTCTTCCCTGATACTGGCGGATTTGCTGCGGCGAGCAACGGCAGGTCCGGGCCCGGTCGCCGAAATAGCCGCACGGACAGGGATTCATGGCCGCCACCAGCATAAAGCGCGCCGGGAATACGGCGCTTTGCGCCGACCGCGTGATGCTGATGGATCCTTCTTCAAGAGGTTGACGCAGGGCCTCCAGGGCGTTGCGTTTGAATTCCGGCAGTTCATCCATGAAAAGCACGCCCAAATGCGCCAAAGAGATTTCGCCTGGATGCGGCGTCTGGCCACCTCCCGCCAGACCGACATCGGAAATGGTGTGATGGGGCGAGCGAAAGGGACGAACGCCGATGAGCGCTTCAGAAGGTTGAAGCAGACCGGCGGCCGAGTAAACTTTAGTAATATCGATGGCCTCTTCGAAAGTCAGTTCGGGCAGGATCGTCGGCAGGCGTCGGGCCAGCATGCTTTTGCCGGATCCGGGCGGGCCGATCAATAAAATATTATGCGAACCGGCCGCAGCGATTTCCATCGCCCGCAAGGCCTGCTTTTGTCCTTTTATTTCCCGGTAATCGATCTCAAAGCGGCGCTTTCGCATAAACAGATCGTCCGCATCGACACGGGTTGCTGCAAGAGGTTCTCTGGCGCATAAATGTTCGACCAGTTGCGGCAGGGTCTCGACGCCGAAAACGGCGATGCCTTCAACCATGGCCGCTTCTGAAGCGTTTTGCACCGGCACGAACAATGACGCGACGCCCGCGTCTCTGGCTGTGAAGGCGGCCGACAGCACCCCGCGGACTGGTTTGACGCTGCCGTCCAAAGAGAGCTCGCCCATGAAGCAGGCGTTTGCGATTGACGAAGGGGCAAGGGTTTCTTCCGCCGCCAGGATGCCTATGGCGATGGGCAGGTCAAAACCGGTTCCCTCTTTCTTGATATCCGCCGGCGCCAGGTTCACGGTGACGTGGGCGCGCGGAAAATGATAGCCGGAATTCCGGATGGCTGCGCGGATGCGATCTTTGCTTTCCTTCACCGAGGCGTCGGGGAGCCCCACGGTCGAGAACTGCGGCAGTCCTTGAGAAATATCAACTTCCACGCGCACCGGATGAGACTCCATGCCGACGACGCTCACGCCATTGAGTTGTATAAACACGCTATAGACTCCGGATGAGATTTGAGGATGAAATACTAGCGAATTGAACCGTTTATATCAAGCCGGAAAATCGGGAAAAAAACAGTTGAGTTTCTTGACTCCACCTGTGGCCTGTGCTAGAGTCCCGACAAAATTCGTAAACGTTCGCATCAACAATAAAGTCACCGTAAGCCAGTAGCCGTCATGAGCAAGCTATCCCACATTGATGATCAAGGCCGCATCCGTATGGTTGACGTGACCGGCAAGGACAAGACGGTTCGAGAGGCGGTTGCCCGGGGCGAAATTAGGATGCGTCCCCAGACGCTTTCGCGCATCGTTTCCGGATCGGTGACTAAAGGCAACGTTTTTGTCACGGCTAAAATCGCGGGCATTCTGGCCGCGAAGAAAACAGGCGATCTCATTCCGCTTTGCCATCCGCTGGCCCTGACGGAGGTTGATCTTTCGTTCGATCCCGACCAGGAAAACTCCCGGGTCGTCATTGAGGCCAGGGTCCGCACGGTGGGGCCGACCGGAGTTGAAATGGAAGCATTGACGGCAGTCAGCGTCGCCGCCCTGACCATTTATGACATGTGCAAAGCTGTTGAAAAAGAGATGACGATCGGAAACATCATGCTTGTGAAAAAAAGCGGCGGGAAAAGCGGCCGATACATTCGAAAAGCCGACTAAATTGCGGAGAATCCAATTGTGACCGGAACCTATAGAATTAAAAAAGCATTCTTATGGCCTTTTACGGCGGCGGTCGTATTCCTGCTGGTGCTGCTGGGAGTGCTACTCGCAGGCGGGCAGCCGTGGGAAAAAATCGCCGCATTGATTATTTTTCTGATTTCCCTGATGGTTGCCGTCGAATCCTGGCGGCGGCGGATTGTGCTGGCCGACGATGGCCTGATCGTCAGTAAGTTTTTTCGCTCCAAAAAATTCACCTGGGCCGAAATCACCCATCTGGGCGTGCTGGTGATCCGCAATAAGGCCTATTTTCTTCTGACAACCACGCGCGGCTTTAGTATGTTTTCCAATCTTTATGAAAACCATACCGCGCTTCTCGGTGCCTTGTACGATCGGTTGGGCGAAGAAAAAACGGAGCCGGAGATCAAAGACTATCTCAATCACCCCGTCGAACGGTTTTCATTGTTTGTGATGGCCTGGGTTGCGGCGGCCGTGGTTGTCGTGGTCACCATCTTAAAGTTGTTTAACCCGTAGCACCGGCTGAATCTCTGATCGTTATTTCAGATTCGGGAAATGTTTGTTTTTTGTATGATCAAGAGGAGTTTTTGAAAATGTCTGTCACGAGACGCGCCGGCGCAAGGCCGGCGGCAAGCGTTGAAGAGAGCTGCGCTGCCGCTGTAGAAGAAATACTGGAAAAGAAACTGGACGATCTGGCCACGGTGCTTTCTCACTCGGGCAACGGGAAAAGCAAGTTGCATGAGGAAGTGATGTCGATGGTGGAAAAAGGATTGTTCCGTATCGCTTTGAGGCGTTCCAGCAACGTCAAAACCGCGGCCGCGGCTTTTTTGGGAATCAACCGAAATACATTCACCGACAAGATGTCCAAGCTTGGAATCCAGTGTGAAAAATCAAATAGCGTGAAATAAGAACAGCCTCAGGCGAAAAGAGCCGAAGGATACTCATTTTTAGAACCTGCCGCGGGGTTATCTATCTGGAATGGCTTTTGCTAGTTGTGGTTTCGGACCTTGGAAACGTCCGGTCAGTCATCTCAAGGGAGACAATTTTGTCAGGCCGGTCATGGCAACGCTATTTTTAAAACCGCAAGACCGACACGGCACGGCAAGGGAAACCATGTTCTATACAAAAATGTTTCAGTTCATAAAAAAAATCCTGAAATTTGTTTGCATTTGCGAAATCCGGGTCGGGTGTCATCCGTCGGATGTTCCGTCGCCGGTTATAATTTTTTTTCCGCTGACGCCCGGACAACTCAACTGCGGTTTTGCCGGACTGGTGACCTGCCGTCTTGAGAATGAGCGCTCGGAAATCCGGGCGGATCAGGAGATTGCCTCAGCCTGGATCACCATCAAAAAATCCGGTCTGCGCTTGATGGGATTTTCTGAAAACAGCGCCCGGTTGTGTTGGGGAGGGCTGGAAACCCTTCATGTCGCGGAATCGGCGGTCTTTGCGCTCAAGCGCGAAGACGCGCAGGAGGCGCTTTTTTTCTCAGAAGAGCGGACTGCGGCTTTAAGCGGGATTGTGTCGGAAATGAACGCCTTTTTGGCGAATGAAGAAAAGTTTCTTGAAGAGCAATCGGCCGGGATCGTCTCCGCGGAGCTGGAAATCGTCAACAGTCGAATCCTTCTGCTCAAAGACATCTGCTGGATGCTGGACAAAGACATTCTGTCCAACTTTCAGAAAATAACCGTGCTGGCCGGCGCGGCATCCCCCGCGGAGATCGAAAAATCCGCTTTTCAGAAGTACCGCAAGCTGAATCTACTGCTCAACGCTCTGGATCGTCTGGAAGTCCGGGGACGCGATTCAGCCGGCGTTCAGATTGCCTTTAGCTTGCGGGAGAAAAAAGACCTTCATGAAATTTTACGCGGCTTTGCCGAATCGGGCTTGTCGGACGAATATGAAAGCCGCGCTCGTCATGGCGATCTGCTTGACCTCTCCATCTGTGTGACAGACAAACCCGAGTCCTCTTCCGACGGCGTGACCGTGTCCTTTACCTACAAGACCTTTTCGATTGTGGGCGAACTGGGGCGCAATGTCGCCGAGCTTCGGCGCTCCATTGCGCGTGACCGGATTTTTCAATCCTTCGCCGCCGCAAAGACCATCTGCGAGACGGCGCTGACGCATACCCGCTGGGCGTCGGTCGGCGCCATCACGGAAGCCAATTGTCATCCGGTCAATAATTATGCGACCAGTCAAACTTTCGGCGCGTATCCGCACTATCCCGAAAGCCGGGCCCTCATCAGCGTGGTTTTGAACGGCGACATCGACAACTATGCCCGGTTGCGGCAGGCGCTGGAGACGGATGCCTGCCAGATCTCGCCGCAGGTGACCACGGACACAAAAATCATCCCTTTGCAAATCGAGAAATATCTGAAGGAGGGCGAGGATCTGGGCGGGGCGTTTCGTCTGGCGGTCAACGACTTCGAGGGGTCTCACGCCATCGCCATGCACAGCAACCTCGAGCCGGGCAAAATGTTTCTGGCGCTCAAAGGCAGCGGTCAGTCGATTTATGTGGGTGTGAGTTCCGATCAATATATGTTTTCATCGGAATTGTACGGCCTGGTCGAAGTCATGCCGCGATTCATCAAGATGAACGGGGAGACGGCCAACGGAACCGTTGCAGGACAGATTTTCGTTTTAGATCAGAATCAAGGCGCCGGTCTTTCGGGCCTGTCGGCTTCTTTTTATGACGGCACGCCCTTTTGTCTGTCGGAGGCCTCTGTGCAGACCGCGGAAATCACCACGCGGGACATCGATCGCAGCAACCATCCGCACTTTTTTCTTAAGGAGATTTCCGAATCGGCTCTTTCCGTCCGGAGGACATTGCGCGGAAAATACCGCCTGACGCGCAAGCCGGGCGCCCCTGTGTCGGTTGCATTCAATCTCGGGACGGATATCGTTCCGGCTTTAGTGCGCGAAGGGTTGGAAAACGGACGCATAAAAAACATCGTGGTCATCGGACACGGAACGGCTGCGGTGGCCGGCGCCGCGGTGGCCGACGCCATGGCCTATTACCTCGGCGGGCAGCCGATTCACATCGCCTCCCGCATCGCCTCGGAGTTGAGCGGTTTCGGTTTGAAGGACGACCTCACCGACACGCTCATCATTCCGATTACACAGTCCGGAACCACAACCGATACCAATCGCGCTGTGGCTATGGCGCGGGAGCGGGGCGCGCTGATCGTTTCCATCGTCAACCGCCGACAGTCGGATATCACCACCAAATCGCACGGCGTGTTTTATACCAGCGACGGCCGCGACATTGAAATGTCGGTGGCCTCAACAAAAGCCTTCTATGCCCAGATCATCGCGGGCCAAGTGCTGGCGTTGTTTTTCGCCCAGCTTCTCAAAGCCCGGGCGGACGAAGACATTGCGGCGGCGCTGGGACACCTGGAATCGGCGCCGCGGCTGATGGAGAAACTATTTGCCAAACGAAACGTCATTGCCGAATCCGTCCGGGATGTCGTCAGCCGGCGCTACTGGGCGATTGTCGGCAGCGGTCCCAACAAAGCCGCGGCCGATGAGATTCGCATCAAGCTCTCCGAGCTTTGCTACCGGACCATTTCCTCCGATATTGTCGAGAATAAAAAGCATATCGACTTGTCGGCCGAGCCGCTCATCCTGGTTTGCGCCTCCGGGAACCCGCCTTCCGTCACGGAGGATGTCGTCAAAGATGTCGCCATTTTCAAGGCGCACAAGTCCGCCGTCGTGGTGTTCGCGGACGAAGACGATGCCCGGTTCGACGGTGTGGCCGACTCCGTTATTGCCATTCCCGCCGCGCCCGAGCCGCTGCCGGTGATTTTGAACACCATGGCCGGGCATTTATGGGGCTATTACGCGGCCCGCGCCATTGATGACGAGGCAAGAAGTTTCCGGGAATTCCGGGGTTTGTTGGCCGATGCTTTGTCCCGTCGCGAAGAAAAGAAAGAATCCATCCTGGAAACGATTAAAGATATCGCCCTTCACCGGATCATTGGGGACTTTTACGAAACCTTCAACACGAAACGCCGCCAAGGAGCAATGGGCAGCCTGTCGGGGAAAATTGTCGCGGATCTTTTGCTGCTTTTAAAATATGCCGCAGGAAAGCTGCCGTTGCATGACATGCGCCGCGATTTCCTAAACGAAGAGCTGCTGGTTTCCCCGTTTGAATTGCTTGACACGACACTGGGCCTGGCCATTGACGAATTATCGCGTCCTATTGACGCCATCCGTCACCAGGCCAAAACCGTTACGGTCGGAACCAGCCGCAAGGAAAAAGAGCTCGAAGGCATCATCTTTGATTTGTTGGAATCGCTGCGCTTCTCGTTGAAGAATCTGACCTACCGTAATTTGCTGACGATCAGCCGGATTCAGCCGGCCATCGCCGAGGTGAAAGGCTACACGCTGTATGACATCAACGGCCTTGATGATCTGGGAAACCCGACGGAAGATACCATGATCGTGATCGCGAGGAAGCATGGCGTCGCCGCGGCGATGAAATCGAGGGCCGACCGCCCTGTGGCCCTGATGGGCACCAAGAGAACCATCGTGAGCACGGGCCACGCGCACATCGGCAAAGGGAAAACCGATGGCGCGCCGATCGTTGTTTTGCCGCTTCTGGGAGAGAATAATCTGGTCGACAATCTGCTTTTGATTCATATCGCGTATAATGAAGCGCTGTCTGTCGGAGCCAGAAAGGACGCTCTGGGCTACCGGTACAACGACATCCGCAACCTGGTCAATGAATGCAACCTGTCCTGGCGGGATGACTATCTGGAATCGTTTTCTCTGGAAGCCCTTTTCAGCGAGCCGATCGAAGTTCTTGCCGCCAAAATTCAAGGCGGTCAAATTAATGTTTGACAAACAGGGTGTACGAAAGTAGGCATACGGCAAACGATGGCCGTTTAACAAAGGGACGTTTTATGAACCAGCTTTTCAACCCGTGTGGCGCCGGGGCGAGAAGCGATTTCAAGTGAACGGCCGTTTAGGGATTACATAATTCTGTCGCTGGGCGATATCGGCGAACCGGTTTTTCAGACGCAAGGGAATCCCCATAAAACAGACAGAATTCGGACAGGCGGTTTCAATCCGGCAGTCGCCTCAAACGGGGAAAGCATCGATGTGGACAACCAGGCCGTGTCCACTGCGATGGAAGTCAAAAAGCTCCGGGATGTCAAAGCTCTGTAAACGAAAAATGAGCATCGGTTGGGCCAAGGTCTTGGCAAGTAAGCAATCAGGGAGTTCTTATGGATTTGCAGCCGAAGTGCCATGAAAAAATCCGGCGCCTGATGGAGCGGGGCGTGGAGATATCCAATCCCCTGACGATTGATATCGGCGACGACGTTGAGATCGACCGCATTTCAGGAAAAGGGGTCCGGATCTATCCGGGTTGCCGGATTTACGGCGCGACAACGGTTATATCAGCCGGGTGTCAAATAGGCTATGAAGCGCCTGTCACAATGGATGGCTGCCAGTTGGCCGAAGACGTTGAGCTCAGAGGCGGGTTTTTCAGCAAGTCCGTCTTTCTGGAAAAATCCGGCATGGGATCGGGCGCGCATGTGCGGGAAGGATGCCTGATCGAGGAACAGGCCGGCGGCGCGCATTGCGTGGGCCTCAAACAGACGATTCTTTTTCCGTTCGTAACGCTGGGCAGCCTGATCAACTTCTGCGACTGCTTGATGTCGGGCGGCACAGACCGCCGCAACCACAGTGAAGTCGGAAGCGCCTACATCCATTTTAATTTTACCCCCGATGGGGACAAAGCCACGCCGTCGCTGATCGGCGACGTTCCCCGGGGCGTTATGCTCAACCAGCCCCCGATCTTTTTAGGCGGACAAGGCGGCATGGTTGGCCCGTGTCAGATTGGATTCGGCAATGTCGCGGCGGCCGGGTCGATTCTCAGAGAGGACTATCCGGAGGAAGGCAGACTGATCTTCTGCGCCCCTCCCGCCAGAAGCTTCAAGATCCGGCGACGACCGGCCGCCTATCCGGATTTTAAAAGCATTGTTGAAAAAAATATTCTGTATCTGGCCAATCTTAAAGCGCTTGCGGCCTGGTATGAGGGGGTTCGAAAACCGTTTTTTGAGCGGCGGGAATTCGGCGCGCTGATTTTCGCTGAGGCGCTGGAGTTGATCGCGCGGGCTTGCCGTGAAAGACTGGAAAGACTTCGACAGATGGCGCATAAAGCCGGCCAGGCCGCACCCGCCGGATCGGATGCGGCACGCTTCAGACACGAACTGGAAGCAAGCCTGCCCGAGGTGGCCTTGCTTCTCGAAACGCGTGCGCCCGGCGATGACGTCGCGCAGGCTCGCGAGGAATTTCTGGGGTTGATCTTCGACGTCGCCGGCGCTGCGTCCTGGTCCTATCTGGACACGATCCGGAATCTTTCTCGTGAGACCGCCGCGTTCGGGGTTTCCTGGCTTGCCGGGCTTGTCGGTTTCTACTGCCGGCATGCCGCCGCGGCCGTTCCGTGTCTGGAATTATTTCAATCCTCCAACGCTAAGATGGACACAAGAAATGGGTAAACTTTTTGGAACCGACGGTATCCGGGGCGAAGCCAACCGCTATCCGATGAACGCGGAGATTGCCTTTAAGGTGGGACGGGCGGTCGCGCATCAGTTTAAAAGAAGCGGCCACCGCGCCAAGATCATCATCGGGAAAGACACTCGCATTTCGGGATACATGCTCGAGAGTTCTCTTGAAGCCGGCGTCACCTCCATGGGAGGCGACGCGTATCTGGTCGGCGTGTTGCCCACGCCCGGTATCGCGTTTATCACGCCCGGGATGCGCGCCGACGCGGGGATCGTCATTTCCGCCTCCCATAATCCTTTCCAGGACAACGGCCTGAAGATTTTCGATGCGGAAGGATTCAAGCTGACCGACGCGCAGGAAGACGCCATAGAAGGTCTAATATTGAGCCCGGAGCTGGATCATCGCATGCCGACGGGCAAGGATATGGGCAGGGCTGTTCGCATGGATGATATTCACGGACGGTATATCGTCTTTTTGAAAAATTCCTTTCCGAGGCATTTGTCGATGGAGGGGATGAAGATCGTTCTGGACACATCCAACGGCGCGACCTACCGGATCGCTCCGGATGCGTTTGCGGAACTGGGCGCGGAGGTGGAGGTGATTCATCATTCGCCCAACGGCACGAACATCAATGACCGCTGCGGCTCTCAACATACGCAGGATTTGAGGAAGGCCGTGCTGGAAACCGGGGCGGCGCTGGGGCTCGCGTTTGACGGCGACGGCGACCGGATGATCGCGGTGGATGAAAAAGGGACGGAGCTGACCGGCGATCAGGTTCTGATCATCTGCGCCTGTCTTTTGAAAAAAGAAGGACGTCTGCGAAACGATCTTTTGGTCAGCACCGTCATGAGCAATCTGGGATTGAGGATTGCCTGCCAGAAGTATGGTTTAAAAAATCACGCCTCTCAGGTGGGAGACCGTTACGTTCTGGCCGATATGCTGAAGCTTGGCGCCGTGATCGGCGGCGAAGATGCGGGCCATATGATCTTCCTTGAACACCACAAAACCGGCGACGGAATTATCGCAGGCATGCAGCTCATCGCGGCCATGATCGCACAAGGCAAGCCCCTTTCCGAATTATCCCGCCTGATGGACGTGTTTCCTCAGAAGCTCATCAACATAGATGTGAAAAGCAAGCCGGAGATTTCCACGATTCCCGCGATTATGGAAAGCATCCGCAGGGTGGAAAGCGAACTCGGCGATGAAGGACGGGTGCTGGTCCGGTATTCAGGCACCCAGAACATGTGCCGGGTGATGGTGGAAGGTCCGTCCCGTGAGGCGACCGAGAAATATTGCAGGCAGATTGCCGATGTGGTGACGCGCGAAATCGGCCGATGATCAAAGCGCGAAAAGAAAGGTAAAAAAAAGCACGTATGAAGAACACCAAGTTCATTTTTGTGACCGGCGGCGTTTTGTCCTCTCTGGGCAAGGGGCTTGCGGCGGCGTCCATTTCCGCCATTCTGGAGAGCCGCGGGCTCAACGTCACCAACCAAAAGCTCGATCCTTACATCAATGTCGATCCCGGCACGATGAGCCCGTTTCAGCACGGTGAAGTGTTCGTCACGGACGACGGCGCGGAAACGGATCTGGATCTGGGGCATTACGAGCGCTTCTGCTCCACGCGCATGGGCAAGTCCAACAATCTGACAACCGGCCAGGTCTATTTCTCGGTCATCAACAAGGAGCGCCGCGGCGACTACCTGGGAAAAACCGTGCAGGTCATTCCGCATATCACCAACGAGATCAAGGATTTCATCCGCAAGACCGCCGAAGGCTTCGACGTCTCCATCGTGGAGATCGGCGGGACGGTGGGCGACATCGAAAGCCTGCCCTTTCTGGAGGCCATCCGTCAGTTTCGCAACGAGGCCGGCCGGCAAAACGCCATTTTCATTCATCTGACCTGGGTGCCGTTTATTAAAGCGGCAGGCGAAGTCAAAACCAAACCCACGCAGCACAGCGTCAAAGCGCTTCGGGAAATCGGCATCCAGCCGGATATTTTGCTGTGCCGCACGGAAAACTTTTTATCCGACGACATCAAGGGCAAAATCGCGCTGTTTTGCAACGTTGAAGTCAATTGCGTTTTCACCGCCAAGGATGTCGGCTGCATCTACGAGGTGCCGCTGGTATTCCATCGCGAGGGGCTTGACGCCAAGATCATCGAACTTCTGAACATGTGGACCGGTCAGCCGAAACTTGCGGATTGGGAAAGAGTAGTCGAGCGCTTTTCTTCTCCCGCGCGCGACGTCCGCATCGGCATTGTCGGCAAATACGTCAATCTGACGGACTCTTACAAAAGCCTCAACGAGGCGCTGATGCATGCCGGCATCGACAACGACTGCCGCGTGACGCTGAAATTCATCGACGCGGAGAAAATTGAAAAGGACGGCGCAGCGGCGTGGCTTTCGGAAGTGGACGGCGTCTTGGTTCCGGGCGGATTCGGCAACCGCGGTATTGAAGGCATGATTTTAGCGGTGCGCTATGCCCGTGAAAACAAAATTCCGTATTTCGGCATCTGTCTGGGCATGCAGATGGCAGTCGTTGAATACGCGCGCTCCGTCTGCGGGCTGGCCGGAGCCAACAGTTCCGAATTCAATGCTGAAACGAAATACCCGGTGATTGACCTTTTGCCCGGACAAAGAGAGATTCAGGATAAAGGCGCGTCCATGCGGTTGGGCGCCTGGCCCTGCACCGTTGCTAAAGACTCGATTGCCTTTGCCGCGTATGGGCGCGAGCAGATATCCGAACGGCACCGCCATCGCTACGAATTCAATAACGACTTCAAAAAAGCGCTCACCGATTGCGGCCTGCGCATCACGGGCGTTTCGCCCGACGGGACGCTTGCTGAAATTGTCGAGATTCCCGATCATTCCTGGTTTTTGGGCTGCCAGTTTCATCCGGAATTCAAATCCCGACCCACCTGTCCGCATCCGCTTTTTGCGGGATTCATCCGGGCGGCGCTGCAAAAGCGTTAAAAAGAAACCCGGGTTATCGGCTGACGGCCGGACGGCTAAAGAAAAAGACCGGAGGTGGGAACACCATCCGGTCTTTTTTTAAAGGAGGCTCGTCCGCTACTTTTTATGCTCGATCATCAATTTCTTTTCGGAAGCGACGACCGTCGCCTCCCGGCCGGTTTCGGCTCCGTGAATGATCGCAGCCAGTTCTTTAACGTAGAGCTTCATCTGCTCCGCCTGAGCGTTCATCTCTTCCGAGGCGCTGGCGGATTCTTCCGCGCTGGCGGCCGTGTTTTGAACCACCTTGTCCATTTCCGCCACGGCTTTGCTGATCTGTCCGATGCCCTGGGCCTGTTCCTGCGAAGCGGCGGCGATTTCCGCGACCAGGTTCACGACCTTGGCGGAAATATCGACATTTTCCTGGAAGGACGCCTGGGTCTGCTCCGTCAGGTCGCGGCTCTGTCGGACGGTATTGATCGTGTTTTCAATCAGACTGGCTGTATGTTTGGCCGCTTCCGCCGCGCGCATGGCCAGGTTGCGCACTTCATCGGCGACGACGGCGAAACCCGCGCCCGCCTCGCCGGCGCGGGCCGCCTCGACGGCTGCGTTGAGCGCCAGCAGGTTCGTCTGGAAGGCGATTTCGTCGATCGTCTTGATGATTTTGCCCGTTTCCTCGCTGGATTTGGTCACATTCTGAATGGACGCGGTCATGGAAACCATCTGCTTGTCGACTTTATCCACGATTTCCTTGGCCTGATTCATCAGAGCTTGGGCCTGAACGGCATTGTCCGCGTTTTGCCGGGTCATTGACGACATCTCTTCGAGAGACGAAGAGGTCTCCTCCAGCGCGGAGGCCTGTTCAGTCGCCCCTTCGGCCAGCGACTGGCTGGCCTGCGCCACCTGCGCCGAAGCGGACGAAACCTGCTCGGAGGCTTCGTTAAGGTCGGAGGCAAGGTCGGAGGCGATGTTTCCGATCGGCAGCGCAATGCCGCGGGCGAGGTAAAAAATGCCCAAAGCCGTGAGCGCAAGGAAGATCACCCCGACAATCACAATGAAGGCAACCAGACCATAAACCGGTTTCATGAATTCACTGTAGTCCTGGGTCAGGCAGATGCTCCAGCCGGCCACCGGCACCGGCGCAAAACCGGCAATTTTTTTGACCCCTTGAAAAGTATAGGGGGCGGCGCCCGTTTCTCCGGCAATCATCCGGCTGATGATTTCCTTCATGCCTTCCTGCTCGGCAAGGTTCATCTTCAGAATAAAATCCTTATTGGGATGGGCAATGACAACGCCTGTCTTGTTGATGACATATCCGTACCCTGTTTCCCCGAGGGTTGTGCCGGACACTTTTTCCGACAGAAAATCGATTTTGGCAATAGAGATGACCACCCCGACGACTTCATTGGTTGCAGAGCGCACCGGGGCGGCAAAAGGCAGAATCGTTTTGCCGTCGCTCATGGACTTCACCACCGCGCCGACATTGGCTTTTCCGGATTTGGCGATTTGAAAATATTCTCTCGACGAAATATTGACGTTGGTTCCTTCCGATGTGATGATCTGCCCGTTGGCGTCCACCAGGATAAACCCCTCGTACTCCTTTTCACCGGCTTTTTTCATCGCGATCATTTCTTCCGTCATTTTAGCGATGATCGGTGCCTCACGATTCCCCATGGCGGCCTCCGTTGCGGCTTCCACGATGATGCTGCGATGGGCGATTTGATCGACGATTTTCAATTCTTCCTGCACCGCGATCGTGGCCATGTGCGCCAACCCTTTAGACACTTCGAGAGAGCGTGACAAAGCGATTTCTTCCAGAGCGTTCATCGAGCGGTACACGGCAAACGCGCCGACGATGAAAAGCGGAATGATCACCGCAATGATGCCGCCGGTGATCATTTTGAAACGCAGTGATTTTTTCGACATGCTATCCTCCTTATAAAACCTTCTGATCCTTTGTTTAAGCTGTAAAAAATGTATTGCTGCAGTTGGATTTCTTCTGCATCCGCGAAACTATCTTCAACGATATAAGAAGGTTATCGGCTGATGGGCAAGGCAACTTGAGTTCTGAAATGAAAACCAGGGGGCGGTTCGTTAACTAGCTGGATTGAAACGGAATTGTAATTTTATAGACGCCTCCCGACAGGACGGTCTGCACCGGGAAGGGCGCTTTTTCGTAGACTTTGAGCATGGGCTTGTTGTTTTCGAGCACGTCGGCCTTAAAGCCGGGGATGCCTTCCTCTCGGGCCGTTTTGATGAGCAAATTGAACAGGTAGGTCGATATGCCCCGCCCCTGGTAATGCTCATCCACAATAAATGCGGTATCGGCAAACGAATCGACCTGCGACCGGACATAGCGGCCTTCTCCGATGATTTTTTCCACGCCGGATTCATCGATGATGGCCACGATCGACATGGTGTAGCGGTAGTCCACATTGACGTATTCCTGCATCTTTTTGTGCGGCATGGTTTTGATCGGGCTGAAATACCGGTAGTAGACGGCCTGATCGGAAAACCGGTAGAAAAGACGACGCATTTCATCTTCATCCGATGGCTTGATGGCCCGGAAACGCACGGTCAACTCGCCGAATTTATGCGAGCAGGCGATTTTATCGGGATACAGGTAGCCCGATTCGGGAAAATAAATTTGATCGGCATAGATCATTTTCGCTTCCTTGGCCTGGCGAACCAGTTCCGCGCGGTCTTCCGGATGGGCGATTTCGATTAGCGCCTGAGCCCGTTCGCGCAGGGTCTTTCCCATCAGGTAGGCCACGCCGTATTCGGTGGCGACCAGATCCATCGACTCGCGGTTGGTAAACTGAAACGGATATTTATCCAGTGAGAGCAGGATATTGGGCTGTCCTTTGCGGTTGCGGCTGGGCAGGGCGAAAATGGTCCGGCCGTTTTTTGAAAGCGCCGCGCCCCAGAAGAGTTCCTGGACGTTGCCGGGGCCGGCCGTGACGTTGCCTTTTCCGGTATGCAAAGCGACATCGCCGGTCAGATCCACCTTTCGCGCGGGGAAAATGGCGACCATGTTGTTGTTGAGCCCGATGGTTTCAGGATCCATGACAATATCCTGGGGCTGGAATTCCACCAGAGAATTGAGATCCAGCCAGTTCATCAGCTCCCCGGTTCCGATGACGTAGGACGCGCAGGATTTCCCGCGAAAGACCCTCTTGTAGCGATTGGTCACCGCGCCGCTTTTCACCAGATCCATAAGTGCGTCGGTGAAAAAAGGCGAGTGGATGCCCAGGTCTTTTTTGAGGGCGAGCGTTTTGGCCAGCGCTTCGTAAAGGGGGCCGATGCCGTAAGAAATGCAACTGCCGTCGGGAATGACCGAGGCGACGTTGGCGGCGATTTTAAGATACACGTCCTGAAGAGGCCAGCGCTGCACGAAGTAGGGCTGTTCGGTGCCTTCGACGAGGTAATGAAAGTCGTTCATATTGACCAGCGTGTCCCCCATCGTTCGGGGAATGGACGTATTGATTTCCCCGACGACGATTTTGGCCATCTCCATGGCCTGGCGCTCCACGGAGGCGCCCACCAGATAGGCATAGCCGTTTTCATCCGGCGGCGTGACTTGGATGAAGGCCACATCGATATGAATCGCGCCGGTTTTAAACAGCCAAGGAACCCGAGAAAAACGGCTGGGGATCAGGTCGACGCGGCCCTGGCTGATCGCGTCGGAGGCGAGCCACCCGGAAAAAAAGGTTTTCAGACGAAATTTTCTCGCGTAGCGCTCATCGATAGCCACGGCATCGCCTAAGCTCACCAGCTGTATCAGCTCCAGATCCTGCAGGTTGAATTGGTTGGATTCCATCAGGTGTTTGACCAGTGTGCGGGGCTCGGCCATGCCGGTTCCCACAAAAATACTCATACCCGGTTCAATTTTCGACAGCATGTCCTGGGGGAGAACCAATTTACTTTTCCACATAGGGTTTCCTTCTTGCGTTTCCGGAATGTCTGAAACGGGCGCGGTCCGTTCGGGTCGCAGGCGTTTCTTCGGGTGGAATGTTTTTTTCAGCAGGCGTTTTAACGATGGATGCTTGGTTTTCGCCATGATCTATCCATCAGTCGAACAGCTCATGATCCCGACGATACCAATGGTCGGGGAGCAGCCGGTACATCAATCTGGAAAAGGCGCCGATATACTCATTTTTTCTTTTGTCGAACTGGCAGGCCTGGATGATCATATCTCGGATGGCGTTTTTGTTTCCGCCTTTATTGAAAATCCGGTAGGCGCAGGAGAACAGCGGGCTGTACATGTTTTTCTTTTCCAGATACTTATAGACATTCCGGATGGTGTTGGGGCCTTCCGGCGTGCCGTCGATTCTGCTTAGAACCCTCAGGTTGGTTTCGATGGGATTGCCTGTGTAGAGCTCATAGAAATATTTGCCGTAACGGTAGTTTTTGCTCGCCAGCGAGGAGACCGTCACATACATGTCGCCCACGCCGGCCTGGGAATGGAAAGCCTGGAAACTGCCGCCCAGGACCCGGGTCAGCGAGCGGATCTCCACGCCGGACCGGGCGAAGATTGTTCCCGGCAGCGAATCGCCCAAATCCAGAGAATCGGTAAGCCCCTTGATGTTGGCGACGATATTTTTGAGCGCGCCGCAGGCCTCGACGCCGATCATATCGAAATTGTAATACGCGTTGAGTTCCTTGCGGTTGAACATCAACAGATAGTCGCGGATGATATTGGCCGTCCGGTGCTTGCCCGCCACAGTGACGCAAACGGGTTTGCCCAAAGCGATATCCACGTCAAAAAAAGGACCGCCGATGCAGGCGACCTGGCACTTGTGTTCCAGATTGTATAAATGGTTGTGGATCAGCTGTGACGGCGTGATCAGTTCCGTGGAAATCTCATCCGATATCAGGCCTTTGATGGGCGAAATCAGGCAGGTATCCCCGGCTTTTTTGTCGATCATCGGCTTGAGGTAGTTGAGCAGTTCCGGCAGGCGGTTCATTGTGACGGCCAGGATGATGAAGTCATTGTTTTCGACGATATGCTCCAGGTCGTTGGTGGCGTAAACTTTCGGCGCCAGGCGCGGAACCCGGTCCATGGCACCCAGACGGCCCGCCAGGTCTTCCGTCAGGTGGATAGGATTCAGATGATCGCGGTTGATGGCCTTGCACACATCGGCATTATGATAATAAATTGCCACCCGCTTGTTGTCGCGGCCGAGTTTGTAGGCAAACGCCGTGCCCAGGCGCCCCGGTCCGATAATGGCGACTCTGGTGGTATCCAAGTTGGCAACAATCATGAATAAATCTTTCGAACGCTAATTTGAGACGTTATTACATGATAAAGCTCTAAACTGTCAAACCCCAAATTCCCCCAAGGCGGCAGTCGGCGAGACGCCTTTTCGCGCCGGTTGTTTTTGGTTGCATTATCCTTCAGGATTGTTTAAAAAAATCAACAAAATTGATTGAAAGCGCGAAAAAGACTTTTATGGCGAACTCAGACATTGTGGCCTCGGAATTGGTCCAGACCTATCCCAACGGGGCGGTCAAAGAAAAAAAGCATGTGCAAGGCGGCAAACAGCACGGGGAATACACCTCCTATTTTCAAAACGGGCAGATCATGGCAAGGCTGCATTATGTGGCGGGGAAAAGACACGGCGAGGCGGTGACTTACTATGCCAACGGCCAGATCCGTGAACAGAGCCGTTTTCTGAATAACCGAATGCACGGACGATATGTTTCCTACTATGAAAACGGACAGATCCGCGAAGAGGAACACTATCTCAACGGCAGGCTCGACGGCCTTTATCGCCGGTACTTCAAAACCGGGGAACTGCGCGAGGAGGAAAACTTCAAAAACGGGAAATTTGACGGCGAGTATGTCTCGTATTACCGAACTGGACAAATCAAGGAGAAAGGACGTTTTGTCGCCGACAAACGCGATGGAGAATATATCGCCTATTATAAAAACGGCAAACTGCGGGAACAGGCTGTGTATAAAAACGACAAGCCGGTCGGCAAGTTTTTGTCATTTAATGAAAGCGGCGCGGAAACCGACGATGAGCCGGCCGATGAAGCCGAAGGAAAGCGGACCTGGGCGGAAAAAGATATCGCCAATCTGCTGTCCGATTTAAGCCATTTCGAAAAGAAAAAAAAGTAGCCCCACCGATACGATCTGCGGGAGGCGGATATGATCAAGACAATGCTCATTCCTGTTGACGGTTCGGCCCAGGGAGGCGTTGCCCTCGATTACGGCCTGTACATGGCGCCGAAATTCGAAGCGGCGATTGCAGGGCTGCATGTCATCGATATTTATCTGATTCAGGGGCCGGTTCTGACGGATGTGTCCGGGGCCGTCGGCATGCCTCCCTATGACGGATTTTTCGAGGCGGTGGAAACCACTCTCCATGAAAAGGCGGCCGTCATCCTGCGGGAATTCGAGGCGCGCTGCACAAGCGCCCGCGTCCAGTGTTCCGTCAAGAAGAGCATCGGGAAAATTCCGGATGTGATCGTGGAAGAAGCGGCGGGCGCCGACTGGATTGTCATGGCGAAAAAAGGCGAGCACTTTCATCTCAAGGAAGGCGGTCTTCTGGGATCTGTGGCGGAAGCCGTGATACGGAAATCGGGCAAGCCGGTGATGGTTACGCCGGAGCGTTTTGTGGAAATTGAAAGCATGGCTCTCGCCTACGACGGCAGCGAACCGGCGAAAAAGGCGCTTGACCTGTCGCTGCGGGTTTCCGAGAAGGCCAACTGGCCTTTGACGGCGCTCATCATCACGGACAACCACGGCCGGGCGGCGGAGCTTTCCGGCCAGATTGAGGACCGAGCCCAGCATTTTACGGCGGATTGCGAAGTGGTGATTGCCGCAGGCAAGGAAGTCGATGAAATGCTCAGATTTATTTCCGAAGGCGCAGTGGAGCTGATGGTCATGGGCGCTTACGGCCACAATCGGCTGCGTCATCTTTTGCTGGGCAGCACCACCTCGCAGATTGTCGCCAAAAGCCCGATTCCGGTTCTGCTGACGCGCTGAGCCGGGCCGGGACGTTATATCGATTTCTTGCCGAGGGCGGACCGAAGCGGATCGAGCAGTTCATGGCGGGTTAAATCATATTGAATGGGTGTGATGGTGATATAGCCCGCCTGGAGCGCTCCGATATCCGTTTCGAGATCCTGCTCGACGCTGACCGTTTCTCCCGACATCCAGTAATAGACATTATCCCGGGGATCGACCCGTTTTTCGAACGATTCGAGCACGCGGCTCCGCGCCTGGCGGACCACCACCGCGCCGCGGATCTGATCTTCGGGAAGGCAAGGCACGTTGACGTTGAAGGCGATGCCGTGAAAGGACGGATTGTCGCCGATTCGGCGGATCAGGCTGCGCGCAAAACGCGCTGCGACCGAGAAATCCGCTTCTTTGTGGCTGGCCAGTGAAACGGCCACGGACGTCACGCCCATCATCGACGCCTCGGTGGCGGCGGACACCGTGCCGGAGTAAATGATGTTGTTGCCGCAGTTGGCGCCCCGATTGATTCCGGAGACGACCAGGTCCGGGGGCTCGCCCACCAGTTCACGCAGGCCGATTTTGACGCAATCCGCAGGCGTTCCGCAGACGGCATAGCCGAGAAACGTTCCCCCTTTGGTCGCGCTGCGAACCGTCAGAGGCCGGAAGAGGGTGATGGCGTGACCGACCGCGCTCTGCTCGATTTCCGGCGCGACGATCACGCAATCCGCTTCCTGCGAAAGCTCTTCATAAAGCGCGGCCAGACCGCGGGCGTAAATGCCGTCATCGTTCGTCAGCAGTATTTTCATGCCGCTTGGCCTTTCCCCTCTCCGGTTATTTGACCTGAACGATTTTGCCGTTGCGAATCCGCAGGATGAAAGGCGTCTTCTGAGCGACATGCTCGCCGTTAAAGCTGGTCATTCCGGTGGCGCCCCGGTGCCGGTCGACGGAGAGAAGCGCTTTGACGAAGTCAGCCCGGGTTTGCACGGCCTGATCTTCCAGGATATGGAGCGTCATTTCCATCGTATCATAGGCCAGCGCTTCGAGGTTGCCCGGCTCGCGGCGGTATTGGGCGTAGTAAATGTCGATGAAATCGTTGGTTTCGGGAAGATAACTGTTGATAGAGAAGCTGTCGGCGAAAACCGCTCCTTCCACATATTCCGCATCCTTCTTTAGAAGATCGGGGGAATGCCACAGGCTGGTGCCGACCAGGGCGATATTCGTGACGTCGTAAAAGGCAAGCTGCGCGGCGATCATCCGCACCCGGAAATGTGAATCCGGAATAAAAAGCGCTTCAAAAGGCAATGACAAGTTGGGTTTGATCTCCGGCGTCCGGGCATACATTTCTTTTTGCTTCTGAATGCGGCCGTCGGTGATCTCGTTAATCTGCTGCGTGAAATCCGTCTGCGATTTGCCGTAGGGAATCGCCTTATCGACTTTGCCGCCGATTTTTTGCACCTCGGAGCGGAACAGGGCGGTCATTTCCGCTCCGTAATCGTCGTCCGGATACAAAATGGAAAAGACGGCCACATTGAGCGAATCCAGCGCGTAGCGAGCCACTGAACGGACTTGCTGGCTCGGCGTCAGAAAATGCTGGAAGACATATTCTTTGTCTTGCGTCACGCCTTCCCGGGAGGTGATCAAAATCAGCGGCACCTGCCTGATTTCGGCCTCCTGAGCGGCGTCGAGGGCCTCGGCGGTTCCCACCACGGCGATGATGGCCATGACGTTGCCTGCCTGTGCCAGGCGTTCAATGGCAGCCCGAACGGACAGGGTGGAATCCTGGAAGTCTTCGACGATTAATTTCCACGGCGATGAAAAACGCGGATTGAACGTTCCGGCCGACAGCAAAAAAGCCTCCAGAGCCCTCTGCCCCGCCTCGGCATGCCGTCCGGATAAGGGAAGAACGCATCCGACGGCGAAACGGTCAACCGGCGGAGTAAAAATTGTCGGCGGCGCCGGGCTCGGCTCCGGCAAAGCAGGTTCTGCTTCGGGAACCGGAGGCGCAGGTTCCGGTATTTCCCGGACGACAACAGTGGGCTCAGGCTTTTTGGAAAGGAAGGGCAATTGTGCGCAGCCGGCCAGCATCAGGCTTGCCGTAAGCAGGGCGAAAAGCGCGCTCAGACGATAAATTTTCATGGAGCCTCCTCGAGAATTGAAAGCATATAGCGACGAGCGGTTTGGGCCAGGGCTTCGTCCCGGATCTGGACCGATCCTTCGCGATTGTATTTCAGCGCCGAAGAAGTGAAGTTGTGACTGCCCAGAAACACCTGCCGTCCGTCAATCACGATCATTTTCGCGTGTGTTGTCCTCTTGGGAGAATCCATATAGACCGCCGCGCCGATTTTTTCCAGCAGTTCTTTGGTTTTGAGATTCTGCGCCGACAGGCTGTCCCGGCTCTGGCCGGTGCTTTCCAGAATGACCTTGATTTGGACTCCCCGGCGGCACGCGCGCGAAAGATGGCCGATGAGCCGGTCGGGATAACTGCGCGGATGGACGCCGGCCTTGAAGGAAAACATGCAGATAAAGATCTCGCGGGTTGAGGCGTCAATGGCTTGGGTCAATGCGGGGAAAAAATCGTCGTCGGCCAGAAACCGGATTTCCGGGCATTCGGCGCGGGGGGGCTCGGGCGGTTTATTGGCGGAGGCCTCAGCAAAAAGCGCGGACACCAGAAGGCAGCACACCGCATAGGGGATCAGCCTCCGTTGTCCATCAAATATATCCTTGACCCATTTTCGCATAACGGCGTCAAGCCTATACCATTTTTACGGTTCGGTCGATAAAAAAAGGCCCGAAGCCGCAAAGCGGCTTCGGGCCGACGAGAATCGGCTGTTACTTTTTCACCTCTTCAAAATCCGCATCGACGACATCATCGTCTTTTTTGCCTGAAGAGGCGTCGCCGCCGCCTTCTCCGGCGGGGCCGCCCGCCTGAGGACCGGCGCCCGGTCCGCCGGCGGTTTTCGCATACATGGCTTCAGCCAGCTTGTGCGAAACGTTCATCAGCTCTTCCTGGGCCTTTTTGATTTCGTCGAGGTTGTCGCCTTCGATGGCTTTCTTTACGCGGCTGACGGCCTCTTCGATTCTGGCCTTTTCCGCCGCATCGACCTTGTCGCCGAATTCCTTAATATTTTTCTCGACGGAGTAGACCAGCGAGTCGGCCTGGTTTCGCGCTTCGATGAGTTCCTTGCGGCGCTTGTCCTCTTCGGCGTGAGCCTCCGCGTCGCGGACCAGTTTCTGAATTTCTTCTTCCGACAATCCGCTCGAGGCCGTGATCTTGATGCTCTGTTCCTTGCCGGTGCCCAGATCCTTGGCGTTGACATGCACGATGCCGTTGGCGTCGATGTCGAAAGCGACCTCAATCTGCGGCACGCCGCGGGGCGCGGGCGGAATGCCCACGAGCTCGAAGCGGCCCAGAGTGCGGTTGTCCGCCGCCATCTGGCGTTCGCCCTGCAGGACGTGAATGCTCACGGCGGGCTGGTTGTCCGCCGCCGTCGAGAAGATCTGGCTTTTCTTGGTCGGGATCGTCGTGTTCTTCTCGATGAGCCGCGTCATGACGCCGCCCAGGGTTTCAATGCCCAGAGACAAAGGCGTGACGTCCAGAAGCAGGACGTCTTTGACGTCGCCGGACAAAACGCCGCCCTGAATGGCCGCGCCGACCGCCACCACTTCATCGGGGTTGACGCCCTTATGCGGATCCTTGCCGAAGATGTCCTTCACTTTCTGCTGAACGCGCGGCATACGGGTCATGCCGCCCACCAGGATGACTTCATCGATGTCTTTGGCCGAAAGGCCCGCATCTTTAAGCGCCGTCTGGCAGGGGCCGACGACTTTATCGATCAATTCCTCCACGAGCGATTCGAGTTTCGCCCGGGTCAGCTTGATGTTCATATGCTTGGGACCGGAGGCGTCCGCGGTGATAAACGGCAGATTGATGTCGGTTTCCATTGTGGTGGACAACTCCATCTTCGCTTTTTCCGCCGCTTCTTTGAGGCGTTGCAGGGCCATCTTGTCGTTGCGCAGATCAATGCCCTGATCTTTTTTGAACTCGCCGACCAGATAATCCATGACGCGCTGGTCGAAGTCTTCACCGCCCAAATGCGTGTCGCCGTTGGTCGACTTCACCTCGAAGACGCCGTCGCCCAGCTCGAGGATGGAAATGTCGAACGTTCCACCGCCCAGGTCGAAAACAGCGATTTTCTCGTCCTTCTTCTTGTCCAGACCGTAGGCCAGCGCGGCCGCGGTCGGTTCGTTGATGATGCGCAAAACATTGAGTCCTGAGATGCGTCCCGCGTCTTTCGTGGCCTGGCGCTGCGAATCATTAAAGTAAGCCGGCACGGTGATGACGGCGTCTTTCACTTTTTCACCCAGGTAATCTTCGGCGGTCTGCTTCATCTTGGTAAGAATCATTGCCGAGATCTCCGCCGGCGAATAGTTCTTGCCGCGAACCGTTACCTGCGCGTCGCCGTTGCCCGCTTCGGTGATTTTGTAGGGCGAAATCTTCACGTCGTACTGAACTTCCTTCGAATTATATTTCCGGCCGATCAGCCTTTTGACGGCGTAGACCGTGTTTTCCGAGTTCGTGATCGCCTGACGTTTGGCCACCTGCCCCACCAGACGCTCGCCGCTTTCCGTGATTGCGACGACCGACGGCGTTGTGCGGTTGCCTTCCTGGTTGGCGATGACAACCGGGTCGCCCCCTTCCATAATGGCCACGCAAGAGTTCGTGGTTCCCAAGTCGATTCCAATAATTTTAGCCATAGTCTTCCTCCTTATTCTCCATTTCCCGCTTAATTTTCACAATCGTTTTGTCCGGGGGTCTTTTTGCATACGCACACTCTGGCCGGCCGGATCAGCCTTCCGTTGAGCAGATAGCCCTTTTCCATTTCAGAAACCACCTGGTTGTCCGCGTGTTCCGGGCTTTCCACCTGCATGAGCGCTTCATGAAAGTTCGGATCGAAATTCGCTCCGAGGCTTTCAATCCGCTCAACGCCGTGCCTTTTCAGGCAGCACAGAAGCTGATCCTGAATCAACGTGATGCCGTCGCGGAAGGTCTTTGCGTCGCTTGCGTCTGCATGCTCCAGCGCCCGGTCCAGGCTGTCCAGAAAAGGAAGAATGTCTTTGATGACATCCTCCTTGCCGTATTTGATCGTTTCGGCTTTCTCCCGGGCGGCGCGCTTGCGATAGTTGTCAAGTTCCGCCACCGAGCGAACATAGCGGTCGTAATTTTCCCGGGCTTCTTTTTCTTTGGCGTCCAAGGCAGTGCGCAGTGACTCAAGGGTTTGGTCCGTTTCCGCTTTAAACGGCTCTTCCGCCTGCGCATGAATTTTTTTATCGATCTGTTCCTTTTTCGTTTTCACCATGACCCCAGCTTTTCCTTATTTCAAATCCGGTTTTTGAAAGAGCTTGATATCCACCAGCTCGCAGATGACGTGTCCCGCGGTGATGTGCGTCTCCTGAATCCGCGCTGTCGAGGCGGCCGACACATTGAGCGCAAAATCCGCCGCTTGAGCGATCGGACCTCCGTCCTTTCCCGTGAAGGCCAGTGTGATGAGCCCCATCTTTTTGGCCAACTCAAGCGCTTTGAGCACATTGGGCGATTGCCCGCTGGTGCTCAGTCCCCAGGCGATGTCTCCGGGTTGTCCCAGTGCTCGGACCTGCTTGGCGAAGATTTCTGAAAAGTCGTAATCGTTGCCGATGCTCGTCAGAACGGACGTGTCCGTCGTCAGGGCGATGGCCGGAAGCGGCGGTCGTTCGATGATAAAGCGATTGACAAATTCCGCCGCAATGTGCTGCGCGTCGGCCGCCGAACCGCCGTTGCCGAAAATCAGAATCTTGCTGCCGGCTTTGAGCGCCGTCGTGATCGCCTCAATGGCGTCGGCCAGCCGGCCCAGGTTGTCGTTTATAAACGCCTCTTTGACCCGGCAGCTCTCCCGGAATATCTTAACAATATGATCTTTCATTTTATTCTTTCTTTACCGGTAGTTGCTTTAAAAAACCGGTGCTTAAAACGCGGCTAATATAAGAACGGGGCTTGGGTGTGTCAAGGGAACCGGCGGTCTTTTTCCCTGCTTGAATGACGCTTCAAAGAGGCTTGCGGTCAGGAGAAAAAGACGCTCCGGGGTGGCTCTTGACAAGCCTGTTTTCAGACATATATTTGGCTTGAAAGCGAAATAACCTAATAAGAGCAATAGCTTACAATTTAATTGAAGAAAGGAGGAAAGTTTATGTTCAGTCCAACGTTATGGAGATTCAGGAATTTTTCAGACGCCATTCCGGAAATATTTGAGCTGCAACGGGAAATGAACCGGCTTTTTTCCAATGCGGGAAGGAGATCGGCCGCTGACTATCCGGCGGTGAACATCTGGGAAAAAGACGGGGAGGCATTGGTGACGGCGGAAGTGCCCGGCGTCGATCCGGAAAAACTGGATGTGTCGGTTTCGGGCGATGTTCTGACGATAGCCGGCCTGCCCGCGGCAAGCGAGTTCAAAAAAGGAGAAACGTATCTTCGGCAGGAACGTATGATCGGCGGATTCAAACGCGGCATTCAGCTGCCTTTTTCCGTCGATGCGCAGAAGGTCGAGGCGCGATATGACAAAGGCGTGCTGACCGTTGCGCTGCCCAGGATCAAGGAAGAATTGCCAAAAAAGATTCAGATCAAATAAGAAAGGAGGTCCGATCCCATGATGGACAAAGATATACAGAAAACGGAAAACGTCTCGGCGGCGGAGCGTGTTCGCAATGTGAAAACGTTTGTGCCCCGCGTGGACATCTATGAAAACAAGGATGCCTTGTATCTGGTCGCGGATATGCCGGGCGTCGATGAAAAAACCGTTGATATTGAACTGGAAAAAAACATTCTGACGATCAGCGGGCGTGTGGAAAACGGCCGGGTTGACGGCGCCACGCTGATGTACTCGGAATATGAAATCGGAGACTATGAAAGAGTCTTTACGCTATCGGATGAAATCGACCGGGACAAGATCGTCGCCACGGTGAAAAACGGTGTGCTGCGTCTGGAGCTGCCCAAGGCCGAACAGGTCAAGCCCAAAAAGATCGCGATTTCGGCGGCCTGACGGCGACGCGCAAAGACTTCAGGGATAAAAGCCCGGAAAAACGGCCCTCGATAAGAGGCTCGAAGCATAAGGAGGTTATGATGATGAAGATAAAAAATCTGTTGCCCTCGGTTGGACGACCGGCGGAAAAAGATGACGATCATCCCTTCTATTCTTTGCAGAGACAGATGAACCGTCTGTTCGACGATTTCTTCGCCGGTTTTGATGCGGCGCCCAAAGCCCTTGCCGGAAGCGGCTTCGGAGCCTTTTCTCCTTCCGTTGATGTGAAAGAAAGCGATAAGGAGTTTACCCTCCGAGCCGAATTGCCCGGTGTGGATGAAAAGGATATCGAAGTGACGGTGACCCCGGACGCTGTGACCATCAAAGGCGAAAAGAAAGAAGAGGTGGAAGACAAAGGGAAGAATTATTACTATATGGAGCGATCTTACGGCGCTTTCAACCGCGTGATTCCTCTGGCGGTGGAAACCGACGCGGACAAAGCTCAGGCGAATTTTAAAAACGGTGTTTTGAAGATTACGGTTCCCAAAGCCGCATCATCCAAAGCCAAGGGCACCAAAGTGCCTGTGAAAACGGCCTGACCCGGGCCGCCGACGGCCGTCCCGGTGGATCGGGGCGGCCTTTTTTTATGGACGACGGCCGACGGTTCTTTTTTCATTTTTCATTGCTTTTCCCGTTCAGGACTGATAAAGCCGCGGCAGCAAAGGAATCCGGAAGCGATGCCGTGAAAAAACAAGGTCCTGAAAAATACCCCCCGCTCAAAGATATCACCGACGATCAGCGCATCGGCATGGTCCGGGAGATCTTTTCGACCATTACGGGGAAGTATGATTTTTTAAACCGGGTGATGAGTCTCAGGCGCGATGTGGCCTGGCGGAATTTCGCCGCTCAAAAAATGCGCTTTTTCAAAACGAACCGCTATCTTGATGTGGCCTGCGGCACGGGGGATCTCTCCATCGCGGTGGCGAAAAAGCACCCCCAGGCGCGCGTGACGGGGGTGGACTTTGTTGACGAGATGATCGTGGCCGCGACGGAGAAAGTCCGAAAGCAGGGGCTTTCGGATCGCATCAAGTGCATGCCGGGCGACGCCATGGCTCTGCCTTTCGACGACAATCATTTCGACGTCGCGGGAATTGCCTTCGGCATTCGCAATATTCCCGACCGAAAGCGCGCGCTGGCTGAAATGCTGCGCATTGTCGCGCCGGGCGGTCAGGTGATGGTCCTGGAGATGACGTTTGTCGAAAACCGCCTTCTGCGCTTTATCTACCGTCTCTACTTACATTATCTGCTGCCCTTGTTCGGCAAACTCTTTTCTAAAAATCCCGCCGCTTACTACTATCTGGCGGATTCCATCGTCAACTTTCCGTCTCCCGACGAGTTCGCGGCCGCCATGGAAGAAGTGGGCATGGTGAATGTGGAGAAGCATTCCCTGACCTTCGGCATTACCTGGCTGCATATCGGGCGAAAAGGCTGAAGCCGGAACAAAAGGGTAATCCATCGTCAGCATTCCGAGAACAAGCAAGCCGCATTCAGGGCTCGCATCATCGCTTTCGGATCGGGCGCATCGCTCACGGCGCGGATGACGGCCGCATTGTGCGGGCGGGGATGCAATTGGCGGATGTACGCCAGGGTGAGCCCGCCGATGGCCACGATCGGGTGGCGGCTTCGCGCCAGGGCTTCTTTCAGGGCCTGAGGGCCCAAAACCGGATCGGGCCTGGCCTTTGACGGTGTGGCATACAAAGGCCCGAAGCCGATATAGTCAACCGGGGCGTCGTTGGCCGCTTCAACCTGTTCGAGGTTGTGCGTGGAAAGACCCAGCAGTCTGTCCGGACCGATCAGACGCCTTGCCTCTTGCGCAGGCAAGTCTTCCTGCCCCACATGCAGGCCGTCGGCTCCGGACAGAAGCGCGATGTCCGGCCGGTCATTCACGATAAACAGCGTGGCCGTTCCTTGGGTGATTTTCCGCAATGTCAGAGCCAATCGGAGCTGTTCTTCTTCATCAGCGCCTTTATACCGCAGTTGTACGGCCGGCAGTTCGGCCTCCACAGCCCAACGGCAAAGCCCGGCATAGCCGTCGCGCGGGTCGGTTAATATCAGGTAAAGCCCTCGACGCAACTTTGGGGCGGAAGTATTCAGCCTGTCGATCCGGATCATAGGCGCACCAGAATGTCTTGCGCCGCTTTGCGCCCTGAAAGCAGCATGCCGCCGAATACCGGGCCCATTCGATATCCGCCGCAGACCGCATTGGCGGCCATGCCGCTCACGAAGAGCCCGGGATAGACTTCGCGGGTGTTCAAAACGGTCTGGCTTTCACCCCGCTCCGCATCCATCGACTTTTCCCCGACGATGCCGCCGGTCTCGGTATTCAAATGGACGCCCATTTTTCGAACGAGCACGCTGGCGACGTTGGCTGGATGGCCCGTGCCGTCAAGGACATACTTGGCGTGGAGGGTCAAAGGGTCCACGTGCCATTTTAGAGTGTCCACCGCGCCCCAGTTGATGACCAGCCCGGCGACGCGTCCGTTTTTGATGACCACATCCTCCATGGCGATCAGGTTGAAGATCTCCAGCCCGGCGCGCACGGCTTTGAAAATAAGCGTGGCCGTGACATCCACCGCATCAAGCACGTAATATCCGGGCGCATAGACGGCGCCTGCAAGGCCGAATTCGTCGAGCAACTGCCGGGCTTCCTCCTGGACCACGATGGAATTAAACATCATGCCGCCTCCCCAGACTCCGCCGCCGATCGACAGCTTGCGTTCGAACAGGGCCACTTTTCGTCCTGCCTTGGCCAGATAATATCCGGCGACCAGGCCCGAAGGTCCGCCGCCGACGATGGCGCAGTCGAGCTCCAGACAGCGATCCAGTTTTTTAAAGTAGGCATCCATGATGGCCCGGCTAATGGTGACTTCATTGAGCATAATACCCTCCCGATTCATTTTTTTGCGGGATAAGCCGGGCTTGGCGGTCATAAAAAAATCCGTTTCCGGAAAAAAAGGGGAAACGGATCGATACACCTTATCTTTTTCTCCCTACGCCGGCATTACCCGGATCAGGTTCAAAGGGTATAATCTCAGACCTTGTCGGCCACCCCTTTGCGTTTCTTATCTTTACGGAGCGCTTCTGTCAAGAAGAGGATGCAACCGTTTTGGGAAAGAGGTGTTGGCGCGGCGGTTGCGCAGTTCGGCCAGCACAGCGACGAAATGGGCAGGCGCATGCGAGCCAGATTTCCAGCCGGATGCAGATCGCAAACAAAAAAAACTTGACATATTGTTCAAATTGCAAGATATGCAACTATCAAATCTGTGAAGTAATATAACTTCATTGTTTTGCTGGTCGGGTCTTGAGGGAGCTGTGTGTGATTGAATAACAATTATCAAGGGAGGTTAGGGTGATGGCGACAAAAAGGTATGTGTGGGTTCCTCTTGTATTAATCGCGCTAATGGCATTGATCGTTCCTGTATTCGCGGCCGAGAAACCGGTCAAAATCGGCATCATTGGCCCCATGGACATGAGGACGGGGAATCACTTGTTCATCAGCGCCCAGATTGCCGCCGATAAAATCAACGCGGATGGCGGGATTCAGATCGGCGCCAAGAAACATCCCGTTGAGCTTGTCAAGATTTCCTCTAATGAATTTAAGAGAGTCGCAGACGCCGTGGCCTCAGCGGAGCGCGCCATTACCTCCGATAAAGTGGATTTTTTGATTGGAGGGATCGTTCCCGAGGCTGTTTCCGCCATTCAGGATATTGCCGCCGACAATAAAGTCATTTATGTCAGTCTTGCCTACGTCATCAGTCAGCAGTATGTCGAACGGATGATGAAGAACTACGATCGTTACAAGTACTGTTTTGCGGCGGCATCGCTGGGGCCTGTCGACATTGCGAAAGTCCATTTGGGCATTGCCAATACCGTGAGTCAGGCGGTCAAAAATGCAGGCGTCGAAAAGGTCAAAGTGGCGCAAATGGTCGAAAAATCATTGGGCGGAGACGCCATTGTGCAGTTCACGTCGACGTATTTCCCGCAAATGGGAATGGAGATTGTCGGCCAATGGAGGCCCTCTCCCGCGGCATCGGATCTTCGCGCGGAAACCGCCGCAATCAAAGCAAGCCATCCCAATATCATTTATACGGTTTTTTCGGGCGCCGGAGGAGTCGTTTTTGGAACGCAGGTAAAGGAGTTGAAGATCCCGGCGATTGTGGCCGGATCCCCCGCCTCGTCTCTTTTTCCGGGCAAAGGCGTGGAATATTCCGTCACCATGATGAGCGTGGCGACCATTCCGCAGAAAATTACCGATAAGAATGAAGCGTTCTACCATGAGTTTCTCAAGCGCAGCGGCGGAGAGCTATGCACGATGAGCGCTCATGATACGATTCTGAATCTGGCTCACAATGTCGAATTAGTCGGCTCTCTCAATCCCGACGACCTCATCAAAAGCATGGTGGCCAATAAATACGACGGCATTGCCGGGCCTGTGAAATATGATCCGAAGGATCACCGCAGCGTCTTCCTGGACAATTTCAGGCCGGTTTACGGCGTGCAGCAGCTTCCGGGCGGAAAGGCGAACATCGTCTGGCCCACAGACGGAGCCGTCAAAGCCCAGCCGGTTCAGATTCCCCAGTGGATGCTTGATGCCTGGCAAAAGGCCAAATAAATTGCAATTGGCCAAATCAAATCATAATCAGTAAAAAGCCAGCGGGGAGGGTCATCCCCTCCCCGCCCGCTGAATCTCTGTTGAAAAGGATTCATTCGATGCCGGACTGCGTGCGTTTTGTTTTTAGCCCCACGGTCATTGCGGATCTGATGGAGCCGTAGCCTGAGAAATCATTAAAGCGTGCAGAGGGGAGTTTATGTTTGCAAATATTTTTGTCATCGGACTGCTCAACGGCTGTGTTTACGCGCTTCTGGCTGCGGGATTCAGTTTGCTGTTTTCCGTCGCCAGAATCGTTAATCTTGCCTACACCGCTTATTGGATGATTGCCGCCTACATTTACCTTGGCATGACGCTTTTAGGCCTGCCTTCCTGGCTGGCCGCAGCGGTTTCCATTATCCTTACAATTGCCATGAGTTTGGTGTTTCAGAGATTGCTTGACCCGGTCAAGGGCAACCCGATGTCTGTCATGATTCTTACACTGGCCATCGGAGTGATTCTGCAAAAGTCGGTCTCCTTTGTTCAGGATTCCGTTCAGGGCGTTTATTTTCAAATTGTTCCCAGTTTAATTAAAGGGTCTACGCATATTTTGGGAGTGGCGGTGACCTATCAGTACCTTTTGAGCTTGTTTGTTGTGTTGGTGATTTTAGCGGCGTTGGGGATGTTCCTGACCAAGACAAGATTTGGAATTGCGATTCGGGCGACTTCGCAGGACAAGCAAGTGGCCGGCCTGGTCGGCATTAATGAAAAAGCGGTCGCGAATATCGTAACGGGAATCGCCGTCGGCGTGGCCGCGATTGCCGGTGTGGTTGTTTCCCCTTTGTATGTATTAGAGCCCTGGATGTGGCTTCAGCATCTTCTGGTGCTGATGGCCGTTGTGATCTTCGGCGGATTAGGCAGCCTGAAGGGCAGCATGATCGCCGCGTTCATCATTGCCTTCATTGAGGCCGGCGTCGTTTTTCTCCTGCCGAGTGTGGGATTTCTGCGGTCCGCCATTGTGATGTTTATCATGATTGTCGTTTTGCTGGTCAGGCCTCGCGGACTCTTTGGCGCTATGGTTGAAGAACACTAGATTGGAAAGGACTATCATCATGCGGATCGGAAATATAACCGACTATCTCAAAAAAGAAATTTTCCCCGTGCCCACGCGCGTGATGGCTTTTGTAGGCTTGGCCGCTCTGGTCGCTTTCCCTCTCATCATGGATCAGCCGCATATCTTGCGATTAATGATCATGATTTTTATTTTTTCGATCTTTGCCGCAAGCTGGGATTTGATCAGCGCCTATACCGGCCAGGTTGTCCTGGGTCATGCGCTGTTTTTCGGCGTCAGCGCCTATACCTGCGCCATGCTCAATACCCATTTCAATATGTCGCCTGTCATGACGATTCCGATCGGCGCTGTTGTTGCCGTCGCGGCCGGGCTGATTGCGGGATTTCCCGCTCTGAGGCTAAAAGGAATCTATCTGGGGTTGACGACGATGGCGATGCCCGTCGTGTTGGTTGCCGTCATTGAATACATGCGGAGCTACACGGGAGGAGAACAAGGCATTATCGGCATTGAACAGCTGGCGACGAGTCGTGTCCATTTTTATTACATTGCCCTGTTGCTGATGGTGGTGAGCATCGCCGTACTGATGAAGATTACTCGTTCAAAAATCGGCTTGATCTTCCAGGCGATTCGCGACGACGAGATTGCCGCCAGAGCCTCCGGCGTCAACACGACGTATTATAAACTTCTTTCCTTCAGTTTAAGCGGCCTGTTTGCCGGATTGGCCGGCGGCCTGTACGCTCATTTTATGAGAGTTATCGGACCCTCTGTTTTTGAGTTCAGCTTTTCATTCGAGCCGATTATCTGGACGATTTTCGGCGGAGGCGCGTCCATTGTCGGGCCGGTAATCGGCGTATTCATTCTACTGCCCGTCGTCGAGATGCTCCACGTCCATTTGGGCGACAATGCCACGCTGATCTATTACCTGATTCTCGTCATTGTGGTTGTTTTCGCTCCCGGAGGGGTGTTGCGTCTGATCAACCGATATACGGAAAAAGTCTGTCCTGAATGCATGACGGTGAACGCTTTTCCGCGCAGGCAATGCCGCGTCTGTTCGGCAAAGTTGAGTGCCGTCAACGGCGAGTAGGCGGATCAAGCGGATTGAGTAAAACAAACGGGGACGACGGGCGGCCGGCGCAGCCTCAAGCGCCCGCCGGGGCTATCGGAACTCGGACACTGCAGAGAGGAGTCACAAGTGAGTTTTCTTCAAGTCAAAGGATTAACCAAGCGCTTCGGCGGCATTACCGCCGTTAATGATGTCAGTTTTAGCGTTCGTCGCAATGAAATTGTCGGTCTGATCGGTCCCAACGGCGCCGGAAAATCCACATTGGTGCAAATGCTGATGCGGGCGCAAAATCCTGACAGCGGAAAAATATACTTTCATGGCGAAGACATCACAAGGCTGAACAATTGGCAGGCGGTGCATCGCGGTATCGCCGGTTCATTTCAGTGCACCCGGCCGTTTCGACGTCTGCCTGTGATTGCCAACGTCATGGTGCCCTGCACGGTCAGGCGCACCGGCAAAAAGGAAGTGAAAACCAGCACGCAAATCCAAGCCATCGAGATTATGAAGAAGGTCGGCATTCCCCACTTGGCGAAGACGCTTGCCGCAAAGCTTTCTCAAGGCGATTTAAAGCGCCTTGAGATTGCACGAGCTCTGGCCACATGTCCGGACTTAATGATCCTCGATGAGCCGTTTGGCGGTTTGAACCCCGGAGAGATTGAAATGCTTTCACAGCTGATCAAGGATCTTCGCGCCGGCGGATGTTCCGATTCCCCGCTCGACAGCGGGGGCTTGTCGATGATTATCATTGAACACAAGCTGTCGGAATTGATGAAGATCGTCGATCGGGTGGTGGTGTTGTGTTTCGGAGAAATTATCGCAGAGGGAACACCTGCCGAGGTGACCCAAAACGAAAAGGTGATCGAAGCCTATATAGGAAAGGAGGGCATCTGAGTGCTGCTGAAAGTTGAAAATCTTTCCGTTTATTACGACAGGGCGTTAATCCTGGATCATATTAATCTTCAGGTCGGCCATGGGGAACTCGTCGGCTTGGTGGGGCCCAACGGGGCGGGCAAGACAACGCTGCTCCGGGCGGTATCCGGAATGATCAATGTGGAAAAAAAAGACCTGAAGTTTTCCGGAAGCATGGTTCGCACACTGGGCAAAATCTCCTTTCAAGGAGAATCCATCGATTCGATGTTGTCCTATGAAATCGCGAGAAAAGGATTGATCCATTGTCCGGAGCGCCACCGCCCCTTTGCCGGAATGTCCGTATTGGATAATTTGATGGCGGGCGCTTTTTTGTGCCGGGACAAACGGGAAATCAAAAAACGTCTCGACAATGTATACAGTCTGTTTCCCCGGCTCAAAGAACGGGAAAAGCAGACGTCTGGAACCCTTTCCGGCGGCGAACAGCAAATGCTGGCGATTGGAAGATCGCTTATGCTTAAACCGATTTTGCTTTGCATCGATGAGCCGTCTTTAGGTTTGGCGCCGCAGGTTAAACGATCGGTGTTCGAGAATATCCGGGAAATTCAGAAACAGGGCATATCCATCCTTTTGGTGGAGCAGGATGTCAGGCAATCCTTTGCTCTATCGGATCGCAATTATATCCTTTCCAGCGGAAGAATCGCGGCGGAAGGAAGCAGTGCAAAGCTGCTGGAAGACGAAACCATCCGGACGTCTTATCTCGGATTATAAAACGGCGCAGACCGACTCCGGGAATCAAGCCGCCGACCAATGAATCCCAACGGCGCTTCAGAGTAAAAAAATTTTAAGTGAGGGCATAAAAGGCTTGACAGCTCAGGGAGGCTCATTTATATGACAAATAATCTATTAAGTAATATTGCATCATAGTTTTATAGCAGTGGCTGATCGTCCGCGGGAGGGTATCAAATGCTGCGGAAATATAATAAAAGAAAGGAGGCGGGAATTACACTGTTGGAAAGTGTCGTTTGCCGTTCCGGCTGTGACGGTCTTCAGAAGGGCCGCAGGCAGATCAGCCGGATTTCAAAGGCAACCGGTTAAACGGATTGCAAGATGGCCATGCCCGGAGAGCCACCGTTGAGCCAGGGAGCCATTTGAGCAACGTCAAGCGGCCATAAAAAATTGGGTTGACAGACGCATCGAACAAAAATCTTGAGGAGGGATGTATGAAGGGGTTTTTGAGAATCAGCGCAGGATTGTTATTTTTCGTGATGATGAGCGTTCCGGCATGGGCTGCCCTTGATATTAAAGGACAGATTTTCGTCGATTCATATTACTACCATCAGGACGCTGAAGGTTTTTCCCGCCCATATTACACCACCTTGAAAACACAGCCCGGATCGGGCGGTGTGGCAGGTATTCCCGTCGGCACGCAGTCCAGAGCCCAGGATCGCAAACAGACCTATTTCGAACTGAACCATGCAACCGCCCTGCGTTTTCACTGGACGAATGAGCAGGGTTTGGGGGCGTTTGCCGCCATTTATATGAATGCGGAACCCGTGCAGTCAGTGGGAACGGACGCCGGCTTCAAGGTTGGGGTGAGCACGGCATTTATTTATTATGACATTATTAAAGACTTGCGTCTGACCGTCGGAAGAGGCGGATTCACTCAGGTCTTTTCACCGTTTGATCCCTCGACGCTCATGGGTTACGATGGCGTCTGCAAGGTTCAGGGGTTGGGGTTCGGCAATATCAACTCCAAATATCAAAACAATATCCGCCTGACTTACAAGCTACCCATGATCGCATCGCTTGATATTGCGTTTCTCGATCCTAAAATGACGGGAGATACCGAAGTGGCGGGCGGCGGGCCGGGTTTTGTGCCGGTCGGTAAAGGGGCGCTGCCGGGCGGGGCGGACTTGACGGCCATCGATAATATTTCAAGAATTCCAAAAGTTGAAGTGGGGATTCCGATGGTGATCGGCGGCAAATGGGGTCATGTGCAGGTTACGCCCAGTGCCATGTATTTGAAACAGAAATTCGCCAATGTCGCTTCAGGCGACAGCACCATCGAATCTTACGGGCTCTCACTTGGCGGTTCGGCCAGTGTCTTCGGCATAAAATTGGCCGCGGAATACAACTACGGCCAAAACCTGTGGAACGCCGCCAAGGCCGGCCAGGCCACCTGTTATGCGTTTAAATATGAATACATTACGGGCGGTATGCGAAGCGCCATGGGAGCTCGAGTGCTCGACGGACAGATGTACGACTCCAAGACAGAAGCTTTCTGGGTGCAGTTGGGATATAACATTCTCAATATCGCCGAACCGACCATCATTTACGGTCAGCACAGAACCAAGAGAGACATGCCGACCGCTCCGTCGCCGTCTCCCGCGACGGGTGTGGACCAGTACGGAAACACGAACTATACAACGAAGATGTACGGCTTCAACATGCCCATCAAAATCAAACCGAACTTTCATGTCGTTCCGGAATTCATGGTCTACGACAGCGGCAATTCCAATGTGATCAACGGAAGGGTCCTGGATTTCGGCAAAGAATGGCTCGCCGGTGTTCAGTGGAGGCTGTTCTTCTAAAACGAATGCGGCTGATAGTTTCAATCGGCACGGACTGAAAAAGAGGGCTCCTGGAGTGAAGGAGCCCTCTTTTTATTGAAGATCATCGGACGAAAAATAATCGGAAAGCCTTGGATAATTTGTGCGTTTAATTTTTGCTTTGCGCCTTTCTTTTCCGGTATCGGGTCAGGTCCGCTCTGCCGCTGTCAGTAAGGAATCCGAAAGCGATCATATCCGCGACGAAAGACATGAGTTCTTTGATCGTATACCTGTCATCCAAAGCTGCCTTCTGAATGGCCGCTTCATCGATCACAAACAAAAAATAGGACATCAAGTCGGCGTCCACCTTTCGAATGGTTCCTTTTTCGATGCCGTCCGTGGTCAATTTAAGGATGTTTCCCATCAATACTTCGTACACGTGCAGGAGTTTGTTTTTAGCCCAGGGGTCGCCCGTGACGACGCCGGCGCGAAGATGATTGAGGACTTCGCCGACTCGGGGATAATGCTCTTGAAAAGTCTGGAACAGCGCGATGGTTCTCTGAGTTGGATCTTTTTCCACCGCGATGACGGCCGCGGATTTAGCCTGCCATTCGGCGATGACATGGTCAATCACGGCCATAAACAGTTCTCGTTTATCCGGGAAGTAGTGATAAAAGGTCGGAGACGACATGCCCGCTTTTTTGGTGATATCGCGGATATTGGTCCGATAAAAACCTTTTTTCGCATAGAGCTTCATGGCAATTTCAATGATCTCGTCCTTTTTCTTCCGTTTCTTTTCCGTGGGTTTTTCATCTGACGTTTTTGGTGATAAATGATATCGAGCCATCAACTGATCAGGGCCCTCCTGGTCATCTTCGTCCATCCTGCTTTTGATGTAATCCAGAGGCACTCTCGTCGTTTTCGCCGTTTTAAGAAACTCCGTTTTGATCTTTTTGATCATTTGAAGCTTGCGCAGATGGGTTTCGTCGTAATAAGCCATGGTCTGCGATGTGCGGTAGGGTTCATGCAGCAGTCCGCACCGGATATAGTGATGGATGGTCGAACGCTGCAAGCCGGTTTTTTGTTCCAATTCTGCGATGGTCATACGTCAACCTCAATATATTTTTTCTTTCGACAGACGAATCCTATTTGCGTCCGCTGCCGGTCTGGAATGAAATAATTCTTGACATTATTGCATGCTGAAACTATGAAGTAATAACACTATACAGTGCGTCACGGGCCGCAAAATGCTTGCGAGGAAACATATGCATATTGTTTATTTTTGTCAAGAATGCAGGCGGCTTGTCGAGAAATTTATTCAATAATCTGGCATGAGGCGCATCGGATCCCTATGACGTCAGAAAGGGGACGCTGCAACTGCCGGGCAGTCTCGTTTGATGGAACCGACAGATCCGTCAGAGAATCACTTTAAAAGGGGGGGGCATGGATAAGGCGGTAAAGTCCGGCAATCGGCTGATTCGAGTGAAGGGGGGGATTATTGGCCCTTGCGATCCCAGACCCGGCAGTTTGAAAACGAAAAATAGAGGCGATTACCCGGATGTCAGTCGCGCGCATCTGGATGCTGCCGAATTATATGCGGATGAACGGCTCGCCGGCGGCATTCCTCTTTGCGACGAATCGATAGCGCTGATTTGTCATCTCTTTACGGAAGAGGAAGCGTTGTTGGTACGGCACCTCAAACCCGGGGCGCCGCTGACCGCCTCCGCGTTGGCTGAAGCCGAACATCGGTCGATAGAAGAGGTGAAAGAGAGTTTGCGTGTTTTGTCGGAGGAAAAGAACATTCTTGTCCGGCTCGGTGAAGGTGACGCCGCTCTGTATTTGACGGTTCCGATTCTACCGGGAGTTTTCGAGCTGACTATGGCGCGGCGGTCCGTGGACACGCTTACCGACTGGCACCGCCGTTTCTGCGAATTATTCGAGACGCTTTTTGAAACCGGTTACACGACGGGCTACAATCCGGCGACCCCACCGCCGATCAAGTATCTGACCGTGGGCAAGATCGTAAAGTCCAATCCCGTCGCCATGCCGTCGGACAAGCTGGAAGAGGTGTTTTCCCGCTATCAATCGTTCGGCCTGACTTTATGCGCCTGCCGAATGACGGAAAAAATCGTGGGCCGGGGCTGTGGTAAGCCTCTTGATGTCTGCATTACGCTGGGCCCGTTGGCTGAAATGTCCATCAAGAAAGGAAATTCTCGACGCATCACTGTGAAAGACGCCTTGGAAATCAAAGCGGAGGCTGAAGCCTCCGGTCTTGTCACGTGGATTGAAAACCAGGATCCAAAGCTGGGCGGAACCTCCTGCTCCTGCTGCGGGGACTGTTGTCATTTTATGCGAAGGGTATCCGAATTCAATATGCCCGGCAGAATCGCCCCGCCGCATTTTGTTCCCCGGATCAATCTGGATGCCTGTGCATTCTGCGGGAAATGTGCATTGGCCTGTCCTATGGGAGCGATTACAGTGGATACCGTTGATCGACAGTTTAACCACAATCTCAGTCGCTGCATCGGCTGCGCTCAATGCGCGGGGGCCTGCGACAAGTCCGGCAGCATAGAAATGGAGGCGGTTCCCAGGTATCAGGAATTTGTTCAAGACCGGATGGGGTATTTTCTTTAGCAAGCGCGAAATTCTTGTGGCGCACATGGGAGTTGATTAATCGCGGAAGTGCAAGACGGATAACCTTCATGCATGAGATGGGTCTTGTTCAGAATATTTTGGAAATTGTTGAGCAGGAGATGGACAAACACGGCGTGGCGAAGATCGCGGCCGTTCATTTGTCCGTGGGGGCGATGGCCTGCGTGGTTCCCGGGCAGATGAGATCATGCTTTGCAATCCTCACCGAAAATTCCCGCCTGGCCGGCGCCGAGCTCAAGATGACAATCGTTCCGGTAACTTATCGATGCGCTGCGTGCTGCAAAGAATTTACATCGGAGGGAATCTCTTTGGAGTGTCCCTGTTGCCGCGCCGGCGCGCCTGAAATGATCGCGGGCCGTGAATTGCAGGTCGAAAGCCTGGAGATCATGGACTAGCTCAACGCCATTTTTAGAAACTCGCAGGGGGCGACTTTGCGTTCGGGGAAACAAGAAGGGCTGCTGCGGCTTTAAGATGATGGGGAAGCGTATGTGCAAACGGTTCTGCTGTGAGCCGGCCTCCCCCGCTTGATTTTCTCAGATGCACGCGGACCTCGGCAGCCTGGATCAATGGCGGCGGATAGCTTAAAGGAATTGGCGCCATGCGCCGGGCTATGGCATGGATTCCAGGGCGTATTCTTAGCGGCCGGAGCGGGATCCCCTGAAAAAAGATGAAGTCGCCGGAAAGAAAGAAGACGGCGCCCAAATATTTTCCTTGACAAGAAGGATAAATATGATTATCTAATCTATAAAGTGTTATTGCTAAATAGTATAGAGTGCGAGTGGGTCAGAGAATAAACGTCAAAGAGAGCAACATGAATAGAAATCCTTGGAAAGAAAGGGGATATAACGTATGAGTCAGGCGGTTAACATCAATGAAAAAGCGGGTCAGCAGGACATATCGGTTGAACCTTCAGTGCCGGCTACCGACCGAATCGCACGGATGAGAGAGGATATCCTCGCGGCGCAATATGAAGGCGATATTGAGCGGGCCCGTTTCTATACACGGTCCTATAAAAAGACGGAAGGGGAGCCGCCTTGCATGCGCGCGGCCAAGGCCCTTCAGGAAACCCTGCGCTGCATGTCCATTAAAATTGACGAAGATGACATTCTTGTCGGCGCGAAAACCATCAAACGGGTCTCCGGGCCCATGGGAATTGAACGAACTTTTCAGGATCGGGTGTCGATGATAGCCGTTCCGTTCCACGGCAGAGAGGTAAAGGATATTTCATTTCTGGATGATGCGGCAACCGGCGGTTCTCTATGGGTTCGCAAGCTCCTTGAAATGTCGGACGAAGAAATTCGGGAAATGAAGGAAGAAATCATGCCCTATTGGACGGGGCGCAATATGAACAGCATGATGCTGGCGCGGTGGAGAGACGCAGGGTATCAATTCGACAAGGATTACATCTATAAAATGGCGGCGACTGTAGCGGATATGCAGGGGCATGTCCTGATCGGGTTGAATCGAATTCTGACTCTGGGGTTTTTGGGCATTGCCAAGCAGGCGGCTGAAGAGTTGTCCAAACTTAAGCCCGGAGATGAAAAATTCGAATGGCGCAAAGATTTTCTGGAATCCGTTCAGGTGTCCTGCATGGCGGTTTGCGAACATTCCGCGCGGTATGCACAGCTTGCTGAAGAAATGGCCCGGACGGCCTCCGAACCCAGAAAATCCGAATTGATGCAGATCGCCGCGCGTTGCAGACGCGTTCCCGCCGAACCGCCGACGAGTTTCCTGGATGCCTTGCAGGCGGTATGGATGTCTCAGGTCGTCTTGCAGATCAGCTATGGCGAAGACTCGATTTTCTCGCCCGGGCGCGTGGATCAGTATCTTTACCCTCATTATAAGAAAGATTTGGAGGCCGAAAAGATCACTCGCGAGGTCGCCAAGGAGATGATCGAAGAATATTACATCAAGCTGTCATCATTTACCGGATTCGGTCCCAATCATGTCACAATCGGCGGTGTGAATAAAAAGGGCGAGTGCGTGGTGAATGAGATGTCGCATATCATGCTCGAATCCTTTAAAGATCTCAAGGCGATCCGCAACAGCCTCGCCGTCAGAATTTCCAAAAATACGCCGCGCGACTTTTTGCTTAAGACCTGCGAGGCGCACCGCAATACAACCGGCATTGCTATCTATAACGATGAGGTGGTCATCCGGGATCTCATGGCGGACGGATACTCGCTGGAAGATGCGAGGGACTATGGTTTGATCGGATGCGCCGAACTGGCGGGCTGCGGCAACAATAATGGATATGCTTCAGGAAGCGCCTGCAACCTCACCTCCGCAATGGAGATGGCCCTCAATGAGGGCAAGCGGTATATTTCCGGATGGCAGGAGCAAGTCGGTGTGAAAACGTCCGCCGCAGGCGATTTTAAAAGCTTTGAAGACGTGAAAAAAGCCATGGCGGAACAGTTAACCCATGCGATCCAGGTCATGGTTGATTTATCGAATATAAAAGATCAAGTCATCGCCGAACATTTTCCCACGCCGCTTCTTTCGGCGACCATTGAAGGCTGTGTGGAGTCCGGCATGGACGTGACGCGGGGCGGCGCCCGCTATAACCACAGCACGGTGTCGGCCCAAGGGTTGGCGACGACGGCAAATTCTCTTGCAGCGATTGAATGGGCTGTGTTTGATAAGAAGCTTCTGACGATGGAAGATCTGATGCGGCATTTGCGAAGCAATTATGCGGATGCGGAGGATCTCCGGCTGCAGTTGCTCAATAAGGCGCCGAAATACGGCGCGGGGAATTCCAAAGCCGACGAGATCGCGCTGTGGGTTATGAACCTGCTCAATGATCAGTCGCGCAAGCATAAACGGCCGATGGACGGAGGCACATATCGTCCGCTGATGATTTCAGCCGGCACCCAGGTGATGGGAGGCCGTATTCTCGGGGCGACGCCGGACGGACGGAAAGCGGGCGAAGCGGTCTCCAACGGCATCTCGCCTTCCAATGGGACGGAATCCCAGGGCATGACGACGGCTTTGCGTTCGGTCGCCAAAGTTTCGGAACCGAAATTTTCCGGTGGGACGGCTTTGAACGTCACGATTAATCCAACGACGATTAAAACGGATGAAGGGCTGGAAAAATTCGCGTCGATGGTGGAGGCTTACTTCGAGCTGGGCGGCAGGCAAGTGCAATTCAATCCGGTTAACCGGCAGATGCTCTTGGAGGCGCAGAAAAAGCGAGAGGCTTATCCGGATCTGATGGTTCGCGTGTCCGGATATTCTTATCGGTTCATTGATCTTTCCCGCGGGCTTCAGGACGATATCATCGCGCGCACTGAATTCTGCATATAAGGAGTTTTTGACAAGCATCCGGATTCTTGCCGAAGATGCGCTTATCGGAGAGGAAAGAGGGGGCTTATCGTCCGTTGAGACTCGGCGACGCTCGGTGAACCCGTCTTTGCGAAGCGACGCAATCGCGCAGAATAGAAAGGACAGCCGTGCATCGCTTTACCAGATGTGGGATTTCGCCCCGTGCCGTTTTGAATATAGCCGCGCGTTGTAATCAAAGCCTTACGGGTGTCGGCTGTTGCCCGGAAAAATTCGGATCCGAGCGGATTTCCGCTACCGCGGCAAACCGGCTGCCTTGCGCGCACAGGAGGGTCGGCATAAAGGATTTTTTTATCCGCTTACACAGGTGGAACGATGCTCTGCGGGAAGCCTCTTGCCCTTCCCGTCTTTACCGAAACGCATCTATGGGCGTTTTACTTCGGCGCCCGGATTTTTCACGGCGTCCTGCCATTTCATCCGGATGGCATTTCCTGCCGGAAAAAGTCATCCGATTGTATTGCCAATCGTGTCTTCTCGCAGGGCAGAGTGAAGCCTGTGGTAAGTGAGGTCTTTTGCCGACGTTTCGTGAACGGATGGCCCCATCCCATCATAGGACAGGAATATAGAAAGCGATGATGAACCGGCAGTTAAAAGGATCTCTGTTCAACATTCAATTCAATTCAACCGAAGACGGCCCGGGTATTCGAACGACCTTATTTATGAAAGGTTGCCCGATGCGCTGTCCCTGGTGTCATAACCCTGAAGGGATCAGCCGCTCGCCCCAGCTGGTCTGGTACGAGTCCCGTTGCATCGGAGATGAAAAATGCGTCGGCAAATGCCCAAAAGGCGCACTGGCCCTGACTGAAAAGGGAATCGTCATTGACCGGAAGATATGCGACGCCTGCGGGCAATGTGTGGATGTTTGTCCGTCTGCGGCTTTGGAACTCCTAGGGAAGGAATACACCGTGGAAGAAGCCGCGGATTTGGTTTTACGCGACAAAGTCTTCTACGAGAAATCCGGCGGCGGAATGACGTTATCCGGCGGGGAACCGGCCATGCAGAATGAATTCGGCGCGGCCCTCATGCAAGTTGTCAAGAGTGAAGGGGTCCATGTCGCTCTGGATACGTGCCTGGGCGTCGGTTGGAAAGTGATGTCGCCGCTTGTCGAGCTGGCCGATTTGGTCTTGCTCGATATTAAAACCATGGATGAAAGCGATCATCTGCGCTTGACCGGAATTCCTCTGAAATGGGTGCTTGACAATGCCCGGAAGGTATCCGAGACGAAAACGCCCATTTGGGTACGCACCCCGGTGATTCCCGGATACACGGACAAAGCCGACAGCATCCGGCAAATAGCCCGGTTCATCAGAAGCGAGTTGCCGTCAGCTTGTCGATACGATATTTTGGCTTTTAATAAAATTTGCGAGCCTAAGTATGCTCGATTGGGCATGTCCTGGACGCTGGCCGGGACCGATCTGTTGACGGAGGTGGTTATGGCGCGCCTGGAGGCGGAGGCGAAGGCTGAAGGGGTCGAGTTTGCGCGCTGGTCGGGCATGACCAACATCGACAAAGGGAATGGATAACCTTTACGGGGCTGAGCGGCAGAAGCGTGAAACGGTTTTGCCGCATTCATCAAATAAGGCCAAATTCCTCTCGACAAACCCTGTTTTTTAAAATAGTCATCGATCAACGGAGTCTGCAAGACAATAACTTCTTAAGGGGTGAAACATGAAAAAAACAATAACAGTCGGTTTGATGCTGATCATGATCATGGCCACGGCGGGATGTTTTGCAGGGAAGATGACATTCAATCAAACGTACTTGCCGGGCGCCGACGCGGATAAACCGGCGATCAAAGTCGTCTTTTCCAACGATGTCAATGACGATATTGCCGGCTACAACAGGAAGGCGAAATTGGCCAACAATATTGAGTTATCCTGGACGGCGCCGGACAAGCTGTATTTGCACCTCGAAAATTCATCCGTCTATATCATCAATCCCGCGACAGGGGACATGTCAAGACTCGCCGATGATGAAAGAAAAGAAGCGGCGGATCTGATCACAAAGAAAGTTAATATCACCAATACCGCTGCAAACAGCGGATTGGTGAAGAAAGTGATGAGTTACGTCTTGTCCACATTCGGGCAGCAATATACGGGAGAACTTCATGACCATGGAAATATCTTTGAGATTTACGCGGCCGTTGAAATGCAACGGGGAACCGATTCGTCGGAAAAATCCTGCGAATCGGCGCGTCTCAAGGCGAAGCTGACCAACTTTCAGGCAAAAGAAATGAATCTGCAATGGCCTTATCCCTGCGACTGGACACCGCAAACGATATCCAATTACAAAGTTCCGCAAATTTTAAGAAAGTTGCATATTTCCCCTTCCGGCAAATACATTTTATTCGAAGGCAATCTGTATCGATTTGGAAAAGAACAAGTGGAAGCTCAATTGTTGTCAACTTATTCCGGTGTTGTCAGCATTGCCGTTAGACCGGATTGGTCAAGCATTGCGATTTTAAAAAAATCGGGCAACAAGCACTGGGTGGAATTTTTCACATTGAAAAATCTGGATTAATCGGGACATGGGACGGGGGTCTTGGTCTGGCAACTTTTGCGTTGCACTCAACCGGCTGCAGACAAGGCCCGGTTAGTCGGAATCAAAGAGACACGGATGAATCGGATCGTTTAAAAATCAGCATTGGTGCGGCGGTTGCGCAGTTCGGCCAGCTTGCCTTTGTTCCATCCGGAAATTTTGCTGTAATATTTGGTCAGGCGCGCAATGCCTTCGACGTCGGTTGACCCGCAGATCGGACAGGCGTTGGAAAGCCCCGGCGAGGTTTCGCCGCAGGCAAGACAGGAGGTAAACTCCGGCAGGAAGTCGAGCTGTCGGTTCTGGGTGGTTTCAAAGACATCGCGAATGAAGCGGCCAAGCGCGGCGGCATCCGGAGGGGTCATGTCCAGCTGAAGGTGGGTGACCACTTCTCCCTCGATGAACGGATGGAAGCGTCCCTCGGTGCGGACGCGGTCCAGTGGGTCAACCTGCGCCGACACGTTCAGATGCGTCGAGTTGGTGTAGTACACGGCGCCGGCTGCGATGTCGCCCTGTACATACCGGCCGGCGGCCGGCGAGTGATATTTCAGATCCAGTCGGGCGAAACGGTATGCAGTGGTCTCCGCGGGTGACTGTTCCACAACCAGATGCATGCCGGTCTGCCGGCTCAAGCGATCCGTCTCTTTCTGTAAAAACGATGTCAGTTTCAGAGCGAACGCCTGCGCTTCCGGCGACGAATGCAGCTGGGCGCCTGTCATGATCCAGGCCAGCTCATTTAAGCCGACCAGTCCGATGATATAGGTCGTCCGGTTCATCCTCAGGAAGGACTGGCCGTCCGCATCCATGGCCAAAACGGCCAGCGGTCCCTGTTCCGCATAAGACAAAAGCTTTTCAAGAAAATCTTTTTTCTGCACATGGGCGTCGACCGCCATCTCCAGAAGCGCCGTCAAACCGTCGAAAAGCTTGCTTTCATCGGCGGCGGCTTTGTATCCGAGCCTGGGCAGATTCAGGGTGACGCTCTGCGCCGAGGCCCGGCGCCACAGCCAGGGCTTGTCCATCTCGCCCTTTTCAACCGCCTGCGAAAGAAAAGACCGTCTTAAGCATCCTTCCGCCGGCACGGCTGCGTCCCGGTCAAAAACGAAACAGGTGTTGCCCTTGCGGGCGGCGACGTCGCAGGCCAGGCGCAGAAAGTCCTCCGTGTTCGGCTGGTCCCAGAAGGCTTGGGTGATGTGCAAAAGCGGACGGGGCAGAATGAAGGGCTTGCCGGTGGCGTCCCCTTTTTTAAACACTTCAAAAATAGCGCGCGCGAAACGCTGCGATTCAAACGCGTAGTCGCGGTATCTTTTGCCGGTGGGCTTGCCTTCCGGCCCGATGGCGGGAAGATCCGCCCAGACGACCGGCATATCGTAATACAGGTGAATGTCCGTGTACAACGCCTGGCCGCCGCGCGTGGCAGAAAGCTGAGAGAATTCATAAACCAGCATCTGGGCGAACTGGCGCACTTCCTTGTCGGATTTGTCCGTGAGATACGGGGCAAAAGAAATATTGAGCGCGTCCCAGCCGATCGTTCCCGTGAAATGCCCTTGCAGGACGGCGCTGAAGCGGACCATGTGCGCAAGCAGAACTTCCGCATGCTTGGCCGGTTTGGCGGAATTGATGGCATGGGGCAGATTCAGGCCGAATCGTTTAAGATATTCGAGTGTCTGGCAGCAGCTGTAAGGCCGGTCGATGTATCCCAGCCCGTGAATGTGCAGATCTCCCGCCGTGTGCGCTTCTCCGACCGCGATGGAAAAAACGTCGTAGAGGGAAAATTCCTTCTTGATGCCTTCGGCGAAAAGTAGATTGGTGCCTTCCGGCGAATGAGGCGTGTTGGCGTTTTCCTTGTTCTGGTGCAAAATCAGCTGCCGCACGTCATACAGCGGAAAACCGAGGCGTCCGTGCAGGCGGCGCTCTTTTTCCAGGCCGCGCTCGATGAGCTTGGCATTGACCAGCTCGCGCACCAGCGATGTGGTCAGAAGGCCGATGCCTGAGGCGACAATCTGCTTTTCGACGTCCTTGGAGATTTCGGCGGCCAGCAGATAGTCTATATCCGCTTCTCGCAAGAGGGCGTCGACAATGCGCTGCCGGTTCCACGGCGCGATCTCTTCGCCCGAGGTGCGGATGAACAAAGTCAAATCAGTGGTTTCGGATTCGGTGACCATGGCTACACGTTGGTGGGAATGGATTTGTCGGGATTGCCCAGCGCCACTTCCGCCGCCCTGGCCAGCTCCGTGTCGTGGTCGTGATTGAGGGCGAACACGCGGAAGTGGCGTACACGGGCGGGGATGAAACGATAGATTTCAGCCAGCGGCTCCGCGGAGATCTGACCGGTTGCGGGATTGTAGATATTGATGCGCTTTCCCGGTTCGGCGATCGGATTGATCGGCCGAGGGTCCTGCGTGGCGACATCCACCCGGAAAGGCAGTTTCCGGAGTTTTGCCGGCAGATGGCTGCGGATTTTTTCTTCGTAATGAGCCGCGCCCGGAAACGCCATGCCCGGCTGCATCGTGTCCACGGAGATTTCCGAGGCGAAGGCCATGCGCCATTTCACTTCACGCGCGTGGATTTTCTGCCACTCGCGGGCCAGCCTGCGTTTTTGAGCGTCTTTGCCGGCGAGCCAGCGCTGCATCTCGCTGAAGAGCGACCATTCATCGCAATACAGATAAGCGTCGAGATCGGCCAGCGGGCTGTGCGGGTAAAGCAGCGAAAGCGTGTCGGAAAAAATTTCCTGCAGATGCAGGTCAAGCGCGCGGGTCGTGCGGTGAAAATAGACATTGCTGTAAAGATTGAGCCGCGCGTTGAGAAAGCGCCGAAGGGCCGAAATGCCCGAAGAATGCAGAGTGATGCCTTCCGGCGTGAAAAACGTGTAATAGCGCAGGCGGGGCATGTCGATCATATCCAGCGAAAACCCGGTCATATACGCGTCGCGCTGGACATAATCGAGATTGTCCACCGTGTAAATGCCGGAAAAAAGCTGCCGAAGCCACTTGAGCCAGCGAGGCTGGCGGTCGGGCGCGCGGCCGTCGGGCATTTTGATCAGATAGGCGATCTGTCGCGGATCGAGTTTCTCGCCCCGGGCGAAAGCCCCGGAAGGGCCGCGCCGGATGCGGGATATTGCCGGGCCGAGTTTCTTGACGATGATCTGCTGGCCGATCATTTCATGGGTGAGATGCCAGCGGCTTAAATAATGCTCGTCGAAGAAGTGGCCGAACGGGCCGTGGCCGACATCGTGCAGCAGGCCCGCGAGCCGGAGCAATTCCTCGACGTAATTGTAAGAAGGCGCGTCCTTGCAGGTTTCTTTCAGGCTCGGGTAAAGCTGACGGGCGAATTCGCCCGCCACATGCATCGTTCCAAGGGAATGCTGAAAGCGCGTATGCTCCGCGGCAGGATACACCCATCGCGCGCTTTGGAGCTGATAGATGCGACGCAGGCGCTGCATCCAGGGAGAATCGAGAATATCTTTTTCCGTCTGTTCACGCGGGTCGCCGTCGGACGGCACCGTGAAAAACGCGTAGGAATGAATGGGGTCGGCAATCAACGCCATTCCGGCATAGGTATTGGATGTCAGAAAGGATTTTTCCATGTCGGTCGTTTACAATATTCCATCTGAAATATCAAATTTTATGATGGGCGCGAGCGGGTTGCGACAAAAAAATTGACAGATTCGGGCGTTATGGTATCACAAACCCCGTAACGAATTCATCACTCCGGAGACCTCACGCATGGACAAGTTTTTTTCCCCTTCCGCCGTCGCCGTGATCGGAGCCAGTCCGCGCGAAGGCAGTCTGGGCGGTCAGATCATCACCAATCTTCGATACGGATATCCGGGGAAAATTTATCCCGTGAACCCCAACCACAAAGAGATCCAAACCCTGCCGGCCTATGCTTCCGTCGCGGAGATTCCCGGGCCGGTCGATCTGGCGATTGTCATCGTGCCCGCGCCCGCCGTTTGCGATGCGCTCGAGGCCTGCGGTGCAAAAGGCATCCGCCGGGTCATCATCGAGAGCGCAGGATTCGCTGAAACAGGCCCTGAAGGCCGCGCTCTGCAGGAGCGCTGTCTGGCCGTGGCGCGAAAACAGGGCATCCGCATCTGGGGGCCCAACTGCATGGGCCTGGTCGATGTGCCCCGCAAATTCTTTTTCACGTTCATGCATCCCAACATTTACAAAGACGGGTTGATTTCCGGACGGATATCCATGGTTGTGCAAAGCGGCATGCTCTCGGCCGGTTTTCTGGCCGATCTCATGAGCGAACGCGCGGTCGGCATCGCCAAGGCCTGCTCCATCGGCAACAAAATCGACATCGACGAATGCGATGTTCTGGAATACTTGATTCAGGATGAAGAAACCGACGCCATCGCTCTGTATCTTGAATCGATCGTCCGGGGGCGCCGGTTTCTTATGCTGGCGTCTCGCTGTGCCAAGCCGATTGTGCTGCTCAAGGGCGGGAAAAGCTCGGCGGGCGCGAAGGCGGCGCTTTCGCACACTTCGAGTCTGGCCGGAAACGCGAGGCTGCAGGATTCTCTTTTGCAGCTTGCCGGCGTGACGATTGCGCGGGATTTCCAGCAGATGATGGAAGTCGCCCGCGCGCTCGCGATGATCGGCAAAACGCCGCCCCGGTGCCGCACGGCCATCCTCACCTTCAGCGGCGGGGCGGGCATTTTATCCTGCGATCTGCTCGAAGCGCAGGGACTTCAGGTGGCGGACCTGTCGCCTTCGACGAAAGAGGAGTTGGCCAAGGTCTTTCCCGAGTGGCTTCCCGCGTCCAACCCGGTGGACATGTTTCCCGCCTTTGCATTAAACGGAGCCGTCGCCACGTATGACGGCGCGTTTCGGGCCGTTGTGAAAGACCCGAAGGTCGATGTCCTGTTTTTGCATTTTTTTGTCGGACTATATCCCAATTACGACCGCCTGAAGCTTTTCAAAGAACTGGCCGACCGGGAAGGAAAGGTTTTGATTCTCTGGGTGATCGGCCGGCGCGACGCGCTTCGCGACTTCAAGCGCGAAGCTCAGGAGGCGTCGATTCCCGCGCACGGCGAGCTGTTTCGCGCGGTGGAATGCCTGGCCTATGCGTCGCGGTACGCTCCGTCGCGAAAGTCCCCGGCGCTCATTGGAAAACGACCGGCGGGCGGGTTGTCCGATCGCGCCGCCACGCTGTTGGCCAGGGAGCCCGGCCGCGTCTGGGATGAGTGCGCAAGCAAAAAGCTTTTAAAGGCTTTGGGCATCGCCGTGGTCAAAGAGAAAATCGTCGGCTCGCAGGCCGAAGCGCTGGCGGCGGCGAAGCGTTTGGGATTTCCCGTCGTGCTCAAGGGGCTGGTTGAAGGCGGCGTTCACAAAACGGAGGCCGGGTTGGTGATGCTGAACCTCGCTTCGCCTGCGCTGCTCAAGCAGTCCTTTGCCGTTTTAAAAAAGCGGCTCCGGGGCGCAGGACGGATTTTGATTCAGCGTCAGATCCCGTCCGACTATGAACTCATTGCCGGTGTGGTGCGCGATGCGCAGTTCGGACCCTGCGTCATGTTCGGGTTGGGCGGCATCTTTGCGGAGCTGCAGAAGGATGTGGTTTTCGCGCCTGCGCCGCTGTCGACGGCGACCGCCAAAGCCCTGATCGGACGCATTTCGGGACACAAGTTGCTTTCCGGGTTCCGCGGGCAGGCGCCGTTGGATCTTCGGTCGATGGCGGACATTCTGACGGCGCTGGGCCGGCTGGCGGCGAGCCGCCCCGATATTGACGCCATCGACATCAATCCGCTGGCCGTGTATCGAGGGAAACCGGTCGCCGTCGATGCGACGGTGATTCTACGCGAGCTGTGAAAGCCGGCCTTTTCGCGATCCCGCCTGTTGACCTTAAAAAGCGCGGCATGAACCACGATACGCACCGGGATCTGCGCCGTCTAAAAACCTGTTCTCTAACACGGGGGATTGTGCTAGACAGAAAAACCGTTCGGTCCTGTGCGCAGCGACCGGACGTTTCACCAAACATCATTCATCAGAAAAGGAGAAAAGGCATGACTGGAAAAACGGCGTCGAAGAATGGATGGTTGCGGCGGAGCACCGAGTGCCTGTGTCTTGTTGCCGTGCTGTTTCTTGTTTGGGCAACCGCCGCATCGGCCGCCAAAGAGGGCCCCAAAGAGGTGGTTGCGCGATGGGGGAAATCGGTGATTACCAACGAGGATCTCGACCTGCGCATCAAGAATTATCCGCCGGAAATCCAGGAACGTCTTAAAGATCCGGGACAACGCAAACAATACATTGAAAGCCTGATTCAGATCTTGACCGCCGGGGCGGAGGCCCGCGCCCAGAAAATCGACAAAGACAAGGAAGTGTCCGTCCGGATCGCCGACATGGTGAATTCCATCCTGCTTCAGGAGTACATCAATCGAAAGCTCAAAAACCTGGCGCCTTCGACGGAGGAAGACGTCAAAGCCTTTTTCGACGCCCATAAAGACGAGTACGTGACCCCGGTTTTCATTCACGCCCAGCATATCCTGATTGAAGCCAAACCCAACGCCACTGAAGAGCAGGTCGCCGAAGCCAGAGCGAAAGCCGAGAAAGTCTACGACGAAATCGCCGCCGGCGGCGATTTCGGAAATCTGGCCCGGCAATACTCCGACGACAAAGAAACCCGCGAACAGGGGGGCGATCTGGGTCTTTTCCGCGCCGACCAGATGGTTCCGGAGTTTTCCGGTCCTGTCTTCATGATGAAGAAAGACGATCTCGGCAAACCCTTCAGAACGCCTTTCGGATTTCATGTGGTGAAGGTCAACGATCTGATTCCGGCCCGTCAGATGGAATTGAACGATGTCAAAGACGATGTGCAAACGCGTTTGGAAAATGAAAAGCGCGAAAAATTCGTTTACGGTGAACTGGAGCGGTTGAAAAAGAAATATAAAGTCGAGATTTACTAGCGGCTTCAAGCCTTCGGCCGAGAAGCGAAACGATCCCCGAGAATCGGAGCATAAAAAAGGAACGGTTTGAACCCGTTCCTTTTTTATTCCGTCTGTGCGCTATGGCCTCACGATTTCAATCCCGGAGGCGGCGTGAAGCCGCCCAGCGCTTTTTCCATCTTTTCGGCCAGATCCAACGTCGTGGCGTCTTCCAGATACGGCCCCAGAATCTGCGCCCCGACAGGCAGGCCGTCGTTTGTCTTTCCGATCGGGATGACGGTTGCGGGGCAACCCGACAGTGTGGCGGGAGAAATCCACTTGAAGGTTTCGGCATAATAGCGGGGTTTGTCGGAAGCATAGACCACCCGGCCCCACATGTTGCGGTCGTGATTGTGGGGGAAGGCCGCAACACAGTTGGCCGGCAGGAGGAAGGCGTCGAACGTCTTGAAATACTGCTGCCAGGCCAGGCGCGATTTCAGCCTGCGCACGCCGAGGCTGAACCAGTCTTTGTGTGAAACCGTCAGACCCTCCACAAAAGTCCGCTGCGTGTCGCCGTAAGGCATGTAATATAACAGTTTCAGCATATTGATAATCGCCTCGGTGAACACCGGCGCCTGAGACACATAGGCGGCCATCAGCCTGAAGTAAACATCAAAAACGTCGGCAAAGACGATGCCTTCGGGCCAGCCCTCGTGCAGCTTAACGCCTTCGCGCCTGAGCGCCTGAATCGTCATGGACATCGCGCCGCGAATATCGGGATGAACGGGGCAGAACGGATCGTCCAGGACGTATCCGATTTTGTAGTCTTGAAGTTTCGTCTTGCGGGGAGCCGGCATTTTCCAGGCGTAAGCCCGGGCGTCTTCGGGGGCGGGGCCCGCGATAAGATTGAACATCAGTTTCAAATCGGCCGCCGAACGGGCCAGAGGCCCGACCACCGCCAGATCGTTCAATCCCGTCAGATTGACCGACGGCGGCACCAGCGACGGCAGAGGGGGGATTGATCCCTGGAAGGGAACGGTATTGAGAGAGGGTTTGTGGCCGTAAACGCCGCAGAAATTGGCCGGTGTGCGGATGGACCCGGCCAGATCCGCGCCCAGCTCCAGAAACCCCATCCCGGCCGCCAGCGCGGCCGCGCCTCCCCCTGTGGATCCGCCGGAGGTCCGCGTCGTGTCCCAGGGGTTGTTCGTCGTGCCGGCCACTTTATTGTAGGTTTGAATATCGCTTGCGCCGATAGGCGTATTGGTTTTGCCGATGATGATCGCGCCCGCGTCCAAAAGACGCTGCACGGCCACCGCGTTTTGCTGCGGCACATAGTCGGACAATTCCGGAAAACCGCAGGTTGTGCGCAGACCGGCGGTGGCGAACTGATCCTTGATGAGAATCGGCAGGCCGGAAAGCGGCCCCAAAGAGCGTTCAGCCGTCCGGTTTCGGTCGGCCTTGCGGGCCAGTTTGAGCGCCTGTTCTTCGTTGAGGGTGACAAAAGCGTTGATTTTGTCATTGTGCCTGACGATGCGGCGAAAGACCCGTTCGGTGAGTTCCCGGGAAGAGATGATGCCTTTTCGAAGGGCTTTGAGGGTCTGTGTTGCCGTTGCGAAATCCGGATCGAACGAAGAACTTCGGCCTGCCGTCTTGGGTGAAGAAGTCTTTCTTGTCATCGCGAAAAAAGCCTCCCTTCATGGTTTCTGGCGGAAGATGATGACAGAATTCAGAAAACATTTCTACTGAAATGATGGCCTGATCTGTGTTATAGGCAAGGCCAGTACGCATGAAGGATAAACATGGAGTCTCTTAAAGGATCACAGCGAAAGTATCTTCGCGCGCAGGCGCACCATCTGAGTCCCGTGGTGATCATTGGCGCCAAAGGCGTGACGGATACGCTTCTCGGCTCCGTCGGGGCGGCGCTTTCCGACCACGAGCTCATCAAGGTCAAATTCGGCGAATTTAAAGAAGCGAAAAAGGAAATCGCGGGCGAAATCGCGGCAAAAACTCAAAGCGAACTGGTCGGCCTGATCGGCAACATTGCCATTTTCTACCGGCAGCACCCGCTTCCCGAAAAAAGAAAGATCAAAATACCTTAAGTCCGTTTCGAGGAGGGCAGAATCATCATTTTTATCGGATTGTAAGCCCCACCTGGGGCGTTTGCGGCCGGCGTGTGAAAAACAAAAAGTTTTTCGCGCGGAAAAAAGTGATGAGCCGGATTAAAAAAAGCGGTTTTAATTGACAAAGGACGATTTCTTCATTATTTAGGCCTCATCGGAACAAACAGCGTTCGCGCCCGTAAATGACCCGGAAGGCCTCTGAAAGCGCCATGGAAACTCCGATCCGCCCAAGCATTTCAGGAATTCGTAACGCGTCTCCCCGCCGATACACGCCGTGGCTGTTTCAGCATGACAGTTTGCTGGGCTCGCAGGAGCCGGGCCGGCCGATCGAATTGACCAAGCTTATCAATAAAATCAACCATGTCAGTTTCAATGACGAGTCCGTCTATTTAATCTTCAGCCAGCTGGCGACCGGCGCGCTGGTGATGGTCAAGGCCCAGCCCCGTTTGTGCGACAAAGACGAATTCACCTTGCAGCTTTCGCCGTCCGATGCGGCGATTGATCTGAAAAACTACGAGCTCCATTCTCTTTTAATAGATGACGGCCTTTCCGCCATTGTGGCTCAGCTCCAGGCGATCGGCCTGGAAGACTTTTTCTTGAAAACGACGCTGCCCCGGCGCGGCGCCGTTAAAAACCTCCGGAAGAATCGACGCTATCCGTGCGACGACGCGGCGTGCAAGATCATTCAGGGCGATTTCAACGTCGTGGGCCGGCTGATTGATTTCAGCACCGGCGGTTTGGGCATCAGCCTGGATGACCATCCCGGCATTGCCGGCTTTGACCGGTCCAAACCGGCCTTTCTCGACATCACCCGGGCCGATCACTCCATTTATTCGGGCATGTGCCGATGCCTGGTCAACCGCTTTGACGCCTACGACAGCAAGATGGTTTTTTTGCCTCTGGAGCAGCAGTTTTCCCTGTATCCGAAACGGGAAATCCGCGATAACCGGCGAAAGATTGACTATGCCTTTTCCGCGCAGTTTCAGCATCCCTTTTTCCGGCGATCCGTTGAACGCGATATCTTCGACATCTCGCCTGCGGGTTTTTCCATCAAGGATGCTGCGGATGAAGATATTCTTCTGCCGGGCATGTTTCTGCCGGAGCTGACCATCGTGTATGCCGGGATTGTGAAAATGAACTGTTCGGCCAGAGTCATCTACCGGGAAGCGCAAGATGCCGACGGCCGGATCAAATACGGCCTGGCTCTGACGGACATGGACCTGGAATCCTACACCCGACTGCGTCAGGTGCTCAATGTGACCGATCGCATCCATGCCAGCATCTCCACGGATGTCGATATGGAGGCTCTGTGGGAATTCTTCTTCGACACGGGATTTATCGACGCCGAAAAGCTCGACCGGATCAAGCCCCGGCGGGAGGAATTCAAGGCGCTCTACCGGAAACTCTACGATGACAATCCGGATATCGCGCGGCACATCGTCTATAAGCGAAACGGCCGGATCTACAGTCATGTGGCCATGATTCATGCCTACGAGCCTGCCTGGCTGATTCACCATTTCGCGGCGAGAAAAATGGACAGCCGCCGGCAGGGCATGATGTTTCTGCGGCATGTGATTGAATATCTGGGGCCCTATCAGCGTCTTCAGGGCCTGGCCACGAGCCATTACATGACCTATTACCAGCCGAAAAACGACATCGTCGAGAAGCTGTTCGACAACTTCAACCGGTATATCAACGACAGCAAGAAATGTTCAGTTGACGCGTTTGCCCATCTGTATTTTCACAAAAAGGAGATGGTCCGCAAACTGCCCGCGGATTGGGAAATCCGGGAAAGCACATTGCGGGATTTGTCAATCCTCAAAGAGTTCTATGAGTCGGTCTCCGGGGGGCTGATGTTCGGCGCTTTGGGGCTGGACCGTCCGGCGGACGCGTTGAAAAAGTCATTCACCCGCGCCGGATTTCGAAGAGAATACCGAACGTACTGTCTTTGTCATCTGGACAAACCTCTGGCTTTCTTCGTCGTGAACCGCTCCGACATCAAGCTCAATCTATCCGATTTGATCAACGGCATCAAAATCATCATCGTCGAGCCGGATATTCTGTCCTGGGCCATGCTCGCGGCCACGGTCAATTCCCTGGGGGCGCATTTTCCGGAAAGAACCTTGTCTTTGATGATCTATCCCGCCTATTTCCTGTCGCTGCAGAATATCCGCACGGAAAAGCAGTATAATCTCTGGATTCTCCACGCTAAAGCGGGCGACGAGTGGCTTGCCTACCTCAACAGGGTGATTTCTCCTCCCGCGTCCCAGGATCCCGACCCGGCCGGATAAGAAAGATCCCGCAGGGCGCGCGCCTTGCCGAAGGATCCGGCCTGAATGTCCAATGACGGATTCCACGCGCTCCGGAAGCGATGCCGCCAGACGACGGGGGTGCGGCCGGAGACTGGAAGCAAACTTCAAAAAGAAAAGGAGACCTTATGAAATCGGTCCCGAAGACATGGTCGACAGTATTTCTGGCCCTGCTGGCGTTTCTCTTTGCGGCATGCGGCGGAGGCGGCGACGGCGGCGGGTATTTCGGAGGCGGCGGGGGAAGCGACGCGCCCAGTGAAGTGGTCCAGCCTTTGGCCCTGCCCGGACCCTACGCGGTGGCCTGCAGCAACGTCTCGCAGGATTTCACGCGGGTCGGCTTCGGCGAGGAAGTCACGGACTACTGGGAAGGCCTGCCGGACGGCGACCGGACGCGCTATGTGACCGATCTTCTGGATGACCCGGCCAATACGCTCATCGCCTCGGTGAATGCGCCTGCGGATGCAAACCTCTTCGGCGGGTTTGCCGGGCAGTCTCAGCAGTTCGTCGTGATCGTGTGCTACCCCACATCGGCGGATAATCCCCGTCCCGACTATCCGCTTTGGTCCACCGACCGATCGGTGCCGCATATGCAGACCGGAACGGAGGCGCCGATCTTCGCGGATGCCTCGGCCCGTTATCCGGTGCTTCTGTTTTCGCACGGCTACATGGGCTCTCCGATTTCCTCCGACGACTATATGCTCGCGCTGACCGTGTGCGCAAGCTACGGCTACGTGGTGGTCGCACCGTTTCACGGCGATTTGCGCTTTTCCAATCTTAATCTCGACAACTTTGACCTCAGCGACATTCTGTCCGCTTTGCAATTCAGAAACTTCACCGCCATGCAGGCCCTGCGGCCGCTTTCGGCCACAGCGGCGTTGGATCTGGTCTTGAATCACCCGCAGTGGCAGGATCATGTGAATGCCGATCAAATCGGCGGTTTCGGCGCCAGCATGGGAGGCGAAACGATGCTGCTTCTGGCCAACGCGGGGCTGACCACATCCTACCTCGATTTCGGTCAGTCCTGGCAGCGGGTGACGCTCGACCCCCGGATCAAGGCGGCGGCGGGCTACGTGCCGTATTTCGGCCACATCGTTTTGCCCGCCTTCGGGCACGATCATGACGGCCTGGCCGGCATCAGCCTGCCGTATCTGGGCATCAGCGGCACGGCGGACACCACCGCGCCGATCACCGAAGTGAGCCGGGGCATGCAGCGCCTGGCCGGACCCCGCATACTGGTTTCTCTGTCGGGGGTGGAGCACGGATTTGACGATGCCGCAAAAAACGACATCTTTACCTGGACGCTGACGTTTCTTGACGCGTATGTGCGCGGCGACGCGGAGGCGATTGATCGTCTTGCCGTGATGGGCAGCGTGGCGGGCGGCGTCGAAGACCGCCTCAGGCTTTACTAAGCGGGAAAACCCGCATTCGGCTCACGTCAAACCGGTTGCAAGAATCGAGGTTTTTTCTCGAAAGTTTTCCAACTGTTCTCTATGCAAGAGGGGGGCGCCGGCAGGGCGCCCCGTGAAGCGAAGCGGGATCTTTCCTTGAGCCTTATCCCTTGCTCCTTTTACCTTCTAGTCAGCTGCCGGTATTTGATCCGGTGCGGCTGGCTTGCGGCGGAGCCGAATCTGCGCTTGTAGTCTTCCTCATACTCGGAATAATTGCCGTCGAAGAACAGCACTTTGCTTTCGCCTTCAAAGGCGAGGATGTGCGTGCAGATGCGGTCTAAAAACCAGCGGTCGTGGCTGATGACCACCACACAGCCGGCGAAGCTCTCCAGCGCGTCTTCCAGCGCGCGCAGGGTGTTCACATCCAGGTCGTTGGTCGGTTCATCCAGCAGAAGGACGTTGCCCCCTTCTTTGAGCATGCGCGCCAGATGCACGCGGTTGCGCTCGCCGCCGGAGAGCGCTCCGACTTTCTTTTGCTGGTCGGTTCCGGAAAAGTTGAAGCGCGACACATAGGCCCGCGAATTGATCTGGCGGCCGCCGATATCGACGACATCCTTGCCGTCGGAGATCATCTCCCAGATATTTTTGTCCGGATCCAGCGAGTCCCGGCTTTGATCGACATAGGAAAGCTTCACGGTTTCCCCGATGCGGATATCGCCGGCATCGGGCTTTTCCTGCCCCGTGATCATGCGAAAGAGCGTGGTTTTTCCCGCGCCGTTGGGGCCGATGACGCCGATGATGCCGCCGGGCGGCAGCTTGAAGGTCATGCCTTCGACCAGCAGTTTGTCGCCGTAGCCTTTGGAGACGTTTTCCGCTTCAATGACCAGATCGCCCAGGCGCGGTCCCGGCGCGATATACAGCTCGCGCGTTCCGGATTCGCGCTCAAGATTTTTTCCCAGCAATTCTTCATAGGCCTTGATGCGCGCCTTGGATTTGGCGTGCCGGCCCTTGGGCGACATGCGAATCCATTCCAGTTCGCGCTCGAGTGTTTTGACGCGGTGGCTTTCGGCCTTTTCTTCGTTTTTGAGCCGGTTTTGCTTTTGTTCGAGCCAAGACGAATAGTTTCCCTGCCACGGAATGCCCGCTCCGCGGTCGAGCTCGAGAATCCAGCCTGCGACGTTGTCCAGAAAATAGCGGTCGTGCGTGACGGCGATGATGGTGCCTTCGTATTTTTGCAGATGATGCTCCAGCCAGGCCACGGATTCCGCGTCCAGATGGTTGGTGGGCTCGTCCAGAAGCAGGATGTCGGGTTTTTGCAGAAGCAGACGGCACAGCGCGACGCGGCGGCGCTCGCCGCCGGAGAGCACATTCACCGGCGTTTCGCCGGGCGGACAGCGAAGCGCGTCCATCGCCATTTCCAGGCGGGAATCGATATCCCAGGCGTCGAGCGCGTCCATTTTATCCTGCAGTTCGGCCTGGCGTTCGCAGAGCTTGGCCATGTCGTCGTCGGAGAGCTCTTCGGCGAATTTTTCATTGATCGCGTTGTACTCATGGACCACCGCCATGATGTCGCCCAAACCTTCCTCGACGATCTGCCGGACGGTTTTCGACTCGTCGAGCTTCGGCTCCTGCTCCAGGTAGCCGACGGTGTAGCCTGCCGAGAGAATCGTCTTGCCCTGAAATTCGTCGTCCACGCCGGCGAGAATCTTCAAAAGCGAGCTTTTTCCCGAACCGTTGAGGCCGATCACGCCGATTTTCGCGCCGTAAAAATAGGACAGATAGATGTCCTTGAGCACGGGCTTCTTGTCGTAGACCTTGCTCACGCCGATCATGGAATAAATGACTTTGTTACCTTCGTTGGCCATAAACCGCTAATCCTCCAAAGCGTTCTTGAAATGTCCTCTATTATATATAGGGGAAGATGTTCTGAATGATGATGTTGAAGTTGTCCTGAATCTGATCGTGGCCTTCGATGATGCCCATGTGGCCGGGCAAAAGCAATTCAATGTCCAGATCCGACAGGGTGACGATGCTCTTTTTCAGGTGTGCGCCGTTGCCGCCGGGGAAATCGGTGCGGCCCACATTCTGCTGAAAGACGACGTCGCCGCAGTAGGCCGCTTTTCTTTTGGGCCAGTACAGTGCGATGGAGCCGGGCGTATGGCCGGGAATGGAGATGACCCGGAAGATCTCGTCGCCCAGTTCAAGGCGGCCGTCTTCAAGCTGCATGTTGATCTGCATCTGCGGAACGGAAATGCCGAACAGGCCGTACAGATCGCCGCCGACGCCTTTTAGGAAATCCACTTCTTTGCGGTGGAGCGCGATTTTCACCGTTTCATGATCGAAAAGCTCGGAGCCCTGAAAATGGTCGGGATGCGAATGGGTGTTGATCACATAACGGATGTCTTCCTTCTTGATGCCGTCGGCCGCCATCTGATTGAACAGATCCGGCATATACCGCGTGAGGCCCGGATCGATCAGCGCCTGCACACTGCCGCCGATATAGTAGCTGTTGCAGTTGTTGTCGAAATAATTGGTCCACTCGTAAATGTAAATGTCGTCTGAATATTTCATTTCCCTTCCTTCCCTTTCAGCCTTTTTTGTTTTCAGGGTTTGCGTCCTGCAAGCCCGATGCCCTCATCCTTCGACGTTTTTGATCAGCCACGACGCGATATCCGAAGCGACGGTTTTCCAGTCCGTTTCCAGCATCGGCAGATGCGCCAGATGGGGGTATTCCCGGTAATCCGCGCCGAGAAACGCCGCGAGCGCTTTTTGCTGTTCGGGCGGCGCGACCCGGTCCCGGCCGCATCCGACGACCAGTTTGGGGCAGGCGATTCTTCCGGGATTCACCGGATACCCCTGGGCCACCTGATAGCCCACCACCAGCGATTCCGCAACGAACAGGTCGAAAACGTCTTTCCGCCGCTCGGGTTCAATGTTGTTGAGCAGCGTCTTTTCGGCCAGTGAAAAAGTCGTTTTCACCGGCTTCATATTCATCAGGCCCCACAGCGTTTTAATGATCATGCCGGCATAGGGAGCGTCGTCATGCAGGGCCATGGCGATGCCCAGAGGCGGCGCGCTGCAAAGCGTGACGAGCGCCGCGACGGACGGACGGTTTTCCGACGCTTTCTGCGCGATCAGCCCGCCCAGGCTGTGCCCGATCAAAACAACCCGCCTGAGATTGAGCCGCTGCAGAACCTTGTCCACGTCGTCGAGATAATCTTCCAGCGTGATCTGCGCCAGTCCCTCTTCGCGGTCCGACGGAGAATGTCCCCGCAGGCTCAGGGCAAAGGCGTTCCAGCCCCGGCGTCCGAAATAGGACAGATAATGGCTCCAATAGCGGCCCGTGCCGCCGGCGCCGTGGATGAAGAGCAGCGAGCAGGGGACCGATGCGGCGTCGGCAAAGACCGTTTCCACCGCCAGATTGTCAAGTTTAATCGTCTGCAATCAATCGTCCGCCCCGCCGGTGCGACCGTTCCGGTCAGGATTTTTATTTTAAGATCAATCCGATGCATGGTTCCGCGGGACAAAAATCCACATCAGGATATACACCAGAAGCCCCGTGCCGAAAAAAATGAAAAAAAGAACAAATAAAAGGCGCCAGGACCACGACGGCACGGGCGTATGCTCTCCCAGTCCGCCGCAAACGCCTCCGATCCAACGGTCGCGGTCCGACAGCGTGAAACGCGTAAGCCAGTTGTCTGATGCCATGGGTCTTTCTCCTTTCCGCCTCGAAAGAGGATTTTCCGGCGGGTGTGTTTATAGGATGTCCGGACTGACGGTCTCAGGCAATTTGCAGACGAAGTCATGATTCTCGGTTGTTTTTCTATAATTCTAAAATCGTCCGCCTGCAACCGGTTTTCATCTTCAAAAAGAACCGGTTTTTAATTTCCTGAGCCGAGGATTTCGTCGAGCGGAATATCCGATGAACTGTGCGCCACTTTGACGACCAATCCGTCTTTATTGAGAAGCACCAGCATGGGAACACCGACCGCATTATACAGGGTGCCGACGTGTCCGGACTCGTCGAGCAAAACCCGGAAGCGGATATTGTTGGTCCGGGCGAACCGCTTGACCTTTTCAGCCGGTTCCATAATGTTGATGTAAACCACTTCCAGCCCTTTGGAGGAGTATTTTTCGTTGATCCGGTTGTATTTGGGAATTTCCTTCCGGCAGCCCGGACACCAGGTCGTTCCAAAGAAAATCAACACCGGTTTTCCTTTGACGGCGCTTAAGCGAAACGTTTTTCCGTCGAGGTCTTTGAGGGTGAAATCCGGCGCCTGCGGTTGCTGGGGTTTAAACGGCGCGCCGGGCTGAAACTGGGCAAAGGCTGCCTGCGCGAAAAAAAGCAGCAGCATCAAAGCGGCAAAGCATCTCGGAAGTGTTTTGTGCATAATTCTCCTTTTTTAAAACGATAAAGTGCCGGCGACGTACAGAAAATATTGGGCCCCGATAATCAGGATCACGCCGAAAGCACGAGTGATATACGTCATCCAGGCCCCCGAACGGGGCAGCGACGACAGAAATCCGGCGAATGTGCCGGCCAGAATCAGGAGCGTGCCCATTCCGAAGGCGAACACAAACAGCAATGCCACGCCCAAGGGAACATTAGCCTGAAGCGCCACGAAACCGAGCAAAACGCCCAGCACGGGCGCCGTGCAGGGGCCGATGACGAACCCGGAGGCAAGCCCCAGGACAAAACTGACGGCGAAACCCTTTTTTCCGCCGGCCGAATAGGCGAGGAGTTTTTGCGGAATCGGGATGGAAATCTTGAAAACATCAAGCATGGCCAGCCCCATAATCAAACAGATATTGGCCATCACGATATAGGTTAAAGGCGTGGTTTGCATCTGACCGAAAAGGCGTCCCGACATCGCCGCCGCCGTTCCCAGCGCCGCGTAGGTTGCGGCCATGCCCGCGACATAAAAAAGCGACAGAAAAAAGCCGCGCAATCTGGAAGAGGCGCCCTGCGCGCCGATCAACCCCACCGTAACGGGAATCAGCGGATAGGTGCAGGGCGTGAAGCTGATCAAAACGCCGCCCAGATAGGCGGCGGCAAATGCCAGCATCACCGACCCTTCCAAATATTGGGATAAATTTGCGATAAACCCTTCGATCATGTCTTTCAGCCTGAGAGTGCAAGTCAATAGCGCAGACGATAGGGAAATAACCGGCGAGCGTCAAGTAAAAAGTGAAAAGCGCCGCGGCGGGCGGAAAGAAGGCGGCAAGCTCGATTTTTTATAAACATATTGTTCATGTCCATCAGAGGCGGGCTACCTGGCAAAGCGGCTTGCCAGCTCGTCGAGTTCTTCCCATCTGTGGTAGGCGTCTTCAAGCTTTGTTTCGAGCTCGGCCAGGTCGGCATTGAGCTTGGCGATGCGGCCGGCGTTTCCCGCCGAATAAAGCTCCGGCGAGTTGAGCGATTCCAGCACGAGGGCTTTTTGCTTTTCCCAGGTTTCGATTTGCTCCGGCAGCGCTTCGAGCTCGCGCGTTTCTTTAAACGACAGCTTTGATTTTTCCCGGGGTGGTTTTTCTTTTCTGACCTTTTCTTCCCTGGCGGCGGGGTTGTGATCGCGGCTGTCGCGCTGACGAAGCCAGTCGTCATACCCTCCGATGTATTCGCCAAGCCGGCCGTCGCCTTCCAGGACGATCGTGGAGGTGACGACATTGTTCAGAAACGTCCGGTCATGGCTCACCAGAAGAAGGGTTCCGCTGTATTCCAGCAGGCGGTCTTCCAGAAGTTCGAGGGTTTCGGCGTCCAGGTCGTTGGTCGGCTCGTCGAGGACCAGCACATTAGACGGTTTGCAGAAAAGTTTGGCCAGCAAAAGTCGGTTGCGCTCGCCGCCGGAGAGCGACGAAACCGGCGCGGCAATCTGATCGCGCGGGAAAAGAAATTCCTGCAAATAGCCCACCACATGCCGGGGCGCGCCATTGATAAAAACGGTCTCATTGCCGTCTGCGACATTGTCGCGAAGGGATTTCGTTTCGTCAAACTGCGCGCGCATCTGGTCGAAATAGGCAATGGCGATGTTCGTTCCCAGGCGGATTGTGCCCGAGCTTGCCGCGAGTTCTCCCAGCAGAACTTTCAAAAGCGTGGTTTTTCCCGAGCCGTTGGGGCCGATGATGCCGACCCGGTCGCCACGCAGAATACGGGTGGAAAAGCCCTCGATCATTTTTTTGTCCGGATAGGCAAACGAAATGTTTTGAGCTTGGACCACCAGTTTGCCGCCGGCCTGGGCTTCCGACACGGAGAATTTCACCCGGCCTTCGCGTTCGCGCCGTTGAGCCCTTTCTTCGCGCATTTTCAGAAGGGCCCTCACCCGGCCTTCGTTGCGGGTGCGTCTGGCTTTGACGCCCTGGCGAATCCAGAGCTCTTCTTTGGCCAGTTTCTTGTCAAATGTCTGCCACTGGCTTTCCTGGGCCTCCTGCAGGGCCTCGCGCCTGTCGAGGTAGGTGGAATAATCACAGGCAAACGATGTAAGCGCGCCCCGGTCGATCTCCACTATGCGCGTGGCGATTTTCCGCAGAAACGTCCGGTCGTGCGTGACGAACATCAGGGTTTTGTCGAAGTTGTGCAAAAAGGCTTCCAGCCAGACGATCGCGTCGATGTCCAGGTGGTTGGTCGGCTCGTCCAGAAGCAGAAGGTCCGGATCGGAGGCCAGCGCCCGCGCCAGAAGCACGCGGCGTTTCACGCCGGCCGAAAGCAGACGGTATTCAGCGCTTTCATGAAGCGATGTCCGGGTGATGACGGATTCCACGCGGCGGTGAAACTGCCAGGCGCCCGCCGCCTCCAGTTGATGCTGGACCTGTTCGATTTTCTTTAAAAGCGCATCACTGCCGTTTGTCTGCATTTGATGAGTGAGGTCGGAGTAGGCGTGCAGTAAATCCAGGTGCATCTTTCCGCCGGAGGCCACAACGTCGTAAACGGTTCCGGACAGCTCGGGGATGTCCTGCGGCAGAAGAGCAATGCGCACCGGATTGTTCATGCCGATGTCGCCCGCGTCCGGCGCAATGGCGCCCGAAATCAGCTTCAGCAGGGTGGACTTGCCCGAACCGTTGCGGCCCAGAAGCCCGATTCGCTCGCCCGGTTCGATTTGCAGCGACGCGCCGTCGAGCAACAGGGGGCCGCCGAAACTCACGGTTAGATTTTTGATCAAAATTAAAGCCATAGAGCCTTTCTTGCCTTGGGGCTTTTGTCCCGGAAGAGGATTGTTCAACCTGCCTTAACATACTTTGGCCCGAAGTGCACTTCGAAGGCGGAAGCCTGCGGATCGGCATGCCGCTTAGCCGATGGTTTCGACCGGGCAGGGTTTTAGGTGAGGCAACATATTAAAAACAAAAAGAAAATACAAAGACGGCCCCAAACTACCGATGCCGGGCTCAAACCCGCGCGTCCTGTCCCGCAGGCCGGCTGACAATAAAAAAATCACCCTTATTTTCCGCCGTCAGTCGGCGGTTGCTCTTTTTTCGGGAAACTTTCCAGAAAAATGAGGAAAAAGGCGTCAATGTCTTCAGAAATCCGGTCTGACAGCCGATCTCATTGAGCGGAACAGGCCGGTTCGGGAAATCGAAGGATCGAATCAGAGCGTTTAGGAAGAGCGGCCCGTCCGCAATCTTCCCTCCGCCTCGAAGAGGTCGTGTCTTTAGCAAAAGGAGAACAAAACGATGAAAATAATCGTGGCAGATGATTCCCGGCTGGTGCGCGGCATCGTGGAAAAAATTGTGGTTTCCATGGGATTTGAGGCCGTCCCGGCCGCCAACGGCCAGGAAGCCCTGGACCTTTTGGAAGCAGGCGGCATCGACATGGTGCTTCTGGATTGGAACATGCCGATTATGAACGGCATGGATGTCATCAAAACGATGCGCAGCGACGAGAGCTTCCGGCAGATTCCCGTTTTGATGGTATCCACGGAATCCGAAGACGAAAGAATTCGGCAGGCGCTCGAAGCCGGCGCGCAGGGCTACTTGCCCAAGCCGTTCACCCCCGAGCAGTTGACCGGGGCGATTCGTCGTGTCTTGTCCATGACCTAACCTGCGGCGTCGCGAGCCGCCCGCCCCGGGCACGTTTTCGAAGGGAAGGGCTTACTCGAACGGAAGGCCGGCAAGTCGCCGGGGTGAGGGCAATATTAGATGGAGGTTCGTTGATGAAAAAGATTCTAGGAATTGATTTCAGTCCGAAAGCGGAAATCGCCCTGTTGAAAATACTGGGCAAGGACGCCTATATCCAATATGAAAAATTTCAGGAAACAATCCGGATCGGCGACAACGACATGGTGCTCTTGTGGATGGACGAGGATCAGGCCCTTGTCGAGCAGAAAATCGGCAAATTGCGCTGCGCCTGCAACTTTCAGAATATTCCCATCATTGTGATGCACGATCAGCCCCGTGATATTCCTTCGCAGCCTTATGTCATCGCCGGGGCGACGGAAGTGCTTTCTCTTTCCGATCCGGCGCCCGCCTGCCGAAACATCATCAACGGCTACCTGATTCCGGGCCGCGAGCCCCTGCCGGAGGAAAAGGCCTATCTGGACCCCTTCATTCGAAACACCTGCCATATTCTGAAAACCATGGCGGGCATGGATGCGGTATTTAAAAAAGTGTATTTTTCCAACGCCATCCGCATTTTCGGCGATGTGTCGGGCATCATGGGGCTTTCCGGAAACTCGGAGGGCACACTGGCCGTCACGTTTTATTGGGATCTGGCCAAAACCATCATCGCCAGAATGATGAACACGGAAGAAGACCAAATCGACGCCGAGCTGATTCATGACGGAGTCAGCGAAATCATCAACATGATCAGCGGCACCACGAAAAAGGATTTTGTCGGCAAGCCCCATCACTTCGAAATCACGCTGCCTTCGGTGGTGGTCGGCCCCGGCCATCAGATCGGCTATTTTCAGAACACCGCCGCCGCCGTTCTGATTTTCGAAGTGGACGGTCAAGCGTTTGCGCTGCATGTCTGCATCAAACCGAAAAGCGCGGCGGCCTGACACCTTGTCCGTCCAGACGCGCGGACCCTTTTAAAACCCTTTGAACCCGGAAGGCCATACGATTCGGAAACTATGGACGCTTTACGCTATCTGCTTTTGATCAACCGAGAGGCGAGGTTTCTTAAAACCCTTTCTTCATCGCTTCTTGAGGCCGGATTTCCGGTTCTTGCCGCCGAGTCGATAAGCGATGCGCAGGCTCTGCTTTCCTCTCAAGCGGTTGCGCTGATCATTTGCGACACCGATCTTCAAGACGGCGACGGCTACGAATTTCTTGCGGCTCTTAAAAATTCTCCGGATACGAAGAATCTACCGTTTATCTTTCTGGTGTCGGCCCGCTATGTGGTGGACAGTCTGGAGGAGGAAGTCTCCAAGATCTTGAAGGCGTTCGATCTGGGGGCGATCGACTTCATCATCGACAGCATGGAAGAAGATGTCTCCCGGTCGCTGATCAAACGTCTGAATAAAACATTGCCCGCAGGATTTCAGCAGTCGGCCGACGCCCCGTCTGCCGCACCGGCGGACGAAACGCCTTCCGGCCCGCCGGAACGCCGCGACAGCAAGCGGATCGTTCCCGGATACGCCGTGGAAAGTGAAATCTCGCGCGACGGCGCATTGTGGATTCCCGGCCGGATCACGAACATCAACGAACAGGGCTTAATGATGGAAACCGCTCTGCTGGGCAAGCTGGGCATGTCGGTTTATGTCCGGGTTCCTCTGCCCGGTGCGCAGACGGTGGCGATCCGGTGCCATATTCGCCACATATCGATCATCCGGCAGCCGTCTTCAGCGGAAGTGGGTCTCGAGGCCGACGATACCGCCGAGTGGATCGAAATCTACACCTATATCGCCAAGCTCATGGGCATTGTGAAAGCGGCCGAAACAAAAAAAATCGCCGGCGGCCGGCAGGAGTCTTCCGAAGCCCCTTCGGCGGCGCAGACGCTTTCGGAGCGCAAAACGCAATATGTCTATGTCGATCCGGAACTGCATGCGGCGGATACCGGCCAGGCGGGCAAGGCGCTGGAAAGCAAGTTCTACCGCAGCCTCATCGGCAAGCAGCTTGGAAATTACAAGGCCGTGTCGTTTATCGGCGCGGGCAGCATGGCGGGCGTTTTCAAAGGCTGGGATGTGCTTTTGGAAAGGCATGTGGCGCTGAAAGTCATTTCTTACAGGCTTTCGGCCATTCCCTCGTTTCGGGAGATGTTCATCCGCGAAGCCAGAATGGTTTCCCGCCTGACCCATCCGCATATCGCCCAGCTGTATCATCTCGATCAGATCGACGACGTGTTGTACTTAATCATGGAATTCATCAACGGCGGCACGCTGGCCGACATCCTCAAAGACCGAAACAACCTGAATCTGGCCAAATGCCTGGAGTATTTCATCACAACCTGCCGCACGCTCGATTTCGTCAGCAAGCACAACATCGTGCATCGGGACATCAAGCCCGCCAACATCATGATCGATGATCGCGGCGTTTTAAAGATCGTCGATTTCGGCATCGCGGCCGCGGGCGATGAGACCAGCGAAAGCCGAAAGCCAGAAGGCTTCGGCTCGCCTTTGTATGCGTCGCCCGAATGCATTCTGGGGCGGCCTCTGGATTTGTGCAGCGACATTTACTCGCTGGGGGCGACCTTCTATCATGTCTTTGCGGGCGTGCCCCCGTTTGAAGGCGAAACCGACGACATCATCACCGCCAAACATCTCAACGAACAGCTTGTTCCCCTTAAAAAAGTCAGCCCGATGGTCTCGGGCGACCTGTCGGACATCATCGGAAAAATGATGGCCAAAAAACCGCAGGAGCGATACCAAAGCTACCGGGCGTTGGCCAACGACTTAACCGAAGTTGTGCATTAACCGCCCGCGGGCGATCGCAGCCCTGTTTGAATCGGTTTGGCCGATCTCACCTCTTGGCATTATGCCTGATTTGTAGGCCGATGGCTGATTAGCATTGCGCGTCCGGGAGAGCCGTTGAAAGAATTGCTAAAAGCGTTCCAAAGACGGCGGGTTTCTTTACGCCTGACAAATTTCCCATAAAATACCTCGCTGGGTCAGTGAGACGACTTCTACCGGAACGCAGTGAACGCTAGAAGTATAGTCGAACAATCCCGATTGCGAAGCATATCAGGGCTTGCTCATCTCCGACTTCAAAAGCCAACAGCCGCATTTCGTTTGCCGTTGTTTTTAAAGGATTATCGCTTTTCTTCCCGCCGGAAAAAGCGTATAACGATAACCGATTTTTCAGAAAAAACCACACACTGTATATTAATTGTTGGCGCGAGAATATCATGATTGATGATATCGTAGAAGGTGCGGCAAAAGGAATATTCAGAATCATACTTGAAATTCTATTCCGTATCGTCGTTGAAATAATTTTATTTTATACGGGTGAAATTCTAATATTTGTTTTGTCAGTGGGACAAAGAAAACCAAGATGGGATTATTACGCAAAAGAAAAGCCGTCTAAGTTCGTCATATTCACAGAAATGAGTGTATGGCTTGGTATTGCATTCTGGCTATTTGTTGCTTGGTTTGTAAATAGTGTTTTGCTTCATTAAAATTAAGAAAAGCGCCAAACAGGGGCTAAAGCCGATCGCCGCGCCAGGGGCGCGGCTCCTGCTTAGCTTTTCGTTAAGCTTTCGCTGGATAAAACGCCACATGAAAAAATTTGTTTTTCTATTTTCGATAATTTTTTTCTTGGTATCTCTATGTGTTAAGCTGGTGTCGCCGAGTAAATACATGCTTTTAATACAAGAAGACTCAGTCATTGAATATGCGCAAGCATTTTTTTACTTTCTTTCATCAATGCTTTCCTTTTTTGTTGCGGTGATGTTCTTAAAAAACAAGATTGCTTTGCATGGTATCTTATACTGTATATTAGCCCTCGGACTTCTGTTTGTGTCCTTAGAAGAAATAAGTTGGGGGCAAAGGATTTTTGATGTTGCCAACCCTGATTACTTCTCACAACACAATGTTCAAAATGAAATATCATTTCATAATCTACAGACCGTCCAGCCCTACTTGCATAAATTCTATATATTAACAGGTGCATATGGGGCATTTGCCTGGTTATTTGTATTGCCATTTGCATCAAAAATAAAAATGAGATGTCATCATATCGTTAACTATGTTGTTCCGGATTGGTTTTTAAGCTCATATTTCTTTTTTGTTTTTCTTATTTATGTCTTGTTTGATTTTATAACTAAGCCGTCCCCTGGCGGGTTTCTCGTATGGAGAGATCAAGAGCCTTTAGAATTATTGCTTTCACTCGGCTTTTTATTATTTGTTTCGACCAACTACATAAAATTACGAACATGCCTAAAAAATACAAAGGAACCATGAGGGATGCCCTTAAGTTATTAAGTATCAAACCTGAAGAAGATTTCACGTCGGCCCACCCGATAGCGCGCTATCGGCAAAATATTTCATTATAAGGCGGATTTTTAAATGCCAACGACTCTAAAACTGACAGATTTCCCGGGTTATGTTTCAGAGGGTAAGGAAATATTATCCCGGCAAAGGCATTTTTTTGTTGAGGGCTCAGGAAATATTCATATTGGCAAATCTGAAAGATTATCTATCCTTTTACGAATTCTTGATGATCTTGAACCAGGTCTTGATTCTTGCCTGCTATATCCGGACCCAGATGATACGGAAACCAAGCAAGCCCTTGAAGCCAACACCAAGATTGCACGCAAACGCAATCAGCTTTTTTTTAACGGATCAGTCAGGGAATTGGTGCGTCTTTGTGACGCCTGCAGCGATGAAGACATTCGGAGTATTCGGGTATCCATCCTTCTTAAATTAGAAAGAGAGAACGTGGATTGGAAAAAGCTGTTTTCATCTGTGTATGATCCAGGTTTTTTGGGAAACCCAAAAAGCGTTGTCGCTCCTTCTGCTTATAGCCATGCCGCAAAAACAGTCAGCGACAAGCACGTCATTTTTATCATTTATGCGACGGCGTATTTTTCCCCAAGCTTTTTGATATTTGGGCAAACGGCTAATCATGATCTGTTTTCAGATTATGCTGTTCAATATTGCAAGATAAGTGAACGATTTAGAAATCTATATTCTCATTTTTATAGCTATAGTGGAGACTGATTTATAACAAGTCAACCCAGACGAAGCCGCAAAGTGGCCAGGCTGGTTTCCAACGTTGGAGGGACATTAAAATGAAGAAATGTTTGTTGTTGATGGTTATGATTATTATTTGTGGCTGCAGTAGTCAAGGCAACAAGGTTGAAGGGTTATTCAATGAAGGCGCCAGTTTTTTTCAAAGTGGCAACTATGATGCGGCAATAGAAAAATATAAAGAAGCTCTTCAAATTGATCAGAATAATGCCGTAGGGTATAACTTGCTCGGCATGGCTTATCGATTTAAGTTTAACCAGACAGGCGCTCAAGAATTTAAAGATAAAGAAATCGAATCTTTCAAGAAAGCAGTCACGCTTGATGCGAAATTCTGGATTGCCTATAAAAACCTCGCAGCTTCGTTATATTATCAAAACAGGAAGAAAGAAGCCGTGCCTTATTTGGAGGAGGCTTTAAAACTTCAACCCAATGATCCTGAAAAAGCGTTATTGCTGCAATGGCTCGATGAAGGAAAAAAGCAGTAATGCTTCCCAACCGTCGTTAAAGCCAATCGCGCCTTTATGGGCTCTACTCTATCGATATCCGAAAAAGGATCCGCTTTATGAATAAAAAGATCATCCAGCTCGTTCTTTTCCTTTTAGGCTTCGGCTTATTTATGTTTTCGCGCCGAAGCGAAATCATTCCTACATTTGGCTGTGCTATCATCATCGCACCGATCTTTATTTTGAGGTTTCTCAGAACTCAAGAACGTTATGCTTTGGGACTGACCTTTCTCGGTTTCCTATTAAGTCTGAATATTGCGCTTTTCGGTTTATTCAATATAGACGACGGTTTCGGTACGCTTGCTGTAAATTTCATCAGAAGTTCTCTGTTGGCCGTTTTGTTCTTTGTTCCCTACCTGCTCGACAGGCTGATCTATCGGAGGATAAGACTTCCCGGCGCCGTCAAGACGCTTGTGTTTCCGATACTGGTTACAGCCATTCTATTTTTATCCTCCCTGGAAGGCCCTTTCGATGGCGACGTTGCTAAAGACATTTATTCCCAGGGGCCGCTTTTTCTTCAACAGACGGCATCCTTATTCGGTTTGTGGGGATTTGTTTTCATGTACTCGTGGGTTGCATCATTTGTGAATTATTTATGGGAACACCGCTTCCAATGTAGAGCCGTCGCGCCGGCATGCGCCGCCATCATCGGCGCTTTTCTGATCCTGTCCGGATTCGGCCTGATCAGAATGGCATCTTATCCGGATCAAAACACGGCTACTGTAAAAGTTGCGGCGGCCGTTTTAACCCCTCGTGACGGTAAACCGGTCTTGATGATGGATATTTTCAATGCCAAACAGGCATCGCCTTTTGAAAATGTCATGCGTCGGATAGAAGACATGACCAAACAGGCATCCGGGAAAGCGGCGAAGATCATTTCCTTTCAGGAGTACGCCATCATCGTGGCTGAAAAGGACAGGGGAAAATTGCTCAAGGAGCTTCAACGGATTGCCAGAGATAACAGGATTTATCTGAATCTGGCCTATTCCTATTTTTCTAAAAATGAAAAAGGCCGGAACATGAATGTGTTGATCAGTCCTGAAGGGGTTGTCCTGATCCACTATGCAAAAAGATTTTTGCTGGGATTCGGAGAATCCGGTGAAACGCTTGTATTTAGAAAAGGACCCGAAGTGATTCAGACAGCCGCCACACCTTATGGCGTGATTGGTGTTGCAACTTGCCGCGACATGAGCTTCCCTTCCTATATCCGGCAAGCAGGCCAAAAGAACGTCGACTTGATGTTAGGGCCATCCTACGATTTTCCCAAAAGCGAAACGCACTCATACTATTTGCGCGCAATTGAAAATGGGTTTTCCCTTGTTCGCGCCACGTATAACGGAATCAGCTACGCAATGGATTATCACGGACGGATTCTCGCGATAATGGATTCGGAAAAGTCGAAAGACGGTATGATGGTTGCTGATATTCCCATCAAAGGAGTCAGAACCTTCTATTCCCGATGGGGTGATTGGTTCGGCTGGGCATGCGTTTTCAGCGCTTTACTGTGCGCGATTTATGCTTTTGTTCGGAAGCCTTCATAGCGGAACATCCTTAACCTATATATGGCCTTCAGTTTTCAAGCACATCATCGCCCCATAGACCGGAAAAGAAGAACAAAGAGTCTCCGGCCAAAAGAATAATGAAGCCCTGACATCGTTTTTTCTGTTTTTCAGTTCGGCGAGTTTGCCTTTCTTCCAGATGGAATATTTACTGAAGTATTTCGCGAGTCGTGAGATGCCTTCTACATCCGCCGAGCCGTAATGGCTGCATTGTTACCCATGAGCGTTTCTCAACATCCGCGCCAATTTTCAAACCGATGTTTCACTTTATCAATGATTTACTACTCCGCTGATTGCAGATGAGCCTCATCTCCCAAGCGGTCGATATAACGAAGTATTTATTGACAACCGTTATTCTGTGTGCGAAAAGCCTAACCAGAGAATAAAAGGATTATACGCTTTCCTGGAGTTGATTATTGTATATCGCATCAAAGGAAATTGAAAAAATGAAGTCTATTTTGCATCTCATCACATACTGGATATTAATCCTTCTCGTCATCACAGGATGCGCGACCATGGAGCCGGCCAAAACACTTGACACGCAGACCGGAAAGGCCGACATCATCATCCCCCATGCGTCCAAAGCTGAAATCGCCGATAAAATCACGAATACCATGCTGTCATCGGACTTTCAGCTTGAGATGCGCGATCCGGATGTCAATGTTCTTTCGTTTGTAAAACGGCCTAGGGAGCAATGGTTGGCCCGGTATACCTACAACATTGTGAACCATCCGCCGGAAGGTGTAAGAGTGATTACAAGCATTAGTCTCATTCATTATCCTGGGCGCAGGGATCAGGTTGTGACGGATCTTAGCCGAGGCTCGAAAGAAGCCGAAAGCGCTTACGCATTGTTAACCCGAATCCGTGACAACTATAGTCGTCAGGAACCCGCAAAGGAACCTGCCAAAAAAGGACTGGGAATGACCATGAAGGATTACACCATCACGGCCGTTGTACAGGGAGGCGTCGCTGAAAAAGCGGGACTTCAAAAGGGCGACGTTATTGTGAAAATTGACGGAGAACCGATAACCGGCGATGAAATGAAGGATGCCGTCCGCATCAATGGAAGACCCGGCGCAACAGTTAAGCTGCTGATCAGACGAGACGATCAGGAGCTTGTCGTCCATTTGGCAAGATAAAGACCTAATAGGAGTCGGACTAAACTAAATCAGCCGATGTCATGAAGATAACGAAATATTCACTGATAATATCTTTTCTGTGCGATAGATGTAGCCGCAATATTGAAGTAGTCCTCAAAACTTGTCTATTCAGTTGAGATCAGTTTTGAAACGGAACTTCGGTTTGGCTTCAATATTCATATTAAAAGCAGCAAAACAAAATTAAATAATTAGTGAATTACCGCCAAAGATGGAACGCATCGTAAGCTTCCCCTAAAGGTGGACATGTTAAAAGTAGAGTTTTTTGGCATGACAAATTCGATTGGCGGTTTGAAATCAAGATTAAAACAATTTGACAATTCAATCATTGGGAAAAGCGGTCATGGGGGTGCTGAACGTTTTCTTTTCAAATATAAACATCACAATATTCGTTCCAAGAAAATACTTGTATCAATCTGTCCGGTTGAGTGTATTGTTAAATCAAATAATCCAAAAGACTTACTAATGATGAGTGAGGTTGCATGGCTGGAATATTGTTGCTTCGCTCAGTATGCAAAGAAATTAAGAAGCTGTCTGAATTAACGACACGAAAGTGTCACCGAAACATAAACTAAAGCGCCAGCCGGGCGCTAAGGCCGATCGTCGCGCTGGGGGCGGGGCTTTGGCTTCGCTTCTCGTGCGGGTTGCATTCTATCGATATATAATTCGAATTATTGCGACTATTTCGTCAGGAAAGAGAGGATTGAATTATGATCAAAAGAATTATGATATTTGTTTTAGGGGTGTTCGTTATTTCGTGCGCTTCACAATATGTCGTGAATGATAATGTGCTTCAACAAAGCAAGTCGCTGAATACGGGCAAGGCCATGGATGTATTAAGAAGCCAACTTGCTGCTTCGGAAAAGCAGGCGGGCGTCTGTCAAGTTGTAACAAACGCATATCATAATAAATCAACGTTCGTGCGGATAGATGAGAAAGCTAATCTCTATGCAAGTGGTGTGATCGCCAAACAATCGGTTGACGGAACCAGAGTTCAAAATTATGGTTCTTTCAAAACGGTTACAGTCAATATGCAAATCTATTACATTGATGTGCCTATTCGACTCAATCTGAGGGAGCTTTCTCTGATCCGAATCAAAGACAAAGACAAAATATCAAAAGATCAAGTGGATTGTCCTGAACAGAAAGGGGAAATTTCACTATGGTTAAAATCAAGAGATTCGGATTATGCAAACGCGCTTGTCCTGAAAGTTGCAAGGGTGAATTTAGATGATACCCTTGCTGCGCTGCTATTCCTTTCTCCTGGGGCCGAACTCAAAGCAGGCGTTGGTTTCTGAGATTTAAACGATATTAGTCGGCAAGCGAATACCAATTGCGCGAGTTAAATGCAAAAATGGTATCCCAATCCGCCGCTAGAATGGATCGCGTCTGTGGCGCTGCTCTAGCGTTCAGCGCGCCTGTTATCGGCGCCGAATGAATGAAATGAAGGGGCAAGCTTAAAGGAAGATGATTTTCCGTTTCTTTAAAAACAGGTTGAAGCCAAAAGAAGCCGGGGTATCGCTTTATCAACGGGATAATGGCTATATGCTGGTTATTGACAATAAAACCATTGCAGGATTCTGGATAGCAGCAGAACCATGTATCGCTTTACCAATAGACATAAACAATGAATCCTTGGGAGCAATTATTCGCGAGTCTCTATTGAAGAGTACTCTAAATGTTGAAAACCCAACACACCATAAAGATGCATTTGATTTCGTTCTTAAGCAAGCCAGGGTGCGCTCATACACGAAATTTATGATTGGATGCAAATTGTGCAGTATAAAACAAAAAGGCGACACGCTTACGTTTTATCATTCCATCAATGAAGGAAAAGGGTTTTCATTTACGGAAGGCCCTCACGTTACATGTGGGTTAACCTGTTCCGACGAACAGTTAGGAAAAAATGTTATAGACTGTTTTAACAAAAGCAAATGATCTGACTTTTTGCTCCACCGGGTTCGGAGCAAAAAGCGGCCCTCTTTGATGAGCAAGGCGTTATGGGCAGAATATGACGATATCCGAGAAAATATATAAACCGCCAAAATGGCTTTTCTGGCTTTTGATATTTGCTTTTATTTTTGTTGTCGCGGGCATTATTGTGATCAGAGACATTTCGTTCACAACCATCGCTTTGTTCTGCATGGCCGTATTATTTGCCGCTGCAATCATTGAATTATTTTTATCTAAGGTTGTTGTCGATGAATCGGGCGTTGAAATTACCGGCTTATTTCGCAAAGAGATGATTTCACTATCTGAACTGGAAAAAGCAAAAATTGAAGATCACGAATTGTTTCTCTATCTGAAGAATGGAACGGTTCGAAGGATGCCGCCTTGGTTTGCGGGCAAAGCCAGTCTTCAAAAGATATTAAGTCATCGAATAAAAAATCTATCAAAGCGCTGAAACGGGATGCCGCTCCGGCTGATTATTTCATCCCGTGTAATAAAATAAGGTAAGAACATGTTTGAAGAATTGGAGAGCATTCACGAACGGCCACGGCCGTTCCAATTTTATACCGCAAGCGATTTATGGACTGATGAACATACGTCCAATCAGATGCTCTCGTTCCACCTCAACGGGGCCATTGATGTGTCTTCGCGGAATACTCAATTCATTCATCGATCTGTGGAATGGATCGCCGCGGCCTTCAACATCGGCAGAAACTTCAAAATAGCTGATTTCGGCTGCGGTCCCGGACTGTACGCAGCGCCCTTGGCGAAACGCGGGGCGGCGGTGACCGGTATTGATTTTTCGCGCCGCTCCATTGAATACGCAAAGGACGTTGCAACCCGCGAGCGGCTGACCATTAGCTATGTGAAGCAAAACTACCTTGAGTTTGAAACCGAGGACCGATTCGATCTGGTGCTGATGATCATGTGCGATTTCTGCGCGCTGAGCCCGACGCAAAGAAAAGGGATATTAAACAAATTCCACGGCCTTCTAAAACCCGGCGGCTCGGTTCTTCTTGATGTGTATTCTCTGTCGGCATTTGAACGAAAGATTGAGGGCGCCACATATGAAGTAAACCAGCTCAACGGATTCTGGTCGCCGGATAAGTACTACGGTTTTCTGAACACTTTCAAATACGAGGAAGAAAAGGTTGCGCTGGACCAATACACCATTATCGAGCAAAACCGCACCAGAAGGGTGTACAACTGGCTACAATATTTTTCGCCCGCGGATCTTGAAAGCGAGTTTACAAAGGCCGGCTTTTACATTAAAGGGCTTTATGCCGACGTTGCGGGAACCCCCTATGATCAAACATCGAACGAATTTGCCGTCGTCGCCGATAGGGTGTAAGTCGGCACAAAATAGTCAAACACGAGCGCAAGGGAATGCCGATGCGTTTCGTTCCTGCAGGAGATTGCGCGCTGTTGCGTAAAGCAAAAAGAAAGGAAGCAATGGACATTCTCGAGTTAAAAAAATATGAAGGGAAGTATTTATCGTCCGCAGGTGGAAAGATCATAAACCCAGTCACCGCATGGCTCAACCCTAAATTGATTTTTGTCGATTCCAACACGATGGAATGCGAATTTGAGGTGCGGCCGGAAATGTCGGATCCGCTGGGCATTCTTCACGGCAGTATGAGAGCCGCCATGTTATGCGACACTCTCGGAATCTTGGCGAATCATCCGGGAAGCGAAGTCTCGGCGATTACGACCGGCATGACCATCGATTTCATCGCCAAAGCCTTTGTTGGTGAAAAGGTAACGGTGATCGCTGAGATCATCCATAAGGGCAGCCGTTTGGTGTATATGTCCGGAACCATCCTGAACGAAAAAAAACAGATTGTCGCAAAAGGATCCACCCGGCTTTTTATGTTAAATCGAGAATAGAAAGCTGGCCGGTTGAAGGTGGCAGCGCTTTGCTTATGGCATTCATTTTGACCGGTTTGCCTTGAAGTCCGATCTGCAACTCACGACGCGCCTTATTGAACACGCCCGGCGCGATTCTTTGCGCAGCAGATCCGTCTGACGAACGAAAAAAATCATTCCCTCCTGTCCGGGTGCGAATCCTTCCGGCCGCGTCCCGCAAAAAATGAAAAACCGGCCGAAAGGGCGGCAAGCGTCAGGCAAACCAACAAGCCGGCCTGAAACGGGCCTGTTTCCGCCCGCCCGGCCTCTGCCAGCAAATCGGTTGGGATGCCCCGCCGGATGACCGATTCCACCAAAACGACGCCGACGGGTTGCCCGATGTAGAAGAAGAAGCGAATGATTCCCGATGCCGCCCCTTGCTTCTCTTCGGGGGCGAAAAGCAGAATCTGACGGTTGTTGGGGGCAAGGTAGGTTCCGTAGCCGATTCCGACCAGGGCGAGAAAAACGACAGGAATCCAAAGTCCGGTAAAGCCGGTTGCCGCCGCCGCAAACGCCAGCGCTGCCGCCGCAAGCGTCATGCCCCCGGTGGTCAAAAGGCGGTTGCCGATCCGGTCGGAAAGCCTGCCGGTCAGCGGACTCATCAGGATGTAGGCGCCGCTCACGATAAGCAGAAATCCTCCGGTTGCGGACTGGCCCAGCCCGCTTACGGCAATAAGATAAAACGGCATCAGAAAAAGAAAACCGCCGATCATCATCGACGTGCAGACGTTTGCCAGATTCGCCAGGCACAATCGAGTGTCGGACAGAAGGTCAAGATCCAAAAGCGGGTCGGGACAACGGCGTTCATGCACGATGAAGACGGCCAGCAACACGGCCGCAAGGGCAAGGCCACCCGCAATGAAGGGTGAGAACCATCCAATGGTCGCCCCCCGGTTGAGCGCGATCAGGAAGACGGCCAGCGCGGCGACGCTGAGCCCGATGCCGGGAAGGTCCGCAATAGCCCGGCGGGGAAGCGATAAGGAGGAAGGATCCGCCGGGAAGTAGCGGCTAACGATCCAAAATGCCGCAACGCCGACAGGGATGTTCACCAGAAAGATAAAGCGCCAACCGAGAAATTCAGACAGGAATCCGCCCAGCGGGGCGCCCAGCGCCGCGCCGACAGCCGAGGCCGCGCTGACCATTCCGATGCCCCTGCCCCGGGATTCCGGGGGAAAGTAATAGCCAACGGCCGCAAGCGATGTGGCCGAAAGCATGCCCCCGCCGATTCCCTGAAGAAGACGGCCGAAAACAAGCACTGGAAAACTGGGGGCAAGTCCACACACCAGGGAACTGGCCGTAAACAGGGCAAAGCCGGCCATCATCACGCGCCTGATGCCCCAGCGGTCTGCGGTACGGCCCATCGGCAGAACGGCGCCGGCCAGCATGACGGTGTAAGCCAGAAGCACGGCGACGCCGAAGCCGGTATCCACCGCGAGGTCTTGCGTGATGGTGGGCAGCGACACCGTTACGATGGTGCTATCAAGAATGTTCATGAATGCGGCGCACCCTGCGCCGATGAGGATCATCGTTCCGGATCGGCCTTTTGCGTCTGTTTCGGAAAGCATTCGGGCCATGATTACGTTCCGGATGCGCTTATTGCGGTTTTAACATCGTTAAGCAGTTCGTTGCTGAAGCCCGGAGCCAGTCGCAGGTAGTCTAAATCAAACGGAACGCAGATACGCTGAAGCCTGGCGCTGTCTCCGTCTTGCGACTGGCAGGGACGGATGCCGGTGAAGACGAAGCCCGCTTCTTCGGCCAGTTCGAACAGCAGGGCCGTCGCGGTTTGGGCAAGCGGCAGGTCGAGGTCCACGACCTCCGCGCCGGCGAGGTTCTCCATGTCCCTCGCCGCCTGCAGGATCTCCGGCCACTGGCGCTCGTCGGCCGTGGTTACGGTGATGATCCCCTTTTGAAGCGTCCGGTCGAACTGAATTCGAAAATTGCCTGGCGATGCCGCCGGAATGGGTTTGCCGAACGCGCAGGATTGCCCGAGGTTTTCGTAGAGCCTCGCGATCATGGCCTGTTGGCGCACCGGAACATGGATTGTCACCGGCGGTGGCGGGATCAGGTAATGAAAGCAATGGACATAGGATTCACGCTGGGGCTTGGCCTGAAGGCTGATCAGCGCCTTGAACTGACGCGGCGGACAGGCGGCAAGGTCAAGCCCGCAGGGGACAAACCCGAACCGGTAGGTTTCCTTTTGGCTGATGGCGTGGCTGGTGACCGGATTTGCCGACAGGCCGCTAAGCCCCATGGAGCTGGCTTTTTCCGCCAAAGCGTCCGTGAGGCGTTCCATGATATGGCGGCCTCGGTGCGCCGGAGCGACCACCAGAAGAGCCATTTCGGCCATGGCAACCGGCTCTGGCCGCAGAAGCCCCGCATGACCGGCCACTTGTCCGTCTTCACCGACTGCCACATAGCTGATCACCTGGCCGCTCCCGATGAGGTGCAAAAGCCCCTCGGGCCGGTAGAAGTTTTCGTTCTTGTAAGTGTAGCCATACGCCAGCCAGAAAAGGCGGGGGATCTGCGGCGCTTCTTCCGGACGCATCAGGCGGATCTCGTAGCGCTGTTCGGGGGCCAGCGGAACCTCTGAGATTGCATGATCGGGCAGGATGTCGATCGATTGAGACAGCCGCTTGATCATGCGCAGAACTTTTCCCTGCCGTCCGAGATTTTCGAAGCGCACCTCGTCGGCCGCGTGCCGGATAAGCCGCAGCCCGATGCCGCTTTCTGAAACGGCCCCATCCGCAGGGGCGGGGGCCATTTTGTCGTCGAAGGGAATGCCTTCGTCGCGAAATGATATGTCCAGTTCGGACGCCCCAAGGGCGCCTTCAATGTGGACATCGCCCGCCCGGCAACCGGGGTAGGCATGCTCAACAATATTGACAAAAGCTTCTTCGCTGGCCACCTCAAGAAGCTGGGCCTCTCCGGACGGAAGGCCAGCCGCTATGGCCAGCTCGCGGACGAATCCCTGAACGAGCGCAAGGAATAGCTGATCGGCGGGAACTGATAACTTCAAAGACAGGGGCTTTCCGGGTTGGGAGGGTTGAGCGGTTGCGTGGGTATCTGCAAGCATGGTCACCTCATTCGGCATTGATCTGCAACGAGAGTTTATTCCCGAGTCCGCTTGCCGGACCGGGTAAAAGCGCTTTTGGGCAATAGCACACGATAAAACTGAAAACAACGGCGGTTTTTGCCTGAAAGGGTCTTTTGCTCAGTCGCTCGTTCCGCAGCCAAAAGCGCCTGAGGCGATGTCCTGAGTTGTCAATCTCGGTTTGTTTTCCGTAGCCTGGCCATCGGAGGAGGGAATATCAGGGCGAATACTATTCCAATTAGTTATTTGACGGATGCATATTATTCATATATAGGCACGGCCGTAAGATGACACTGTCCCGATAGGAGGAATAGATATGGCCGAAAATTCAGCGAATCAGGAATGGGAGCCGACCATCGCGGCGATTGTCTGCAACTGGTGCACCTACGCGGGGGCCGATCTGGCCGGAATCAGCCGGATTCAGTATCCGCCGAATATAAGAATCGTTCGAGTGCCCTGCACGGGCCGAATCAATCCCTTCTACATCGTCAAGGCCCTTCAGTCAGGCGCCGACGGTGTTTTGGTGTCCGGTTGTCATCCGGGGGAATGTCATTACATATCGGGGAATCTGGTGGCGCGCCGCAAGTTCGCAACGCTTAAGAGCTTCCTGAATTACGTCGGCATCGAAAGCGATCGGACGATTTTCACTTGGGTGTCCGCGTCGGAAGGCGACCGTTTCGCGCAAGTGATAAAAGGCGTGACGGAAAAAGTCCGGGCGCTGGGTCCGGCGAATAAACTGATCAAGAAACTAAAAAGATAGGGGAATAAAAAAATGAAATCAGGTGTCGAGCCACTAGTAAATGATGGATTTGCAGGGGAACCGGCGAAGCGGTGTGTTGGATATGTTCAGTCTCAGCGTGAAAAAGGGAAAAATGTTGTGGGTATTTACTGCACCTACGGTCCTCTGGAAGTCGTCCGGGCGGCAGGCGCCGTCCCCGCGGTTTTGTGCGCGTTTGCCGACAAGACGATCGCGGCGGCGGAAGAAGACCTGCCCGCGAATCTCTGCCCGCTTATCAAATCGAGTTACGGATTTATCAAAACCGACACCTGCCCCTTTTACTCGCTAGCCGATGTGGTGATCGGAGAGACGACCTGTGACGGCAAGAAGAAAATGTTTGAACTGATTGCGGGAATCAAGCCCACCCACGTAATGGATCTGCCGCAATTACCGGATCAAAAAGAGGCGCTCGAGAACTGGACGGAAATGGTAAAGAAACTCAAAGGCTTTCTGGAGACAACCCTCAAGACCCAAATTTCCGATGAAGCCGTCGAAGCGGAGATTCAGCATTCCAATGTCAAGAACAAGCTTCTCAATACGATTCTCGATTTTGCCGCCTTAACCCCCACGCCGCTGACCTGGCAGGAGATGTACGACCTGACCTATCTCGGGCAGGCCGCAAGCACAGCCGACATGATGAAGGTGATGGAAGACGCGCTGGCTAAAGTGCAAAAGCGTGTGGCCGACGGTGTTTTCCACGGCCAGCCGGATTCACCGCGCGTATTAGTGACCGGCACGCCGGTGGGCGGAGACGCGACCAAAGTGTTCAAGATCATCGAAGAATCAGGCGGTGTCATCGTCGCGCTCGATTTATGCACGGGATTGAAGCCCTACGCGGGCCATATCGAAGAAGGCGCGGCCGACCCCTATCGGGCGATTTCAAAACGTTATCTGGAGATTCCCTGCGCCTGCATGACGCCCAACGATCGCCGGCTTTCCGAGTTGGACCGCCTCATTGAAAAATTCAAGCCGGACGCGGTGATCGACGTCGTCCTTCATGCCTGTCATGGATACAGCATTGAATCGACTAAAGTGAAGAAGCATATAGAGGGCAAACACAAGTTGCCTTACTTGAAAATCGAAACGGACTATTCGCAAAGCGATGTGGGGCAGATCCGCACCCGCGTGGCAGCCACTCTGGAGATGGTGCATAAATAATAATTGTAGGGAATGGTTAGCTCGCCCATCGTATGCTTGAGCGACCGTTCCCTACGCGAGAGACCAGGAGTAAAGAAAATGAGCGAAATCAAAATCGTCAACGCCACGGGGCTTGCCTGTCCGCAGCCGGTGGTCCTGGCCAAGGAGGCCATTGAAAAAAACGATCAGGTTAAGGTGGTCGTCGATAACGAAACGGCGCTGGAAAACGTCAAACGCCTGGGAACGAAGCTCGGCTGCGATGTGTCGGTTGAAGCCAAAGCCGACGGAATATTTGAAATCATACTTCAGCGCAAGGCGGGGGCGGCGCTGCCGGATGTTGCTGTATCGTGCGACGCCTCCACGCCTGCGGGCGGGCCTTTCGTCGTCGCCTGCGCCGAAGATAAAATGGGCCGGGGGAGTGACGAACTCGGATCGGTTCTGATGCGTTCCTTTCTCCACACGCTGGTTTTGCAAAAAGAGAAACCCGATGTGATGATCTTCTATAATAGCGGCGTGAAGCTGACTGTATCCGGGTCCGAAACGCTTGACGATCTTAAAGAACTGGCGGCAGCTGGCGTGGAGATGCTGGTTTGCGGCACCTGTCTGAACTATTTTGAGATCAAGGATCAGCTTGCCGTGGGCGTTGTGTCGAATATGTACGACATCGCCTCGACCATGAGCCGCGCCGGCAGACTTTTAACCCCATGAGCCAATCCGCGCCCTATTTCGTGATGCTTTTCAAGGCGGTGAGTTACGCCCTGAAGGCGGAAAAGATTCTCAAAGCACAACAGGTGCCGCACAAGCTCATTCCGGTTCCCAAAGAGATCAGTTCGGATTGCGGGATCTGCCTGCGTTACGAACTGCAACACCGTTGCTCAGTTGAAACGTCGCTGTTGAATCAAGTGATGTATGAAGAGATACGGATTCTCAGTCATTGAATGACCGGGATAGTCGGCTGGCGCCGCCCGCCGGACTTCAAATCCGATAGACGAACGATAAAATATTTGTGCTTTTCAGTTCGATGCCGAACCCGGCCTTGCCAAATAACGACAATTGACGGCCGGATGCACTAGATGAGCCAACAGGATAAATCTTTTCCGGTTAGCGACTGGAGAGACTCTATATCCTCCCGATAGCTCTCCATGATGAGGCGGCGATACCTCGCTTTCAAAACAGGATAACGCCGCGCCTTCCGCCACGAAATATCGACGGCAACGTAAGGCCGGTTCAAAGCCATCGCTTTCAGATATCGACCGATGCTCAGCCCGCCGACGTTGATTTTTCCGGGGGGGCCGTCATCGGGCAGGCGATCCGGGTTGACATCAAGAAACTGTAGAATGTTTCGAATTGTTCCCGGGATGTCGCCGACGAAGTCTTCGAAGAAAAGAATTTTCATGTTTCCGATGGAAAAGAATTTCAGGTAACGCTTGATCTGATCCGCGAAGAAGCCGCGGCTGATGTAGCTGAAGCGCGCTTTTTCGGTTTGACCGTGTTTCGTCCGAACGGCCTCCATCGACATTGCCTCCATAAACGACAGTCGCTCAATCCCTCTTTCATACTGCATGAAATAATGGGACAAGGCCCGATCGACCGGATGGCGCAAAAGAATAATCAGCTTGAGGTCGGGGCCAAGCACTTTGTAGAGCCGTTCCGGCGTAGCCTCGAAAAACAGATAAGAAGGCGTGATCTCACCGATCCGGCTGAAACTGTTTGCGCCGCGAAAGTAATGATCCTCATACCAGTCCGTCCCTTTTAAGTATTCATCGTCCCGATCAAAGAAATGCGGCTCTTTCGTTTCGGGAAGATAGATATCCGGATGCCGTTTCAAAAGGTCAAACAGCAGGGTTGTTCCCGCTTTTTGGGCCCCGATGCATAAAAAATTCGGCAGGCTCATCGTCTATCAGGCCTTGTCTGCATTCGAGCCATCAGTTTTGTCCTTTCACACGAGGGATTGATCCGTTTCAATCGGGAAGCCCATTTTTCTCACGTCTTCCAGAAAAGCGTCCGGCAGGTCGAACCCGTTGAGGGCTTGCCATCGGCGAGGATTCTGCGGCGGTGCGATGTCTTTGGAGAGTCGGCCAATGAGCGAGGCGTCGTGGCCGCGATAATTCAGAAACACCAACAACTGGTCCAGCTCTGCGCGGGGATTCTTTTGCAAATCGTCAAATCGGACGACATAAAACCGGTCTTTTAAACACTGGCGGCCTTTTGAAAGCGCTGTTTGATTCGCCTTAATCCAGTATTCCAAAGAAGCGGCCGGAAGATTCCGGTGCGTCTTGGGGGGTGCAATCCCGAACAGAGGGCCCCAATTATAAAGCTGCGCCTGGTTATTGCCCGTGGCAATGTCCAGACCGTGCCGGATGACCAGAATAAATCTCAACTCCGGAAAGTGCCGGTTTAAACAGTCCAGATAAATATGAGCATTCGGTTCTTTCCAGCCCCATCCGGAATATGGTTGGTTTGGTTTCCGGGGCGCCGCAAGCAGGTTCTTCAGTCGAATGAGCGGCCATATTCCACTTCCTGATCTTAAATGATCGTGACCGTGCAGCATCAGATCAAGAGCGGCTGCAATCAGAAAAAGCCATTCACCGGACGTGATCCTGCCTTTGTTCTTCATCCTTTTTTCAAAAAGCGTCAGTCCTTTGATGACTTGCGCCTGAAGATGCTTTTGTCGGCAAAACCAAGCCGGTCGTTTAAACAACAAGGTGAACCAAAGATTATCGAGCGCGTCATTGAGATCCGAACCCATGTAGTAGCCGATATCCGTTAAAATCTTTGCGACGACCCGGGTGCCGCTGCCTCCGACTCCGCCGATAACCACGGGCCCATTTTGCCTCCAGTCATTCATGGCAACCCTTTCCCTCAGGCGGCAGGTGGTCGAAAACCGATGGATTATAGCCTTCATACAGCCGATGGGGAGGGATCTCTTTTTTGGGATAAAAGATTCGCAGCGTCCGGGAACGGTCGTAGTATTGATCCACGATTTTGAGGGCCTGATTTTCGTTTCCGCACCAGCAGACGTCTTGCGGGCAAAGGGTATCGGCCTGCTGAAATTCAATGCGGTCGGAAAGGATATTGCCCATTGTATTTGCTATCTGCTGGCAGGGGTAAACATTGCCCCGGTGATCCATGTAAATGTATTGCCGCCCGGCCCAACAGGCCATGCCCCGGGTCCGGCAGCCTTCGAGCAACAGCTTATAACTGTGAGGCGTATCCCAAAGCGTCCGAAGCTCGTCGAGTTCGCTTGGCGTGTAATCCCGTGGATAAATCTTTCCGTCGTCGGCATTGTCCGCGCCCCGCAAAGGTCCCACCAGGCCGTTCATAATCAGCGGGATCCCGAGGGCTTCGCATCTTTTTTTGTATGCGGCAATCCGGTCGAAGCGGCCTGGAATCGCGACCAGGCCGATATAGATTTCCGCGCCGGTATCCTTCAATTTTTTTGCCTTGTCAAAGAAATCGTCGATGTCCGCAATGACCGTATCGTGCAGCGTGCATCCGATTCCCAGCTTGGCCGTATCGGTTGTGTCGAGAAAGGGTTTGATGACTTTGTTCCAGTCTGCGGCCAGATTGGTCGAGAAGCTGACGTTGAAAATGTTCGATCGGGTGTTGCAAATTGCACGAATGCAGGCCAGAAGTTCGGCGGAGGTGAATATTTCGCCGCCCACGCCGATTCTCAGGCTGATGCGGCGGGGAATTTTCTGAATTTTTCTGATGATGCGTTCAAAGGTCTCTGCGTCGAACAGATTGTCCTGTTCCTTCCAGGAGGCGATACAATAAGGACAGTCCAGGTTGCATCGATGATATTTGATCTGATAACGAATTCCCAAATACGGCAAAGGGGAGGGTTTTTCTCCGCGGCGAAAAAGGCGGATGCTGGAAAGAAACGATCGTATCATAGGGCCTCTTAATCCGGCGATTGGACAAAAAAAGCGAACATTCTTTTCAAGAAGCGTTTGGTCATATAAACAGCCATCCCTTATGGGGGCCAGATTATACGCTCAATTTACGCAAATTCCAGTCATAAAAGGGCCGCATTATTCAGGTCGCAACCGTCATGCAGGCCTGGCTCGATATCCGGAAACGGCATGAAAGCGGTTTACGGGTTTCGGGCTCCGCCACACTCACAGACCGGCGAGACGCCTGAAATCCGGATCGCTCCGGGCCTGTTCACAGCCGCGAGGCTAGCCTTCGTTCCACAAGACAGCCCGATTTTTGAGGCCAACATGACCTTGACAGGAAGTCCGCCTTTCCTTAATCTTCCTCTGAATTGAAAGAAGGATCCGTAAACCCTATGACAACAACCTCTGAACCTTTCCGGTTCGACTTCGATGTGCCGGTGGACCGCAAAAACACCGCTTCGGTCAAGTGGGACCGCTACCGGGGCCGGGACATTGTGCCGATGTGGGTGGCGGATATGGATTTTCAGGCGCCGCCGGCCGTCTTGGCCGCGCTATCCAATCATGTGCAACACGGCGTCTTCGGTTACACCTATCCCCCGCACGAACTAACGGCAACGGTTGTGGACATGCTGAAGGACCGCCACAACTGGGCGGTGAAGCCCGAATGGCTTGTCTGGCTGCCGGGTTTGGTGACGGGGATCAACGTCGCCTGCCGGGCGGTCGGAAAGGCCGGCGAAGCGGTGATGACCTGCGTGCCCGTCTATCCGCCGTTTCTGTCGGCGCCGGGTTTGGGCGGACGCGAGCTGATTGCCGTGCCGCACGCCGAACAGCGGATGCGCTATGGATTTGACTTCGACGCCCTCGAAAAATCCATAACCCCTCAAACGAAACTCTTTTTGCTGTGCAATCCGCAAAACCCAACGGGTCGGGTTTTTTTAAAAGATGAACTGGCGAAGCTCGCCGACATCTGTCTTCGTTGTGGCGTCGTCATCTGTTCCGATGAAATTCACTGCGGCCTGGTGCTGGATACGGACAAACAGCACACATCGCTTGCCGCGCTGGATGAAGCTCTCGCCGCGCGGACGATCACGCTTTTGGCGCCGAGCAAAACATACAACATTCCCGGTTTGGGCTGCTCTCTGGCCGTCATCCCCGACAAAGACCTGCGGTCGGCTTTTCGAAAAACGATGGACGGCATCGTGCCGCATGTGAACGCCCTGGGGCTTGTCGCGGCGCTTGCCGCCTGGCGGGATTCGGAAGACTGGCGGCTGGCGCTTCTGGATTATCTGCGGGAAAACCGGGATCATGTGGAACATTTCATCTCGCAAACCACCGTGTTGAATATGTCGCATGTCGAAGCCACCTATCTGGCCTGGATCGACTGCCGCACCCTTCCCGTTGACCAGCCGGCGCGCTTTTTCGAACAGGCGGGAGTCGGGCTTTCCGACGGCGCCGATTTCGGCGCGCCGGGATTCGTCCGACTGAATTTCGGCTGCTCCCGGGCGTTGCTTGCGGAAGCGATCGAAAGGATCGATCGGGCTGTCAGCGGTCTTTGATTATAAGAAAGTGCGCTGTCACCGGCGAGGCCGGCGGCAAGCGGACCATCAAGAATCGAAACCAGGTTCCGGCCGCCGAGTTCATCGGCATCTTTCTGTAAACACACCCGCCGCTGAAAATTGCGTCGGTTGGCCTGCGTTTCATGCGCAGGCTCCGGCGGGGTGCTCTCATTTTCGCGTCATGGCTTGATTCGAATTCCGCTCCAGCCGGAACGGGCCGCGGCGGCGATCCGCCGCCGGAAGAAAAAAAGGGTCGCCGGCAAAATCAAGAACAGTGCCGCAATCGTACAAACGGCAGCCAGGCCGTAATGCGCGGCGCCCCAGCCGAAGGCCACAGCCGGTAAAAGAGCATATCGAACACTTGTTCGGAGCGTCCGGTTGTTTTCAATCGTACGGGCCAAAGGCGGTGAATAGAGATAATACAAGGCCACCAGTTTTCGGCCCGGCGCGCTGTTCATCAGGCAAGTATCGCGGAATTGCCTCAAGACGAGCACGTGTTTTTCCTGCGGCGAGCCGTAGGCCGCCGTCGCGATAAAGCATCCGCCGCCGCCTCCCCCGCCTCCGCCTATCGGGATGACCCCGGAGGTCGTTGTAAACGACCAGGTGTAAGCAGCGGCAAGAGGTTCTCCCTCGGAATCCTGAATATCCGTTGAAAGCGTCGCAACGTATGTTGTGTTGGGGGCAAGCTCTTCGTCCGGAACAAAAGTCGCTTTTCGGGTGGCCGCGTTATAGCTGACGGTTCCGGAAACCCCCTGTAAGGTGACGGTGGCGCTGTTGATGGTGGCGGCATTCATCGCTTCGCTGAATGTTGCTGTCACGGACGTTGCCGTTCCCACGCCGCGCGCGCCATTAAAGGGGGCGACGGTTGTGACGGAAGGCGGCAATCCTTTTTGCGTGAGCGTAAAGGTTTTACTCGCCACAGTAACGACGGCTGTTCGGGAAAGGGCCTGTGAATTAGCTTGTGCCGCGTAGCGGATGGTTGCGCCGGCGCTGCCGCTTGACCCGGAGGTGATCGAAAGCCACGACGCATTGCTTGTAGCGTTCCAGTTGCACGTCCCCGTTGCCGCAAGAGCAAGCTCGCCGGTAATTGCGGTGGCATCGATAGTACGCGTCGCAGGCGTCAGCGCATAGTCGCAATAGCTCATATCCAGCGTCTGAAAATAAAGCGCCTGATACGGCGGCAACTGACAATTGTAATTCATCGTCATCCGGATGCGAAACAGGCCCGCAGGGCGTCCGGCCGTTGCGCCCCAGCTGTTGAGCGCGATCCAGTAGTGGTTGTCGGGATTCGGGTCTTCGTCGTTGTACCCGACAATCAAAACGGCGTGGCCGCCCCCTTCATCTTCATTATAGTTGATGCCGCAGTAGGGATCGTTGATCCACAAGGCGGACTCGGGGTCGTCGTCCCAGAAGTCGTAAAAATCATACCAGGAAGCGCTGTCGGGCAGAAAATAGCCCAGAAAGACGGCTTTGCCCTGATTCAGAACGTTTTTGATGTTGAGGATCGCCTGAGCCTGAGAAACCTCCGTTGTCGAAATGGTTTCGACGGCGTCGATCCGCTCGATCAGATAGCGCGGCGTCTTGGTGACGGCTTCACACCGCGACGAACTGTAAACATTTCCGGTATAGGCCGCACCCGAATTCGACCACGGGACGGCATACAGAGTCGTGTTATAGAACGCCCGAAGATCCGACAGCCACCCGCCTTCGCAGGCATTGGGTTTGAAGCTGTTGCAGACATCCTGAAATTCCACTGAAAGCCGATCCTTCGTTCCGGTTGAGTTATACAGAGCGATTTCGATAAGTCCCGTTCCGGCCCAGGCCCAGCAATTTCCGCACTGACCCTGGTTGCGTTCGCCGGGGGTGTACTCCAGACGGTCGATCAGATTGATTGAGGTCGGGGCGAGCACGGCCCGGGCGTCGGAGAGTTGCCGTGTCAACTGCGGGTTCATCGGCGCTTTTTTAGCCGATGCGTATTCGTCGATCCATTGCTGAAGCGTTTCCGGATCCGGCTTCATGATCGGATAAGCGGATGTTCTTTGGGCAAAACTTGCCGTGGCGCACAGAAGGCCGGCCAGAAAAAGCGCGGTTGCAAAAAAGCTTTTAGAGGAAAAAAAGAATCGGGTCACAAGGCCTGTCCTACTTTTGAGATTTCAGAGTTGGAAAGTCGAATAAAACGGGCGTACAGGTTCCCTTTTTGATCACAAGGACGCTGCCCGGAAGCACTTTGCCGACGCTAAGTTCATGGGTTTTAAGAAAGGTTTCATCCGGATGCCGGAAAGACTCATCGTAAAGTGAAAAAGTCCGTCCGTCGAGCTTTACAAAACGCTCTTCAATCGTTTCCGAAGATTCAAAGGAGAATCGCACATCAAACCGTGCGCTTTGATTCCGGTTGTCCTGCGGCGCCTTCGAGATGGACACGATCGTCGCCCGCCCGGCATAGGTTTTGTAACTGCAAGCTCCGCCGACGGCTCTGCCGTCTCCGGATGCGGCCCAACCGCAGGCCAGAAGAAGGAAAAGTCCACAAAGGGTGAAGATGGAAAGAAAAACGGTTTTACAGGAGAATCGATTCATGTTTTGAACAATGCATCCGGAGCAAGTGATTTGACATTTAACCATAGCGTTCATTTCATCGGCAAATACTAAGGCAAACTTGAGGACTTTTTGTTCTTGCCGGCCGGTGTGGACAGATGATACAAATGCCTGGATTCCGAAATTATTTGCTTGTTCTGTCCTGCGGTCGGCAGGTTTTTTATGAGCCGGGCCGTGGGCCATTTTGCACTGTCGACGTTTTATAACGTTCTTTTGCCCAGGACGTGATGATTAAAAAATACAGGGTTTCCGAAAGGAGTATTGATGCCGGACTTTTTATTGCCGTTGATCGTGATCTTTATTGTCACTCCGATGGTGATCGGCCCTTTTGTGGTTAAATTCACCCACTGGATTTCGGCAAGGGCCGTGATTGAGCCCATCTTGCCCGAGGCGCTTACCGACAAGACAAAAACATTCATCGACCAGTCAAAAGCTGAACTGGACGCCTTGGGTTTTCAGTTTGCCGGCTATCTGCGCATGGCGGGCTATATGCCGAAGATGACCTGTTATTTCGGACTGTTCAGGCACGACGCCGGCAAATCGGCGGCTATGGCGGCTGTGATTGAGCATGCATCCGGCCGTAGGCTTGAATATTGCGAATTCAGCACCACCTATTCCAACGGACGCATCATCGATGTCAACAATTCGCCCGAAATCGGCGGATATGATATCCCCGACAAAGTCATGTACCGCTATCCGAACGTGCCATCAATCAGAAAACTTTTTGAAATCAACCAGTGGGTGACCACGCGCGATACTAAAAAATCCGTTCCTGTCGGGCTTGCGGCCGGCCGGGAAGCGGACATGGTCGCCCAGGCGCTCGAGAAGGAAGCTGCGATTCAGGCCAAACGGGGATTTTACGTTCTGGACGAAAGCCGGACGCGATACAGGCTTACCTGGAAAGGCGCGTTTATGATGACTGAAAGGCAAGTGTTCCCCTTTAAGCAGATTATTACGTTTAACGATCGGCGGGCTGCAAAAAAAGCGGCAGCCGGCATGCCGGCGACCTCTGCCTTGTAAATCGCTGCCGTTTAGTTTCATTTCTGTTAAGGGATGCGCTTTGCTCGGAAAATGATGTCACCATTTCAGGGAAAAATTAAGCATGGAAATCCTGATCAATCTTGTATATTCAATTTCCTCGTAAGAGGATAAATCCAACGGACGAAGGAAATCTCAATGAGCAGGTACTGGACTGAGAAAGTCAAAAACATCAAGCCCTACGTGCCGGGCGAACAGCCTAAAGACCGCGCGTATGTCAAACTCAACACCAACGAGAATCCGTATCCTCCGTCGCCGAAAGTGCAAGACGCGATCCGGAGCGCAACCGATGAAACGCTGCGGCTGTATCCCGATCCGGAAAGCGGCGCGCTCTGTGAGTCGATTGCCGCGCATTTCGGCCTGAAAAAAAAGAATGTTTTTATCGGCAACGGCTCCGACGAGCTTTTGGCTTTTTGCTTTCCGGCTTTTTTTGAACCGGCGGGCAAGCCCATTCTTTTTGCCGAAATCACCTACAGCTTCTATCCGGTTTATGCCGATTTTTTCGGCGTTGCTTACCGGTTGATTCCCGTCGATGAAAATTTCAATGTGTCGGTCGACGGCTATTTTTCGGAAAACGGCGGCATCCTGGTTGCCAACCCCAACGCGCCCACCGGAAAAGGTCTGACTTTGGAAATCGTTGAAACGATCGTCGGGCGCAATCCCGAGAGCGTGGTGATTCTGGATGAGGCCTATATCGATTTCGGCGGGACGACCGCGGCGGGCCTGATTCCGCGTTATCCGAATCTGCTGGTCGTCCGGACGCTTTCCAAATCCTATTCGCTGGCCGGTTTACGGGTGGGGTTTGCACTGGGGCATGAAGATCTGATTGAAGGCCTTGCCCGGGTGCGGGATTCCATCAACTCCTATACTGTGGACCGTCTGGCGCAGGCCGGCGCCCGCGCCGCCCTCGAAGACGACGCCTATTTTCAGGAAACACGGTCAAAGATCGTCAAGACGCGCGACCGCGTGTCGCAGGCGCTGACGTCGCAGGGGTTTCGTGTGATTCCGTCCGATGCCAATTTTGTTTTTATCAGCCACCCATCAATGCCCGCCCGCTCGCTCTTTGCCGGTCTGCGGGAAAAGGGCGTACTGGTGCGCTATTTCGATAAGCCAAAGATTGATCAGTACCTTCGGGTGACGATCGGAACCGACGACGACATGGACCGCTTTCTGAAAGCGGTGGAAGAGATTTGCCGGTCTTGAGATGAAAAAATTCGGGCGGGCTCCTTGCGGGCCCGCCCACGGTTTTACTACTCGATGCCTTCCCGGTCCAGAATCAGCCGCGCCGCCCGCCAGCCGTTGAGCTGGCAGGAGCCGACACCGTGCCACGCCTGCGTCCAGTTGCTGGCGATAAACACGTTTTCAATCGGCGTGGTATTGGGAATTTTCTGCCACTGATCCGGCGTCAGGTTGAATCCGTAAACCACGCCGCCCTTGTTGAGCGTGTAGCGTTCAATCGTGCGGGGCGTGAAGCCTTCCTTGACTTCAATGTTCTTCGGGTCCGCCAGTTCGGGGATGACCTTGGCCGCAAGGGATATGAGCTCGTCGACTTTCTGCTGTTTGAGCTTGAGATACGCCGCCCGGTCCTCCGGCCAGAACCCGATATCGGCGTAGGCGTCTAGTTTGACCACGGATTTGCCGGCGGGCGCGTAGACCGGATCGCCCAGGTTCGTATAGAGGGTCATGGCCACCGCGCCGTTTGCATAATCTCCCTTCATCATCGCGTCATAATTCTTCACACTGTCGAGATGCGTATTATAGAAGATCTCGGTATCTTTATAGCCCAGGGCCGCGAGATCGATGTTCAGTCCCAGATACACGCCGAAAAGCGAATTGGCCGGTTTCAGCGATTCGAGCTTTTCAATATAGGCGGCAGGCAGGTTTTCTTTGCCGATCAGCTTGTAGGACAGCTGGTACGGATCCGTATTGGCGACGATATAGCGGGCGGTGTAGGTCTGCCCTTTTGCCGTCGCCACACCGGTGGCGCGGCCGTCTTGAAGCAGGATTTTCGTCACGAGCGTGCCGGTCTTGACCTCGCCCCCCAGTTCGCGGATGCGCTGGGCGTACCCGTCGGAAAGCGCCTGCGAGGTGCCTTTGATATGCCAAGTGCCGTCGCTTAAGTAGCTTTCAGTTGCCGCCATGAAAATCAGCGCCGATTCTTCCGGCACCGGCGCGCCGTAGTACACCCACAATTGAGAGACCACCGCCTTGAGCGCCTCGTCTTTGAAGCAATAATCCATCAGGTCTTTCACGGTGCGGTCTTTCCAGGTGAAGAAAGTCCGCTGGCGCAGCGGCACCAGAACCTGGGTCAGCGCGGCGCGAACCTTCCCGTAGCGGAAAAGATCGCGGAGTTCGAGCATGTCGTTAAACAAATCGGCGCACAGAACGTGAAACTTGTCGATGCCTTCGGCTTCGGCCGGCCATTTCTTTTTGAGTTCCTCCTTGAAGCCCGGCCAGTTCGGCGGCAAGGTGATGTCCACGCCTGGGAAGACGGCCCGGTAGAAATGCGGCACTTCGTAAATCTCTACTTTTTTATCCACACCGGTGAGTTTCAGCAGGCGGTACAGACCGCGATCATTCTTGCCCGGTCCGCCGCCGGCCATTTCATGCAAGGCTGTGTCAAAGACAAAGTCCCCGCGGCGGAATTTAGAGGTGCTGCCCCCGACCACGAAATGCTTTTCCAGGACCAGGACTTTCTGCCCCTTTACGGCCAGGTGAGCGGCGGCGGACAGTCCCGCCATTCCTGCGCCGATGACAATCACATCATAGTCGGTCTCCGGTGAGGTTTTGGCCGCATTAGCGGCGGGAGAAATCCAGATCAGGGCGATAAAAACAATCAACGAAACGATTTTCACGACGGCAGGTTTTGGGTTCATCGGACACCTCCCTTGAGAAAGAATTTGAGGGCATCGTCCCACCAACGTAACCGGTTGTCAAGCAGTTGAAAGAAGGGCAGGCAAGACGAATTGCCGGGTTCAGATCCGGCCGGCGCCATAAAAAAGCCCCCGGAAGCACGGGCTCCGGGGGCGCAGTTTCTTTGTCAGACCGAGTCAACACCGGTCTGATGCGGCATTTATCAGCAACGCTTATTCCGTTACTTTTTTCTCCACCTTGTCGGCGGCGCTCTTTACGGCGTCGGTTGTTTTTTCCACACCTTTGTCCAGCGTGTCTTTGGCCGCCTCGGCGCCTTCCTCGATCTTCTTGCCGGCTTCGTCAACGGCTTCGCCGACAGCGTCCTTGGTTGCTTCAGCGCCTTCGCTGACGGCTTCCGTCGTCTGCTCGATGGCTTCATCAGCCGCTTTGCCGGCTTCTTCCAACGCGCCTTCTTTTTCGCAGGCGGTCAGGCCGACGAGAAGAATGCAAATAGCCAGAATGGAAACAATGCCCTTCAAAAATGAAAACACAAAACTTTTCATAATCCCCCTCCTGTTTTCTGAATTTGATAGTGCGGCCCTTGGCCTGAAGTTTGCCTATCAGGTTCGCTTTTAAAAATCAAGCCGCGAAAGACGTTTTCCGGGGTTACGGGGTACGCGGATGGATGTCGTCAAAAAAGGCGTTGACGGCATCGTGATAGCGATCCATGTGGCGCGCTTTTTTGATCCGTTTGCGAAGCCGATCGCTCATTTCAAGAAATCCTCCCAGATACGTCCAGACCTCTTTCATCTTATTGAGAAGGTGCGACGGGCCCGAAAGCCTTTTTGCATAGCAGGCAAGCAGGTCGTTATGAAAAGCGAAAAGAACGCGGACTTTTTCTTCATAAGGACGGCTTAGACCGAATTGAATGGCTTCGGCCAGAAAGGGATCGGAAAGAAGTCCCCGGCCGATCATGAAGCGGGTCACCGACGGAAAACGGCTGCGCAGTTTTCGAAACGTGTCGGGCGAAGCGATGTCTCCGTTATAGACAACAGGGTGTTTTGAGAGATTCAGGCATTGTTCGAACCGGTCAAGGTCGACATTGCCTTCATACATCTGCGCGCCGGTTCGGGGATGAATGATGAGTTCCGCCAGCGGGTAACGGTTCAAAATCGGCATCAATTCGAAAATATCGTCCGGGTCTTTCAAGCCCAGCCGAAGCTTGATCGACAGTCGCGGTTTGACGGCGGACATCGCCCGATCCAGAAAAGCGTCGATCCGTTCGGGATGGCACAGCATGCCCGCGCCCCTTCCTTTTTTGACGACCATAGGAAAAGGACAGCCGAGATTCCAATTCACCGATTCATATCCCAGATCAAACAAGAAGTTGGCGAGCACGGCGAAATCGTCGGGGCGCGAACTCATGATCTGCGGGATGGAGGGGATGCCCGTGTTGTGGTCCGGGTGGAATTCAGCAAAAAGGCTTTTAGCCGATCGCATTTTCGGGGAGGATGAAATAAACGGCGTGACGGCCAGATCGACCCCCTTGAAATGAAGCGGATACAGATTGCGGAAAATCCGGTCGGTCATGCCCTGCAGGGGGGCGAGATAAATCGTGACGCCCGCAGAGGGTATTATTTCGCAAGACTTTTCCATACCGCGTTGCTTGTTTACGATGAGGACGGATTTGTCAAGAGGTTCTTCGCCTGCAGATCGACGATGCTCGGATAAAGAAGACGGGTCAAAAGGTAAGGATGATCGAAATACGTTTTCCCCGGTATAAACATGCACGCACGACCAGAAGTAAGCGTAATGAAGTCAACATCAACCGGGTGAAGATCTGCGATTGATTTTTAAAACTGGACCTTGGTGATGATGGGCGCCAGGAATGTTTTGGCCTTCCAGTATTCGCAGTCCGTCGGCGGATCGACGCGGCAGATTTCAAAGGCGATGCTCTCGTCTTGAAATCCTGCCTCGTGAAGCGCTTGTCGATGCGCAGAACTGAATGACTCGGCCTCGTCGGAATAGTAAGTGAACACGCCGCCTTCTTTCAGCAATCGGCAGGCCTGTTTAAAAAACCAATAATGCTGGCAGTGAACCTCGTCGAGCGTCATGGGATAGGTGTCGAACAAAATGCCGTCGAAAGATTCGTCGGCCAGATGAGCGACAACATCCTGCCAGAAGCCCTCATAGACGATGGTTTCAAGTCTTGCGGTCCGGGCGAAGCGCAGAGCGTTTTGATAAACATCCCGGTTGGCTTCGATAATGACGTGTTTTGTGATGACCCCCTGCTGAATAAACGCCGCCGAAAGGCCCAGGCCGAAACCCACTTCCAGCACGCTGCCGCCCCGGGAGGTCGCGATGCGCGCAAGCGAGCGCATATAGGGTTCTTCCCAGCGTTCCATGACGGGATGTCCGAGAATTTTAAGAAGCCCCGCCGTATTGTCGAACTCTGCGGGGCTTTCGCGCCACAGGTTTCGATCGGCAGGGAAACCGATTTCTCGCCGCGAGTTGAGCGTTTCCCGGTACCGGCTGTCTGTCATCATCAGCGCTCCCAATAGATAATCTTTTTATATCGATTCGGACCTTGTCCGCCGCTCAAATTGATCCGCCGATTCCCCCCGTTCACGAATCCAGCGGTTGTCGAGTTTCCCCAGCACTTGATGAAACTTTCTGCCCGGAGGCGGGGTCAGGTCGGACACCAGTTCAATGTTGAGTTTGAGATCGGGATGCAAGGCCGCCAAATGTTTTCGCACTTTCGGCCAGAACACCTCTGAATACTGCGGACCGGGAACGACCTTGACAACGATGCGGTCAAGCGTTTCCTGAATGATCTGGAAGGCGCGAATGGAATCAATCAGATTCCAGTCCGGCCGGTCATGCGGGAAAGCGAAGTTGACCGCGTCGTAGAGATTTCGCGGATTGATTTCCGATCCGTCGGGTAAGACGATGAAATTGACGTCCCGGCCTTCCGTCAGGCGCATGACCGGTCCGTGAAAGCCGCAGTCGCAGACGCCTTCGCCCAGATCGATGCCGCGGTCGCCTGTGCAATAGCGGATAAAGGGCATGGTGCGGTTGTACAGGTTCGTGATCACGATACGGCCGCTTTGTCCATAGCCCACGGGCCGGCCGGAGCGATCGACGATCTCAATCCAGGCGTTGGCCAGATTGGGATGCATCCGGTCGGGATGAACCGGGCACTGCCAGGCAAGATTGCCGACTTCCTCGCAGCTGTAGTAGTCCGCGACGGGACAGCCAAAGACCTCCGTAAGCAGCGCGCGGACATGGCCAAAGAGCATCTCAACGTTGGAGATGATAATCCGTGGTCTGGGCGGCCGAATTCCCCGGTCTTTCATGGCCAGCGCGACTTCCCAAAGAATGGAGGGCCGGCCGACAATCATGAACGCTTTCGTTTTGCAGATCAGATGGATTTGTTCATTCATCGGAATATCGCGAAACAGACGGACTCTTTTGTGCGGGCCGACCCGGACGAGAATGGCATCGTCGAGGCTTTTTCGTTCCGGCCCCACATCAACGACGCTCAGCGGAAATTTCACGCCGGCATGGCGGCTGTAGGCGTCGAGAAAAACGATTTTGCGGAAGGCCTGTTCACAAAAGCTCATGTAGACCGTGACGGGCGTGCCGGTGGTGCCGGTGGTCTGTTTGACGCTCAGGGTCTCCGGACGGCTTCCGTGCGCGAGATAGGACGACGGCCCGCCTGCCATGAGGTCGATGCGGGAAACGGTCGGAAGCGAGGGAAGATCGTCAATTCCCCGGATGTCGGCCGGCCGGATACCCGCCCGGTCATAGGTATTCCGGTAAAAAGCCACGTTTCGATAAGCCTGAGAGACGGCATCGCGGATGCAGCGGTTGACGATATTCATGCTTTTGCGCGGCAGAAAGCGAAGCATTTCGGACGTCCGAAGGATAATGAATTGCGCTGGTATTTAGGACAAAAAAGTCACTCTGTCAATAAAGAATGGATTTCATGGCCGGGCAAGAAAACGTCATCGATGCAATGGAAAGGCCTCACGCTGGAAAAGTCGTCGATCGTCCTGGATGTTGCCGCATGATGTTCTTGACACGAAACCAACTATTCCTTATAGTCCTTCGCGATTAACTAGAAGGATCTCGCAAAGCGGGTCTTGACGTTCCTATGGCATACCGCATCCGCGATGTTTTTATCGCACTCATTCTGGCCATCTTTCTTGCGCCTTTGGTCGTTTTGATCAGCATCTTTATTTTTCTTTTTTACGGCCGGCCGATTTTCTATTCGGAAAAGCGGGTGGGGTTGCATGGGGCGGTTTTCACGATTCACAAATTCCGAACGCTGAAGAAGGCAGTTAAAACAAGACGGACCGCCTTTGATCTCGACGGCAGAGTCGCGAAAAACGGAACGCCTGATCACTGCCGCGGTCCTTTCTTCAAGGTCCTTCGTCGCTACAGCATCGATGAACTGCCCCAGATCTGGAATGTTTTGACGGGAGACATGTCCATTGTCGGTCCCCGGCCGATGCCGCGGCGTGAGCTGGATTACCGCTTCGGGTCCGACGCAGTGAAGATTACATCCGTCCGTCCGGGGTTGACGGGACTGTGGCAGATAAGCGGCCGCAATGATCTGCCCGACGATCAGCGCCGTGCGCTTGATCTCCACTATGTAGAGGCAAGAAACAGCCGGCTGGACGGTTTGATCCTTCTCAAAACGCTTTTAGCCGTCGTGTCCGGTCGCGGCGCTTATTAGACGGGACGGGCGTTTCGACAATCTTTCGATCAACGGTTCAGGCGATGCACATTCTTCAGATCATGAAATGGATTTCCAGCATGGAGGATACGGGCGGTAAAATCCGCTCGTTCCGGATCGGCCGGGCGCTTTCCACCTTCGCGCAGGTGGATGCCGCCGGATTCGTCCTTCCGGGGGATCGACCGGATGGCAATTGTGACCATCTGTCGCACTATCAGCGTTTGTTTCCGCTGCCGATCTGCCGGGGCGCGGTTGCAGCCGGTGCGGCCCTGAAAGCATTTGCAGGCGGACTATCCTTGCGGACAGGCCGTTTTTTCCCAGCGGTCTTTTCTTCTTTTATGAAAGACATTGTGCCACCCGGCCGCTATGATGCCATTCAGGTTGAGGAGCTTCCCCTGATGAGCGCGGTGCGTGGATGCTTTCCCGATACTCCCGTCATCTACAGTTCGCACAATGTTGAATCCGCTTTGTCACCGGATCTGTTTGCCCGCCGGAATATTCTGCTAAGACAAATTGCGGGGATAGAGGCCGGCCGCACGCTTGTCGAAGAACAAAAGGCTATGGCCCGCAGCTGTGCCTGCCTGGCTGTTTCGGAGCACGATCGCGATGCGCTCGTCGGGCTGGCCGGCGGCTGCAAAACGCCGGGTTATGTCTTGCCCAACTGCGCGCAGGATCGTTTTCAACCGGGTCCACCCGCGGGCTCCGATGCCGCGCTGCTCACAACAGGGTCTTTCGGCTGGTACCCCAATCGCGAAGGTCTTTTGTGGTTTGTGGATGAGATTATGCCGCTTTTGAAACGGGAGATTCCTTCTTTGCGGATCCATGTTGCCGGAAGCGGGATCGATTTCCGGTTTCGGCGGATCCTTTCGCGAAAGGGAATCCGGGTTTATCCCGATGTTCCCGATATGCTGCCTTTTTTGCAGGAGGCCCGGCTGCTGTTTGTTCCGTTGAGGATCGGCGCCGGAACCCGAATCAAAATTCTGGAGGCCTGGGCGGCCGGTCTGCCGGTGGTTTCCACCTCTTGCGGAGCCGATGGCCTGAATGGCCGACCGGATGGCGACATCCTCATCGCGGATGATGCGGCAAGCTTTGCCCGTGCGATGCGCGCTGTTTATCAAGATGACCGCCTTTATGCGAGACTTCGGTCTGAGGGATTAAACCGGGCCCAGTCGCTTCGGTGGTCGTCTTTAGCCGGGCCGCTGAAAAACATTTACGCCGATATTCTGCGGGGCGCAGGGGGAAAGCCTTGAAAATCGCCGTCAATGCCCGGATGCTTACGCAGAGAAAACCCGGCGGAATCGCAACGTATGCCCGGGAAACCCTTCGTCGCATCACGCGGGCGCATCCGGAGCATGATTTTCTGTTCATCGTTGATCGGCCGTTTACCCGTCGCGCCGAGTACCCGTCGAATGTGTCCGTGACTAGAACGTTTCCATCCTTTCATCCGCTTTTGTGGTATCCCTGGTTTGAATGGGCTGTGCCTCTCATTCTAAAAAAATTCGCTCCCGATATTTTCCTGTCGCTGGACGGCTTCGCTTCTCTGGCGGCAAGCGTGCCGACGGTTGATGTGATTCACGACCTGAATTTTCACCACTACCCCGCCGACATGCCGGCGATGATCAGCCGATACTACAATGCCTATTTCCCCAAGTACGCAAAAAAAGCGAAGGGAATTGCCACTATCTCAGAATATTCAAAGCGGGATATTGTGACCCTTTACGGCGAACCGCCCTCTAAAATCACCCTGACGTGGTGCGGCGTGAGCGACGCATTCCTGCCCCTTGGCGATGAGGACAAAAAAAAGATCCGCGGCAGTCTGGCCGGCGGCGCGCCTTATTTTTTGTCCGTCGGCGCGGTCCATCCCCGGAAGAATCTGTCTCGTCTGATCAAAGCGTTCGATCAGTTCAAGGACAGGACAAACACGGAACTGAAACTCGTTCTGGCCGGACCGAGCCTTTTTAAAACCGGAGAGCTCTTCCAGGTCTGGAATCAAAGTCTTCACAAGAAAGATATTCTTTTCACAGGCACCGTCTCCAACGAGCGCCTAGCCGCGATTTACGGCGGCGCCGAGGCTCTGCTTTTCGTGTCTTATTTTGAAGGGTTCGGCATCCCGGCGCTCGAGGCGATGGCTTGTGAGATTCCCGTGGTGGCCGCAAACCGAACCTCACTGCCTGAAGTCTGCGGTCAGGCGGCCCGCTATGTCGATCCGTTTTCCGTCGATGACATTGCCCGCGCCATGGAAGATATTTTCTACGATGAAGATTTGCGCGCCCACCTTATAGAGACCGGTCGCCGGCAGAAAGAAAACTTCAGCTGGGACAAGACCGCCGATCTCTTGTGGCAGGCAGTAGAGAGGGGCCTTTCATGACCGCGCTGGAAATCGTTTTCCTTGTGCTTGCCGGTCTCGTTGTTTACACCTATGCGGGATACGGCGCCTGCATGATTCTTTTCGCGGCGGTCAAAGACCGCCTGACGCGGCCGCATCAAACGACTGACGATAAAGGGTTTGAACCGACCGTCACCCTCATCGTTGCGGCTTTTAATGAGGAGGCCTGGCTCGCTACAAAGATCGAAAACTCGCTCTCACTGGACTATCCGCAGGAGAAATTCACCATTGTGTTTGTGACCGACGGGTCCACCGACGGCTTTTCAGACATCATCGGAAGATATCCCCGTATTGCGCATCTTCACCAAAACGAACGGCGGGGAAAGACGGCGGCTATGAATCGCGCCATGAAGTCCGTCGATTCGCAGATTGTTGTCTTTTCTGACGCCAACGCGATGCTCAATCGCGAAGCCATCCGCAAAATCGTTGCGGGTTTTCGCGATGCGCGCGTGGGATGTGTCTGCGGTGAAAAACGCCTGAGAAAAGACGATCAGGCCGGAGCGGCGGATGCCGGTGAAGGATTCTACTGGCGCTATGAATCGAGAATCAAGGCGGCGGAGGCGCGTTTGGGCTCGTGTATCGGCGCGGCCGGCGAACTCTTTGCCGTTCGGGGGGATCTGTTTACGGAAATTCCGGAAGATACGATTCTTGACGATTTCACGATTTCTCTGGGAATGGCGCTTCGGGGTTATCGGGTGGCCTACGCGGCGGACGCCTACGCGACCGAAACGGCATCGGCGGACATGGGCCAGGAATGGAAAAGAAAAATTCGCATTGCGGCGGGCCATGTCCAGTCTGTTATACGGATGCCGGAGCTGCTCAATCCTTTCCGGCAGGGACTGCTCGCTTTTCAATACCTGTCGCACAAATTTTTGCGTTCGTTTGTCGCGCCGGTATGTTTTGTTCTTCTGTTTCCGTTGAATCTTCTCCTGGTCACGCATAAATGGCCTCTTTATGTTTTTATGCTTTCCCTTCAGGGGCTGTTTTATCTCACCGCCGGGGCCGGGTATTGTCTGCAAAAGCGCCGCGTGCCGGTGCGGGGATTTTTTCTTCCCTTGTATGTGGTGATGATGAATGCCGCGGCCTGGATCGGCGTTTTCCGTTATCTCCAGGGGCGGCAAACTGTTTTGTGGGATAAGGCCCGAAGGCAGGTCGAGGCGACACCGCAAGAAAGGATTCCGATGTGACCCGAAGAAGTTTATGGTTGCGGTTCTATATCGTTTTATTGGTTGCGTCCCTGGCCGTGGATGCGCCGATATTCGGGCTGCCCGCCCTGTCTGTCCAATCGCTGCCCGCATCGCTTTTTATCTTTCTTGCCGGCATGCTATTTCCTTTGTCTTTCAGGAAAGAGGCCCTTCAATTTGTACAACAGCAAAAATGGCTCCTGTCTTTTGCCCTGGCGTTTTGCCTCGTCGGCCTGATCTCCATTGCGCTTTCCTCCTATCCCGCGCTGATGGGGCTTAAATGTCTTTTTTCCTATGGCCTTTATTTCAGCGTGGCGCTTTTGCTGCTTTTCCTTTTTTCGCTGGAAAAATCGCTCGGCCTGTTTTTTCTAAAAACGATCGCTGCGCTGGGGGTGATCCTGGCTTTGATTTCCTTCGGCGAAGTGACGCATGAGCAACTGTACCGATTTCTTGCCGATACGTTCCGCAATGGAGAGTATCAGATCGTTGACGGCAGGTTCCGGGCGGGCGCCACGCTGGGGCATCCCAATCTATTCGGTTGCTTCATGGCGTTGGCCGTTTTTATCTTTTTCCATCTGAAAGACGAGTTTGCATTGAAAGCGACACTTTTCTATCCCGCCATTGGCATTCTTTGCGCGGCAACGGCCCTATCCGGTTCGAGAAACGCCGCGCTCGCACTGATTCTGCCTCTGCTTTTGATCTCACTTCATCGTAAAACGCTCAAACCGGCCGCTATCGGTCTATTTCTGGCCATTGCAGCGATATTATTTCTCAGTCCCGGGGCGTCGAGATATGCCGATGTCGTGAACCTACCGGCCTGGCAGAATAACACAAGCAGCCACAACGATTCGTCTGCTCCTGCGCAGATCAACACCGCCGCCAGCCGTCTGGATTTGTGGCGCGCCGCCGCCTCTATGTTTGCCGACCATCCGGCTTTCGGCATCGGTCCGGGCGCCTATAATGGGGCGCTTAAAGACTATGCGTCCAAACGGCTTCTGGCCTATGATCGGGAAAAAATTGAAAAGGGGCATCTCAACGCCCATAACGGTTTTTTCAACATTCTGGCGGAATTCGGGTTGGTGGGCATTATCGTTGTTTTCATTTCCTCGCTCTATTGTTTTCTTTTGTTCATCGGCCGCGCGGGCCTTTATCCTCCGGGACCGGCGCATGCCCTTTTAGCGGCGATTTTTCTGTCTTTCATGCCGGATGCCTTTTTCTACAGCCCGTTTTATATGGTGACGACCCTGACGCTGGTTTTCCTGTTTACGTTCGGGAAAAGTCACAGGCCTTCGATCGTTTCCGACGCCTCATAAACCAGGCACCGGCCAGCGCCGTTAAAACCGCTTCTGTCGCAAGGGTGGAAAAGGCTGCCCCCGTGGCGAGGTATCGGGGAATCAGGACACCATTCAGCCCGATATTGAAGACGGCACAGATTGTTGCGATGACAGCGTAAGCCTTTTCACCGTTTACCGCAATCATCGCCTGAGTGAGAATGAAATTGGGCAGAAGGAATATCAGCGACAGCATCAGCAGAGGCAGGATGTCCACCGCCGGCTGATAAGCATGTCCATAAAACAGAAGAATCATCTTCGGCGCCAGAAGAAAACCGGCCGCGCTTCCCAAAAAGCCGACGGCTAGGGCCGCTCCGAGAAGCGTGGCGAGTCTGCTGTTGAAAGCGCGTTGATCAAGCCACCTTTGGCGCAGGGATCGAAAGATCAGATGCGCGACGGGCGTCGCGAAAAGGACGACGCCCTCCAGAAGCTGAAGGGCCGCGCCGTAGTATCCCACCAGCGCGAGATCCGGCTGAAGATGTTTGAGCAAAACGATGCCGCTTTTGAAGTAAATCAGCGTCGCCGCGCTGATGATGACAAAAGCCAGGCAGGATTTCCAGATTTTCAAAGGCGGAAACTGAAGCTTCGGCGTGCGAAAAATGGCACGCCCTGTTTTTGTGCAAAAAAGCAGGATTTGGCCGGCAATAAATCCGATGAACACCTTTTCCGGCGACGGGGGCGTGAACACAAGCAAACCGACAACGGGAAGCGCAAGAAGCGTGTTCAGCTCAATGCGCCAGAGGGCTTCCTGCACAAAGGCCCCCTGCCCTTTTAGAAGAGACGAAATGATGTTTGTCAGGCATCGGAACGCGAAATAGACAAAAGCCAGCAAAAAAGCCGTTTTGTATAGAATCGGCGCGAGGATGACGATAATCGATCCGGCCAGGGTGATGGCGGCGATATAGCTGAAATAGGCCGACAGAAGGCTTTCGGCGCTCGCAAGTTCTTTTTCGGTAGGCGTGGTTTTTTCACGAAACAGGAGCACCTGGAACCCGCCGTCTTGTAAAATAGCAAACAGCGAAGCGATTGTCTGGACGTACAGAAACACGGCCAGAGAAGACGGGCCGAGTGTGCGGGCCAGAAAAATCATCAGCAGAAACACAATGACCGCCCCGTAACTGACGGACGCCCACTGGCTGCCGATGTTTCGAATGAGGGTGATTCTGGAATGCGGCATCAGATGATCCCTTTTCCCCCGAGGATGCGGATACGGGGATAGGCCATATCAGAAAAGCGCGCCGACGTCATGGGGAAAAGAAAACCAGGCGCCTCAGCGCGCTGCGTTCGGGCCTGAGCCGTATTGACGATTGCCGGGAACTTGTATATAGGGGGAGGGAAAATAAAACAAGCGCCTGCAAGGCATCGCCACAAGAAAGGACACAATCCAATGGCAAAAATCCAATACGCGCAAAAAGACAGAATCGCCGTCATTACGCTGGATGACGGCAAGGTCAACGCCATGAACTACGAATTTTTCAATGAACTCAACGATGCTTTGGATCGGGCCCAGGCCGACGCCGCTGGCGCCGTTATCTTCACGTGCCGCACCGCTATTTTTTCGGCCGGCCTCGATTTGAAGCTGATCGCTTCGCAGTCGCTCATGGAGCAGATGAAATTCCTCAAAGTATTTGCCGAGACCATGCTGAGAATCTATCAGTTCCCGATTCCAACGATTGCAGCCTATCGCGGGCACTCGGTGGCCGGAGGACTGATTCTTTCCTGCGCATGCGACCGGATCATGGTTTCCGACGGACCTTACAAGATGCAGCTCAACGAGGTGATTACGGGGATGCTTTTGCCGAGTTGGATTTTACTCATCTGCCGGTCGGCCATTCCGCCTCATGCCTGGACCGAAGCGCTTCTTCATGCCCGCGCCTATACGCCTCGGGAAGCCTTTGAGCGGGGCATTGTCGATGAGCTGATTGCGGAAGATGCGGACGTCGGGCAGGCGGCCGAGGGCTATGCCCGCGGACTGCTGAATCTGAAGCTTCACGCCTATGACGCCGCAAAGAAATTGCTTCGTGAACGAGATGCGGCAAACGTTCTGGATGTTTTTGAAAAAGAACTGATGACCTGGTACATGCGGTACGGAGCGCCCGGCCAATCCTGATTTCCGGTGAAAGCTGCGGCGGAAAAGCCTTTATCGGCAAGGATCTCAGGTGAAGACGGTTTATGGACCAGACTGTCTATACAGGCTTGCTTAAAACCCGTAACGGCGTCTCTTTTATTCAAGAGGCGGACGGGCGAAGATCCCTCGAAGGCGAAATAATCTGGAGCGGCTACCTTGCGCATTTCAGCGGCAAAAACGTATTCGCCCGCAAACTGCCGCACAACGATTACGAAACGGGCCGGCCCATTGTTCTGATGTGGCCCTGCGATCCTGAGCCTGCGGAGTCTTTTGTCGAGCTGTATTTCAACGAGCGACTGGTGAAATACCCGATTTCGCTTCTGGGGCATCTGGCCGTGAATGTCGATGGAGAAATCTTCAACTTTTCGCATCTGATGAATGAAAATGAGGTTCTGCGGCCTGAGGATTACTTTTACCGTCCGGCGCTGGGGGAGTTTGCCCCGCATCCGGTTTCGGGGAAGGCCGATCTTGATGATCCGGAAAAACCTTATTATGACAAGTTCGGCCGGCGGTTCATGCGGACCGTCCATGTTCTCAGGATTCTCGGTCTTAATGCCCGCGCTTGCGGAAATCTTTCACGATGAACTCGAAGCCGTCAGGCGCTTTCCCCGAAATCCGGAAAAAGCGCAACACTATGCAGGCTTCAATGTCTTTACGCGAAGCTGTGCTTCGATCATTCGGGATGGATTCCGGAAAGCGGGCTTTCAGAAAATCCGCGGCGTCTTCCCCCGGGATCTCTTCGTACGCACCGCGGATTTCTTCATGAATGAGGCAAACGATCCATCGATTCGGGTCTTTCTTTTAAAGCTTCACCAGCTGTCTGTTATCGAAGCGCCGCAAAGCGCGATGCCGCCGCTTATGAATCCTTTAAATCGTTTTCGTTTCCTGCGCCTGAAGGAGTTGAGGGGGGATGACCAAAAATAATGAAGGAGAGAATCCGCAAAGCTGAGATCTTGTTAATCTTTTCACAGGAGAGTTGAAGTCATGGTTATCAACAGACATCGACTGCTTAGAGCAGCCGGCCTTTTTAAAAGAAAAATTTTAACGGACTATAATCCGAAAACGGGCCGAAGCCTTCTGGACGGTCCCCGAGGGGTTCAGATCCAGACGATTGACGCGTGTAACGGATCATGTGCCTGTTGTCCCAAAACCGGACGATCTCATAAACAGCCGAAGGATTCGATGGACGAGCATCTTTATATCAAAGTGATCGACGAACTCAGCCGCATTCAATCGTTAAAAACCGTCGCACTCATGCTGCAAAACGAACCCTTGATGGACGAGAGTCTTGCCGAGCGCGTTCGACAGGCCAGAACGAGGCTCAGGAAGTCGGTTCGCATTTATATCGTGACAAACGGTATGCTTTTGAGTCCGTCTGTGGCGAAAGACCTCTTTGGCGCCGGGCTCAGTCACGTGGAAATCAGTCTCGACGCACTGACCGAAGCCACATTCAAGCGCGTGCGCGCCGGTCTTGACTATGATCTGATCATGGAGAACACGCGCGCTTTGGTCGCTCGGACCGGGCCGCGAAAAACAATTGTACGTTTTCTGATCCAGAAGGATAATGCTCATGAACAAAAAGCGTTTAACACCTACTGGGTTCAAAAAGGCGCGCGGGTAATGTTTCAGGACATGACCAATCGTGCCGGAGCGCTCAGTCGATACCCGTCGCTGTGCCCTGATTTGGGCCCGGATTTATTCGCCCGCATCGAGAAGATCGCGCGGCGAGGCCTGCCTTGCGTTTCCGGACCCTTTGACCGCCTCAATGTTCTGAGCGACGGGCGCGTGCTGGCCTGCTGTCAGGATTGGCGATCTGACTTCATGCTGGGCGATATTTCCAGACAATCTCTGGCCGAAATCTGGACGGGTGAGCCGGCCGCCGTTTGCCGCGACATGCTTTGGCATGGACAATTTGAAAAAAGCACACTTTGCGCGGCCTGTTCAATGCGTTTGGAGTATCCCGGGAAAAGGGCGCACAGAAAGCCGTAAATAGTCTTTAGCCCGGGTCGGGAAATGCGTTTTCGAGATTTGCCCGGCAAACCGAAGCACCGTTTTTCTGCAGCCATTTCGGCGCTTGTGATTTTTTCAAAACAGGCGTATGGCTCGACACAGCAGGTCCGGATAAGGAAATCGTTCGATGACCCCTTAACGCCCAAAGGAGGATGCTATGAAAGTGCTTGCCGTCAATTCCGGTCCCCGTCCGGACAAGGAAAGCTACACCGTGATGTTGCTCAATCTGTTGGTCGAAGGCATGCGCGAAGCGGGCGCGGAGGTTGAGGTCGTCAATCTGCGCGAAAAAAAGATCCGCAACTGCATCGGTTGTTTCACCTGCTGGACCAAAACGCCCGGCCGGTGCCTTCATAAAGATGACATGACCCTTGAACTTTTCCCGAAATTCCTGGCCAGCGATTTGATTATTTACGCGACGCCGCTTTATTTTCACACGATCAACGCCGCGCTGGCCGCCTTCATGGAGCGCACGTTGCCCGCCGCCCTTCCTTTTTTCGAGGAAGGTGAAGATGGGAAAACTTTTCATCCGATGCGCTATCAAGTTCCCCCCAGTGTTCTGCTTAGCGTCTGCGGATTTCCCGAGGCGTCGGAATTCGACGCGATGCTCGAGTTTTTTGAGCGCACACGGCATGGCGAAGCGCGGCCGGTGGCCGCGATCTGCCGCGCGGGTGCGTCGCTGTTGTCCGTGCCCCAGCTTGGGGCAAAAGCCCGGGAGGTATTCGACGCGACCAAACAAGCCGGCCGCGAGCTGGTTTACAACATGCAAATTGCGCCGGAAACGCTGGCCCGCATCACACAGCCCCTGGGGGACGCCAAGACCTTCGGGAAGATGGGCAACATCTACTGGAAAACCTGCATCGCCGAAGGCGTGACGCCGAAAGAGTTTGACGACAAAAAAATGGTTCCCCGTCCGCAGACGCTTGATGACTTCATGTTTGTTTTTCCCTATGGCCTCAATACGTCGGCGGCAGGCGACCGGAAAGTGCGGCTTCAATTTCATTTTTCAGGAGACATAAGCGATTCCTGCTTCTTTGCCATTGAAAAAGGCCGCGCGGACGCTGAGCAGGGAACCTGCGAAAAGCCCGACCTGATTATTGAGACCCCCTTCGGCCTGTGGATGGATGTGCTCACACGCAAGGCCGACGGCCAGAAGCTGTTTATGGACGGAAAATACAAAGTCCAGGGCGATCTGGCGCTGATGATGAAGCTGTTTCAAAAGGAGTCGGATTGATGACATGAGACCCGAAAAGGGCCTGTGACCGGTCATCGTGCCCCGACGGGCTCATGACGATATCGAGAACCCATGCGCACTTGGAAACCGGGAAGCCTCCTGAGCCGATGAACACCGACTAGCGGATCGATATTGTGAAAACCATTTTCTTAAAATACTTACCTCCGAAGCCCGTCATCTGGCTGTTTGTCGTGTGGATCATGCAGGCGGTGCTTTTTCTGGGTTACATTACACGTCAATACGGCGGCAGTCTTCTGGGCTTTTTGATGCATCTGGCCCTGGTGTTCTCGCTGCTGGTGGTTTGTCTTACACCCTTTACCTTCACAAAGGCGCAAGCCGTTTCCCTGGTTGTGAGGCGGGGAATCCTGGCTTTGGTTATGGGCAGTCTGCATAGCCTGATGCTGGGCTTTTACACGCTGGACTTATTGGGTCACCGGAGCTGGAGCGGACCCTTTACACTGGAACTTCTGCGCGTCTATGCGGGTCAGATCAAAGTGCTTTTGGATCTGTATGGACTTCCTTTTTTCCGGACTGTTACAGTTGTCGTTACCGGGTGGTTCCTGATGGTCAGCACCTATTATATCGTTGGCCGATCCCTGGTGATATCGCTCGATTCCCACCTCCTGCGCCGGAAACAACCTCATTTTATGTGGCGCAGTATGGCCATCGGTAGCCTGGCCTTGCTGCTTTGCCTGTATGCGTTGACCCGGCCGGCCTGGGTATTCACAGAGCCGCTTCATGCCGCAGCGATGAACAGTCATGGTTTCCTGCGTCAGGCGCCGCAGGGACTATTTATGAGCAAAAACCTGAACGATTCAAAACAAAGGAGCCAATGCCCGTCCGGCTCGCAAAAAATCAACCCTCGTCTTCTGGTTCTGATTGTTGTTGACGCGTTGCGCAGCGACCTGATGGAGGTGTATGGAGCGCCTGAAGAGAATACGCCTTTCTTGTCCGGATTGCATCGTCAAGGGAAACTCCGTCGTATTGACAACGCCTACTCCATCTGCACGACATCTTTTTGCGGCATCATTGGAACGCTTTCATCCAAATATTGGCATCAATTGAATGAACCCCCGGCAAATCTTGCCGATGTTCTGAAATGCTACGGTTATGAAACCCGCTTTCTTCTAAGCGGCGATCATGAAAACTTTTTCGGCATTCGTGATGTGTTCGGGAAGAATATTGATCTTTACCGCGACGGTTCGTTTGCGTCCTCGGAATATGTCAATGATGATCGCCTGGTTTTGAAATGGATTGGCGAGCAGGATTGGAAATCCGAGCGCGCTGTTTTTCTTTATGCGCACCTGATGTCCGTGCATTCCATCGGACTTCGGGATCCTCGCTTTAGAAAATGGCTGCCCGACAAAGAGAGAGATTATTTAAAGTTGAGCCGAACGCCCCGCTCTTACCGCAACAATTACCATAACGGCATTCTGCAGGCGGATCATACCATTGAGCAAATATTTCAAATTCTGAACGGGCAGGGGGTGCTTGACGAGGCGTTGGTTGTGATTACGGCCGATCACGGTGAGCATTTGGGTGAAGGAGGCCGATTCGGCCACGGCGGGAAACCCTGGGAGCAGGTGGTGCGAATTCCCGTACTGATCTATGACGGACAAGGCGCCGACTATCCCGAACGAGCGCTGGTCAGTCAGGTGGATATCGCCCCCACCTTCCTGCACGCTATCGGCGCCCCGATTCCCGCCGATTGGTCCGGCATTGCCCTTCAAGTTCCATCATCGCGAGATTCGGTCTATGTTGCTGCCTATGAGAGCTCCGGGGTTGTGGCGGATAGGGCAGGCAGGCGCTATAAATACCTTCAAAACCGGAAAAACGGCGATGAAGAGCTTTTTGACCTGACGGCCCCGAATGCGGAATCGGTGAACCTGGCGACAAAGCTGGAAAATGAGGCCGTTATCTGTTTACTGCGGGAAATGAATGTTGCGGCAAACCATTCGAACTGAACATTACTTTTCTTCCGGCGCGCAAGAACAGGCCTTCGATCCTGAGGGCATATTGGACGGAAAGACGTAGCGCACGGCGCGTTCGTAGAGCAGATAATCCCACGCCCAGTTGGTGAGCACCATGATGCGGTTGCGAAAGCCGATCAGGTTGGCCAGATGAATCACCAGCCACAGCACCCAGGCGAAAAATCCTTTGAAGGTTTTCTTTCCGATGGCGACGCCCGCCGCCTTGCGGCCGATGGCGATCATAGATCCGCGATCGGCGTATCGGAAAGGTTTGGGCGATTGTCCGGCGAGCTGACGCAGAATATTTTGGGCGGCTCTCACGCCGGACTGAATGGCGACCTGAGCGACCATGGGCAAGACGCGTGTGTCTTCCTGAATGGAAGCCAGATCGCCGATGACGTAAATGCGCTCGTCGTTCCCGATTTGCAGCGTATCGCGCACGCTGACGCGTCCGTCGCGTTCGACCGCGATGCCGGAATCGGCTGCCAGCGCCTCTCCGCGGACGCCCGCCGTCCAGACGACGGTGTTTGTCGCGATCGCCTCCCCGTTTTGCAAAAGCGCGCGTTCGGGCGTCACTTGGGCCACCGCCGTTTTCAGGCGTACGTCCACGCCCATCTTGCGCAACTGTGCCGCCGTGTAATCGCGGAGATTATCCGGCATGGGGCCGACCAGCTGCGGGGCCGCTTCAAGAAGCAGGATGCGGACGTCATGGAAGTCAATGCCCGGGTAGTCGCGGACCAGCGGCCCGGAAATCAGTTCGGCCAAGGCGCCCGAATACTCCACGCCGGTGGCGCCGCCGCCCACGATCACAAACGTCAGAAGTGCGCGCTTTTTGTCCGGGTCCGGTTCGCGCGAGGCGGCTTCGAAACAGCAGATGATATGATTTTTCAGCGCGACGGCCTCTTCCAGGGTTTTGAGGAAATAGGCGTTCTCCTCGACGCCCGGCACGCCGAAGGTGGACGTGACGCTTCCGGTGGCGATAATCAGATAGTCATAGGGAATGATTCCGCCGTCGGTTTCGACTGTCTGATTTTGCGCGTCGATCGAGCGGGCGTGCGCCAGAAGAAAATCCACGTTCGGCATTTTCCAGAAAACACTGCGCACGGGATAGGCGATGTCTTCCGCGTCGAGTTCCGCCGCCGCCACCTGATACAGAAGCGCTAAAAAGGTGTGGTAGTTGTTGCGGTCGATCACCAGGACATCCACCGGAGCGCGCGCAAGCGTCCGGGCGGCCCACAGGCCGCCGAAACCCGCGCCGATGATGACGACCCTGGGTTTTGAACTTTGAATATCCATCATCCCCTCAATAGGAATTCGCATGATGCCCCCTGCCGGCGCTGGTCGTTGCACCATGCTTCTTTATTATCTTTTTGAAACTTTACGGTTTTGAAGGTTTCTTGTTTTCTTCACCACGGGCCTTGCGTTTCCGGTCTTTATTACCTTTTTCTTTGCCGGCTTCCTGATCGCTTTACCGGCCGCCTTTTCTTTGGCCGGCTCCAGCGCGATCTTTAAAACGTCCATCATGTCGCCCACAAAATGGAAGGTGACGCCTTTCTGGACGTTGGCCGGAATGTCATCAATATCTTTTTTGTTCCAGGCCGGCAAAATAATCGTTTTGATGCCCGCCCGATAGGCCGCCAGCACTTTGTCCTTGATGCCGCCCACGGGCAGCACCGCTCCGCGCAGCGTGATTTCTCCGGTCATGGCCAGTTTCTTCTTTACTTTACGGCCGGTCAGAAGCGAGGTCAACGCGGTCAGCATGGTGACGCCCGCAGAAGGGCCGTCCTTGGGCGTGGCGCCCGCCGGCACATGGATGTGAATGTCGCGCTCCTCGAAGAAGTCCGGATCGACGCCGAGTTCTCTGGCGTTGGTGCGGATGAAACTCATGGCCGCGGCGACCGATTCTTTCATCACGTCGCCCAGCTGACCGGTGAGCGTCAGCCCTTTTTTGCCCTTCATGGCGGTGGCTTCGATGAAGAGCATATCGCCGCCTACCGGCGTCCAGGCCAGTCCAATGGCGATGCCGGGCTTGGTGATCCGCGCGTCGATATCGGTCGGAACGCGCACGGCGCCCAGATATTTTGAAATATCCTTTTCCGTCAACGTTTTGGACGTAATGGACCCTTCGGCAATTTGCGCCGCCACGCCGCGGCAGGCGTTGGCGATTTCGCGTTCCAGATTGCGCACACCCGCCTCGCGCGTGTAGCCGGTGATGACGGCGGACAACGCTCCGGGGGTCAGCTTGAACTGCGATGCGGTCAGACCGTTTTCTTTGAGCTGCCGGGGAATCAAATACTTCTGCGCGATCTTCATCTTTTCTTCCTGCGTGTAGCCGGTCAGTTCAATGACTTCCAGGCGGTCCAGAAGCGCAGGCGGAATCGTGTCGAGCATGTTGGCCGTGGCGATAAACAGAACCTTCGACAGATCGAACGGCACATCGAGGTAGTGGTCCGTAAACGTGTTATTCTGCTGCGGATCGAGCACTTCCAGAAGCGCCGATGAGGGATCGCCGCGGAAATCGCTGCCGAGTTTATCGATTTCGTCGAGCATGAACACGGGATTGTTGGATTCCGCGCGCCGCAGTCCCTGAATGATCCGGCCCGGCAGTGCGCCGATGTATGTGCGGCGGTGTCCCCGGATTTCCGCTTCGTCGCGAACGCCGCCCAGCGCGATGCGCCAGAATTTGCGCCCCAGCGACCGGGCGATGGAATGCCCCAGCGAGGTCTTGCCGGTGCCCGGAGGCCCCACAAAGCACAGAATCGGTCCTTTTGAATCGGGTTTGAGCTTGCGCACGGCCAGATACTCGATGATGCGTTTTTTCGGTTTGGCCAGGCCGTAATGATCTTCATCCAGGATTTTTCTGGCGAGCGCAATGTCCAGGTTGTCGGTGGTGGCTTCGTGCCACGGAAGCGTGGTGATCCAGTCGAGGTATGTGGAAGAGACCGTGTATTCCGCCGATGACGGATTCATGCGACTTAACCGGTCGAGTTCGCGCAGGGCTTCCTTTTTTGCTTCTTCAGGCAGATCCTTCTCTTCGATCTTTTTGCGGTACTCTTCCGTCTCCACCGCGTTTTCGTCCGATTCGCCCAACTCCTGGCGGATGGCTTTGAGCTGCTGTCGCAGATAGTACTCGCGCTGGCTTTTATCAATGTCGTCTTTGACCTTGGTCTGGATCTTGTTGCCCAGCTCCAGCACTTCCATCTGGTGATTGACCATGCGGGTCAATTCCTTGAGACGCTTTTTCACGTCGGCGATGTCGAGCACCTTTTGTTTTTCTTCCACCGGCGCGTTGATGATGGACGTAATCAGGTCGGCCAGCGTTCCGGCTTCAGTGATCGACTTTGCCATCGGTCCGAATTCCGGCGGCAGAAAGGGCGACAGCTTCAAAATGCGGTCGAAAAGGGAAAGCAGGTTGGCCATGAGCGCTTCGGTTTCAATGTCTTTGACTTCCTTTTCTTCAATCAACTTGATGCGCGCCTGCTGATAAGGCTTGTCGTTGATGATCTCTTCAATGGAAAAGCGGCTCACCCCCTGAAGAAGGAGCTGCGTGTGGTTTTCCGCGGTCTTGGCCATTTTGAGAATGACGGCGCAGGTGCCGACGGCGTGCAGCTCGTCCTTGGCGAACGCGTTGGCCGTTTCCGGGTCTTTTTTCGCCATGATCAGACCCACCAGGCGGTCTTTGGTCATCGCCTCGTCCACCAGTGCCGAAGCGGCGCCGGAGACTTCCAGCGGAATCATGGTTTTGGGAAACACCAGCACATTATTAAGAGGAAGGATGGGAATCACTTCCGGAATATTGAATGTATTCTTATTTTCAGAGACGTTTGTATCCGTCATGTTCACCTCCAGGTTGAGTTGTCGTATCCAGGTTGAATCGAAGCGCGCCTAATCCGTTATCACCGAAACCCGGTGCGTTTTGCCGGCCGGCAGTTTGTTCATGCGCACCGTCAGCATGCCGTCGGCATAGGAGGCCGCCGCGGACTGCGCATCCACCGGAGCGGGCAGGTTGATCACGCGTTCGAAATAACCGTGCGGAATTTCCGCCTGGCAGTAGCGGACATTTTGCACGTAATGAATCGCCTTGCGGATGCCGGCGAGCTTCATTTTGCTGCGGTTGACTTCGATGTGCAGCTCGTCTTTGTTTAGCCCCGCCATGTCGGCCAGAACGACGATTTCTTCAGCGGATTCATACACGTCGATGTTGGGGCGCCAGACACATTCGTAATTTTTGAAAGCCGGCCGCACCAGGTGAAAGACCTGATCCACTGCTTTGTGAAACTCATCTTCAAAATGTCCGCCGAAATTAATTTTAATGTAGGTCATAGTCTGCCTTCTTCGGAATTCGGATTTTTTAACCGGAAGGAATTATAGGCATTCAATCCCGCTTTGTAAAGGCCGCCTTTGTCTGCTTGAACACACATGTGTGCGGCGGGAAAAAGCGAATCGGCAAAAAAAATAACTGGTTAAATGAAATAAAGTCTGCTATGGGAACCCCCCGACAACGAATACAAGCGGTATAGACACCCCTTCGGTACGATTCGCTTATTTTATTCCTTGATTTTGAAGATCTGTCGAAAACCGGAAAAGAAAGAAGATTATGAAAAAAGATCATTTACGAAACGTCGCGATCATCGCGCACGTTGACCACGGAAAAACCACGCTGCTTAATGCCATGCTCAAACAAACCGGCGTTTTTCGAGCCAATCAGGCGGTGGAAGACCGTGTGATGGACTCGATGGCGCTGGAAAAAGAGCGCGGCATCACCATCGCGGCGAAAAACACGGCCATTGAATATCAGGGCGTGAAGATTAACATTGTCGACACCCCCGGCCATGCCGATTTCGGCGGCGAGGTGGAGCGCAGTCTCAATATGGTGGACGGCGCGATGCTGCTGGTTGACGCGAGCGAAGGGCCTCTGCCCCAGACGCGCTTTGTTCTGAAAAAAGCCCTCGCGCTGGGGCTGCCCCTGATCCTGGTCATCAACAAGATCGACCGGGCCGACGCCCGCATTGAAGAGGTCATCAGTGAAACCTACGATCTGTTTATCGACCTGGGCGCCGACGAGCATCAGATTGAATTTCCGATTCTTTACACCAACGCCAAAACGGGTGTCAGCCACGTCAAACTGGAAGATGCGGCCCAGGATCTGCGGCCGCTTCTGGACGCCATCGTGAGCGCCGTGCCGCCCCCCGCGGGCGATGACGAGGCCAACGCGCAGTTTCTGGTGACCAACCTTGACTATGATCCTTATGTCGGACAGATTGCCGTAGGCCGGCTGCAGGCGGGCCGCCTGCAAATGAACAGCCTCTACAGCCTCTGCGGTCAGGATACTGTACAAGGCGGGGTGAAGCTCTCGGCTTTGTATACCTTTCACGGCCTGGCCAAAAAATCGGTCGAGTCGGCCGAATCGGGCGATATCATCGCCTTGGCCGGCATCGACGGCGTCGCGATCGGCGACACGATTTCCTCGCTGGATAAGCCTCAGGCGCTGCCCCGCCTGATCGTCGATGAGCCCACTGTGTCGATGGTGTTCTACGTCAACGACAGCCCTTTCGCGGGGAAAGAAGGCAAATATCTGACGTCACGGCATCTGCTGGAACGGCTGGAGAAGGAAGCGCAGCGCAATGTGGCCATCCGGATCCGGAAGACCGGCCGAACCGACGCCTTCGAGGTTTGTGGGCGCGGCGAGCTGCAGATGGCGGTTTTGATTGAAACGATGCGTCGCGAAGGCTTTGAACTCGCGGTTTCCAAACCCCAGGTGATCACCAAAAAATCCGATGGAAAAGTGCTTGAACCGGTGGAACGTCTTTTTCTGGATATTCCGGAAGAGTTTGTCGGACGAATCACGGAAAAACTCTCGATTCGCAAAGGAAGGCTCGAAAGCCTGGTGAATAAAGGCAGCGGGCGGGTGAGCATGGAATTTCTCATTCCCTCGCGGGGGCTCATCGGTTTCCGCAGCCAGTTTCTGACCGATACCAAAGGCGGCGGCGTGATGAACTCGCTTCTGGAGGATTACGCGCCCTGGTTCGGGTCTATTCCGCAGCGCAACTCGGGCGCGCTGGTGGCCGATCGGGCCGGCCGGGTGACGTCGTATGCGAGCTATGCGATGGAAGACCGCGGCGAGATGATCGTGGAGGTGGGCACGGACGTATATGCGGGGATGATCGTGGGCGAGCGCAACCGGACGCAGGATCTGACGGTCAACATCGTCAAGGAAAAAAAGCTGACCAACATGCGCGCATCGGGCTCCGACGCGACGGTGATTCTGCGGCCGCCGAGAATTTTGTCGCTGGACCAGGCCATTGAGTTTATCGCCGAGGATGAATTGGTTGAGGTCACGCCCAAAAGCGTGAGGTTGCGCAAAATGGAGCTCGACGCGACACGCCGCCAGATGAAGGCCAAAAAGGACGAATGATCAGCGAAATTGAAGAAAATTTCTATCGCCTCACTCTGCCGATGCCGTTTCGGCTGCGCCATGTCCACGCCTACGCGCTGGTCGATGGAAAGGCTGTTGTTTTGTTCGATACCGGGATGATCATGCCGGGCGCTTTCGAGCGACTGGAAACCGATCTGCAAAGCATCGGGCATTCGGTGTCTTCGATCCGAGACATCTATCTGACGCACGCCCATACCGACCACTGCGGCATGGCGGGGCTGATTCAGGAAAAATCGGGGGCGAGGATTCATCTGACTGAAGCGGCCCGCGACGTTCTGGCGCATTTCCAGGAAGGCACGCGGCTCATCGCTGAGGCCCGGCGTTTTTACGCCAAGCACGGCATGTCGCATCGTGATGTCGAGGCCATCGTGGAGGAAATCGAGGACATGCGCACCCGCGTGCCGCATTTTCAAGACACCTCATTTCTCAGCGACGGCGAGGTTTACCGCGCGGGGGGGCGGTCGTTTGAAGTCATCTTCACCCCGGGTCACGCCGCGGGGCACGTCTGCTTTTTCTTCCGGCGCGAAGGCCTGCTTCTGGCCGGCGATCATATTCTGCCCTATATCGCGCCCAGCTTAAGCCCCAATATCTATGACGACCTTTTTGAGCCTTTGCCCAGCTATCTCGAATCGCTCAATGTCATCGAAAAACTGCCGATTCAAACCGTGTATCCCGGCCACGGCAACGCCTTAACCGACCTTGCCTGCCGCATCGAAGAGATCCGGATGCATCACGGTCTGAAAAAAGAGGCGCTTTTAAAGATGCTCGGCGCCGGACCCAAAACCACCTTTTCCGTCTGCGCAGAGCTGATCGGCGAAGCTGCGGCCAACTGGGACGACTGGGAAAAATTCATGGCACTCAATGAGACCTACGTCTATCTGCAGGCGCTCAAAAGTCAGGGTGCGCTCCGCGAAACGATGCACGAGAATATCTTGTCCTACTCAGCCCTCTGATGCGGCCTTCTTTTTGTTTCAATCCATAACGCCCTTCGCGAAAAAGACGCGATCCTGTTTTGGCGACGGCGCCCCGACGCAGAAACAATATTCTTTTACGCAGCCGGAACTTGTGTTACCATCGCCGCCGGCTTTACCAATCGGGTCATCCACCGCGGGAACGGCTATGGCAATGCAAAACGACATCATCAACATCGTGCCGGCATCAGACGATTATGAAGTCGGGTTTGCCGACCTGGGCGACCTGATCAAAGACCGCTATCCCTACCGGTACGCGGTGGTGGTCGGCAAAAGGCTTGACGACGTGGTCGTGGACGCCATTTCCGAGGGGCCTACCCCCGACTACTATGCTCTTTATCGATCCACAAATGATGAGCTGAACCTCATTACCGAGAAGGTTGAGCGATTCCTCGGGCAAAACGGCTTTAGCTGCGCAAGAATTGAATCCACTATGCGGCCGGGCGAGGCAAACGATGCGTTTATGAAAACATTGCGCGCCGGTTTTTCCCATAAGATGGCGGCAACCCGCGCGGGACTGGGCTGGATTGGAAAAACCGATCTTCTGGTCTCGAAACGGTTCGGTCCCCGCGTGCGTCTGGCGACCGTCCTGACCGACTATCCGTTTGAAAAACCGGGCCTTCCTGTTCGAGAAAGCCTCTGCGGTTCGTGCGATCTGTGTGTGGAAGTCTGTCCGGCGAAGGCGGCAAGCGGCAGGCTCTGGAACGACACGCTGGACCGCGATGTGTTTTTCGACGCCTTTAAGTGTTTTGAAACCTGCCGGAGGCTTTCCCTGGAGCGTCTGAATCTGAAAGCATCCGTTTGCGGCATCTGCGTGAGCGTCTGCCCGCGAGGAAAGAGAAAGGGCTAGGCATGGAATCGAATTGGCAAGACGAACTGCCTGTGGGGATCACCGTTTGCGACGAGCAGGGCGTCATCCTTTCTATGAACGACCGGGCCGCGCTGATCTTCAAAAAATCGGGAGGATCCAAGCTCGTCGGCAAAAGCCTGATGGACTGCCATCCGCTAGACGCGCAGGAAAAAATTCGCAATCTGCTTGAACAAAAAAAGCCCAACGCCTATACGCTTGAAAAAAACGGGCGGACCGTCCTGTTGTATCAGTCTCCCTGGTATGAACAAGGGGCCTTCAAGGGGTTTGTCGAATTCATCTTTGAGCTTCCAGAGCAGATGAATCGCCTGGCCGAGATCCGCTGGGTGAATCAGTAGGCGCCTTCATTTTCCCGCATATTTTCCGTACAACTCGGCGGCGGCCGCAAGCAGCGCTTCGTTGGCCTTTGCGCCTCCGACATTGGCGGCCAGCACCATTGCCAAGTCGCGCTGCGGGTCGATCCAGATGTGGGCGAGGTTCATTCCGTTGGATCCGCCGTGATAGATCAGCGGGTAGGGCGCCCAGTCCACGCGAAGTTCGCCCCAGCCCAGCGCGTAGCGGCCCTGCGAAGGCGTGCCCGGGGCCGCGTCCGGGCGCGGCGGCATGGACGCGACGGGCGTTTGCAGTTTTTTGAGGGTTTTGGGTGTTACAAGCCTGGGCCCGCGTTTTCCCTGTCCCGCGTTCCAGGAAGCCCATCGGGCAAAATCCAGAATCGACATGTGCGCAGTACCGGCCGGCCCGATAATCGGCGGATTGTCGCCGCAGGGGCCGGCGAGCATCGCAACAGGTTTACCGTTGATGATCGCATGCCCCAAGGGGGCGTCGATTTTCCCTAGGGAGGATTGGTGCCCCAGGCCGGCGGTTTTCAGGCCCAGAGGCGCGAATATCCTTTCGACGATCAACTCCTCCCACGTTCGTCCCTCCAGACGTTCGAGGATCGTTCCCGCGATGACATAGTTCATATTGGCGTAAACGAAAGTCTCTCCGGGCTTATGCTCCAGGGGCAGCTTCGACCACTGCTGGGTGAGCCAGTAACGCAGCTCGTTGAGATTGCCCGTTTCTTTCATGGAATCGAAAAGCAATCGGCCGAAAGCGTCGTTATCCGCAGGCACGCCGCTGGTGTGGGACAGAAGCTGCAAAACCGTGATGGCGCGGACTTCCGGCGACATGCCCGGTTCCATCTCGGGAAAAATCTGAGCCAGCGTCGAGTCCCAGTCGATTTCGCCTTTTTCGACCTGCATGGCCAAAAGCAACGCGGTCATGGCTTTCGTATTGGAACCGAGATGAAAACGGTCGTTGAGCGTCACAGGAATCCGATGACCGATCCGGCGTGTGCCGACGGCGCCGGCGGCGAGAATTTTTCCGTTGTGGGTCACGGCCGCCGCAAGGGCCGGCAAGCCGTTTTGTTCAAGATGTGTTTTCAGCATCGAATCCAGGACGTCCTGGGCGCGCGCGGGGGAAATCCAACAACACACGAAAATCGTTGCAAGTGCGCATAACAGCGTTAGGACATGTTTTTTCATCGGAAATGAACAACCTCCTGCGTTATTTGGATGCTATAAACAATCGCGGCCGGAGAACTCATCCGATGCCCGATGGTTGCTGGAATAAGAAGCCTTGAAAAAGATGCTGTTTATATACAGAGCTTTTCTGCCTAAATCAATCAAATAACCAGCAACGCAAATAAGCCCGGGGCATCCGATTTGCAATTCCGATTCGATGGACGTGGGCTCGCGACGAAAGGAGGCAAGATGCTTTGCGGCGGTTGACGTAAAGAGAAAAAACACTGTGTCCGCCGCTAGCGGTTGTTTTCCATCCAGTTTACCAGCGTCTGCCTGCGGTTGACGAAACCTTTCATATGGGGGTCATCTTTGAGGATTTTTCCGAAGTTGGTCTTGTGCCGTTCCAGAACATCGAGCAATCTGCGCGGATAGAAAAGATAGACCTTCATCGAATCGGCCGGAAGGGAATATTTGCGGGCAAGATCCTTTCGAGGCAGAAAAATCCGACGCCAGAGGATTTTAGCCTTGTCCCAAGGACTGGAATTCGTCACGAACTCGGCAAACGGTTGTGTGACCATTCGCGCGAGCTTTCGGTCCGTGAAGATTTGTCCGAGTGCGGACTCGATGATGTTTTCCGGCAGGTCGGCGGGACGCATCCTGCTTAAGACGTCTTCGGGCACCGATGCATCGAGCAGATCCTTGGCGAAATACAAAGCCAGATACACGCCGCGTTGCCACGCCCATTGATTGGCGCGCTCAATCACCGCCTCCCAGTCCAGCGATGACCCATGCCGCTCGAGAACGGAAGCGATGTCGCAAGAGGGCCGCAGGCCGAAGTAAAACTGGTGCAGGTAAGAGGCATGCAGGCACAGGTGCAAAAGCAGGTCTTCGTTTGACAGCGACAAAGCCCGTGCGCCGGCCACGCTAAACGGCACGGTGCGCGTCCACAGCGCCTCCGGGTGGATGCTGTAAGGTTTGTCCGGATTGGCGAGATTCCAGTGCACCTCGACCTTGGCGCAGCCCGATTTTAAAAAACCGGGCAGATGATGTCCTTCGGGGCCGTCTTCCGTTTTCCCGGCGATCGCGGTCGCCGGTTGAAAGCCCATGGATTCCAGCATCGACGCCGCCGGATGAAGATGTTCCGGACGGACCAGCAGGTCCAAATCGTTCATTTCCCGCAGAGCCGGCATCTCATAAACCGCGCAGGCCAGCACGATTCCTTTGAGAAAAACAACCGGAATGCCGCGGAAGGCCATTTCGGCGGCAAGCAAGCGGGCCTGGGCCGCAAGGTCCAGATTTCGAAGCGCGTTGCTGCGAAAAGCCTTCTCAAAGGACGAAGCGGCTGCTGCGGGGATCCCGCCCTCAAGCTGCTTTTGCTTGATGCGGTGCCAGGCCAGCGGCGTCACGCGCTGATCGCGGGCGATATCGAGCATTTCAGTCCAGGCTTCGGCCGAAAGCGCACGGAGTCGTTCGTGTTGAACCGGCGCGTCCTTTTTCAGAATGTCCAGCAGCAGACGTTCGGTTTGTGAGGGATGTTTCATGCGTTTGTCCTTGAGCAAGATCCGTCGGTCTTGCCGCCGCTCATCTGACGCTTCCATGACGCGGCGTATCGACCGCCTGCGGCAAGCAGCGCTTCATGGCTGCCGGATTCGATGACCCGGCCCTGGTCCAGAACATGAATAATGTCCGCCTGCATCGCGGTGGTGAAGCGGTGCGTGATAATCAGCGACGTGCGGCCCGCGGTCAGTCTGCGGAATCGAGAAAGCCAGTCCGCCTCCGCCCAGGAATCCATGAAACTCGTCGGTTCATCCAGGAGGATCAGGTCGGCCTGCCGCAAGAACGCTCGCGCGAGCGCCAGGCGCTGCCATTCGCCGCCGCTTAACTCCGCGCCGCCGAACCACTTGCCCAGAATCGCCTGGTAACCTTCGGGCAGACGCGAAATCGGCGAATCCGCCCCGGCATCTTTGGCGGCCTGTTCAACCCGGTTATCGTCCGGCCTGCTTTCAATGTCGCCCAGGGCGATATTGGCGCGGACCGTGTCGGCATAGCGCACCGGTTCCTGAAAAAGCACCGTAATCCGGCGGCGAAGATCCTCCGGCGAATAGTTTTTCAGATCGGTTCCATCGGCCAGCACAACGCCCGACGCCGGGTCATAGAAACGGCATAAGAGTTTGATGAGCGTGGTTTTCCCCGCGCCGTTTTCGCCTACCAGCGCCGTGATTTTTCCCGCCTCCACGGTGAGATTGAATCCGTTTAACGCAGGCCGCTCATTTCCGGGATAGCAAAAAACAATGTTCCGAAATTCAATGGCTTTTTGCAGGCCGGTCCATGCGGCGGGTTTTTGCGGAGCATAAATACGGGGGGCCAGCGCCAGAAACTCGAAAAGATTTTCCAGAAACATCGTGTTGCGGTAGATTTCTCCGAAACTGCCCAGAAGCGATCGCATCATGCGCTGCCCCTGAAAAAACGCCTGGGCAAACAGGGCCAGGTCGCCCAGAGTGTAAAGGCCCTGCGCGGCCCGAATGCCCATCCAGGAAAGCGCTCCGGCAAGGCCCGCCAAACCCAGAAGCGCCGCGCCTGCCGAAGCAAACGCCTCATCGCGCGCCAGGCGCACCCGGTCGCGGCGCAGTTTGCGCCGCAGCCCGGTAAAAAGCGTTCGGAAATGCGCGCCCAGATGAAACAGTCTCATTTCCGCCGCCGCATCGCGCGAGGTCAGCATCATATCGTAGTAATGGGTTTTGCGAATGGCCGGCGTGTTTTGCACCCGCCAGTGGTGAAAACGCATCGTATGGCGCAAGACGACCAGCAGGGCCGGGATGGTGCTCAGCGCCAGGACCAGTGGGATGGCCAGACCGAACGTCAAAAGCACGCCTGCCATCGCGATGAGGGTGATCAAACTTTGCGTGAGCGCGCCGACGTTTTCAAGAAGCGCGGCCGGCCGAGACAGCGCGTCCACCCGCGCCCGGTGAAGCTGGTCATAGTATCCGGGATCGTCATAATAGGACAAGTCCAGACGCATCGCCTGGGCATGAATCAATTCATGGACATGATCCTGCACTTTTTCGGCTTGCTCTGTGCGCAGCCATCGACCGACGCCCGCGAGAACTTCCGTGGCGATCAGCACGCCTCCCATAGCCGCGGCGGAGGGGGCAAGAGTGATCAGATTGCGCGCGCCTGTGCCGGAGGCGATGACGGTTGCGACGCCATCGACCAGGACTTTGGTCAGATAAACCAGCGCCACCGGCAAAAGTCCCTGAACCATCAGCAGCAAAAGCCAGACGATCGTCAACGCGCCCGCCGCCCGATAGGCCAGCGCGAGCGCTCGCGGCACGTAGGGAAGCTGAGTTCGAAACCGGACGGCCGCTTTGGCCAACTGTTTAGGAAATGATTTCGAAATCACAAAAGAAGCCTTTCACTCGCCGGCGTTTGAATAAGCCGTATCTTTATGAGAACGTCGAGACGACGGTATATCGGCTGCGTCCCTGCGCGCCGGTTAGAATTGACGGTCCGGAGCGGACCCAGGCGTGCGCGGCAAGTTTGGGGTGGGAGGCGTCGTCTTTGGCCACCCCCAGGTAAAGCGTTGACGCAATATGCCGCCGCCCAAGCATCCATTTGGCTGTAACCGCCTGCGGCAGACAGACGCTGCCCCAGGGCGTGTAACCGGCTGCCGAGCGGACCGCCCCGCCGATGAGCCGAGCTGTTTTTAAGGCGTTCGGGCTGAGCCTCCGGTCCGTTTCTTTCATGTGTTCGCCCAGCGAGGCGGCAAGCCAGCGAAACGGCAAAACCAACACGGCCAGACGGGCCAGACCAAGAAGAAGAAAAGCCTCGATCAACAAAAGACGTTCCGTGCGCGTCCGCCTGCGCCATTTCGCGGACCAATCTTTAAGGGTTTGCCGCAATGAAAGTCTGTTTGCTGAAGATGTCATTCGTCAAGAACCTCTCCATGGACATTGAGGTAACCGAAGCGCTGCATTACCTCCCGGTGATCTTCCACGATCCGACGAACCTGTGCATCGTTGAGTTCTTCGCGCCATGACCCGATTTTCCCGCTTCGAAAAAACTTCTTTGCCGAGGGGGGCTTTTCAATGAATCCTTCCACATCTTCCTGGGCTTGGAGACGTTGAAATGAACTGTGTTCCAACGCCAGGAGGATTCCGTCGTCGGAAGGATCCAGGCCGACAGCTCTGCTTGCCGCTGCGAAGGTTTGAAAAGGGTTTTTGTGCATGTCTTCATAGCGCACGACGTGCACATCGAACGGGGTCTGATCCACCCAACTTTTTACATGGCTGCTCCACGACAACAACTTTTGGCGCAATTGGTTGTGTAGCCGATCACTTTTTTCGCAAGAGGTGAATCCGTTATCAGCCATCCGGGCAATGGTTGTGTCATAATCCCAGCCGCTGTGGTGAGCAAAGGAGACGGCCACATCCAGAGGATTGCGGATGAAATACAACGCGCCGGCGGTTGCGTCACGCGGAATCAGGGGGCGGTTGTTGTCTAAATAAAGATAGGCGTCGTGAATCTTCATAAAAACAGGCCCGCTTACTTTTTGCGCCAGATGGATGTAGAGCTCAGGCCGCAAGCGGTCAATCTCATCGGCTGTCAAGTCCGAAGCCTCGAAGCCGATTTCATCGTCAAAAAGGAGCCTTGAGCTTGCGATTCGTGTTTTTCCCAGACGATTGATGCTTGCCGGTTCATCGGAATCTCCAAGCAGATTGCCCAGAAAAACACGAAACCAGGTGTTGCCGGATTTGGGATATGAAGCGAGCCAGATGATGCCGCTCATGCGTTTACCCGCTCGAGAATTTTATCTGCAAGCTCATTGATTTGAAAACCCCGCTTCGGTCGCGAGACTTTGACAATCGGAAGATTTGCCGCGACAGCGGCACATTGACGGAAATGATCCGCGGTTTTGCCCAACCCTTTTAGAAATCCCATGCGATAGGTATTGGAGATAAGTTGATTAATTTTGTCCATGCCGGTGAGCTCCCACATTTCGATTCGCTCCGTATTGACCGCATCCAACACAAAAAGAGCCTGAAGCGCTACCGGAGTGGCAACATTTTCCTGAATCGGTATGAAAAATTTTTCGAGATTTTTGATCCATCGAACGCTTTGCAGGTCGTCTTTGTTTTTTCCCAGTTTATCGAGTGCATCAGCCCAGAGCTTTAAGCGCGAAAAGCCTGGAATGAGAGAAGATTTTTTACCGGCAGGATCGATTGCGCAGACATCATCGGCGAGAAAAAGGCAACCCCTGTCGTGAAGCGCCGCGGACAGCGTCGATTTTCCGATGCCGGAGGGCCCGGCAAACGCAATCGCACCCTTGTTGACAGCTACCGCTCCCGCGTGCAGAACGAGGATGCCGCGCTGATGAAGAAGCGCCCCCATCGCTGAGCCCATCAGAAAAATCAAAATGCGTTCAAGGCTTGACTGAGGGTGAGGAGTAACAAGAATTCTGCGCCCCTTCCTAATCCAGTACCGCGCGACGCCGTCCACGCAAAGCAGCAATTCGTCCGTCGAAGCTTGATAGCGCACGCCGGTCACTTGAGGGTGGTCGAGTTTTTCCGGCGTCTGGCCGTACTCAATGACGATGTCAGGATTTGCCGCTTCGGCGGGATCGCTGAGCATCGGCGCCGGCAGCGGCAGCTCGGAGAGAATTTTTAAACCGAAAACGTAATATGCCTGATTCATGATCGGGTCCGGATAATATATTTGTGCGGTTTATATCGGAAAAGGATGCGGCTGTCAAAAAGGCAAACACGAATGCTCTTTTTAAGAATTTCCTTTTCCTGGAATCTTTATCAACATGGCTCATCCAGAGCGGTGAACTGCTTCACCAAGGCGTCTTTAAAGCGCACTCTATAAATATGTTTATGAATACAACGTATTAAAGTAAGAGTGGCTCTTTTTCCAAGCGTGAATATTCCAACAGGTTGTCTTTACGAACGAAAACAGTTCAAGCAATGGACGGAAATCTCCAGGTTTGACGTGAGATTTAACATGCCGGAGAACATCGCGACAGCTCGTTTGGGAAATCAAATAGTGCCCGATCCGGATGATGCAAATGGCGAGAAGGGGTGCGCTGTAAGGCATAGATTATATGGATCATTTTCCGGTGTCGGAATTATTTACAGATTCGCCTTTTGTCATACACTCGAATACATTGATTTTTTTCCTGAAAGGCCCTTATTGCCTCTTGCGCCTGTCGTATAATTTTACAATTGCGGTCAGCAACCCTGCTTCAGGCAAATCGATTGGTTATTTTAATCAATATATTCAGCAATGTGGAGATATTTATTGCGGGTGGCCCGCATATTGCAAGTTTGTTAAGGCAAAAGGAATAATTTTAGAGAAAACCTTAAACAGGCTTTAAATAGTGGGGAGGAAAAAATGAAAAAAATATTATTAATCGGCGCTATGATTCTTTCGTTGATCGGTCTTGTCGGATACGCAGGCGCAACGACAATCGATTTTGAGGAATTTGCTGCGGGAACAACCGTTAGCGGCCCCGGCATATTCGATGATGTCGTATTTACCGCCGGATCTGTAAGTATTATAGCTGTGGGTGCGGTGCCCGGACCTGAGTTGTCAGGTAGCAGAACAGCTGCTTCATTCACCTTTTCTAATCCCGATCCTTTTAAGGCGGAGTTTCTAATTGCCGGCGTAAATTCAGTGTCCGTGGCCATGGGCGATTATAACCAAGATCAGGACAATTTATTTCTCATAGCCTATGACAGTTTAGGTTTTGTGCTGGATGAAGTGTATTACCAATTGTTAGGTGAGGTTTATGGCGGACCGACTCTGACGGTCAACGCATCTAATATTGCATATGTTCTATTTGGCAGCAACAGTCCTGTCGATGCAAATTATGATTATCCCAACAGTATCTATTTTGACAATTTCACATACAATACAACCCCCGTACCTGAACCAACCGCTTTGATTCTTTTAGGTTTGGGGCTTCTTGGACTGGTCAGCTTACGAAGACGTTTAATAAAGTAAGTTTAGAAAATCAATAATACAAAAAAAGGCAGAGCAAACTTAAAATAAGGCGCTCTGCCTTTTTTGCATGGTGGCGATCTGTATTCTAAAAAACTACCAATAGGTCTTTGGTAAAAAACCTATATTTGAAAGCACTCACAACTCCTTAAGAAGCCCATCCCCCACCGTCCTCTAATGATGGAACCCCCCCGGAGCTTGTCTCGCTGCAAGCTATCTCTTCCAGCTTCGGAGCCTTCCAGTTTCTTTTAGGTTTCTCGGGAAGTTCATTTTCTAGGGGACTGGCGGATTTAATATTACCCGAAGATTGTTCTGTCATTTTCCTGCCTCCAAAAATACAATTGATTTACTTGATACATAGGCAAAAAGTATAGAGGTGTCAATTTATTTTTTGGGGGAGGCGCGAAGTTGGTCATCGGATAGCGCTTGATCCGAGCAAAAGGAAGCTGTCATCAGAAAATATCCGGTGTTCATGGCACGTAAAAAAGCACTCGTATCTGCAGGGTGTGCTGATGGGGCTGCTTGAAATGACGCCCAGATATGTCTCATATCCTTGATATTCAAGTATTTTAATATGGAAGAAGCGGTTTCTAATTGCTCCAATGCCTCTTCCGCTTCTTTTTTATGCGCAATAAGTCTTTTAAAAATGTCTGCCGATTGCTGACCACGACTTGTATTCCAGCATATCTCATCGGGAAGAATACCCTCCATTGCTTTACGAATCAGCATACGCTGGCCGCCTTGAAGCATCATTTGATCATGGGGAAGACCGATACAAAATTCCAATAAGCGGATATCTGCCGTTGGATCAAGGATTGCCATATTGAAATGAGATGCCAATGTATTCCAGAAAGGTCCCACATATGTGCCGTTTCGTATCATAGTGGCGTGCCTTTCCGTTAAGGGATCCATTGGTTTTGATTGGACATTAAACCTTGAGTTTTCCATTAAGCCCAAACGTTTGATGAAATCTCTTTGAGGATAAGAATAATTAAGCGTTTTTCCTGGGGAGAAATATTGTCGGTATTGCGATAAAAAAGGCAAAAAAAGAGGTCGTAATATTTGACTTTTTATTGCTCTGAACCACGAAAAATTTCGTTGTTTACGCCAATTAGACAGTGCCCTTAAAGTTTCTAACAAGTGATTTTGAGTAAGAAGATAGAATATCCGGTCAGATCCGCCGCTCCATGAGATTCCGCCATTACCTAATTGTCCTGTAAGCAGAATACCGATATTGCGGCGTTTAGCATTTTCAAGCATGGAGAGAATCCAAAACATATTGGCGGCGGCATGTTGAGGCATGTGGAATATTCTCAGGCTCGCTTTTATGGCTTCGATCGGTGTGATATCGTCGCCGGGAATTGCAACATGTTCGACATTTTTATATTTTTCTGCAAGTTCATGAGCAAGAGGCCATTCATTTGCAATTTTTCCTGGAAAGTATTCTTCTGCTGGATAGACGGGAACTGAGGTAAAAGCGAAAATGCGGTCTCCCTTTTTCTGAAGTGCTTCGGCAGCCAATGCCGTTACAGCGCTTGAATCTAGGCCTGCGCTGAGTGTCGAACCGACAGGCCGGATGGAATTGAGGCGCACTCGGACAGCTCGACGAAAATGATCAAGGAATCCTTCCAGGTATGCTTCGTCCGACTTGAAGAATGTTGGTGACACGTTGTCCATCCGCCAGAAGTTATCGATATGCTTGTCGGAGTTCTGAAGAACGACAGCATGAGCTGCTGGAAGTAAACGGACACCTCGCCAAAAAGTTCTCGAATAATCTTTACCCATAAGATCATAGCCAAGATTTTGCGCGAGGTGAAGCTCATCAAGCGCCCGTGGAACGTCGAGCTGCGCGAGAACCGCTTGAATGCTTGACGCGAAGACGAGAAGCGGCGGTTTGAAGTAATAATAAAGTCCTGTGTTGCCCAGGTGATCACGGGCCAGAATAAGCTTTCGGTCGAGTTCATGCCAGGCGGCAAAAGACCAGTCGCCGTAAAGCTTTTTACAGGCGTCCCGCCCCCATTTTTTGTATGCCAGATATGCCAGGCGGCCGTCGGACGTCACCGGCCTTTCGGGATGCGGGATAGAGAAATAATCGCAAAGCTCATCGCGGTTGTCCAGGCGCGCCGCGGCGGTGAACGTGATCTTTTCTTCTTCATCCCGGAAGGGCATTTTTTCAAAGCGGGATTCGTGCGTGACGATCAATAAGGCATGGCCGAGCGCCGCGCTTCCTGCCGTGATCGTATGAAGTCCGTCCGGTCCCCATCCGGCCATCTGCTCCGCCATCGGCTGCAGATCATCACGCGAAACCGGTCGTCCGTCTAGATTTGCAAAGCCGAAAATCCCGCTCAAGTTCTGCCTCCTGAAAACCCCGTTTGAAAACCAGCCTTGGGGCTGCCTATCCTTTATTCCACGAAAATCAGATTGCGTTTTTCCAGATCGTTCAAAAAAGGCAGGACGTCGGCCGCGCATTGTTCGGCAGACACGTCATATTCGGCGCAAAGCTCCCGGCAGAGCTCCTCCACCGAAATTTTCGCATCGAGCTTTTTCCAGACTGCCGCCGCGATGGAATTAAAACCGTAATACTTGCCCGCCTCGACATCGAGCATGACCAGTTCGTCATCCACCGGCGCCTCAACCGGCGTTTTTTTGCGAAGAATAGAATTTTGCATGGATACGGCCATCGTGATGACTCCATTTGTTTATAAAATTCGCCCCGATAAAGGTGCGTTGGGATATCTTCACCCGCTTGCGGATGACGTTTCAGACAAAGCATAAAAAGTGGCAAAGATCAAAGAATAGATCCATCTCAACTTGCACCCTATAACCCCGAATTTTGCACCATCCTGGAATATGAAACCCTCAGGCTTTATCGGGTGTGAAATTCGTGAATCAGGATGGCCTCGCGAAGATACGATTGCGGATACTCTCTGAAGTCTTTCTCGCCAAAGCCCAGTTTTTCAAACCAGGCTTTGAGGTCAAGGTCTTCGACCATCACGCCGGCGTGGACGCGCTTTGCGCCAAGGCGCTGCGCTTCAGTAAGGCCATGGCGTACGAGCATTGCGCCAAATCCCTGCCGTCTGAATTCGTCCGATACGGCCAGCTGCGCTAAAGCGCAAACCTCGCTGCTGACATGCTCAAGCGCAACGGCGCCCGCCGGTGTGTCATTGTGTTCGAGAAGATAATAAACCACGCCGCGATTCAGATCCCGAAAAATCCAGTCGGGCCGGCAGTTGGACGGATGGCGGAGGGCATTTCGACAGTCAAGCCCGAAACGTTCGGCTTGATCCGCAAACGCTTCTGAAATCAGGCCGGACAGGGTTTCAGCGTCCCGGCTGTCGCATTTCCGAATGTCGCCTTCCTTCACGGGGTGCGTCCCTCCTGTTTTTGGTGACGCATTTTAGCACAGGTGTGGAGTTTGTGAAATATCTTGAAGGAAAGCCGATTGTGTGTCAAATCTCGTGCCGTACCTTCGAATGCTTTCGCCAATGCTTTGCGGGGGATGCCCGATATGACTTTTTTGGACAGCGCCGCCTTGTCTTCCTATATCGTCCTTTTTGCGTTTTATGCCTTCCTGGGATGGCTTTTGGAGGTCGCCTACCGATCTTATAAAAATAAACGATTCATCAATGCAGGGTTTCTTTTCGGTCCGTTTCTTCCCATCTATGCTGCGGGGGCATTTTTTGTTCTTGCACTGGATCATCTTTTGCAGATCTGGCCCTGGTTTCTTCGGTTTCTTGTGTTTGCCGCGGCTGTGACCGCTCTGGAGTATCTGGTCGGCTTTTTTTCGGAGAAGCTCTTCAAACTGAAGCTTTGGGACTATTCGGAAAACCGCTTCAATATTCAGGGCCGCGTATGTCTGCGATTTTCTCTGTTATGGGCCGCGCTGGTATTGATTTTCGTCTTGGTTATCCACCCGGCGGTTCTCGGATGGACGGACGGATTGGATGAAGGCTTTTTGAAAGTCGGCGCTGTTTTGTTTGCCGTTTATATTGCGACCGACGCCACTTTCTCTGTCTTGTCGCTTGCGGCCTTTCGCCGGAAGGTTGCCTACCTCTACACCGAGTATGTCAACCTCAGCAATGTTGAAGTAGAACGTCTGCTGGGGTCGATCCGTCGGCTTCGCGAGGCCTTCCCCGATCTGAACAAGTACATTCGCAACAGCATTGATAAAAGTATCAAGGACCGCATTCAATCCCTGCTCAAACCGATTCAGAAAAAGATTATTCTGGAAATGCAAGGCAGAAAGCCGTTTGAGAAAGAATATTACGATCTGATCGGGGACATCTGCGAACATGAAGAATTTCTGAAATTAAAAGAGTATTTTCATCATAATTCGTCGATCTATCACCACGTCCATGATGTGGCGTACCTGGCCTATCGGATCAGCAAATATCTGAAGCTTGATTACCGGTCGGCCACGCGCGGTGCGCTGCTGCACGATTTTTTCCTCTACGACTGGCGCAACCATGATGTGCCGGATCTGCCCAGAGAAAAGTTTCACGGCCTGGAACATCCGAAAATCGCCGTGGCCAATGCGAAAAGGCATTTTTCTCTAAACGATATTGAAGAGGATATTATCCGCAAGCACATGTGGCCGCTCACGCTTGTGCCGCCGAAATACAAAGAGTCGTTCATCGTCTCTTTTGCCGACAAGTATCTGTCGTCAAAAGAATTTCTGAATGAATATAAAAAGAGGATTCATTTGCAGGCCCGCAAAATCACGGGTCGGGATCAAAAGAAACATCCTGAAAACAGCTGTTGACAGGTTGCTGGGTCTTGCGCTGCGGCGGGAGAAGCGAACAAAAACCATACGATGGGCCGTAAGGCCCGAAAGCGAGAGTTTTCCTTGTTCCGAAAAGGTCCCCTCCGGGGATGAAAGTAAAAGTTTTCCTGCGCTTTCTGCGACAGAATAAAAATGAGGATGACCGGCCGGTCATCCTCTGAGATGATGCCAGATCCTTATTCGAGCGACCGTTTTCCCTTCAGGACGGTGGCGCGGTCTTCGAGCATGCGCTCTTTGTCGTATTTGAAAGAGACGCTCAGTTTGGCGCGGTATTCGATCACCTTGCCTTTGTCCACCTTCATGTCGAGTTCTTTGACTTCGGCAATCCGGATATCTTCCAGGGTTTTCGCCGCGGTTTCAACCGCGCTGGCCGCCGCGTCTTCCCACGACTTCTTGCTTCTGCCGATGATTTCGATGACCTTGTAAACGCTCATGAATCGCCTCCTCGTTCAAGATAGTGATGTGCGTTTCTAACACAACTCAAAGCCAAAGTTAAGCAGGGATTCCTTGTTTTTTTAAGCCTTGCCGCCGAAAATCCTGCCGATATCCTGCTTTACGAATGCCAGCCAGCTTTTTCGCTCATCGAGTGCGCTGGTGACCAGGATGTTGAACATCCGGCGGTGAAAAACGTTGATCCCGCATAAACCGAAAATGCAGTTCTTCCATATCGTTTCCAGCGGATCGCCGAAAACGTCGCGCTCGCGCTGGGATGCGGTGTTTGACGTGTTGTAGACGATTGCCGCTTGGGCCTTGAGCAGTCCGCGCGGGACGCCTTCGCCCAAGTCGCCTTCTTGGAATTCATAAGCCAGGCCCGGTCGGATCACTCGATCCACCCAGCCCTTCAAGATGGCGGGCGGCTGTCCCCACCAATTCGGATGCACGATGATGATGCCGTCGGCCTCGGCGATCTCATCGCAATGGTTTTGGAGGTCGGCAGGCAGAGGGGCGCCTTTGGGAATTTCTTCTTTGATAAGCAGCGGATCGAAGTTTTCCCGGTACAGATCATGAAAAAACACCTGATGCCCATTGGCGCCGGCGGCGTCGACGGCAGCCCCGGCGATGGCGGCATTGAAGCTTTTCGGATCCGGGTGCGCAAGGATGATCGAGATTCGCATAAGCATATTTTCCTTCCGTTATACCGGTGCATGCGCGAATGATCAGAAGGTCACGTCAGCGCGTGCAATTCGGCATCCAGTCTGTGGGAGTCTATCTATCATCAACCCGGCCGACGAGCAATGGAGATTGAAAATGATGCGACAACCGGTTTGTCCGGATTTGCTGCGGAGCGGCGTTGGCATAGCAATATAGACAACCGTGCGCGCAGGTGTTGTAGGCGCCGATATCGACGCTCGCGACGCAGCCGCAGGCCTTTCGCTGATGCTTGTCTTTGGGCAGGCGAAGCGGCTTGCCGGAGATGGCCGACATCAGCGCATCGTCGATGCAGCGGCCGTGTTCAATGCCGCATGCGGATAGGTCGATTTGTTCCGCGCAGGTTTCCAGCGTCATTCCGAACGACGCGGCGATGTGTGAAAGCGTTTTTCCCAAAAGGCGCATTTCGTGTTCTTTCAGTGCGCGGACGGCAAGCGGTGTCAGTTTTTTTTCAATGTGTCGATACAGGTCAATAAAGCTGATTACGCATTGTCCCGTAAACCCGGCCAATTGCCGGGCCAGAACGGTGAAGGAATGTTCGTGATAAGACAATCCGATGTCTTGAGAAAATAGAATCGGGTCGTAGCGCCAGATGACGCGGTGCGGGCCGATGTAGTCGGAAAGTCTGCGAAACGTATCCAGGCGTTCCGAGCGCGGCGGCAGATTCGGTTCCAATTCCCGGCCGTAAGGCGTAAGCGTATATTGGAAATAAAATGGGTGGTCGGCAAGGAGATCAAGCTTATCCAGCATCGGAGCCGGATTTCTGCTCCAGAAGACGAAACCGTCCACATCCTCCGGCAGAAGCGAAACGGTTCTGATCTGCCGGGGATTTCTGGGATTGCGGACTTCAACAAACCCCGCCTGCAGCCGTTTAAAAAACCACTCGCTGTAAAATGCGGGGACGTCCGTTCTGCGGCTGCAACTGATGATCATGATGGGAAACGTTCCCCCTGTTGAGGCATTTCTTCATTGAATCCTGAGCCCGACATTGCGGCGAATGGATTTTTGCAGGTCGGCGCTGCGCGTAAAAAAAGCCCCGCCAATAAATGAAGGCCGGGGCGTTATATAGGCACATCCTTCTTTCCGATAAGTCAGTTCTTCTGTGATTCCGCCGTGACATAGGGTCCCGGAGGGATTCCGTCACCCGGATAATACAAAAAGGCGCGGCTGTTGGCCTGGCGAGCCAGCGGCATGTAGTTCGGCGCGGCCTTTTCAACCGCTGCGACGACCGCTTTCACGACCAGGTGCGCGATCAGTCCGGCTGCGCCGCCTCCGGCGCCGGGGCTTCCGGCATCCGGCGTGTAGACCATTTGCACCCGATTGTCCCATAGAAGCTCGTCCGTTTTTCCATCTCGGATCTGATAATACACGGCAACGGTGGTTGTGGTTTGCAAAACCGCATATCGCGCATCCCATCGTTCGACCACCACATAGAGAACGACATCCGCGCCGAAAAGGTTGGCCAGTTTCGATGTCGGCGCGGTATGAACCAGCGAACTGTCCGCCAGTCCGTCGTCTTCCAGGACCCTTTTGACCGCGTTAATCGGGAAGACGTAATAGCCTCGCTCCGCCAGGGGCACGGTCAAGGTGGAAAGCATATAGTCGGCCGCGGTGACGTCAATGCTGTTATTCACCACGGGAACGATCAGAATGGATCGAGGCGCAGCCGAAAGAAATTTGTCTTGCTTGTTGAGTTCTTTGTGCGCACAGCCGCCAAGGGCACACAAAACCGCAATCAGGAATAAAAAAGTGATTTTTTTCATTTCAATCCCTCCGCGGACGACTTCTGCCTGTCTTTCTCAGCATGCATCAAGGTTTCGGGAGATGCCTCTGCATTTTCTTTCTGCGCGTGCGCGCGATTGCCGGCAATCGCGATCAATTTGGTCATAAACACTCTGGATTCAGGCCATTTGTCCGCTTCTTTCTTAAAATAGGCGATGGCTTCCTGATGATTGCCTTCTTCGTAGAGCGCAAAACCATATTCGGCGTAAATGCCGGGCGGGACTTTCCCTTCCGGTTCGGCTTCTTCGATGATCTCTTTCAATCCCTGCACAAAGGCTTCTCTCTGCGCCGGATTTTTGTAATGACTGTACATTTTGGTGTCGTAGTCGCACCAGTTGTAGCGGCTGTGAGCGACGCATCCCGTCATTGCGATCAAAAGCAGTAAAATCCCCGATACTTTTATCGATGCTCGCATGCGCATGGAGCCTCCCCTAGCGGATAATGATGGTTTTTAAAGAGCCTTCGACAAACACACGCTGTTCGTAAAGGACCTGGTTATTGAGCGTCACGCGGACCGTATGCGTGCCGGGTTCAACAGCAAGCACTCTCGGTTCTCCGTTATACTGCGCGGCCGGGCCCATGTTGATGCCGTCGACGAAGAGGGTCGCTCCGTCCGGAGCGTTTTTGAAAGCCAGGGTCGGTCGATCGTCGACCGTTTTGACGGTTGTGGTCGGCATGGCGCAGGCGCACACAACAAAAACCAGGAACAGGGAAAGCAGGAAGAGCGTCTTTTTCATAGTTTCACCTCTTCAACGTAAAGTTTTGCCAGCGCGGAGGAATCAATCGAGCCGGAAACGATTTCGCAAATGGATCCTTCATTGGTTTCATTGTCGCCGAAAAAAGAAAGGACTTTAATGGTTGCCACTTCTTTGCCCGGGAGCGTGATTTCCATTCCCGTCTGCCGGCTTTTGACCTTTTGGCCTGCCGCCATGACCCTTAGCGTATCGCCCTGCTTGATCCCCTGACGCGAGCCGCCGCTGATGAAAACCCTTCCTTTCTCCACGTCCAGAATATCCGTGCGCCACGGTTTGTCTTCAAGAGTGGAAACCAGTTTATCGATCATATCGGTTATCGCTGCCGCGATGGCCTTGTCGTTCAATGTCGCGTCGTAGGAGGCTCTGCTGCCGTAGCCGGCAATCTCGCCGACTTCCGTGCTTGCTTCACCGGCTCCCGAGGCAGTGTAAAAAGCCTGCCCCGTTTTGATATCGACAAGCCGAACTTCCACTTTGGCTTTTGCGGTCTGAACTTTGGTGGAGCTCATGAATCCGACTTTGCCGGCGATCGATCGGCCGAATTCCGTGACGGATCCGACAATCACCGTGTCTACGCCGACGAGGCCGCCGCCGGAGATGCCCTGTTCCTGCTGGATCTTCTTGAGATCGGAGCGTTCAAAAACCAGGAAGTTTCCCGATTTGACCAGGCGGCTGGCCAGCATATCGGAGGCCTGCTTTCCCAATCTGTCAAAATCGGCGTCCGTCATCAAGGCCTTGCCGTAATTGGTTTCGTTGGTAAAGCGAACAATCGCAATTTTGCGTTTGTACCTTTTTGCCGAAGGCATGGCCGCGTCCTGCTGGGCTTGGATCTGCTGTGTTTGAGTTGCCGGCGCTTCGGCTTTTTCGAGCTTGTAGGATTCGGGTGTGGCGCAGCCGAAAACAAAGCATAAAAGCAGGCATGACAAGAAAAAAACTCTGCGCATAAACTGAACCTCCTTGTTTTTCTGGTTCTCTGAAGTGGAAATGTGTTTGGCGTATCGCAAGTTGTTGCGAATTCTAATAAACATCGGAATATCTGTCAACGGAAAAACTCTTTTGGGTGGTTGAAAGAGGGGATGCGAGGCGGTTTCAGGCAGGGTCACATTAATGAAAGAGGGTCTTTTGAATCGAAACTGAGAGGGTTCGAAAATCCGGCTGTGTTATGAATTCAGAATCTGTCCGATTTTCTCATCCTTCTTTGTCCAAAGATCGTTAAGCCATTGATTGAAGCGGTCTTTGTAGGCCGGATCATCCGGTTCCCGGCCGAGCAGGCTTGAAGGAATCGGCACTATCGAAAGCTTCACGACAATCCGGGTTTTCGCGCTGCGGAAGAACTTCCAAAGCGTTTCCACGCCGTCGGGATAGACAATGGCGACATCAATCACTTTGCGCATGTTTTGTCCCATCACGGACAGAACATACGAAATGCCGCCTGAGCGGGGTTTCAGGAGGTGGCGATAAGGTGAGTTTTGTTTTGCGTGCTTCGCGGGTGTAAAGCGCGTTCCCTCAACGAAGTTCATAATGGAAGCCGGCCTGTCTCGAAATTTCGCGCAGGCTTTTTTCGTCGCTTCAATGTCTTTTCCCTTCAAATGCGGTTTCTTTCTTAAGGTTTCGGAGGAATAGCGCTTCATGAAAGGGTAATCCAGCGCCCACCAGGCCAGGCCCAGGATGGGCATCCAGATGAGTTCCTGTTTGAGAAAGTATTTCAAAAAAGGGATGCGGCCGTGAAAGATTTTCTGAAGGACGAAAATATCAACCATCGTTTGATGATTCGAGATGACCAGATACCACTCATGAAGCCGAAGGTCTTCAAGCCCCGAGACGTCATATTCCACTTGCTTCATAAGACCGATGAAGCCGTTGATGCAGTAGATCCAGGCATAACAAAGAAAGTTCAGAATCGTATCCAGACATTTCCGCGGTGTGCGAAAGGGCAGAATCAGCTTGAAGAAAGCGGTGATATAAACCGGAACCGCCCAGAACAAGGTATTGACCACCAGAAAGGTCACGATGACGACGCCCCGCAGGGCGCCCACCAGAGTTGTCAGCATCGGCTTATGTCCCTATAGTCTTCCCAGAGTTCCAGATCGGAACAATTGGGTCTTGTGAGCCGGCTATACGATAGCGCCAGGCACATAAACAATTTTGACAGCCATAACTCAACGCAGTTTTCAATAAAATTATGTAAAGGCTGGCGAACTTGCTACTTTGCCAGCAGCTTTTCGATCTCCTTAAAAATCTTGCTCAGATTCTCCGGCTCGGTGCCGCCGGCCTGGGCCATGTCTGGCCTGCCGCCGCCTTTGCCGCCGACAATCGGGGCGAGCTCCTTAATGATGTTTCCGGCATGAAACTTATTGGCGAGGTCTTTGGTGACCATGCACAAAAGCATCGCCTTGTCGTCGGCCTTGCCGCCCAGAAGCATGACGCCGGAGCCGAGCTTATCGCGCAGCTTGTCGCCGAAATCGCGCAGGGTTTTGGCATCCGATATGGCCACTTCCGCGGCCAGCACTTTGACGCCCGCGATTTCCCTGACCTGTCCCATCAGGTCGCCGGAATCTTTCGCGGCGAGCTTGCCTTTTAAGGCTTCGATTTCTTTTTCCAGATCGCGCACGGACTTCAGAAGCTTTTCGGCGCGATCATACACTTCCAGGTGTCCGGCCTTAAAGAGCCCCGCCGTGCGCTTGAGTTCTTCTTCCGCTTTCTGAATGTGGGCCAAAGCTTCCCTGCCGGTGACGGCTTCGAGCCTTCGCACGCCCGCGGCGATGGCCGATTCATGCACGATTTTCAAAAGGCCGATGTCGCCAGTGCGCTCCACATGCGTGCCGCCGCAAAGCTCCATGCTCATCTCGCCCATCTTGACGATGCGGACGGTCGCCCCGTATTTTTCGTCGAAGACGGCCGTCGCGCCGGTTTTGAGCGCGTCTTCGAGCGAACAGACTTCCGTCTGCACTGGCAGGTTTTTACGGATCATGTCGTTGGCGATCGTTTCCACACGCAGCAATTCTTCATCGGATATTTTGGAAAAATGCGAAAAGTCGAAACGCAGGCGCTCGGGGGTCACCAATGATCCGGACTGTTTGATGTGATCGCCCAAAACGGCCTTGAGCGCGGCCTGAAGAAGATGCGTGCCGGAGTGATTGGCGGCGATGGCTTTGCGCCTTTCCAGATCGACAACCAGCCTGGTTTTCGCGCCGACGGCGATCTCGCCTTTCTGAACCATGCCTTTGTGCACGATGAAATTTTCCACCGGCTTTTTGGTGTCTTTCACGACGAAGCTGAAGCCCTCGCCTTCGAGGTAGCCCGTGTCGCCCGTCTGGCCGCCGGACTCTCCGTAAAACGGCGTGGTGTCCAGGACGATTTCCGCCTTCTGGCCTTCGCGCGCGGTTTGCGCCGGGTTTCCATCCACAAAAATCGCCGTGATGGAGGCCTCGTCTTTTTGGACCGCTTCATAGCCGCAAAAGGCGCTGACCACGCCGGAGCTCGATGCTTTGAGGTAGCAGGCAGCCACGGCTTCTTCGCCGCTGCCTTTCCAGGCGCCGCGGGCGCGCTCGCGCTGGCGTTCCATTTCCGCTTCAAAGCCGTCCGTATCGAGTGTGAGGCCGTCTTTCTTGACAATGTCCGCCGTGAGATCGGTGGGAAAGCCGAATGTGTCATAGAGCTTGAAAATGACGGAACCCGGCAAAACGGTTTTCCCGGATTTTTTCACCGCCTCGGTTTCGTCGTGCAAAATACGCAGGCCTTGATCGAGCGTTTCCATGAACCGCTGCTCTTCGTTTAAAATCACCTTGGTAATGTAGGGGGCCTTGTCGGCCAGATCCGGATAGGTGTATTTCATCATGTCGATGACGACTTTCGCGGCTTCATTTAAAAACGGTTTGTCGATGCCCAGCATTTTGCCGTGGCGCGCGGCGCGGCGCAGGATGCGGCGAAGCACATAGCCTCGTCCGTCGTTTGCGGGCATAATGCCGTCGCCGATCAAAAAGGTGACGGCGCGGCTGTGATCCGCAATGACGCGAATAGAGATATCGTTCTCGGCGTTTTTGCCGTAGGTCTTGCCGGAGATTTTTTCCACAAAGCGGATGATCGGCGTAAATAAGTCCGTATCGTAATTGCTTTTCACGCCCTGGATGACGGCGGTGAGACGTTCAAGCCCCATGCCCGTGTCGATGCTCGGTTTGGCCAGCGGCGTGAGCTTGCCGGTTTCGTCACGGTCGAACTGCGTAAAGACGTTGTTCCAGATTTCCAGGTGCCGGTCGCAATCGCAATGCACGTCGCATTCGGGCCGCCCGCATCCCGTGTCCTTGCCCTGGTCGTAAAGAATTTCCGAGCAGGGCCCGCAGGGCCCGGTTTCGCCCATCATCCAGAAATTGCTTTTTTCGCCCATGCGGACGATGCGCTCGGCCGGAACCTTCATTTTTTCATGCCAGATTTTAAAAGCCTCGTCATCGTTTTCAAATATCGTGATCCAGAGCTTGTCCTTGGGGAGTTTGACGACATCGATCAGGTATTCCCAGGCCCAGGCGATGGCTTCTTCCTTGAAATAGTCGCCGAAAGAGAAGTTTCCCAGCATTTCGAAAAAAGTGTGGTGACGCGCTGTGACGCCGACGTTTTCCAGATCGTTGTGCTTGCCGCCGGCCCGTGCGCATTTCTGACAGGTGGCCGCTTTCGTGTAGCCGCGGTTTTCCAGGCCCAGAAAGGCGTTTTTGAACTGCACCATGCCCGCGTTGGTGAAAAGCAGCGTAGGGTCGTCTTTCGGGATGAGCGAAGAACTCGCCACCCGCGTGTGCCCCTTGCTTTCAAAAAAATTCAGGAAACTTTCCCGTATCGCGTCACCGGTCATCGTCATGAACATCGTCCTCCCGTTGTCTTCCCAGGCTATTCAGGATCAAACCCGGTGGAAACCCCCGTCCCATCAGGCTTGAAAATATTTTATGTTTCTCTTTCGTCTCAAGCGGCCCCGTGTTCCGCTTGGAAGTCTTTTTGGCCGTCAAAATACGCACGGCTTCGTCTTCCGGCAGCTCCAGTCGCGCAGCGGCCATCGCCTCGTCAATCAGCCGTTTTGAAATGCCCTTTTCCTGAAGGCTTGCCGAAATTTTCCGGTTGCCCCAAAGCTTGTTGACCGCCAGATGCCGCGCCCATTGTCGGGCAAACGAGGCGTCATGGAGATACTTCAAATCGCGCAGTTTTTCCAGCGCTTCTTGCACGACGGCGCCGGAAAAGCCCTTGGCTTTGAGCTTGCAAACCATCTCCTTTTCCGAATGCGGCCGCAGCGACAAAAGGCGATAAGCCTTTTGCAGCGCGGCCGCAGTGTCGAGCGTTTTCACTATTCTTCTTCCGGAGCGGCTGCCGGAACGCCGAGTTTGCCGCGCACTTCAGATTCGATTTTCGACAGGATATCGGGATTTTCTTTCAGGAAAACCCGAGAATTGTCGCGGCCCTGGCCGAGGCGGTCGCCTTTGTAGGAATACCAGGCGCCGCTTTTTTCGATGATGCCTTGTTCCGCCGCCAGATCCAGCACATCGCCTTCGCGGGAAATGCCCTCGCCGAAGATGATGTCGAATTCGGCCTCGCGGAAGGGCGGCGCCATCTTGTTTTTCACCACCTTGACCTTGGTGCGGAATCCGACCACGTCCTGGCCGTTTTTAATCGAGGTCATTTTGCGGATGTCGAGCCGCTGAGAAGAATAAAATTTCAAGGCGTTCCCACCTGTGGTTGTTTCGGGATTCCCGAAGAACACGCCGATTTTCATGCGCAGCTGATTGATGAAAATCACCGTGGTTTTGGATTTGCTGATCGCGCCGGTAAGCTTTCTCAACGCCTGGGACATGAGACGGGCCTGGAGTCCCATCTGCGCGTCGCCCATTTCGCCTTCGAGCTCCGCCTTGGGCACCAGCGCCGCCACCGAATCGACCACCAGCACGTCCAACGCGCCGCTGCGCACCAGCGTTTCGGCGATTTCGAGCGCCTGTTCGCCCGTGTCGGGCTGCGAGATGAGAAGCTCATCCGTGTTCACGCCGATTTTCTGCGCGTAGACCACGTCAAGGGCGTGTTCCGCGTCGATATAGGCCGCGATGCCGTTTTTCTTCTGCGCCTCGGCCACGATGTGCAGCGCGAGCGTCGTTTTCCCGCCGGATTCCGGCCCGTAGATTTCCACCACGCGCCCGCGCGGCACGCCGAAGGTGCCCAGCGCGATATCGAGGCTTAAAGACCCTGTGGAAATGGCCGGCACATCCATATGCTCGGAGCTGCCCAGTTTCATGATGGATCCCTTGCCGAACTGTCTTTCAATCTGCGTGATGGCTAAATCCACCGCTTTTGATCTGTCCATATCTGCGCACATATTAATGATAACCTCCTTTTCTTTCGTGGTTTATTGATAGCTCTTAGCTTACTGTTTGTTTTTCTTTTACCCTGGCCTCCGACCTCTGACCTCTGACGTCTGCCCTCTGACCGCTAAGAAAGGTCTTTCCCCAAATTATCCGCCCAGCGGAATCACGGCGAGCTTGGAATAGACCGCGCCCTGCGGCCCCAGGCGGCTTTGAAACAGAATCAGCTCCCGCACCATGAATTCGCCCGCTGTAAAACGGTCGTGGCGGCCCAGCACCGCGCCGATGCCGCCCTGCGCCTGCAAGGTCTTGATGCGGGCGAGCGTGATATGCGGCTTGTAGGGGCGATTTTCCCGCGCGAACCCCAGCGCCTCGAAATCCGTGTCGAGGGCGCTTTGCAACGCCGTCAGTTCGCCGAGGCTTCCCGCCACGGCCGACCACAGGACCCTGGGTTTGCGGGAATCGGGGAAAGTTCCAAGTTTTTCGACCGTCAGCGCAAAAGGCGATACACGAGCGGTCTGACGCTCCACAACGGCCCGGATATTCTCTACGTCGGTTCGGCTGATGTTGTCGAAAAACTTCAGTGTCAGGTGCTGGCCCTGCGGACGCGTCCAGCTCACCTGCCCGAAGATTTCCCGTTTGAGCTTTTCCTGCTCGCGCGCGAGCGCCTGCAAAACGCTTTCGGAAGGTTCGATGGCGAGAAACGCGCGAATGTCTTTGGCTCCGGGTATCATGATTTCACGGCTTTCCCTGAAGATCGTTCAAAAGGAGCATAAGCGCCGCTTCGGATGATACCAGTTTGTTGCGACGCCGGTCCCAGCGAAACGCGAAATGGCGGCAAGTGGTCTGGTTGCCGTCGGCAAGTGCGATATAAACGGTGCCGACCGGTTTTTCTTTTGTGCCTCCGGAGGGTCCCGCAATGCCGGTGGATGAAAGGCCGATGTTTGTTTTCGCCATTTGGCGGACGCCTTCGGCCATGGCTTTTGCCGTTTGCTCGCTCACCGCTCCGTGTTTTTCGATGATTTCCGGCGGCACGCCCAAAAGCTCGATCTTCGCCCGATTGCTGTAGGTCACCACGCCCCGCTCAAAGTAGACGGAGCTGCCCGACACATCCGTAAGCCGGCTCGCGATCAGCCCCCCCGTGCAGGATTCCGCCACAGCAATGGTTATTTTACGTTCCGTCAGGATTTCTCCAAGAGTTTCTTCCAGGGTCTTTTCTCCATAGGAAAAAATATAATCCTCAAGGCGGGAGGCGACCTCTTGCGTCGCTTTTGTTACTTTCATTCGCGCCTCGTCGGCGGAGGCAGCCCTGGCGGTGAGCACCACGTGATTTTCCGGAAAGACCGGATAAAACCCCACGCTCACACCGAGTGCGGCAAAATTCACATCGGCCAGTTTCGCGTCCACCGCCGCCTCCGGCAGGCCGAAGGTTTTGATAGTCTGTTTGAAGATGTGCTCGCTATCCCGGCCGAAATGTCTTCGCAAAACGGGGATTACCCCTTCGGGCAGCATCCGGCGCGTTTCAGCGGGAACGCCGGGAATGACGAAAACCAGTTTGCCGCCGACCGGCAAGGCAAAGCCCGCGGCGGAACCGACGGGATTGTCGATCACGTCCGCCCCGTCGGGGAAAAGCGCCTGCTTGGCGTTGTTGTCCGTCCAGGCGAGCCTGTAGCGGGCGAATTTTTCTTTGAGTCCGGCCAGAACGCTTTCATTCATGACGAGTTTGCGCTCAAACGCGCGGGCGACGGCTTCAGTGGTGATGTCATCGGCCGTGGGGCCCAAGCCTCCCGTGCAGATAACCGCGTCGGTTATCGCCAGCAGGTCGTGCAGTCGGGTTTTGATAGCGTCAAACTCATCGCCCACCGACATGAGCGCTTCAATGCGGAATCCCAGCGCGGTGAGTTCCCGGGCGATAAACGAGGAATTGGTGTCGGCGGTGCGGCCGTTTAAAAGCTCATTGCCGATAGTCAGAATCGCAATTTTCATATCCCTCCAGTGAGCGTTAATAACAGTAAAATCAGTGCCGCGCAGGCGCCCGCGCCCAGGTCGTCGGCCACCACGCCCCAGCCGCCTTTAAAATTCTGGAGACGATTGACCGGAAACGGTTTCCAGATATCGAAAATCCGAAACAACACAAAGGCCAGGCATAGATTCAGGCCGGTGATCGCCACCGGCAGCATGGCCAGTTGATAGCCTGCAATCTCATCGATGACGATGCGCTGATCGTCCTTTTTCTCGAAAAGCTTTTCCGCTTTGCCCGAAACATAAACAGCTCCGGCCGCGATCGCAAGGACAAACACCAGCCGCAATTCCCATGGTAAAGGCCAGGACACCAGACAGACTAAAATGCCCACCAGCGTGCCTGCCGTTCCCGGCATAACCGGGGAGAGGCCCGAGCCGAATCCGGTGGCCAGACATTTGACGATCGCGTTTCGATATGCGGGCTTCACTGAAATCCTTATAATATTATCGGATACTTAGATTTTTGAACCCTAGCTTTTTCCCCGTTGCCTGTCAAGCGCCGAGGGCAAATGAGACCGATTTTTCAGGTAGAACGATTGTTCTATATCACATTTTTTCGTCAAGTCAAGACGCACGGGGGTTTAAAATTGGCGCGGGCGTCTTTTGTGTGTTAAAAAGCGGGAAAAAGCTTTTGAATCCGGAGCCCCATATGTCTATTCCCATCGTATCCATCGTCGGAAAATCCAATTCCGGCAAAACCACACTGATCGAAAAGCTGATCACGGAGCTGACCGGGCGGGGGTGGCGCGTCGCCACCATCAAGCACAACCGGCACGGCTTCGAGATCGACCACGAAGGCAAGGACAGCTACCGCCATAAAAAGGCGGGGGCGAAAATGACGATCGTTTCCTCGCCCCATTCGCTCGCGCTGGTTGCCGATGCGGAGCGTGATTATTCTTTCGCCGAAATTCGCGACCGGTTCATCGCGGACGTGGATATCATTATCACGGAAGGCTTCAAGGTCAACGACTATCCGAAAATCGAAGTCTTCCGGTCGGAATTGAAACGCGAACTGATCAGCCGCAAAGACGACGGACTTATCGCGGTGGCCTCCGACGTGCCGATGGATATGGATGTTCCCTGCCTGGATCTCAACAATGTCGGGCCGATCGCCGACTTCATCGAGGCGAGGTTTCTTAAGGCGTCGGACTAGTTTTTCCGCCGTTTTCAGGCGGGTTTTTAATCAGGTTTTCCAGCAGCGCGGCGGTCAGTTTCACGCCTTTGGCATTCCAGTGCGTGTCGTCGTCGTGATAGAGTGTCTCACCCGATGTTCGCGCCGCTTGATCGAAAGCGGTTTGCGTGTCGACGACCTCCACACCCAGCGCCTTTAATCTTTCAATAAGCTTTGTTAAAAATTGCGGTTTGGCGGTTCCCAATTCACGGTAGTAGTAATTTTCCTTATTGGGAATCGGCAGAAAGATGAACCGTACGCCTCGACTTTTGAAAAAAGCGTTCACCGAGGCGAGATGCTCTGCAATGGCGTCGATGCGTTTATCCGGCACGTCCCGGTTGGCGTTTTTTCCTTCGAGGAACAACACCGGGCAGGCTGAGCTGCCGTTGCTTGGAGGATCCGGCTCGTCGGGGATGTTGATGCGGATTTGGATATAGTAAAGCATGATCGTTTTCATCACGCGATTGATCACGACGGCCATTTTTTGCACGGCGGGATTTGTCCGTATCGCCAGAAGGATTCGCCCGGCCGCGGCGGGCGGCTGAAAATCCGCCCCCGACGGCACTCGATAGGTTGTCGCCAGAATGAAGCGCTCGACGTTTGCGAGTATCACGATATCCGGCGGCGACTGATTGAATCGGGGATGGTCAAAGAGGTCGTCCAGGACGCCGGGCGCCAGTGGATAGACGCGTCGGGAAATTTTTTTCTCCAGCACTTCGGAGAGCATATCGTCTTGTGTCAGACCGGCTCCGGCGATATTGGAATCCCCGACGATCACGACCGGAAAGGTTTCATCAGGTGAGGCCGATTTGCGGTAGCCGTAGCGGTCCGTGATCCACACGACGTCCTTTTTCCGGGCGCATGACGCGCGAACCTGCAGATCGCCGCGTTTTTCCGTTTTAATCAGATGGGCATCGGGAAAGAACGGGCCGTACAGGATGCCCAAAGACCGTTTGACAAACAGGGCTTCCCAGACGCGGAACGTAAAGAAATCAACCGGCAGAACGAATGTCTCAATCACGACAGCCAGGACAAACGGCGCGGCAAGCAGAAGATATTTGAGAGCGTATCGATTCATAGCCGTCCTCAAAACTGGAAGTAGATGAAATTCTGGACGGAATACAGGCTCAGAATCACGATGCCCGCGACCAGGATGTAATAAAGGGGAAATCGAACCCACAGAGGTTTGCCTGTGAACATGGCTCTCATGTTTTCATGTTTTTCCAGCCGGTGCACCAGGCCCATAAACATCAACCCGGACAGAACGATCGCCAGGTCCGTCGGGGTTTTACCCAGCAGGATCATCGCTTGGAGCGCTCCGGGATCCGCGATCCGGCCCCATCCCGTATGCAGGTGTGAAAGGATATAAACGGCGTCGGCGACGCTGTCGGCCCGGAAAAAGATCCAGGCGATCGTCACGAGACTAAACGTGATCAGGATCTGCAGGGCCTTATGCAGCGATGGCATTTTTTGTAATCCGATGCTTTCGGTGAGCCGGGTTCTCAGATGCATGGAGGCGCGTCCGGCAATCAGATAAGCGCCGTGGAGAACGCCCCAGACAATGAAAGTCCAGTTTGCGCCGTGCCATAAACCGCAGATGAAAAAAACGATCAGAAAATTGAGATAAAGCCTGGCGACCCTGACTTGATTGCCGCCCAGCGGGATATACAGATAATCCCTCAGCCAGGTGGACAGCGAGATATGCCAGCGTCTCCAGAAATCTCGGATGGAGGTCGCCGAATAAGGGCGGTTGAAATTGTCCGTCAGGCGGATGCCCAGGATCTGCGACAGGCCGATGGCGATATCCGTATATCCCGAAAAATCGCAATAGATCTGAAAACTGTAAAAAACTGACGCCATAGCGAGGCTTACGCCAGAGTGAGCGGCCGGGTCCGCAAAGACGATGTCTACGAAAGCCGCCAGACGGTCGGCGATCACCAGTTTTTTGAAAAGACCCCAGGCCACCAGCTTGAGGCCGTTGGTGATTCTTTGTCCGTCCCAGGATGCGTTTTGACGAAATTGCGGCAGAAGCTCGCCGGCCCGTTCAATCGGACCGGCCAGCAGTTTCGGAAAGAATGCCACATACAGGGCGAAATGCCCCGGATGTCTTTCGGCGGGGGTGTCTTTGCGGTAGACATCGATCGAATAACTCAGAATCTGAAAAACATAGAAAGACAGGCCGACGGTGAGGACAAGATCCAGCCTGGGGCCGTGAAAGGACATTCCCCACAGCGCAAAGAGCGATTGGGCCGACGCGTTGAAAAAGTTGTAGTATTTAAAAATCAGAAGCAAGGCGAGGTTGCAAAAGAGACTGACGGCGAGAAAAACCTTCCTTCTGCCCGGATCCGGGCTGCGATCCATGCCCAGGGCCGTGAAGTAGGCCACAAGCGTCATCGCGGCGATGGCCGCCAGATATCCGATGCCGAAAGCCCCGTAAAAAACATAACTGGCGACAAGTAAAACGATCCAGCGCACCCTGAAGGGGACGAGAAAGAAAAGACCCGATACGATGATGAAGAAAACCAGGAACTCGTCAGAATAGAAATTCATTCCGGTATCGATACTCCCCAGGGGTGGATGACGTTATTGAGCTAAGGATTGCGCGGCCTTTACAGGCGTCTAGGCTTTGACCTTCAACGCGCTTTTCAGATACTGCTTGAAGGCGTTGAAGTCGCCTTTCATGGCGATGGCCTCGCCCTGCCTTGAAGCCAGGTCCTTCATGCTGCCGGGCGGCTCGGGTGCGACACCCAGCGCCGCTTCGATCTCTTCGGGAAATTTGGCCGGATGCGCGGTTTCCAGGCAGATGGCGGTTTTGTCGTCATGCGTCCGGCGCAGATACGCTTCCAGGCCCGCCCAGCCCACGGCCCCGTGCGGTTCGAGAATTACGCGATAGCGCTCATAAACGCTTTTGATCGTACGGCGCGTTTCGTCGTCGGTGACGCTCACGGAAAAGATGCGGCGGCGCATTTCCTCCAGGTCGGGATCGCGGTGCACGATGCCCGATCGGTCCACCGTGCCGCCGTACAAATCGAAAAAACGCGCCAGATTGCTGGGGTGTCCCACATTCATTGCGTTGGAGATGCAGGCCCGCGACGGAGACACTTTGGCGTATCGGCCGGTTTGAAGATAATTGGGAAATTCGTCGTTTTCGTTGGTGGGCATCACCAGCTTGGCCACCGGCAGCCCCATGCGGCGGGCGTATTCACAGCCCAGCGCGTCGCCGAAATTTCCCGACGGCACGGAGACGATCACCTCTTCGTCCGGGCCGGCAACCTGCGCCCAGGCATAGATGTAGTAAACCATCTGCGGCAGAATGCGGCCGAAGTTGATCGAGTTGGCGGAGGTGAGATTATAGCGGGCCAGATCCCGGTCGGAAAACGCTTCTTTAACCAGGTTCTGGCAGTCGTCGAATTTGCCGTCCACGCAAAGCGCGGTGACATTGCCGCCGATGGTGTCGAGCTGCTTTTTCTGCATGAGACTCACTTCTGCGGCCGGATATAAAATGGTGACGTCGATGCCTTCCACGCCCTTGAAGGCCTCTCCCACGGCGCTGCCTGTGTCGCCGGAGGTGGCCACCAGTATGTTGAGCCTTTCGCCTTTCGGCCGGCAGTGGCTCATGAGCCTCGCCATCATGCGCGCGGCGAAATCTTTAAACGACGCGGTCGGTCCCTGGTCCAGGCGCAGCACGAACGCGCGCGGATAGACCGGTTCCAGCGGCACCGGATAGGTGTAGGCATCTTGAACCACGGCGTCTAGAATCTCCGGCGAAAACTCATCCGAAAGAAACGCTTTTGCCACCAAAAGAGCGGCCTGCCAGTAGGGCTTGTCCCGCAGCGCCAGCATGTCGCGCATCGCAAGCTGTGGAATCGAATCCGGCATGAAGAGCCCCTCATCGGGCGCCTGGCCGGCCAGCAGGGCTTCTTTAAAAGACACCAGCCCGGCAAACGGCTCAATGCCCGACAGATTTCTCAGGTGACGGTTGGTGCTGTAGTAACGGATCGGCATGAAAAAAAACTATCCTTATTCTTAATGCGCCCTATTAAGCGTATTTAACCTGAGAAATCAACTAAAATGAAGATGTGTCCGGAACCGCGCCGGACAAATTGAATTTGGAAAAAGAGAATATCTATGTTACAAAAACGGCGCCTTATGAAACAGCAAAGATCGTTTTTCGGATGAAAAAGAAAATGGGTGAACAAAAAAAAGAATTGCGACTGACTGAAACCGTGCAAGGCGCGGGCTGAGCCTGCAAGATCGGTCCGGGGGACCTGTCCGACGTACTGCGCGATTTGCCGCTCATCTCCGACCCGAAGCTTCTGACCGGATATGAACATGCGGAAGACGCAGGGGTGTATCAATTGTCCGACGACCTCGCCCTGGTGCAGACACTCGATTTTTTCACCCCGATTGTGGATGATCCCTATCTGTTCGGCCAGATCGCCGCGACCAATTCCATCAATGACGTCTATGCGATGGGCGGCCGTCCCGTCACAGCCATGAATATTGTCTGCTTCCCGATCAAAACCATGGACAAGGCGATTTTGCGCGACATTCTGCGAGGCGGGCTCGACAAGATGCGGGAAGCGGGCGTGCTGCTTTTGGGCGGCCACAGCGTGGAAGACAATGAACTCAAGTACGGTCTTTCCGTGACCGGCCTGATTTCCCCGACAAAGATTCTTATGAACCGGGGCGCAAAGCCAGGCGATCAACTGATTTTGACCAAGCCCTTGGGCACAGGCGTGGTGAGCACGGCCATCAAAGCCGGAGCGGCCGCGCCGGAGATGATTCGCCGGGCGACGGTCTGTATGGCCGCGCTGAATAAAACCGCATCGGAGATGATGCTTGCGGCGGGAGAGATTCACGCCTGCACGGACATCACGGGGTTCGGATTTTTCGGTCATGCCTGTGAAATGATTGAGGGCGGTGATGTCGGCCTCAACATCAAGGCATCCGCCATCCCCGTGCTTGACGGCGTGCAGGACCTGATCGAAACCGGCTATATGCCGGGAGGCCTTTACCGGAACCGCAATTTCCGCATACATCAGATTCAAAAAGCGCCGTCCTGTCCCGATTGGATCTACGATGTCGGTTTCGACCCGCAGACGGCAGGCGGCCTTTTTTTCAGCTTGCCGGCATCTCTGGCCCCGTCGCTGGCCGCTCGGATGCGCCAAGCCGGCATTTCGGATGCCGCCGTCGTGGGTGAGGTGGTTTTGGATCATCCCGGGCGAATTCTGATCGAATAAGGTCCGGCCGGACCCGCAGGGGGAGTTCCCGCGATGAAAAGAGAGCCTTTTGCCGTCAAACCGGAAACCCGTCAGAACCTCAAAAAGCTCATGGACATGGTTCGCTCCGACGACGCGCTGCTGCTGTTGATGTACGGCAGTCCCGATCCGGACGCGATTGCCTCGGCCATGGCGCTTCGAGAAATTTTCAAACGGAAGAAAGGCCTGACGCGTTTTGCGTTTGCGTCCACCGAGCCGATTCGCCGTCAGCAGAACAAAGAGCTGGCCAAGGCCATGCGGCTTTCGATTCGAGCGCTTAACCAGGTGGATGCCGGGGCCTTTCGACTGATTGCGCTGGTCGACGCGCAGCCGTCGTTTTTTGCCGAAACCCAGCAGGCCGTCCGACCGACCATCGTGTTTGACCATCATCCCCGCCGGGGCGAGTGGTCCGTCGAGTTTTCGGATGTCCGTCCGGCCTACGGATCTCTGTCCACGGTTTTAACGGAATACCTGCATGCGGCGGCAATCCGGATTCCGCGCAACCTCCACACGGCGCTTCTTTACGGGATTAAAACGGATACGGACAATTTCGACCGCGACACGTCCGCCGAAGATATCGCCGCCTACACGTATCACACCCGCCACGCCAATATGCCGCTTATCCGGCGCATCGAACTGGATCAGACGCCGCCGAGTTTCCTGAAATATTTCGAGTCGGCGATCAAAAGGATGAAATATTACCGCGGACGGCGCGTCGGTTTTTTGGGGCCGGTCGAAAGCGCGGATGTCTGTGTGCAAATCGCTGATTTCTATCTGCGGATGATCGGAACCTATTACGTGGTGGTGTCGGGCATTGTCGGCGACAAACTGATTTTAATTTTCCGGGGAGACGGCTACCGGCAGGACTGCGGCGCCGTGGCGCAAAACGTCTGCGGCATGATCGGCCAAGGCGGAGGGCACCGCAGCGCGGCGCGCGTCGAGATTCCGATCGATGCCGTTCGGGAGCGCCTCAAAGGCGATTTGTCCCACGCCGCCATGGATCTTTTCCTGCGGGAGTGCCTCAAAAAAGGAAAGAAGCCGGCCGTGGAGACGCAGGGCACGAAAGCGGAAAAGGAGAAAACAAAGGAGAAAGCATGAGGGATATCGGCTTCAGGATGGAGATCACCAGGGGATGCTATCGAAATCCTTTTCAGAATTTTGAAGAAAAGGAAATACTCATCGAAGAGCGCTACGACGAAACGACCGGCGTTTCGAGCCGCATTCTGCCCTATCGCGTTCGCCCCGCGCAGAAACCGGATATCGCGCCGTATCTGGAAAAATCCCCCGAATCCTTGTGCCCGTTCTGTCCGGATCTGTTCGACAAGCTCACGCCGAAATTTCCACCCGATGTCATTGCGCAAGGGCGGTTTTGCCGGAAAGAAGCCTGGCTGTTTCCCAATGCGTTTCCCTATGACGCGACCAATACCGTGGCGATCTTTTCATCCCGCCATTTCCTTGCGTTGGATCAGTTTTCCCCCGAGACTCTGCGCGACGGTTTCGGGGTTTGCCGGGACTATTTTTTCCGCATGGCGGAAATGCAAAAAGGGTATCAATACGGCTCCATCAACTGGAACTACATGCCGCCGTCCGGCGGAGGGCTGATCCATCCGCACCTGCAGACCGTCGCGGGGAAAAAGCCAACCAACTTCATGCGAAGGCTTTTGGCGAGCGCGCAAAATTACGCGGCCGCCTCCGGCGGCGACAACCTGTGGCGCAATATCCTGCTTTGGGAGAAACAGGCGGCGCAACGGTTGATTGCCGATACCGGCGTCGTGTACTGGCTGGCTGCTTTTTCTCCCAAGGGCATGGCCGGAGAGATCGATTTCTTCTTCAAAGAAAAAACATCCTTCTTTGATCTGACCGAGGCGAACATGGACGAATTTTTGCAGGGGCTGTCCCGTGTCCTGCTCTATCTGCACGTCAACAATTACATGAGCTTCAATTTGTCACTGTATGCCACCATGACGCCGGAGAAACATTTCTGGGTGCAGGGGAAAATCGTGCCCAGATTCGAACTCAATCCCCTGGGAACAAGCGATTTGAACTACTTTGAGAAACTGCATGACGAGATCATCTGTCCGGTTGTTCCCGAACAGCTTTGCAAGGAATTGCAGCCTTATTTCCAGGCATAAAAAAAGCGGCACCATGAAGATGCCGCGTTTTTTTCACAGAGGCGAAATCTAATCCGCTTTGCTGTCCGCGGCCGATGAAGCATCGGACGACGATACGGAGGCGCTGTCGCTTGACGAGGCGTCCGCTTTTTCCGTTTTCGCCGCCTGTGATTTCTTCCCCGCGTAGTCGGTGGCATACCAACCGGTGCCTTTGAGGCTGAACGAGGAAAGCGACATCATCTTTTGCACTTTTCCCTTGCAAAATTTACAGGTTTTGAGATCCGGTTCGGTGATTCCCTGAAAAGCTTCAAACTGCTTTCCGCATTTTCTACATTTGTATTCGTAGATAGGCATAATAAAACCTCCTCAAGATTAAATACTTAGATCGCCGATGGCGAACTGGGTGCTAAAGCAATCCAAAACAATGTCCAGATGTTGATGGCTTACGGGTTCCAGTGCCGCCCGGGTCAGGCCGTGGACGATTCGTTCTTCAGCTTCTTTTTCCTCGCGTCCGGCGTTGAAATGCACATGACCGTTTTCGAACCGCAAAACATGAATCAATTCATGCACGGCGATATAAAGCATCAAAGGGCTCAATTTAATAAATGAATTGGCCCTGTCGACCGCATCCAGAATAGCGTTGTCCTGAAGGCACACCCGGTAAAAATGCACTTCCTGCGTCCCATTCGGCGCCAAGTCCGAAGGCGTCTGGTAGGAGTACTGGCAAAGGTGCGCAAACGCGCCGTCTTTTACTTCATGATCCTGCAAAAAAGCAAGGGTTTTTACATCGTACCGGGTTTTTCGCAGGTCATCGTCATTTAATCGAAAGTGACGGGTCACCAGTTTCTCCGCATCGGCAAAAGCGCCGACGGCCACCGGAATCTGGATCGGGCTGAAACACCGGGTCATCGCTTCTCCTTTGCGCGTGTTTTTAATCGGCCGTAATTTATCCATACCGTTTTTGCCTGTCAAGCCCCCGAGACGGCCCCGGAAAAGGACGCGGTCCCGTCTCTCCCCCGCACGGCTGGATTCGCGGAAATTCTTGTCAAATGCTGCGGTGGATGCTAGGATGCCGCGTCGTTGAATATTACAGACAAATCTTCGGAGAAGCACGGCTGATGGCGCAGGCCTTGGATGCGAATAACAACATGAAAGCGACCCGGAAAGACACGGGCTTGAGGCTGATGTCAAGACCTTTTGCCAAAGTGGGGCGGCTCGTCATTTTCGGGGTGAATCATCTGGGAGCGGCGGCCATTTTCCTTTTTCTGGCTTTGTCGCAGATTTTTCGCCGTAAGCAATTTGCAAAAATTATTGAGCAGATTTATTTCATCGGGGCGAGATCCATCAGCATCATCATCTTGGTCAGCTTGTTCACAGGCATGGTTCTGGGGCTGCAGGCCCATCATGCGCTGGTACAATTCGGCGCCGAGGGGGCGGTCGGTTCGCTGGTTTCTTTGTCCTTGATCATGGAACTGGGGCCGGTGCTCACCGCCATTATGATCACGGCGCGCGCGGGCTCCGCCATTGCCGCCGAGATCGGCATCTTAAGGATCAGCGAGCAGATCGACGCGTTATCGACCATGCGGATCAATCCCATGCGCTATCTCATCAGCCCCCGGATTGCCGCCGCGATCGTCAGCTTTCCGATTCTAACGGCCGTGTTCGACCTGGTCGGCATCTTTGGCGGATACGTTTCCGCCGTCTTGCTGGTGGGGCTCAATTCCGGCGCCTACTGGCACAGCATTCAGGTATATGTGACTTCGGGCGATATTTTTGACGGGTTCGTCAAAGCAGTCGTTTTTGCGGTGATCGTCGCCACAGTGTGTTGTTACCAGGGCTACTTCGCGCACATGCGCCGCGACAGCCACGGCGCCCAGTCGGTGGGGCTGGCGACGACATCGGCGGTGGTGCTGTCCTGTGTTTTGATTCTCGTGTCCGATTATGTCGTCACGTCGCTTTTGATTTAGGAAGAAGGTATGGACGCGCCGCTTATCGAATTTCGAAATGTCACCAAGCGCTTCGGGAGCAACACGGTTCTAGACCGCGTCAATCTGCAGATCTATGAGGGGCAGGTGACCACGATCATCGGTCTTTCCGGTTCGGGCAAAAGCGTGATGCTCAAGCATATCATCGGGCTTTTGCAGCCGGACGAAGGGGAAATTCTTTTTCGCGGAAGGCCGATTGCAAAGATTGGAAGAGCCAGAAAGGCGGTTCTGTTTTCGCAAATCAGTTACATGTTTCAGGGCAACGCGCTTTTCGATTCCATGAGCGTCTACGACAATATTGCCCTTCCGCTTCGCGAAACGACGCGTCTGAGCAAATCGGAGATCGACCGCCGGGTCATGGCGAGGATCGAACAAACGGAACTGACCGAGGCGGTTTGGCGCTTTCCTTCCGAGCTGTCCGGCGGAATGCAAAAGCGGGTGGCGCTGGCCCGCGCGCTGATCACCGATCCGAAAATCGTGCTTTTCGACGAGCCGACCACAGGCCAGGACCCTGTGCGGAAGAACGCCATTTTGAGCATGATTGCGCAGTATCAGCGGAAGCTCAATTTCACCGCGGTTTTGGTGAGCCACGAAATTCCCGATGTGTATTTCATCTCCAACCGGATTCTGGCTTTGTACGACCGGCAAATCGTTTTTCAGGGCACCCCTGAAGAACTCGAAAACTTCGATCATCCGTTTATGGATGAGGTGATCAACAGCCTCGAAGCGCTTCAGAAGGAACTGACCGGCCTGTATTCCCAGCGGCAGTTTAAAATGCTCAACCATGCCCGGATGAAGCGGCAGTCCGCCGAAGTTTACGGGGTGATCGTCTTCAGCCTTCAGGAAATGAACACCCTCATTCCGAAAATCGGCCACGATGCGGCCCAAGAGGCGCTTCGAAACCTGGGCCTTGCCATCAACCGGCATTTCGGGATCATCGGCGGAATGTCCACCCGCCGCAACACCAACGAGTTTATTACCATGTTGCCGCATGCGGATCTGGCTGAAACGGAGAGCCTTTTGCGGGAATTCGTAAAAGATTTTGAAACGCAGACGCTTGACGCTCTGAAGGATCGAACCTGTCGGGTGGCCGCGGGCGATGCGGCCGATCTGGCGGTTTTGGCCGGAATCGCCGAAGGGCGGAATTTCAGCGATGTCAATGAGACGATCGTACAGGCGAAAATGAAACAACATGAAATCGCGCGGCTGCGATGCGCCGCTTCAGGAGAGAACCGATGAAAAAATATGCAATGGAAACCGTGGTCGGCATCTTTGTGGTCGTGGGGCTGATTTGCATCGGATATATGACCGTGAAGCTCGGCAAGATCAATCTCTTCGGCGACGACACCTATCCGTTGACGGCCAAGTTCACCACAGTGGCCGGCCTGCGCACAGGCAATCCCGTCAATATTCTGGGCATTCAGGTCGGGCGCGTTCAGAAGATCACGATGGATCAGGAGAATTTGCGGGCGGTCGTTGAAATCCGGGTGAAACAAGGCATCCGGATATACGACGACGCCATCGCGTCCATCAAAACCGAAGGGTTGATCGGCGATAAATATCTGAACATCGACCCCGGCGGAGGCGGGGATCTGCTCGGTCCGGGCGGGGTCATCCTCGACACGCAGGCGGCGGTTGATTTTGAAGAAATTATCAGCAAGTATGCCTTTGGAGAAGTGAAAAAGGAAAAGAAATAGCTGCAGGAGGAAATCGTCATGAAAAAGCGCCTCGCGTTTATGGGTATTTTATGCGTTTTGGTGATGTCAACAGCCGCTTATGCGGCAGGCCCGCTGGCGACGGCCGAGGTCGCCGTGGGCAAAGTGCTCGATGTGCTGCGCGATCCCAAATTCAAGGGGCCTGAGGCCAAACAGGCGAAAACGGAGAGGCTTCGCGTGATCTATAAAGACATGTTTGATGAAATTGAATTTTCCCGACGGACGCTGGCGCGCAACTGGAACCGGTTTTCGCCGTCCGAACGCGCCGAATTCGTCGATTTGTTCGAACAGGTTCTGGAGAAGGCCTATCTGGACAAGATTCTCGATTATTCGAATGAGAAAATCGTTTTCTATCAGGAAAACATGCTGTCGGACAAGCAAGCGGAAATCCTTTCGAAGATTGTCACGTCGTCGAAAGAAATTCCGATCTTCTACCGGATGATCCTCAAAGATGGAAAATGGAAAGTGTATGATGTCGTCGTGGAAAATATGAGTCTGGTGCAAAACTACCGGGCTCAGTTCAATGATATTCTGGGAACCGACAATCCCCCCGAGCAACTGCTGGTTATTTTGCGCAAGAAGGTAAAGGAACATTGAAAAAAGCCGGCCTGATTTTGACGTTGTCCGTATTTCTTCTGGTTTGGGTCTGCCCGCATGCGGGCGCAAACGACGGGCCGCATGAGACCGCGCCGGGCGAGTCTGCGGGTTGGCTGGCGGATGCCGGCGGGCGATCCTCCTCTGAAGCGTCAAACATCGGCCGTCAAGAGTCCTTGCGGCAAGCGGCGGCCGCACCGGCCGCCGATCCCTTTTCCGAAGATTATGTCGAGGAAGAAGATGAGGTTGCGGACCTCCATGCCGAAGAGAAGGTGACGATCGCCGATCCGATTGAGCCTTTCAACCGGGCCATGGGCGCGTTCAACGACCGGATGTATTTCTGGGTGCTCAAACCCGTTGCGCTGGGGTATAACGAAGTGGTTCCCGAACCGGCGCGAATCAGCGCGAAGAATTTTTTTGACAACCTCGGATTTCCGGCCCGTTTTTTAAGTTGTCTGTTGCAGGCGGATTTTTCAGGGGCGGGTACCGAGGCGGGCCGCTTTGCCATAAACACTTTGTGGGGCCTGGGCGGCCTGCTTGATCCGGCGGGCTCCGAGACTTTGAATTTGCAAAAGCAGGATGTCGATTTGGGACAGACCCTGGGCGTTTACGGCGTCGGACACGGATTTTATATCGTCTGGCCTGTCTATGGTCCGTCAAGCCCGCGCGATACGCTCACCAATATCGGCGATCAATTTCTTTATCCGCCGTCCTATATTGAGCCCTGGTATGCGTGGTTCGGCGTGTGGGCCTACGAAAAGGTCAACGCCGCCTCTTTCCGGATCGGCGAGTATGAGGCCGTCAAGAGCGCGGCCATCGATCCCTATGTAGCCATCCGGGACGGCTACATTCAATATCGGGCCAAAAGCGTCAAAGCGCGCAAAGAAAAGTCGCTGCTGTTTCGGGATGCAGCCGGCGAAACCCGGAAGGAATAATCGATGCGAAAAGCAGGTCTATTGGCGGTCATGGTTTTTTGGATGGTTGGAACGGCGGTTTCCGGCGCTTTTGCCGCCGGGCTTATCGGACCGCCGCAGAGCCTGTCCCGGCCTGAAGGAGGGCTCAGCACGGCGGTGGGATTTGCCTATGACGAAGAGCCCTTCAAGGGCCGCTTCGAACATGTGATGCGCGCCAAACGCCTCTTTACGCAAGCAGCATACGGCAAGCCGGATTTATGGGAAGTCTGCGGCAGTATCGGCTTGGCTGATATGAAGTTGTCGGGCGCTTTTTCGCCGCCGGGCGGCGTTCCGGCAATTGCCCGAAACGATTTTCACGACGACTGGCAGCTCTTCGGCGCCGTCGGCGCCAGAGCGTATTATCCGGCGACCCCTTGGTTCGGCATCGGCGCGTTCGCGCAGGCGGCCTATCATTTCGGCAGTTATTCGGATCAGGTTATCGGCCTTGCCGGCGCCACGCCGTTTGCCGCGGATATGAAAGTCAAGCAGTTGTGGAGCCTTCGCGCCGGCATCGGGTTGCAGGCGACGGTGTTTGACCGGCTTAAGCTCTACGGCGGTCCCTATCTCTGCCATGCAAAAGCGCGGGTGGATCTTGCGCCTTCCGTTTCAGGGATGCCTTTGGGGACGGATGCCGATGAGATCAGAAACAAAACCCGGGCGGGCGGCTTTGCCGGCGCGGTCATCCCCCTGGCCAAAGGATTTGCTGTGATTCTTGAAGGTCGTTATGCCGAGCGGTTTTCCATCGGATCGGCCGTGACCTATACTTATTGAAGGGCTCTTGAAAGGAACGCTCCATGCGGCAGGCGAAAAAAGGAAACCGGTCCTCCCGGCTGAAAATCGGGATTCTTTACGGAGGGCGCTCCGGGGAGCATGACGTGTCGCTTTGTTCGGCGGCCTCGGTGGTCGGGGCGCTTGATCCGAAAAAATATCAGATCGTTGCCGTCGGCATCGACCGGGACGGCCGCTGGCACGTTCAGGACAGCCCCCGTTTTGTTTCCTCCAAGGCCTTCGGCCGGATTTTGTCGCTCCAAAGAAACGGACTTTGGGTGGTCAATCAGTTTGAGGAGCAAAACCGACTTTGCCTTCGCGATCTGAAAGGCGGCAAAAAGCCTGTGACGGTCGATGTCGTCTTTCCCGTTTTGCACGGCACATACGGAGAAGACGGAACGCTGCAGGGGCTTTTAGAGCTGGCGCGCGTGCCCTATGTCGGCGTGGATGTCGCCGGCGCCGCGGTCGGGATGGATAAGGATTTGTCCAAAAGGCTTCTGGCGCAGGCGGGCATTCCGGTCGTCCCCTGGATGACCGTCGGGCACACGACCTGGATAGCCAGGCCGGAGAGAATCATGCAAAACGCTCTCAAGCAGTTGGGGTTGCCGGTTTTTGTCAAGCCTCTGTGCACCGGCTCGTCGGTCGGCGTCGTGAAGGTCACGCAAAAAAGCGAACTGCCGCAAGCCCTGGATTACGCGTTTCAGTTCGACACGCGGATTATGATTGAACAGGGCATCGACTGCCGGGAAATCGAATGCGCCGTCTTGGGCAATGACGAGCCTGTCGCGTCGGTGCTGGGCGAGATTCTGCCCCGGCATGACTTTTATTCCTACGAAGCTAAATATCTCGATCCCGAAGGGGCCGAGATGAACATTCCCGCAAAACTTCCGGCAAGACTTGCCGGCGCTATCCGGGCCTGCGCCGTGGCCGGTTATTCGGCGCTCAACTGCAACGCCATGGCGCGGGTGGACTTTTTTCTGGAGAAAGCGACGAACCGGTTTTATCTAAACGAAATCAATACGCTGCCGGGGTTCACGTCCGTCAGCATGTATCCGAAACTGTGGGAGGCGACGGGACTTCCGTACAGTCAACTACTGGATCGGCTCATCGAACTCGCCCTGGAGCGTCACCGCCGAAAACTTGCCGTCCGGACGGATGTGCCGTAATCGTCGGCAAGGGCGCGGGGCTGCGCGAAATCAACGGACGTGCTTTCCGACCGCCGCCAGCACCTGTTCGGGCATGATCTCTTTCATACACTGCATGGAATCGCATTTTTTCAGCAGACAGGGGCTGCAAGGCAGGCCCGACCGGATCACTGTGTGCCCGGGTCCGTAGGGTCCTGTCCGGTCGGGATCGGTGGGGCCGAAAAGCGCGACCACTTTCTTTCCGACGGCCGCGGCCAGGTGCATGGGACCGGAATCCGTTGTCACGACCGTTTGCGCCCTTCGGTAAACGGCGGCCAGTTCCAAAAGCGTCGTCCGGCCCGCCAGGTTGACGCCTTTGGTGCGCATCGCCCTGAGGATCGGAACGATGGCTTCAATCTCCGTTCCGGTGAACACGACCGGGAGCCCCAGCTTTTCAAAAATGCCGTCGGCCAGACCGGCAAACTTGTCATTGTCCCAAAGCTTGGTCTTCCAGTAGGCGACCGGATTGATCGCCACGAAAGCCCGCCGGTCCAGTCCATGTTCGGCAAGAAGCGCCAGAGCCTTGGAATCGGCCAGAGGATCGTCCGGTAAAACAAATTCCACTTTGTCGATCGTTGCGCCCAGATGCCGCGGAAAATCCAGATAACGGTCCACCGCGTGTTTTTGCATGTCTTCAGGAATTTTTTCATTGTAGAACAGGCCGCTGAATTCCTGAAGGGAATCGTATCCGATTTTTCTTTGGCCTCCGGAGAGCGCCACGACCATCGCGCTTTTGAATAAACCGTGAAAATCGATGACCAGGTCATAGCGGCGCGCCCGCAGCCTGGCCAGAAAAACCCGAAAATCCCGCCTCGCGCCGTTGATCCTTCCCGCCGCGAGTTTTCTGCCCCACCGCTTGCGGCCGGAAACGATCACCTCGTCCAAAAACGGATGCTTGATCACGAGATCGGCTGCGGCCTGCTCCACGACCCAGGTGATATGCGCCTTGGGATATAGTGTGCGCAGCGCCGCAAGCGACGGCAGGGTGTGAATGACATCTCCGATGGCGCTGAGTTTGACAATCAGGATATTCATATCCGATCCTTCAACACCCATTTCACCGCATCGAGAATGTTTTGCGCGATGAAGTCGGGTTGACTCTCCGCCGGGGGCTCCGTCTTTGCCTGGTCCGATCCGTGGCCGGTCAGAACCAGAATGCCTTTTGCGCCGACCCGGTGGGCCGTTTCCACATCGCGCAGATGGTCGCCGATCAGATACGAGTTTGCAAGATTCAGGTTAAGATCGCGGGCCGCCTGATGCAAAAGCCCCGGCTCCGGTTTGCGGCAGTCGCAGATCATCCGGTAGGGGTCGATGCCCTCCGTCGGATGATGGGGGCAGTAATAAAACCGGTCAATCCGAGCACCCTGCGCTAAAAGCAGGCTCTGAATCCGGCCGTTGATATCGCGGACGACATCTTCCGTAAAAAGTCCTCTGGCGACGCCGGACTGGTTGGTGACAACCACCGCCTGCATGCCGCTTGCATTGATGAGTCGGACGGCCTCAAACGTTTCGGGAAAAATCGCCAATCTGTCCGGGGAATCCAGATACCCCGTTTCGGCAATCAGCGTGCCGTCGCGATCCAGAAAAACGGCTTTGTTTTTAAATGACATGACTAGTCCTTTCGCAGAAGATCGCAGGCCGCCGCGAAGACGTCCTCTTCGGTGATGTCCATCATGCAGCGAAAATCCGTCGGGCAAACTTTCTTCAGACAGGGGCTGCAATTCACCGGTTTGCGGACGATGCGGGTTCTTTCTCCCGCAGGCGATGTCGTCGCGGGATTGGTCGATCCGAAAACCGCGACTGTCGGAACATTGAGCGCTCCGGCCACGTGCATGAGGCCCGAGTCGTTGCTGATGAAAACCGCCGACCGGGAAATCAGCAAGACCGCGTCACGAAGCGGCGTTTTGCCGGCGAGATTCAAACAGTCGCCGCCGAGGCGCCGCCGGACAGTCTCCGCGGTATCGGCGTCGCCCGGTCCGCCGAAAAGCACGACCCGGCCTTGAAGCCGGTCGGACAGGCGTTTGGCGACTCCGGCAAAGCGCTCCGGCAGCCAGCATTTGGCCGGTCCGTAGGTCGCGCCCGGCGCGATGCCGATCAAGGGGCGTTCATCGCCCAGGTAGCGTTTGACTGCGTCGAGGGCCGCGGCGCGGGGTACTTGCGTTTCGAGGTGCAGTTCGCGGCTGGCGGGCGGACAGCCCAGCGCGCGGACCATTTCAAGGTAATAATCGATTTGGTGCACGCTGAGAATCTCGCGTGTGCGGTGCACCGGATGGGACAAAAGCCATCTGCGGCCGTCCGAGTCGTAGCCTGCACGAAGCCGGATGCCGGCGACCCGCGCCAGAATCGCCGCCTCGATCGCGTTTTGCAGGAGGATCGCCGCGTCGAACTTCATGCCGCGCAGCCGCCAGGCCAGACGAAACACGCCCCAGGCATTGTCGTAGGATTTTTCGTACAGGAGGATATCGTCCGCCGGAGAAAACAGCCGATAGATATCCGCCACGGCGGGTTTGGCCAGAATCGTCAGACGCGCCTTCGGATAGGCGGCGCGCACGGAGGCGACCGAAGGCAAAGTCATCACGGCGTCGCCGATCCAGTTGGTTCCCCGCAGGAGGATGCGATGAATATTCTCGATCGGCAGTCTGTTGGCTTTGAGCGTCATAGATCGATCCTCTCCTGTTTGGCCTGACAGCGCCGGGTCTTCCAGCGCTGATGCACCCAGAACCATTGCTCCGGGTAGCGGCGGATATAGTCTTCAAGAAGGCTTGTGAAACGCTGCGTATTGGCCAGCACGTCCGCATCGCGTTCGCCGGTGCGGATCAGCTCGACCTCATCGAGAATGTCCAGAAGGAATGTTCCGTTTTCCAGTCTGCGCGTGAAAACGGGCAAAACGGCCGCGCCGGTGTGTATGGCTAAAAGCGCCGGGCCCGTCGTGGCGGCCGCCGGACGGCCGAAAAAATCCACGAACATGCCGTCGTACCAGGCGACATTCTGATCGATGAGCATCATAACGGTCTGCGCATTTTTCAGTTGCCGGATAATCGGCCGCATGGCGTTGTTCTTTGAAATCTGCGAGATGCCGTGTTTCGAACGGACCACCGTGGTGACGTCTTCAACAAAGGCGCTGTCAACGATCCGGTAAACGAAAACCAGAGGGCCGGTCGAAAGGGCGAGGGCCGCGTTACCGAATTCCCAGTTTCCGAAGTGCGCGCCGATGAGCAAGACGCCTTTTCCTTTCGCCTTGGCGGTGAGATATTTATCAAGGCCTTCGATCGTCACCCAGTCTTTGAGATTATTCCGGGTCAGGGTGTAAATTTCGAAATACTCCGCGACGATGAGCGCGAATGATCTATAGGCGCTTTTGGCGATGCGAATGACGTCGTCGATGGCTTTTTCAGGAAAGGAGCGGGCGATGTTGTGCAGGGCAATGATCCGGTGCTTCGCGGACAGGTGGTAGATCAGTCCGGCCAGCGCTGAAAAAACGGCTCTGCGGAGGCCAAGCGGCGTTGCGCTAAAGCCAATCCGGGCGATATGTCTCTTGGTCAGAGGATTCATGGGGCGCTAACCTGCCTGAGGAGCCTGCGCAGCGGCCGCGGTAATTCGATCCAAAAGCCATTGGTCAAACGCGGGGGCGCTATCGGAAAGGTCCATCTGTATGTGCAGGGTCCATACCATGTTCAGAACCTCCGGACAATGCTCAAGACGCATGGCGTCTTTTTCCGTCGTCACCAGATAATCCGCCTTCCGCATTTGAAAAACGCGCTGAAGGTCGTCGAGGTCCCGAAGGCTGAATGCGTGATGGTCGGGAAAAGGATTAAAGGAGACCACCTCGGCGCCGAGAGCAAAAAGCGCATCCCGGAAGGAGTCGGGCTTGGCGATGCCGCAGAACGCGCAGACCTTTTTGCCGCGAAGCGCCTCCGGCGGCCGTTTCTCGCCCGAACCGGCGTTTTGCAGCGAAACCGTCCGGTGGATGCAGCGAAAAACCGGCAGTCGAAATTTTTGGGCGATGGCGAGAATATCGGCATCCGGCGGCCGGGTCGGCTCCGCGCGGGTCAGCAAAAACGCGTCGGCGCGGGCGAGGCCCGCCGGATGTTCGCGCAACTCGCCGCGCGGCAGAAGCCAGCCGTTTCCCAGAGGGCGATGATCGTCAAGAAGAACCAAGTTGATGTCTCTTTGAATCTGCCGGTGCTGAAAGGCGTCGTCGCACAAGATGACATCCGCCCCGAACTGTTCCACGGCCGCACGACCCGTCAGCGCGCGCTTCGGGCCGGTCAGGACGCACACGCCCGGCAGGGAGCGCGCGATGAGCAACGGCTCGTCGCCGGCGGCCGCGGCGGTAAGCAGAATTTCTTTTCCGTTGGAAACGACATTGACGGGCAGCGCGCTTTTCCCCCCGTAGCCGCGGCTGATGACGGCCGGGCGAAGGCCATGGGCCTGGAGCCGCCTGGCGATCAGAATGACGCAGGGCGTTTTGCCCGTGCCGCCGACGGTGATATTGCCGATGCTCACCACCGGCCGAGGCAGGCGGACGGATGGAAACCATCCCCGGTCGTAAAGGGTGTTGCGGACGGCTGTCACGCGTCCGTAGGCGAGCGAAGCCAGGCAAAGCACCATCCGGATCGGACTGAAACGGCGGGCGTCGTCACTCCACATCCTTGGCCAATCGATCATTGCCGTTTCCTTCGTCTTTGAATTGCAAATTGTAAAGACGGTAGTATTCGCCTTTCTTCGCCAGCAGCGCGTCGTGCGTTCCTTCTTCGACAATCTCGCCGCCGGCCAGCGCGATAATCCGATCCGCGTTGCGGATGGTGGAAAGCCGGTGCGCGATGACCAGCGTCGTACGGCCCTTCATCAGATTGTCGAGCGCGTCTTGCACTTCGATTTCCGCTTCCGTGTCGAGCGACGACGTCGCTTCGTCGAGGATGAGGATCGGCGCGTCTTTGAGCAGCGCGCGCGCGATGGAGATGCGTTGTTTTTCGCCGCCGGACAGTTTTGTGCCCAACTCGCCGATATTCGATTCATAGCCCTGTGGCAGGCGCATGATGAAGTCATGCGCGTTGGCGGCCTTCGCCGCGCGGATCACGGCATCGTCCGTGCGTTCGATGTCCCCATAGGCGATATTGTTGCGCACCGTGTCGTTAAACAGAATCGTCTGTTGCGTGACGATGGCCATCTGGCTGCGCAGGGAACGGACCGTGACGTCGCGAATATCACGGCCGTCGATCAGAACTCTTCCTTCCGAGACGTCATAGAACCGCGGAATCAGATTGACGAGAGTTGTTTTGCCTCCGCCGCTCATGCCGACGATGGCGAGCGTTTCGCCCGCCTTGATCTTCAGGTTGATGTTTTTGAGCACCGGGGTGTGTTCATACTTAAAGGTGACGTTTTCCAAAACGATTTCTTTTTCGATCGGCGGCAGATCGGCGGCGCCATGCCGGTCTTCGATGTCGGGCTTGCGGTCGATGATGCTGAAAATGCGCTCGCCGCCGGCGATGCCCTGATTGATGGTGTTGTTGATATTGGTCAGACGCTTGATCGGCTCATACAGCATCAGGACGGCGGCCAGAAAAGAGAAAAAAGAACCGGGGGTCGAATGGCCTTCAATGACATTGTAGCCGCCGTAAAAGACGATGGCGGCAATGCCCAGTCCGCCCAGAAAATCCATCAGCGGGCTCGACAGGGCGCCGATCGAGACGATTTTCATGCCCAGTTTGAAAAGGCGTTCGTTTTCCTTCGCGAACCGGTCGCTTTCATATTTTTCCATACAGAACGCCTTGACAATGCGGGTGCCGGCGATGGTCTCCTGCAAAAGGGAGCTGAGCGTTCCCATGGTGGTTTGCGTGGACGTCGTGTATTTGCGGATCTTTTTTCCGAATTTGGCGATGGGATAGGCCGTGATCGGAAAAACAATCATGGCGATGAGCGCCAGCTTCCAGTCGAGATAGAAAACCACACCCACCAGGCCGATCAGGGTAATGGTATCTTTGACCAAGGCGGTGATGGCTTCGGACGATGCCGACTGCACGGACAGGACGTCGTTGGTGATGCGCGACATCAAAAGGCCGGTCGGGTGCTCGGTAAAAAAAGACAAAGACTGCATTTGAATGCGTTCATAAAGCTTGCGGCGCAGGTCCGTCACGATGCGCAGGCCGATGGAATTCATCAAGATGACCTGGACATAATTGCACAGGTTTTTAAGCAGAAAGATGCCGACGATGGCAAAAGGGATCCATTTGAGCGCCGAGATGTCCTTGTTCATGAAAATGCCGTCGATCGCTTCTTTGGCGACCAGAGGGAGCGACGAATGCAGGGCGCCTGCCGCCGTCATGCACACAGCGGCCAGAAGAAAGCGCCCGATATAGGGGCGGGCCATATTGACCAGTCGTTTGAATACGGTCATGTTCTTATCCTTTGATCAGGTTCCAGGCGATGGCCGCTGCGCGCGCCGCCGCGCCCGGAGATCCGAGGCTTTCCCGAATTCGGGAAAGCTCGGCTTTGATCGAACGTTTTTTTTCTTCATTTTGCAGGATCGCAAGCGCCTCTTTCGCGATGACCGGGCCGCAGGCGTCCTCCTGAATTAATTCCGGCATAATGGTTTTTCCGGCGATCAGATTGCAAAGTCCGATATGGCGGACCGCAACAATAAACCTCAGGGACCAATACTCGATTCTGGAGACTTTGTAAATGATGACGGTAGGCACGCCCATTAACCCGGTTTCAAGCGTCACGGTGCCGGAGGTCGCAATAGCGAGATCCATGCAGGCGATCGTGTCGTAGGTTTTTCCGGAAACGACCGTAATCGGCAAATCGGCCGCGGCAATCCTTTCCTTGACGGATCTTTCATCAAGCGTCGAAGCAAGGGGCAGCACAAACTGCGCGTCGGGCATCTCTTCCAGGATGATGCGGGCCGCGTCGAGCATATCGCCCAAAAGCTTTTGGATTTCGGCGGCCCGGCTGCCCGGCAGCAGGCCGATGGTCGGTTTGCTTTCGTCAAGCCCCAGCTCGCGCCGGGCTTCGGACGGAGAAAGCCGGGTTTTGATCAGATCCAGAAGGGGATGGCCGACAAAATCGACATGAAATCCCTTTTCCGCGTAAACGTCCACTTCAAAAGGCAGGATGACGGCCATACGGTCCACCCGTTTCTTAATCTGCCGGATCCGCCCCTTGCGCCAGGCCCAAACCTGCGGGCTGATATAATAGAAAACCGGGACGCCGCTTTTTTTCGCGGCCCGGGCCACGACATTGAGATTAAAATCGGGATAATCAATTAAGACGACCAGATCCGGCTTCCACGTGCGAAGCAGATCCTTGATGCGCCGGCTGATGTTCCGCAGAAATCCCAGCTTCGGGACAATTTCCTTAAACCCGATGATGGCCATGTCGGAGGCATGCGCCAGAAGCCGCACCCCTTCGTCCCGCATGCAATTCCCGCCGATGCCGCAAAATTCGATGTCGGGATGGATTTTGCGCATCTCCTTGATCAATCCGGCGCCGTGAAGGTCTCCCGAGGCTTCTCCCGCGACGATCAGAACCCGGCGGGGGGTCGGCTGTTTTGGATCACCCGGCATGATTGATCACATCCGCGATCCGGCCGATTTCATCCGGCGTCAATTCGGGGAACATCGGCAGCGACAACACCTCCTGCGCGCAGGTTTCGCTGATCGCGAGCGCGGGCGACGCGGGATAAAGCTTCAAAAACGCCTCCTGTCGATGCAGGGGAACCGGATAGTACACGGCCGAGGCGATGCCCGCCTGAGTCAGGGCGTCGGCAGCCTTTTGGCGATTTCGCATCCGCAGGGTGTATTGATGATAGACATGGCGGCAACCGGGGATTTCCGAAGGGGCGATCACGTCGTCCCGGCGAATGGCCTGCCGGTAGCGCTGCGCATTCTGGCGGCGAGCCTCGTTCATGGCGTCGATTCTTTTGAGCTTGACGCGCAAAATGGCGGCCTGGATCTCATCGAGGCGGCTGTTGTAGCCGACATCGGCGTGATAATAGCGCTCGCGGGAACCGTGGTTGCGCAGCATGCGGACTTTCTCGGCGATGTCGTCTGCGGCCGTGACGATCATGCCGCCGTCGCCGTAGCACCCCAGATTTTTGCTGGGGAAAAAGCTGAAGCAACCCGCATCGCCGAAGGCGCCCACGGGTTTGCCTGAATACGTCGCGCCGAAGGCCTGCGCGCAATCCTCGATCACCCGTAGGGAATGCCTTCGCGCGATGTCGAGGATGGGATTCACGTCGGCGGGATGGCCGAAAAGGTGTACGGGAATAATCGCCCTGGTTTTCGGCGTGACGGCCGCTTCGATTTTTGCCGGATCGATATTGAAATTCCCCGGGTGGATATCCACGAAGACCGGACGGGCGCCCACGAGCGCCACCACTTCAGCCGTGGCGATAAACGTAAACGGCGTCGTGATGACTTCGTCGCCCGGCCCCACGCCGCAGGCGCGAAGCGCCAGTAAAAGCGCGTCCGTTCCGTTGGCGACGCCGATCGCGTGCGGCAGACCGTGATAGGCCGCGACGTCTTTTTCGAGGGCCGATACATTGGGGCCCAAAATAAACTGGGTTTGCGCCAGAACATCGGCGACCGCCTCATCAATTTCTGTTTTGAGCGACTGATACTGCCGCTTTAAATCAACCATCGGGATCATAACGGGAGGTCCTCATGCGTTTTCATTTTTTGAAGAATCTCTTCGGCCAGGGCCAGTGATTTGCGGCCTTCCTCGCCGGTAACCGGCGGGGCTGTTCGTGTTTGGACCGCGTGGACAAACGCACGGATTTCCTCTTCCAACGGATCATGGCTGCCGATGTCGATCTGGTTTTGAACGATCTGCTGCCTGCCGTCGGGCCCCGCCGCTTTGGAAAGCGACAGGATCTCCCGTTTGCGCGTATCCACGGCGTGATAGCCCTCGGGGCCGAAGAAACGGAGCTTCTGCATGGTTTTGGCGCTGATGCGGCTGGCCGTGATGTTGGCGATGCATCCGCAGGCGAAAGAAAGCCTCACATTCGAGATGTCGATTTTATCGGAAAGCACCGGCACGCCGACCGCTTCGACATTAACCAGCTCGGAGCGCACGAACTTTAAAATGATGTCGAGGTCGTGGATCATCAGATCGAGAATCACATCCACGTCCGTCCCCCGCTCGAAGAAGGGATGCAGACGATGCACTTCGATGAAAACCGGACGGGTGATGACTTTCTCCAGGGCCATGACGGCCGGGTTGAAGCGTTCCACGAAACCCACCTGAAACACGCATTGATGCTTTGCGGCAATCTCAAGCAGGTCGTCGGCTTCCGAAACGGTCGCGCAAAGCGGTTTTTCGATAAGCACATCCACCCCCGCGGCCAGAAAATCCTTTGCCACGGCATGGTGGTATCCCGTGGGCACGCAGAGGCTGACCGCTTCTACGCGGCCGAGAAGATCCCGATGATCCGAAAACGCATCGCCTCCGTAAAGGTCGGCGGCTTTGCGGGCCCGTTCCGGGTCGGTGTCGGAGACGCCGACGATTTCACAGGCGTCGATCTTTGAATACTTCTGTAAATGATAGTTGCCCAGGTGCCCGATGCCGACCACGCCGATTCTAATTTTTTTTTGTGCGGTCATAGATTCGCCCTTTTGTTCAACGGCAGATGCTTCGTTTAGAGGTTTCAATAAACTGGATGAAATGCCTCACTTCGGGACAGTCCTCCACGTCGGTCCGCGCTTTTTCCAGCGCTTCTTCCAATAGCAGATCGGAGCGGAAAATGATCCGGTAGGCGTGCTTCAGCGCCGCGATGGACCGCTCCGAAAAGCCTCGCCGCTGAAGGCCGATCAGATTGAGCCCGAAGAGACTTGCGCGGTTCCCGTTGGCCATCGTGTAGGGTGGAATGTCCTTGACGACGGCGGAGGCGCCGCCGACCATGGCGTGCGCTCCCACGCGGCAGAACTGATGAACGCCGGAAAGCGGACTGACGATCGCGTAGTCTTCAATATCGACATGTCCGGCCAGCCCCGTCGAGTTGGCGATAATCACGTGATTTCCCAGTTTGCAATTATGCGCGATATGGACGTAGGCCATCAAGAGGTTGTGATCGCCCATGACGGTTGTGCCGGTGTCGGCCGTCGTGCCCCGGTGAATACTGACGTACTCTCTGATCGTGTTGAAGTTGCCGATGACGACGCCGGTTTTCTCGCCGCGAAACTTGAGGTCCTGAGGCGGGGCGCCGATGGAGCAGAACTGAAAAATATGGCAGCCTTCCCCGATCCGCGTGTAACGATCAATAACGGTGTGCGGCCCGATGATGGTGTTTTTTCCAATAGTGACATCCGATTCGATGATGGAATAGGGTCCGATTTCAACGCCTTCGTCCAGACGGACGTTGTCGGAGACGATCGCTGTGGGGTGGATTTTCATAGGTTATTTTTCACCTGTCTTGAGAAGAGATTGCTTAAGGCTGTCCAATTGTTTTTGCAGCTCCGAGAGTTGCGCCCGCATCTGCGGCAGTTTGGTCTTGGTCAGTTCCACCTTCATCCATTCCCGGTAAGGAAGAAACGGTGTGCCGCCGCCGACCATGCCGGCCGGAACATCCTTGTGAATGCTCGCGCCCGCGCCGATTCGGGCGTTGTCGCCGATGGTGATATGACCGACGATCCCCGCCTGGCCGCCGATCAGGACGCTCCGGCCGATCGTTGTGGAGCCGGAAATGCCCACTTGGGCGGCAATGGCCGTATTTTCACCGATGACGACGTTATGCGCGACCTGAACCAGATTGTCAATCTTTACATTGCGCTGAATCCAGGTTTTACCCAGCGTCGCGCGGTCCACGGTGGAGTTGGCGCCGATTTCAACGTCGTCGTCGATCTGGACGATTCCGACCTGGGGGATTTTGATGTTGGAGATGCCGGGTGCGGCAAAACCGAATCCGTCCGCGCCGACAACGACGCCCGCGTGCAGAATAACCCGTTTGCCGATAACGCAGGAGGCATAGACGCACACGTTGGGATATAAAACGGCGCGCTCGCCGATCGTTGCGTTTCGGCCGATAAAAACGCCCGGATAAAGCACCGCGCCGGGATCGACCCTGGCGCCGCGGCCGATAAAACAGCGGGGATAGATCACCGCCTCGGGTGAGACCAGCGCTCCGTCTTCGACCACGGCGCCGGGATGAATGCCCGCATCGCCGTGGTCGACGGGATAAAAAAGGCTCATCGCTTTGCCGAAAGCCGCGTAGGGATCGTCGCAGATAATCAGGTTTTTGCCGGGCGCTTCGGTTCCGGGGGAAACCAGAATCGCCGTCGCCTTCGTCGCGGCCAGAAGCTTGGCGTGCTTGCGGTCCGCGACAAAGGTGAGGTCTCCCTCACCCGCCTCTCCGATGGGACGGATGTCGCGGATGACGGCCCGAGGGTCCCCGGCGAGCCCGGCGCCGAGCTTCGCGGCGATGTCTTGCAGAGTCATCTGCATAGTCCGGTCCTCTGTTATTTCTTACCTGCGGGCAGTTTATTGAATTCTTCAACCACTTTTTTGCTGATGTCACGGCTTTTGTCGTAGTAGGGCATCGGCATGCTGGCGATATCCAGAACGAGCGTGTACTTTTCTTTTTCCGCAATAGTGTTGACCACTTTCAGAATTTCGGGAAAGAGTTTCTCGAACATGTCTTTGTCGAGATTGGACAGCTCCGTGTTGGCGTCGCGCACCATCAGTTCATAGTCGCGAAGTTTTTTCTGGTACTCTGTTTCTTTGTCGCGGCGCGCCTGAGCCGTCATGATGGAGCTCTTTGTTTCGATATCTTTTTTGATGGCCTGAATGTCTTTTTCCAGGGCGCCGATTTCCGCCTGTTTTTTCTCTGCGACCTTCTTGAGCTCGTCCGACGCCTTCTTGCCGGCGTTGGAGTTCTTCATGATTTCCCGGACATTGATAAACGCGATTTTATCCTGAGCAAAAGCCTGGGACACGCCAACCGCCAAAAACGCGCAAAGAGCCGCGATCAGAACCAACTGTTTTTTCATTTTTTAAGTCTCCTTCCTGAATGTTAAAATCATCCGCATGAAACCGGAGCCGGTTCCATGCCCTCCTACATAAACATGCCGATGGTGAATTCCCAGCGGCCTTTCGATTCGTCAATCAGATTTCTGCGGTCGAGCACCCAGCCGTATTCCAGGCGCAGGGGGCCGATCGGGGAATACCAGCGCACCCCGACGCCCGCGGTCTGGCATAAATCGTCGAGATAAATGCCGCTGTTCCAGGTATTGCCGGCGTCATAGAAAACCACCCCTTTCATGCCCGCGTCCTTAATGAGCGGGAAGATCAACTCCAGGCTGAAATTGACCATCCGGGTGCCGCCGATGACATCCGAGGTTCCGGGATTTGTGGGGCCGACATAGCGCAGGCCCCGCAGAGACGTGATGCCGCCCAGCACAAACCGTTCGTAGACGGGGATCTTGGAATCGTCGTCGTCGTTATTCTGCAAAAAGCCGACCCGCCCTTTCGCGCAGAACACGAAATCCAAGGGCAGTGGATAGTAATAGGACGCGGCGGCCTGGTATTTCGTGAAGTGCGCGTTGCCGCCCAGAACGCCGCCCGCCTGCTGAATCGAGAGGCTGGCTTTGACGCCCTTTGAGGGGAACATGGTGTCATCCGTGGTGTCCCGCAGCAGGGAGAAAGTCACCGAGCTGGTGATGCGTTCTCCGGCCTGCAGCTTGATGTATTCGGATGCCGTGTCCTGATTGACATCCCGAATGTCGTCGAAGCTCAAACGGTAGCCCACATAACCGATGATCTTTTCGATGAGCGGGTAGCCGACGGTCAGTCCGCCGCCTTGTGTTTGCAGAGTGTAGGAATCGTATTCCTTTTTATAGCGCCACAGGTCGGCCTTGGCCCACAGCGGCAGATCGAAGAGCGCCGGTTCGGTGAACGACAGCTCGTACTGATTGGTTCTGGAGCCCAGCGTCGCCTTCAGGTTGAGAATCTGGCCATAGCCGAGGAAATTCTGCTGTGTGACCTGCCCCATGATGATCGCCTGATCCACCGCGCTGTATCCTGCGCCGATCATGAACATGCCGGTGTTTTTCTCTTTCACGTGAATGTTGACGTCCATCTTGTCTTCATCGGCTTTGGCGGTCTGGATATCGATTTCCTCGAAATAGCGCAGCTGATTGAGCCTTTCATAGCTGTTTTTCAATTTGGTGCTGGAATACAGATCGCCTTCAACGAGCGACAACTGGCGCCGGATGACCTTGTCGCGGGTGATGGTGTTGCCGGTGATGCCGATGCGGGAGATGTAGATCAGCTCTCCTTTGGCCAGGCGAAAGTCGATATCCACAAGCTGTTCTTTTTCCCGAATCGTGATCTTCGGGTCGACATCGGCATGGGCGTATCCTTCATCCTGGGCCGCCTGAGAGATCATTTCGATGTCCTTGAGCACGGCTTCGCGGTCGTAATGCCGGCCCGATTTCGTCTTGAGCTTGTCGAGCAGCTCCGTGCGCGGTTTGTTCAGAAAATCGCCGGAAATTCCGACGGAGCCGACGTTGAACCGCTTGCCCTCACGGACGGGGATTTTGATGTAGATGCCCTTGCCGTCGTGAGTGACGACGGGATCGCCGATCTGGGCGTTGATGTAGCCGCTGTTGAAATAGAAGGCGTTGATTTTCTGAATGTCCTGAAGCAAGGCGGCGGTCTGGAGAATGCCCGTATCGGTGATAAAACCCAGCAGCGTCCGTTCCGAAGTCGTCATCATATTGACGAGTTGTTTGTTGGTAAAGGCCTCGATCCCGTCAAAAACGATTGAGCGGATATAGACCCGGCTGTTTTCTTCAATTTCCAGGACCACCCGGTAGTCTTTTTCGCCGTCGCGTTCGATCCGTTCCGATATTTTGGCGTTGTAATATCCTTTGCCGTCGTAGAGCTCCTTAATTTTCTGGATGTCCGCCTTGAGACGGTCGGGATTCAGGCTCTGCCGGGTTTTCACCGTCATCACCTCAAGAATGTCGTCGCGCTTGAGGGCCTTGTTGCCGATGATGAGAATCTCCGAAATAAGACCCTTTTCCTGAACTGTAAAGGTGATGACCCGGCCTTGGGGTTCTGTGGCGACCGAGGCGGACACGTCCAGGAAGAAGCCCATTTTAAAAATGGTTCGGATGTCATCCGTGAGCGCCGCCGGATCGTAGAGGCGGCCGGGTCGGCTTTTGATATGCTCCGTGATGGCTGCGGCGCTGATTTTGCGATTTCCCGCCACGTCCACCCGCGCGATAACCTCGATCAGTCCCAGCGCGCTCAAAAGGGATGTTTTGAGTTTCGCGGCCAGGGCGTCGAGGCCGTCAGGGGTTTTGCCCGATACGGATATCGGCGGCAGAGTCGTTCCGCCTGCGACATCCATGACCCGGGCGTCGACATTCAGGGTTCCCCCGAATCGGGTGATGGAGCCTTCGAGCACGTAGTCGATGTTTCGGGCCTTTGCGGCCTCCAGAATTTTTTTCAGACCGGCTTGGGTTGCGCTTCCCGCCGGGGCCGGGTGGTCTGCCACCTCAAGACGCTGTTCTTTTTTCAATTCGGTCTTCAGAAGGTTTAAAAACGATTGCTGAAGCTCCGACGCGCCGGTTTGGCTGTAGACGTCGAAGGGTTGAATCAGAATCTTCTTGACGGACTGGGCCTGGGCCGAGCAAGGCAGCAAGCAGGCTGTCCACAACAGGAGGATCAGAAGTCTCACGGCGAGTTTATTGAACATCATAGATTTTTCCGTCGCTAAGCCCGATTCGGCAGCTCATCCTTTCCGCCAGATGTTGGTTGTGCGTGACCACAATCAGGGTGATGTGTCTTTCCCGGTTGAGGCTAATCAGGACGTCTTCTATCTTTTTTCCCGTTTCCGTGTCAAGGTTTCCCGTCGGCTCGTCGGCCAGCAGAATGTCCGGTTTCATGATCAGCGCCCGGGCGATGGCCACGCGCTGCTGCTCGCCTCCGGAAAGCTCGCCGGGCTTATGGGTGGCGCGCTGAGCCAATCCCACTTCCTCAAGCAGCCCGTGTGCTCTTTTCGACGCTTCTTTTTTCGGCACTCCGCTGATCAACGCGGGCAGCATTGTATTTTCCAGAGCGCTGAATTCAGGAAGCAGATTATTGAACTGGAAAATGAAGCCGATGTGCCGGTTGCGGAAACCCGAAATATCGCGCTCGGACCACGAAAAGACATTCTGTCCGTGAATGGACAGCGTCCCCGAGGTCGGGTGATCCAAGGTTCCGAGAATGTGGATGAGCGTGCTTTTACCGGCGCCGGACACGCCCAGGATCGCCAGGGACTGACCCGGTGCAATGTCCAGATCAATGCCCCGCAGAACCTCGATGCGGTTGCCGTCTTTGATGAACGTTTTGGATAAATTTTCCAGTACAATCATGAATACCCGCCTGTACGGCCTTGCTTATTCGTATCGGAGCGCTTCAGCCGGATCCAGCTTGGACGCTCTCATCGAAGGATAAATGGTGGAGACGAAACAGACCAACAGAGTGCCGATAACAATGACGGCGACATCGCCGTAATGAACTTTGGAGGGCAGCTCGCTTAAATAATAAACGTCTCCCGGCAGAATCTGAAAATTGAACACCCGTTCCACGAAAAGAGAGATTTTCTGCAGATTCAGCGCCACCGCAAGCCCCGCGACGCATCCGAAGAAAACGCCGATCACGCCCACGATCAGGCCCTGGTAGATGAAAATCTTCATGATCGAAAGCGACGTCGCCCCGAGCGTTTTCAAAATGGCGATGTCCTTATTTTTTTCCATAACGATCATAATGAGCGCGCTGATAATATTGAAGGCCGCGACTAAAACGATGAGACTCAAGATGATAAACATCACCCGTTTTTCCAGTTTCAGGGCGGCAAACAGATTTTTGTTCATCTGCATCCAGTTTTGCGCCCAGAAGGGGAACCCCAAATCCTTTTGGATGGCGCGGGAAATCACGTCGGCCTTGTAAATGTCGTCCACAACAATGTCGATGCCGGTAACCGCATCGCCCATGTCCAGAAAGGCCTGGCTGCTTTTAAGTGAGGTGAAGGCCAGTCCCGAGTCGTACTCGTAGAAACCGGATTCGAAGATGCCGACGACGAGAAATTTCTGCATGCGCGGCACCATGCCCATCGGGGTGGCGATTCCTCCGGACGGCGAGATGAGCGTGATCGGTTCATAGAGCATAACGCCGAGATTGCGGGCCATTTCGCGGCCGATCAGGATGCCGGAAAGCGCCGCCGAGTCGGCCGGCAGCTGGTTTCTGGCTTCCGGGGGAAGGCCGTTTAAGCTCTCCATGCTTCCTTCGCGGATTTTTCCGAGCTGAATGACGTTTTGGGCGCTTTGCGTGTCCAGCCCGCGGATGATGACACCGGTGACGCCCGCCCCGCCGCGGATCATCGCCTGCGTATAGATGAAGGGGGTTGTGGCCACGACGCCGTCGATGCGCTCGATGCGCGTGCGCACGGTTTCGTAACCGGTCATCGGGCCGCCCATATCCCGGGTCACTTCAATGTGGGAGCGCATCCCCAGAATTTTTGTGCGCAAATCCTCTTCAAACCCGTTCATGACCGCCAGGACAATGATCAGAGCGGCCACGCCCAGAAAAATGCCGAAGATGGAAATGAAGGTAATGATGGAAACGAAAACCTGCTTGCGTTTCGCCCGCATGTACCTTTTGCTGATGAATAGTTCATAGGACATAGCCGATGATCCTCACAAGTCGCTGTAATCCAGAGTCGGTTGGCGGCGTTTTTGCCATCAGTCCTGCCGGGTTCGAAGCAGGGGGAACAAGATGACGTCGCGAATGGAGGCGGAGTCGGTCAGCAGCATCACCAGGCGGTCGATGCCGATGCCTTCACCCGCCGTGGGCGGCATGCCGTATTCCAGGGTGCGGATATAATCTTCATCCATTTCATGGGCTTCGTCGTCTCCCGCCTCGCGCTCCAGAAGCTGCTGGCGGAATCGTTCGCGCTGGTCGGCGGGGTCATTGAGCTCTGAAAAGGCGTTGGCGATCTCACGGCCTGCGATATAGAGCTCAAAACGATCCACGAGATCCGGATTGGTGTCGGATCTGCGTGAAAGCGGTGAAACGGCGACCGGATACTGTGTCACGAAGGTCGGTTGAATGAGTGTTTTTTCCACGACCTCATCGAAGATGGCCATGTGGATTTTCCCCGTCGGATCAGACGGTTTGATATCGCAGCCCAGCTTGCGGGCGAAGGCGACGGTCCGGTCGTGATCGGCCAGGTCGGCAGGGTGCATGCCGGCGATGTCGATGAGAGCCTCGCTTACCGGCAGGCGCCGCCACGGGGGAGCGAGGTTGATTTCGATTCCCTGATAGGTAAACGTCCGGCAACCGAAAAGATGGTCCGCGACATAGGCGAAAAGCTCCTCGGTGAAGGTCATCAGGTCTTCATAGGTCGCGTAGCTTTGGTAGAATTCCATCATGGTGAATTCCGGATTATGAAAAGTGGAGATGCCTTCATTGCGGAAATTACGGTTGATTTCATAGACTCGTTCAAGTCCGCCCGTCACAAGGCGTTTGAGGTAGAGCTCCGGAGCGATCCGCAGATAGAAATCCTGATCCAGCGCATTGTGATGGGTTTTAAAAGGCCGGGCCACGGCGCCGCCCGCTTTGGGCTGCATCATGGGCGTTTCCACTTCCAGAAAGTCGCGCTCGTCCATGAACCGTCGGATTAAGCGGATGATCCGGCTGCGGCGCTCGAAAACTTTTTTCACGGAGTCATTGGTGATCAGATCCAGATGCCTCTGACGGTAGCGCGTTTCAATATCCGTCAGGCCATGCCATTTTTCAGGCAAAGGGAGAATCGACTTGGCCACCAGATGGATTTGATCGGCCTCGAGAGTGAGCTCATCGGTCTTGGTGCGGAAGAGCTTTCCGCAAACATAAATGATATCGCCGATATCCATTTTCTTAAATAGAGCGAAGTCCGCCTCGGAAAGAATGTTTTTGGCCAGATAACACTGGATGCGGCCATTGCGGTCTTGAACTTTGACGAAGGCTGCTTTGCCGAAACTGCGGACAGCCATCAGGCGGCCGGCAATCGAAAACGGTTCGTCCAGACGCGACAAAGCCTCCGGATCTGCATCGCCGAATCGTTGAAGAATCTCCGAAGTGGTGTGCCGGGGTTTTATATCATTGGGGTAAAGGTTCAATCCGGCGTCTTTGAGCGTCGCGATTTTTTCCCGTCGAACCTTTAAAAGTTCATTATCTTCCATTGTTGCTCCATCAGGTTGTTCCGCTAAAAGTTCACCTGGTTATATTTTTTTTCGCAAATAGTCAAGATCGATTGCGTTTTTAAGGCGGGTGGAACCCCGACAGAAAAAATCTGTTTGCCACGGGCGCTCTGATTATGTATGATCGGCGCACTTCAACGTTTTTTCAGGGGGAAATTATGATCAACAAGGCGATTCTGGTGGGCCGGCTGGGCAAAGACCCGGAAGTTCGCTATACGCAGGATGGGACCATGGTGACGACCTTCAATCTGGCCACGGACGAAAACTGGAAAGATAAGGCCGGTGAAAAAAACCAGCGAACGGAGTGGCACAGGATTGTCACCTTCGGCAAACTGGCCGAAATCTGCGGCAATTATCTGGTCAAAGGGAAGCTCGTTTACATCGAAGGCCGGATTCAGACCCGATCCTGGGATGATAAGGACGGGGTCAAACGGTATACGACTGAAATCGTCGCCAGCGACATGAAGATGCTCGATTCCAAAGGTCAGGGACGGTCTGAGGACGCTGCGCCGGATATGGGATCCGCCCCGGGCGGCGCTTCGGGTGATGATGTTCCGTTTTAGGAAATGTCTTCAAAGACGCAAGGGTGTAAAAACGCCGGCGTTTTCCGCCGGCGTTTTTTTCTTGCTCGATTCAATCCTTATCCTTTTGGGGTGAATGATTGAACCGCGATAGACGGCCCCTCACTTATTGTCCTGTTGTTCTTTCTTGGCCGGCGTGGAGGAATCCTCATTTTCGTTGACGGATTTTTTGAAATTTTTAATGCCCTTGCCGATGGCCGACCCGATTTCCGGCAACTTGCCGACACCGAAAATAATTAAAATGATGACCAGAATGATCAGCAATTCCGGCATGCCCAAACTTCCAAACATAGTTCACCTTCTTTTCATTGAATTTGTGGTTACGGCAGGCGCAAATGGATAACCTGCCCCGACTTTCCCAGATTTTCAATCACTTTACCCTGAAACACCAACCTGACACCGCCGGCGTTGCCGATATCCAGATCAAAGCGGGCGGCTTTTCGGGATATTTTTTCACCCGGCTTCAAAAGCGCCTCGACAGGCGGCTGGCCGTCGGCGATCATTCGGACCCAGGTTTCTTCCGACGCGGTGATAATCAGTGACGATGGATCACTGACTTCGTCCTGCGCTTTTGCGAGGGGTTGATCCGGAACCGGAGCCGCCGCCGGCGACGCCGGGGCGCCGGGCGTCTGTTGAGCCGGGGCGTCCGACGCAGAAGGCTCTGCTTCCGGGAGCGGGCCAGCCGGGGAAGAGGCGATGCCCTGCGTTTGTTGACCGTTGCCCTGGATTGCCGGCTCCGGCGGAGAGTATTGCAGCGAAACAAACAGCGCGACAGCGACGAAAACGATAATGATCGCGGCTATCCACAAAGAGGTTTTGTAGCGCTCGGTCCGGTTGCGGAAGAGTTTCTTTTCCTCTTCTTTTTTGGTTTCGATGGCGCTGGCCTTCATTTTTTGCGAATACAGAAAATCTTCATAGCGCTTCAGAGTCGGACCGCCGTCCACGCCGAGCGCTCGGGCGTAAGTATGGATGAAGTTCCGCGTATAAATCGGGACCGGCAGCGACTGAAAATCGCTGTTCTCGATGGCCGCCAGATTGACCACGCTCACCCTGGTGCGCAAAAACATATCCTTTAGGGTCAGACCGGCGGCTTCCCGGGCTTTTTTAAGCTCTGATTGCGCGATGTCTGTTTCTTCGTCGGCTGCCATTAACCCATCACAAATAAACAATATTTTGCTGTGCTTAACATTAATTCTCCGGCAGTGCAATCTGAAAAGATTGTCCTGTTCTTTTGTCGGGCTTTATGGTTAAACGCCGCAAAGTTCCGAATAAAGGATGTGCAGATGGCGGATTTTGCGGTGTTTGCCCGGCAACTGGCGCAAGACGCCGGCGCGCTTTTGGCCGGCCGGTTTTCCAAACGTCATGAGGTGGAGTACAAAGGAACGATTGATCTGGTCACCGAGGCGGATCGGCTGTCCGAGGCGCTGATGGTCGAACGCATCCGGTCGCGATTTCCCGATCACGGGATTATTACGGAGGAGTCGCCGGCGCTAAACGAAGCGGCCGGCCTGCGCTGGATCATTGATCCGCTTGACGGCACGACCAATTATGCTCACGGCAATCCGGTCTTTTGCGTTTCCGTCGCGTTGGAAAAAGAAGGCAAAATCGTTTTGGGCGTGGTTTACGATCCGATGCGCGGAGATCTGTTTTTTGCCCGTCGGGGCAACGGGGCGACGCTCAACGGCAGGGCGCTTTGTGTTTCAAAGGTGTCGGATTTATCCAGAAGCCTGCTTGCAACAGGGTTTCCTTATGATATCCGCGAGAGCCCCGAGAACAATCTGGATTTCTTCGGCGCGATGGCCGTTCAGGCTCAGGCGATCCGGCGGGCGGGCGCGGCGGCGCTGGATCTGGCGTATCTGGCGGCAGGACGTTTTGACGGGTTTTGGGAGCTCAAACTCAAGCCCTGGGACACGGCGGCCGGATGTCTGCTGGTTTCGGAAGCGGGCGGCCGGGTGACGGAAATGGACGGGGGGCCTTGGCGGATCGACTCGGCCGGGCTTGCGGCCTCCAATGGATTGATTCACGAGCCGATGCTTGAGGTGTTTCAGGCCGTGAAAAAAATGCGCCTTTAGTCGTTGAGCCGTCCGGGTTGAATTTTTTTTGTGAGATGGTCGGATAAGAAAATCTTGACACGGGCGATTTCCGTTTTCTATAGTCTGACCATCAAATGGACACGATGACATGATGACTGACAATATCGTATTTTCCGGAAGCCTGCTTTTTCTGTCGCTGGCCGACGTTTTTCAACTCCTGGGCGGCAATACCTGCACCGGCATTCTGACCCTGCGCAGTCCTTACGCGGCGGACGCGGGATTGGTTTACTTTTCCGAGGGCAATCCCGTCAATGCCGTCTGGGGGCCTTACAGAGGGCTGGCGGCGGTTCATGCCCTGTTCGGCTGGACGGATGGAGCCTACGATTTTTCAGAGGAAGACATAAGCGGCGTCGAGCCGGTCATCAGGCAGAGCATGATGGAAGTTCTTCTGGATGCTTTACGCCTGCTTGATGACGGGACGATTCCAAGGGTCGGCGCGCTTTCTCCCGACCATACGCTCACGGCGGCAAAAGGGCCGGGAGCCGGGCCGGAGGATCTGGTCTGTCCGATCAAAGGTCCTCTGGTGGACTATCGGTACGTGACGATCGAAAATCACTATGCCGACGGCCAAACAATCGTGAAACAGGGCAAACCGGGCAAGTGGTTGTGGGTGATCTGTGAAGGCACCGTCCGAATTCTCAAAGAAACCCCCAAGGGACCTGTGACGCTCGCCCGCCTGGGAGAAGGGTGTTTTATCGGAACGATCGGCTCGTTTCTGTACGGCAATTACGAGCGCAACGCCACGGCGATCGCCGAGGGCGATGTCCAGTTGTGCATCCTCGATATCGAGGTGCTCCACCGGGAATATTCCGCGTTGTCGCCGGATTTTAAAAAAATTCTGCTGAGCCTCGACAATCGGTTGCGGATGATCAACGATCATGCCGTTTTGGCTTATCTGGGGGAATATGCAAAAGAACTGCCGTCCGGCGCCGCAGTGGAAGAAAAGTATCAAGGCAGCTCAAATCTTCATATCATCCGGTCGGGAACGGCCGACATCATCGGCAAGGGGCCGCGGGGCGATGTGCATCTTTTGACCCTGGGGCGCGACGACGTTTTCGGCCGAATACCGTTTATGGCTTTCGGCCATGAACCGTTGGCCGCGTCTGTGGCGACATCGCAAGACTTTGAAGCCGAGATGCTCGACAGCCGGTCTTTGCAGAAGGAATACGAAAAACTTTCCCACACCTTCCGGAATTTTGTTTTCAGTTCCGCCACCAACATTTCCATGACCACCCGGCTTTTCTATCAATTGCTGGAAAAAACCTGAAACGCCGAGAATCGGAGTGTTCAACCGCCTGCGGCGGCAAGGGTTGTGATGACACATTGACGCGTTCTGGGGCCGTCGAATTCGCACAAGAAGATGGCCTGCCAGGTGCCCAGAACCAGTCGTCCGCCGGAGACGATCACGGTCGCGGAGGCGCCCATCAGAGACGCTTTGACATGCGCCGCGGCATTGCCTTCCGCATGCCGGTAATCCGCTTTGGATGGAACCGTCCGTTCCAGCGCGGCGAGCATGTCGCGCTGCACGTCCGGGTCGGCGTTTTCGTTGATGGTTACGCCCGCAGTGGTGTGGGGGACGTAAATAAGGCAGATGCCGTCCGTCACGTTTTCCCGGACTACGGCGCGCCGCACCTCGTCGGTGATGTCGATCATTTGATCCTTCGTCTGAGTGCGAATATTCAAGGTTTTCATCTTAGTCCTCCCGCCCCTCCGAAACCCTCTGCCGCGCTCGGACATAGATGTCGTCCATCACGGTTTTTGAAATCCGCTTCATCGCGGCGCTCATCGCAAGCGCGAACCCTTCGGGAGATTGCGCCTTGAGCGCTTCTGAGTCCGCATAAGTCTTCTGGTAGACGATTCGCTCTGTCGGACTTTGCCGGCGCAGATCTTTGAGTGTCACGGTCAGGCTGATGAACGCTTTTTTCTCCGCCCCCGCGTCGAGATAGAAGCTTTCCACGGCGCCCTGGAGCAGAAAGCGGCTGTCGCCGGCGTCATGGCGTGAAAAAGCGGCCAGGAAAAGACCGTTTTTCCGCACGTCGCGCAAAAGCAGATCGGCGGTCATATCCGCCGGATTGACCGCCCAGCGGGAATAGTTGAAAGCGTCGATCCGGCGGTCGGGAAGACGAAACGCCATGTGGGTGCCGCTGTAAGCCGAGGCCGCCGCAAAGCGGCTGAACTTGAGGCTTTCATTGACCGGGCCGGATGTCTCAATCGGCGGGGAATCATAAGACAGCAGATACTGATCAATCTGATAGGCGGGTCGGCTGCGGCCGCCGCAGCCGTAAATCGGGATCAGCGCGGCGATCATCACCAGGGAGACAATCTTGATCATCCGTCCGTTTAACGTCAGGCAGCGGAAAAAAAGCTGATGCATGATGGCTTCTCCTTCCCTTCTATTCCATCATCTTGCGAGGCGGCGGCGGCGGTTCAAAAAACAGCTCCGACGGGTTGCGTTGAATACTGTCCGAGAATATCTTTAGATTCGCCGAGGTTTCGCGCAGATTGTCCGACGTATCGGCCAGATCATTGGTGATGGTCCGCATCCTCGCGTCGAGGTCCGCAAGCAGAGCATCCGTCCGGAGCGCCTTGTCCCGAATATCGAGAGAGTCGATTTCGGTTTGAACCTGTTTAATCAGCCTGCGCGCATCCGCCAAAGCGTTTGCCGTCTGGTCCAGCGCTTCGCTGAGCTTAGCCGAGGAGACGGTTTTGTTGATTCCTATGGCCGCATCATTCAGGCTGGCGGAGGCCGATTCGAGATGGCCCATGATGTTTTGCAGCTTTCTGCTGGAGGCCAGGTCTTCGATGGCTTTGGCGGTCAGCTTGATCTGGTCGGATATTCCCTGGAAGTCGATGGATTTGAGGCTTTGCATAATCAGGGCGGTGTCTCCAATGAACCGGTTAATATCCGAGCGTCGAGACGGAATCACCGGATAGGGGGGCTTGAAGGACAAAACCGGCGATGCGGGCGAAACCGACGGCGGCATCTGATCGAGTTCGACGAATACTATGCCGGTGATACCGGCGGTTTTGAGGCTGGCGACTGTTTGTTGCTGAAGATGATTTTCCAGATCGACTTTCATCAGCACCTCAATCAGACGATAGTCCGGCGCGACCCGGATGGCCTGCACCTTGCCGATATCGACCCCCCGGTATTTGATGGCGGAATCGGCTTGCAGCCCCTGGACGGATTCGTCGAAATAGGTGACGTACAGAGAGCCTTTCATAAACATTTTGGCCGCGCCGATCCAGATCAAAACAATCGTACAAATCAGCACGCCCGTGAGGACGAAAAGCCCGATAAGAAATTTTGAACGATCTGCGGACATAGTGCCTCTTAATCAGAAAGATGCTTCCGGTTTTTGGCGCCGGAAAAAGTTTGTCACCCGCGGGTCGGTCGAGCGTTCTTTGAGCTCGCGCGGATGGCCCTCGGCGATGATGCCTCTGGCTTGTTTGTCCAACATTAGCACTCTGTGGGCTATTTTGTAAATCGATTCCAGCTCATGGGTGACAATCACCATGGAGGTTCCCAGGGCCGAGTTGGTCTTGAGAATCAGATCGTCGAGCTCCACGGCCGTGACCGGGTCGAGGCCGGCCGACAGTTCGTCGAAGAAAAGAACCTGCGGATCCAGCGCCATGGCGCGGGCGATTCCGGCCCTTTTCTTCATGCCGCCGGAGAGCTCAGACGGATAATGATGGTCGTAGCCGGCCAGATTGACCATGCCCAGCTTCATCTTGATGATCCGGTCGATCTCTTCCGGGCTCAAATCCGTGTATTCTCCCAAGGGCAGTTCGATGTTTTCCCGCAATGTCATGGAGCCCAGAAGCGCGCTGGACTGAAAAAGGACGCCGATACTTTTGCGGTAGGCGCCGAGGATTTGTTCGCCGGAGGAAAAAATGTCGGCGCCCTGGAACCGAATTTGTCCGGCGACGGGTCGATTCAGACCGATCATCATTTTCAAGAGCGTCGATTTGCCGCAACCGGATTCTCCCACAATGACGAGAATCTCTCCTTTTCGAACGTTGAAGCTGACCTCTTCGAAAACAATATTGGTTCCGAAGCGGGCTGTCAGGTTTTCAACGGTGATGATGTCCGTGTCCATGTCGCCTTTTGGGTCCCCTGCGCTTACTTGATATAATAAAACATAATGGCAAAAATCGAATCGGTCAGGACGATCATAAAGATCGCCGTCACCACGGCGGAGGTCGTAAACTTTCCGACGTCCTGGGCGCCGGCGCGCACCTGAAATCCTTTCTGACAGCCGATGGCGGCAATCAGGGCGGCAAACACGGAAGCCTTGATCAGGCTGGTGACGACGTCAAAAACTTTAATCGTCTTGACAGACTGCGTCACATAAGTGGTGACGGTGAGATCCAGGCTGGTGACGCCGATAATCAAACCTCCCAGAATGCCGAAAAAATCCGAATAGATCGTCAGGATCGGCACGACCAGGATCGTCGCCAAAACTTTCGGCATCGCCAGAAAGCGAATCGGGTTGAACCCCATGGTCATCAACGCGTCGACTTCCTCGTTGACCACCATCGTGCCGATTTCAGCGGCATAGGCCGAACCCGAACGGCCTGCGACGAGGATGGCCGTCATCAACGGACCCAGTTCCTTGACCATCGCAAAGCTCACCAGCGCCGGAACATAGATATTGGCGCCGATCTGTTTGAGCTGAAGAAACGACATAAACGCGATGATCAGTCCGGTCAGAAGTCCGATCAGAGCGACAATCGGCAGTCCGTCCACGCCGGCGCGATGCATATAAAACAGCACGTCCTTCCAGCGCAGGGAGGCGGGATGACGGATCGTGTAAACTGCGGCTGCGATCAACTCGCCGATGAACGTGATGAAGGCCATGAGATCTCGGGCGATATGCACAGAGCTTTGGCCGATCTGGATCAACACGTTGTGGCGCTCCGTTTGCGGTTTTAGGGGCGGTTGGGCGAGGGCCGCCTCCGGAATCACGCTGAAAATCCGTTCGGCTTCATTGCTCAGGTGTACAAAAGCACAATCGACGCCGTTTTGGGCCTCTCTCTTTTTTATCGTCAGAAAGGCCAAAGCCGCGGCGCTGTCGAGATAACGGATGGCGGAAAAATCCATCGTCAGGAAGGCCGGCCGTATGGCCCGGATCCTGGCATCGATTTCCGAGGTGAAAGCGGACAGGTTGGAGATGGAAAAATCACCGGACAGGCCAAACACGGATCGCCCCTCCGCGGAGCCGACCTCAACTCGATAGGATTTTGTGTAAGGGGCCTTCATGTTGACTTTCATCAAAATATCGTCTGGCGCCGATCCAAAGCAATTATTGAGGCAAAAGGGCGATGTTGAGCAATTCTTTAACGTTTTGGGCTGAATCTTGTCAATGAAAAATCAGATGCCTGCCCGCGGGACGATTGAAGGGATGGATTTTTACGTTTTGTTCAACGGCTTTGAACGCTTTATCGAAAAAAGAAAGGACGCGAGAGGATTTGAGACGGATTAATAAAATGCCGATATTCAATATATCCTAATAAAATCATTTATATGAGAAATAGCAGGGGGCGTTTTCAAACTTTGGCACGTCTTTTTCATTAGATAAAGTCAAACGAAACGCATTAACCCTTTTAAGGAGGAAACAGATCATGAAAAAGACATTAGGAACTCTGGCAACGGCGGCGGCAGTGGTTTTCTTGACGGCGACCTTCGGATTTGCC
>JAHDKI010000002.1 GCA_018436925.1 Syntrophaceae bacterium
CCTTCCTCCGGTTTAACACCGGCAGTCTCTTTAAAGTGCCCAACTGAATGCTGGCAATTAAAGATAAGGGTTGCGCTCGTTGCGGGACTTAACCCAACATCTCACGACACGAGCTGACGACAGCCATGCAGCACCTGTCTCCTGGTTCCCCGAAAGGCACTTCCGTGTTTCCACGGAATTCCAGGGATGTCAAGCCTAGGTAAGGTTCTTCGCGTTGCATCGAATTAAACCACATGCTCCACCGCTTGTGCGGGCCCCCGTCAATTCCTTTGAGTTTTAATCTTGCGACCGTACTCCCCAGGCGGTTCACTTAATGCGTTAGCTGCGGCACTGAGAGGGTCAATACCCCCAACACCTAGTGAACATCGTTTACAGCGTGGACTACCAGGGTATCTAATCCTGTTTGCTACCCACGCTCTCGCGTCTCAGCGTCAGTATAGGGCCAGAAAGTCGCCTTCGCCGCCGGTGTTCCTCCTGATATCTACGAATTTCACCTCTACACCAGGAATTCCACTTTCCTCTCCCTTACTCCAGCTGAATAGTTTCAAATGCACTTCCTGGGTTAAGCCCAGGGCTTTCACATCTGACTTATCCAGCCGCCTACACGCTCTTTACGCCCAATGATTCCGAACAACGCTTGCACCCCCCGTATTACCGCGGCTGCTGGCACGGAGTTAGCCGGTGCTTCCTCTAGCGGTACCGTCAAGCATGATGGATATTAGCCATCAGGCATTTCTTCCCGCTCGACAGAGCTTTACAGTCCGAAAACCTTCCTCACTCACGCGGCGTTGCTGCGTCAGGGTTGCCCCCATTGCGCAATATTCCTCACTGCTGCCTCCCGTAGGAGTCTGGACCGTGTCTCAGTTCCAGTGTGGCTGATCATCCTCTCAGACCAGCTAACCATCGTCGCCTTGGTAGGCCATTACCCTACCAACTAGCTAATGGTACGCGGACTCATCCTTCAGCGAAAGCTTGCAAGCAGAGGCCTTCTTTGGCTAAATAACTGATGTCACTCAGCATTATTCGGTATTAGCGCACCTTTCGGTACGTTATTCCCAACTAAAGGGCAGATTATCCACGCGTTACTCACCCGTGCGCCACTTTACTCATCAGCCGAAGCCGACTTTCTCGTACGACTTGCATGTGTTAGGCACGCCGCCAGCGTTAGTTCTGAGCCAGGATCAAACTCTCCAGTTTTAATCCTGTAGGAAGATTTCTCTTCCTTTTTACTCGCGTGATACTTCTAAAAAATTGTTAAGACCCGCAAATGTCTTTTCCCACTATTCAGTTTCCAAAGAGCCTTCTCGAAACGAGCATTGACATATAAATCAAGTTGATTTTTCTGTCAAGCTAAATTTTCAATTTTTTGTTCGGTCAGCAACAGAAATCTTCTGAAATAAAGAGACAGACTATCGGTAAACCGGTTGAAAACTTCAACTCACCTTCAGCGCATCTCTGACGAACAGGAGATGGCTTCTACTCCCTCCGACAAAAACTGTCAAGCAATATTTATTTAAAAACGGTATTTATTTTTAATAAAACAATAATGATCGACAAATCAGCTATTTATCAACCCAAACCCACCTGTTTTTTACACACCCGGGCTTCAATTGCCCACCCGCCCGATCCTGCCGCCTGCGGTATCCGAAACCGGTATTTTAAACATCCTTCAGCGCAACGGGGAAATCATACCCTGACGACAACTCACCGCCCGATCCGCCCGTCGGGATACCACCCCGTATGCCTTGACATCAAATCTGCAATCCGATTCGCAATGCCCCGTTTTTTATGCTATAAACCCAATCGTTTTTGAAGCCTTGAGCGCAAGACGTAAAATGATTTTTCCTAAAGAAATGCAAACCATTATTCCCAAAGCGGTAGCCCATGCCTGACTACAGAGTTGATATCCTGCCCACCCATCATACGATCACCTTAAAGGGCCGCCTGGATGCCCTGACCGCTCCCGGAATTCAGGAACTTTTTACCCGGGTGATTTTCGAGGGGGGCCGGACTCTGGTGGTTGATCTGTCCGGGGTTCATTATGTTAGCAGCGCAGGACTGCGCACGTTCATCGCCACGCAAAAGGATCTTCAGAAAGTGGGCGGGGAACTGGTCCTGGCGGGACTTTCCGCGCAAGTTCACGACGTTTTTCAAGTCAGCGGGTTTGATCAATTGTTCCGAATGGTTCCGGATATCGCCGCCGCTTCGGATCTCTGTGGAAAAACCGTCTCCGCCAGAGGAAGACTTTTTCAGGCCAAAGGCATCAGCGGCGAAGTTCTTGAAGCCGACGCGCCTGCCGGATCGCTTTTCATCATCGGCTCGGCCGATAAACTGGAAAGCGCCTCGTATACCGAAACGGACGTGGTCCCGGTTTCGCCGTCCGGCATTCGTCTGGGCTGCGGCCTGGCTGCGCTGGGCGATGGCTTTGACGAATACGGAGCGCTTTTCGGCGAGGCGCTGATCATCGATTCCAACTTTTTTTATTATCCGGCCCTTCGCCATGCAAGCGTTGATTTCCTGCTGGCTGCGCATACGAACGCCCTGACGACGTACAAGTTCCTGCATGGCTTCGGCATCATGGGCGACTATCGGCGCCGATTGTCCTTCAAATACGATTCGGGCGGCGGGCCTCTGCAGGACCTCCTTGACGCCCTTTTATCCATAAGCGACGCGAACCTGCTCGGGGTCTCGCTGCTTGCGGAAAGCCGCGGCGTTCTGGGCATGAACCTCAAAAAGTCGCCGCTTGCCGGCTCCCCGGAAAGCATTTTTTCCGGCCGCCTGTTTCCCGACTGGTTTGATTTTCCCGTGGACGCCGCGCATCCCGGGTCGGTCATCGCCGCCGCGGGTCTTCTGGCGCGCAACCCCGAAAACCTTCCGCCCGCCATTCAGTCGCTGTTTTCAGGAAGTGCGTTCTTCCATCTGCACGCCGCAATTCTTGAAAAAGCGCCCATCGGAACCGCCGCGTGCGACCTCGAGGCTGAACTGGCTCGGGTCGTCAGTGAGCTGCGCGTCTTGAAAGTTCAGCACCTTCTGGGCCGCTCGCGCCTGGGTTACGGCCTGGCAGGCCTTGTCGAAATTGGAGTCTAGCTGATGGAACTGTGGTTGGGCGCGATCAATCTGGGATTTTTATACGCGTTTATGGCGATGGGGGTTTTCATCACTTTCCGCATTCATGATTTTCCGGACATCACGGTGGACGGCAGTTTCGTCACCGGGGCGGCGATGACGGCCGTTGGGATCGTCAGCGGAGTGAATCCCTGGCTTGCGCTGTCTTTGTCCTTCCTCGCGGCTGCGGCGGCCGGAGCGGCCACCGCGCTCATCCACACCCGGTTTGCCGTAAACGGCCTGCTGGCCGGCATTCTGGTCATGACCGCGCTGTATTCGATCAACCTGCACATCATGGGCAGATCCAACATTCCGCTTCTTTCCGAACCGGGGCTGATTGCCTGGGCCAAAAATCTCAATCCCGGCCTGCCGTCGGAAATCTGGCTGTGCTTGCTTTTCGGCGCGGCGATTGCCGTCTTCTGGTTTCTTATCGCCTTATTTTTCCGGACGGATTTCGGCATTTCCATGCGGGCCACCGGCAATAATCCGGCGATGGCGGCGGCGTCCGGCATTCCTGTCAACGCGATGAAGATTTTCGGCGTTGCGCTGGCCAACGGCCTGGTGGGCGTCTCAGGAAGTCTCGTCACCCAATATCAGGGTTTCGCGGATATCGGCATGGGAGTGGGATCCATTGTCTTCGGCCTTGCGGCGGTGATTATCGGAGAAACGCTTCTTCCTGCAAAATCCATCTGGATTCAGGCGCTCAGCGTCATTGCCGGCTCCATCGTTTTCCGGCTCATGGTGGCGCTCGCCCTTTATGTGGGGCTCAATCCCATTGACCTGAAACTGATGACGGCCCTGTTCGTCTTGCTTATTCTCATTGCCCCGAAGTGGATCGCCCGGCGGCGTCAGACCTCGGCCGCACTGTCGGGGCTGTCTTTGACGCCTTCCGGATACAAAAAAGCCAGGCTCGTCGGAGCTCTGATCGTCTGCGCGCTGGCCGCCGCGACGGCCGTCGTCTTTTTCCGGCCGGCTTTCTTCGCCGGAAAACCGACCATCCGCGTCGGCATTGTGCAGCTGAGCGACCACGCCGTCCTGAACATGACGCGGAACGGCTTTCTTGAGGAAATGGCCGATCGAGGCTATCAAAACGGGGAAAACGTCATTTTCTATATCGAAGACGCAGGCGGCGATATGGCCACCGTCAACAGTATTCTGGATAAGTTTCTTCAAAAGAAAGTCGATCTCATTGTGACGATCTCCACAGGCTGCACACAGGCTGCGATCAACAAGATCAAGGAGACGCCGATTGTTTTCGCAACGGTGGCCAACCCGTTTATCATCGGCGCCGGACAATCGGACACGGATCATCTGCCCAACGTGACAGGCGTGTACGGCGCCATACCGATGGACCGGATGATGGAGCTCACCGGCGCGCTTCTGCCCGGCAAAATCAAGATCGGCTGCATCTGGGACCCCGCGCAGGTCAATGCCGTGTTCAACGTCCGGCAACTTCAGGCTCAAATCAAAAAACACCCGGACATCCGTTTTGTCGGCGCCACTGTCACGGGTTCGGCCGAGGTGCAACAGGCGGCGCAGGCCCTGGTTCACAAAGGCATCGACGCGTTTGTGCTGGTCACGGACAACATCGTTTTTTCCGCACTGGATTCCATCATTAAAGTCGCCGACATCGCAAAAATTCCGGTGATTTTAAGCGACATCGAACGACTTTCAGACGGGGCGCTTGCGGCCTGCGGCTATGACTACCGTCAAAGCGGCGTCCAGGCGGCGCATCTGGCTGACCGCATTCTTAAAGGAGAAAATCCGGCGGACATCCCCTTTGAGCGATACAAAAAGCTCACCATCGCCGTCAACCCCGACGTGGCCGCCCGTCTGGGCATTGCCCTTTCCGCAAAGCTTCTGGCGCAGGCCACACTCGCAGGCGGCCACCCCCAAAAAGACGGTCCCTCCAAACGGCTGGCGGTGTTTGTTTTCTCGGACAACTACGCGCTGGAGCTGTCGACCCAAGGCATTCTCGATGAGCTTCGGCGAAGCGGCGTTTTGAAAAAACACCGCATCACCGTGGACGTCAAAAACGCCCAGAACGACTATGCCACCGCCCAGGCCATCATCCAGGACATCGTCCGGCAGCAATACGACTACATCATCACCGCCTCCTCGCTGGCGCTGCAGGTGACAGCCAACGGCAACAAGACAATCCCCCACATCTTCGGCACTGTCACCGATCCCTACCGGATGGGCGTTGCCAAAACCGCCCGCGACCACCTTCCGAACCTCACCGGCGTGGCGACCTTTCAACCGGTGGAATCGGCTGTGAGCGCGATGCGCGCGCTTTTTCCAAAAGCAAAACGCGTCGGATTGATCTGGAACCCCGCTGAGGCCAATTCGGAAGCCTGCACGCTCAAAGCGCGCGAGGCGGCCAAAAAATTCAACTTTGAGCTTGTTGAAAAGACTGTCGGCCGAACCGACGAGGTCAAAGACGCCCTGGCCGCGCTTTTGAATTCAGGCATCGATCTTTTTTTCACCTCCGGCGACAACACGGTGATTCTGGCCTCGGCAACCCTCGCGCAGATCCTGATGGAGCATAATATTCCCTACTTCACCAATGATCCGGCCGATATCGAGCGCGGCGCGTTTTTTTCCGTCGGGGCGGATTATCACTCCGTCGGCGTGGAAACGGCCAAAATGGCGATCCGCGTCATTCACGGCGAATCTCCCAAAGACATCCCGATCCGGGAATATGTGCCGGAAACCATCGGCGTGTCTGTGAAGCTGGCCGACCGCTACGGCGTCAAAATCCCGGACGCCTACCTGGCGAAAGCCGCCGTGATCAGGAGGTAGCCCGTGATTCAGTTGCAGAGCATCCACAAAACTTTTCATCCCGAAACGCTCAATGAAGTCCGCGCGCTGCGAGGCATTGATCTTCAGATCCGCCGGGGCGAATTTGTCACCATCATCGGCACCAATGGGTCGGGAAAATCCACTCTGCTCAATGTTCTGGCCGGCACGGTCAGACCCGATTCGGGAAAGATCGTCATCGGCGGCAAAGACGTAACCCGACAGCAGGAACACCAGCGGGCTCGAACCATCGCCCGGGTGTTTCAAAATCCTTTTCTGGGCACGGCGCCGGACATGACCATCGCGGAGAATCTGCTCATCGCCTCGCTGCGGGGGAAAAGGCGACATCTGCGGATAGGGCTTTCGTCGGCGCGTAAAAACCGGTTTCGCGAACAAATCAGCCGTCTGGAAATGCAACTGGAAGACCGGCTGGACCATTTGATCGGCACACTTTCCGGAGGCCAGCGTCAGGCGGTGAGTCTTTTGATGGCGGTTCTCAACAAACCCGACGTGCTGCTGCTCGACGAACACACGGCGGCGCTGGACCCCAAATCGGCCGCTCAGGTTCTGGCCCTGACCCGGTCGTTTATTGAGTCTGAAAATCTGACCGCCTTTATGGTGACGCACAGCATGTCCCAGGCGCTGGATCTGGGCGACCGGACTCTGATGATGCATAAAGGCGAAATGATCGACGATATTTCAGCCGAAGAAAAAAAACGGCTCACTGTGGACGATTTACTCGATAAATTCGCCGATCTGCGCAAAGCGGAAAAACTCACCGACGAGATGCTGGAGCAGCTCCGGCGTGAATACCGGTAAGGCCGCATCTTAAAAGCTACCGCTCAGTCCCGTAATACCGAATCCCCAGCATCGTGATGTCGTCCGCCTGCGGCTCATCGCCGGCAAACGCTTCGATTCTGGACAGCATGCCGTCGATCAGAGCCTTCGGGTCTCCGGTCTTCAGATCTCCCACCACCGTGTTTAATCCCATCGACTCAAACAATTCATTGCGGTCGTTGGAGGCTTCCGTCACGCCGTCCGAGTAGAGAAACAAAGCGTCATTTTTCTGCAGTTTCACGGTTTGGGTGCGGTACGAGAATCCCTCCACCACGCCGAGCGCCATCCCGCCCGTGAAGGGAAGCGTCTCGATCCCGGCGCCGCTTCGAATCACGCACGGAGAAGGATGGCCGGCATTGGCGTAAACCGTCTCGCCCGTCCGAACATCCAGAATTCCTAAAAACATCGTCACAAACATCATCGACGGATTGTCCTGAGCCAGATCATCATTGACGCCGCGCAGAATCTCCGAAGGCGAAACGCCCCGCAGCGCCTTGCTTTTGACCAGGATTTTCGTCACGGCCATCAACAGGGCGGCCGGGACGCCCTTGCCGGACACATCGCCGACAATAAAGCACAAGTGGTTTTCATCCATAAAGAAAAAGTCATACAGATCGCCGCCCACTTCCCGGGCGGGTTGAAGCAGGGCGTAAATGTCCATATCCGCGCGGTCCGGAAACGGTGGAAAGATGCGGGGCAGCATGCCCATCTGAATATCATGGGCGATGCGCAGTTCGCTTTCGATCCGCTCCTTGGCGGCGGTGGTCCGGGTCAACTCACGGATGTAGGTTTGAAGCGATTGCCGCATCGCCGCAAATGACGCGGCCAGGCGTCCGATTTCGTCTTGCCGCCTCACGGCCGGAATCGGCACCTCCAGATTTCCCGCCGCCATGGTCTGTGTGGCGGCTGTGAGCACGCGAAGCGGCCGGGTCATCCCCCGGGCCACCCAAAGGACCACGCCGAACAGCAGAATCATCCCGACGGTCCCGAAAAGAAGCGTCAAATGATAGTGCCGGGAAACATCCGTCATCAGCTCGTCACGCGGAAGCACCAGTCCCAGAGACCAACCGGTGGTGGAAAGGGGCGCAAAGGCCAGCCAGCAGGGCTCGCCGTTTCTGAACCCCTTGAGCTCCTCCATGCCGGACTCGCCGGTGGTCATCCGGAGTCCGACGCGGCGCAAAGCGGGATCCCCGGCCTCCTGGGCCAGATCGAAGATCGTTTGGTTCATGATCAACCCCTGATCGGGGTGCGTGACGAACATGCCGCTTTGGGAAACCAAGAAAGCGTAGCCTCTGCCGTTTAACTGAATTTCCGCAACGATTCGGCGCAGCCATTCCAGGGAAATATCCACCGTCACGACGCCGGAAAACGTATTCCGGCCGGAGACGTCCCGGTATACCGGCACGGAATACGTCGACATGATGATATTGCCCGCGCCTTCATCAAAATAGGGTTCCACCCACAAGGCCCGGCTTCGCAGCGCAGGCAGACGGTACCAGTCCCATGAGAAATAATCATAGGTGATCAGCGTGTCGGCGATGCCGTCGGCTTTGCGGTAGGCATAAGGAGAATACAAACGTTTTCGGCGGTCCCGGGAATACGGCTCAAAGGCGATCGCCATGCCGTAAACGTCGGCGTTGTTCTTCAGCACCGATGTCATCAGATCCACAAGCTTTTGATGATCGGCATAGGCCGGATTGGAAATCAAAACGGAAACGTTTTGAGGGATTTTCTGTGCGGCGGCCAGAACCACATCCAGTCTTGCCGCCGTGCCCTGGGCCACATCCACGGCATGTTGGCCGATTTTCCGGATCATGATCTGACGCGTCAGAAAGTAGTAGTAGCCGAAAACCAGCGTAAAGATGACGGTGGCCGACAAAAGAATCCAAAGGCTCAGACGAAAAGCGATGCCGCGGCCCGGCCGAACGCCGTTTTGGTTTTTCCGGTCGGGTCTGGACTTGAAAAGGTCTTTCACGCGCTTGTCCGTTGGGGTTTCATGCCGGCGTTCCGAAGGTTTCGGGCCTGCGGGTTCCGGAAAAAGCCAATGTCAGAAAATTGGTGTCGCGCTCGCGGCGATAGCGCACCTCGTCCGTCATCCGGCGGATGAGGAAGACACCCATTCCGCCGACCTTGCGCCGGGACACATCCGCGTCGAGATCGGGATCGGGAAGCGACAGAGGATTGAAAGCGGCGCCCTGATCCCGAATTTCCAAGATCAGGGGAAACGCATCGGAAGAGGCCACCTGCACCGCCAGATCGCCCGGCGATGCCTTTGGATAGGCATGATTGATCACGTTGACCAGCGCTTCTTCGGCGGCCAGGCAAACATGATAGACAGCCTCGGCGGAAAATCCTTTTTGGACGGCCTGATCCGAAATAAAATCCATCAGTTCAGGAAGGCTTTCCAACCTTGCCGGCAGGTGTTTCAAAGGCATAGCCATACCGTTTCTTGCTTGAAAGGCTAGCGCACGGCCTCCAGTGCGGCCTCAAGCGACTCAAAGGCGGGAATGAGTGCAATGAAGCCCGAAATCGTGAAGACCTCCTGAACATTCGGTTTGAGTTGCGACATGCCGAGCTTTCCGTTTCGCGACTTGATTTTTTTCGCCGCTGTGAGAAAAACCCGCAGGCCCGCGCTGCTGATATAGTCCAGGCCGCTTAAGTCGAACACCAGATTCGCCGCCGGTTCATTGAACCACGCATTCAGACGCTCTTCGAGCTCCGGGGCGGATACGGCGTCGAGTCTTCCGCGAAGCGCAAACACCGACAAGGTTTCTTCCCGGGTCACAACAATGTCCATAACGTTGTCTCCTTCTTGCAGTCATCCCGACTCTGTTTAAAACGCCGGCAGTATAAAAAACAATGCTCGGCGCTGTCAATCAATTTCCTTGTCCCCCGCTCCGTCGCGGAACAACACGGCAAGCCCCTTGATCAGTCTTTGTGGCCGGTTTGAGACTTTATTTGGCAAGGCAAGGCGTTTGTGCTATATCAGCGCCATATTTTCCTCAAGGAGAAAACACCCATGATTTACAATGAAGAATTCGAAACTCTGCCCCGCGAAGCCTTGGAAGCCCTGCAGCTCAAGCGCTTGCGACAGGTTGCCGAGCGGCTGTATCATACGGTCGGCTTTTATAAGAAATCTTTCGACCGGGCGGGCGTCTCTCCGGACCGCTTAAAGTCGCTTGATGACCTCAAACGCTTTCCTTTCACCACCAAGCAGGATCTCAGGGACAACTACCCGTTCGGCCTGTTTGCCGCACCGATGAGCAGCGTGGTGCGTCTGCACGCCTCATCCGGCACCACCGGCGCCTCCACCGTCGTGGGTTACACCCAGCGGGATATCGACACCTGGTCGGAGCTGATGGGCCGCTGCTTTGTCGCGGCGGGACTGACTCAAAACGACGTCATTCACAACGCATACGGCTACGGGCTTTTCACCGGGGGATTAGGCGCGCACTACGGCGCTGAAAAAATCGGCGCGAGCGTCATCCCGATGTCGGGCGGCAACACCAAGCGCCAGATCATGATCCTGCAGGATTTCGGTCCGACCTGCATCTGCTGCACCCCCTCTTATGCGCTGAATCTCGCTGAACAGGGCCGGGCGATGGGGGTGGACATGCGGGCGCTCAACCTGCGCGTGGGCGTCTTCGGCGCCGAACCCTGGAGCGAGCAGATGCGCGATGAAATTGAAAAGGCCTTCGACATCAAAGCCTTCAATATCTACGGCCTGTCGGAAATCATGGGACCGGGCGTCGCAATGGAATGCGCCGAAGCTCGACACGGAATGCACATCTTTGAAGATCATTTCCTCGTGGAAACCATCAATCCCGAAACCGGAGACGTTTTGCCGCCGGGCGAGGAAGGCGAGATCGTGTTCACCACGCTGACGAAAGAAGCCTTTCCGCTTCTTCGCTACCGGACGCGCGACATCGCACGGCTGCATCCGGAGCCGTGCCGCTGCGGGCGGACCCACGTCCGCATGGGGCGGATCATGGGCAGAAGCGATGATATGCTCATCATCCGCGGCGTCAATGTTTTCCCGTCTCAGATCGAGGCGGTGCTCGTCGGCATTTCGGGTCTCGAACCCCACTACCGGCTCGTCGTCGACCGCGAGGGTTCGCTCGACACGCTGGAAGTCCAGGTCGAACTGGCCGATACGCAGTCCTTTGATGAAGTCAAAGTCTTGCAGAAACTGGAAAGTCAGCTTAAAAAAGACATGAAAGACTACCTGGGCATCACGGCAAAAATCAAGCTGGTGGAACCCCGGACCCTGGAGCGATCCGAAGGCAAAGCCAGCCGGGTGATCGACAAAAGAAAGCTCTGAAAGCGACAGGCAAGATCATTAGCACAATCCTTGGCCTTGTCCTTTGTCCTTAACCTTTGATCCCCTTCAGGATCAACGCGGTGTCCTCGTAGCATCGCGCACCGAAGGGCATGATCAGGTACAACCCTCTGGCTTCCCGGGCGATGCCCCGGACAAGGTCGCAGGCCGCATTCACCCCAAAGCGGCGCTGGTCCTCCGCACAGGGATAGCGCGCAAATCCCGCCACCACGCTCTCCGGCACGGAAATGCCGGGGATCCGCCCGGCTCCAAGCGCCGCCGCGCTGCGATGGCTGATAAGCGGCATCACGCCGGGGAAAAACCTGACCGGAAGGTCCGCCAACGCGTCTCGCAGTTTTTTGAAGTCGTCAAGCGTGAAAACCGGCTGCGAAAAAACAAACTCCGCCCCCGCGTCGATCTTGGCCGCGAGCCATCTGATCTGGCCAGGAACCGCTTTCGCAATCGCGCCGCCCGCGCAAAAATCCGGCGGATCGGCCAGGCCCTCGCCGTTCACAATCCGGCCTTCTCGCAATTCCCGGATCAGACGCAACAACTCCACCGACGAGCGGACATCCGTCACGCGACGGGCCAGCGCCCCCAGATGCCCCATCGACGGCGCGTCGCCTGTAATCGCCAGAAGGCCCCGCAGACCGAGATCCCAGGCCCCGATCAAAGACGAATGCAGGCGCATCAGATTGGACTGCGTGACGCCCAGATGACAGATGGCGGGAATGCCCACCGCCGTCTGAAGGCGCGCCGCTGTGACCATCGCATCGCGGCCCACCGTCGCACCGGGGTTGTCCGGCACGTCGAACAGATCCGCCCCGGCATCCGCCACAATTTGCGCGCCCCGCACGATGTCGTCGAGCGCCCGGGTCCGCTCGGCGCGAATTTCCACACTGATTAAGAACCGTTCGGACCGCATCAGTGTGCGTATCGGATTATCGGACGCTCCCTTTTTTTCAACGCCGCGCTCGGCAGGCTCGGCTAAAATCACTCTCGGCGCGCGGGAAGACACCGCCCGACCGGCAAATCTTTGAGCCAACAAACCGATGTGGTCCGGCGTCGTGCCGCAGCATCCGCCGATCAGAGCAACCCCCGCATCCGCCAAAACTCCTGCGGCGGCGGCGAAATGCTCGGGAGAAAATTCATAGGTCACCGCGCCGCGTTCGATTTGCGGATGACCGGCGTTGGCCGAGGCGGTTACGGGCAGATCCGTTCGCGCTGCAATGTAGGACGCCGCGGTCACGATCTCGTCAGGATGCCGGCAGTTGGTTCCCACCGCCGCGACGTTTGCGAAGTGCGCCAGCTCCAAAAGCGCCTCAATGCGCCTGAGCCCCTGAGGGCCGCGGCCCGTGTGGCCGATCTGAAAAATCACGGGAAGACCCGTTTCCGATGCGGCCTCAAGCGCGGCTTTCGCCTCGCGCGCATCGACAAACGTCTCTAGGACAAGCGCGTCGGCTTCGGCAAGCGCCGAACATTGTCGCCTGTAAATATCGGCCAACACGTTGTCGGAATAATCTTCAATCCGCAAACCGAGTCCCAGAGGCCCCACCGAAGCCCAAATCAGGCATTCCGAACCTCCCGCCCGACGGGCCAGCGCTACGCCGGCGCGGTTGACCTCATCGCAAAAGTCGTCGAGACCCGCATCGGCAAAAACCGGTCCGTTGGCGGCAAACGTGTTGGTCACCAGAATGTTCGACCCCGCGTTCCGATAGGCGGTATGCAGATCCAATACCGCCTCGGGCTGCCGGATATTGAGCAGCTCCACCGGCTCATCGCCCTTGCCGCCCGCGCGGCGCAAAGACGTTCCCAGAGCCCCGCTGCCGATCAGCAGGCGCACGCCCAATGCATTCATCAGGGAATGTGCCATTGACGCCATCCTTTTATGGAAGTGATTTCGCAAAAAAACAACTTGCGCCCCAACGCCTCATAACGAGGAAGGCGGGATCCCCCCGCCTTCCACAACGCTTTCCCTTGAATCTTTCACCTTGATCCTTGACCCTTGTTTTACCTCTGGCCCAGAAGTTTTCGGGCTACGACGACGCGCTGGATTTCATTGGTGCCTTCGTAAATCTGGCAGATCTTGGCGTCGCGCATGTGGCGCTCAGCCGGATATTCCTTCACATAGCCGTAACCGCCGAAGATCTGGACGCACTCAATAGCCGCCCGCATGGCGACATCCGAGGCGAAATACTTGGACATGGCCGATTCCTTTTCAAAATCATAGCCGTTATCCTCAAGCCAGGCGGCCCGTAAAAGAAGCAGCTCCGCGGCGTCCAGCTCGGTGGCCATATCGGCCAGTTTAAACTGAATGGCCTGATTGGCCGCGATGGGTTTGCCGAACTGCACCCGCTCCTTGGCGTAAGCCAGCGCGTCTTCGAGGCAGGCTCTGCCGATGCCGCAGGCCTGCGCGCCGATGCCGATGCGGCCGGCGTTTAAGCCCGCCATCATCTGCTGGAAGCCCTGACCGGGTTTGCCCAGCAAATTTTCCGCGGGCACTTCAGCGTCTTCAAAGACCAGCTCGGAGGTGCCGGAGGCGAGAATGCCCAGTTTCTCTTCAATCTTGCCGACTTTAAAACCGGGGGTTTCTTTCAGATCCACAATCAGGTTGATGACGCCTTTGTATCCCAGGGATGGATCGGTGGTGGCGGCCAGCACGCAGTAGCGCGCAACGTTGCCGTTGGTGATAAACGTTTTGGTGCCGTTGACGATATACTTGTCGCCTTTGAGCTCCGCCTTGCAGCGAAGCGCCGCCGCATCGGAGCCGGCGCCGGCCTCGGTGAGTCCATAGCAGCCTTCGACTTGGCCTCCCGCCACAGGTGTCAGGAATTTCAGCTTCTGTTCATGGGTGCCGAAGGTTTTGACCGGATGGCCATAGAGCGTGTTGTTGACCGACACGATGACGCCGCAGCTCGCGCAGGCTTTCGAGATTTCGATCATGGCCATCACGTAGGTGACGTTGTCCATGCCCGCCCCGCCGTACTCGTTGGAAACCGCCACGCCCATAATGCCCATTTCGCCCAGTTTCCGGCAGATTTCCTCGGGATGGCGGTGCGTGTGGTCCAGTTCCGCAGCGATCGGTTTGATTTCGGTCTCGGCGAATTTCCGGACCATGTCGCGGACCATCAATTGTTCTTCAGTGGGTGCAAAATTCATTTTCATGTCCTCCTCAAGTTCATGTAAGGCACAAAATGAAACGAATCGTCTTGCTGCATGATTCAAGGCGCATGAAACCCGTTTCCGCGCCTGCCCCCTGCCAGAGCATTGATAATGCAAAGCCGCTGTTCATTTACTTGCCGTCAACTCCCAACCCGTCTGCCGTCTGCTTGCAAAGGTTTTTCCCGTTCCCCTTGACGGCTTTCGCAGCCACGGGAAAAAACCGCCCTATTTCCCCAGAAACACGGCGGTGCGCCTTTCGATAAACGACTGCAAACCTTCTTTCATATCCTGGCTCTTCATAACCGCCGCCACATCCGAAAAAATCGTCTGCTTCGCGGCGATCTCACCCCGCTCATCCGCGATGCGGCTGTTTTTCAAAATATGCATCACACCCAGCGGCGCGGCCGCCGCCACGCGCCTTGCGATGTCCATGGCCTTTTGCAGCTGCTTGCCGGATTCCGTCACGTGCTGGATGAGCCCCATGCGCAAAGCGTCCTCCGCGCTCCACTCGTCGCCGGTCAACAGATAGCGCATGGCGTTGCCCCATCCAATGGCCGCAGGCAGCCTCAGCGTCGCCCCGCCGGAAGGGAAAAACCCGCGCCGGACCTCCAGCATCCCGAAACGCGTGTCGGAGGCCGCCACGCGAATATCCGCGTTGAGCATCGTCTCGACGCCCCAGGTATAGCAATACCCCTGCACGGCGAAGATGATGGGTTTGCGGCAGCGCGCGTCACTCATCATGTAAAACGGATCGATCTCTCCTTCGGACGCGAGCGGAAATCCCAAACCGGCGGCAAAGCGATCCGACCAGTCGGTAAGCTCCAAGCCGGCCGTAAAATGAGGGCCGTTGGCATACACAACGCCCACGCGAAACCGCTCCTCCGTATCCAGCAGGTAATAGGCTTTGGCCATCTGCGAATACATCCGGCGCGTCAGGGCATTGTACTTTTGTGGCCGGTCGATTTCGATTTGTAAAATATGACCTTCGGTCTTCAGATGGATGGTCATTTTTTCATGCCGCCTCCGCAAAAAGACTGACCGGCAGTATAGGGAAAGCCTTCTTGTCTGTCAACGATGGATATGCCCGAGCTTCGGTTTTCCATAAATCCGCTATTTTCGGGATTTCTTCTTTGGCGCCGGTTTTTTGGCCGCCTTTTTAGCCGGCCGTTTCTTCGCCGTTTTCTTCAGTTCAGCGAAAAGGGATGCGATATTACGGCCTTCTTCTTCACCGACCGGTTCGGGGCCGGTGGTGATCTGAGCCACCCGGTTTTCCGCCGACCAGTTGAAGATCACGGGTTTTTCATTGCGCAGCATGTCGATGGTCGCCTCCAGATCGCTGCGGTAAAAACTCAGGATCACGGCGCCGTTGATATGTTCGCGCGGGCCCGGCAGCGCGCCGGTTCGCTCCACGAACGCGGCCATGCATAAAAGCTTGTTGTCGGCGTCAAAAAGATAGAGAAACGCGGCGTTCTCGCCGTTGATGGCGCGAACCTCGTACTGATATTTGGCAACCTGTTTGCTGAAACTCGGCATGGGCTGTCTCCTTTCTGGAGCCGATGCTCCGGTGAAAAGATGCGTCAAAAATAATCGTACCGGCTGTCATTATAAATTCATCGCTTTAGAGTTCAAGCGGAAATTCACTTGACAAAACGGTTGCTTTTAAGGGATCGATAGCGCAAAAATTCGGGAACAAAAAAGCGGCTCGGCATGTCTAAAACACCAGAAACTCAAAATCCGGCTCATACGGACGACGATTCCGTTTACGTCGCCCAATGCCGAAAGGGAAATACGGAGGCGTTTTCCATCCTGGTGGCCAGACACTCAAAAAAAATGATCACCGTCGCACATCGTCTGCTGGGCGATTACGAAGACGCCTGCGACGTCGCGCAAGAAGCCTTTATCTCGGCCTGGCGATCCCTTGGAAAATTCCGCGCCGAGGCCCAATTTTCCACCTGGCTGTACCGGATCGTGGTCAATCATGCGAAAAACCGTCTCCAGATGCGTCAAACCAGAAACCGCCGCGAAATCGTTTCTCTCGACGAAACGGTGCGAAATACTGGAGATTGCGCAGCCTGCCGGGTCGGCGCAGATATAGCCAATCCACAGCGGGTTTTGGAACGCCGTGAAATTGAAACCCATGTGCGCAACTGTCTGGCCACGCTCGAAGAGGAACAGAGGATGACGCTGGTTTTGCGCGACATGCAGGGTCTCTCCTACGATGACATCGGATCCATCCTGCAAATCCCGGAGGGAACCGTCAAATCCCGCCTGTCGCGCGCGCGTCTGGCCATGAAAGACTGCTTGAAGAAACTGATGGAGGGGCCATGAAAACCTGTAAAGACCTGGAAACCCTTCTGCCGCTTTATCCGGAGGACGCCTTGTCCGCGAAAGACAAAAAAGAGGTGGAAGCCCATCTTGCCTCGTGCGAGTCCTGCCGACAGGCGCTGGCCGATCTGCAAAGAACGGCCGACCTGATGGCGTCCGTGCCCGACAGTGAGGAACCGCCCTGGTTTCAGGAAAAAATCATGGCCAGGGTGCGAGCCGAAGCGGATAAAAAGAGTTTCATCCAGAAATGGTTTTATCCGCTTAGTTTCAAAATACCGTTGCAGGTCGCGGCGACGCTGGTGATCGCCGTCCTAGCCGTTTATCTGTACCGATCGGGCGATGAAAAAGTCCGAACCGTTCTCCCCCAGGCGATGGACGCCCGAATCGAAACGGCAGCCGAGCCTCCTGCGGAAGCCCCGCAAAAACGGAGGCCGGCGCCGCAAAGCGAGATCGACGCACAGGCGCAAAGAAAAAGCGAAGCCCCCGGAAAGACGACGGCTGCCGACGCCATCGGGTCCGCCGCCGGCGCCTTGCGGACGGATTTCAAGGGTCAACCCGAATGCGATGAAAAAGCCTGCGCCGGACAAGGCGTGTTTTCCTACGAGGAAGAGACGCCGGAGGTCTCCGTTTCCTCACCGGGCCCTTCAGCGCCGCCCGTTTCGCAGCGAAAATCCCTCAACAAAGCCATGGAACAGGCGGTGACGGCCGTCCGCAGCGAGGCGCCCGGCGCTTTCGTGACGCTTCGGGTCTCCGATGCTCATGCGGCCGCCGACGAGGCGCAAAAAATTCTGAAGGCTTTGGGCGCAACCGATATAACCCTGGAAACGAGGGAAGACAAAACCAGGCTTCGGGCGACGGTGGACGCGTCGCGGCTTGACGAGGCCGCCGCCCGTCTTTCAGCGCTTGGAACGACACGCCGGGAAAGCCCGCCCGGCGTCGCCCAAGGACCGGTGCGTTTGGTTTTAGACATTACCGGTCAGTGACCTGTGGGCGTTTCATTTGAACCGGGCCTCCCGCATAGGCGCCCCGGCAGGCCCTGCCCCGGCAGGCCCTGCCCCGGCAGTCCGTCAAAAGCATTTCCGCAACAATCTCTCCTGTGTTGATGCGGGCTTTGAAATGCCCCAGGCCGCTTTTTTCCTGCTCGGAAACGGACGGACGAGCTCGAAAAACTGTCCGCCCCCCCGGCGCGCCGCAGTCAAGCTGGGCCACAACATTGGGCGCCTCGTCAAACAGCGCGCTATCAGCGCAGCTTTTATCCTCGCTGCGGCCGGGGCACAAAACGGCGTCGGCAAGACCGGCGGAAATCGTGTAAAATCCAACATGCGGCTGGTGCCGTGGAATTTTCCGCAGCCCTTCGGGCCCTTCTCCCGTCCAGCGATTTTTTCCCCGGAAACGCTTGCCGGTGTCCGGATAAAAGCCGAACGAATATTTGCTGAATGTATTTTCCGCCGCGCAGGTGGCAACAAGCGGATTCATGTATCCGGCCTCGCGGCAGGAGGACAAGCCCCGCAAAGCGCCGGCGATGCTGATGAACCGCCGCACCTTTTTCCACGGCGAGCGGCCCGGACGTTTCCGGTCTCCGTAATTGAGCGCGGCCAGCGTCATCGTTGCCCCCAGCGAATGGGCGACAATATCGACCCGATCCTTCCCTGTGTAGGCGAGCACCTCGTCGATAAAGCGAAGCACAATATCGTATTTCGCGGGACGGTGGTAATTTCCGCGGGGATTTTTTTGTTCATCCGGACGCAGAAAGGTAACGCCGAACAGTTCGCAGTCGCGGTAGCCCCTGGCCCGAAACTCGTCATAGACGGAGCGGCGCGGCAAGTCATATCCTTTCACAGGGTCGGTCACCGGCGCATCCCAGACAATAGCGGATTCGCCGTTGCCGTGGATGAAGATAACCGGCGTCCGCGCGGCGCGGCAGGCGCCGCCGCCGAATCCGCCGAATCCGGTTCCGGGTTTAAATCCGCCTTGGAACTGATCGGCCGGACCGCGGCAGACCGGATAGGCGTAGTCGCCGCAATCGAGCGCGAAGGCTTTGCCGGCGTCAAACCCCAGCCCCAGGACAAGCACACCCCCCAAAACCCGCAAGACCATGGCGGTCCTGCGTCCAAACGCAAAGGCTTTACGTGACATGCTCAAAACCCCCTTTGCCATAAAACCCGGATTAAGTCGGTCGGCGGTCTTTTTACGGAAGAGAGAATTTCTTTTTCAAAAGATCGGCAAACGGACCGCCTTCACGCCAGGCATGGCAGGTATTGATCAGAAAACGCGACACCATTTTCGCCTCATCGGATGAAATCTCCACGGGCTTTCGCGATCGCTGGGCGGCAAAACCCTGAATGGCGGCAGGCGCCATGGCGACAAGCAGCTCCACCACATGCGCGCACCCCTTCGCGCCGCCGGCCAGCTTCTTGACCTTAACGGTGAACCCCTTGCTGATCGTCAGCCCTTTGACCGCGTCCAGGCAGTTGCGGGTCTCAAGGCAGACCTCGCGGGGCACATGCAACAGATCCACCTCCACGTCCTCAATCATCAGATTGGCGCAGTTGATCCGCACGCGCACCGCCATATGGTGGATGACCCCGGTAGGAAACGTCTCGCCGGTGATGACGTAAGAGGTCGCGAATCGCTCGTCCTGGAGTGTTCCTTCCACAAGAATCCGTCCGTCGCCGCCGTCCCGGGTCGTCACGGAAATAGTCCGGGTGTGAACTTTTTCATCTGAATGGCTTTCCAATGGTATCACCCCCTTTGAATCGAGCTGTGTTTTTTGCTTTTATCCCGGCTTCTTTCATCGCGCATCCGCCAGTAAGACAGCGCCGCCGCCATCGCACGGGCCGCGCGCTCGGGATCCTGGTAGACAGGCACCCCCCGGTCCAGAAGACGCCGCACCATGGTTTCCTGGAGACTGCGGTAGGTGAAGCCGACAATCGGCTTATCCGGATGCCGCCGCACCAAAGTCAAGAAGGCTTCGATATGCCCGTTAATCATTTTATCCCGCTCGACGGGAATGTCCGTCTCGGCAACGCCCATCTCCCGGAGAACGCGCTCGACAAAAAGGCCGGGAGACAGAAAATAGGCCAGCAGCATGTCGATGCGATCGTCATCCAGGAGGATATCGGGAATATTAAAAAAGGTTTCTTCTGAATTGCGGCTGAAGGTCATATCAATAGGATTGGCCGTGCTGGCGGTTTTGGGAATCATGGGTTTGAGCCTTTCGACGGTCTGCGCCGACAAAGACGGCAGCACAAGCCCCGCCCGGCCGCAGGCGTCGGCCGCCGTGGCGCCGGGGCCTCCGGAATGCGTCTGAACGACCACCCGGTTGCCTTTGGGCCTGGGAAGCGTCCCCAAAGCCAGCGCATAGTCGAACATCTCCGTGAGGGTCTGAGCCCGGATGATGCCGCACTGCCTGAAGATTCCGTTATAGATTTCATCAGGTCCTGAAAGCGACCCGGTATGCGACAGGCCGGCGCTCCGGCCCGCCTCGGAGCCGCCGATGTAGAGCGCCACGACGGGTTTGCGCGCCGCAACGGCTCTGGCCGTTTCGACAAACTTTTTGCCCCGGGTGATGCCTTCGATATACAGCGTGATCACTTTCGTGCGCGGACAGGCGCCCAGATACTCCAGACAGTCCACCAGATCGATATTGGCCTCGTTGCCGACGCTGAACGCCGCGCTGAACCCCAGGCCGTGGCGGTGCAGGTAATCGAACATCTGCGTGACGAAGCTGCCGCTTTGCGAAGCCAGTCCCACAAAACCGGGCGCGCCGTCATCGGTGATGGTGGTCGGGTTGAATTTGAGGTGCGGGTTGGCCACGCCCAGACAGTTGGGCCCCAAAAACCGGATGCCGTATCGTCCGGCAATTCTCTCCAACTTCTTTTGCAGGGCGGCACCTTCGGGGCCCGCCTCCCGAAAACCGCCGGAGACGACAATCGCATGGCGGATTCCTTTTTTCCCGCAGTCCTCCAGCGTCCGGCAGACGATGTCCGTGGGCAGCACGATGATCGCGCAATCGGGCGCTTCGGGAACGTCCGCGATGCTCTGATAGGCCGCAAGCCCGCGTACCGCGGTTTCGCTGGGATGCACGGGATAGATTTTCCCTTCGTACCCCAAGGCCTGCGTGGAGGACAGCATCAGCGATCCCATGCGCAGAATGTTGTTGGACGCACCGAAAAAAGCGATGCTTTTCGGATTGATGATCGGATACAGGGGGCTGTCTTCGATGGAGCAAATCATGTTTTACCTCTCAAAAGACTTAAACAGTCTGTCCGGCGGCCGTCCTTCGCCAACGGCCGAACCGTAAAGCGGATATCAGAGTTCTTACGAATATTCAACCTCGCCGGTTCGGCAAGCCGTCCACTGTCTCCAGGGCGTCGAAAAAAGTCGTTGCGCTTCCGGTAAAACAAGGTTATTTTCCGACGCATAAAAATCCGGCGGGTCGCGCCGGCTTTAAATCCATTTGGCAGATGCGTTTGCGCGATCAAGCGCCGCAACCGGTTTGAATCAACGCTCGGTCCATGCTTGAAATAAAATTGAGGAGGCTTCACCCATGAACGTTGCGGAGTTGGCTTTAAAGAATCTGGTTGTCGGAGAGCATGTCAGTTATATCTTTGAAGGTCAGGACATCACCAACGTGCAAATGGACCGGGCCGCCAGGCGCCTGGGCAACGCGCTCAAACGGCTGGGCGTGTCCCGAGGCGACCGCGTGATCATGCAGATGCCGAACTGCCCGGAGGTCTTTCAGGCGTTTCAGGCGATCTGGAGAATCGGCGCCGTCGCCGTGCCGATCAACTACCTGGTCGGCCAGGAGGAGATCAATCATATCTACCGCGACAGCGGCGTGCACACCGTGATCACGTCGCCGGATTATCTCGATAAGGTCAGAATCGCGCAATCCCAGTCCGGCGCGGTGAAAAATATCATCATGGTCGCCGACTCGGACGTTGAAGAAACCCACAACTTCCGAAAAATCCTGGAGGCGAGCTCCGAAGATCTGGAGATGGTGCAAACCGACGATGATGAGGTCGCCACGATGATCTACACATCCGGAACCACCGGCAAGCCCAAAGGGGTTATGCTGACGCACGCGGGGCTGGCCTATTCCGCGCGGATGCAGCAGGAAACGACCAATCTGCCCCAGGACCTCATCTCGCTGGCCGTGTTGCCTTTGTGCCACTCCTTCGGCGTGGCGATGATGAACGGATCCTTTTTGCGCCTGTTCGGTAAAGTCATCATCATGCGCCAGTTCAACCTCGAACACCTGTTCGCCAATATCGACAAATACAAAGTCCAGTCCGTGCCGATCGTTCCCACGATGCTGGTCTACATGCTTTTGTTTCCGGATTACGCCAAATACGATATCAGCTCCGTCAAATACTGGGTATGCGGCTCGGCGCCGCTTTCTCTCGATACCTGGAAACAGTTCAAAGAAAGATTCGGCGCGGAAATCGGCGAAGGCTGGGGACTGACTGAAGCGGGCGCCAACAACGCGACCAACTTCGGGCTTTCGGTCATCAAACCCGGCTCCATCGGCCGCCCCATGAAGGGGATGGAAATGAAAATCGTGGACAATGACGACAACGACGTGCCGCAGGGAAAGGAAGGGGAAATCGTGCTGCGCGGACCCATGGTGATGAAAGGCTACTGGAATATGCCCGAGGCGACGGCCGAAGTAATCAAAAACGGCTGGCTGCATACCGGCGACATCGGCTACATGGACCCGGACGGTTATTTTTTCATCACCGACCGCAAGAAGGATATCATCATCAAAGGCGGCGAAAATATCTCTCCGCGCGTCATCGAGGAAGCGCTCTACACAAGTCCGGTCGTGGCGGAAGCGGCGGTCATCGGCATGAAGGATCCCGTCTACGGCGAAGACATCAAGGCGTTTGTCACGCTCAAGCCCAAAGAAACAGCTACGCCTGAGGATATCCGGGAATTCTGCAAAACCAGACTCAAAAACTTCTATGTTCCCAAAGAAGTCGTCATTTTAAACCAGATGCCCAAAACACTGGTGGGAAAAATCCTGAAAAAAGAGCTTCGCAAACTCTGAAGGTTTTGGAGGCGGGACACGGCTTAAGCTGTTTTCCGCCCTTGCATTCAACACAAACGGCATGCTTCTTAAAAAAAGCCGCCGCATATCAATCATTGATCCACCCGCCGGGCGGGGGATTGCCCTTCGCCCGACTAAGCGGTCTCACCCTTAGAGATCCTTCAGCCGCCGGTTGTCCGGCAGAGTGTCCAGCGTCCTGTCGAAGACGTCAAGCGAGGTTAAAATCGCGTCGAACGCCGGTCCATGCGTAAACGGCATGGCATTGACGCCGCGCCGCTCCATCGCCTCGATGACATAGCGGATCGTCAGTTTGTCCGGATCGATGGCCGGCTGATAGCCGCTTTCCCCATTTCCTTCGATCTGGGCGACCGACACGATGCCGCCATGGACGAGCTCAAAGAGCAGGTCATTGACAAAGCGGATCGGCATCTCCATCTGGTTGGAAATCTCCCGCGCCGAAAGAGGCCGCTGGCCGCAGGAAAAATTTTTCACCAGATGCTGAGCGATCTGAAGCGACAGAAGGATCCGCAGCCTTCGGCTCGCGGCGAGCGCGTCGGGTTCGTACTCATAGGTATCCACATTCTGATAGGCAAAAGCGAATTCGGCGCCGTACAAAACGATCAGCCAGCTTGCCTGCAGCCACACCAGGAAAAGCGGCAGAGCGGCAAAACTTCCATAGATGGCGTTGTATTTCACCACGCCGACCTGGAAAGTGATGTAGCCCCACTGAACGGCCTGAAAAATCGTGCCGGCGAGGATGCCGGCTATGAAAGCGGAGGCAAAGCGCACTTTCGTATTGGGCATGAAAAGATACAGGAAGGTAAAAAGCCCCCACATCATCGTGTAGGGCAAACCTTCGAGGATAAAGAAAACAATCGGGCTGAATCCTCCCAGAATCGCAAATTTTTCCAGAATCAGCTCCACCTGCGTGGTGATAAAAACCGTCACGCCGCCCGATAAAATGAGCATGACGGGACACACCAGCATCAGTGAGAGATAATCGGCGAATTTCCGGCTCAATGATCGCTGCTGTTTAACCCCCCAGATATCATTGAAGGAGTATTCGATATGCCCCAATACTTTCAAGACCGCCCAGAAAAGCATGACCAGCCCGACTCCCGCGATCAGTCCGCCTTGCGTGTTTTGAAGCAGGGAGTGGGAAAAGGCGATGACGTTGTTGAGGATCTCTTCATGACCGGAGAGCTTTTCGCGCAGCTGAGCCTCGAGAACCTTTTCGAAGCCGAATCCCTTGGCAATGCCAAACGCCATGGCCAATACCGGCACAATGGAAATGAGCGAATAAAAGGTCAGCGCGGAGGCGCGCAGTTGGCACTTGTCTTCGTCAAATCCCCGGATGGACAGAATAACGACGCGAAGGAGATTTAGAAAAAAGGATTTTCCCCGGGGCAGACGGCTGCTGCGGATCCGCCAGATGTCATTTTTAAAGAAATTCACCAGTTGACCGGCTTTGCTTTTAATCGCAGTCATTATTCCCCCTTTGCGGATCTCAAATCGGTGTGCCGTTGAAACCGTTTAAATAACGTGTCTTTGGGGCCGTGTTCCAGAAGTCCGGGCAAGTATAGGAACAGGCGCCGGTCAAGTCAATGAAAAACTCTCCGATTTAGAAAACGACATCAGACGATTGACTCCTTTGCCCAATGTGATATAGCAGCCCGACCCAACGAAAGTGTTGCCCGTATCCCCTTCAAGGCGCACCGGCCGACTGCCGGCCCGGAAGCCCCTTGTCCGCAAGGCAACCTCGATAAAAAACAACAGAGAGCAGGATATGACAACCCCTATTGAACAGAAAATCCGCAACAAGAAAAGAACCCCCGAGCAGATTGCAGACATGATCCAATCCGGCGACTGGATCAACCACGGCACGGTCGGCGGCGACTCCACCGTCTTGAGCGAAGCCGTCGCGCGCCGGCTCGGCAACGGCCCGGGCGACCTCAAAGACATTGAATTCTGGCTGGCCGGAAATTTTTATCCCCATCCGGAATTTCAGGAAATCGACCCGTATCAGCAATATCACTGCGTCCATGAACATTTCTTTTTCCCCTGGAACCGCAAGGCCAGAGAGATACACGGCGTGACCAGTTGGACGCCCTGGGGCTGGGCGGGCGGCACGTGGGCGCATCACTACCGCTTTGCGCACGCCGACCGGCAAAAACGCGGCATGGACTGGTGGTTCAACGCCGCCACCGCGCCCGACCACCACGGCTATTTCAACATGTCCTATGGAACCAACAGCTGCAATATCTTCCGCCAGACGGCAAAGAAAATCGTTTTTGAAGTCCGCTCCGACTACCCTTGGGCGGAAGGGGGGAGGTTCAACACGATCTCCATTGATGATATCGACTACTGGGTGGAAGTGGACTGTGAAAAATACAAATGGCCCCAGATGAACGAAAAAGCCATTGTTGCCCGCCCGGAGGAGCAGGCCATCGCCCGAAATATCATGGGCATCATGCGCGACCGGGACGTCGTTCAGCTCGGCATCGGGGCTCTGCCTTCCGCCTGTGTCGCCGCCATGGCGGACGCGGGCTTCAAGGACCTGGGTATCCACACCGAAATGCTCAACTACGGACTCATTAAGATGATCGAATCGGGCCAGGTCACCAACGCGTATAAAAACCTCGATCAGGGAAAGAGCGTCTGGACGTTCGCCTTTCCCGTGGATGTGGACTGGTACTACCAAACCGTGCACCGCAACCAGGCGCTGGCCGTTTACGATATTGACTACACCAACAACCTCGACATTCTGCGGCGCATCGACAATATGATCGCCATCAACAACACGGTTGCCGTGGATCTTCTGGGACAGATGTCCTGCTCCTTCTACGACCAGCGGCCGATCTCCGGCACGGGCGGTTTTTTTCAGTTCATCATTTTCGCGGCCCAGTCCCGGGGCGGACGCAGCGTCGCCGCCATGACGTCGCGCAGCAAGCACAACACCTCGCGCATTGTTCCCTTTCTGCCGGCGGGAACCGCGGTGGATGTGCCGGCGCAGTTCGCTCAATATGTCTGCACGGAATACGGCATGGTGAATCTGCGGGGACTCAACGGGTACGAGCGTGCCGCCGCTCTGATTTCCATTGCGCATCCGGAAGACCGCCCCTGGCTGGAACAGGAAGCCCGGGAAAACGGCCTGATTCCGCCGAAATTTCCGGTTGATTTTCTACCGGAAGAAGGCGGCGGCCGACGCTATCCGTCTTATGCGGATCGACGCCATTACAAGATGCCCATGGGCGGAGCGCTATGGGGCTATGACTGGGATCCCTGGCAGTCTGCAAAATAAATATCTTATCTGCCGTTTCCTGAGGCGGCGCGCCCGGCGGGTCCATGGGCGCGACGCCGTTTTTTTGCGTCCTGCTTGCAATAAGCCTGAAACCGCCGGTTTGCCGAACCCGGAAAACCTTAACCGGCTTGTGTTTGGAGCGCACGACAAGATGAACGGGCATTTTAGGGTTGAAATATTTTTCACATTGCGTAAACTGGCCCGAACATTGTCCTAGGAGTGGCCTCGTGAAGAAATCGACTGGCGCAGCCTTTTTACCGGTAAAGGAATTCATCAGACATCATTTCCGGCATTTCAACGCGGCGGTTGTCGTGGACGCCGCCAACGCCTATATTGATCATCTGAGACGGGGCGGCAAAATGGTTTTGGCCATGGGCGGCGCCATGAGCACCGCGGAACTGGGCGTGTCGCTGGCCGAGATGATCCGGCGCGATAAGATCTCCGCCATTTCCTGCACCGGAGCCAATCTGGAAGAAGACATTTTCAATCTCGTCGCCCACCATCACTATCGCCGGATTCCGCATTACCGCAACCTGACGCCCGACGACGAAGCTGAATTGCTCAGACAGAAACTCAATCGCGTGACCGATACCTGCATCCCTGAAGACGAGGCCATGAAAAAAATAGAAGGCAAACTGCTAAAGCTCTGGAAGCAGGCGGAAGCTGAAAATCAAAGATATTTCCCCTACGAGTTCATGTATCAGCTCATTCGCACCGGTCTTGCCGAAGCGGACTACCAGGCCGACGCCGGAGATTCCTGGCTGATTGCGGCCTGTGACAAAAACCTCCCGATTTTCGTCCCGGGATGGGAAGATTCAACCTTGGGAAACGTCTTTGTCGCCAACCTCCGCAAAGGAAAAATCCAGGACAAAAATCTGGTTAAATCCGGCCTTGAAACGATGGACGCCCTGATCGAGTGGTATCTGGAAACCGCCCAAAGCGGCGATGTCGGCTTCTTTCAGATCGGCGGCGGGATCTCCGGGGATTTCGCCATCAGCGTCGTCCCGCTGATCCGTCAGGACATGCAGTCCAAATCCTGTCCCCAGTGGTCTTATTTCTGCCAGATCTCCGACAGCACAACGTCCTACGGCTCATACAGCGGAGCGGTCCCGAATGAAAAAATCACCTGGGACAAGCTGTCGCCCGACACGCCGAGTTTCGTCATTGAAAGCGACGCGACCATTGTCGCCCCGCTGATTTTCGCTTACGTTCTGGCGGATTGAACCGAACTCATGATTCGCCGGGACGCAGTCCGCGGCGATGCACGACCGGAAATACCGGATCGCAAAACCATTAAAGGAGAGATGATGAACGGACGCATTTTCTGGATCCTGCTGATTATTGTGACCGCGGGCGGTGCCCTGTCCTACTTCCTCGGCAACGATGACGACCAGTCGGCAAGCCCCGCCCGCCCGGACACGCGCCCGCCCGTTGAGGCGTCAACGGCGCAGCCGTCCGGACAAGGTTTTCCCGACGCCCCGCTTGCGCAACCGGGCTGGGCCATCATGTCGATTGCGCCGGGAGAAAAAAGAGAGATTTCTTCAGACGAACTTCACAGCCTTTTTTCAGCCGATCAGCGAGGCGACCTGGTCATAAACGAAACCACACGACTGAGTATAGAAAAGCTCTACGCCTTGCATACGCCGGAAGAGCGCGAGGCAAAAGTGAAAGAACTCTCCGGCGTCCTGCCTTCGGAAGCCCACCGGCAACTGGTGCATTTTCTGGACTACTTCGACAAGTATGTCCGCGAAGCGAAAATCATCTACCCTCCCGAGGCGCAGACGGACTCGGTGGATGCGGCCCTCGATCAGCTCGACGGCTTGCACGATCTTCGCGTATCCTACTTCGGCGCCGATGTGGCCGAGGCGTTTTTCGGACGGGAGGAGCGGGTCGGTCGGCGCATGCTGGATTTAATGCGTCTGGAAAAGGATGACACGCTCTCGCTGGAGGAAAAAGCTTACCGGGCGAAGCTCGTCGTGCAGGAGGATCCCGAATTTGCCGCCGCGCATAGCGCCGGCCCGGACGGCGCGCAACCCGGCTCCGCATCCGGGCGCTAAGGCCTCTGGAAGCCGGTTCGCACGCGGCAAGTGTGCGCTTTTTTACGTCCTGATCCCAGAAACGGGCGCAGCGGTTTAGCGCGTATCGTCGTCTGAGTCTTTCTGAAGGTCTTGATATTTTTCTTGCTGCTGCTTTTCAACACGGTCGATGTCGTTCATTGTTTTCTTGAATTGCTCGACCGACTGCTTTCGGGTTGCTTTCTCCACAAAATCATCCGTCGCTTCGCAACCCGCCAAGAGGCCCAGAAATAAAATCGCCGCCAAAAATCTGATGATCCTTTGTGTCATGGCGTCCCTCCTTTTCCTTGTGTCGACTTACTCCAATAGATATCGGTCCTTTCAAATCAGAACGAAGCGTCCACGGCGCGGCGGACCCATTCGGCCCATCATCCAAACACATGTCTTGCTTTGATTTCTACTCCAAAATCAGGATCCTTTCAAAGGGTTCCTTTCGCGCCGGACAATCCCCGGCGTCAGGCGTCGTATGGAACACAAAGACCGCGCATGCAGGGTTTGGCGGCCTCCGGCAAAGGGCGGCCATGTCCGGCGGCATCGCTTTTTGCCGCAACCACCGAAGTTGACTTCTTTTTAAAACCTGTCATGATGTCCCTGAAAAAAACAAATCCCGATGGGCAGGAGGCGCCTTGATGAAAGTATTTGCGACCATGGCCTTGGTTGTCGTTGCGGTGGCGGCCCTATCCGGTTGTTCAAAAGACGACGAATCGGCCCGGATCGAAAAGATGCTCACGACGATTCAAACCGCAGCGGAAGAAAAAAACACCAAAGCGATCCTGGAGCACCTGTCAAAAACCTATCGGGACCCTCAGGGTCTGGATTATGAAGGGGTTCGGGGGCTCCTGGCCGGTTATTTTTTCCGGTACCCGAAGATTTCCGTTTATCTCAACGCGCTTGCGATCTCCGTTGAAGAAGACTCGGCCCAAGCCCGATTTCAGGCCGTGCTCACCAGCGCGGAAAAGACCGGATCCATCAGGGATGCGATTCCCGATTCTCTGGGCGTCTGGAATTTCGACGTGTCTTTGCGAAAAGAAACGGGAACGTGGAAAATTCTTTCCGCCCGCTGGGAGGAAGCCGACCTCCTGACGCCGCCGGAATAATGCCCGCGCGCCCGCAAAACACCTAAGATTTTTTCTCTCCCCAGCGCAACGCTCTGGAGCGACGGACCACTTCATCGTAGAGGATTTCCAGCGGGCGGGCGGACGCTTTGCCTTCCAGCAAGGATAATGCGGCGGCCACCGCCTCGATGGTGGACATTCCATCAGGCCTGCGCTGTTTGCGCAAGCGCTGGCGGGATGTTTCCGGCGCGGGTAAAGCCAACTTGGGAAGTTGATGCAGGCAAGGCGTCTGACGATACAAACGGCGCGCCTGATGCCAGGTTGCGTCAATCACCGCGATACGCAAAGGGGCGTCGCATCGCAACGGATCGGCCGGCAGGCCGGGTCCATCCGGCCATAAGAGCCACGTCCCCGTCAAAGGCAGCGTTTCAAAAACCCGTCTGCCCCCTCCGATGCGCTCGCCGCCTCCGCAGGAAACGACCCTCGCACCGGGCATCGCCAGCGCCACCAGGCGGCCGGTATTGGCCGGGCGCACCGCTTCCCGGACATGACGCAAAATCCATATTTCGGTCTTTGCGCTCACAACGGGAAGAATCGGACAGACGCAGATCTCGCGGCGGAAAAAACAAACCGGACAGTGGGTGGTCTCATCGCGGGGGCTCGATGCGCGCATCGACTATACCTTTCAGAATTGGACGGCTTCGCGCCTTCTCAGATCCCGGCCTGAAGCAAGACGACAGCCCGGACCGGAAGGATTTTTTGCGGGCGACAACGCCTTCATCTTCTGAAGCTTCTTAAAAAAACAGCCGGCACAGGCCTTTTCAAGACCGATGATCCGGATCGCTGAAAAACGCGCGCGTCAACCGAAATATCACCGGACTCAAAAACAAAAGCGCAATCAAATTGGGAATGGCCATCAGCGCGTTGAGCGTATCGGCCACAAGCCACAGACTGGCCAGATCCATCCCCGGCAGCGTGCCCAGAGGAATCGCAACAATCCAGACAATACGAAACGGCACATTGGAACGCTCGCCGAATAAATACTGCGTGCATTTTTCACCGTAGAAGCTCCATCCGATGATGGTGGTAAACGCAAACAGCGCCAGACCCATGCTGACGATATACTGGCCCCAACCTCCGGGAAGCCCCGTATTGAAGGCCAGCGCGGACAGAGACGCGCCGTTTTGGCCGCTTTGCCAGACATCGGTTACCAGAATCACCAAACCGGTAATGCTGCAAATGATGATCGTATCAATGAAGGTTCCGAGCATCGCCACCGTCCCCTGACGGATCGGATTATTCGTCTGCGCCGCGGCATGGGCGATGGGCGCGCTGCCCAGCCCGGCTTCGTTGGAAAAGACGCCGCGGGCGATGCCGAAGCGAATGGCCGCCCACAAGGTGGCGCCCGCAAATCCGCCCGCGGCGGCCGCCGGATTGAAGGCATGGTAGAAAATCAGCCCCATGGCGTCGGGAATCTTTTCGGCATGCAGAATCAAAATCAGCAGCCCGCCGCCGACATATAAAAGGGCCATGAAGGGAACCAGCCGGCCGGCCACTTCTCCGATCCACTTGATGCCGCCGATCAAAACCAGCGCCACCAGCGCGGCGATGATGAACCCGGTTGCCAGCGGATGAAGGCCCAGCGTCGATTGCACCGCGTCGGAGACGGAATTGGATTGGATCGTGTTGCCGATGCCGAAACCGGCCAGCATGCCGAAAACAGCAAAGGCCACGCCCAACCATTTCCACTGGGGACCCAGCCCGTTTCGGATGTAGTACATAGGACCGCCGACGTGGCGGCCCTTCGCGTCGTTTTCACGAAAATGAACAGCCAGCACTGCTTCGCAGAATTTTGTGGCCATGCCGATTAACGCAATCAGCCACATCCAGAACAGGGCGCCCGGCCCGCCGAAAAAGATGGCTGTGGCGACCCCGGCAATGTTTCCGGTTCCCACAGTGGCCGACAGCGCCGTCATGAGCGCGTTAAACGGCGTGATGTCTCCTTTTTCCGTGCTTCGGCGTCCCCGCCAGAGCATGCGGAAGCCGTAAAACAATTTGCGCTGCGGAATCAGTTTCAGCCCGAAGGTCAGATAAAGTCCGGTTCCGGCCAATAAAATGAGCATGGGCGGGCCCCAAACCAACGCGTTGACGGTGGAAATCCATGAAATCACAAGGTCCATAAATCATTGTCTCCGTGGAATTGTAAAATTAAAAAAGCTGCGGAAGTTTTCAGGCTCCCTTTCGGCCGGATCGCACGGCGGGATATAAACACCCTTTTGCGACGGAGCCGGTCCAGACGGCCGACCGGCTGCAACAGTCCGCCGTTTATAGGAGATCCCCGGATCTGTGTCAATGAAAAAGAATGCTTTTCAGCAGGTTACAGGGGCATGAAAGCGTCTTGAGCCCTTTGATAAACCGCAGCAAAAACTCTTGAAGGGTGGCCTCCGGCGTGTTAAGAATCGTCATCCACACGGAAAGGGCTTTAAGGTCAGTCCATTGAAAATCGCCACTTACAATGTCAACTCGCTGCGTTCCCGCCTGCACGTGGTTTTGCCCTGGCTTCAAAAGCAGCAGCCGGACATTTTCTGCATGCAGGAAACGAAAGTCGAAGACGCCAAATTTCCGGCTGCCGACTTTGAGGGCATGGGATACACGGTCAGTTTTCGGGGCAACAAACAGTACAACGGCGTCGCCGTGGCGTCCCGACAAAAACCGGATGCCGTCTCTTTCGGTCTGAATGACGACCCGGCGGATCCCGATCGCCTGGCGGCGGTCCGTTTCGGAAATCTGACCGTAATCAATGTTTATGTTCCGCAGGGCCAGGAGGTGGACAAACCTCAATTTGCCTACAAACTGAACTGGCTTGCCCGGCTTAAGATGCTTCTAGAGAAACATTACCGGCCGGATGAAAACCTGATTTTGTGCGGCGATTTCAATGTCGCGCCAACGCCGATCGACGTCCATGACCCCAAACGGATTTTAGGTCACGTGTCTTTCAACCCGCAGGTGTGGAAAGCCTATGAAGACCTATTGTCGTGGGGACTCGTCGATGTGTTCCGAAAGCATCACCCGGAAAAGCCCGGGCAGTATACGTTTTTTGACTACCGGATCCGCGATTCGGTCGGCCGGAATCTGGGCTGGCGGGTGGATCATATTTTGGCCACGGAAAAAGTGGCCGGCCGATCCGTCGAATGTGTCATCGACCTGCCCACCCGGACTCTCGACAAGCCCTCGGACCATGTGGTGCTCTATGCCGCCTGGAAAGGATCGATCCGATGAACCAAAACGAAGATATCCGACGCCATAACGATTCCGTCGCGCAGCGCTTTACAAAGATCGAGGCCGGCATCGACGCCGCCCGCAGCATCGACAACGTTTTTAAAACCCTTTTTTACGGCATTGAGACCGAATTCGATCTCCCGTTCGTCTGGCTGACGCTGATGGACGAGGCGCACACCCAGCCGCTGATTTCGGCCGTCACATCGTCGGAACCCCTGAAAAACCGCCTGTGCCTCCTTTCACCGGAGGTGTTTTCAAGCCTCATTCCCGATCCGGCAGGCCCTGTTTTAGCCAACCGCGACCTCGCGCCCTACTACCGCCTGCTGCCTCCCCGGTGTAAATATTTCATCAAATCGATCGCCGTCGTCCCGTTTATGCTCGACGGCCGTCTGGCCGGGTCATGGAACAACGGCGATTCCGCGGTTGAGCGCTTTTCTCCCGAGATGGAAACCGAACTGCTTGCGGGTCTCGGCCGGACGCTGTCGCGCAAGTTGTCCCAACTGGCCTCTTCCGCCCCGGCAACCCCCTAAAACCGTCATCGACAAAGGAACGATTTCATGATTGAAAAGTGGATTGCTGAAATTAAAAAAACCTCCCCGCCCGGAGAGCTGGGCATGATCCTGGTGCACAACGGCGTGGTCCGCGCAACATCAAAAACCGGCAGCCCTGTAAAGGGCATGAAACTCAGCTATGACCGCAAAGCGCTAGCAAAAGCGGTCGCCGTGTTTAAAAAGCGCGACGGCATCGCCGATATCCGCGCCTGGATCAACGAAGGCGAGCTGAAAACGGGAGACGACATCATGAAAGTCTGCGTGGCCGGCCGCTTCCGCACCGATATTGTGCCTGTCTTTCAGGAATTGATCACGCTCATCAAGGGCGAAATCGTCAAAGAAGAAGAATTTTCATGAACAGAGTCCTGATTCTGTTTGCACACCCCAGATTCGAAAAATCGAAATACAACCGGGCGCTTCTGGACGGCATTGAACGGATCGAGGGCGTCACGGTGCATGACCTGTACGAGGACTATCCGAATTTCAATATTTCTATTGAACGCGAGAAAGCGCTTTTAATCGCGCACGATGTGCTCGTCTGGCATTTCCCCTTTTACATGTTCAGCGCGCCTGCGCTTATGAAGCAATGGATGGACACGGTGCTCGAGCACGGATGGGCGCACGGATCTCAAGGCAACGCGCTTGCCGGAAAAACCGCTTTGGTGACGCTGACCGCGGGCGGCAGCCGCGAGGTCTATGCCCCAACGGGACATTACCTCCACACCCTTCGGGAATTTTTGCTTCCTTTCGAACAAACGGCGCTTCTTTGCAAAATGCGCTATCTGCCACCTTTCGCGGTCCACGGCACCTACCTGCTTTCCGATCAGGAGCTGGCCGTCCACGCGGCCCTGTATCACCGACTTTTGAAAACGCTCGTCCGAAATGATCCGACTCTGCAAAACGCCGACGCTTTCGACTATTTAAACGACTGGCTGGCCTCGCTGCCCGAAGGGGACCGTCCATGAGCGCGGCCTTTTTGCATGACGCCCTGATCTATCTGGCCGCCGCCGTCATCTTCGTGCCGATCGCCAAAAAGCTCGGCATGGGTTCGGTGCTGGGATATCTCATCGGCGGCATCATCATCGGCCCATTCTTTCTGGGATTTGTCGGAGAGGAGGGCAAAGACATCATGCATTTTGCCGAATTCGGCGTGGTCATGATGCTCTTTCTGATCGGGCTGGAACTTGAACCCTCTCATTTCTGGCGGATGCGCAAGCTGATTTTGGGAACGGGCATGATGCAAATGGCCGCCACCACGCTGGCCTGTTTTGCGGCGCTTTGGCTGTTCGGTTTTTCCTGGCAGGCGGCGCTGGCCTGCGGACTGGCGTTGTCCATGTCGTCCACGGCCATCGTCATGCAGACGCTGCGGGAAAAAAGCCTGACGAAAGCGGAGTCGGGCAGAAGCTCGTTTGCCGTGCTGCTGTTTCAGGACATTGCCGTCATCCCGATTCTGGCCCTGTTGCCCCTTCTGGCCGCCGCCGGCATGCAGACCTCTCAGGCGGGGCATGGATCGCTGATGGAGGGCTTGCCTGGATGGGCCCAGACCCTGGTGCTACTGGCCGCCGCCAACGCTGTTGTGCTGGCGGGACGTTTTGTCTTCGTGCCTTTTTTGCGATTTGTCGCCCGTATCCGCCTTCGCGAACTGTTTACAGCCGCCGCGCTGCTGATTGTGATTGCCACGGCGGATCTGATGATGGTGGTGGGATTAAGCCCTGCGCTGGGCACTTTCCTGGCCGGCGTGGTTTTGGCCGGAAGTGAATTTCGGCACGAGTTGGAAAGCGACATCGAACCTTTCAAGGGCATTCTGCTGGGCCTTTTTTTTATCGCGGTCGGGGCTTCCATTAATTTCAAGCTGATTGCGGACAATCCCCTCACGATTGCCGCGCTTGTTTGCGGCGTCATGCTGATCAAGGCGCTTGTCCTTTTTATCACGGGTAAGCTGTCCCGCCTCAGCTTCGATCAGAACATGATCTTTACACTGGGTCTCTCGCAAGTCGGGGAATTTGCGTTTGTCCTGTTTGCGTTCACCGCGCAACTGGGAATTCTATCCATCCGTGATACGGATATGATGATGGGCGCAACCGCCATCAGTATGACGTTGACGCCGATTCTGCTTCTGGCGAACGACCGCTTGATCCTGCCTCGCTTCGGAACAAAGGAAGCGATTGAAAAAACAGCAGACGCCATCGAAGGCGAACAGGCGGTCATCATTGCAGGTTTCGGCCACTTCGGCAGCACTATCGGCCGCTTCCTGCGGGCCAACGGGATTTCCGCCACGATTTTGGACAATGATTCGGATCGCGTCGATCTGCTCCGGAAGATGGGCTTTACGGTTTTTTACGGCGATGCAACGCGCTTGGATATTCTCAAGTGCGCCGGTGCGGAAGAGGCGAAAATCCTGATTGCCGCCATCGATTCTCCGGAAACCAATCTGGATCTCATTGAGCGGGCGCGCAGGGAATTCCCGCATCTGGACGTGATGGTCCGCGCTAAAAGCCGGCTTGACGCCTACGAGCTTCTCGACGCGGGTGTCAAAGACGTCTACCGGGAATCGCTTGACACCTCCGTGCGCCTGGGGGCGGACGCACTCGTCAAGCTCGGTTTTCGCCGACACGCGGCCTGGCTGGCGGGCCAGCGTTTTCTGAAATATGATGAAGAGGCCCTGACGGGACTTGCCGCCCATCGCCATGATCAGGAAGCTTATGTCTTCAAAACGCGCGAGCAGATCGAGATTCAGGAGCAGCTTTTGGCTTTGGACCAAAGCACCACGCCTCACTTGCAGGACGCGGCGTGGGATGGAGAGCGCAAGGGGTAAGGCGTTAGGCGTAAGGATTGATAACGTGATGGAAAAATTTACGCTCGTTACAGATTTTATTCCCTCAGGCGATCAACCCCAGGCGATTGAAAAACTCGCCCGCGGGTTGAATCAGGGAAATCCCCACCAGGTCTTGCTGGGCGTGACCGGATCGGGAAAGACCTTTACCATCGCCAACATGATCGAACGCGTTCAGCGGCCCGCGCTTGTCATCGCGCACAATAAGACGCTGGCCGCGCAGCTCTACGAGGAATTCAAGGGGCTTTTTCCCGACAACGCCGTCGAGTATTTCGTCAGTTACTACGACTACTATCAGCCGGAAGCCTATCTGCCCGCGACCGACACCTACATTGAAAAAGATTCCGCCATCAACGAAGAGATCGACAAACTCCGGCACGCAGCCACGCACGCGCTTTTAACGAGGCGCGACGTGATCATCGTGGCGAGCGTGTCGTGCATCTACGGTCTGGGCTCTCCCGAGGCCTACCTCGACATGATCGTGCCGCTGGAAGTCGGCGGTGAAACACCCCGGGACGAGGTGCTCAAAAAGCTTGTCGAAATCCAGTATGAGCGAAACGACATCGATTTTCACCGCGGAACGTTCCGCGTGCGCGGTGATGTGATTGAGATTTTTCCGGCCTATGAAGACGAGCAGGCCCTGCGCGTCGAGTTTTTCGGCGACACGATCGAGGCGATTTCGATCATCGACCCGCTTCGGGGCCGCAAACTCAAGACAATCGACAAAACCGCCGTCTATCCGGGAAGCCATTACGTGACCTCGCAGATGAACCTCAAGCGGGCGATCGCCGACATCCGCGCAGAGCTGATCAAAACGCTGGACGAATACCGGGCGCAAAACAAGCTGCTCGAAGCGCAGCGCCTTGAGCAGCGGACGAAATTCGATTTGGAAATGATGGAGGAGATGGGCTACTGCCAGGGCATTGAAAACTACTCCCGGCATCTTACCGGCCGCAAGCCCGGCGAGCCGCCGCCCACACTCATGGAATATCTTCCCAAAGACGCCGTCGTCGTCATCGATGAAAGCCACGCAACGCTGCCGCAGCTGGCCGGCATGTTCCGCGGCGACCGCTCGCGCAAGGAAACGCTGGTGAAATACGGCTTCCGCCTGCCGTCGGCGCTGGATAACCGGCCTTTAACCTTCGAAGAATACGAAGCGCTGCCGCATTCGCGCGTCTACATCTCCGCCACGCCCGCCCAGTATGAAATGGCCAAAGCTCAAGGCACTCGCGTCGAACAGATCATCCGGCCCACGGGCCTCATGGACCCGGAAATCGACGTGCGGCCTGCGGTTCACCAGGTGGACGACCTGCTTTCCGAAATCCGTCTGCGCGTGGAGAAAAACGAACGCGTGCTCGTCACGACGCTCACCAAGCGCATGGCGGAAAACCTTACCGATTATTACAGCGGCCTGGGCGTCCGCGTGCGCTATCTGCATTCGGATATTCACACGCTCGAGCGCGTGTCGATTATCCGCGATTTGCGTCTGGGAGCGTTCGACGTGCTCATCGGCGTGAACCTTCTGCGCGAAGGGCTCGACATTCCCGAAGTGTCTCTGGTGGCGATTCTGGATGCGGATAAGGAAGGGTTTCTGCGATCGGAACGATCGCTCATTCAGACCAGCGGCCGCGCCGCCCGCAATGTCGGCGGAAAGGTCATTATGTACGCCGATAAAATCACCCGGTCCATCCAGGCCTGCCTGGACGAAACTCACCGCCGCCGCGACATCCAGCTGCGCTACAATCAGGAGCACAACATCACACCGGAAACGATCCGCAAATCCATCAGCAGCGTGCTGGGCTCGATCTACGAGGCCGATTACGTCACGATCGGAGCGGACGCGAAAACCGCGAAAATCCCCGCCCGGGAGGAGGATCTGCCGGCGCTCATCAAGAAGCTCACCGCCGAAATGAAACAGGCCGCCAAAAATCTGGAATTTGAAAAAGCCGCGACGCTTCGCGACGACATTAAAGACCTCAACGCGATTCTGCTGCAGATGGGATGACAATCCGAAAGGGGTTTTATAAAACGATCTTCACCGACGGCAGCCGCTTGAGCGATTCGTAGAGGTCCAGGCGATGGGATTCGCTCTCCACATTCAACTCGAGGTTGAGACAGGTATATTTTGCCGTCCGGCTTTGACGCGAAAGCGTAAGTGTATAACGCCGGTCGGCAATCAGCGCCGCCACGGCTTGCCGCATCGCGTCGGGGTCCGGACCGACAAGCTTGTAAATCCACCGGGCCGGATAGTCCATCTTTAATTTAACCTTGCATTCATCGGTCATCACGCCGCCTTTCCTTATTCGTTTTGAGGGGGATAGCAGACGGACTCAAGCGGTAAACGCCATAGGGCAAAAGCGCCACCGCCGCCAAGACGAAAACCCAAAGCCGCCCGGCCAGAATGTTATAATCAGCCAGCAGGCGCTCAAGCGAATGCCCGGCCACATAAAGGCCGAAGAGAAATTCAAAAGCGACCGTCAGCAAAAGCCAGATACCGCCGACCGCAAAGGCCTGCGCCGCGCCGGGCAGGGGCCAGCGCCGCGACAAAAGCCAGGTGTAGGCGGCAAAAAAAATCACGGCCGTGAAGCACGAAATCTGATGCGCGGCCAGTTCGCTAAGATAAGGCGCGTAGCCGAACTGACGCAGCGATCCGTTCGCGACGGCAATCAACACCATGGGGAACCAGGCCAGTGTATAGATCCGAAGCATGACGGCGTTTACTTCCCTCTGATTTTTAAGGGAACCTCTAATCTAAAAATTCCGCCGCGTCAAGAAAGCTTCACAGCCATCCGCTTTACGGAATTACCGTAATTCTTTCTTCCACCGGATTCGACACGTCGCCCAGCGCCGCCAGATAATTTCGAAACGCGTCGCTGTCGACCCCACCCGTGTCGCTTCGGAAGCCGGCCGCGTTTTTAATGGCGGCAAACCCGTCGCCGCCATTGGCTACAAAAGCGTTGGTCACAATCCGGTAGACCGTCGCCTCCTGCACGGGTTCGTAGACCGCCCCGCTTTTTATTTGCAGGTTCGACACTCTCAAGCCGGCGGGGGCGGAAAGCGAAACCGAGAACTTCAGCAACGCAACATAGGGCAGATAAACGGGATCCGATCCGTAGGCGGTGATGAGAAAATCGATCCCCTCCTCAAGCGCGGCTTTCAGTTCCGCGCCGGTCAGATCGACCAAAACCAAGGTGTTGCCAAACGGCATGACCTCAAGAACATCGCCCACCGTGATGTCGCCTTGGGCGAGGTCACGCCGGACGCCGCCGTAGTTGATGAGCGCCGCCCGGGCGTTGGGCACGGCCGGAAGCATTGAATCGCAGGCCAGAGGCCCCGGCCCGCTATTGACCCCCCGCAGGATCGGTTCAAGCGCCTCTGCGACCTTCACCGACCGGTATTGGGCCACCTGTTCGGCATAGGGCGCCAAAAGCGCCGCCGCATAGGCGTCTTCGGCGTAGATGGCCGCCGTACCGCTTGCCGCAAGGGCCGCAAGAATGTCCTGATACGTTTGGCTTTCAGGCGCAACGGGCGTGTTGTTCTGGACGAATGTGTCCCCCACGGGAAGAATGATTCTCGCCTCGGAGCTTAAGATCTCGCCTGCCGGCGAAAAACGGACATTGAGACGCCCCAGAATATGGCCCCACTGCCAGGCCTGCAGGACCAGCACGCGGTTTCCCTCGGGGTCTTGCAGCTCGGTGGGGTAGGGCCCGGCCGGAGTGAGGCCGATGAGGTCGAGGTTTGTTTCATCGCCCAGAAGCGAGTGGCTGTGGCCACCCACGATGATGTCGATGCCGGCGACGGAGGCCGCCAGCGACAGATCGGCGGGATACCCCAGATGCGACAAAACAATGATCTTGTTGACGCCCCGCGCGGCAAGCCGCGCCACCTGAGCGCGGGCGCTTGCCACCGCATCGAGAAAAACGGCGTTTCCGACGTCAAGCGTGGTTAAAGGCGTCGTCTCGGTGGTCAATCCGATGATGGCCACCGGCTCGCCCCGGACATATTTGATCAAATAAGGTCTCACCAAGGGCGCAATGGCCGGTTCGCCGGTAAAGTCGATATTGGCGGAAAGCCAGGGAAAGTCGCTGCGCGCGATCCATCCCGGAATCGGACCGCAGCCTCGGTCGAACTCGTGATTGCCGAAGGTCATCGCGTCGATCCCCAACAGATTCAAAAAGTCGAATTCAACCTCTCCGTTAAACAACGTGAAATACAGAGTCCCCTGCAGAGCGTCGCCGCCGTGCAGGAAAAGCAGGTGTGGATCGTTCGCCCGCAGCTCATCAATGACTGTTTTGAGGCGGGGGAATCCTCCTGCCTGCGCGGTGGTTCTGACGCCGTCGATCCAGAAATTGAGCCCCACGGCCTCCAGGTGGGAATGCGTGTCATTCACATGCACCAGCGTCAAGGTGTAGGTGGGGGAAACCGGCGCATCCTGGCTTCCGCCGGAACAAGCCAGTAGGGCCAACAGGACAAAAAACAGCGAAGAATTGACGATTTTTCGCAGACGAAAACAGATACACTCAAAGCACATGAAAGGCAGATTCCCTCCTCAAATCCAGGGCATGGGGAGAAGCGGGGTTAATTTCCAATACTCCTATCGGACATCAGAAAGAAAATCTGAAACCCCATTTATATCCGTCAACGTCTTTGTGCGGTTGCAGGCCTTGAGGAAACGCGTCTTAGCCGGTATTCCAGCGCACCCCTCTCATCACAAGAAAAACGAGTGGCGTCCGAGAGCGCTTTTTCGATCAGCACCCCGGCAGCCTGATAATCCCGAACGCGATGCTCCAGGTATTTAGCAAGTTCCGAGACCGCCTGGTAATCGCCCGGATCGCATTCGACCATGTCCCGCCACAACTGCACGGCGTCGTCGATGCGGCCCGCGCGTTTATACAAAAAAGCGAGTTTCTTTTTCGAATCCTGCGAAATATCGGCGCAGACCTCTTCTCCCAGAACATCCAGAATTTTAAACACGGCCGAAGGCCCCGTCTTTTGCAAAAGCAGCCTGGCCGCGGCCAGATAATCGTCGGGATGCGCGGATTGCTTGAGGGCGCGCGCCGTGAGAATATCCGCCAGATGCGCGGTCAGCGTCGCCATAGAAATGACATCCAGGCGGTTATGCTCGAAAATGTCGACAAGCAACCGGGGGTCGCGGCGGCGGAGCCAGTCGAAGTAGCGCTGCGGAATTTCCCAGCCCGGAATATCCCCTTCGCGCTTTACGCCGAGAATCTGTTCTTCCAGCGTGGCCAGGCGGCAGTTTTCCAGTCGGTGTCCCAGAATACGGCGCGCCGGATGCAGCAGATCCAGATGCGGCAGCGCCGTCAAATCGCAGGATAGCCGGTTGAGGATAAAGCGGGTGGACAGCAGATTCACGTCGAAGGCCTTGCCGTTGAAGGTCACCAGATATTTCCGTTGCGATGCGATTTGACGCAGATAGGATAGCGCGGCTTTTTCCTCGCCAAAATCGCGCGCCAGAATCTGATGCACATGAAAATGCCCTTCGTCAAACCAACCCAAGCCGATCAAAAAAGGCATCGTCCCGGTGCCGCCTGCAAGCCCCGTGGTTTCCGTATCCAGAAAAAGCGCATCTTGGGACGACCATTCGCTGATGCGCGGATTGTTGGCCAGCATCGCCGCAGCCGTCATATCAAACCTCTGAGCCTCCTGAATCACCGAGTGTCCGTGAGGAGAGGCGCCGCGCATCATTCGGCTGACCAGGAAAAAGCGGCCCTCATCGTTTTCAACCTCACAGCCCTCAAGAAGCTCGGCAAGGCCTTGGTTGCCCCGCGCCGTTTTTTCAGATAACGCCGCCCGGCTTCGCGCCTGGCTTCGGGAAACAACGCTTTCGATGCGCAGGCGCAGCTCTTTGAGCTGAGCCTGCCGCTCGGCCGAGAAAGCCTCGGCGGGGACTTCCTTTTTCACGGGCTGGCCTGCCTCGCCCGTCAGGCGTTTTAACTTATCGATCGATTTCATAGTCATTCATTTTTTATCCCCCGCCGGCGGGGGACACGGTAATCCTTTTTTCCTTGAACCGCGAACCTTGCGCTTGAACTTTTTTCACCCCTTCCCCAAAACCAGATCGATCATCTGCGGCACGATCTCCTTGGCCGTCTTGCCGACCTCCAGCGTGGGCCCGACGCAGGAGGGGCAGCCGAATGCGCAGGGGCACTTGGCGATGAGACTTTTCGCGGCGGCAAGCAGGTTGGCGTGTTCGCGGTAAAGCAGCTCCGAAAAACCGATGCCGCCGGGGTAGGCGTCGAAGATGAAGATGGTAGGGTCGAACTCGTCAATGCGCGGGCCTTCGGGACCGCTTGCCGACTGCGGCCGGCCGTTGGCAAAAGAGGTGATCACGCGTCCGGTTTTGCCCTGGCTGACAAACCATTCACCGGATTTGTCACCCAGCGACCGGTCAATATCATGTGTGTCGGCCATCAAGAACATCGCCGACAGATGCTGCAGCGTGTAGGCCAGCGCGGAAAGCCCGTCGATCACTTCGGCGGGGGTGAAATCGAGCGTCCGCAGACGGTCGCGCGGAATCGTAAACCAGTAGCTCGTCGTGTGCATGTCTTTTTCCGGCAGATTCACATCGCCGTACCCCAAATTTTCAGACGTGTAAAACTTGATCTTCTTGTAGCCCACGACCTTGCGCACGACCTGCACTTCGCCGTGCTCGACAATCGCGCCGCCTGCGCGGACATTTTCAAATGAATCAATGACACGCACATTGGTATAGGTCATGGCATCGGTGTAGTAATCGGCATCGACTTTGCGGACGTAGGCTTTCTTGCGCGTGAGATCGAGCTTATCCACATGATACTGCTCGGAGGCGAGCATGTAGATCGCCTCATCGTGCACGGCGGTGAAGGCGCTGTCCCAATCCACTTCGGCAATGACTTTGTGGTTCCCCGCGTCTGTCGTGTCCACCACAACGACGTTTTCCGGATTAATCGCGCGCAGACTCACTTCATCGGCCGGGTAACTTTCCGCCGACCAGTGCCAGCGTTCGTCAGTGCGGTGCAGCACGCCTTTTTCTTCGAGATACTGCAAAAATTCTTCAAGGTTTTCTCCTCCGAAATTTTCCCCTTTTTCAAACGGCAGCTCGAACGCCGCGCTTTTGATGTGATGCAGCAAAATGAGCAGATTGTCGGGATTGATCCGGCAATGCTCAGGCGACATTGAAAAGAAATAATCCGGGTTTTCCATGATGAACTGATCCAGCGGATTGCTGCGGGCGATGAGGATCGAAAGCGACCGACCCGCACGCCTTCCCGCGCGGCCGGCCTGTTGCCAGGTGCTGGCAATGGAGCCGGGATACCCCGTCATAATGCAGGCCTCGAGGTTGCCGATGTCGATTCCCAGCTCGAGCGCGTTGGTGCTGATCACACCCATGACCTCGCGCGAACGGAGACCTTTTTCAATCTCCCGCCGCAGATTCGGCAGATACCCGCCGCGGTAGCCCGTCACAAAGTGATCGTCTTTCGGTTTGGTTTTGACGAATTTGTCTTTGAGATATTTCGTCAGCACTTCGACGTTCAAGCGGCTGGTGGCAAAAACAATCGTCTGAATGGAGTTGTCGATCAAATCGGTGGCAAACTTGCGCGCGGGCGTCATGGCGCTTTGACGAATGCCCAACTCGCGATTGACGATGGGCGGGTTGTACAGCACAAACGTTTTGGCCGCGGAGGGCGCGCCGCTTTTATCCAGAAGCGCGACCTCGCGTTCGAGAATTTTTTCCGCGTGCTCGCGAGGATTGGCCACCGTGGCCGAGCAGCAGATAAACACGGGGTTGGCTCCATAGAAACGGCAGACGCGGACCAATCTGCGGATGACATTGGCGAAGTGCGACCCGAAGATGCCCCGATAGGTGTGCAGCTCGTCGATGACGACATATTTGAGATTGACAAAGAGCTTTTGCCATTTCGTGTGATGCGGCAAAATGCCAGCGTGCAGCATGTCGGGATTCGTGACGACGATGTGCCCCTGCCGGCGGATAGCCCGGCGCGCGTCGTCGGGCGTGTCGCCGTCGTAGGTATAGGTTTTGATATCCGCCTGCAAATCGGTAATCAGGCTGTGCGCTTCGTGCATCTGATCCTGCGCCAGCGCCTTGGTGGGAAACAGATACAGCGCGCGCGTTTCCGGCTCGTCGAGGATGCGCTGCAAAACCGGCAGGTTGTAGCAAAGCGTCTTGCCGCTGGCCGTCGGCGTGACGAGCACGACGTCCTGACCCTGGCGGATGAAGCGTACGGCTTGGGCCTGATGGCGGTAGAGACGCTCCATTCCGCGCTTTTGCAGCATGTCGCGAAGTTTCGGATTCACCCAGTCGGGCCAGTCGTCATAGTCGGCGGGTTTGGCGGGAATATCGATCAGCGCCGCTGCGTTGGCGGTAAAACTTTTATTCTTCTTGAGTCTGGCGACCCATTCTTCGAGCGAAAGTTTCGCCATGATGTCGCACCCCTTTCTTCACTGGAACGGCATTATAAAGGAAAACCCAAATATCACAACCGGGAATTCGATTTAGCGATTGCAATTGTCAAATCGTTGGTTTAGACATACGCAGGGCGGACAGAAAGGACGGTTTTATGGCCATTATCACAATCCATCGCGAAAAGTGCACCCGCTGCGGCATGTGCGCGGCGGTGTGCCCCGGCAGGCTGATCGCGCAACCATCGAAAAAAGATTTTCCCGCGCCGGTTCCGGAGGCAGAAGAGTTTTGCATCGACTGCGGACACTGCCAGGCATGCTGCCCGCGCGACGCGCTTTCGCTCGCCTCGATGCCATGGGCCGATTGTCCGATCATCGATGCCGACGGCCTTCCAAGCCCGGATTCCGTTCGCCTTTTGATGCAGGCCCGCCGCTCGATTCGCGTGTACAAGAAAAAACCCGTCCCGAAACGAATTATTGCGGAACTGATCGACACAGCGCGCTTCGCGCCGACCGGCAGCAATAAGCAACCCGTGCACTGGACCGCGATCTCACGCCCCGACGACGTTCAAAAACTGGCCGCGCTCACCGTCGAATTCATCCGCGAAATGCTGCCTTTGGCCGCGGATGAAGCGACCGCCAAACGCTTCAGGCGGCTGATCGGCGCGTGGGACCGGGGCATTGACCGGGTGATGCGCGGCGCGCCACACCTGATCGTCGTGTCGTGCCCGCCTGAGATCTCTTTTCCGGCTGCGGACTGCGCCACGGCGCTGGCTTACCTGGAGCTGTTCGCTTTTTCTCGGGGTCTGGGCACCTGTTGGGCCGGGTATTTCACCGCGGCGGCGACCGTTCATCAACCGATCATCGATTTTCTCGCGATGCCTTCAGGCCATCAGTGCCACGGCGCGGTTATGCTGGGGCATCCGAAGTTCGGCTACCGGCGGATTCCAAAGCGTAAAGAGGCAGCGATTGATTGGAGATGAAGGAAGGTGCAAGGTGCAGGAAAACGATACGCATCAACAGCACACCTGGCAAATGACGGATTGAAGGAATCATGCAGATGGAGTTGCAGATGTCGAAATCGGATGAAAAACAGGCGCGAAGCATTTTTCGATTCAACGCCAAAACGTCCGCATCCTCATAATAACCTTTTTGATTGTTGTGATCCGCCGGCACCCGAGAATCGTCAAAATGCAGCCCGGCTTCGACAAGCATCGCGCTGATTCAGGAGGTTCCGGAACGATGTATCCCGGCGACAATCAGCGGTGGAAGTCCAACCTCCCGGCTTCGGCTATTTTGATCCGTGTTCATGATCGCCACTCCCCTGCCCATCCTTTCAGAAACGATTTGCGCCTGCGGCTGCTTTTTTTAAGCAAGACTTAAATCCGTGTTTTGCCTTGATGGGATCGCGTCTTTTCGCCAAGCCGCATCATGACATGAACATCTACCGATACCCGATCTCGGGAGTCAGTTTTGTCCCACCCCGGACAAACACGCCGCTGCCGCGCGCGATTTCACGCTGGTCTTCATCATACAGGATCGACTCGGCAAAGTATTGCGTGCGCGTGGCATTGGTCACCTCGCCTGTCGCCCGGACCAGACCTTTGTCCACCGGACGGATGAGATACACATTGAAGCTCACCGTCAACAGAAAGACATCCGGCACCAGAGAATTGGCCGCAAACCACGCCGCGTTGTCCAGCGCCAGGAAATACATCGACCCGTGAAGCGCGCGGGCCGCATGGAAAAAGTCCTCGCGCACCGGCAGCGTCAGCTCGGACCGGCCGCGGCTGATAACGATTCGCGCCCCGGTCATTTTGACGATCGGCGCGCCGTGCATCATGTTTTCCAGCTTCCGGTAATGCGTTTCATCAATCATGATTTTATCCTTTTCTCAATAAGGATTTGTCGGACAAACACCGACAGCGCGTCAGTCAAAGTCCTGCTTTCAAATCGGACGGAAGCGGATACCGCCGGTCATTCGAAAGGTGTATTCAGAAGTCGCTTTTACAGGGGTACACGTATTGCATCCGCCATATGTAATACGCCCCGCGTTGCGGCAGGAAATCAGAATACGCGTGTCTGACTACAGGAACGAAGCCAAGGCTGCGGGGCGTACCCCTCCTAAAAAAATTTCGCGGTTCATACACCGCATCCGGCAAATTGTAAAGAGGGGGGATCAAACCCCTTGCATAAAACCGACTGCAATCATGCCTTTTGGCGGATTAAAAGGCATACAAAATAATTTATGAAGGAGAATAATATGGCTGAAACTAACGATCAAGAATTTTACAACAAGGTCTTTCCTGTGCCTGAGAGAGTGAGGGAAAAATCCTATATCAAGAGCCGGGCGGAATATGAAAAGCTCTATAAGGAATCCATTGAGAACCCCGATAAATTCTGGGCGAAAATGGCCAACGAGCGCCTCACCTGGTTTAAACCCTTTGATCAGAAGAAGGTTTCGAGCTGGTCTTTCAACACTAAAGATCTTCACGTGAAATGGTTTGAAGGCGGCAAGCTCAACGTCAGCTACAACTGCCTGGACCGCCATCTGGCCGACAAGAAGAACAAGGCCGCGATTATTTTTGAAGGAAATGATCCCAACGACTGGAAGGTTTACACCTATTTCGACATGTATCGCGAAGTTAATAAATTCGCCAATGTCTTGAAAAAACTGGGCGTCAAGAAAGGCGATCGCGTCGTCATCTTCCTGCCGATGATCGCCGAGCTCTCCATTGTCATGCTGGCCTGCGCCCGCGTCGGGGCCGTGCACGCCATCGTGTTCGGCGGATTCTCGGCGGAAGCTCTGAGAGATCGCATTAATAACTCCGGCGCAACGGTGGTCATCACCTGCGACGGCACCTATCGCGGCGCCAAAGCGGTCCCCCAGAAAGACACCTGCGACAAGGCTGTTGATCAGTGCCCCGGCGTCAAAACCGTGGTCGTCGTCAAACGCACCGGAACCGCCGTCAATTTCAAGGAAGGCCGCGACGTCTGGTATGAAAAGCTGATGGCGGACGCCGATCTGTATTGCAAACCGGAAGAAATGGACGCGGAAGACCCTCTGTTCATCCTCTACACCTCCGGCTCCACCGGACAGCCCAAAGGCGTCGTGCACACCCAGGCCGGGTACTTGCTGTATGCCGCAATGACTCAGCAGATGGCCTTTGACGTCCGGGACGAAGACACTTACTGGTGCACCGCCGACATCGGCTGGGTGACCGGACACAGCTACATTGTTTACGGCCCGCTTTGCAACGGCTACTCCAGCATCCTGTTTGAAGGCGTTCCCAATTATCCGGATTTCGGCCGGTTCTGGGCCGTCGTCGAAAAATACAACGTCAATAATTTCTACACCGCGCCCACCGCGATCCGATCAATCGCCAAAGAGGGCGACAAGTGGGTTGACGCGCACGATATTTCCTCGCTTCGCGTTCTGGGCTCGGTCGGCGAGCCGCTCAATCCCGAAGCCTGGTGGTGGTACTACAACAAGATCGGCGCCGGCCGCTGCACGATTTCCGACACCTGGTGGCAGACGGAAACCGGCGGACACATGATTCTGCCTCTGCCCGGTGCGATCGATATTAAACCCGCCAAGGCGATGGTGCCGTTCTTCGGCGTCGTTCCGGTCCTGATGGATGAGGAAGGCAAAGAAGTGAAAGGCACCGGCCGAGGCGCGCTGTGCATTAAAAACGCCTGGCCCGGCATGGCCCGCGGTTTGTGGGACGACAAGGAAGGCCGCTTTATTGAAAATTATTTCTCGCAGTTCCCCGGGTATTATTTCTCGGGCGACGGCGCCGAGCGAGATGAAGACGGTGATTACAAGATCACCGGCCGCGTCGATGACGTGATCAATGTGTCCGGCCACCGGCTGGGCACGGCGGAAGTCGAAGCGGCGCTCACGTCCCATCCGGATGTCGCCGAAGCGGCGGTGGTCGGTTTCCCGCATGAAATCAAAGGCCAGGGCATCTTCGCCTACGTCACCCTCAACAACAACGTGGCCAAAACGGACGATCTGAAGAAAACCCTGATCGCTCATGTCCGTAAAGTCGTCGGTCCGATCGCGTCGCCCGATCAGATTCAATGGGCCGACGGTCTACCCAAGACCCGTTCCGGCAAGATTATGCGGCGCGTTTTGAGAAACGTCGCAGCGAAAACATTCGGTGATTTCGGCGATACGTCGACCCTGGCGGATCCGGCGGTTGTCGACGATCTGGTCGAAAACCGCAAGAAACTGGGTTAACGCCCCTTCGGTGCGCAGATTAGCTTCAACATTCTGCGCATTGTGAAGTCCCTCCTCCAATGCCGTTCCCTGGAAACAGGGAACGGCATTTCCATGAAAAACGGCCGGAAAATCTCAGATGCCGAAGACTTACAAAAACACGTCTATTTTCGTGGCGCCTTTTTCATGAACATAGCGAACCCTGCATCCGGTTTTTCGAAGAACCTGCTTAATGCCTCGGTTGCTTGAATCGATAACGGAAGACAGAATCGTCAAATTTCTTTGTCGGCCGGCCTTAAACAGTTCGCGCAGCATGAATTCCCCGAGACCGCACCGTTGCCAGTCGTCCCGGACGACAATTGCAAAGTCCGTCGTTTCTTCAAGGGGATCGTGGCATAGACGAGCCACCGCGATGAGGGCTTCCTTCCCCGCTTCGCAAATCACCGCGGCCAGCGCGTAACTTTTTTGATCGTCGAAATGCGTCAGTTGAAAAAGGAATTCCTCCGGAAGGGTGTCTACAGGCCTTAAAAAACGCCTATAAATCGAATCCGGCGAAAGCTTGCCTAAAAGATCCACAATTCTGGCTTTGTCGGTCTGCACAACAGGCCGGACCCGGACCGTCTTGCCGTTCTTTAACACCACGCCGCTTTCGCGCGGCGCGGAATCAAGGATTTTTGCCGCAGTCAACATATCGGATTCCCCATCCTCCATCGCCTACCGCCTATGCCGACAGCCCTTTTACGACAGATCCAGCGTCATGGACACCATGTTTTCGTCCTTGCCCTCAAAGTTGAAGTTGCACCGGCGGAAAATCCGGATCATGGCGTAATTTTCCTGCAGCGTTTCGGCGCGGATGGTTTTGTATCCTTCTTTGCGGGCCAGTTCGATGCACTGCTCGGAAAGCGTGTAGCCCAGCGATTTATTCTGCCAGGGGTCGGACACGATGATGGCATATTCGGCCTCCCCTTGGCATCGTTTATTTTTAATCAAACGCGCGATTCCCAGAAACTTGTATCGGTCGCCGTCTTTCATTTCCGCGACCACGGCGACTTCCTCTTCGGGGTTGATGTTGCAGAAGCGCTGCGCCCGTTCCGGCGTTGCGGCAAACGGCGACAGAAACCGCAGCCACAGCGATTTCTCCGAGCAGCTGTTGACAAAATCCGTCCACAAGCCGATATCGCCGGGGTGAATCAGCCGCAGACGGACGGGAAGATTGTCAATCGACAGGGTATCGCGAGTCAGATGGCGCGCGATGGAATCGGCCAGCGCGCTTTGACGGCGAACGCCGTAGTGATACATCTGCGCCATGACCTCGGCCGCCATCTCAGCCGTTGAGTACACGGGAAACCCCGCCTGCTCCATTTTCACCACATCGCCGATCATGAACTCCTTGCACGCCACGCAGCACAAGACCGGCTTGTCTTTATAGTCGATGCCGGCCATGGCCTCGACAAACGACCCCAGAATTTCACCCTGAATGACGACAAGAAATCCACCGACATCGTTTGCCTCAACGCCGATTTCGATCAGGTTCTTAACCTGGGCGGGCGTCATGGTGAAGGAACAGTCGATGGGATTGCCGACATTGGCGTAATCCGGCAGGGCGTTTTTCAACCGTTTCTGAAAATACGGCTCCAGCGTCGCCAGACGCATGCCCGAAAGATACAGCATGTCCGTGGCGGCCACGCCCAGCGACCCGGTGTAGGTAATCACCAAAATACCGTTGCCTTTCGGAACGGGCTGTTTGGAAAACGCGCGGGCCAGCGCAAAGAGGTGCTCGTTGTCGCGCGCCCGGATCACGCCGCTTTGCCGGAAGGCCGCGTTGTTGATCTCGTCGTTTCCGGCAAGCGACGCCGTATGAGACGAGACGGCTTTTTTGCCCGCTTCCGTGCGTCCGGATTTCAACACGATCACCGGCTTCATGAGCGCCGCGCGGCGCGCGACCTCGACGAACCGCTTGCCGCTGCGGATGTCTTCCATATACATGACGATGACCGAAATATGGGGATCATCGCTTAAGTATTCCAGAATATCCGTTTCGTTGATATCCATCTTGTTGCCGATGGTCGCCACAATGCCGAAATCCAGAACATGGCTCAGTCCCGTCAGAATGCCCGCGGCGTAAACGCCCGCCTGGGCCACCATGCCGACATTGCCCTTGTTCAAATCGGACAACAGACCGATCGACTGCACCATGTTATGATGCGTGTTGATCACGCCCGAACAGTTCGGTCCCAGCACCCGGCAGCCGTGCTTCCGGATGATGTTTTCAATGCGCGTCTGGGCGGCTCTGCCCTCCTCGCCGCTTTCGGCAAAACCCGCCGCTTCCACCACGATGTAGCGCACCCCTTTGGCGCAGCAATCCGCGATGGCCGCCTCGGCCGCTTTGGCCGGCACGATGACGACCGCGAGGTCCACCGGCTCGTCCACATCCAGAATCGACTTGAAGGCTTTGATCCCCAAAACCGATTCCTTGCCGGGATTGATCGGGTAGAGTCGGCCTGGAAACTCATGATGGACCAGGTTGCGAAAAACGTTATAGCCGAGCTTGCCCCGGACATCCGACGCGCCGATCACGGCGATGCTTTTAGGATAGAAGAAGTCCCGCAGGCTTTCCCGGCCCGTGGGGCTGATCTGATCCGGCGCAGCGGGTTCGCGGATGAACATGCGCGCATCGACGCTGACATAACCGGTCGGATACAAAAACAAAGGGTTGAGATCCAGCTCGGCGATTTCAGGATTTTCAACCACCAATCGGGATATCTTCAACAGAAGGTTTTTCAAAGAATCCAGATCGACCGCCCGGCCGCGGTATCCTTTCAAAATGGCCGCCCCGCGGATGTCTTCAATCATCTCGGCCGCATCCTTTTCACTAATCGGCAGAATGCGGAACGAGACATCGCGCAGCACTTCGACGAAAACGCCGCCCAGGCCGAACATGATAATCGGGCCGAAACCGGGATCGCGTGTGACGCCGATGATCGCCTCCAGGCCGGGTTTCGCCATCGTTTGCACGGCCACACCTTCGATGTGCTGATATCTGAAGGTTTCGACGATTTCCCCGTACGCCCGGCGCACTGCCTCGGGCCCCGCCAGATTGAGTTTGACGCCGCCCGCATCGGTTTTGTGCACGACGTCCGGGGAAACGATCTTGAGCGCCACCGGATAGCCGATTTTCGCGCTCATCGCGAGGGCTTCATCCTCCGACCGGGCCACCAGATATCCGGTGGTGGCCACGCCGATGCTTTCGAGAATCTCTTTGCTTTCATGCTCCATCAGGTAGCTGCGATTGTCGCGCACAGCCTGACGGATGATTTCCGCCGCCTCTTCCTGGAGCAAAGGCGCCCGCCCTGCGGGGTCCGCTTCGGCGCCGCGTTCATCGAACGCGTCGCTTTCAAGTAATTGCACCGAATTCATCGTTTTGTCCCTCCCCTGACGATCCCTGTTTTTTGATGTGTCCGCGCCAAAGAAAATCTGTTGCGGGTATCGTCGTAACACGGAGGGGGCGGCAAACGCTATCGGGCGGCCGCCGAATTTCCTGTCGGAAGCCTTCGGCATCCGCTGACGGATTCCGTCCGACAAGCCTGTCGGCGTTTATGAAATCAATTGATTATGGACGGCGTAGAGGGTCAGTTCGGCGTTTTTCTTCATGCCCATCTTGGACAGAACGCGGGTGCGGTAAGTGCTGATGGTTTTCACGCTGAGGCACAACTCCGACGCTATGTCGGAGACGGACCTGCCGCGGGCCAGCATCAGCATGACTTCGAGCTCGCGGTTGGACAGTCGTTCATGAGGCAGTTTCTCAGGATCGATTTCGATCTCGTCGGCGAGCTTTTCCGCGAGCGACGCGGTCACATACTTGCCGCCTCCGGCCGCCTTGCGGATCGCGCCGATGAGCTCCTGCGGGGCGCTGGCTTTGGTGAGGTAGCCCGACGCCCCGGCGCGCAGTGCGCGCACGGCGTATTGTTCCTCGGGATGCATGCTTAAAATGAGCACGGCCAGTTTCGGCCTCTGGGCCTTGATGTCCTCCAGAATTTCCAGACCGCTGCGGCCCGGCATGGAAATGTCCAGAAGCACGACGTCGTAATCGTATTTCAGAACCTTGTCGAGCGTCTCCGCGCCGTTTTGCGCTTCATCCTTGACCAGCATATCACGGACATCCGCTAAAATCTGCTTGACGCCCTGGCGTACCACGGCGTGATCGTCAGCCACTAAAATACGGATCATGAGGATTGGCCTCCTTTGTTCAGCGGGATTAAAACCCGCACCAGCGTTCCCGCCGGCTTGTTGGCGCGAACGGCCACCGTCCCGCCCCACAGATGCGCGCGCTCCCGCATCCCGATGATGCCGAACGACCGCGGATCGTCAATCTGCCACGACGTGATGCCGATCCCGTTGTCCGCGACTTCGAGACATAATTCCGCGTCGCTTTCCGACAGGGTCACTTTGCAGTGCGTCGCCTTCGCATGCCTGGCGATATTGGTGAGGGTTTCCTGAAAAATCCGGAACACAGCGGTCGCCAGATCCTTGTCGATGCCGCCGTCGGCCGACCGGATCACGGCCTGACAACGGATGCCGGAGCGCTTCTGAAAATCGTCGGCCTGCCATTCAATCGCCGCCGGCAGACCCAGATCGTCAAGCAGGCTGGGGCGAAGCTCGGTCGTGATGGTATGGACGCTTTCGATCGTCTCATCCACCAGCTTCGCCATGCTTTTTGTCTTTTCCCGCACACCCTTCAAGCCGGAAGGCAGCCTTCCGGCAATCCAAGACAGATCCATCTGCAAAGCCGTCAGCGATTGGCCCAGCTCGTCATGAATCTTGCGAGCGATGCGCGTGCTTTCCTTTTCCCGCACCGACTGCAGATGGACGGACAAATTTCGCAACTCCTGCCGGGAGCGTTCGAGTTCTTCTTGCGCCTTCTTCTCGGCCGTGATGTCTTCATAGGTCACCACAATGCGCTTCTCTCTGAGCTTTTCACCGATCCGCGAAGCTTTCATCCGGCAGAGAATTTCGCGGCCGTCCTTGTGCAGACAGGGGAATTCCGTTTCAAAAGTCCGCTGGTTCTCCAAGGTCGAATAGAAACGACGGCCGATTTCATCGGCCTCCTTCGCATTGCGATAGATCAGGGTGATGCTCTTGCCGATCAGTTCTTCTCGGTGCCAGCCGAAAATGATCTTGACGGCATGATTGGCGAAATTAATCCGGCGTTCGTGCAGACCGACCACGGCCTGCGGAATTGCGTCTAGAATCGACGATTCCAGGGCTTCGAGCTCTTCAAGCCTGCGGCCGGCTTCCTTGCGCTCGGTGACATCCATCGAATTGCCTAAAATGGCCGGCCGGCCGCGAAAGGCGATGGACATGACGGTTTCCATGATCCATTTAATGCGGCCGTCTTTGGTGACAATTCGAAATTCATACGGGGAAAAACGCTGCTCTTTGAGCATCATGATGGCGTTTTTGCGCGTCTTGCGGCGGTCTTCCGGCAGGATCAGCGAAGAAGGCGTCATCTTCAACAGCGCGCCTTCACTGTAGCCGGCATAGTCCCGGAAATGAGAATTAATGAACCGGAACTTCTTGTTCTGCATGATATAAAAGCCCACCTGGGAGCTTTGGGCCAGGATTTTATAGAGGCTTTCTTCAGCCGCGCTTTGCCCGGAAGACGATGGTCCTTGAGCCACCTGACGTTCGAGCTGCCGTATCCGCTCGATGAGTTCTTTTTTCGTCTTTCTTTCCAGGTTCATGATCCGTCAACCGTCGCACACGATGCGTGTACCGGCGCGATTAAAGCACAAACGCCGGGAAAAATAAACTCTTTTGACCCGCCGGTTTGTCGGAAAAACGCCTCAGCGTGAAACCCGTCGAATGGAAAAAGACCGCCCGGATTCTTGCGCCGGCCTCAATGCGCCTTCAGGCCATTGATTCACCCTCCCCCGCTTGCGGATCGGTCATGCGGCATTGCGTCTTGACGATTCATTTTCCTTATGGTAGGTCATCTACCGTCGGTAAGTTAAACCCATTGTGCGGGTGCCGGACACCATCGAAGAGAAACACACCGATTCATGCCTAAAACGGATCAACATCAACTCGTCTGCCAGCGCCGTCGCGACCGGGAAAAAGCCCAGCGCATCGCCGGCATCGTCGAAGCAGCCAAAAGCGTCTTTGCCTCCAAAGGCTACCTCAAGGCAACCATGGACGAAATCGCGCTGGCCGCGGAAGTCACCAAACCCACCATCTATCTTTACTTCAAGGCCAAGGATGATTTGTTTTTCACCCTGATGCTGCCCCTGATTGAAGACATTCACAAACAGCTCAAGAAAGTCGAGGCTCGCCTCGATGCCGGGATCATCGGCGACGGGGACAACCTCATCCAGTCTATTTTTCTGGCCTTTTATCATTCCTATGAGATCTTTCCCGAAACGTTTCGGATCATCCAGCTGTTTCAGCAGCAGGGGCTCATGGGCGAACTTCGGCCGGAAGTGCGCCAGGCCCTCAATGAAAAAGGCCGCAAGAACTTCACTTTGTGCCGCGACCTGCTGTCCCGGGGCATGACTTTGGGGCTTCTGCATCCGGCCAATGTTTACGAACTGGCGGACGTGATCTGGGGCTTGCTGGTGGGGGTGATCCAGCTTGAAGACGCCAAGTTCTACGACCGGAAATGCAAAAGAACCACTGAAAATACGCTTCGCCTGGCCGGGCAATTAATCGCCCGGTCAATTGCAACCCACAAAAAACTCAGAAAAAGGAAAATACCATGACTCTCTTGCGCGCGGAAAAACAAATTCAACAGGCGATTAATGAAGGTCGTCTAACCCTGGCGGAATCCGAATCGAAAAAGTTGCTGAGCTACTTCGGCGTTCCGGTCGCGCCCTTTGCCGTCGTCCGAACAGCCGCCGAAGCCTTGTCGCGCGCCAGCAAGACCGGTTTCCCCGTTGTCCTGAAGGGGCACGGACCAACCCTCACGCATAAAACGGAAAGACAGCTTGTGCGTGTCAACATCCGGTCACAAGCCGAGCTTCGCCGCGCTTTTGCAGACATCACGCGCGCGGCGGGAAAAGAGGGCGACGGCTGCCTACTGCAGCCTTTTATCGAAGGACGACGAGAGTTTGTCGCGGGCCTGTTTCGCGATCCGCAGTTCGGCGCAGTCATCATGTTCGGCTTGGGCGGCATTTTCACCGAAGCGCTCGCGGACACGGCCTTCCGGATCGCCCCGGTCAGCAAAAGCCAGGCCCTGCGCATGATCGAGGAAATTTCTTCTCAAAGCCTTCTTGGCGCCTTCCGGGGCGAAGCGCCGGCCGATCGGGAAAGCCTGGCCGGCGTCGTCATGAGCCTGTCCGACCTGGCTTTGGCTCATCCGGAGGTCAAAGAAGTGGACATCAATCCTCTGATTGTTTCTCCAAAAGGCAAGGTCACAGCCGTCGACGCCCTGGTGGTGTTAGAGGATACCGCAGGGTTATCGGGAAAACCGGCATCGGCCGGCCTCCGGGCCGTTTCTCGAGCCATTGATACGATGGCTCATCCAAAATCGATCGCCGTGATCGGCGCCACCCGAACGCATTCGGAAGGATTTCCAGGCATGTACGCCTGTATTGACGGCTTCGGCTATCCGGGCGAGCTGTATCCGATTAATCCCCATGCGGATGAAATACTCGGCCGCAAAGCCTACCCGACTGTAAAAGCGATCGGCAAACCGGTGGACCTGGTCGTGGTGACCGTGCCTGCGCCCCGTGTGCCGGCGGCTTTGAAAGACTGCGTTGAAGCCGGCTGTCATCATGTGCATATCTTTTCTTCCGGCTTTGCGGAGACCGGCGAACCCGAAGGCATCCGGCTGCAAAAGGAAATCGAGAAAATTGCGCGCGAGGGCGGCCTCCATGTGGTCGGCCCCAATTGCATGGGCCTTTACGTTCCCGCCTCGAAGCTCGTCACCTGGCTTAATGCGCCCGCGCAATCCGGCCCGGTCGCTTTTGTCAGCCAAAGCGGCGGCAACGCCCAGGACTACACCGCGCATGCGGCCGAGAAACTGGGGGTGCATTTCAGCAAAGTATTCAGCTACGGCAACGCGCTCACACTCGACAGCACGGACTTTCTGGACTATCTTGAACACGATGAGGAAACAAAAATCATCACCCTGTATCTCGAAGGCGTGAAAGACGGCAGGCGTCTGCTCAAACAGGTGGCGCGCATCACCCGGACCAAGCCCGTCATCATTTACAAGGCCGGTCTGACCGAATCGGGCGCCCGGGCGGTCGCGTCGCACACCGGATCGCTCGCCGGCGGAGAAAAGATCTGGAATGCCTTTTTCCGTCAGACCGGTGCGGTCCGGGTGGAGTCGCTCGAGGAAATGGCCGATGTCGCCTGTGCGTTTCAACATCTGGGCAAAACCCGCGGCAACGGCGTGGCCGTCATCGGCACCGGCGGCGGCGTCGGCGTGGCCGCGGCGGACGCCTGCTCCCGCGAAGGTCTGAATCTCGCCGCTTTTCCGGAAGGCCTGATGGCCGAACTTCGAACCTTTATTCCTCCGGCGGGCAACATGATCCGCAATCCCATCGATGCGCACCTGATCCTCATCGAACCGGATCTGCTGGGCAAAACGCTTGATCTGCTTGCGGCGCAACCCTGGCTGAACATGTTCATCGTCTCGCTGCACATGGACTGGCTGTTCTCGCGCGGCCAGGGGGAGGCCACCCGGCGCATTACGCAATACATAGCCCAGGACGCCAGGCATCATACGGCCGGCAAGCCGCTGGTTGTCGCCCTTCGGCAATACAATCCCAACCCGCTGATCCGCGCCGTGATGGAAGAGGTCAAAGGCATCCTCCTTGACGCCGGCGTACCGTTCTTTGACGGAATTCCCAAGGCTGCCGCCGCGCTGGGGAAAATAACAAATTATCATCAATATCAAGCACATAGATAATCTTTGCTCTTTCATTTTTTCCGGCTGACCGGGTAGTGACGGGAGGTTTATTTTTTGATTATTTTGTTGACTTTCAGTCACGGATGGAATTATAGTCAGCAGGCAATTGGAGGCCGTCAGACATTTTTGGAAACCGGCGCTCCAGAGTCCCTTAGGAATCTGTTGGTGTCATGAAAGACTCAACTTTCGATTCGCCCCGGCCAAAGGCAGTCGACAACTTCAAACCAAGGCGCCCGTAAGAACGAAAAACGAACGTTTTATACGTTTGAAATATCAAACCACAAAGAAGGGAGTCAGCTATGGGCAATCTATTAGTAAACACTCGCGATCAGCAGTTTGCCATTTTCGAGCAATTCGGCATGGACGAGATTTTCAACTCGGAGAAATATGGAGGATTCTCCAAAGATGATGTCATGATGATCATGAATGAAGCCGAAAAGATGGCCGTCAATGTCATCTTTCCCACGCTCAAGGATAGCGATCACGACGGCTGCACCTTCAAAGGCGGCGTGGTGAATGTTCCCAAAGCCTTCCATGATGTCTGGAAAAAATATACGGAAGCCGGATGGATCTGCCCGATGGATTCTCCCGATGTGGGCGGCCAGGGCGTTCCGCATTCGGTTGGTTGGGCCTGTTATGAAATCATGAGCGCCGCCAACTACGCCTTCGGCATGTACGGTGGCCTGACCCACGGCGCCGCCAACATGATCAACACCCACGGCACGGAAGAACAGAAAAACAAATATATGTACAAAATGTTCACCGGTGAATGGGGCGGCACGATGTGCCTGACCGAACCGGGCGCGGGTTCCGACGTCGGCGCTTTAAAGACCACGGCCAAACGCCTGCCGGACGGCAAATTCCTGATCACCGGCACCAAAATATTCATTTCTTCGGGTGAACACGATCTAACCGAAAACATTATTCATCCGGTTCTGGCCCGCATCGAAGGCGATCCTGCCGGCACCAAGGGCATCTCCATTTTCATCGTTCCCAAAATCCGCGTCAATGACGACGGAACGCTTGGCGAACCCAACGATGTGAAATGCGGCGGCATCGAACACAAAATGGGCATTAAAGGCTCCGCCACCTGTACCCTGAATTTCGGCGAAGACGGAAACTGCATCGGCGAGCTGATGGGCGAGGAGCGCTCCGGCATGAGAATCATGTTCCAGATGATGAACGAAGCCCGCCTGGGTATCGGCATGCAGGGTGTCTGCCTGGGTTCGGCCGCTTACCAGCACGCGGTATCTTACGCCAAAGAGCGCATCCAGGGCGTGCCGGTTTGGGAAATGCAGAACAAGGCCGCAAAAGCCGTTCCGATCATCCAGCATCCGGACATCCGCAAAAAATTGATGTGGATGAAATCCCATGTGGAAGGCATGCGCGCCATGATGATGTTTGTCGCCTACTGCATGGATCGCAGCGCCATCTCCCAGACGGAACAGGAAAAAGCCGACTGGGAAGGCTACATCGAACTTCTCACCCCGATTGTTAAAGCCTACTCGACCGACAAAGGATTTCTCATCGGCTCAATGGCGATGGATGTTTACGGCGGATATGGTTTCTGCTCCGAATATCCGGTGGAACAGTTTGTCCGCGATGAAAAAATCGCCTGCATTTACGAAGGCACCAACGGCATCCAGGCGCTCGATCTGGTCGGCCGCAAGCTTGGCCAGCGCAAAGGGATGAACGTCATGAACATGGCCGGCATGATTCAGAAGGGCATTGCCAAGGCCAAGGAAAATCCGGAATTCGCCAAAACAGCCGCCTATCTGGAGGAAGCCTCCAACGCGCTGATCGACCTGACCATGTTCTTCGCCGCCGCCGGCAAATCCGGCGATTTCCTGGCGCCGATTTACAACGCCTGCAAATTCCTCGAAATTTTCGGCGATGTGGTCGTGGGCTACTTCCTGCTGGATGCGGCCCTGATCGCTCAGAACAAACTCAACGCCATGTACGAGGAAAAAGGCCTCACCACGCTCGGCAAACAGAAAGGCTTCCAGAGAGAAGATCAGGAAGCCGCCTTCTACGCCGGCAAGGTGGCCTCGGCCAAATTCTTCGCCAACGAAAACCTGACGACGGTCAAAGCCCGCTGCCTGGCAATTAAAGACGGCGACAAGAGCGCGCTGGAACTCGTCGATCTGGGCTGGACCCTCTAGAAGGCAGGAGGAACGACTCCCAGGACCAAACCCTGAAAAATAAAAACGGCCGCCCGGTATTCTCCGGACGGCCGTTTTCATTTCTGAACCACGGGCATCGGTCATGCAAACTCACGCACCCTGCAGGGCATCGGGTAACCGCGACTCGCCCCTGCCAAAGCACGGTAGCTATGCGTTGCGCCTTTGAATCGACAGCCTTCAGTCTTGTACCTCGTACCTCGTACCTTGTACCTTGGACCTTGTACCTTGAACCTTCTTAATAGGCTTGTTTATACAGCGCCGCGACCTCCCCCGGATCATTGACCGGTCGGGCGTTGAATATGGCCGCCGTATCGCAAATCGCGTGAAACGCCGCCATGTCAAGAACGTCTTCTTTCACGCCCACCTCGCGCAGCTGCACCGGGTGACCGACTTTCTTCATCAGCGCTTCGACCGCATCGGCGGCGGCCAGCGCCGCGTCGCGATCAGACAGGCTCGCCGTATTGACATTCAGCGCTTTGGCCACCTGGATAAGCGCGTCGGTGGCGTGATCGACATTGTACCGCATCACCTTGGGCAAAATGATGCCGCAGGCCTCGCCGTGGGGCAGATGAAACAGCGTGCCCAAAGTATGCGCCATCGCGTGCGCCAACCCCACCTGAGCCATGGTGAACGCCCAGCCCGCAAGTGTTGCGGCAATCTGCAAGTTCAGGCGGGCCTTTTCGTTTTTGCCGTCGGCTACGGCGACAGGCAGATTGTCAGTAATCAGCCGGATGGCCTGCAGCGCCTGCGCGTCGCAGATCCGGTTGGACATGATGCTGGTCATGGCTTCAACCGCATGCGTCATCGCGTCCATGGCGGTGGCCACAGTCATGCGTTTGGGCAGCGACATCGTGAAGCGCGGGTCGAGAATCGCCGCGTTGGGCGTGATGAACTTGTCGGCGATAAACAGTTTGCGGCCCGCGCTGTGGCTCGTCAGCACCGCAATGTTCGTGACTTCAGAGCCGGTTCCCGCTGTCGTCGGAATGACGACATGCGGCGTCTGCGGCGCCGTGAGCGTCAAGAGGTTCAAATGATCGTTGGCTCTGCCGCCATTTTTGAGCGTGACCGCCACACCTTTGCCCGTGTCGATCACGCTGCCGCCTCCCACGCTCAGAAGCCCGTCGGCGCCGATGCTGCGGGCGTAATCGGCCGCCGCATCCACCGCTTCCAGGTCCGGATCGGGCGGCACTTGGTCATAGATCCCCGCTCATAAATCGGACAGAGCGGAAGCGGCCAGATCGGCCAATCCCGTTGCGTGCACGCCCGGATCCGTCAGAATCAGAACCCGGCGGCATCCGAAATCGGTAAAAATTTTATTGACTGCGGAAAGGGCCCCGTGCCCGGCTGTCACTTGCGTGGGGCAGTAATAGGCAAACCCTTCCACGCGTTTATTATCGGATAGCAGCGCCCAGGTCATGTTGGTGCGGGCATCGGCCATGGAATTGATGTGGACTCGCTTGACCTGGACAAAACCATGCAGGCATTCCAGACCGAAATCACGTCCGACACCGGACTGCTTGTACCCGCCGAACGGACAGAAATCGGCAAAGATGTGGTAGTTGTTGATCCACATGGTCCCGGTGCGGACATTTCCCGCAATGCGTTCGGCCCGGGCCGTGTTGCCGGAAAAGACGCCGCCCGCAAGCCCGTAGAGCGAATCATTGGCAATGGCAATGGCTTCGTCATCGCTGTCAAATTTCATGACAGAGACGACCGGCCCGAAAATTTCCTCCCGGGCAATGCGCATGCTGTTTTTGACGTTGGTGAAAATGGTGGGCTTATAGTAGAAGCCGCCTTCCAGACCGGGCACTTCGGCCCTCTTGCCGCCGGTGATGAGCTGGGCGCCTTCATCCTTGCCGATCTTCACATAGCTTTCCACCGTGGCCAGTTGCTCGCGGCTCACCAGCGGCCCCAGATGCGAGGTCGGATCGAGCTGATAGCCGATCCGGAATTTTCCGGCATGTTTTTTCATCTTTTCAATAAACTGATCATAGATTTTGGAATGCACCAAAAGGCGGGTGCCCGACGAGCAGACCTGCCCCTGATGAAAGAATGTGCCGAAGCAAGCGCCCTCCACGGCCAGATCGATATCCGCGTCGTCGAGGATGATATTGGCCGATTTTCCGCCCAGCTCAAGCGTGACTTTTTTCACCGAATCGGCGGCGAGTTTCATAATGTCGCGTCCGACTTCCGTGGATCCGGTGAGCGATATCTTGTCCACATCCTTGTGCGTACACAGCACTCGCCCCAATTCGCCGCCGGGTCCGGTGATGACGTTGAGCACGCCGTCGGGCAGGCCCGCCGCCTTGGCGGCTTCGCCTAAGATCAATGCAGTCAGCGGGGTCATGGTGGCCGGTTTGAGCACCACGGTGTTTCCCATGATGAGCGCCGGCGCCAGTTTCCAGATGGCGATGTAGAGCGGGAAATTCCAGGGAACGATTCCCACGCAAACGCCGATCGGTTCGCGGCGGATGTAATCGCGCCCCGGCGCGAAAACATTTCCGGAAACAGGAATTTCCTCCTGCCAGGGAAATTGTTTAGTGGCGGCAAGACTCAAATTGCGCAAAAATGAAATGCTCAAAAGAGGCCAGTATTTGGTGAGAGAAATGATCTGGCCGGAATCCATGCTTTCCGTGGCCGCCAGTCTCAACCCCTGCTGGGCAACCTGATCGGCAAAGTCCTGAATCTTCGCCATGCGGGCGGCGGGGGCCAACCCGCTCCAAATCCCGCTGTCAAACGCCCGGCGGGCGGCTGCAACCGCGGCTTCGGCGTCCGCTGCGCCGGCTCTGGCTACGGTTGCGATCGGCAGACCTGTGCCCGGATCGCATGTTTCAAATGTTTTCCCCCCTTCCGCATCCACAAAGCGGCCGTCGATGAATAACTTGTAACTCTCCATGGAACCCCTCCCTTCAGATTAGAGACGTTTCGTGAAACCCATCCAGACTGACGACACCGACTTGGTTTTATATGCCGCCGGCCGGAGACGTTCAATAAAGAGTCACAAAAGGACCAAAATCCCTTTGCTGAAGATCTTCCGAAAAGAGGCATCCCGCAGAAGCCCAAAGCGACCATCACACACGCCCGAAGCCCCTGAATGGACATCTGAGAATCACGAAAAGATCTGCCGTCCTCAGAATATTTTCAGGAAGTCCCGACGGGGCCGCCTCCGTCAATCGGCTGCGCCCCGTCGTAGTGATTGGAATTTACTTGCTTTTGCTTTTTGATTTGCTTTTGGTTTCTTTCAGCTCGACCTTCGTGGCCGTCATGGTGTATTCGATCGTCACCTTCTGCCCCACCTGGATATCCCCGGCAATTTTTGTCGATGCGTCCCGGGCGATTTCCCATCGGTCTTTGCCTTTTTGGACCGCAATCATAGTGTCGGTGACTTCCAGAACCGGACCGGTAACCTGGTAGGTTTTAGGTCCTGCGGCAAACGCCGCAATTGCCATTAAAAAAACAAACAACACAGTTAAAACGAACACTTTCTTCATAGGAACCTCCTTGAAAAATGGTTGAATATCATCCCCTTTGAGGGGCTGCTCGCGGTTGAACCAAAAGATCAAAGGCACAACGCCGATAAGCGCCTTATCTTTCCGACAGTCTGCGCATCCGTGGCGCTGATCATCCGCTGCGCTTGACTCAAAGGCGACCCCACCCCCGGCCGAAATGCCGTCCTCACCGGTCAATTGCAACGCCTCTTTGAAAGAAGGATAAAACGTCCCGCGCCGGCAATCGACGGATCAGTTATACAGGACTCTCCTTTTCCATTTCGAGCCTCCGTCCGCATCACAACTTTTTTGTATAAAAAATGAGAAAAGATACGATCTGTCTGTAGCAAAGCATCCCCGACCTGTCAAAGAAAAAGTCGGCTGCGGCCTTTCGGGAATGAGGCGACCGGAGGCATCTCTCAACTTGACAAACCTGGAATGAATATCAAAATATCTAAAAAGATAGTTAAACTCAGCTTTGGTCGGATTCAGTCGAAAGGAGACTTGGTAAAATACTCCGATAATTGAATATTTCTAATCGTTTCTATGCCTTGTGTCGTCTCACCCGGAAAGCTTCATTCTCGAACAAATTCAAATAGTGTGGTCTGTAAACCTTGCTGTCGTTCACTGGCTTTGCCTTGTCGTTGAAGGGACGGCGTTTTATGCGTCCAAACCCACCCCAAGCCGTGTTTTTCAATGAAAGGAGCGTACACGATGGACCGACTGCATTTAACTCCGCAGGAAGAAGGCGAACTCCTCACCATTCTGGAGAGGTATCTGCCGGACCTCAAACATGAAATCGCCAACACAGACCGCAAAGAATTCCGCCAGGATCTCAAAGAAAGAGAAGCCTTCATGACGGAGTTGATTCAGCGCCTGAAACATTGATTCCAAAGGCGCCTTTGTTGCCGTCGCAGCGCGACGGGTTCTTGCTCGGAAAGACTGAGCTTCAGCTCCGTTTTTACGAGAAGGGGTATGTGCGCCTTTTTTAAGGCACCCGCCTTTTATCCCAAAGTCAAGTTTTCGTTGACAGACGGACACCTATTTTTCTAGGAATTGAAAAATCACTAAACACCTCGACAGGAGGCTTCGTATGCGCTTCATCGATCTGTCCGCCACGATTGCAAACACGCCGGAAGGAACGCCGGAGTATTCGAAAACGGAAATCATCTATTCCGATCATGCCCAGGGGGCCCAACAGGCCCGGGCGCTTGGGATTATGCCTCATTTTTTCCGCGACGGGGAAGGCTGGGCCACGGAACGCATCACTTGTCTGGAAACGCACGGCACAACCCATGTGGACGCCCCCTGGCACTATAACAGCCGGATTCGCGGCGCCAAAGCCCAGACGATTGATGAACTGCCCCTGGAGTGGTTCTTCGGCAACGGCATCCGGCTGGATTTTTCCCACAAAGCCGACGGCGACGCCGTCAGCGCGGCCGACATTGAAAAAGAACTCGACCGGATGGGTTATCGACTTCAGCCCCTCGACATTGTGCTGATCTACACAGGTCGAGATATCTACCAGAATTCGCCGGACTACTTTTTCAAAGGGTGCGGCGTCACGGCGGAGGCCACTCGCCTTCTGTACGACGCAGGAATCCGTGTAACGGGAATCGATGCGTGGGGCTGGGACAGACCTTTGCATCTTCAGGCCCAAGAAGTGATGGACACTCACCAAACAGGCCGTTTCTGGACGGCCCACCAGGCCGGATTGCCTTATTCCCACATGGAACGCCTGGTCAATCTCGGCGCGCTGCCGGCCACGGGATTTCAGATCGCCTGTTTCCCTTTGAAGATTGCGCGGGCCAGCGCGGCGCCCGCCCGGGTTGTCGCCATCCTGCCCTGAAGACGGCAGATTGCCCGCTCCAAGCCCTGCAAGGTAAAATTTTCCATTAATTTTAATGTATTACAAGATAAAACGTCTTGACACGACTTAGCCTTCCCCTTTATAATCGGGCTCGGAAAAGAAACAGAAGCTCCTGCTGGACGATCTTGACATCACTGCATCGATGCAGAAAAAGGCCTTAAACAACGCAAGCAACGGGAGAATGGCAATGGGCATCAAGGAATGGTTTGACAAGGTTTCAATCTCCAACAAAGAGCTCTACTACAAGCTGCTCATCGTGTTCGGCCTGTTTTTTATTGTTCCGGTTGTCGGCGTTCTTTACTTTGCCTTTCAGTACGACCTTGTGAAGGATTCTTATTTTCTACCCTTTTTATTGGTGTTTATGGTCTTTTGTTTTCTGGGATTTCACCTGTTAAGACGACTGTTCGACAATATCCGGGCCATCTCTTCGTCCTTCGTCAGGACAGCCGGCGAGGCATCGCAAAACAATCTCACGGCAGTCGCCGACGAACTGGGCAATATCGTACACTCCTTCCGCGTCCTGGAAGACGAATTGAAAACCAAGGTTTCCCATCTGGAAAAGAAAACGGCTGAAATTGCCATCCTGAAGGAGCTGTCGGATCTCTCCTACATGACGCTCAATGCCGATTATCTTCTTTTCATCGCGCTGGAGCGCGCACTCAGATTGGTTCACGCCGATATCGGTTCGGTGATGATCCTGTCGAAGCCGCAGCGCGACATGTTTGTCATCAAAGCCAGTATCGGGCTTGCCGAACACGGCAAGAAAGGCACCATCACCCCTTTTGAAGACAGCATCGCAAAATACACGGTCATCAACAAAACACCCCTTCTGGTCGAAGATATCGAAACGGACAGCCGCTTCGGCCGCCAGTCGCGCGGCCAGTATGCGACAAAGTCCTTCATCTGCATGCCGCTGAAAACCAGCAACGAAGTCATCGGCGTGGTGACGATTTCCCGACGCAGAAACGACATCATTTTCACCCAAGAGGACGTGGATGTTTTGGCGCCGCTTCTGTCCAATGCCGCCTACATCTACGACAATATCAATCTGTTCCAGGATATGAACGCCATTTCCCGCAGTCTAAGTTCGCTGCGCATCATTTCCAAAGCGATCAACTCGAGCCTCCAGGGGCAGGAAATGCTCCAGGTCATCTTCGAACAGATGCGCAAAAACATCACCTTCGATACCATCGCGCTGCTGACCCTGCAATCCGATCAACAAAACCGCCTGATGATTCTGGATTTTAAAAGCTATATTTCCACCAATCTGATTCGCGGCCGCTTCGTCACCTACGAAGGCACGGTCATGGAAAAGGCCATCAAGGAACAAAGGCACCGTTTTATTTCCGATGTGTCGCAGTTGTCTTCCTACATCGATAAAAAGCTGTTCGGACAACCGGGCACGTCAACGGCGCTCATTCTGCCGCTGACGGTGGAGGGCCGGATCACCAGTTTGCTTCTGGTTTTCAACATTCCCGAAACGGACTGGAACCGGATGGCCGACATCATCGACGTCATGGGAGACCACCTGTCTTTGGCCATCGAAAAGGAACGCATGATCGACATGTTGCTCAAACGGGACAATGTTCTGGATTCACTGAGCCTGGTGCGCAGCGCGTTGACGCTTTCCACCTTCGATATGCAAACCACGCTTTCGCATGCCATGGAAATGGTGCGGACGGTGATGCAGGCCGAAGCCGGCTACATTCTGCTTTTGGAACAAGACGACCTGGTTTTTTCAGCCGCCTTTTCTCTCGACATGGAGAAACTCAAACCCATTCGCATTCGGAAAGGCACGGGCATTCCGGGATACGTGGTGGACCGAGGCGCCGCCGTGATCGTCCACGACGCCGGACAGCATCCGAATTTCTCGCCGCTGGTGGATCAGGATACGGGATTCGTTACCCGGACGATTCTGTCCGTTCCAATGATTTCACAAGGACAGGTGACCGGCGTCCTGGAAGTGCTCAACAAGAAAGAAGGCCTCTTCGACGAAGCGGACGAAAAAGTGCTGCAGGCGATCGCTGCGACGGTCGCCATCGCCCTGGAAAATGCGCGGCTCTATCGGGAGGCGCTGCAAACCGCGCAAAAGGAAAAGACCCTCCGGAAAAGCCTTGAAGCAAATTGTCCGGACGCATCCGTCAACACGGTTCCGTCCGAGCAGGCGGGATAGACACCAACACATTCAGGAGAGCCATTTTAATTACCGCATCGCTTTCACACTGACGCCCTGTCGTTACAGGGTCACGGCCTGGAGGAAAACGAAGAAGCCCCCAAGGCTCCCAAGAAGCTATGAGGGCTTGGCTTTTTTAATCGATCTTAACAACTCAGAAGCGCCTGCCAGGTGTGTCGTTCGAGGAAAGATCCGGGAACGTTTCGCTCCATGTCTTCAAAAAGCGAAAAAGGCGCGGTGAAGGTCATCAAATGCGGATGGCCCAGTTGCTTGCGCACATAGAGCCTCGCGGACAAATCGGTAAGTCCGACCACGGCGCGCGGTGTCGCCGATTGCGCCTCTCGATAGGGATAGATGCCGATCGTCTGGCATCCGGCCGCATACGGCATGATGACGTTTTCGTTGCCGCCGCGGCTGTAATTAGCCAAAACCGTAAGCGCGGAGAGCTGATCGGGATCGACAAAAAAGATGACCGCCTGCGGTTTTTCCTTTGCGGGATCGACGTCGGCAAGCGGCGAGAACACGACATAGGTTGATGGAATATCGATTATCGGCAGGGCGTCAACAAAATTCCGAACCCTTTGCGGATCTTTGAGATAGCGCTCTCCATGCAGAAAGTTGTCATGGCTTTCTTTCGTCATGAACGGTTTGATCTGCTCCGCCAGTTCCCGCCCACCCGGACGATCGGCGTTTCCGCAAGACAGGAAATAACAAAACCCCTCTTCGCCGCCGGGAAAATTCTTATACTGATTGCCGAATCCCAAGCCCACGCCGCCGCCGATGCATCCGAACGTCTGCCGATCCGCCGCGGCAGGCTTGCCTTTGGCGGCGGAAACGGCCAGCCACATCACGCAGCCCCACTTGCCGGGAGAAAACGACATCGCCCCTTCAGGCTTTTCATCGGACCAGATCATTGCAACGGGCTGGTATTGGAGTCGAACGGCTTTGGCAACCTGGCTATCCATCATGGCCCCTCCGAGTTCATGAAAAAGGATTATACACGTCGTCTTGGAAGAAATAAAGAAACCGTCGTTCCTTTGCCTACCTGACTGTCAATGGTCATTTCGCCGCCGTGGGCCTGCATCAGATGTTTGACAATCGACAATCCCAACCCCGTCCCGCCCAAGTCCCGGGACCGGGTTTTATCAACCCGGTAAAACCGTTCTCCCAGCCGCTGAAGTTCTTCGCGTGGAATGCCTGTTCCCGTATCGGCGACCGACACCGTCACACCGCCTTCTTTGAATTGCGCAGCGAGGGTGACGGATCCTCCCTGTGGTGTGAACTTGATGGCGTTGTCCACAACGTTGAGAAGAACCTGGGTGAGCCGGTCACGATCACCTGAAACGGGCTCGATGTCACCGGGAATCTCATTGGCCAGGAATATCTGCCCGGCTTCCGCCTTGGCGGCAAGCAACCCGATCACGCTTTCGGCCACATCTCGAAGGGACAACGTCTCAAAATGAAACTCCACTTCCCCCAACTCTATCTTTGACAGGGTCATCAGGTCCTCGACCAAACGATTGAGCCGATGGGCCTGTTTTAACGTCATATCGAGAAAACGCGTCGCGTCCTGCGGCTTTGACATCGCACCTTGCCGCAGCGTTTCAAGGCAGCCAATCATCGCCGCGAGCGGCGTGCGGATCTCATGCGTCACATTGGCCACGAAATCCGTGCGGATGCGCTCAAGCTTTTTGAGGCGCGTCACATCATGAAAAATAATCATGGCCTTCTCTTCACCGGGATATCCGTGAACCGCAGAGATACTCACGTTCATGATAGCCGGATTCCGTCGACCCAGCGTAACCTCTCTTGATACCGTCTCACCCGACACTTTAAATTGACGGTACGCTTGATGAAGTTCCGCGCTGCGAAGCGCCTCCATGAGAGTTTTACCCTCCATATCCCCGTATTGGGCAAAAAGTAAATCCGACAGCGAGCGGCTGACAAATTCGATTCTGCCTTGAACGTCGAGAATCAGGATGCCTTCCGACAAACTGGTCAGCGCAGCCATCAGCTTGCTTCTCTCTTCGTCTGCCTGACGGATCTTGTCCTGCAATTTTCCGACCAGATAGTTGATGTTGTCGGCAAGTTTCCGGGTTTCATCAGCCGTCTGAAGAATCAGCGTGCCTGAGGGCTCACCGCGTCGAAGCTTCTCGGTGAAACGCTCGAGAATCCGCACCGGGCGCGTGAGGGTGTAAGAAAACAAAAGGGCCAGCATCAGCGCCAAACCAAATGTGACCATCAACGCCATAAGAAACGACCGATACACGTCGCCCACGGTTTTTTTGACATCATCGAGCGTACGGGCCAGCCGGACATAGCCGGCAATCCGATCGCGAATCTTTACCGAGACGGCCACATAAAACATGTCCGTATTGTCCGACACGCTGAACCTCGATGACCTGCCTTCTCCCCGGACGCGGGCCTCCTGAACTTCGGGCCGGTTGAGGTGATTGTCCATCTTAGACGGATCCAGCACCGAATCGGCCAAAACGTTTCCTTTAGCGTCGATCAGCGTCACCCGCGACTGGGAAATCGCCGCCACCGGCGCAATTTGCGCTTTTATATCCGCAGGCGACGACAGATCGATCAGGCGGGCATATGCCAGCATTTCACGCTCAATTTTTTCCGTCAGCACGTCTGTTAACTCATCTCTGATAAATGCATTGAGAATCACAAACGACAGCGCCACAATCGCCAGGTAGGAAAGCAGGATTTTGAAAAAAAGTCTGCCTTTCACAAACGGCTCCTTAAGCTTCAATACCGCAGGTCTGATGCCGCACGCATTCGCCGGTGACCATGTAGGTCACCATATCGGCGATGCCCTTGGCATGATCCGCAATCCGCTCCATGTTTTTAGAAACTTGCATAATCAAAAGAGCGCGGTGAATCGCTTTGGAATCCTCCATCATAAAGGTCAGCAGTTCCCGGAAAATCTGTTCGTTGAGATCGTCGATCACCTGTTCCGTGCGGCGGACGTTTTCCGCCAGATTTAAATCCGCGCGGATGAAGCTGTCGAGCGACTCCTTGATCATCTGCCCCACCAGATCGCTCATTCGGGGCAGATCGATGTATGGTTTGAGCTGCGGCTCCTCATTTAATTGCAAGGCTTTTTCGGCAATGTTGACCGCCATATCGCCAATGCGCTCCAGATGGCCGGTGATCTTGATGGCGGTGGTGATAAACCGCAGATCGATCGCCGTAGGCTGGCGCAGCGCCAGAATCTTGATGCACCGCTCTTCGATGTCCGTATCGAGCCGATCGATCTCGTCATCGGCGCCGATCACTTTTTTGGCCAGTTCGGAATCCCGACCCGAAAGGGCTTGCATCGCATCCTGAATAGCCTTTTCCGTCAGCGCGCCCAGATAGATCAAGCCGTCTTTGATCTGCTGCAATTCTTTTTCATAGTGCGAGCTGGTGTGTCTCTTTTCTTCCATCCCTTTTTCCTCCCAAAGGCCCTGATTCACCCGAATCTTCCGGTAATGTAATCCTCGGTTTGTTTCACGTCCGGCTTGGTGAATATTTTTTCCGTTTTATTGTATTCAACCAGGTTCCCCAGATAAAAGAAAGCGGTTTCGTCGGAGATCCGCGCCGCCTGCTGCATGTTGTGTGTGACGATAATAATCGTGTAGTCTTTTTTCAACTCTTCGATGAGCTCCTCGATCTTGGCCGTGGAAATGGGATCGAGCGCAGAGGTCGGCTCGTCCATCAGAAGAATATCCGGCTTCATCGCCAGCGCACGCGCGATGCACAATCGCTGCTGCTGCCCGCCGGAGAGATTCATGGCCGACTGATTGAGAATGTCTTTCACCTCATCCCAAAGCACCGCCTGCTTGAGGCTTTGCTCGACGAGCGCGTTCATATCGTCCACCGGCACGCCGGTGAGTTTCGGTCCGTAGGAAATATTGTTGTAGATCGTCTTGGGAAAAGGATTGGGTTTCTGAAAGACCATGCCGATTTTACGGCGAATCTCCACCGGATCGACATCCGGCGCGTAGATGTTCTGATCTTCATAGAGAATCTCGCCTTCGACGCGCGTGCCGTCGATCAGATCGTTCATGCGGTTTAAAAGGCGCAACAAGGTTGATTTCCCGCAGCCGGAGGGGCCGATAAGCGCCGTAACCTTATTCTTCCGAAACGTCATGGAAATGTTCGAAAGCGCGCGGGTCTGCCCATAGTAGAAGTTCACATTTTTCAGGTCGATGATGATATTGCTGTCCATGGTTACCACCTTTTGTTTCGTCTCATATAGCCGCGGATGACAATGGCGATCAGATCAATGCCCAGCACCACCGCGACCAAAACCAGCACGGTGCCGAACTGAATCGGACGCGTGGCTTCTATATTCGTTCCCGCCGTCGCCAGCACGTAGATGTGATAAGGCAGGGCCATGACTTCGTCGAAGACCGACCCGGGCAGTTTGGCGGTAAAGTAGGCCGCCGCCGTGAACATGATGGGAGCCGTTTCTCCCGCCGCCCGTCCGATGCCCAGGATGGAACCGGTCAAAATGCCCGGCAGCGCGTTGGGCAAAACAATACGGTAAGTCGTCTGCCACTTGGACACGCCCAGAGAAAGAGAGGCCTCCCGAAACGTCTGGGGCACGGCCTTGAGCGCTTCCTCGGAGGCGCCGATGATCGTCGGCAGAATGAGAAAGCCCAGCGTCAGGGATCCGGCCAGAATGCTCGATCCGAATCCCAAAAAAATGACGAAGAACCCCAAGCCGAAAAGGCCGAAAACGACGGACGGCACGCCGGCCAGGCAATTAATGCCGACCTTGAGAAATCGAACGATCCGGCCCTGTTTGGCATACTCGGTCAGATAAATCGCGGACGCGATGCCCAGCGGCAACCCGACGGCAATCGCCCCGAAGGTCAGATAGATCGTCCCGATAATGGCCGGCATGATGCCGCCTTTGGTCATCGCATGCGTTGGAGGCTGAGTGATGAATTCCCAGCTGATCGCCGAGATGCCATGATAGACAATATAAAAGATGAGGCCGCCCAAGGCCAGCGTGATGAGCGCCGCCGAGCCTCGAACCAGCGTAAAAAAGACATACTGTTTGAAGTAGCGCCAACGCATGGTATTGGATCTTAAAGCCTTGCCGTTCATAGCGTTGCCGACCCCGTCTGCTTGAATTTATGGGAAACGTAATCCGCAATCAGATTGAAGGCGAGCGTCATGAAGAACAAGACCATGCCGGTGGCAAACAGCGCGTGATAATGCGGACTGCGGTAGGGCGTCTCGCCCATCTCGGCGGCAATGCTTGCCGGCATCGGCCGCACGGAGTCGAAAAGGCTCTCCGGAATGGCCGCCGCCCCGCCCGCCACCATCAAGACCACCATGGTTTCGCCGATGGCCCGGGCCATCCCCAGCATGATCGCCGTGGATATTCCGGAAAGCGCCGCCGGCACGATCACTTTTGCGATCGTTTCAAATTTCGTCGCCCCCAGCGCGTAAGAGGCTTCTTTGAATTCTCGCGGCACGCTGTAGAGCGCGTCTTCGGATATGCTCGATATGGTCGGAATCGCCATAATGGCCAAAATCGCGGAGGCATTGACGATATTCAGTCCCGTGGGCAAATCGAAGGTATCTTGCAGCCAGGGCGCCACCACGACCATGCCGAAGAATCCCAAAACCACCGAAGGCAAACCGGCCAGAAGTTCGATGACGGATTTGAGAATTTCTTTGACGGCCTTCGGCGCGATTTCAGAAATGTAAATGGCCGCAAGCAGGCCCAACGGCACGGCGATGACGGCGGCCAGAAGCGTCACAATGACCGATCCGACAATGAGCGGAAAAATGCCGAAGGACGGCGGATCATATGTCGGATACCATTCCATGCCGAACAGGAAATCCCAGACCGGCGTATGCTGGAAAATGGGGAGCCCCTCGCGAAACAGGGAAAAAACAATCAGCCCCAGAACGATGACCGACACCAGGGCGAAAAGAAAGAAAAGATATTTAATCAGCGTCTCTTTAATCCTGCGATTCATCATATTCGGCATCCACACCCGGCATCCCCCGTTGCAACCGCCATCGGGCCGATCTTGCGTGGTCTGTATTTCCTTTCCTGTTCAATGTCGTGTTGCCGCGGCGCAATGACCCCTATCGCGCCGCGGCAATCCGCTCAATCGATTTGCCTGCATCCGGACATTATTTCTTGCCGGTTTTTTTTACATCCATTAAAGGCACAAATCCCTCTTTGGCGACAACAGCCTGGCCTTGCGCGGATTTGACGAAAGCCAGATATTTGGCGACGTCGCCCGTCGGTTCACCGTTGGTGTACATGTATAATTCCCGGGAGAGAGGATACTCTTTGGACATCGCCGTCTGGACGGATGCCGTCACACCGTTTACCTGCAACGGTTTGACGCTCTTGTTGAGGTAGCCGATGCCCAGATAGGCGATGGCGAAACGGTTTTTGGCCACCGCCGTCACCAGCGCACCGTTGGAAGCGAGCATCTGCGCTCGCGGGGTGACTTTCGCCTTTTTCATCACGAAATGATCCCAGGATTCAAACGTACCGGACGAGGAATCACGGGAAATTACGACAATTTTCAGATCCTCTCCGCCGACTTCCTTCCAGTTGGTAATCTTGCCCTGGTAGATCTGGCTTAGCTGATCAGTCGTCAGATTGGATACTTTGTTGCTGGGGTGAACCACCGGAATGATTGCGTCGAAAGCCACGACATGTTCCACCGGATTGACGCCTCGAGATTTCGCCAGCTCGATTTCCGACGGTTTGATATCGCGCGATGAGGTCGCGATGTCCGTCGTCTTATCGATGAGCGCCTTGATCCCCTCGCCAGATCCGCCGCCGGACAAAGACATCTGCACACCGGGATGGGCTTTCATGAAGGCTTCCAGCGTCCCTTGAGCCACCGGCAAAACGGTGGTCGATCCCTTGATGACGATGGATGACGCCTCCGACACGCCGGCCATGAACGCGAAAACAGCCACGGCCAGAACTGCTTTTTTGAAAGATTCGAACATGAAGTTTCCTCCTGTTTTTTGAGTTTGGGTCTCTTCTACAGGATCAATGTTACAGTTTGATGACAACGGTATGAAAATGTGAAGACAATCGGCCAAAATGAGAAAATGGATGAGTCGGGCCTGCTCACGATCACTGCATATCGGAAAATTTGTAGCCGAATCCCCTGACCGTTAACACGTATCGCGGATTGTCCATATCTTTCTCAATCTGCGCTCGCAGGCGTCGGATATGGACATCCACCGCTCTCGGGGTGATGAATGTGTCGTCCCCCCAGACGGCATTCAGGATCTGATCCCGTGAATAGACACGCCCTGGATGCTGCGACAGAAAAAAAAGCAGTTTGAGTTCCGTCGGGCTCAGATTGACGGGTTTACCGTCCGCAATTACATCGCATGAGACATAGTTAATGGCCAACCCGTCTTGTTCAAAAGTCTCTTTCGGAACCTCTCGGTTGCGATCCCGGACGCGGCGCAGGACAGAACGGACGCGAGCCATAAGCTCTTTTAAGCTAAAAGGCTTGGTGACATAGTCGTCCGCGCCGATTTCCAGACCCAACACTCTGTCGAGCTCGTCACTTTTCGCCGTCAGCATAATAATGGGCAAAGACGCCGTCTGCGGATGAGATCGAATCGTTTTGCAGATATCCAGACCGCTCATGCCCGGCAGCATCAGATCCAGAATCAGTAAATCCGGTTTTTCAAGTCGAATTTTTCGAAGCGCCGCCTCTCCGTCATGGGCTAAAACAGTCGAAAAGCCTTCTTTATTCAGATTGTAGGCCAAAAGCTCGGCAATATCCCGCTCATCGTCAACCACCAGAATTTTCGCCGTTTTTGCCATACGAAGCCACTCAAATTTAAAACGCTGAAAGGAAAGCTGATGCGGTTGAGATATCGAGGCCTGAAAAAAAAGCCCGTGAGTGCTCAGTCACCCTCGACTTTGAACACCTCATCTCCCGGCCGGACGCGATCGGAGACCTTCAATCCGATCAGATCGCCGGAAACGGCTTTGGAAATCGGCGCGTTATTCACTTCCATGGATTGGACCACGTCGGTAAATTCCGTGGTATGGCCTGAAAACTTGATAGCATCGCCAACGAACAGTTCGCCTTCGTCGATCCGGACCGCGGCAACCGATGGTTTGGGAAAGAATTTAACGACTTCTCCGATTCTGTGTTCTGTCATAACTCATCCTCCCGAGCAATCAAGGCATCGTTGCCCCCGGCCTTTCGGCCAGGGCTCGTCGGTTGGGAAAAATGAAATAGGTCTTATTTTCTCTTCAGTTCTCTTCAGGCAGAATCATTACCGTGTTTAAAATGAAAAAACAACCATAAAAAAGGCGGAGTAAAAACTCCGCCTTTTTCGACCTATGCCGGCTGGTGCCAACTATTGGGCTTTTTTGTCTTTTGTTTTCGTCTTGGCCTTTTCCTTCTTTTTTTCATCCGGAATGAATTCCAGGATGGAAACCGGCGCATTGTCGCCGAACCGGTAGCCGACTTTGACAATTCTTGTATAGCCGCCCGCGCGGTTACGGAAACGCTCGGCCAACTCGCCGAAGAGTTTACCGACCATATCTTTATCACGCACTACGGATAACGCCTGACGCCTGGCATGCAGATCGCCGCGCTTGCCGAGGGTCACCATCTTTTCCGCCAGCTTGCGCAATTCCTTGGCCTTTGTGTCTGTCGTCCGGATGCTCTCGTGTTTGATCATCGAGGTCACCATGTTGCGAAACATGGCTTGCCTGTGGCTGGACGTTCGTCCCAGTTTTCTGCCCGACTTACCGTGATACATTGTAAACTCTTCCTTTCGTAACTGTGAAACTGATCGTATTTGACAACCGGGAAACCACCGGCGTTATTCTTCTTTGCTCTCGGCCGACCCCAGATCCAGTTTCATGCCGAAAACCAGACCATATTCGTTGAGAATATCCTTGATTTCAGACAGCGATTTGCGGCCGAAATTCTTCGTTTTGAGCATTTCCGCTTCGGTCTTCTGCACCAACTCGCCGATGGTGTTGATGCCGGCATTTTTCAGGCAGTTTGCCGACCGGACGGACAGCTCCAGGTCTTCCACAGACCGCATGAGAATTTCGTTGAGATTGCCTTTTTCATCCACTTTTTCCGGAACGACTTCTTCTTCAACCTCTTCAAAGTTGATAAAGACATCCAACTGCTGTTTGATGATCTTGGCGGCATAGGCGATGGCGTCTCCCGGATTGACGCTGCCGTCGGTCCAGACTTCCAAAACCAGTTTATCATAGTCGGTAATCTGGCCGACACGGGCATGAGAAACGACATAATTCACTTTCTTGACCGGGGAAAAAATCGCGTCGATGTTGATCGTCCCTTCCGGCTGATCCGGCTCCAGCTCTTTTTTCGCCGGGAGGTAGCCTTTCCCCATCTTCACGACCATGTCCGCCTTGAATGACCCTTTTCCGGACATCGTTGCGATATAATGGTCGGGATTAAGCACTTCAATGGAGCCATCCGTAATGATGTCTCCCGCAGTAATAGCCCCGGCTCGGGAAATTTCGAAACGCACAACTTTCGTATCGGCGGCACCCAGTTTAAAGCGGACACCCTTCAAATTCAGAATGACATCCGTCACGTCTTCCTTGATTCCGGGAATCGTGGAAAATTCGTGCAGAACACCGTCAATTTTGATGGACACAATCGCCGCCCCCTGAATGGAGGACAGCAAAACTCTTCTGAGTGCATTTCCAAGCGTGATACCAAACCCTCTTTCAAGGGGCTGGATTGTGAATTCTCCGTAAAAACGTGTGTGCGTCGCTTCATCGACGTCCACACGCTTGGGACGAATCAAACTCGACCAGTTTCTTTGCATATTTCAACCCACCTTCTAGCTGGTTTATTTTTACGTCTGTTTCTTACTTCGAATAAAGTTCGACAATAAGCTGTTCCTGCACGGGCATGGTGAGATCTTCACGCACCGGCAGCGCCTTGATGGTCGCTTTGAAATTGTCTTTATCCAATACCAGCCACTGTGGCACACCCCGTCGTGCGACGGTTTCCATTGCTTCGAGAACCCGGTTGATCTTCCGGGACCCTTCCTTTATTGTGACTTCATCGCCCGCCTTAAGCAAATAGGAGGGAATATTCACCGCTTTGCCGTTGATTAAAAAATGACCGTGACTCACCAGCTGCCTGGCTTCCACTCGGGAACTTGCAAACCCCAGACGAAAAACCATGTTGTCGAGTCTGCGTTCAAGCAAAACGAGCAAATTCGTACCCGTGATGCCTTTGAGCTGATCGGCCCGTTTAAAGTAGCCCCGGAATTGTTTCTCCAGAAGACCGTACATTCTTTTGAGTTTCTGTTTCTCGCGCAGCTGGACGCCGTAGTCAGAATTCTGCTTTCGATGAGACTGGCCGTGGTCGCCCGGCGCATAGCCTCTTCGTTCAAAAGAGCACTTTTCCGAATAACACCGGTCGCCTTTGAGGAAAAGCTTCAACCCTTCCCGGCGACACAACCGACATGAGGAATCCGTATATTTAGCCAAAAAACGCCTCCCTTTACTTTTTTCAGTTCCTTGATTTCGTTCACTACACCCTGCGCCGCTTCGGCGGTCTGCAACCGTTATGCGGAACGGGTGTCACATCACGGATCATGGTGATGGTCAATCCGGCCAACTGCAGAGAGCGCAGGGCCGATTCCCGTCCGGCGCCCGGCCCCTTGATGAAGACCTGCACCCGACGCATGCCATGTTCCTTCGCTTTGCGAACGGCGTCTTCAGCGGCCATCTGCGCGGCAAACGGCGTGCTCTTTCGAGACCCTTTAAAGCCCTGCAGGCCGGCCGACGACCACGAAATAACGTTACCGGTCATGTCCGTAATGGTCACAATCGTATTGTTGAAAGTGGATTGAATGTGCGCAACCCCTTCCGTTATATTTTTCTTTTCTTTCTTTTTTCCCGTTCTTCTGACTGCCTTCGCCATGTGTCCTCCGGTTGGAAATTACTTTTTCTTACCCGCAATCGCCCGCCTTGGGCCTTTTCGCGTCCGCCCGTTGGTGTGGGTTCTCTGGCCGCGCACAGGCAAACCTTTACGATGTCTCAAGCCGCGGTACGCGCCGATATCCATCAATCGTTTGATGGACATGGAGACTTCTCGCCTCAGATCGCCTTCCACCTTATGTTCTTTGTCAATAATGCTTCGAATTGCGGAAATTTCCGAGTCGGCCAGTTCGTCGGTCTTCGTGTCCGGGCTGACGCCGGAATCCTTCAGGATTTGCTTTGCTTTGGTGGGTCCGATGCCGTAAATATAGGTCAAAGCAACTTCCATTCTTTTATTTTTCGGTAAATCCACACCTGAAATTCGTGCCACCTATCAACCTCCTGAAATAAAACTAACCCTGACGTTGTTTGTGCTTCGGGTTCTCGCAAATCACGCGCAAAACGCCTTTTCGCTTGACGATTTTGCATTTCTCGCAAATTTTTTTAACCGACGATCTGACTTTCACGATTCCAACTCCTTGTTTCCGTCTAACTTACTTAGTCCTGTAGGTAATCCGCCCCCGGGTTAAATCATAGGGGGAAAGCTCCACCGTCACTTTGTCGCCCGGAAGAATTTTGATGAAATGCATTCTCATCTTTCCGGATATGTGCGCGAGGACTTTATGCCCGTTTTCCAATTCCACTCGGAACATCGCATTGGGCAGGGGTTCCAAAACCCGGCCTTCCACTTCAATCGCTTCTTCTTTTGCCATAGCCCCTTCCGGCCCGCCTAAAATCCGATCCGTTTAATCTTTTATCCGTCCCATCGGCTCAGGATATCCGGTCCATTGTCGGTAATGGCGACGGAATGTTCGAAATGCGCGGAAAGACTTCCGTCATCCGTGACGACCGTCCAGCCGTCCTCAAGAATCCTCACCGCGTAGCGTCCTTCATTGACCATGGGCTCAATGGCGAAGATCATTCCCGCCTGAAGTTCAATCCCACGGCCCGCTTTGCCGAAATTCGGAATCTGCGGATCTTCATGAAGATTCTCGCCGATACCGTGGCCCACAAAGTCTCGGACCACCGAAAATCCGGCGCTTTCCACCGTTTTCTGGACCGCTGCCGAAATATCCCCCAACCGTTTTCCCTCACGGGCGTTTTCTATCGCGGCATACAGGCTCTGTTCGGTCACCTGGATCAACCGTTGCGCGCGCTCGCTAATCCGACCCACAGGCAGGGTGACGGCGGCATCGCCATAGTACCCTTGAAGCCAAACACCAAAATCAATGCCGATAATATCGCCTTCCACTAAAACCCGATCCGACGGCATACCGTGAACGACTTCCTGGTTCACCGAGGTGCACAAGGCGTAAGGATAGCCTCGATACCCCTTAAAGGCGGGCTTGCCGCCCCTTTTTGCAACCAATGCATCCGCGATTTTGTCAAGATCCCGCGTGGTCATTCCGGGCTTCAGTTTGTCTTTGATGGTCTGCAAAACCTCCGCGACAATCCGGTTACTGGCTCTGGCTTTGTCGATCTGCTCCGGACGTTTCAAAATGACCATGAAGACGACTCCTCTTCGAATGGCTGCGCGCGTTATCTCCTGCGGGCGATATGCCCTTTTTTCATGAATCCTTCATACTGACGGGTCAGCAAATGCGACTCGATCTGGCTGGCCGTGTCCATGGCCACCCCCACCACGATCAAAAGCGACGTCCCGCCGAAATAAAACGGCGTATTGAGCTGCGCGATCAGGATGCTGGGAATCACGCAGATAATCGACACATAAATCGCACCGCTGAAGGTCAACCGCTCCAGAATCTCTTCGATATACTCGGCGGTTTTTTTGCCGGGCCGAATGCCCGGGATATACCCGCCGAACTTTTTCATATTTTCCGCCATGTCGTCGGGTTTGATCGTCACAGCCGTGTAAAAGAAACAGAAGAAAAAGATCAGGCCGACAAACAGGATTTCATAGCCGATCTGCCCCATCCGGAGATAGTCCGAAATCGTCTTCATCCATCCTTCCGGCGCAAAGTTGGCGATGGTGGCCGGAAACATGATCACGGACGACGCGAAGATCGGCGGAATCACGCCCGCGGAATTGATTTTCAGCGGCAGATGCGTCGTCTGTCCGCCGTACATCTTTCGGCCCACAATGCGTTTGGCATACTGCACGGGAATCCGTCTTTGCGCCGCCTCAACAAACACAATCGCGCCGACCACAACGATCATGAACACGAGCAGCAAAAGCAGAATCACAAAATGCAATTCACCGGACGTGTACAAGCGCCATGTGTTGCTGATGGCAGCAGGCAAATTGCACACAATGCCCGCGAAAATAATCAGCGAAATGCCGTTGCCGATTCCTTTTTCCGTAATCGTCTCGCCCAGCCACATTAAAAACGCGGTGCCGGAGGTGAGCGTAATGATCGTCATCAGGATAAACGACCAGCCCGGCTGAATCACAATCGGCGCGCCGGTGGGAGACGCCATCTGCTGCAATCCCCAAGCGATACCGAATCCCTGAATAATACTTAGAACAACCGTCCCGTATCGCGTATACTGTGTTATCTTTCTGCGGCCGGTTTCCCCTTCCTTGGATAATTTCTCCAAGTGGGGAACGGCAACCGTCAGCAAATTTAAAATAATGGATGCCGTAATATAGGGCATGATGCCGAGCGCAAAAATCGAAAAGGAACTCAGCGCTCCCCCCGCGAAAAGGTCCATGAGCCCCAGCATCGATCCTTTGAAACGCTCAAAGAAATCCAGAAGCGCAACCTTGTCGATTCCCGGCGTGGGAATGAACACACCGACCCGATAGACCGCCAGAAGTCCCAGCGTCACGAGAATCCGTCTGGTCAATTCAGGTACTTTTGTAACGCCACTGAGTCCTTCTAACAAGTCAGATCACCTCTTCCACGGATCCGCCGGCGGCGGTGATTTTTTCTTTCGCAGCCGCGCTGATGTGCGCCATTTTGATCGTCACGGGAATGTCGATATTGCCTTTGGCCAGAATCTTAATGCCGTCGCCCTTCTTTTTGACCAGGCCGCTTTCCAGAATGGCCGCCTCATCAATGACGGCCCCTTTTTCAAAGATACGGGCCAGATCGCTGACGTTGACGGCGACAAAACTCTTACGGAATGGATTCCGAAATCCTCTTTTGGGCAGTCGTCTGGCCATGGGCATCTGACCGCCTTCGAACCCCGAGCGAATGTGTCCGCCGGAACGCGCTTTCTGACCTTTATGGCCTTTTCCGGAGGTTCCTCCTTGCCCGGAGGCATCACCGCGACCGACTCTCTTTCTTTTTTTCGTCGCCCCGGCCGGCGCTTTGAGAGTGCTCAAATCCATATCTTGCCTACTCCTTTATCTCTTCCACAGCAACCAGGTGGATCACTTTATCGATCATGCCCCGAATCTCCGGCGTATCGGCCAGAGTGACCGAAGCGTTCACTTTTTTCAGCCCCATGCCGCGCAGCACTTTTCGTTGCTTTTCAGGCCGTCCGATTTCACTTTTGATCATTTTGATTTTCAACATCTTGCCCACGGTGTCCCACCTTGTTGATAATTATTTACTTGCCCCGCTGTGCGGCAATGTCCGCCGGTTCTCGAAGCTGACAGAGCCCTTCCAGCGTCGCTTTGACCAGGTTGTGCGGATTATGAGAGCCCAGACATTTGGTCAGAATATTATGGACGCCTGCGACTTCCAAAACGGCTCTGACGGCCCCGCCTGCGATCAGACCGGTGCCTTCGGAAGCCGGCTTCAAAAGCACTTTCCCGGCGCCGAACCGCCCCAACACTTCAAAAGGAATGGTCTTATTAATCACGGCGACCTTAACCATGTTTTTTTTGGCCATCTCCATTCCCTTGCGAATCGCTTCCGGAACTTCATGGGCCTTGCCCAGACCGGCGCCGACCTTGCCGTTGCCGTCGCCCACCACGACGATGGCGCTAAAACGAAACCGCCTTCCTCCTTTAACGACCTTTGCCGTACGATTAATGGCAATCACCCGGTCGAGGAGCTCCACGTCTTTCATGTCTCTTCTTTCCAACGATTCTTCTCTGATCATGAGTTCTCTTCACACTAAAGAATTTTTAAAATTTGAGTCCGTTTTCCCGGGCTGCGTCCGCCAGGGCCTTAACGCGGCCATGGTATAAAAATCTGCCCCGGTCGAAAACGACTTTTTCAACGCCCAGATTTTTCAACCGCTCTGCAATCAGCTTACCGACTTCACGGGCGACATCGACCTTCTTTTTCCCCTTGATCTGGTCGGCAATCTCCTTATTCAAGGTGGAGGCCGCGGCAATCGTGGTTCCCTGAGCGTCGTTGATCACCTGGGCATAAATATGCCGGTCCGAGCGGAAAACGGACAACCTGGGACGTTCCGACGTTCCGGACAGTTTTCCCCGAACCCTTTTTTCTCTTTTATTCCGAATCTTTAATGTTCTTTTGGAAGCCAATGTTCCACCTCTTTAAGACAGTCTATGTTTTTCTTTACTTCGCGCCCGCAGCCTTGCCGGCTTTCCGGCGGATCCGTTCACCCGCGTACTTGATGCCCTTGCCCTTGTATGGCTCGGGTTTTCGCAGGGCGCGTATTTCCGAGGCGACGCGGCCGACCAGCTCTTTATCAATGCCGGAAACAACCAGGTTGACTTGCTTGTCCACTCGGACATCAACTCCCTTGGGAATCGTATACTCCACCGGAGCGGAATACCCCAAAACCATTTTCAGCGTAGAGCCCGCCACTTCCGCACGATATCCCACGCCGGAGATTTCAAGCCCTTTTTCAAAGCCGGCGCTGACGCCGGTGACCATGTTGTTGATCAAGGTTCGGGCCAATCCGTGATAGGAACGATCAATCCGATTTTCCGATCTGCGCTCGATGACAACCTGCTCTGCGGTGGCGACCACCTTGACGCCTTCAGGCAACCGCGAGGACAGCGACCCCTTTGGCCCTTCGACTTTAACGATCCCGTCACTTTGGGTCAGTTTGACTCCCTTGGGAAAAGTGATCGGTTTTTTACCTATTCTGGACATGAACCCAAACTCCCATTTACTAACGTTTGATGGATTACCACACCTTGCAAAGCACTTCGCCGCCGACATTCTGTTCGCGGGCTTCCTGGTCCGTCATCACGCCGCGGGAAGTGGAAAGAATCGAAACGCCGAAACCGTTGAGGGCTTGAGGAATCTGATCGGCCGGCACATACACCCGGCGTCCGGGCTTGCTGACCCTGGCGATTCCCGTGATCACCGTCCGTTTCGAATCCGGATACTTCAGCGTGATTTTCAACATTGAGTGACCGGCTTCATTTTTTACGACATCGTAGCTGTGAATGTAACCGGTGGATTTGAGAACTTTTGCAATGTTCGTGTTCATCCGGGACATATGCACCGTCACATTTTTGAAGCGGGCCTTATTCGCATTGCGAATTCTGGTCAGCATATCGGCAATAGGATCCGTCATCCCCATGCTTTTTTCTCCTTCACTCCGTCAAGCTTATATTACCAACTGGATTTGATCACGCCGGGAAGTTCACCCTGCAAAGACAACTTCCTCAGGCAGATTCTGCACATTTCAAACTTTCGATAGTACGCCCGGGGCCTGCCGCAGATCTGGCAGCGATTATACTCCCGAACCGAATATTTCATCTTCCTTTTCGCCTTTGCGATTAATGACTTTTTTGCCACGCGATTCCTCCGGAACGTCTCAATTAATTCTTAAAGGGCACACCCATCAGTTTCAACAGCATCCGGGCTTCATCATCGGACCTGGCGGTGGTCACGATCGTGATGTTGAGTCCCTTGACCTTCTCGACCTTGTCGTACTCAATTTCAGGGAAAATGATCTGTTCGTGCAAGCCCAGAGAATAATTGCCCCTGCCGTCAAACGCATTTTTGGAAATCCCGCGGAAGTCCCGAACCTTGGGAAGCGCCACGTTGACCAGACGGTCGAAAAATTCATACATGACGTCCTTGCGAAGCGTGACGCAGCAACCGATGGGCATCCCCTGACGCAGCTTAAAGGTTGCAATGGACTTGCGGGCCTTGGTCACAACCGGTTTCTGACCGGTAATCTGAGCCAGCTCGGCCGCGGCGCCGTCGATAATTTTAACGTTCGAAATCGCTTCGCCCAGCCCCATGTTCACCACGATTTTCTCCATCTTGGGAACCTGCATCGGATTTTTGTAATCGAATTCCTTGATCAGGGCCGGCACTACCGTTTTTAAATAATAATCCTTTAATCTCGCCATGTTTATCAACCTACATCGATGACATCGTTGCATTTGCTGCAGATTCGTATTTTTTTGCCGTCATCCAGAACACGATTCCGAATCCGCGCGGCTTCCTTGCATTTCCCGCAAATAATGCTGACCTTGGACACATCCATGGCCGCTTCTTTTTCGAGGATGCCGCCTTTGCTTTTTTGATCGGGTCTTTTGTGTTTTTTGATCACATTGACCTTCTCGATCACGACCTTGTTTTTTTCCGGGAGGGTCTTGATGATCTTTCCGGTTTTTCCTTTGTCCTTGCCGGAAAGCACTTTCACCAAATCTCCTTTTCTCAGTCTGCCTGAACTCATTTTTCCCCTCTATTCCCCAAGGCTATAAAACTTCCGGCGCCAGAGAGACGATTTTCATAAACTGTCTGGCTCGAAGCTCGCGGGCCACCGGCCCGAATATTCTTGTTCCGATCGGTTCCATCTGGTTGCTGATCAGGACGGCGGAATTATCGTCAAACTTCAAATAGGATCCGTCCGGACGCTTCACCTCTTTGACGGTCCGGACAATCACCGCCTTCATGACATCTCCCTTTTTGACCTTTGAGTTCGGAATGGCTTCCTTGACGGATACCACAATCACGTCCCCCAGGCTCGCGTAACGGCGCTTCGACCCGCCGAGCACTTTTATACAAGCCACTCGCTTGGCGCCGGAGTTATCCGCAACATTGAGTATGGTCTGCATCTGAATCATAAATTCAACCCCATTATCCAGCACGCCTGCAATGCGCAGGGCGCAATCTATTTCGCTTTTTCCACAATCTCCAGGATCCGCCAGCGCTTGTCTTTGCTGATCGGTCGGCACTCGATGATGCGCACGATATCCCCCTCTTTACAGAGGTTTTGTTCGTCATGGGCCTTGAATTTGACGTGCCGTCGAACATATTTATGAAAAACGGAATGCTTGACCAGCCGTTGGGCTTTCACCACGATGGTCTTATCCATTTTATCGCTGACGACGACACCTCGAATGGTGCGCTTGTTGCTTTGTTCAGCCATATTCAGCCTGCGGCCTCCTTTTCCCGAAGCACGGTCTTGACGCGGGCGATGTCTCTGCGAAGACGCCCCAATGTCGCGGTGGCATCTAGCTGTCCCGTCGCGTGCCTTATCTTGAGGCGAAAAAGCTCTTCCGCCATGTCCCTGTTTTTGATTTGAAGCTCGTTGATTCCGAGACCTCTGATTTCCTTAATTTTCATCAGATATCTCCCTTGACAAAAATTTCGTTGCAATCGAAAGCTTGTGAGCGGCCAGCCGGAAGGCTTCCTTGGCCACTTCCTTGGACACGCCCTCCATTTCATAAAGAACCGATCCCGGTTTCACCACGGCCACCCAGCCTTCAGGCGCGCCCTTTCCTTTGCCCATGCGGGTTTCAGCGGGCTTTTTGGTGATCGACTTATGAGGAAACACGCGGATCCAGATCTTGCCGCCGCGTTTGACATGCCGAGTCATGGCCACACGAGCCGCTTCAATCTGACGCGACGTAATCCATCCGCATTCCGCGGCTTGCAAGCCGAACTCGCCGAACGCAATCGAACTTCCGCGAATCGCTTTGCCACCCATGCGTCCCTTTTGCAACTTGCGATATTTAACCCTTTTTGGCGCTAACATAAATATAACTCCTGCCTGCCGGTCCGGCTAATAACCCAACCGGAACGGACGATTATCATTTTGGTGTGCCTAAGCTCGATCCGCCTTGCCGGGCAGAACCTCTCCATGGAAAACCAAAACCTTGACCCCGATCAGCCCGTAGGCGGTATGCGCTTCAGTAAAGCCGTAATCGATATCCGCCCGCAAGGTATGCAGGGGCACGCGACCCTCTCGATACCACTCGGACCGGGACATTTCCGCGCCGCCAAGACGTCCCGAACACGTGATTTTGATCCCCTTGGCGCCGAATTTCAAGGCGTACCCGACACATTTTTTCATCGCGCGTCGGAAAGCCACGCGTTTTTCAAGCTGCATGGCGACATTTTCGGCAACCAGTTGCGCTTCCACTTCCGGTTTACGGACTTCCAGAATATTGATAATGATTTCCGAAGAGGAAAACTTCTCAATCTCGGATTTGAGCTTTTCGATTTCCGATCCCTTTTTGCCGATAATCACCCCGGGCCTGGCCGAATAAATATTCACCTTGGCCTTATTGGCCGCACGCTCAATTTCGATTTTGGCAATGCCGGCATGGTAAAGTTTCTTTTTCAAAAACTTCCGTATCTGCACGTCCTCGTGCAACATGCTGCTGTAATTTTTGTCGGCATACCAAACAGATTGCCACTTTTTAATGTAGCCTAACCGTAATCCGACCGGGTTAACCTTCTGGCCCAAGCTTGTTCCTCCTTACTTTTCGTCCAAAACCACCGTGATGTGCGACGTTCTTTTCTTGATTCCCGCCGCTCTGCCTTGCGCTCTGGCTCTCCATCGCTTCAACGACGGTCCCTGGTCCACAAAGATCTCTTTCACATACAGCGTATTTTCGTCGATGTGGGGATTCTGGGACGCATTGGCAACGGCCGACTTCAACACCTTTGCGACGATGCCGGCCGCATACTTCCGGGTAAACAGGAGGATATGCTTCGCTTCCTGAACGTCCTTGCCCCGGACGAGATCGACCACCAGTCGCACTTTCTGCGGCGACATCCGAATATATTTCGCAACTGCTTTTGCTTCCATATCTTATCTGCTCCAAACTTGCCCGCATGAACCGGTTGAGGTTATTTTCGCACCTTGGTCTTGCGATCTCCGGAATGAGAGTAAAAAGTTCTCGTCGGCGCGAACTCGCCCAACTTGTGGCCGACCATGTTTTCCGTCACATACACCGGAATGAACTTTTTTCCGTTGTGCACCGCAAATGTATGGCCGATCAGTTCGGGAGTGATGGTTGAACGCCGCGACCAGGTCTTAATCACATTCTTGCTGCTTTCGGCCTCCATCTTCCTGACCTTGGCCAGGAGACTCTCTTCTATATACGGACCTTTTTTGATCGAACGTGCCACGCCTTATTTACCTCTTCTCTTCACGATATATTTGTCGGTTCTCTTGTTCTTTCTCGTCTTGTGCCCTTTCGTCGGAACGCCCCACGGCGTGCACGGATGTCGGCCGCCGGAGGACCTGCCTTCGCCGCCGCCCATGGGGTGGTCGACGGGGTTCATCACGACGCCGCGCACATGCGGACGCTTGCCCAACCAGCGGGTTCTCCCCGCTTTTCCGATGCTGACATTCTCATGGTCGTTATTGCCCACCTGCCCGATGGTCGCCATGCATTCAATGAATATTTTCCGGACTTCTCCGGAGGGCAGGCGAACCTGCGCATAAGCTCCTTCTTTCGCCATGAGCTGTCCGTAAGCCCCGGCGGATCGAATCAACTGGGCGCCGCGACCGACTTTCAGCTCGACGTTATGAATCAGCGAACCCAGCGGAATATTTTTAAGCGGGACGGCGTTGCCCGGTTTGATATCCGCTTTTTCACCGCTGACCAGCACATCGCCTACTCGGATCTGAGCGGGAGCGACAATGTAACGCTTTTCTCCGTCGCGATAGTTCAACAGGGCGATTCTGGCCGATCGATTGGGGTCATATTCGATCGACGCCACTTTTGCGGGAATATCCGCCTTGTTTCGGCGAAAATCAACAATCCGGTATTTTCTTTTGTGACCGCCGCCGATATGCCTGGCCGTAATCCGTCCATACGTATTGCGTCCGCCACTCTTTCGAATCGGCTTTAAAAGGCTCTTGAGCGGCTGGTCCGTTGTGATCTCCTCGAAATCAGACACGGTCTGAAAGCGTCTTCCCGGTGACGTCGGTTTATACTTGATGATTCCCATTGTTCTTTCCTTAAATCCTTTTTATACGCCTTCGGCCACTTCAATTCGGCTGCCTTCGGCCAGGGTGACAATCGCCTTCTTCCAGGAGCGCTTCCGCCCCATTGTGCGGCCCATTCTCTTTTGCTTGCCCAGCATGTTCAGAACGCGCACCTCTTCCACCTTGACTTTAAAGAGTTTCTCGACGGCTTCGGATATTTCCACTTTGTTGGCCTGACGATCCACCTCGAAATGATACTTATTGGCGGTCTCGCGTTCGAGATTGCTTTTTTCGGTAAGGATAATTTTTTTAATCACCTGATGAAGTTCCATTAGGATAACAAGGCCCCTTCAATCTTTTTTATAGAGGGTTCAAAAAGAACCAGATGCTCGCAGTTGAGCACATCGTAAACGTTGATGCCTTCGGACCGGATCATTTTCACATTCCGCAAGTTTCTCGAGGATTTCATCAGCTTGACGTCATCATCGGCAATCACGAACAGGACTTTTTTGAATCCGAAAAGATCCACCACATTCTTAAATGCTTTCGTACTGATTTCCGTCATTGGGAAATCGCGGATAATGGTCATCTTTTCTTCTTTGAATTTCTGGCTCAATACGGAAATCAAAGCATTTTTACGGACTTTCTTCGGTACGTTGTATGAATAATCTCTCGGTTTCGGCCCGAAAACAATCCCGCCTCCCCGCCAGATCGGCGAACGGGAAGAACCGGATCTCGCCCGGCCCGTGCCTTTTTGACGCCATGGTTTTTTTCCGCCGCCGCTGACTTCGCTTCTTCCCTTGGTGGAAGAAGTGCCGGAACGGCGCGACGCCAACTGCATTTTCACGACGTCGTATACGGTTGCCTCATTGACGTCCGCTGCGAACACCGAATCGGATAGTTCGACCTGGGCAACTTTTTTCTTTTCAATATCATAAACATCCGCGAAGGCCATGTTAACCACTCCCGTGACTTATACGCTTTTTTTACGAGCTTGCTTGATCAAAACGAAACTGTTTTTCGAGCCGGGAATCGACCCTTTCAACAGCAATACATTGTGCTCCGGACGAACCTGCCAGACCTGAAGATTTTGCATGGTTTTCCTTTCGGCCCCCATATGACCCCCCATTTTCGTACCTTTGAAGACTCTTGAGGGATCGGCGCTGGCGCCGATAGAACCGGGTGCGCGATGAAACATCGACCCGTGTGTCGCCCGTCCGCCGCCAAAACCATGGCGTTTGACAACGCCCTGGAATCCCTTGCCTTTGGACGTGCCGACGACATCGACATAGTCTCCCGCCTGGAAGATTTCCGCCGTGATTTCCTGACCGGGTTCATAGGTTCCAGGCTGCGCCGGAAACTCTTTGAGCACTCTGAAAAAACCCTTGTTGGCTTTATTCATATGACCCTGCAGGGGCTTGGTGACATTTTTCTGCTTGACGCGGCCGTAGCCCACCTGAATGGCATCATAGCCGTCTTTCGCCTGTGTTTTCACCTGCACCACGACAGACGGCTCCACTTCCACCGCCGTGACGCCGACCGCTGATCCGTCTTCGGCAAATACCTGCGTCATGCCTAATTTTTTTCCAAGAATTCCTTTGTTCATGCTCATCCAACTTTAATCTGTCAAAAAAAGTCAATACGCCCCTGTGATGAACCGCAGCTGTCCGGTCGTTTTGCCGTCCGTCATCGCCGCGTCTTCAATTCTACGCTTTGATTTCCACATCCACGCCTGCGGAAAGATCGAGCTTCATGAGGGCATCCACGGTGGCCTGCGTCGGCTCGACGATATCGATCAATCTCTTGTGCGTTCGAATTTCAAACTGCTCGCGGGATTTCTTATCGACATGCGGCGAGCGGTTTACGCAATACTTGTTGATCTCGGTGGGCAGAGGAATGGGACCGGCCACGCGTGCGCCGGTCCGTTTTGCCGTGTCCACGATTTCTTCAACCGAGCGGTCCAGCAGTTTAAAATCGTAAGCTTTGAGGCGAATTCTAATCTTTTGCTCTTTCATTGATCGGATAACCTATTTTTCCCTTGCTATGCAATAACCTTGCTTACGACACCGGCCCCGACGGTTCTGCCGCCTTCACGAATAGCGAATCTCAGCTGCTCTTCCATCGCGATCGGCGTAATCAGTTCCACCGTCATTTTGACGTTGTCTCCGGGCATAACCATCTCCACGCCTTCGGGAAGCGTCGCCACACCCGTCACGTCGGTCGTCCGGAAATAGAACTGAGGACGATACCCGGAGAAGAACGGCGTATGCCGGCCGCCTTCCTCTTTGGTCAGAATGTAGACGGCGGCTTCGAACTTGGTGTGCGGCGTGATGGAGGCGGGTTTCGCCACAACCTGGCCGCGTTCCACTTCCTCACGTTTGATGCCGCGAATCAGCAAGCCGACATCGTCGCCGGCCTGGCCTTCATCCAGGGTCTTGCGGAACATTTCCACGCCCGTGACAACGGTTTTGATCGTCGGGCGGATACCGATGATTTCAACTTCTTCGCCGACCTTAACGATCCCGCGGTCGATTCTACCGGTCACGACGGTGCCGCGTCCGGAAATCGTAAACACATCGCCGACCGGCATCAGGAAGGGCTTGTCTGTGTCGCGTTTGGGTTCGGGAATGTAGCTGTCCACGGCGTCCATCAGCTCCGCAATGCACTTCACGTCGGGAGAGTTCGTATCTTCAGCTTCGAGCGCTTTGAGGGCGGAACCGCGGATGATGGGAATATCGTCACCGGGGAATTCGTACTGGCTGAGCAGTTCGCGCAGTTCAAGCTCGACAAGGTCCAACAGCTCGGGATCATCCACGAGATCCACTTTATTGAGGAAAACGACAATGTAGGGAACCTGCACCTGACGGGCCAGGAGGATGTGCTCGCGGGTCTGCGGCATGGGTCCGTCGGAGGCGGCCACGACCAGAATGGTTCCATCCATGTGCGCGGCGCCGGAGATCATGTTTTTAATATAGTCGGCGTGGCCCGGACAATCCACGTGAGCGTAGTGTCTTTTTTCGGTTTCATATTCGACGTGAGAGATATTGATGGTCACGCCGCGTTCTTTTTCTTCGGGAGCGTTATCAATGGAATCGAAGGCACGGAATTCAGCAAAGCCCTTTTTGGCCAGGTATTTGGTAATCGCGGCCGTCAGCGTGGTTTTACCGTGATCTACGTGACCGATGGTCCCTATATTCAAATGCGGCTTAGTCCTTTCAAATTTTTTCTTTGCCATCTCACCTTTCCTCCTTAACTTTGAATGGTTGGTTTCCTTGTCGTTTAAATAATCGTATTAGAACCGATAATGAGCGAAAGCCTTGTTCGCCTCCGCCATCTTATGCACTGCTTCTTTTTTCTTGATGGCCCCGCCGCGGTTATTGGCCGCATCGATTAATTCCGCGGCCAGCTTTTCGCGCATGGTTTTTTCCGTTCGCTCCTGGGCATTGGAGATAAGCCAGCGAATGGCCAGTGCGGTCCGGCGTGCGGGAACCACTTCGGTCGGAACCTGGTAGGTCGACCCGCCGACACGCCTGGATTTGACCTCTATGACCGGTTTCACGTTGTTGACGGCCTTCTCAAAAAACTCGACCGGCTGTTCCTTGACTCTTTTTTCGATAATATCAAACGCGCCGTACAGAATACTTTCCGCCACGCTTTTCTTGCCCCGTTTAAGCAAAGAATTCACAAACCGGGCAACCAGTTTGTTGCTATATTTGGGATCCGGTAAAATTTCCCTCTTTTCAATCTCACGTCTTCTCGGCATCGTTTAAATCCCTCGGCTATCTGTCTGACTTATCTTAACTCGGTTTTTTGGCCCCGTATTTCGACCGGCCCTGCTTGCGATCCGCCACGCCGACGGCGTCCAGCGTTCCGCGAACGATATGATAGCGGACACCCGGCAGGTCTTTGACTCTGCCGCCCCGGACCAAAACCACGGAATGTTCCTGAAGATTGTGCCCGATTCCCGGAATATAGGACGATACTTCGTATCCACTCGTCAGGCGGACCCTCGCCACTTTTCGCAACGCCGAGTTCGGCTTTTTCGGTGTCGTCGTATACACTCTGACACAGACGCCGCGCCTCTGCGGCGAACCGGCCAGCGCCGGAGCATTGGTTTTTCTTTTAATTTTCGTCCGCCCTTTGCGAACCAGTTGGCTAATTGTCGGCATGTTTCCTCCCGAACGCTTCGGTGCCCATTTTGCGGGCAGCAGCAAATCCGTGCTAACTATCAACACAAGTTGCTTCTGTCAAGCACTTTCTCAATTTTTTATTCATTCTTCGAGGGTGGCCGTCTCTTCTTCCGCCCCCATGTCCTCAACCTCGATTCCTAACTTGCGGTACATCATCAAACCGGTGCCCGCAGGGATCAGACGCCCCATGATGACATTCTCTTTTAGCCCTCTTAAATAGTCCGTCTTTCCGGACAACGACGCTTCGGTCAGGACCCGGGTGGTTTCCTGGAACGAGGCCGCCGAAATGAAGCTCTGTGTGGAAAGAGACGCCTTGGTAATGCCCAGAAGCAAAGGATCGCCGATTGCCGGACGACCGCCCTTGCCCACCACTTTCTCATTTTCTTCCAGGAATCTGTATCGCTCAACCTGTTCATCGGCAATGAACGCCGTATCGCCCGGATCCGTCACGCGCACGCGGCGCAGCATCTGACGGACGATGACTTCCATGTGCTTGTCGTTGATTTTGACACCCTGCAGACGATAGACTTCCTGAACTTCGTCAACGAGGTAACGCGCCAATTCCTTTTCCCCTTTGATGGCCAAAAGGTCATGAGGGTTGTTCATGCCGTCCATCAGCGCATCGCCGGGCCTCACGCGGTCCCCTTCCTGAACGCTGATGTGCTTGCCTTTGGGAATCAGGTATTCCTTTTCATCCCCCACTTCCGGCGTGACGATAATTTTCCGCTTTCCCTTGGAGTCCTTGCCGAAACTCACCGCCCCATCAATTTCACTGATCACGGCAAAATCTTTCGGTTTTCTGGCCTCAAACAACTCGGCCACTCTCGGCAAACCGCCGGTAATGTCTTTGGTCTTGGTGGTTTCCCGCGGAATCTTCGCCAGGATGTCACCGGCGCGGACCTCGTCTCCTTCAGATACGACAATGTTGACGCCGACGGATAACAGATAGCGGGCAACCGCATTACCTTGCGGAAGCTTCGCCGTTTTCCCTTTGCTGTCCTTGATGGACACACGGGGCCGAAGATCCTGGCTTTTAAACTCGACGATCACTTTGCGCGACAGCCCGGTGACTTCATCCACCTGTTCCTGCATGGTTTTTCCTTCAATAATGTCGCCGTACTTGATGGTTCCGTCCACTTCCGCAAGAATCGGAATCGAAAACGGATCCCACTCGGCAATAAGCTGGCCGCGTTTCACCGTCGTCTGATCGCCCACTTTCAAGTGCGCCCCGTAGGGAACGGTGTACTTTCCACGGCTGCGGTTCTGCTCGTCGAGGACATGGATCTCGCCGTGACGGTTCATGACCACGAAATCGTTTTCGCGTGTCTTGACCGCGCTGAGATTCACGAATTTGACCAGGCCGTCATGGCGGGCCTCCAGCGTGGAGTGTTCGTCGAATTTGGCGGTACCCCCGATGTGGAAGGTTCTCATCGTCAGCTGCGTCCCCGGCTCCCCAATGGACTGAGCCGCGACGATGCCGACGGCCTCGCCGATATTGACCAGATGACCGTGGGCCAGATCGCGCCCGTAGCACATGGCGCACACGCCGTGCTTCGCCCGGCAGGTCAGCACCGACCGGATATTGACCCGTTCAATGCCGGCGCGATCGATTTTTTCAGCCAGCGCTTCGTCAATCACTTCATTGGTCTGCACGATCACGTCATTGGTGAACGGATCCCGGATTTCCTGAAGCGCAACGCGTCCCAAGACACGTTCTCCGGCGGTTTCAATGATTTCACCGCCTTCCATGAGGGCGGACACATAGATGCCGTCAACGGTTTCGCAATCCTGCTCGGTAATGATGCAGTCCTGGGCGACATCGACCAGCCTTCGGGTCAGATATCCGGAATTGGCCGTTTTCAAAGCGGTATCGGCAAGGCCCTTGCGGGCGCCGTGCGTCGAGATGAAGTATTGGAGAACGGTCAGACCTTCGCGGAAATTTGCGGTAATCGGCGTCTCGATGATTTCACCGGAGGGCTTCGCCATCAGTCCGCGCATACCGGCCAGCTGTCTTAACTGCACCGCCGATCCGCGGGCGCCGGAGTCCGCCATCATGTAAATCGGATTGAAGCTCTCAATGCGGCGCTTCTTGCCCTCGGCGCCTGAAACTTCTTCCGTGCTGATACCTGTCAGCATTTCCGAGGCGATTCGTTCCGTGGCCTGCGCCCAGATGTCGATGACTTTGTTGTAGCGTTCTCCGTCGGTAATCAGGCCTTCCATGTACTGCTTCTGAATTTTCAGGACATCTTTGTCGGCCTGCGCGACGATGTTCTTCTTGTTTTCTGGAATGATCATGTTGCCCACGGCGAAAGACAAACCGGAAATAGTGGCGTACTTAAAGCCCAGGTCTTTGAGCCGGTCGGCCAAAAGGACCGTTGTCTTGTCGCCGCACAGACGGTAACAATGGTCGATGAGGTTGGCCAGTTCTTTTTTGTTCATCAGCTTGTTGATGACATCGAAATTCAGCTCGCGCGGGATGATTTCATAGAGCACCATGCGTCCTGCCGTGGTTTCCTTGAGTTCGCCGTCAACGCGGACTTTGATCCGGGCGTGCAGATCAATCGCCCCGGCGTCCAGCGCCGAGCGGACTTCTTCAGGCCCGGAGAGAGTCATGCCGTCTCCCTTGACGTCTTTCTTGGCCCGGGTCAGATAGTAAATTCCCAAAACGATGTCCTGGCTGGGAATGATAATCGGCTTTCCGTTGGCCGGAGACAGGATGTTGTTGGTGGACATCATCAAGACGCGGGCTTCCGTCTGCGCTTCAATGGACAGAGGAACATGGACCGCCATCTGGTCGCCGTCGAAGTCGGCGTTAAACGCGGTGCAGACCAGCGGATGCAGACGAATCGCCTTGCCCTCGATCAGCACCGGCTCAAAGGCCTGCATGCCCAGACGGTGCAGCGTCGGGGCGCGGTTGAGAATCACGGGATATTCACGAACGACTTCATCCACGGCATCCCAGACCTCGGACGTCTCCTTTTCCACCATCTTCTTGGCGCTTTTCACGGTGGTGACATACCCTTTTTCAAGCAATCGATTGTAGACAAACGGCTTGAAGAGCTCAAGCGCCATCTTTTTGGGCAACCCGCACTGATGCAGCCGCAGATCGGGTCCGACGGTAATCACCGAACGGCCCGAGTAATCGACGCGTTTTCCCAAAAGGTTCTGACGGAAACGGCCCTGCTTGCCTTTGAGCATGTCGGACAAAGATCTCAGCGGACGCTTGTTGGTTCCGGTAATCGCGCGGCCGCGCCGGCCGTTGTCGAACAGAACGTCCACCGCCTCCTGGAGCATGCGCTTTTCATTGCGGATGATGATTTCCGGCGCATTGAGTTCCTGGAGTCTTTTCAAACGGTTATTGCGGTTGATGACGCGCCGGTACAGATCGTTGAGGTCCGATGTGGCAAACCGGCCGCCGTCGAGCGGCACCAGCGGCCGCAGATCCGGCGGAATGACCGGCAGCACCGTGAGGATCATCCACTCGGGCTTATTGCCGGATTTCCTGAGCGCCTCGACCACTTTAAGTCTTTTGACCAGCTTTTTCTTTTTCGTATCGGATATGGACGTTACCAGTTCCGCCCGAAGCTCTTCATAAAGCGCTTCGAGGTCCACTTCCTCCAGCAGCTGACGGACGGCCTCCGCTCCGATGCCGCAGACGAATCCGTTTTCTCCATATTGTTCGCGGGCTTCGATATATTCTTCATCCGTGAGCAGTTCCTTTTTCTTAAGCGGCGTCTCCTTGGGATCCAAAACGATCCAGGATTCAAAGTAGAGCACTTTTTCCAGCTCTTTGAGCGTCAGGTCCATGACATTGCCGATGCGGCTGGGCAGACTCTTTAAAAACCAGATATGCGCCACCGGCGTGGCCAGCGTGATATGCCCCATGCGTTCGCGGCGGACCTTGGACTGAATGACTTCCACTCCGCACTTCTCGCAAACCACCCCGCGGTGTTTCATCCGTTTATAGCGGCCGCACAGACACTCGTAGTCCTTCACCGGCCCGAAAATCTTTGCGCAGAACAACCCGTCTCGTTCCGGTTTGAACGTCCGGTAGTTGATGGTCTCGGGTTTCTTAACTTCCCCGTTGGACCACGACAGAATCTTTTCCGGCGAGGCGATCGAAATTCGAATCGCGTTGAACCGGATCGGATTTTTGGGCTTCTCAAAATAACTGAAAACGTCTTCCACGGATTTATCTCCTGTATGCTTAAAAAAAATTAAGGGGGAACGGCCTTGCGCTATTCTTCCTCAATCAATTCCACATCCAATCCCAGGCTTTGAAGCTCCTTCACCAACACGTTGAAGGATTCCGGCAGCCCCGGCTCGAATGTATGTTCGCCCTTGACGATGGATTCGTAAATCCTCGTCCGGCCGGCCACGTCGTCGGATTTCACAGTTAAAAATTCCTGCAGGGTATACGACGCGCCGTAGGCTTCCATCGCCCAGACTTCCATTTCACCCAGGCGCTGTCCGCCGAACTGGGCCTTGCCGCCCAGAGGCTGCTGGGTGACCAGTGAATAAGGCCCGATGGAGCGGGCATGGATTTTGTTGTCCACCAGGTGATGGAGCTTGAGCATGTATATGATGCCGACGGTGACTTCCTGATCGAAGGGTTCGCCGGTGCGGCCGTCGAACAAAACGGCCTGGCCGGTTTCCGGAAGCTCGGCCTTGTCCAGAAGCTGGCGGATCTGCGGTTCGGGGCAACCGTCGAAAACAGGAGATGCCACCAGCATGCCTTTTTTCAGACGTCCGACAAACCGTTTGATATCCTCGGCTGACGCGTTATCGATAAAAGCGTCGAAATCCGGCGTCGAGTATGTTTTTTTCAGCTCGGATTTAACCTGGGCCAGATTGCTGTTTTTTTCCAAAAGGTCGTTTAAGCCTTCGCCGATGGTCTTGGCGGCCCACCCCAGATGGGTTTCGAGAATCTGCCCGACATTCATTCGGGACGGAACGCCCAGGGGGTTCAAAATGATGTCCACCGTGGTGCCGTCGGCGAAATAAGGCATATCTTCTTCCGGAAGAATCCGGGACAAAACGCCTTTGTTGCCGTGGCGGCCCGCCATCTTGTCGCCGACGGAGAGTTTTCTTTTGATGGCGATATAGACTTTCACCATCTTGATCACGCCCGGCGGCAACTCGTCGCTGGCTTTGACTTTTTCAAGCTTCTCTTCGAAATGGGCGCGGACGAAATCAATCTTTCTTTCCATCGTGGCCAGCAGATTGGCGAGCTTCTCCTCGGAGCCGTCGTTTTCACTGATGGTGATTTCCTTCCAGTAGGTAAACGGGATCTCCGCCCAGATTTCCTTGGTGATCTTGTCGCCTTTTTTCAAAAGCGTCTTTTTCTTCGCATCGACGACTTTTCCGGCGGAGGTTTTTCCGACGACCAGCTTGGCGATGTCCTTTTTGATGGATTCCGCCAGAATGCGGATTTCGTCATCGCGGTTCTGGGTCAGTCTTTCAATGGCCGCCTCCTCAATGGCCTGGGAACGCAAATCGCGGTCCGCTCCCTTGCGGGTAAAGACCTTGGCGTCGATGACCGTCCCTTCCACGCCGGGCGGCACGCGCAGTGACGTATCGCGCACATCGCTGGCCTTTTCGCCGAAAATGGCGCGCAGGAGTTTTTCTTCCGCAGAAAGCTGCGTTTCGCCTTTCGGCGTGATTTTGCCCACCAGAATGTCGCCGGGTTTGACCGACACGCCGATGCGGATAATGCCGCTTTCATCGAGGTTGCGCAGCGCTTCTTCGCCGACGTTGGGAATGTCGCGCGTAATTTCTTCTTTGCCCAGCTTCGTATCGCGGGCCATGGTTTCAAATTCTTCGATATGGATCGACGTGTAAATGTCTTCTTTGACGATTCGTTCACTCACCAGAATCGAATCTTCGTAATTATAGCCGCCCCAGGACATAAAGGCGACCATGACATTTCGGCCCAGCGCCAGCTCGCCGTTGTCCGTCGCCGGCCCGTCGGCCAGAATATCCCGCTTCTGGACGCGATCGCCGAGATCAATGATGGGTTTCTGGTTGAAGCAGGTGTCCTGATTGGATCTCTGGTACTTCGACAGGGTGTAAATATCCACGCCCGTGTCAATGCCGTCTTCTTCCGGTTTATCCGCGCGAATGACGATGCGGGACGCGTCCACACTTTCGACGAGGCCCGAACGTCTGGCCACGATGACCGCGCCGGAATCCCTGGCGACCACCGATTCCATGCCGGTTCCAACGACCGGCACTTCCGGACACATCAGCGGCACGGCCTGCCGCTGCATGTTGGATCCCATCAGCGCGCGGTTGGCGTCGTCGTGCTCGAGAAACGGAATGAGGGCTGCGGCCACGGACACGAGCTGATTGGGAGAGACGTCCATCATCTTGACGTCTTCGGGAACGACGGAAATAAAATCACCGCCCTTTCTGACGGATATCAGCTCTTCTTCAAACTTTCCTTTCCTGTCCAAAGGACGATCCGCCGGAGCGATGATCTGGTTTTCTTCCTCGATCGCCGTCATGAACTTCACATCCTGCAGAACCTTGCCGTTTTCAACCAGGCGATAAGGGGTTTCGATGAATCCGAATTCGTTGACGCGCGCATATGTGGAAAGCGACACAATGAGACCGATGTTCGGACCTTCGGGTGTTTCCACCGGACAGATGCGCCCGTAATGCGTCGGATGGACGTCCCGCACTTCAAACCCCGCGCGTTCGCGGGTCAGGCCGCCGGGTCCCAAAGCGGAAAGGCGTCTTTTATGCGTAATTTCGGACAGAGGGTTGGTCTGATCCATAAACTGGGACAACTGGCTCGATCCGAAAAATTCGTTGACCACGGCCGATACCGGTTTGGCATTGATCAAGTCGTGCGGCATCATGGTCTCGATATCCTGGAGGCTCATCTTCTCCTTGATCGCCCGTTCCATGCGGACCAACCCGATCCGATACTGGTTTTCAATCAATTCGCCGACCGACCGCACGCGGCGGTTGCCCAAATGGTCGATATCATCCACGCTGCAGTCGCCCGCGCCGTTTTTCAAATCAATCAAATACTTGACGGCGGCCAGAATATCTTCGTTGCGCAAAACGGTCAGATCCGTTGAGACATTGAGGCCCAGCTTGTAATTCATTTTGGCCCGACCGACATCCGACAGATCATACGTCTCGGGCTCAAAAAAGAGGCTGTTGAAAAATTTCAGCGCGGTTTCCGGCGTCGGCGGATTGCTTGGCCGAAGCCTGCGGTAGATTTCCAGAATCGCATCTTCGGCGGTGTCGATGTGATCCATCAGCAGCGTGTCGCGGATGGACGCGCTGTCCATGTCTTCGTCAATATGTATAAAGTTGAGCTCTTTGACGCCCTTTTCCTGGGCGATCTCCAACCCGTTGACCGGCATGGCGTCGTTGCATCTGAACAGCACTTCGCCGGTATTGGGATCGCGGACATCCGACGACAGGATCTTGCCGGTCAGGTCGGCTTCCTTGATCGCCACGCGCTTGACGCCTGCATCCATAACCCTTTTGAGCAGAGGCTTGGTCAGCTTTCGGCCCTTCTTGACGATCGGATCGCCGCTTTTGGGGTCTTTGATATCTTCCGGCGCTTTCTGACCGGCCAGCGATTCATCGACCGCGAAATAGATTTTATCGCCTTCGAGCGTGATCTTCTCGATGTTGTAAAAGTAATTTAAGATAAACTCCGTGGAATTGCCCATCGCTTTGAGCAGAATCGTCACCGGCATCTTGCGGCGCCGGTCGATCCGGACGTAGAGCAGATCCTTGGAGTCGAATTCCAGATCCAACCAGGATCCGCGGATCGGAATGACTCTCGCCGAATAGATGAGTTTGCCGGAGGCGACGGTTTTGCCTTTGTCATGGTCGAAAAAGATGCCGGGCGAGCGGTGCAACTGACTCACAATAACCCGTTCCGATCCGTTGACGATAAAGGTGCCGTTTTCCGTCATCAGCGGAATCTCGCCGAAATAGATCTCCTGTTCCTTGATATCGCGGATCGGCTTGGTTTCGGGGACATCCCGGCCGGCCTTGGCGTCGGCCAGACGATCGGTGTCGAAAACCACCAGACGCACGACGATTTTCAGCGGAGCGGCATAAGTCATGCCCTTCTGAATGCATTCCTTAACGTCGTAGCGGACATCGCCGATCTTGAAGCTGACAAACTCCAGAGAACACTTCCCACTGAAATCCGATATCGGAAATACGCTTTTGAAGGCCCCCTGCAGGCCGATATTCCGCCTTTTGGCCAGCGGCACATCAGCCTGCAGGAATTTTTCATAGGATCGTGTCTGGATTTCGATCAGATTGGGAATCTCCACAATCTGATTTACACGGCCGTAATTCTTTCTAAAGTCACCCATAGCATCCTTAAAAGTTTAAAAATTGAATTCAAAGAAGAGACTATTTCACCTCAACGGTGCCGCCTGCCTCTTCGATTTTCTTCTTGATGGAAGCCGCTTCATCTTTAGACACGCCTTCCTTGATCGGTTTAGGCACACCTTCCACCAAATCCTTGGCCTCTTTGAGACCCAATCCGGTAATCGCGCGCACTTCCTTAATGACCTTGATCTTGTCGGCGCCGAAGCCGGTCAGGATCGCGTTGAATTCGGTCTGTTCTTCGGCGGCGGCGGCAGCCGGCGCGGCGCCCGGCATGGCCACGGCGGCCATCATCGGCGCGGCGGCGGAGACACCGAATTTTTCTTCCAGTTCTTTCACCAAAGCGGAAAGCTCCAGCACCGTCATGTTTTCAATAAATTTGACGACATCTTCTTTTGTAATTGCATTCGACATTTTTCTATCCCTCTTTATTGTTTTATTGATTTGTTTTTTATGCGTTCAAGCTCTTTTTCTGTTCAGCATAAGCATTCAGAACCTGCACAAACCCTCTGGGAACACCGCTGAGCACGGTGACCAGCGACGTCGGCACCGCGGCCATGACGGATACCAGTTTGCCCAGAAGCACTTCCCGGCTGGGCAACTCCGACAGCGCGGTAAGATCCGACGAACTGAGCATTTTGCCATCAAGCACGCCGACTTTAATTTCCAGTTCCGGATTCTTCTTGGCGAACTCGGTGAGGGCTTTTGTCGCTCCCACCGGATCCTTGTAGCCCAGGACGACGGCGACAGGCCATTTGAAATGGTCTGACAGGATCTCAAAATCCGTCTGCTTTGAAGCAATCCCCAAAAGCGTATTTTTAACAACCTTTAATTCGGCGTCATTTTTACGCAGGGCTTTTCTCAAAGCTTCCATTTTCTCGACGTTCATCGCGTTGAAACGGGTCAGAACGCCCAGATTGGCCTGTTTGAGCTTTTCCTGAAGCTCGGACACAATTTGTTGTTTTGTTCTCCGATCCAATCTGTGAGCCTCCTTTCATAATTTGATTTTTCGGCTTAAGGCCGGAGAAACAAGCTGCATAAGGAATGGAAAACGGCCGATGCGTCCTGATCCGAGTCCCGCTTTCCAAAAACAAAAGGCGTTAGAAAAACGTCCGTATCGATTTTGGTTTTCCGCGTCTCGGCAGGCCGTTTCCCGTTTAAACTTCCGTACCTGCTGTCTTCGACCTTTAATAATTTTTCACCCGCGAGCCTCAAAAAAGGTCTCGCGCAACACTATCTTAACTGGCGCTTTTCACATCCAGCGGATCGACCTTCACGCCCGCGCCCATGGTGCTCGAGATGGCGATGCTTTTAATGTAGGTTCCCTTGCTGGAAGCCGGTTTCAATTTGACGATCGTTTCCAGAAGCGCCCGGACGTTTTCGACAAGTTTTTCCGCGCCGAAAGACACCTTGCCCACCGGAGAATGCACAATGCCGGCCTTTTCCACGCGGAATTCGACCTTTCCCGCTTTCAGATCGCGAACGGCGTTGGCGACGTCAAAGGTTACGGTTCCCACTTTGGGATTGGGCATCAGACCTCGCGGGCCGAGAATTTTGGCGATCTTGCCGACATTCCCCATCATGTCCGGCGTGGCGATCACCCGGTCGAATTCCAGCCAGCCGCCCTTGATCTTCTCAATGATTTCGTCACTGCCGACCAGATCGGCCCCGGCGTCGAGCGCCTCCTTCTCTTTTTCGCCCTTGGCGAATACTAAAACACGAACCTTTTTGCCCAACCCGTTGGGCAACACCACGCTGCCGCGAACCATCTGATCGGCATGCGCGGGATTCACCCCCAGGCGAATCGCGGCATCCACCGTCTCGTCGAATTTCGCCCCGGCCATGGATACGACCATTTCCGCAGCTTCATTGAGCGTATAGCGCCGGGTCGGTTCCACCTTCGCCTTCGCTGCCACTATGCGTTTGCCTCGTCTTAACATGTTCAACCTCGTTGTTTTTTAACCTGCGATTTCAATTCCCATGGATCTCGCCGTCCCGGAAATGATCCGAATGGCGCCTTCCATATCGACGGCGTTGAGATCATTGAATTTCAACTGGGCGATTTCCTCGACCTGTTTGGCCGTCACGGTCCCGACTTTTTCCCGCTTGGGATCCCCCGCTCCTTTGGCGATTTTCGCCGCCTGCTTGAGCAGCACGGACGCGGGAGGCGTTTTGGTGATGAAAGTGAAGGAACGGTCGGCATAGACCGTGATCACCACCGGCACAATCATTCCTTCCTGTTTCTGCGTCATGGCATTATAAGCCTTGCAGAACTCCATGATGTTCACGCCGTGTTGGCCCAGCGCCGGACCGATCGGGGGGGAAGGAGTCGCCTTTCCCGCCTTGATCTGCAATTTTATGTTCGCAATAACCTTTTTTGCCATAACAATCACCTGAAAAAATGGAATATTAATCGTCCCGGGTCAAATCACCCCGGGTTGCCTATCCTTCTTGCGTTACCTGAATGAAATCCAACTCCACCGGCGTCGGCCGCCCGAAAATGCTGACAATGACCCGAAGCTTGCTTTTTTCCGGCCGGACTTCATCGATCACGCCGTCAAAATTGGTAAAAGGCCCATCAATGATCTTCACATGATCGCCCACATCGAATTTGAATTTCGGTTTGGGCTTCAGGGTGCCTTCATCGATGCGAACCTTCAGATTCTCAACGTCCTTGTCCGGAATGGGAGACGGCTTGTCTTTGCTGCCGATAAATCCGGTCACCTTGGGCGTGTTTTTTACAATATGCCAGGTTTCGTCATTCATCTCCATGCGCACCAGAATGTAGCCCGGGAAAAACTTGCGCTTGGAGGTTTTCTTCTCTCCTGAAATCAGCTCCACCACGTCTTCTTCGGGAATGAGGATATCGGAGAATTGCTCCTGAGCGGAGGCAAGCTCAATCCTTTCCTGAAGGCTCAGCTTCACCTTGTTTTCGTATCCCGAATACGTATGGACGACATACCATTTCAAAGCCATGGACTTAACCCAGCAATAATTTGACCAGCTTGGCCAGTATAAAATCGAACAGCCCCAGAATCAGCGACACAATCGCGACTAAAACGATAACGACGGCCGTGGAAGCCAAAGCCTGCTTCGGCGTGGGCCAAGTGACTTTTTTGAGCTCGGCTTTGGCTTCGGATAAAAAGCGCTTGGCCCGGTTGAACAATCCCTTGATGTTTTCGATCATATCGTCAGCCCTTCTTGGGGTAAAAGTGGCAGGCCAGGAGGGACTTGAACCCCCAGCATCCGGATTTGGAGTCCGGCGCTCTATCCATTAGAGCTACTGGCCTGTACTTTTCATCAAACTATTTCGTTTCCCGATGCAGCTTATGTTCGCGGCAGAATTTGCAGTACTTCTTCAATTCCAGGCGATTTTGCATGGTTCGCTTGTTTTTCGTGGTCGTGTAGTTTCGTTGTTTGCATTCCGTGCACGCCAAAATAATATTGTTTCTCATAAGTCTCCTTTAACTGGAGCCCACGACCAGGATTGAACTGGTGACCTCATCCTTACCAAGGATGTGCTCTACCGACTGAGCTACGTGGGCGCGATCCATGAGGCCAGAGGCCCCATTTGGAATCTCTGGAGCGGGAAACGGGATTCGAACCCGCGACCCTCAGCTTGGAAGGCTGACGCTCTAGCCACTGAGCTACTCCCGCCGATCGATGGCTTTAAAAATCATTCATTTTATGGTGGAGGGGGGAGGATTCGAACCTCCGTAGGCTCCGCCGGCAGATTTACAGTCTGCTCCCTTTGGCCGCTCGGGAACCCCTCCAGTCATTTTTTTCGCAACTGGAGCTGGCGATGGGACTTGAACCCGCAACCTGCTGATTACAAATCAGCTGCTCTACCGATTGAGCTACGCCAGCAAACCCGTCTAATTTAAATCACTAAAAAAACAATACCTTGCAACTGCGCGCGCAAAAAAACCAATGCGCTGCGTTGTGCGAATTGCGAACACTAATTTTTATATGGAGTTTTGTCAAGCAGATTTTTACTTTTTCTTCAAAAATCAACCCCTCGGCCGGGGCTTCAGTCCACATCCTTGTCGCTGAAGTAAACCGCGGTGAAAATATAAATCTGCGTCTCAGGATCTTTCCAGGCCAAGGGAGGCAATCCCGCCTTGAAACAGGTCTCTCTTAAAAAAGTTTCCCGGTCCCAACCGTATTCGACCGCCACCTGGGGCAGCAGAAGTCCGGAATTGTATCCGCGTACGATGTATAAGCCGTGTTTGCCGACTTCGATGTCCTGGGACGCCTGCACTCGTTGCAACGGACTCAAAACCGACACTTCAAAGCTCAGATCGCGAATTTCATCGGATTTGACCGCCGGGAAACGGGGATCGTGAAAAGCCGCCGCAACGGCCATCTCCTGAACCGTCTCTCCCAAGGGCTTGACCGCTTTGATGTACCCGATGCAGCCGCGCAGCAGGCCGCGCTTCCTGAGCGTCACAAACGCGCCGCGCTTCTCTTTGAGTATCGGCAGATCACTCGCCATTTTCGGAGCATCCTTATTGCCTGATTTCGCCATGATCGCCCGTTTGGCAATGTCCAGCAGGGTCTTTTTTTCCTGATCGGTTAATTCCATCATATCCTCTGAGTATTTATCGATAACACACGGCTGCCGCGTATCCGACGACTGAGCGGTGATCCCCCGTGACGTCGCCGGAATGCGCATATTTCATAAGCCGAATCTGCTTTGCGCCCAAACGGCTTGCCGTCATCAGGACGACGGCCATCGGACCGCCGCCGCAGGCTTCCGCTTTTCCGTCCGCCAGGCTCGCCAAGAGCCCTTCGGTATCATTTCTTTCCACGTGTTTCAAGGCCACGGCGTCGAGTCTTTTTGCCGCATCGGCGTCATGAAAGTGTGAAAGATCGGAACTGGCTATCATTAAAACGTTTTTCCCCAGGACGGCCTCATAAAGGGCACAAGACAGATCCCGGCAGACGGATGCGGTCTGCTCGCCCATCACCAACCCGACAAACGAAAAATCGCCCAAGACCACCTGTAAAAAAGGCAGCTGAATTTCGACGGAATGCTCTTCGGCATGCGCCTGGACCGAGACCGTCACAACGGATGAGGCCGTCAACCGGTCAGCCAGTTCTTCATGGACCGGAACAATGCCCAGGGGGGTCTCAAAGCCTCCCCGCGGATAGACCGCGGCGCCGGCAAAAGCGTACCGATGGGAGGGGCCGATGACAATCACCGCGTCATAGGACCGATCCCGCACCAGACGATACGCATGCGCCGCCACCGGCCCGGAATAGACATAGCCGGCATGCGGAACGATGAGCCCTTTGATTTCACCTTCGACCGGAAGATCGGGTGCGGCTTTCAGGTAATCGAGAATATCGCGTTTGAGGACCGAAGGATTGCCGGGATACCAGGCTCCAGCCAGAATAGAGGGTCTGACGTTTTTCATGGCTTCTCCTGCAAGGGGCGCCACAGCGGCCCCTGACGTGTATCGAGAACTTCCACGCCCAACAGGGTCAGTTGCCGGCGTATGGCGTCGGCTTCCAGCCAACGGCGATTCCGCCGGGCCTGCTCGCGTTTTTCAATCAATTCGGCGATCTCCCCTTTCTCTTGGGGAAAATCAAACTGCATCACGCCAAGCACCTGGTCAATCTGAGCCAGAGCCTGAAGAATCTTATCCGCGTCGGCCCGGCTAAGACGCCCTTCGGAGAGCGGTTCATTAATTCGGCCCACAAAATCAAAAACCGCAGCCATCGCGCCGGATATGTTCAGATCATCGTCGAGCGCCGCCTCAAAGCCGTGGTTGAGATCGTAAATGGACTGATCCGTATCCGTAAACTCGCCGGCATCGTTGTTGCAAACCTGCAGCCGGGAAATAAACGTGTCCATTTTTTTCAGCGTATTTTTCGCCGCCTGCAGCGTCGCGGGCGAATAATTCAAAGGCTTGCGATAGTTCATGGACAGCAGAAAAAACCGGATGTCCCGACCGCTGTAACCGTCCGGCCTTAATTGCTCGATCGTCACCGCGTTGCTCATGGAGCGGGACATCTTTCGTCCGTCAACCATCACCAGTTCCACGCCCAGCCAATAACCGGCTCCGCCGGTTCCGAAACAGGCCTTGTCGATGGCCAGGATGTTTTCGGCATGCGGAAAGATCTCGTCCATTCCGCTGATATGCACATCGTAGGCCGCGCCCAAATATTTTTCGGAAATGGCGGCGCACTCCAGATGCCATCCCGGCCGAACATTTCCCCACCGTGTCTTGGTATAGATGCCTCTTTTGAGTTCGCCCAGCGTGGTTCTTTTCAGCAGGGCGAAATCGGCCGGGGCGTCTTTTTCATAATCATCCAGATCGATGGATTTTCCCAGTCTCGTCTTTCCCAGATCGACATTCGACAAACGACCGTAATCAGGCATTTTGGAGATATCAAAGTAGACGGAATGCAATTTTTCGTATGCATATTCTTTATCGACCAGTTTCCCGACCATCTTGAGCATGTCTTCGATATTTTCCGAGGCCCGGGCGTAAACGTTGTCCGGTCTTATATTTAACCAATGAACATCATTTAGAAAAACCTGAATATACTGCCTCGAGTAGTCTTCCAATGTCAGGCCGGCTTTTTCCGATCCTTTTATGGATTTATCCGTAAAATCAACAATATCAATGACATGATGAACTTTGAATCCTTTGCGGGATAAATACCGGCAAAACAGATCCGAAAAAACCAGTCGCCGGTAATTTCCCAGATGCGGCACATCGTGGACGGTCGGTCCGCAGGTGCGGATGCGGATTTCTCCCGGCTTGACAGGCCGGAAAGGCATTTTTCGTCGCTTTAAAAGATTGTGCAAGGACAAGGGGGCCAGTTCTTCCTTCACGGCGAACAGTTCGGTGCTTAAATACCGCTCTCCGCTGTCGGGGAAAATGACCACGATGAGGCCGTCTGTCATTTCAGCGGCTTTTCGAGCCGCAACAAACATCGCGGCCCCGGAGCTCATCCCGACGAGAATCCCCTCCTCCCGCGCCAGACGCCGTGACATGTCGAAGGCGTCGTCATCGAGGATATTGATTTTTTCGTCCAGTCGCGTCTTGTCGAAAATTCCCGGACGATAGGATTCGCGCATGTTTTTGAGGCCCTGAATTTTATGCTGCAGGTAAGGTTCTACGCCAATAATGCGCACCGCCGGATTGAGTTCTTTGAGGCGCTTAGAAATGCCCATGGCCGTGCCGCTGGTGCCCAGAGAAGCCACAACCGTCGTCACAGCGCCTTGGGTCTGCTCCCAGATTTCTAATGCAGTGCTGTGATAATGGGCGGCGATATTGTCGCCGTTGTTGAACTGATCCGTACAGAAATACTGATCCGGCCGTTCGCGCAGCAATCGATAAGCCTCTTCAATAGCGCCGTCCGTTCCCAGGGCGGCGGGCGTAAAGATCAACTGCGCGCCGAGGGCCCTCAGGATTTTTTTCCGCTCGTCGCTGGCCGCCTCGGACATGGTGAGGCAAAGCTTATAGCCTTTCGCGGCGGCGATCATCGCCAGCCCGATGCCCGTATTTCCGCTGGTGGCTTCAAGGATGATTTTATCGGCCGTGAGCTCGCCGCGTTTTTCCGCTCCTTCGATCATGTAAAGGGCCGTGCGGTCCTTGACGGATCCTCCGGGATTGGCATATTCAAGTTTGGCAAAAATTTTCACAGCCGGATTGGGATTGATGCGCCGGATTTCCACAAGCGGCGTATTGCCGATCCCTCCCAGTATGTTCTTATACATTTTTATCATTTTATGACCCGTCGGAAACAATAGCGACCGTTTCCTTATAAGCATAAAGACCGTGATCAGCCAGATGATTTTGGAAATTAGCTGTCCATCTTGGGCAATGGAATCTTGATGAACGAAACCCCTTCACTGCGCAGGTTTTCCTCCTCCGCGGGGGTTGTGGTTCCCCGGATATTGCGCTTGTGTTCTTCTCCGCAATGGATTTTCAAAGCCACGTCGGCAAAGTTTTCCCCCACATCCTCGAAACGCGATTGAATAAAATCAGTCAACTGGCGCAAGGCCTCCTGCGGCGAGAAGGGGGGCTCTTTTCCAGGGCGCGCCTGATGATTGCCTTTGCCTGTCACCGTCACTGCGGAAGGAATCACTTCCACGGTCACACTGCCGCAAACCGGACAACTGACCAGGTCTTTCGCTCTTTGCTCAATCCAGGCGGCCCGGTCGGCAAACCAGCCCTCGAAAACATGGCCCTGTTCGCATTGAATGTCGTAAATAATCATTTTCGTTTTTAACCCTTATCGAATCTGCCCGCCTTGGTTTTGTTGTGCTTCGGCGCAAAAAACAGTGGACATTTCGAGATAAATTATATAACGTCCGCTTCCGTCGGGATGTGGCCCAGCTTGGTAGGGCACTGCGTTCGGGACGCAGGAGTCGCGCGTTCAAATCGCGCCATCCCGACCATTTTTATATCATGCAGCCCCAACCGGCTCTCTTAACCGACCACCGAAGCCAACTTGAAAATAGGCAGGTACATGGCAACAATCATACCGCCGACAACTCCGCCCAGAAAAACCATCATAATCGGCTCGAGAAGCGACGTCATCGCGTCGACGGCCGCATCGACCTCATCGTCATAGAAATCGGCGATCTTGTTGAGCATCGAATCCAGCGCGCCTGTCGCTTCGCCGACGGCGATCATCTGAACGACCATCTGCGGAAAAATCTTCGTCTCGGCCAGAGGCTCGGCGATCGAGCGCCCCTCCGTAATGCTTTGACGCGTCTTCATCAGCGCGTCTTCAACCACGACATTGCCAGCCGTCTTGCTGACAATGCTCAAGCCGTCGAGAATCGGCACGCCGGAACCCAGCATCGTCGCAAGCGTTCGGGAAAACTTGGCAATGGCCACTTTGTTGAGCAGGGGACCAAAAACCGGTGCTTTTAGAAGCGCAGAATCTACCACCCATCGTCCTTTCGGGGTCCGATAAAACCAGGTAAAAGCCATTACGATGGCCACGATCACAAGCAAGATGCCCCACCAGTAACTTTGCGCAAACTCACTGGCCGTAATGATCATCTGCGTGGGCCCTGGCAGCTCGCCGCCCATCCCTTCGAACATCTGCTGGAAGACAGGGATAACCTTCAAAAGCAGCAAGGCCACCACGCCGAAAGAAATCAGCAAAACCGCCGCCGGATACGTCATGGCGCCTTTGACTTTTCGTTTAAGTTTCAGCGCTTTTTCCAGATAAATGGACAGACGGCCCAAAATCACATCCAGAATACCGCCGGCTTCGCCCGCGGCAATCAGGTTGACGAACAACTCATCAAAGACCTTGGGATATTTTCTCAGTGCGTCCGTGAGGCTGGTTCCGCCTTCAATATCTTCTTTGATGGCGCGGATGATTTTGGCAAATGCCTTGTTTTGTTCCTGCTGAGCCAGAAGATCGAGGCACTGGATGAGCGGCAGACCGGCATTGATCATCGTGGAAAAAATCCGGCAGAAAACCACGATGTCCTTTTCTTTGACGCGGCCCGCAAGGAACGGAACATACTCCATCAGATCTTTGGGCTTTTGGCGCACTTCAATGGATTTGAACCCCTGACGCCTGAGCAGGGTTCGAACGGCCAGTTCGTCGGCTGCTTCCATCTCGCCTTTTTTAAACTCGTCTCGTCTTGTCGTTCCTTCCCAAAGAAAAACCGGCATGGTATCTGTCCTTTCTTTTTTTTCAGGAATCCTTTTGAATGCTTGGCATCATAAACCATCGTTTACGGGTTTTCAACCACTTAAATCCCCACCAAATCCGTCACCGGTCAATCGTCTGGCTCTAAACTCGGACTAGGCGTCGGCAATGGCGTGCTTGATGAAAATCTCAAAGAGCACGATCCCTGCCGCAACGGACACATTGAGCGATTCGAGCTCGCCCGTTGTCGGAATGTTGATCAGATAATCGCACTGTTTTTTGACGAGCGGCCGCATTCCGCTGGACTCGCCGCCCATGATCAAAACCACCGGGCCGCTGAAATCCATCTGCCGAAGAGACTGGCCTTGCCGCACATCCGTCCCGTAAACCCAAAACCCTCTTTCCTTGAGGTCCTTGAGAGCCGAGACGACATTCGTCACCCGGGCCACCGGCAATTTTCCGGCGCTGCCGGCCGACGCTTTCAGCGCGGCGGGCGTCACGCCGGCGGCCCGGTCTTTCGGAACGACCACGCCGTTGGCGCCGAAACCCTGTGCGCTGCGAATAACCGACCCCAGATTCTGCGGATCGACGATCCCGTCGAGCACGACAATCAGATCGGCCGCGGCCGACGGATGCCGGTTTCGGACGACGTCATCAAGATCGGCATAAGCAAAGGATTTCTGAAGTCCCGCCACGCCCTGGTGGCGGGTATGGCCGGTCAGCCTGTCGAGCTCGGTTCTGGAACGATAATCAAGAGGAATGTTTTTTTGCCGGGCGGCCGCAATGATCTTTTGCAGGGCCGGCCCTGTTCGGCCGTCGGCGATCACCACCCTCTCCAGCGGGCAATCCGGCCGGGAAAGCAAAGTCAGAAGCGGATTGATGCCATAGACCGTTTCCATGAGACGCCCTGGACTCAATTGATCGATCAGGATCGGTCAGATGCCGCTAGCGCATCGGCAATGTTTTGGACGATTTCCCGACAGGCGCGCTCCGGATCTTTTACCGAGCGGATGGGTCTGCCGACCACGATATAATCCGCCCCGGCCTGTACGGCCTCATAAGGCGTCAACGTTCTTTTCTGATCATCAGCCGGGGCGTCCGACATGCGGATGCCGGGGGTCACGACAACAAAGTCATCGCCCAGCATTTTTTTTAACAGCGCGATTTCCCGGGGCGACGCCACCACTCCCTGCGCGCCGGATTCCCGGGCCAGCGCCGCCAGATGGATCACCATTTCGGTTGCGTTTTTTTGAAAGCCGATGCGGAGCAGATCGGCGTCGTTGAGACTGGTCAGTACCGTGACCGCGAGCATCAACGGCGGACGGACACCAATTCTGGCCGCTTCCGCCGCCGCGGCATCCGCCGTTTGCCGAATCATTGCGGCGCCGCCTGAGGCATGGACATTAAACATATCGGCGCCGAGACGGACCGCGGCTTCGGCCGCCCGCGCCACCGTATTGGGAATGTCGTGAAATTTGAGATCCAGAAAAGCCTTCTGATCCCGCCTTTTGATCTCCTCCACAATCTTCGGTCCGCAGGCGGTAAAAAGCTCCTTGCCGACTTTAAACAGACCGACGTGACCGGAAAGCGTCTCGATCCATGCCAGCGCCTGCGCATAATCCGGCGCGTCGAGCGCAAAGATCAGCCGGTCAACCGGCCGCCTAGTCGCTGTATTCTTCATCGCCGATAAACTCCGTGCTGTCCGGAATCGGTTTGAAGTCTTCTTTCGACCCGTTTAAAAGCTCGGGATTGGCGTAATAGACCTTGCCGGACGCGATCTCGCGCAGCGCCAGGACGATCTCGCGGTTCTTGCTCTCCAGAAGCGGCCGCGATCCTTTGAGCAGCTGGCGGGCGCGTTTGGACGCCAGCGACACCAGACCGAAGCGGGTTTTGGCCACTTGTAAAGAATCTTCCACAGTAATTCTTGCCATAACGATAAACCTCCCTAAAAACACCTGTCTTTATTCGTTCATAAACTGTTTGAGCGAATCGCGCAAACGGTTTGTTTTGCACTGTTCAGCCACATAAATCGCTTTTAACCGCTCGGCCGCCGCATCCAAATCGTCATTGACGATGACGTAGTCATACCAGCCGATTTCCGCCAGCTCGCTTCGTGCTTGAGCGAATCGGCGGTCGATGACCGCCTGAGTCTCATGCCCTCGGGTTTCAAGGCGCCTCCTGAGCTCGCCCAGCGAAGGCGGCAAAATAAACACGAAGACGCCGTCGTCAAACGCGCGTTTGACCGCTTTCGCGCCGCGCGGTTCAATATCCAAAAGCAGATCGCCGCCCGACTGGAGCGCCTGCGTCATCGCTTTGCCGGACGTGCCGTAGAAATGTCCGAAGTTTTCCACCCACTCCACGAATTCGCCCCGCTCGATGCGCGCCTGAAAGTCCTCCCGTGTCACAAAGTGGTAGTCCTTGCCGGACACTTCGTTGGGCCGCGGCGGACGGGAGGTGAAGGAAGTGGAAAAGCGCAGCTTCGGGCAGGCCTCCAGAAGCCTTCTGCAGAGGCTGCTTTTCCCCGCGCCGGACGGCGCCGAAACGACGATGAACAATCCTGTTTCCGGCATCATCACTCAATGTTCTGCGCCTGCTCGCGCAGCTTTCCCAATTCGCTTTTAGAGTCGATCACCACTCTGGAGATTTCCACGTCGCTGCTTTTGGACCCGATCGTGTTGATTTCCCGGTTCATCTCCTGAAGCAGAAAATCGATTTTTCTCCCCTGGGGCTCGTCGCTTTGCAGAAGCTCCCGAAACTGGCCGATATGGCTGTGCATGCGGACAATCTCTTCGGTAATGTCGCTGCGATCCGCCATCATCGCCACCTCCTGCGCCAGGCGGGCTTCATCCAAAACGGCGCCGGCAGTCAATTCTTTGATCCGGTCGGCCAGACGGCGCGCGTATTCCAAAACCACCTGCGGCGCCCGCCGGGCAATCAGATCGATATTCTGCTCAATGATTCCCAGACGCATGTCCATGTCGGCATAGAGCGCGATCCCTTCATCCTGACGCATGTTGACGAGCATCGTCAGGGCTTCATCGAGCGTCTTTCCCACTACGTCCAGAAAGGCGTCGTCAAGCTCCGTTTCCGCAGGCGGCGCGAAAATATCCCGAAATCCAACCAGCGTTTTGAGTCTGACCGGCTCTTCGATATGCAATTCATCGCGCAGACGGCACAGCGCGTCGTAGTAACGGCGGGCCGTCTCCAGATTCACATGGACGGACGACGAGGACGCATCCTCTCCCTCCAGACGAACAGACAAATCAATTCGGCCCCGCTTGAAGCGTTCCGCAACCTTCTTTTTGTACTCCATCTCCAGGGGATACAGCGCTGCAGGCAGTCGCAGGGCAACTTCCAGAAACCGGTGATTGACGGATTTGACCTCTACGACGATATTTCTGCCTTGTTCGATTCTTTCCACCCGGCCGTAGCCGGTCATGCTTCTGATCATTTTCTTTCCCCTCCGACGGAAAACAGATGACCCGCCTCTTCTGTTTTCAACTGCACCAGATAGCGGTTGCGGATCGCTTCAAAAAGCTTCTGCTGCGCGGCGTCCGCATAGTCCGGATACGTCCAGGGCAAGCTGTGAAACCGGCCTTTCCGGTAAATCAGCGTCAGATCGGCATAAATGCCGTCTCGCAGATAAGGCCTGTGCGTATACCCTTTGCCGGTGGCCAGAATCAGATGCGGTTTGGCCAGATACCCCGGATCAATATTGATCCGGCGCTTGCCGCCCTCGAGAGACTGCGTTTCCATCTCGTTGGCGGCCAGTTTGATATCCGGCAAGCGATCGGGACAAATCAGGCTCTCCATCGACAGAAACCGCCGAACCAACGGCCCTCCCATTTCCGGAGAATAATAGTCCGTATAGTGAAACGGCAGGACCGGACTCACATAATCCGGCTGGCCGTAACCGGACGCCAGAGTCTCGATCGTTTGACGAATCCGTTGGGGCGACACGGCCAACACGCTGAAAATCAGCTTGACCGGTTCAGCCGGCGCGGGTCTGCTCATAAGGCGTCAATCAATTCTTCCCGGGACACGGCGGCCGTTCCGACTTTGCCGACCACAATCCCGGCGGCGATATTGGCCAGACCGGTGGCTTCCTTCATGGTCGCGCCGGCCGACAGCGCCAAGGCCAGCACACCGATAACGGTATCCCCCGCCCCCGTGACATCATAAACTTCCTTGGCCTGCGCGGAAAAATGCGTATGGAGGATTTTCCGGTCCCGTTCAAAAAGGCTCATCCCCTCTTCGCCGCGCGTTACCAGAAGCGTCCGGAAATCATACTTTGAAAGCAGGGTCTGCCCCAAAAGCATCAGATCGTCCCCGTTTTGAATCTCCATGCCGGCCGCCCGCTGAGCTTCATGGTGGTTGGGTGTGATGACATCAACGCCCGCATAGATTGAAAAGTCGTTTTGTTTCGGATCGACGCAGATGAAAATGCCGCCTTTGGCCGCGATCGAGGCAATCGACTCAACCAGCGCGCGGGACACCACCCCTTTGTTGTAATCTGAAATGATGATCGCGCGGATTTTGGGACGAACCGCCCCGACATACCTGATCATTTTTTTCAAACTGGCCGGCGAGACCGGTTTTTTGCTTTCCTGGTCGAAACGGACCACCTGCTGGTTATGAGCCACAATTCGTGTTTTAAGCGTCGTGGGCCTGCCTTTTTCCACAACCATGCCGGTTGTATCGACGCCCCGATTCCCCAGCTCGTCGATGAGACTCCGGCCGACCGTGTCCGCGCCGATGACGCCGGTGATATAGCCCCGCCCGCCCAGCGTATGGATGCTGTTTAAGACATTGGCCGATCCGCCCAGCATAAAACTGTCGGCATGAACATCCACAACCGGGACCGGCGCTTCCGGAGAAATGCGCGACACCTTTCCCCATAAAAAGTGGTCCACCATCACATCGCCGATCACCAGTACACCGGCTTTGGAAAAGCCGGCGACGATTTCCATGGCCCTTTTTCTTGATAAGACTTTATTCACGTCAAACGCTAACCTTAGATTAAAAAAAGCGCCCGATCAGCGCTTGTTATTCAAATTTCGGGGGACTCTATTACCAAGCCCCGAATTTGTCAAATCTTTTCTTTGATTTCGGCAACCGGAACGGGCGTCTCCGGAGCCGATCATTTTTTACGTCTGCACAAAGCGACCGCGAAGAAATCCTCGCCGTTAAAAAGGAAATTCAACATCATGCCGGCGGAAGGATCATCCCGAGGCTCCTGTTTAGACGCAGTATTCCCCTTCGGCCGATCTTGGGGTTGCCTGTTGCGATCATCTGTGTCTATAAGCCACGCATACCGACATTGGAGCAAACTGTGGACCCCCAAAAAAAACCGCTCAATATCGATTTTAACGACGAATTCCAGCGGGCCTTCGCCCTCATGGAGGAGACTTCACGGCATCTTCTGGTCACCGGACGCGCCGGCACGGGGAAATCCACCCTGCTGACCTATTTCCGCAATCAGACCCGAAAGAAGGTCGTGATTCTGGCCCCCACCGGCGTGGCGGCGGTCAATGTCGGCGGCCAAACGATTCATTCCTTCTTTCATTTCAAGCCGAATGTCACACCGTCGTCGATTAAACGCAAAAAGAAAACCGAGAAAGACGCCTCCGGCCTCTACAGAAAGCTCACGGCCATTGTCATCGACGAAGTCTCGATGGTCCGCGCCGATCTGCTGGACTGCGTCGATACATTTTTGCGATTTCACGGCCCGGATGAAAGCCTGCCATTCGGCGGCGTCCAGATGATTTTCATCGGAGACCTCTATCAGCTGCCGCCGGTGGTCGCGTCGGCCGAGCGCGACATTTTTCGCAATCATTACACCACACCTTACTTTTTCAGCGCCAAAGTTTTTGAGCAATTGCCCTTCGAGTATGTTGAGCTGGAAAAAGTTTACCGGCAGAAAGACGACGAATTCGTCCGGTTGCTCAACGCCATCCGGAACCGTTCAGTCACCGACGAGGACCTGGCCCGTTTCAACACGCGGTGCAACCCCGATTTTCAGCCTCCTGAAGGATCGTTCTATATCTGGCTGACGAGCACCAACGATCTGGCCGACCGGATCAACGACGAGAGACTGGCCCGGCTGCCGGGAAAGGCCTGGAAGGCCAAAGCGGTCATTGAAGGCGACTTCGGCAAAGAGTATTTGCCGACCGCCGTCGATCTGAAACTGAAAAAAGGCGCTCAGATCATGCTGCTCAACAACGACGCTTACGGTCAGTGGATCAATGGCACCATCGGCAAAATCCGCAAGTTTGAAAAAGACGATGACGGTGATGAGGTGATTGTGGCGGATCTCGACAACGGCGACACGGCCCGGATCACGCCTTACAGATGGACGATTTACCGTTTTTTCCTGAAAGACAACGAGCTGCGTTCCGAGGAGGTCGGGTCGTTTACACAATATCCGGTGCGGCTCGCCTTTGCCGTCACTATTCATAAAAGCCAGGGAAAAACATTCGAAAACGCCGTCATCGATATCGGACGCGGCACATTTGCCCACGGCCAGATGTATGTGGCGCTGTCGCGCTTAACGACCCTGGCCGGCCTGGTCCTGAAACAACCGCTCAAAAGGCAGCATATCCTGATGGACTGGCAGGTGGTCAAATTCCTTACGACAATTCAGTATTCCCAGTCGGCAAAAATGCTCTCCCGCGCAGACAAGCTTAAAATCATTCATGAAGCCATTACAGAAAAGAAAAAAATTGAGATTGTCTATCTGAAAGGAAAGGATGAAAAATCCCGACGGACCATCCAACCTCTGGCGGTCGGCGAAAGAGAATACAAAAGCTATCCCTATCTGGGCATGGACGCTTTCTGCGAGGTCCGTCGTGAAAAGCGAATTTTCAATGTCGATAAAATTCTGGCCATCGAGTTCGCCGGGCCGGAGCGATCTTCATCGACGGATCAATAACTGACCGGAGAGCGTCGATCGTCACGCTCCTCCGCCGGACTTTTTGCGTTCATCGCCCGACGCTTTTTCAGGCTGAAACCGTTTGCGGCTCCGCTTCGGCCCAACGCCGCGAAGGACTTTTATTGCCAATGGGTTCCGATGGATCATTTTTTTACTTTCAAAAAGAAAAACTTGTGATATGCCCGAAGCCGCGTGATCTTAAGCCGCATTCAGAAACGACATTCGGACAGGTGCAAAAGCGATGATCATCAAGGAATATCTCCTGGCGGCAATCAAAGGGATGGGCATGGGCGCAGCCAACGTGATTCCGGGCGTCTCGGGAGGAACCATCGCGCTGGTGACCGGAATTTTTCAGCGGCTCATCGACGCTTTGAAGTCCTTCAACCCGACTGCGATCAAACTTCTTTGGCGGGGGCGATGGGACGCGTTCGCCCGCCACACGGATTTTTACTTTCTTTTAGCCGTCTTTCTGGGCGCCGCCGCAAGTATCCTGTCGCTCGCCAGAGTGCTGCGGTTTTTGTTCGATCATCATCCCGTAATGATCTGGTCATACTTTTTCGGCTTGATTCTGGCGTCGGTTTTTTTTGTCGGCCGGACCATCGGCCGCTGGCGCGCGCCGGTTGTTCTGGCCTTTGGGGTCGGCACAGCCATCGCCGTCGCCGTATCCCTTGGAACGCCGGCCTCGCCAAACGATTCCTTTCTCTATCTGATCCTGTGCGGCGTCGTGGGCATCTGCAGCATGATTCTGCCGGGCCTGTCGGGTTCCTTCGTGTTGATCCTGATGGGCAATTACGAACTCGTCGTGATCGATGCGGTAAGCGCCTTGAATCTGCGCATCCTTTTTCCGGTCGCACTAGGCGCCGTTGTCGGTTTGATTGCCTTTTCACATTTCCTGTCGTGGATTTACCGGCGATTTCGCGATGAAACCATTGCAACGATGACGGGATTCATTCTGGGATCGCTTCTGACGCTATGGCCTTGGAAGCAGGCCATTTTTCGTCTCGACGCCGCCGGCGGCCCCATTGTCCGCAACGGCAAAAAACTGGTCGAAGGCTACAGCTTCCATCTGCCGGAGGCCGGCACAGAGACGCTGTTTGCCGTTTTCTTCATCCTTTTGGGGATTCTCACCATCTGGATTACGGAAAAGTTGGTCGCTCGCAAGGACCAAGCCTGATCCCGCCTATTCCGGCGCCGCCCATGCAATATGGCTGCGGTTGATGATCACAACCTTGCCGGCCGTCCCGGCCATTGAGGCTTCATATACGATTAAAAACGGTTCCGCATCCTTGGAATTGAGAAAGTCCGACAGACGGTTGTACTTCCCGATATTGAGCAGTCCTTTGATCGTCGTCCCGTCGGCCAGACGAACAGACACTTTTGTTTTATTCAATGGCTCGGTCATCTCTTCCTCCGTATTGGGAAAATGATCCTGCTGCGACATCTTCTTTTCGGCCGTGTCATCGGTTTGGCGGCTTTTTCCGACCCGCGTCGGGGCGGCCTTCCGTGTGGGCATGCTACACGATAGATGTATCTTTGTGAAGTCTTTTATTGCGGCGGCCGGAATGCAAACAGCCCTTTGACATCAAAGCGCTTCGCTGCTAGCGTTAGACCAACAAAGGAGAACAAAACCATGGAAAAAATCAAGCTCGGCATCAGCGCCTGCCTTCTGGGTGAAAACGTCCGTTATGACGGCGGGCACAAACTGGATCGCTTTTTGCGCGACACGCTGGGACAGTACGTCGACTACGTTCCCGTTTGCCCCGAAACGGAATGCGGTTTGGGCGTGCCGCGGGAATCGATGCGGCTGGAAGGACATCCGTCAGCCCCCAGGCTGGTGACGAATCAAACACGCCGAGACCTTACCGAGAAGATGGTCGCGTGGGGCCGACGGCGCCTTGAGCAGCTGGCCGCAGAAAATCTTTGCGGTTTCATTTTCAAGAGCAACTCGCCTTCTTCCGGCATGGAGCGCGTCAAGGTGTACGGCGAAAAAGGGATGCCCTCCAAAACCGGCGCGGGAATTTTCGCCCGGATGTTCATGGACCGCTTTCCGTCGCTTCCGGTCGAGGACGAGGGCCGCCTGCACGATCCGGATCTGCGTGAAAATTTCATTGAGCGCATCTTCGTCATGCAGCGTTGGCGCGCCGTCTTGGCGCCGGGCGCGAGGCGGGGCGACCTTTTGGATTTTCACACGCGCCATAAGCTTCTGATTTTATCGCACAGCCAGGCCGCCTATGCCCGCATGGGAAAACTTCTGGCGGATATGAAAACGGTTTCGCTTCGGACGTTATTCGATCAGTACGAAGCCTTGCTGACAGACGCCCTGCGGCTCGGGACAACCCCCAAAAAAAACGCCAACGTCCTTCAGCATATGGCGGGATATTTCAAGAAACATCTCGAAGCGGCGGAAAGGCAGGAGCTCAAAGAGGTCATCGACCAGTACCGGACGGGCCTCATCCCGCTGATCGTTCCGGTCACGCTTTTGCGGCATTATGTCCGGAAATATGACCAGCCCTACCTCAAAGAGCAGATCTATTTAACGCCGCATCCTTTGGAGCTGCGGCTGAGAAATCATGTCTAGCGAAACGCCCGCCCTCATCATCATATTGCGACCGGAACCGGACATGCGGAGGTTGTTTTTGACAGGGAATCGGCTCCGTTGCCGCGTGAGGGCCGTTAACCTTCCGGGATCTTGCGCGGAAAGCCACATCGCCAGCATTCGGTAAATTGTCCTTCGTTGGTCTCGCCACAGTGTTTGCAGGTCCAGGCTTCTCCGGAAGGCAAACCGGCCCCGGCTTCCGAAACAAACGCTGCGACGATCTCAAGCGCGTTTTCATAGTGCGTCTCGTTTAAAACCCAGACCGACGGACTCGTATCCACCGTCAGCGGCAGCTCGCCGCGCGCGCTCCAGAGAAAATCCCCATGCACGGCGGCGGGGATCCCCGCGTTTTCGAGAATCCCGCGAAGCAGGTGCGCATCGGCCGGATTTTGCGCCAGGTACACTCTTTTCATCGTCCGCTCCCCGCGATCATCAATTGCTGCTGCATGGTGCCGCCTGTCGCGCGTTACCTTTCAACGTCAAACTTGAAACTTTAAACTTGAAACTTTAAACTCGAAACGTGACTTTCCCCTTAGTCCACCGTATAAACGGTATCGCAAACGGGATCGCCGGCCGCACGAGTCTTTAAAATCCGAAGCGTTGTTTTGCCTCCGGTGGCCGCAAAAAAATATTCGCGATCGATTGCCATCACCGCTTCGCACAACTTGCGCGACGTGTTTTCCAATCCGAAGGGGCAAGTCTTCCCCTGGATCTGAAACCGCTGATCGGAAATCTCGACGACGTTGATATCCGCCGGATCGAAGTTTTTTGTAAACGCCGCGGCCACCGACGACAGGCGCTCGTCGGCAAGCTTGCGCGCCAGTTTCAGGCCCAGCGACCGTCCCTGACGGCCGAGGACATCCTCCACCAGGGGCAGACTGCCCTCGCCGTATTTTTCATAAAAGGTTTTAATCAAAAGCCCCTGCGCCTCGGTGGCGTTTTTCGGCAGCACATCGTCTGATTTTTGAGTCATCTTCGTTCCTCCGAATCAATGTTTCCGACACTGTCATGTTTCGGCGGCGATTTCAATCACGATGATGGCCGGACACGATCAGCGGTTGGTTTTTCCCTTTTCCATAAATATTTTCCATCCCGCGACGATCGATCCCGGCACGCCGTCCAGCGCGCCGGACGCTTCGGCCACCGGCGTGAATCCGCAGGCTCGGCAGGAAATCGTCCCGCGATTTTTCACGTAGCAGCCGGTCGTCACCGTTCCGTCGGGATCGACGTTGATTAAAAGATCGTCGTGACAGCGCCAGTCGTTTTCGATCATGGCCCGCAGCCGATTTGCCGAATTCATCACGCGATGGCCGTCCTTTTTGAGGCGCAGCAGGGTCAAAACGGCTCTGCGCCGCTCATCGGACGACAAGGTCAAATTCTCCTCCCCTTGGTGGTAGGGATAAAAAAACTGGAAGGTCATGCCTTTCACGCTCGGCATGCGTCGGACTTCATCCGCCAGCAAGTCGAGGTCCTCAACATTTCTGCGATTGATCGTGCAATGGACAAAAACGCGGGGATGCGTCGTCGCTGAGAGGTTTTCCATCACGCGGTCGTATGAAGCGCCGCGCAGTTCGTCGTGCGTCTTTTTCGTTCCGTCGAGACTCACCCAGATCAGATCGGCGGGCGCATCGAGCGGATAGGTGCCGTTGGTGGTCACGGCCACGCGCAAAAAACGCTTGCGAGCGTAAGCGATCAAATCGGGAAGACGATACTTGCCGTCGCGCCACAGCAGGGGCTCTCCGCCTTCGAAGACAACGATGCGCGCCTGCCGACAGGCCAGCTCATCCAACGCGCCAACCGCCGTGCGCCAGACCATCCGCATGGCTGCTTCCGAAGCGCGCAGATGGAACGGACAACCCAGGCATTGCAGATTGCATTGATAGGTGAGCTTAAAACTGGCCAGCAAGGGAATTTTTCGATTGAGAACCTTGCGTTGAAAAAAGAAATCTGCCAGATCCAGAAGCCAGGGTAAACGCGCGCCGGGGTCCGAACCGGTGGAAACGGGTGATGAGATCACGGTTGTCTCTAGATTTTTCTTCACATACAACGCCTTACTTCTGACGCCTCACGCCTTCACGCCTTACGCTTTCATCTCCACGATGAGATATTTCTTTTTGCCCTTGCGCAGGCGCAGTTCGGCGCCGGAAGCGAAGTCGTCGGGCGAAAGCTTTTCATCGACGGCTTTAATCTGGCGTTCACTGCAATAAATGCCGCCCTGCTCGATCAGGCGTTTGGCTTCGGACATGGACTGGGTCAGGCCTGATTTGGCGCAAAGCGACGTGATCAGCAACCCGGCATCCAGATCCGCCCGGGACACCGAAAAACGGGGAATCGCCGACGTGTCCGCCTGCGGCGCTTCGCGCGGGATATCGCTGGATGCAAACAAATCCGGAGCGACCGGACGCGAATGAAAGGCCTCCATTGAGGCGCGCCAGGCCGCGCGGGCGGCCTCGGCGCCGTGCGTGACTTTCGTCGCTTCGTAGGCCAGAACCGCCTTGGCCATGTTCAGGCTTGAGTCGGCCAGCGTCTTGACGGCAGCGATTTCTTCCAGAGGCAGGAAAGTAAAAAGTTTTAAAAATCTTTCGACGTCCGCGTCCTCGCAGTTGACCCAATATTGATAATATTCGTAGGGGGTGGTGAGATTGGCGTCAAGCCAGACCGTGCCTTTTTCCGTCTTGCCCATCTTGTGGCCCGTCGCGGTCGTAATGAGCGGAAACGTCAGCGCATGGGCGTCTTTGGCTTCAACTTTGCGGATGAGTTCGGTGCCGGCAAGCATATTGCCCCACTGATCGTTGCCGCCCATCTGCAACAGGCATCCGTGATTCTGATACAGATACAGAAAGTCGTAGCCCTGCAGAAGCATGTAATTGAATTCAATAAAATTGAGCCCTTTTTCCAGGCGGATCTTGTAGCTTTCCGCCGCGAGCATCCGGTTGACGCTGAAATGCCGGCCGATGTCGCGGAGAAATTCAATATAGTTGATTTTCGTGAGCCAGTCGGCGTTGTTGAGCAAAAGCGCCTTGCCGTCTGTAAAATCCATGTAGCGGGAAAGCTGTTCGCCCAGGCACGCCGCGTTGGCGTCGATCTGCTCAAGGGTGAGCACCTGTCGCATTTCCGTCTTCCCGCTGGGATCGCCGATCAATCCCGTGCCGCCGCCCACCAGGGCGATGGGCCGGTTGCCGGTTTTCTGCATGTGCGTCAGCGCCATGATCGGCACGAGGCTCCCGATATGCAGACTCGCGGCGGTGGGATCGAACCCGATGTAGCAGGTGACCGGCCCGTCCTTGAACTGCTCCGCAATCAAAGCTTCGTCTGTGAACTGCTCGATGAACCCTCTTTCCTTTAAAACCTCATAGCCGCTTTTCATGCCTGATGATCTCCCTTTACTCGTCTTGCAATTTCACACTGATCCGCTCGATGGCGGAGGCCCTGCCGGTTGACTCGTCGATTTCCAGAAGCGCGCCTTGCAGGCGGACGTCGTTTTTGGCCACCTCGAACTTATTGGGCAGTTGCGTCAAAAACCGCTCGATAATCGCTTCCTTGCGGATGCCGATGACCGAATCGAAAGGTCCGGTCATGCCCACGTCGCTTAAGTATGCGGTCCCTCCCGGCAGAATTTCGTCATCGGCCGTCTGAACGTGCGTATGCGTCCCCAGCACCGCCGAGACCTGGCCGTCGAGGTACCAGCCCAGCGCCCGTTTTTCAGAAGTCGCCTCTGCGTGAATATCGACGATGATCATGTTGGTTTTCATTCGGAGCCGCGCGATCTCCTCTTGCGCCCGCATAAAAGGACAATCGATCGGCTGCATGAAGATCCGTCCCGCCAGATTGACAACGCCCACCAGATGCCCGGCCGGCGAAGGGTAAACGACGATGCCGCGCCCCGGCACGACCGTCGGATAGTTGGCGGGACGCAACAGTGTCTCGTAGTCCGAAATGAACTCGAGCGCCTCTTTTTTGTCCCAGACGTGGTTGCCCGACGTCAGAATATCAATATGCGATTCATAAAGCTCTTCAACGATATCGCGCGTAATGCCGAAGCCGGCCGCCGCGTTTTCACAATTGGCGATGACCAGATCAATCGAACGCGACGCGACCAGATGCGGCAACAGCTCTTTGATCGCCCGGCGGCCGGGCTTGCCGATGATGTCGCCGATAAACAGTATCTTCATCTTCTCTTTAGCTTTCGCGGCCCTACTTGGCGAAGTTGGACACCCGAGTTTCGCGGATGACCGTCACTTTGATCTGACCGGGGTAGGTCAGCTCGTTTTCAATCTTCTTGATGATGTCGTTGCACAGCATCACCGCGTCATTGTCCGAAATTTTTTCGTTTTCCACCATAATCCGGATTTCACGTCCGGCTTGAATGGCAAAGCATTTATCCACGCCGTTGAACGAATGCGCAATCTTTTCAAGTTCCTCCAGCCGCTGAACATACGTGGACAACATCTCGCGCCGGGCGCCGGGCCGCGCCGCCGACAGCGTATCGGCCGCCTGAACCAGCACGCCCAGAAGCGTGTTGTTTCGGCCGTCGTCATGATGCGTGGCAATGGCCTGGACAATGCGGGGATTCTCCCCGAAACGCTTGGCGAAGTCCGCCCCGATCGCCGCATGCGTGCCTTCGATCTTGTGGTCGACCGCCTTGCCGATATCATGCAGCAACCCCGCTCGCTTGGCTTCTTTGATGTTCATTTTCAATTCGGCGGCCATCAATCCGGTCAGATAAGCCACGTCAATGGAATGCTGCAACACGTTTTGCGAATAACTCGTGCGGTATTTCAACGACCCCAACATGGTGATAATTTCCGGATGAATGTCGTGGACGCCGCAGTCAAAAGACGCCTTTTCGCCCGTTTCCCGGATGATCTGGTCAACTTCCTTTTCAACTTTTTTCACGATGTCTTCAATGCGGCCCGGGTGAATCCGGCCGTCCTGAATCAGACGTTCCAGCGAAATGCGGGCAACTTCCCGGCGCACCGGGTCGAAACTCGACAGCACCACCGCTTCGGGCGTATCGTCCACGATCAGATCAATGCCGGTGGCCGCCTCGATGGCGCGGATGTTGCGCCCCTCACGGCCGATGATGCGCCCTTTCATCTCCTCGCTGGGCAGCGGGACAACCGATACGGTGTTTTCCGCCACATAGTCGCCCGCGTAGCGCTGAATCGCGTAGGCGATAATTTCACGGGATTTCCGGTCGGCGGTCAACTTGGCCTCTTCTTCGATTTTTCTCACCAGCACCGCCGCATCTCTTTTGGCATCGGATTCCATTGAAGAAATCAGAATGTTTTTGGCCTCCTCCGGGGTGATGCCGGCGATCCGTTCGAGCTGCTCTTTTTGCGCTTCGACCAGCGCGTCGAGTTTCTTGTGCTTTTCTTCAACGGACTGCTCTTTCTGATTGACAGTCTTCTCCCGGCCTTCGATGGCCGCTTCCTTTTGAGCCAGCGTATCCACTCTTTTTTCCAGATTTTCCTCTTTCGACCGGACGCGCCGTTCCAGCGATTCGAGACTCGCTTTGACCTCTTTGGTCTCGCGGTCCAAATCCGCTTTCATCTTAAGCAGATTCTCCTTGGCCTGCAAAATCGCTTCTTTCTTAATCGTTTCGGCTTCTTTTTTAGACTCCTCCACAATCCTGGCCGCCAGGCTTTCAGAGGCTTTGACTTTCTTGGTTGTAAAGATCTGTTTGAGCACATATCCGAAAATCGCGCCGCACAAACCCGCTGCAATAATGATCAGAATCGACAAACTGCCGTTTAACATGATGGATCCTCCCTTTTGGCTCCTTAAAAGACGGCACCCCTTTTCCCTGTACCCGCATCAGACTGCAAAGACCGTCTTTAGGGAGCTATATTTAAACCTTCCGGCAAACGTTTAGACGCCGCCGAAGGATTCAGTGTTGAGTTGTTGTATGGAGAGTATGGGTCTGGAAAGGTCGACGAAGGTTATAAAAAACCCCCGCCTATGCCGTGTTAATCACGATTTTGAACCTTTTTACTAAGTGGGCGCCCGGTGTTGCTTGCTTCAGGCTTTCTGCCACCCGACCAGCGGAAAAGGCGGACATGCACACCGCAAACAAGATTAGGCCCCAGGTTCAAAGTGTTGGCTCAAAAACAAATGACAATCACGCACATCGCAGGGGAACTCAATTAACTTGCACTTTCAATCAGTTGAATCAGTTTTTCGGACCGATGCGTCAGTTGATTGCACAGATCCTTGTTCACTCCCTCTAACCTCAATAAATCTTCTGAAATGTTCAAAGCCGCCAGAATGGCCACGTCCAAAGCCCGAAGACCTTCTCCGGAGCGCAGAATTTCATCCATCCTCTCATTGACAAATTGAACGACGTTGGCCACTTGTTCATTATCCGCATCACTTAAAACTGAAAGCTCCTGCCCCAGAATTTTAATGTTGTAGCGCTTTTTCAAAGTTTTCGCCCTGGCAGCTTATTTTGGCACCTCTATATCCGCAAGTAAATCAAGCAGTGAATCCACCCTCGCGCGTACGCTGTCCCTTTCCTCTTCCAATACTCTGAATCTGTTTTTGTACTCCTCTATCTCCGATTCTTTATTTTTTAACGCATCCTCCAATATCGTAATCTGTTTTTTCAAAAAAACCTGTTCGCTGACTATATGTTTAATTTTTTCTTCAAGCTCTGTAAATTTACCGATTTCCATGTGCATTGGCGTCCTTAGTTACCGAAATTATTGTCTGTTATCGCACGGCTCCTTTATGCCAAGAAGCCCTTGGGATGTCAAGTCATTATTTCGGCCGGCAAGGCCTGCAATGAGGCGAAATAGCGTTTGAGCTCGGCTTGCATATCCTCTCGGTTTTTCATCCGCCCGACCCTTTCGCGAAAACGGCCGGAACCGGGTAAACCCTTTGTATACCACAACAAATGCTTCCGAAAACGTCTTTCGGCAATTCGGTCGCCATAGAAGGACTCTTCCAGCTCCCAGTGTCTCAACATGAGACACTCCCGGTCGGGAAGCGACGGATGCACATCCGTCCATACGTCTTCGGACAGGTTGGTCATGCCTTGAAAGATCCAGGGATTCCCCAACGCGCCGCGGCCGACCATGACCGCGTGGCAACCGGTTTGGGCGATCATCCGGGCCGCATCGGCAGATCTCCGGATATCTCCGTTGCCGATGACGGGAATGCCGACGCTTTGCCGAACGTCGGCGATGATTCGCCAATCGGCATGCCCGGAGAACCCCTGATTCGCCGTCCGGCCGTGGACAATCACCGCCTGCGCGCCCTCGGATTCAGCGATTCGGGCGATTTCCGGCGCATTCATGGATGAAGCGGTCCATCCCGCCCGGATTTTGACCGTGACCGGCGCCGCCGACGCTTTGACCACGGAAGCGATAATCCGGCCTGCCAGAGCGGGCGTCTTCATCAGGGCCGCGCCGGAGCCCGACTTGACGACTTTGCGGACCGGACATCCCATATTGATATCGATCACATCGGGGCTAAGTTCGGAAACCGTCGCCGCCGCCTTCGCCATGATCTCCGGATCGGCGCCGAAGATCTGCACCCCCAAAGGACGGTCATCCGGCGTTGTGGCCAGATACTCAATGGTTCTTACCGACTCCCGAGTCAGACCGCTCGCGCTGACCATTTCGGTAAAAGCCAACGCGCAGCCCAACTCCCGAACGATCAAACGAAAAGGCAGATTGGTAATGCCGGCCAGAGGGGCCAGGATCGCCTTTCCCCGGATGCTCGTCCAAATATCCGCCATGGTTCAACCCTGCGCAGAGCGTCTTTTGCCAAGAATGCGTTCAGCCAGGGCAAGCTCGTCAGGGGTATTGATTCCCATCACCTCGCCGGGATCGGCTGCGACAAAGGCGACGGTTTTTTTCCCTTTTCTGCGGCTGATTTCAATAATGTCGGTCAGATAGTATTCCTTCTGCGCGTTATCATTTCCGATTTGAGCCACCGCACCGAACAGATACGGACACTCGACGCAATAAATGCCTGTATTGATTTCCCGAACGGCCCGTTCTTCGGACGACGCGTCGCGAGCCTCGACAATCTTCACCACATCGCCGTTTTCATTTTTTATCACCCGCCCGTAATGGCCCGGATCATCGAGCACCACGGTCATGACCGTCACCTCCGCATGATGCCGCCGATGGCTTAAGACCAGATCGCAAAGCGTCTCGGGCCGCAAAAGCGGAACATCGCCGCAGAGAATCAAAACCGTCCCCTCATATCCGGCAAAAGCCCCGGCCGCCTGTGCAACCGCATGCCCGGTGCCCAGCTGCGGATTCTGCTCGACAAAAAACAATCCTTTTCCGGCAAAAGCGCTGCGGACCGCATCCGCCCGATGGCCGACCACGGCCACCAGCTTTTCGCACCCCGCGGCGCGCGCGGCATCCGTCACATAGGCCAGAAGCGGTCTGCCCAAAATCGGATGCAGAACCTTGGGCAAATCGGATTTCATGCGGGTGCCCTTTCCCGCGGCCAGAATCAAAGCACCGACAGACTCTGCGTTCACTTTTCAACCCCTCCGTTTCAGCGGTTTTTCTTCTTTTCCAGGTGCGGCGGAAACGCCACCAGAACATCCTTGATCGACTTGGAATCCGCGTTGTCGATGATGAAGGTCACGCCGCCGTATTCATGCTTTTCCTTGCGTTCCGGAATCCTGCCCAACTGCTGAAGCAGGAAGCCGCCCACGGTTTCATAGTCGCCTTCGGGAAATTTGACATCCAGAATCTGCCCCAGCACGTCCATTTCCAATCGGCCTGAAATGAGATACCGCCCCGGCAAAATCTTCTTATAGAGTTTCTCTCCTGCGACATACTCATCGAGACTGCCGACGATCTCCTCGCCGATGTCTTCTATCGTCACAATGCCGACGGCCCCGCCGTATTCATCCACCACCACGGCCATTTGCTCCGACTTTTTCTGCATGGCCAAAAGCAGATCGCTGGCTTTTTTGGTCTCGGGCACGTAAAAAACACTCGATCGCATGCCCTGGGCCACCGTCGCCTGCCTTGATCCGGTGCCCTTTTCATCGAGCAGCAGCATGGCCAACAGATCGAAATAATGCAAAATGCCGACGATGTTGTAAACGGTCTCGGCATACACCGGAATGCGCATGTATTTTTTGTCCGCCACAACGGCGGCCGCTTCGGCAAGCGTCATGGACGCCGGAAGCGCCGTCACGGCCGATATCGGCACCATGATCTGGGCGGCCGTGAGTTCCGAAAAATCGAACACCCGGCTGATCATTTCTTTTTCAGTGCTGAGAATATCGCCTCCGACCGTTTTTTCCCCCAGAATGTACTTCAGGCCGTCTTTGGTGATGTGCGCGGACCGGGCGTTTGATTCATCGGCCGACAGGTGGACCGTTTGCCGCGATACGGCGGCAATCAGAAACGCGACCGGATAAAAAAGAATCGACGAAATGCGGATAAACCAGGCCACCCGAACCGCCATCGCCTCGGCGTAATGGAGAAAGACGCTGCGCACAATGATCATCAAAAAGAGCGTCGGCAGCATGATCAGAAAAGCGATCTGTTCGCCCCGCTCCGGCCCGAAAGCCGAGATCAGAAGCCCCGTCATCAGCGTGGAGGCGGTGATGATCGCCAGATTGGTGCCGACCAGCGCCGTGGAAATGAACCACTCGGGCTTTTCTTTCAGGCGGACGGCCCAGGCGGCGCCGCTCGCGCCGCAACGCGCCCGGTATTTGATCTTGTTGAGGTCCGAGGCAAAAAGCGCGACTTCGCCGCCGGAATAGAGAATCTCCAGAAGCAGGCAAATCAGAATCACGCCGATGGTAAGGTAGATTATCATACGTCGTCTCCCTGGGCGGATGGAGATTCCTTTTTGATTCTCAGCTTTTCAATCCGGTTGCGGCCGACCGCCTCAACGCTGAAGAGCAAACCGGCATGATGCACCGTTTCACCTTTTTCGGGCAGTTTGCCGAACAGATGAACGACAAATCCCCCGACCGTGTCGAAATCCTCTTCCGGCAAAGACGCCTCAATCAGGCCGTTGATCTGCTCAAGCGTCATGCCGCCGGGCACGGCAACCGTATCGGCGTCGATGTGTTCACAGCCTTCACAGACGGCGTCCTCTCCGGACGGTTCCTCGAATAAATACTCCAGAATATGCTCAAGCGTGACCATGCCCGACACGCCGCCGTATTCATCGACCACAATGGCGATTTGCGAAAAACTTTCCTGAAAATCGCGCAGCAATCCCGTGATGGTTTTTTCCTCCGGCACAAAAAACGGCCGCGCCAGCAGTTTGCGGATATTGTCGGGGCGGCGGCCGCGCCAGACATCATTGAGCAAATCCCGGGCGAACAGGATGCCGATAATGTCGTCGCGATCCTCCGTATAGATCGGCACCCGCTCCTGCCGCGCCTGCGCGATGGACAGGAGCATGTCGTTGACCGGCATCGAAAGCGGCAGACAAAACATATCCACCCGGGGAATCATGATATCGGTGACGGGCTGATCCCCCAGCTCGAATATTTTGCGGATCAGCTCTTTTTGCGACGCCTCCAGACCGCCTTCGGGACTGCACGCATCGATAAGCGTTTTGAACTCATCTTCCATGAGCGCTTCGGCGTCCATTGTCCGTCTTGCATCGTAGCGGCGCAGAAAAATGCCTGACACCTTCTCCAGACCGGCGACCACCGGATATTCCAGTTTGGAAATCGCCGTCAACAGCGGAGACACCATCGTTGACACCTGCATGGGATACGTAACGCCGAATGTTTTGGGAATCGCCTCGCCGACAATCAGCAAAACGACCGTGGTGAAAGCGATCGACACCCACTGGCCTTGGGGTCCGAACAAAGCGATGAAAAAAGACGCAGCCAGAATGGAAATACTGATGTTCACCGCCTCGTTGCTCGTCACGATCGTGATCAGCAGGCGGCGGGGAGCCGAAAGCAGTTTGACGACAGAATCAAAAAAGGGATAGCGGTCCTGCCTCATCTTGTGCAGGTGCAGATCCGAAAGCGACAACAGGGCCGCTTCCGCGGATGAAAAAAACCCCGAAAAAAGAAAAAGAATGACTAAAATGATAATATCGGAACTTAATCCCAATGAAGGACAACCCCATGACCTGTAATGATCGCGTAAATTAGCAGATTCCGGAAAAAAAAGAAACCGTGCGTTGAAGAAGGTTAAAAAAGCAGGGGGGGGCGAACGCCGTCCTGTAATGGCGGAGCTTCCCCCGCCGGATTTGACTTCGACGCGCTTTTCCGATAATGATCTGTTCAGACCCAATCAGGAGAACAGACTATGCCAAACATACTGCTTGTCGGCAACGGGGCGCGGGAACACGTCATGGCCGAAACACTTATCCGTTCCAGGCATCAACCGCGGATCTTCAGCTTTATGAAGGCCAATAACCCCGGAATCGCGTCCCTGTCGGCCGCCGTTTTACTCGGCTTATACTCGGATCTTCCCGCCGTAGTCGCTTTCGCTCAAAAAAACCGGATTGACTTTGCCGTCATCGGGCCGGAAGACCCTCTCTCTCAGGGCGTGGTCGACGCCCTGGCGCAAATCGGCATTCCGGCCGTCGGCCCGAACAAAAGTCTCGCGCGTCTGGAAACGTCCAAAGCATTCACGCGCAATCTCGTCAAAAAGTACAACATCCCCGGCAATCCGCGGTTTGAAGTCTTCACCCGCCCCGACGGCATCGGGGCGTTTTTAGACGAGCTCGACGGCGTCGTCCTGAAGCCCGACGGACTGACGGGCGGCAAAGGCGTGCTGGTTCAGGGCGATCACTTTGAAACACGGCAAGACGCGCTGGACTTGTGCGCGCGGATCATCCAGGACAGCGGCTGCGTCATTGTGGAAGAGAAATTCGACGGCGAAGAATTCTCGCTGCAGTGTCTGTGCGACGGCAAAGCCGTTGTCGGCACCCCCCTAGTGCAGGACCACAAGCGACGCTTCGACGGAGACCGCGGCCCCAACACGGGCGGCATGGGATCTTACTCCCTGCCGGATCATCTCATGCCGTTTCTGAAACCCTCCGATATCGAGGAGGGGATCGAGATCACCCGGCAGGTGGCGGCGGCCCTGTGGAAAGAAACGGGCAGTCCATACAAGGGCGTGATGTACGGCGGCTTCATCGCCACAAAAACCGGCGCGAAACTTCTGGAATACAACGCGCGTTTCGGCGATCCGGAAGCCATGAACATCCTGCCTCTTTTGAAAACCGATTTTGTGGATGTCTGCCGTCATATTCTCGACGGGACACTCGAAACCCTCAAAATTGAATTCGACCACAAGGCCACCGTCTGTAAATACGTGGTCCCCAAAGGATACGGCCTTCCGGCCGACCATCCCGACGCCGCATCCTCCCGGGCGAAAATCGCCGTCGGCGACGTCGGCACCGCCAGGCTTTATTATTCCTCGGTGGATCAGAAGGAAGATGGACTGTATCTGAGCTCGTCGCGCGCGATCGGCATTGTCGGCATCGCCAACACGCTCGATGCCGCCCGGATCATCGCCGACGAGGGCGTCCGGGCCGTCAAGGGGCCGGTGGCTTACCGCAGCGACATCGGCACCGACGCGCTCATCCGCAAGCGGGTCGACCACATGAAACGCATCCGGGGATATTGAGCGCCGGATGGGTCAACCGCTTTGAAATCATCGGTCTGACCGATATCAGGAGGGTGGAATGACACAGCACATCGTCTGTAAATTCGGCGGATCATCGGTCGCCAACGCGGCGCAGATCCGAAAAGTGAAAGACATCCTCGCGGCCAACAGCGACCGAAAATACCTGGTCGTCTCGGCGCCCGGCCGCGACGACACCGACCGGGAAAAGGTCACGGACCATCTGCTCAACGTCGCCACATCCGGCAGACATTTCCGCCAGCAGCAAAAAAGCATCAGCCCCGAAGAGAGTTCCCTGGCCGTCGTCGGAAAATTCAAGAAACTCGTTGCGGAGCTTGATATCGACGGCGCCGACATCATCAAACAGCTCCAGGCGGACCTCAAAAAAAGCGTTCCCGAAAAGAAAAGAAATGATTTTTTTGCCTCCCGCGGCGAACGGGTCAACGCGGAGATCATCTGCCGGTATCTCAACAAACAGGGGTTTCCCGCCGACCTGGCGCTGCCCGAAGACATGGGCCTGCTCGTCACGGACGATTTCTCCAACGCCCGCGTCGTCCCCGCCAGCTACCGCAACATCCGCAAAAAGTTGTCTTCCGCCGAAGGGATTTCGGTGATTCCCGGTTTTTACGGCATCACGAAAAAAGGCGATGTGGCGGTCTTTTCGCGAGGCGGATCGGACCTGACCGGAGGAGAAATCGCTTTTGCCGTCGATGCGGCGCTCTACGAAAACTGGACCGACACCGACGGCATTTATCAGGTCGACCCGCGCCTGATCCCGGAAGCGAAGGTGATTCCACGCCTCACATACAAAGAAATCCGCCTGCTGTCCGCCAAGGGTTTCGAGGTCTTCCACTACGAAGCGATGGTCAACTGCAAAAAGCGCAATATCCCCATTCATGTCCGCAATACGAACAACCTAAACGCCGAAGGAACGCTGATTGTTTCCGAACGCGTGCCGGAGGAAGTGGTCGTCGGAATCGCGCGCAAAGACAATGTCGCCTATCTGTACCTGGAACGCGACGGAGCCGGAGAAGACATCGGCTTCGTCAGCGACCTGATCGGTGTTTTGAGGAATTATGACATCGAAACGTATCATTATCCCACAGACAAGGATGACATTGCGCTTTTGCTCAACCAAGACGACCTCGTCGGATGCGAAGGGGATCTCAAAGACACGCTGGAAAGAGAATTTCAGCCCGATCGTCTGGAGTTCCGCTACAATCTTTCCATCCTTTCGCCGGTGGGCATCGGCATGAAGGACCACCCGGGCGTCATTGCCGCCGCCTCCACGGCGCTCAAGGATCAGAATATCAATATTGACATCATCAACCAGGGACCGGCGCAGATCAGTTTTCACTTCGGGCTGCAAAACTACTATGCCGACAGCGCGCTTCGGGCCATGTACGACCGTCTTTTGAAAACCTGACGGCGGCGATCGGAGAAACCGCCGGCTCACCGGGGCCGCATCTTCGCGTCATCCGGCGAAACCGTCCTGTTTTGATCCGCTTTGAGGCATTTCAACCGGAATAATGAGCACTTCGTCACAGCGAATCGATGCTTTGATCTCTTCGGCAAGCGACCGGACCGTCTGCATCACCGCTCCGTGCGGCTGGACCGGATCGAACACCAGAAAGATTTCCACATAGATTTTGCCGCCGGACAGGCGCGTGCGGATGTCGGAAATCTGCTCAAACTGATCGAAATGCAAGGCCAGCGACCGGAGAATCAAAAGCTGAGACCTTTCCTCAAGCGCGCAGTCCAGCAAATCGCGGACGGAAAATTTCAGCATTCGGGTCGCGCCGCCCAGAAGCATCAAGCCGATGACGAAGGCGGCCAGAGGATCGGCGTACAAAGCCCAAGCCTGCTCCCGGAAGAAAAACGACACGGACAGTGTCGCAAACATCATTAGATTGGCGCCGGCCTTGACCGTAAAGACGCGCCTCTGGGCGGTGATCAGAGGCGTTTTAGCGCGGCGCTCGAGCCGCAGACTCTGAATCCAGAGCCGCCCGTTGATGAAGCCGAAAATCACATGCAACGCGATGCCGATGAGCACGCCAATTCCCCCGATGGCGACGGGATTCAGAAAGCGGACTACCGCCGCGGCGGCAATGCACGCAAAAGAGACAACCATGAGGGCGGCCATGCCCATGCTGACGAGGCTTTCATACCGGCCGAACCCGTAATGATAATTGTCTGTTTTGCCCGCCTCGGATTTTCTGAGCCCCCACCAGGCCAGAAAAACGGCCAGAAAGTCGAGCAGCGTGGCGATCCAATCGGCCCACAACGCCAGCGAATTGCTGGTTACGGCGATAAAAAAAGCCAGCCCGACGGCGGCGCCTCCGGAAACCAATCCCGACGCGGCAATGCCCGACCGGCCGGCCGGATTATTCTTTATACCGTCTGCCATAAAACCGCAAAAACACCTCCCCACGGAAAATCCGTTACAGCAATTCCCGAACCAGCTCAAAACATTCGGCGTACTCGCAGCAGACACTCAAGCCTCGTGATCGGGAAAGAAGCCTGATCCCCTCCACCGTGCGCGGGTGCGGCGCCTGACACAGTTGGGTTTTATAGCAATCCATGGCTGATAATTTTTGCTCGATATACGGTGTGATATCGACAAACACATTCGGTTGAAAAGCGGACGCGCCCGAATGATGGCCGAAATACTGGGTGTAGCCGATTTCATAACACAGCACCCGGCGGACGGTATTGCCCGGCAAAGGGCGCACGGCCACCAGCGTGCCGTCATGAACAATCCGATGATCCAGATTGGGATCGTTGCGCGACGACGTATAGACGATATCCGGTTTGCATTGATCGACGACCTTCTGAAGGGCCGTGCACAAATCGATGTGAGGCACGGTATTGAGCTTCACCGTGGGAAAGCCCAGGCGAAACACGTCCTGAAAACCGAAAATCTTCCGCACCTGCGCGATCTGCTCCAGGGCGCGAACACGCTTGTCCTCGGACCAGTTGGGGGGATAATTCTGGGTCACTACACACCAGAACAGTTCATCCCCGCGGGCGATGTGGCCAAGCAGGGTTCCGCCGGCTCCAATGGTTTCATCGTCGGGATGCGGCGCAATGACCAGAACTTTCATAAAAGACCCCTCCTTATAATCGATCTCTGGCCGATTCCCGTCGCAATACAACAAACAGACTTCGCCACAGAATCTTCAGATCGAGCGCCAAAGACCAGGTTTCGACATATTGAACGTGCAGCTCGTAGCGCTTTTCAATCGGCACGGACCGGCGGCCGGCGATCACGGCCAGCGACAGCACGCCCGGCCGCATGGCAAACATCTTTTTATAACGGGCGGGAAACATCTTCACCTGCTGCGGAAGCGGACTGCGCGGGCCGATAATGCTCATGTCGCCTTTGATGATATTGATCAGCTGCGGCAGTTCATCAATGCCGTAATCTCTTAGAAAGTGACCGGCCCCCGTGATTCGGGCTTCCTCCCGGGCCGACCACTTCATCGATTGAGGATCCGGCGCTCCCGTCATGGTTCGAAACTTGATCATCCTGTAGGGCTTTTCGTTTCTGCCGACCCGCGTCTGCACGAAAAAAACCGGACCCGGCGACGACAGCTTCACCACGACGGCGCAAACGGCCAGCAAAGGAGATCCCAAGACCAGCAACACTAAACAGACACCAACGTCAATGAGACGCTTAATAAATAGTTGAATGCTTCGCGACATTAAAACACATCCGAATCGATCATGCTGATAGACCAGCGGCGGTGATCATAAATGGTTTGGTCCAAATCGGGGTCCAATGCCAACCCCGCCAGATAGGTGACCGGCCCTTCCGGCCGGAAGCCCAGACTTTCCAACACAGAATGAACCGGATGAGCGACGGCAAGCCACAGACTGACGGATTGAACTTTCTCTTCCAGTCCCCGGCGGATCACAAACCCAATCAGGCCGGCGGCCGCTTCTCTATCATTTTTAGCCGAAAGCAGATCTACCAGCTGAAATTCATCCGAATACCGTTTGAAGACCGCATAGCCTCGCAGCTCGTCGCCGTCGGAAAAAGTGACGACGCGATAACGCTCGGTCGGCTTGGCCAACCGCCAGGCCAGATAGGCTCGGTTGCGGCAAACGACCATATCATAATCTCCGCAGACTCGTCTCCACAGCCGGTCGAAGCGCTCATCCACATCAATGCCCTCACGGACACAAGGATTGTTTTGCAGGGACGGGGCCTTCAGAGCATTCAGGGGCAATCGGAACATGGGTACTTCATAGATGTCGCGCCAATGCAAATCGCGCACAAACGTCCGGTGGGAGGTGCTGTTGGGAAACCCCCACACCAGCTTGATGCCCTGATCGGCCATGTACTGATAGGCTTTTCGGCCCAGAGCCGAAAGCAGGCCGCGCCCCCGGAAATCCCGATGGGTCATGACCGTTCCGGTCAACCCCGCGCAGAGCGTTTCCCCCGCAATCCGCATCATCAACCGGGTCACGGCATAGTGCGCCACCAGCCGGTCATTTTGCCAGGCCAGTTCGATCACGGCCGGACCGTAGGGATTATCCTGAAACCGCCACGACCAGTAAGGCAAGGACAGTTGCCGGGGGGCGAACGCGTGACCGAACAGCTCAAGGATTTGCTTTTCGTCGCCTTTTTGATACGGCCGGATGTCAAGATGCTCGCGCATGGTCGTCCCCGCGTGGTGGTCTATTTTTCCCCTGCCGCCGCAACTTAGTGATGGAACAGCCTCAACCCGCAAAACGCCATCACGATGCCGTATTTATTGCACGTGTCGATGACCTGGGCGTCGCGGATGGACCCGCCCGGCTCGACAATCGCCGTCACCCCGCTGCGGCGGGCGCGCTCGATATTGTCGCCGAACGGGAAAAACGCGTCGCTGCCCAAACTCACACCGGTGACCTTGGCCAGCCAGGCTTTCCGCTCCGCCGCAGTCAACGGTTCGGGCTGCCGGGTGAACGTTTCCGCCCAGGCATCGTCGCCGATGACGTCTTCGGGCGTCTCGCCCAGATAGACATCAATAGCATTGTCGCGGTTGGGTTTGGCCACATCGGCCCTAAAGGGCAGCTCCAGCACTTTGGGCATGTGGCGCAGCTGCCACAAATCGGCCTTCTGACCGGCCAGCCTCGTGCAGTGAATGCGGCTTTGCTGGCCCGCGCCCACGCCGATCACCTGACCGTCCTGCACAAAGCAGACGCTGTTGGACTGCGTGTATTTGAGCGTGATGAGCGCGAGCACCAGATCGCGCTTTTGAGCGTCGGTTAACGTCTTTTTTTCCGTGACGATGTTTTCGAGCATCCGCGCGTCGATTTTCAGATCGTTGCGGCCCTGCTCGAAGGTGATGCCATAAACCTGCTTGTGCTCCAAAGACACGGGCACATAAGCCGGATCGATCTGAACCACATTATAGGCGCCGCCCTTTTTGGATTTAAGAATGTCGAGGGCCGCGGGTTCATAGCCGGGCGCGATGATGCCGTCGGTCACTTCGTTCTTGATGATCATCGCCGTCGGAACATCGCAGACATCGGACAGCGCGATCCAGTCGCCGAAGCTGCTCATGCGGTCCGCGCCGCGGGCGCGCGCGTAAGCCGACGCCAAGGGTGAAAGCTCCAGCTCCGGCGCGATGTGGTACATCTTTCGCAAAACGTCATCCAGCGGAAATCCGAGCGCGGCGCCGGCGGGCGAAACATGCTTGAAAGACGCGGCGGCGACGTTGCCGGTATTGTCCTTCAACTCTTTGACGAGTTGCCAGCTGTTGAAGGCATCCAGAAAATTAATGTAGCCGGGCTTCCCGTTGAGCACCGTCACCGGAAGATTGCCGCCGTCGGCCATAAAAATGCGGGCGGGTTTCTGATTGGGGTTGCAGCCGTATTTCAGTTGGATTTCGTTCATGGATCAGGCCTCCACTTCTTGATATTTGTTGAGGATGACGTCTTCATAGTCCTGCGTCGAAAGATCGACGGCGCGGACAAAAAGGCTCACCTTATTTTCTTCATTTAACGCGCTCCAGAGCTTGCCCGCCAACTCGCGGGGGGCTTCCTCATCGACGGCCACCCGCAGCGGCTCGCCTTCATAACTGGGGATCGGATTGCCGTTGCACTTGTAGGTGCTGATAAAATGTCCGTCGCCCGCCAGCGGATCGGCGTAATCGAAAACGAAACGCTGGGCGCTGCGACTGTCGCCGTCGCAGCTTTTTAAGATAGCCAGCTTGTAGCGGCCGGTTTTCATATCCACCAGGCCGGAGATGCGGGGCGTCCAGTTGGGGCCGTCATCCTCGAAAGTCCGGGTCAGAAGCGCGGCTTCAAAGCCGAATCCGGGATAGTCGTTGCGGATCAGGAAGTGCTCGATGGTATCGGTCTGATCGCCGTTGGTGACGATGGTGATGTTATCAAACGTCAAAACGGGATTATAAATGATCAGATGCGGATCGGTCATTTTGGACGGATCGGCCGCCTTGGTGCGGATGCCCCGGTCAATCGGGTCAAAGATCCGGTTGCGGCTGTTTTGGCTTCTGCCCATGATGAAGTAGGCAATCATGGCCTTTTTTCCGGAAGGGGCAAGGCCGATCATGAGACCGCGGCCGGGATAATCGTTACCGGCGAGATAATCACATAAATTCACTTTCATTTTCAACAGTTCTCCTTACTGTGGTTCAGGGATCGATTTTTTGTGGCGCGAGTATAGAAGCAGATGTTTCGTCTGTCAACCGGATTTGAAAAAAGCGGCGCTTTTTATCGGCCCGGCAGTCTGCGCAAACGGGTTGCGGCCGAAGGCGGGCAAGAGGGAAGGCTATCGCGCGGTTTGGCGGTTAATAGCGCGTCACATGGTGCTCGGCCAGACCAAAGACATCTTTAATCGGATGGACGACGCCCGAGGGATCTGTATATCGGCCGTTGAAAAGTCCCAACGGTTGGTGAAAATCGGATTTGATCAACCCCGCGATGTTGACTTTTTGCGCGCGCTCGCCTGCCGGTTCAAAGGTCAGATCCAGACGGCCGTCGGTGGTTTTCATTTTCCACGGATCCCGGTAGTCTCCGAATTCAAAGCGCGCGCCCTTTAAATAATGGATTTTCCCGTCGATCCAGAAACAGTTTTCGTTGTTGTCGGCGTCGTCCTCCATAATCGTCTGGCAGACATTGAAGCCGAGGATCTTGCCCTGGTCCGTCCGGCCTGCGCCGGTCGCCCATTTCCAGAAACTGAAATACGGATAGTAGGTTTTTTGTTCATCAATGAGCGCAATGGCCGTTTGCGGATCCAAGACGATCCGCCGGGCGCCCAGATCAACGGTTCCCGAGGCGGGAACCGCCGCCTTGTGCGTGTAGAGAGGCCGGTGAGGCGAAATTTTCGACACCTGAACCAGCGGCTCAACCCGGTTTAAATCTTCATGAATGACCAGATCGGCGGCAATGTCCGGCTTTTGCGCGTCTCCCCGAATGCCGATACGGATGCGATGAAACCCTTTATCGAGAGCATTGACAATGCCGATGCTGTATCCCGCTGCGGAAAACTCCACCGCGCCTTCGTAGGTCTGCTCAGGCAGAATCGTCTTGCGTCCCATCTTCTGCAATTCGTATTCAAACATTTGACGGGTCTGGCGGTCAAAAACATAAAAAAAGGAAACTCCCATGAACTTGGCGTCAAAGATCACAAGACCGAAATAGTGCGAGGGCGTGATAATGCCGAAGTGCTGCCATTCCTTAAGACGGAAGACTTTCCAGCAGGAAGGCACGTAAAAGGAGTACAATTTCGCATCGAGAATATTGGCGCGCCGAAAGGGCTCGTCGAAGGTTCCGAAGGCAATAGTCCCATCGGAGGCCGCCAAAGCCTCGGGGGTTGCCCGCCTGCGTCTTTCTTCAGAATGTCCGGTCTTTTGCATCGGAGACCCTCCCGGAAGGAAAAACGTCTTTCGCCGTCTCGTCAGGCTCTCATCGGCCCTTTGACCTCCGGCCGCATGAGACCGGCTGCAAGACAGGAATCAACCTTTATCGGAAACCCCGTCCGGTGGTGGATCGATCAGAATATCTGTTTTTGCGTCACTATGCCGTTACTTTCGGCAGATCCGGGAAATTCGCATCCAGCGCCGCGTTCCATTTATCGACGAAGGATTTACAGCGGTCCATCAACTCGGCGATGTCCCCTTCAATGGAAATGGACCGGATTTTATCTCCCTGGACGATGCTGTTGACGACGTCCTGGTCGATATCGCTGATCACTTCGCCGAAGACGGTGTGTTTGCCGTCAAGCCAGGGCGTAGGCACATGGGTGATGAAAAACTGGCTGCCGTTGGTCGAAGGGCCGGCGTTGGCCATCGACAAAACGCCCGGCTTGTCATGCCGGAGCTCGTCGACGAACTCATCTCCGAAACGGTATCCGGGGCCGCCGCGGCCGTCTCCGTAAGGGCAGCCGCCCTGAATCATGAACTCGGGAATCACCCGGTGAAATTTCAAATTGTTGTAGTAGCCGCGCCGGGCCAGATTCACAAAGTTGCCCACCGTCACGGGCGTCTGATCGGCAAACAGTTTCAGGCGGATGGTTCCCTTGTCGGTTTCGATGACAGCAACTAATTTTTTCATGGCGGTCTCCTTTTTGGATGTGGGAAAACCCTAAAGACAATCGGCTGATCTGTCAAGACAAAAACCGTCTTGCAAAGTCCATCCCGATACGTTAAGGGACGGAAAAATTTCAGGCGCAAATCGGGCAAGGAACACCCCCGGCGCGCCCTTTAGGAAAAAATGTAAAGGAGCGGCCATGAAAGGCAAAAACCCCAAAAAGACTATTCTGGTAAGCGTGGTGATGGGAAGCGACTCCGATTTGCCCGTGATGGGCGAAGCGGCTAAAGTGCTCGATGATTTCGGCGTGGGGGTCGAACTGATTTTGACCTCGGCGCACCGCGCGCCGGCGCGGACGGCGGCCTTCGCCGCCGGAGCAAAAGGCCGCGGCGTCAAGGTGATCATTGCCGGCGCCGGGGCGGCCGCGCACCTGGCGGGCGTCATCGCCTCGCATACGCCGCTGCCGGTGATCGGCGTTCCTATTGACGCCACGTCCCTTCGGGGGCTCGATGCGCTTCTGGCCACCGTGCAGATGCCGGGCGGCATCCCCGTGGCTACGATGGCAATCGGCAAGGCGGGCGCGAAAAACGCGGCGCTGTTTGCCGTTCGCCTGCTGTCGCTCGCCGATGCCCGGCTTGCCCGAAAGCTCGACGCCTACATTGCGCAAATGGCCCGCGAGGTGGAAAAAAAGCAGGAAAAACTGGTATGGCCCGCATCCTGAAGCCGGGACCGGACGGCTTGTCCGACCCTGTTGTGGACGCCGCCGCGTCGATCCTTCTGGACGGCGGCGCCGTCGCCTATCCCACCGAAACCTTTTACGGCCTGGGTGTCAATGCTGAAAATGAGGCGGCCGTCTCCAAAATCTTCGATATCAAAGGACGGGATTTCAATCATCCCGTCTCCGTCATCATCGGCGCCGCATCACAACTTGACGCCCTGGTTGACCATGTGCCGCCCTCTGCGCGAAGGCTCATCGCCGTTTTCTGGCCCGGCCCTTTGACCGTCGTTTTCCAGGCGGCGCCGGACGTTTCCAAACAGCTTACCGCCGGAACCGGAACAATCGGCGTCCGTCTGGCCGGTTCCGTTTTTGCCCGCAGGCTCGCCCTGAAAGCGGGCGTTGCCGTCACCGCCACCAGCGCCAACCGCTCCGGCGCTCCGGCCTGCACAACGGCACAGGCGGTGATGGATCAGATCGGCGATCGGATTGACGCCGTCGTCGATGTGGCGGAAGAAGGCACGCCCGTCGGATCCACCATTGTGGACGTCACAGGCCGGATCCCGGTGATTTTGCGTCCGGGCGTCATCACCGGGGAGGAGATCCGGCGCAAAACGGGGCTTGATGTTCTGTCCGGAAAATCAGAAAAAATGAGTTGATGGTCCTGCCGCGGGTGCATTTTGCCGGCACGGACCATCCGGAACATTTTTTCTTTTCATTTTCTCCGGATTGAAGTAGGATTCCGCGTCCGCATCAAGAAACAGGACACGCCGCCGCCCCGGGGCTTGCGCATTTTCACGGAACATCGCGGGCGCGCATCCGGAAATGACGCAGACGGGCGCATTCGGAGGCACAACCAAATAACTCTTGCCACGAGCAAAAACGGGAGAAGACCATGCCGGATTACTGGGTAAAAATCAGTGAAACCATAGAAGACGACTTGCACCGCCACCATTATCTCATTACGGCGCCAAACGAAGCGGAAGCCAAAAAATCGGCCATGATGTTCATGGAACGGTTTGTGGACGATGATGACAACCCTGAAACCATCGAAGACGGGTTCACCTTCTGCAACAACGGCGTGGTGGTCCGGCTCGAATCGATCAAACCCACGACCAAAGAAAAATTCAAGGAATTCCTGCTGAAACTTCACACCATCGATATGTCCTGACCGAAAGATTTCTGCTCGCGTGCGGAGAAAGGCTGCCGGGTTCTATTTCCCCCTGGCCTTTCCGCGCGGATGGCCGATGCCGGGACATCGTCGATGCTTTGATCTAGGGTGCCGCCATGAAAAATCTCCGACTTGTCTTTTGCCTGATTCTGGCCGCGATCTGTCTGGCCGCGCCGGGATGCCAGAAACGCAGCGCCGTGATTCTCGACGCGCAGGTTTTCGAAAAAAATTATTCGCGCCCGCTGCCGGAAGGCCAACTGGCGCTTCGCAAAATCACCGATCCCGCGCAGATCCCCGATTACACAAAAGCCTTTTCCGATCTCGACGGCCTGGCGCAGGCCATTGAACGCAGCCTCAACTATCTGTCCAAGCCCTCGAGCAAAAACTACTACCCTTACGGCGACATCACGCACGAGCATGCCGTCAAAACCCTGGAGGAGCTCAAAAAACTGGTCGTCTCGGGACGATCTCCCGAAGAGATGAACCGGATCGTGCGCGAGCGCTTTGACACCTACATTTCGGTAGGCTGCGATGATCAGGGCACCGTTTTGTATACCGGCTACTACACTCCGATTTTCGACGGCTCGCCCCGGCGCACGGACCGTTTCCGCTATCCCCTGCACACCACCCCCGTCGATCTGGTCAAAGGTCCCGAGGGAACCATTCTGGGGCAAAAGCAGCCCGACGGCTCCACCCGGAAATATCCCGACCGGACTGAAATCCATCAATCCGGCAGGCTTGCCGGGCTGGAAATCGTCTGGCTTGCCGATCCGTTTGAGGTTTATATTGTGCATGTGCAGGGTTCCGCCAAGATCCGCATGCCCGACGGAGGCATCCGGACATTCGGCTATGACGCGCACAACGGTTGGGATTACGAAAGCATTGTTCACAAAATGATCGCCGACGGAAAACTCGCGGATAAAAACATCAGCCTCAAGGCGATGATGGATTATTTCAGGGCGCATCCGGATGAAGTGGACCGGTACGTCAATCAAAATCCCCGCTTTGTTTTTTTCAAACACGAACCGGGCGACCCCCGCGGATCCCTCAACGAACCGGTCACCGCCTTCCGCTCTATCGCAACGGATAAAAGCGTTTATCCCCGGGCGATGCTCGCCTATGCCGAGGTGGAGCTGAAAAGACCCGTCGGGTTTGTCCTCGACCAGGACACAGGCGGCGCCATTCGCGCCGCGGGCCGCTGTGATGTGTATATGGGCGTCGGAGAGGAGGCCGGCAAACTGGCCGGCGTCACCTATCGGGAAGGACGTCTGTATTACCTGTTTTTGAAGTAGTCAGCCGGGCGCACCGTTTTCGGACCGCGCCCCGTCCGCTTGTCCGTTCGGGCTTTTTTTCTCTATCCGGAATCCGGGACACACTCCCTTGGCTATTCTGTGCGTCGGTCGACCAAAAGCGGCGGCGCGCTCCCCGCTGCGCCGCTGATAAAGGCGATCGTCAACGGACCGGCGATACCGTCGGGTTCCAGGCCCGCCGACAGCTGAAATTCCTTGACGGCGTCAACGAGGCGTCCGCCATAGTAAGCATTTCTCTGCGCAACAACCGGCCGTTTCTGGGCAATCGCCAGGTGACGGTTCAGCCAGACCACCATGTCGCCGCGATCTCCCGGCTTGATGTCTTGGTCAAAGGCCGACGGAGGACGCCATAAAAATGCGTAGTCTCCCGTCCAATCCAAAGCAAGGTCCTGCAGGGCGATCATCTTGATCGTGTCGCCCAGCGCGATTTCAGCGCGCTCGCCCACAATGGACGTCAGCGCCACATAATAGGCCTGATTCGTCTTACCATCCCGCATCGTCAGCACCGCGGGCCGATTGAGAAGACGAATGTTTTCCAAAGAGCCGCGTCCGGCAAGCCGGCGCAGACCCTTGCGGGCCGCCTGCGCCTCCATCGTTTCGGGATCCGGGGGATCCAGGCGAAGATCCCACGCCCGGAACAGAGCCTGCCAGGCTCTGACCAGGGACGCCTCTCCCTGCCGGGCGAAAGCGCGGGGGGTGCTGATCTCATCTGAATCTTCAGTCGGCTGCAGATTGGTCAACGTAATGGTCCGGGCGACGGGCACGGAAGGCTCATGCCGTTTTGTAATCCGGGTTGCCTCGGGACGCATGGCAAAAAAAACGGCGAAGGCAAGCGCCACTGCGACAACAGCCGCCACGGTCGCGCCGACCCCCCAACGGGCTTTGACCTGCGCGGCCGGTTTGAAGACGGATCCCGTGACTTCGCGCGCGGCGGCTTTCAATGACTTTTCATCCACCTTTTGCCTTTTCTTGACAAAGGCTCCGGCCAGGGCGCGGTCGCAAATCAGATTGATCAGGCGGGGAATCCCTCCGCTTTCCCGATGCAGCCGCTTGAGAGCCGCCGGAGAAAAAATCGGCCCGCCCGCCCAGCCCGCTACCGCCAGACGATGCGCCACGTAAGGCCCGACGTCCTTTTTTGAGAGCGGCCCGAGATGATACCGCGACGTAATCCGCTGAGAAAACTGCCGATGCCGGGATTGGGCCAAAATCGTTAAGAGCTCCGGCTGCCCCAGCAGAATAATCTGCAGCAGCTTGCGCTCGTTGGTCTCCAGATTGGTCAGAAGCCGGATTTGCTCCAGAACGTCGTCGCGCAGGTTCTGCCCCTCTTCGATAATCAGGATGGCGCGACGGCCCTTTTTGTGCATGTCGAACAGGTAATCGTTAATCGCCGCGACAAAGACTTTCACACTTTGATTTCCGGCGGGGTATCCGATGCCGAATTCATCGCAGATGCTGGCCAGCAATTCCTGAACGTCAAGGTTGGGATTGAGCAGAAAGGCGATTTCCGTGCCGGGCGCAATCTGATCAATCAGACAGCGGCACAAAAGCGTCTTGCCGGTGCCGACTTCGCCGGTGAGCAAAACGAATCCGCTGTCGGAATCGACGCCGTAGAGCAGATGCGACAACGCCTCGCGATGCCCTTGGCTCAGATAGAAGTAGCGGGGATCGGGCGCAATGGTAAAGGGATTATCGTTCAGTCCGAAAAACTCTAGATACATGCGTCGCCATGAATGCAAAACGGCGGGCGCGCCGTCCCGGCGGAATCGGGGCGCCCGAAATTATTATGCGCGGATGTTATCAAGCCTCAAGGCCGAAATCAAGCGATATCCGCTAAAACCGCAGGCCGGAAGGGTCGCTACAGCCCCCGCAGAGACGGCGGACGCAGAGCGCCGATGTCCCGGTCGCGAAGCACACGATCGACCAGAGCGATCATCTTGGGCTTATCCTTCTGGAGTGTGCCGACGATGGGCAGATAGTTGGACACATGGGTTCCGACAAACTTCAGATGGTCCAGGGTGATCGCTTCAAAAATACGTTTCATTTCTTCGAGCGTTTCAAACGGATCCGGAAGGACGAAGCGGCCGTCCTGCACACGGCGGTAAAGCGTTGTCCCCGGCACGGGCGTCACGGTCAGCGCGGCCAGATACTGGGGCTGCATGGCATTGATGATGCGCGCCGTCTCCAGCGCGTGGCGCGCCGACCCCTCGCCGCGCCCCGCCAACCCCAGAAGCACCATGGCCGACAAATTGATATTCGCTTCGACCAAGTTCCGTCCCGCGTGCAGCATCTCATCGGCGCCGACGCCTTTGCCGACCGACCGCAGCAGCTCGTCATCGCCGGTTTCGACGCCGAGATAGGCTTTGGTCAGTCCGGCCGCCCGGAGCGCGAGCAGCTCATCCTTCGTTTTGGACAGAGTGCTTTGCGGACCGACATAACTACCCACATGGCGCAGCGACGGAAACGACGCGTATAAGGCTTCAAGAATCGCAAGCAGGGTTTCTGTCTCGATCGCGACGGCGTCGCCGTCGCATAAAAAGACTTTCTCCGCATCGCCGAAATGCGCGCGCGCCAGACGAATATCTTCGAGAATTTCGTCGAGCGGGCGCACGCGGTAACGTTTATCCTTGTACATGCCGCAAAACGTGCAGGCATTATGGGAACAACCGACCGTGCACTGCAGCAGGTAACTGTCTGCCTCGCTGAAAGGACGGAAAATATTGCCTTCATATCGCATGGGTCAAGTCCCGCCGGGAAGAACGTATCTGATGAAAAAATGATCTCAATGAAGACACCCCGAATGCGCCGCTCACAGCAGGCGTTCCGCGCCGACGACCGTCACCGAAGTTTTGATGGAACCGGACGGCTCGCGCGTGAAGACGATCATAAAGGGAATCTGTCCTCCTGCGGGAATCCGCTCGTTGAGATTCCGGTTTCCTTCGGGCCGGGACAGCCGGCTGAGCATTTCATCTTCCGCAAGCGTCGTCAGCTCGTCGTCGGTAAGCAGATTGCCGGCATAGCTCTGACGTCGACCAAGCGCGACCGAATAGGCGTCGACAATCTCCGCTTCGATAAGAATCCTCGCCATCGGGAAATCCGCCGTGTTGACGGCCGTTCCCTCGACGATGCGGATGTTTCCCAGAGTATAACTGGTCACGATTCGCTGGCGGATATCCTGAAGCTTGACATACCCGGTCACCGATTGTTCAGATCTCGCCGGGGACTGCGACAGGCCCGCAACCTGCCGGAAAAAAAGCATGTAGCGTTCGCCCCACTCGGGAAACACTACGAACGCCAAAAAGACCGGAACGGCCACGATCACCAGCAAACTCCACAGCGCCGCAATCACTTTCCAGGTTCGTCCGGTTTTTTTCCCGGCCGGCTCCGGCTCGGGCTCGTCCGACGGACCGGTTTCGTCCTCCTGCGAGGCGAGGGCACCCTCGCCGGCTTCATTCAAGCGAATATCGCCGGCATCGACCGGCGCCTCCAAAACGCCCCGGTCGGCCTCGCGCTCCGCGCCGTCGGCGAGAACATCCTTCATGAAGTGATCGACATCGTCATCGCGGCGCGCCTCCGGCGAAGGCCCTTTCGAACCGCGATCCGGGATCGTCTCGGGCGGGCGGCTCTGCGTCGGCTCCGCATCGGGCGGACGGACGTCGCTTTTGTGCAGGGTGGCCTGGAAAAACACATGGCCGCAGCGCCCGCACCGCAGCCAGACGCCTTCATCCTGAAGCTGCGCCTCGTTGAACCGGAACTTGGTCCGGCATTGCCTGCATTCGATAATCATGCGTCAACCTTCCCGCCGTCCGGATCCTTTTCGACGCCGGCATGAATCACATAAACATCGGGAAACGCCCGGTACTGCTCCGCAAAATCAAGCCCATACCCCACCACAAAACCGTCATCGATGGAGAATCCGACGTAATCGGCTTCAAAGGGAATTTTCCTACGGCCTTTTTTATCCAGAAACACGCAAACCTTCAGCGATCCCGGATGTCTGGCCCGCAGCGTCTCGGTCAGGTACTGCACCGTTAATCCCGTGTCGACGATATCCTCAACGATCAGCACGTCGCGGCCGGTTATGTCCGTTTCAATATCCTTGGTAATCTCAACACACCCGGAGCTTTCGTCGCCTGCGCCGTAGCTGGCCGCCCGGATAAAGTCCGCCCGGCACGGAACCTCAAGGGCGCGGATCAGGTCGGACATGAAGATAAAAGCGCCTTTGAGCACGCCCACCACAAGCAGTTCGCGCCCGGCATAATCGCGGGAGATTTCCCGGGCCATCTGCTGCACCCGCGCGCGGATCTGGGCTTGCGAAAAGAGCATTTCTTTGGATGAAGTCGGCATAAAAAAATCCTTGCTGAAAACCTGCCGGATATTACTCAAGATCGGCTTTCACTGTCAACTGAAATCAAAATACGGCGCGCCAACGCAAAACAAAAGCGTCCAGATTGGAGCCCACGAGCGCTTCAGCCGTCCTGATATCTTCGGCGCAGTGAAATTCCGACGACAGGCTCAAAAAGATCGCGTTGAAAGCCGACGGGGCAAGGCCGAATTTTTCGTAATCGATGTGATGGATCATGTATTGCGAACCGTCGAAATAATATTTGCCCAGACGGTTGGCCTCTTTGGACCGAAACGGCCAGGTCACCTTCCAGTTGAAATACGAAAGGGCAAGGCGCTTCAACTCGTCGTCCGCGAACGCGGCGGGTTTGATCTCCTCGCCGAGACGATCCGCAAGCAGGCGGAAATAGCATTCCACCAGATCGATGTCCGTCAGACACAAGCCGTAGAGATACCAGTCGTCGATCAGATCCAGCAGAATCTGCCTACGGGAGCGGCCGATGAAATGATGGCTCGGGCACAAATGCCCGGCGCACAGTTCCCGCCCGTAGAACGACACGTCGCGCATATCCAGACCGTGATTCTGCATCGGGTGCAACAGACAGCCGACCCTTTTCTCCCCTTCGTCGAGAAATCCCAGATACTCGCAGCAATAAATCACTTCGTAGCGCTTCCGGAAATCCTCACAGGCGAAGGTGGCCCGGGCGAAATCGTCCAGATCGGCGGGCGTTTTCACCCTGTCGCGGAATCTTTTCGTGCGCGCGCGCAGTCTTTCCACCAGGGAGTCCCGCGACGAATCGACGTAGTTATACAAGCCGCAGCACGCGCCGCAGGATTTACCCGCGTCGGGCTGGCATAATACCTGGAAAGAATCTTCTATTGTCATCGGAAAAACCATATGGCCGGAACGATCGGACACGCCTGCCCAAAAACGTCCTGCTCTTTTTTATTCAAACACCACCGTCTTTGACTCGTGAACCAGGATCTTGTTTTCCAGATGAAGCCTCAGCGCCCGCGCCAGCACGATCCGCTCCAGATCCTTGCTTTTGGTCTGAATGTCGGACACCGTGTCGCGGTGACTGATCTCAATGACGTCCTGCGCGATGATCGGCCCCTCATCGAGGTCTTCGGTGACATAGTGGCCCGTGGCGCCGATGATTTTAACGCCGCGGTCGTAGGCCTGCTGGTAGGGATTGCCGCCGATGAAGGCCGGCAGAAACGAGTGGTGAATATTGATGATCTTATTGACGTACCGATCCACGAACGCCGGCGACAGAATTTGCATATAACGCGCCAGCACCACCAGATCGATGCCGAGCTCTTTTAAAAGCGCCAGCTGATCCTGCTCCACCTGAGCCTTACAGCCGGGCGCCACGGGAAAATGGTAATAGGGAATGCCGAACTGCTCGACCAGGGCGCGCGCGTCGTCATGGTTGCTGATCACGGCTTCGACGCGGCCCGGCAATTCCCCCATATCGCGTCGGAGAATCAGATCATGCAGGCAATGCAGGTGCCGGGAAACGAAAATGGCGATCCGGGGAACATAATCCGTAAAATGCAGTTCCCAGGTCATTCCGTACTGGCGGGCCACCGGCGCGAACACCATCGGAATCTCCTCGCGCCGGAGCTCGAACCCGTTGAGTTCCCATTCGATCCGCATGAAAAAATGCCGGCTTGAGGTCGAGGTGTACTGGTCCGCGTGGACGATGTTGCCGTTGTTCTGAAAAATAAAATTCGACAGTCTCGCCACGAGGCCCTTGCGGTCGGGGCAGGACAGAAGCAGTATGGCATTGGCTTGTTCCATGGATTCATCGCTTTCCCGTCGAGACGGATTTGGTGCGCCCATCTATAGAAGGATTGGCGTTGCAGGTCAAGCGCAAAAATGATAAGGCATGCGCCGGAAGATTGCAAAAAAGGATATCGCGACAATGAAGCTGATTGAAGAAATCGCCCTTTCCAACGGACTGACCCTGCAGATCGTCGATCATTCGCGCGTGATCGCGGCCGATACGGTGAAGGTCGACCTGTCGTTTCAAATCAGGGTGGATTTACTGGAGGGCTACTTTGCCGACCGCGAAGATTTTCTCGCCGTTCAAACCGTCACGGGAGACGTTCTGACCTACGAGCATAAAGTGGAGCGGACCTTCGTGTCTCTGTCCGAAGAAACGTCCGCCCGCAATAACATGATTGAAACCTTCAAAAACAATTCTCTCCGGTATGTTTCACACGATCAGTTTGCCCGGAAACTGGCGCTGTCGAAGCTTCGCGACATCCGATCAAACCCTTATAAATACCGGGCCCGGACCGAGTCGGAGTCGCACAGCACCGCTTTGGACGACTCCTGCCGCTAACCCGGTTCCCAAACCCTCGAAAAGGACGACATGGCCCTGATGAGCCCCGACGCGCTGCTTTTGAGCGCGGAAAAACCAAGCCGATACCTGGGTGCGGAAGTGAACGCCGTTGCCAAACCCGGCGCGGCCGTGCGCGTCGCGCTGGCCTTCCCCGACACCTACGAAGTCGGCATGTCGCATCTGGGACTTCAAATTCTCTACGCCGTCATCAACGGCCTTCCGGATGCCGCCGCCGAACGCTGCTTTGCCCCCTGGCCGGACCGTGAAGCGCTCTTGAGAAACGCCGGGCTCCCGCTGGGCTCGCTGGAAACGGGCTCGCCGCTTGGCGACTTCGACCTGGTGGGCTTTTCCCTCCAGTATGAACTGTCTTTCACCAACGTTCTCAACATGCTGGACCTGGCAAACATTCCGCTTTGCGCCGCCGACCGGCGCGGCGGCCATCCGCTGATCATCGCCGGGGGCCCCTGCGCCTTCAATCCCGCACCCATGAGCCCGTTTATCGACGCGTTCGTCATCGGCGAGGGAGAAGAAGCCGTGGGCGAAATCGTGGCCGCCATCGCTCAGGCAAAGCGGGTGAAAAGCTCGCGGGCGGAAACCCTCGCCGCCCTGTCCGAAATCGACGGCCTTTATGTTCCCGCCGTGTCTCGACGCGCCTGCGTTCGCAAACGCAACCCCGTCGATCTCAACGCCTGGCCGCATCCGCTCTCTCCGGTGGTCCCGCTGATGCAAACCATCCACGACCGTATCGTGATTGAAATCGCGCGCGGCTGCACGCGCGGCTGCCGGTTCTGCCAGGCCGGCATGCTGTGGCGGCCCTACCGGGAACGCGACGCGGCGCAGGTGCTCGACATGGCGCAGACGGCCTTGTCCACCACCGGCCACGATGAAATATCCCTGCTGTCATTGAGCGCGGGAGACTACAGCCGCATCGAAACGCTTATGCAGGCGCTTATGCAACGGCACTGCGGCGATCGGGTCGCGCTGGCGCTGCCGTCTTTGCGGGTGGAATCGCTGGGTCCGGAAATCATCGAACAAATCCTGCGCACCCGCAAAACCAGTTTTACACTGGCGCCGGAAGCGGGCACGGACAAGATGCGCCGGATCATCAACAAAGGCAACACGGAGCAGGATCTGCTCAGGTCCATCGATCATGTTTTCTCGGCCGGTTGGAAGGCCGTCAAACTGTATTTCATGATCGGACTGCCGGGCGAAACCGAAGACGATCTCAAGGGCATCGTGGATCTGGGATACGCGGCCCTGCGCGAGGCCCGGGGCCGCGGCCAGGTCACCGTCAGCCTGTCCACCTTCGTGCCCAAACCGCACACACCGTTTCAGTGGGCGCGGCAGATCTCGCTTGAGGAGACGCGCAAACGACAGGCCTTTCTGAAAGAGAGCTTCCGGCACCGGCGCCTCGGCGTCAAATGGCACGACCCGCGCATGAGCCTGCTGGAAGGGCTTTTGTCCCGCGGAGATGAAAAAATCGGCGCGCTCATCGAACGGGCGTTTCAAAAGGGCTGCCGTTTTGACGGATGGAGCGATCTGCTCAGGTTCGACCTGTGGGAAGAGGCGCTTCGCGAAACCGGCATTGCGCCGGACCACTATTTGCGCGAGCGAAAAGCCGATGAAGACCTGCCCTGGAACCGAATCGATTGCGGCATTGACCGCGACTTTCTGCTGGGCGAATATTCAAACGCCCTGCAGGAGCTGTCCACGCCCGACTGCCGCTTTGCCGAGTGCCAGCACTGCGGCGTCTGCGATTTCGACCGGATCCGCAATGTCTTTTCCGACCCTTGCCCCGCTTTGTCCTGCGAGCGCCCCGCCGAGCGGCCGGTGGCGTCGGACGAAAAAGTGTACCGGATGGTTTTTTCCAAAACGGGCCGGGCGGGGTTTCTGTCTCACCTGGAAACGGCTCAGGCCCTGACGCGCGCGCTGCGTCGAAGTTCGCTTAAACTGTCCTTTTCCTCCGGTTTTCATCCGCATCCCAAAATCTCTTTCGCCAGCGCCGCCGCGGTCGGAACGGAAAGCCTGCAGGAGTTCATGGACGTCACCGCCGCGCCGTACCGAAACGATTTGGGCGCGCTCCGGGAAGCCCTCAACAACGCGCTGCCCGAGGGCCTTGCCGTCATAGCCCTCGAGGAACGGCCTTTTGTCGCCAAAGACCTTGCTCAGGCCCTCAAAGGGTTCGCCTACGATCTGATCTTGCCCGAAACGATGCCGGAGGCGGACCTGCAAAAAATTTCCGGACAACTCGACGCGTTTCAGGCCGCCGGGCAATTCTTCATAGAGCGTGAGGCCAAAGGCAAAACCGTCCGGCGCGATATCCGTCCGTTTGTCGAGCGCATCAGCCTGAACCGCGAAACGAAAACGATCCGGGCGACCGTCCGGTTTTCCCAGACCGGCTCCGTCCGGCCCGTCGATCTGCTTTCAAAGGTTTTGGGATTTTCGGATCTGGAAATCGCCGCCGTCCGCATCGTCAGAACCGCGACGCTGCTGGTGTGAAGCCGGCCGCCCTTATGACGGCCCGGCGGAGGTTTGAAGTTTGTCGTAGAGCATCATGATCGTGTTGACGTAAACCTGACTGCGGTTGTAATACCAGACGGCCTTGCGTTTTTGCTCTGTCGGGGCGTTCTCTCGCCAGCCGTACTTCTTCAAATAATGGCCCATACTGAACATGGCGTCCGTCAGATTAAACGGATCCGCAACGCCGTCTCCGTCGCCATCCTGTCCGAATATCCAGAAGGAGGAGGGGATGAACTGCGCCGGCCCCATCGCGCCGGCGAACGATCCTGTAATCTCCAGCGGATCGATTTCCAGGTGTTGGGCAATCTGCGACAGATAAAACAGCTCGCCAAGCGCCCAGCGCGCGCGGCGCTTGGCGCGGGCGATGGTTGCTTCCTCCTGAAGCTGCGGATAGGCGTCGGCATAGAGCGATTGGATCCGGCTGAAATAATCCGGATGCAGCAGAAACGCCAGATTAGCGTAGGCTGTCGCCACAGAATAAGGCATCGGGTAGGTTCCCAGCCGCGATTCGACAATTAAAATGGCGGTAATGATCGACGGCGACACGCCGAAGCGGTCCCCGACCACGGCCAGCGTGCCGGCATAATCCTGCATGAAGACGCGTCCCGCGTCGATTTGCCGCGGATCGATGCGCATGATCAGGGGCTGTTCTTCGTCGCCTTTCGGAGACGAAAAAAACAGATTCTTGATGACGATATCCGGACGCACATCAATTCGGGGATCCTGCATGATGCTTTGGGCCTCGCTCGCGTCGAGTCCTTCCGCGATCAGCAATTCTTCGACGAAATCACGCGGACAATCCCCGGCGTTGGCCGTCAAAGCCGTAAGCCAAAAGATTGCCACAACGCAAAGCCAAGCTCGGATCCTCACGCCATCTCCTTAATCCATGCCTTTTTTGCCCGCATTGTAGCCTCTCGGGCGGCGTTGATCAAGCCGAATCGACCGGGGAGGTCAGATCGTTTGCCCCGAAAAGGAAGACGCCTGCGATTCGCCGAGCACATTTTGTTGCAATGCCCGAAAAAATGGGTTAAAAAAATCCGCAAATTTAATTGGAGGGAACAGCATGAAGGCATTGGTTGCATACTATTCGGAAACCGGAAACACGCAAAAGATTGCCCGCGCCATTTATGACGCCGTCGACTTTGGAAAGGATCTTAAAAAAATATCGGAGGTCGAGGACTGGTCCGGCTACGACATCATTTTCTACGGATTTCCCGTTCAGGCGCACAGCGTTCCGGAAGCGGCCGCCGCGCCGATCGCGAAAATTCCCGAAGGACGGAAAATCGCTTTTTTTTCCACGCACGGATCGCTGCGCGGAGGAGACCTGCCCAAACAGGCTTTCGAGCACGCGCTGGGATTGGCGGTCAAACTTAAAGTCCTGGGTCATTTCGGATGCCGCGGCAAAGTGGCGGAAAAGATCATCGATATGCTGCTCAAAAGCCCTCAGCACGCCGCCTGGGGCGAAGAGGCGCGAGGCGCCATCCGGCATCCCGACGAACATGATCTGGCCGATGCCAAAACGTTCGCCGCGCAGATGATCGCAAAAATCAACATCTAATCTCGCCTATCCCCGCTGATTCGTCTTCCGGCAGTCAGCGGGGATTTTTCGCTTCGGTCCCCGCAAGCCGTCCCTAAGCTCCCGAATATCCCACCACATCGATCAACCGGCGGACCATCGCCTTGACGGACTGCGCCTGGCCGGCCGTCTGCCGGGCCACGGACGAGCCTTCCTGCGCGCCTGCGGCATTGGCCTGCGCGGTGCGGCCGATCGCTTCGACCAGGCCGTTGATCCGGATGACGCCGTCGAGCTGTTTTTGGGCCATCGCGACGGCATCATTCGTGTACCCGGCGATGGGCATTGTTGCCGCGCCGTAGTCGGCGAACTTGCGGATGCTTAAACCGATAAAGTCGTTTCCGCTGCCCGCGATCGACATTGTTTTGTCGATCAGCGCAAGCGAGTTGCGGGCGGCTTCGGTGGACCGCGCCCCGAGACCGCGGATATCCTCCGACACCACGGCGAAACCGCTGCCGGTGTGTCCGGCGCGCGCCGCTTCGACCGACGCGTTGAGCGCCAGCAGATTGGTCTGAAAAGCGATCTTCTCGATGGCGCGAACGATCAGCGACGTCTCTTCGCTGGTCGATTGGATTCCGCGCATCGCCTTGCGCGCGGTCTTCATCATCTCGAATGCGGCAAACCCGATCGTCGCCGTGTTTGTCGTCGCCGCTTTGAGCGACTCGATCACCTCTTTATATTGTTGATTGAGCGATTGCAGCTCTTGCGTCACCGCTGCGGTTTCTTCCACGGCCGATACCTGAACCGACGTCCCTTCGGCCAGGGCGCCGCTGGACTGGGCAATCTGCGCCGACGCCTCCGTGAACTGCGCGGAGGTTTCCGTCAGATGGGCGATAAGACGGTAAACCGGCCGGGTAATCGACCGGGAAAAGTAAATCCCCAAGCCCACCGCGGCGGCAATGCCCAGAAGCGTGCTCGCCAAAGCCAGCCAGGTGAACCCCCGCGCCCGACTTTTTGCCTTGCGGCCCGTCTGCGCGTTGTGGTCCAGATTCAGAGCCAGAAAAGCCTGCAAGCTTTCCCGGCTGTCCGCCAGCTTCTGTTGAGCATCTGTCCGGATGAAACGCAAAGCGTCCTGGCCTCGTCCCTGAACGATCAGATCGACCGACACGTCATGAGCGGCGATCCAGGACTCCCAGGACGCCTTGAAGGTCCGCCACGGCTTTTCCGCCTCGGCCCCCCACAACCGTCCCTCGCAGGCTGCGACGGCGGCCCGCGCCTTGTCTTTGAACGCCGTATTCTCTTTGAGAAGCTGATCTTTGCGGGCCGCATCCTGGGCCATGTCCGCGGCGAGAAGCTCCTGCTCCAACCCGGCAAGCGCCTCCTGTATTTGGCCGATTGCGGCCAGCTCCTGAGTTTGCGTCAGGCCGACCTCGGCAATCTTCGTCAAAGACCCGCCGACCAGCGCAATCCCCAGAAATCCGACCGCGCCGCCCACAAGCAGCATCAGCGCAACGCCCAAAAATCCGCCGATCAGTTTTGCGCTTAAGTTCATTTTTTTCATGAGCGTTCCTCCATGGCGAAATCGGACGGCGGCGCGGCCTCGTCATAAGGCAGAGCCGGCGGCGTTTTTCCCCGGCGCGCAAAGCGCAAAGAGGCCTCGCCGGAAAAACCGCCCTCTCCGATGACGGCGGCCAGATCCCGAATATAGCCTTTCATCGCCTGGCTTTGGGCGCTCATCTCCTCGGCGGCGGCCGCCGCCTCTTCGGCGCTGGCCGCATTGGACTGCACCACCCGATAAATGTCTTCCATCGACTTTCGAATCGATTCAAACTTCGGCAGATGCTCCGAATACAGTTCCCCCGCGCGATCGAGAACAGAAACAAACTCCCCGGCGGCGGTGTTATACTGCCCGAATTTTTCAGCCGTGGACATGACCAGCGTCCCGCCCTTGCCGATAGCCTCAACGGTCCCGGTGATCAACTGCGTCGTCTTTTTGGCCGCCTCGGCGGAGCGAACCGCCAAATTGCGCACTTCGTCGGCCACCACGGCGAAGCCCGCCCCGATGTCGCCGGCGCGCGCCGCTTCGACCGAGGCGTTGAGCGCCAGCAGGTTTGTTTGAAAAGCGATTTTCTCGATCATCTGCAGAATGCCGGACGTCTCTTCGCTTGCGGTTTTAATATCGTTCATTCTCGCCGCCGTCATCCGGATGTTTTCATCCGCCGCGGCGCGCAGTTTGTCGGCTTCGTAAGTCGTTTTCTGGAGCGTCTGGACCTGCGCGTGATGCGCGCGGCTTTGCGCGGACAGGTCGTTGACGACCGAGAAGGCCTCTTCCACCGCCTGGGTCTGATGGGACGTGCCTTCAGCCAAAGCATTGTTGCTCTGGGCGATCTGATCCGCCGCCTGGCCGAACTGGTCGGAAACCTCCCGCAGACCGGCCACGACTTGCGCAATCGGCCTGGTGATGGAACGGGCAAAGTAAATCCCGAAACAGACCGCAATCAGAATGCCCGCCGCCGTCCCGCCAAGCGCCAGCGCCTTGAGCCAAAAAGCCAGCGACCCGGCCGACCGCGATGCGTCCCGAACCGTCTCTTGATTGATTTGTTGAATATTTCTGATCTGTTCGAGGCTTTGCGTCAAAAAGGAATTCACCTGCGAGGAAAAAAGCGTGCGGGCCTCATCCATCCGGTTTTGCTCTACAAGCGCAGCAAACTGACCGGCGCTTTTTTGCCAGCCCTGCCACGCCGAATCGAACGCCTGTTGGGATCCGGAAAGCCGGCTGTGGGCAATATACCCGGCTTCCCCCTCCAGAACGGCCTGACGCATTCCCGCCACAAGCTTCTCTTTTTCGGAGGGCAGATCCGGACTTTCCGGCGCCAGAACGGACCGGGCCAACCGGGAGAATTTCAGTTGACTTTGCGCAACGACGCCGACGGATTCGATGGCCCGGTGTTGCCCGACTGAAAGCTCCTCGAGTTGATCCGACAAAGCGAAGATGCCCAGCATCCCCACCAAACCGCCCGCCAAAAGCATCGCGCCCATCAACCCGAACGCGCCGACCAACTTACCGTTCAACCGCAAATTCTTAATCATGACAAGCACTCCTGCATGAGATAAAACCGGGTTCGATAACGCGCAACGCCATGGCTTTGCCGCAAACATTCTTTATTATCGGACGTCCGGCTCATTTCTTAAGTCCGTCTTTCACATCGGTCCGGTCGTCGGCTCGTTTTTGCCAATAGATCCATCATTTCCGGAGCTTGAGCCGATTAGGCCGGCCAATCGGGGAAATATGCCTCCCTGTCCGAAAATCTATTGACAAACCGGTTTAATTTGTCTATAAGCTCGGCTCTTAATGCCAACTAAGGATAAGTATATGTACGCAATCATAAAAACAGGCGCGAAGCAATACAGGGTCAGTGAAGGCGACGTGCTCTCCGTCGAAAAACTCGCCGGTGAAAAAGGCTCGGAAGTCGTCTTCAACGACGTCTTGATGGTTTCGGACAAGGACAACGTCAAAATCGGCCGGCCGTTCGTCGAGGGCGCCAGCGTGACGGGGGAAATTGTCGGCCAGATTCAGGGACCGAAGCTGCTCATCTTCAAAATGAAACGCCGCAAGGGGTTCCGCAAGAAGACGGGGCATCGTCAGGAACTGACCAGCATGAAAATCAAAAAGATCACGGTGTAGTCGGAGGACATCATGGCACATAAAAAAGGACAGGGAAGCTCCCGCAACGGCAGAGACTCCAATTCACAGCGCCGCGGCGTGAAGGTCTTCGGCGGACAGAAAATCAACGCAGGCTCCATCATCGTCCGTCAGGTGGGAACCAAAATTCACCCGGGAACCAATGTCGGCATGGGCAAAGACTACACGTTGTTTTCGCTGATCAACGGCGTGGTCAAGTTCGAGCGACTGGATAAGACCCGCAAAAAAGTCAGCGTCTACGCCGCCGCTTAATCGGAAAGATTACAACACCCTTCTTAAAGGCGCTTTTTTCAAAGCGCCTTTTTTTCTTGCGGGATCACGAAATGAAGTTTGTTGACGAAGCCAAAGTTTATGTCAAAGCCGGCCACGGCGGCCCGGGCTGCGTGAGCTTCCGCCGGGAGAAGTTCGTCCCGAAAGGCGGCCCCGACGGCGGCGACGGAGGCCGGGGCGGCGACGTGATTTTCCGCGCGACGCGCTCGCATCATACCCTTCTGGATCTGAAGTACCGCCAGCATCTGTACGCCGCAAACGGAGGGCGCGGAGGCGGCAATAACCGCACGGGGCGCAGCGCGGAAGATATGATCGTCGACGTTCCGGTGGGAACGGTCTTTCGGAATTTTGAAACAGGCGACGCCCTGGCCGACTTGACCTCTGAAGGCCAGATCTTCATCGCGGCCAAAGGCGGCATCGGCGGCAAAGGCAACGCCCATTTCAAAACCTCCACCCATCAAACGCCGCGATTCGCCCAGGAAGGCATGGAGGGCGATGAATACACCCTGGTTCTGGAGTTGAAACTGCTGGCCGACGTGGGCCTCATCGGCTTTCCCAACGCGGGCAAGTCCACCTTCATCTCGCGCGTGTCGGCGGCCAGACCCAAAATCGCCGACTATCCCTTCACCACGCTGGTGCCGCATTTGGGCGTCGTCAAAATCGGCGACGCGCCCGACTTCGTCATCGCGGATATTCCCGGCCTCATCGAAGGCGCGCACGAGGGACAGGGCATGGGCATCCAGTTTCTTCGCCATGTCGAACGCACGGCGGTGCTGCTGCATCTCATCGACGTTTCCGACGAAGCCCGGGAAAACGCCTGGAAAAACTATACCGCCATCAATCGCGAACTGGCGCTGTACAATCCCGGCCTGGCTGAAAAGCCCCAGATCGTCGCCATCAACAAGATCGATCTGCCCCATGTTCGGGCCATCGCCAAAAAAGCGGTTGCGCAATTTTCGAAAAAAGGGATAATGCTCCATCCTTTTTCCGCCGCGACCGGCGAGGGATTGCAGACCATTATGGAAAAAATCATCACCCTTTTGCAAAACGCGGACACCTTCAAAGCATGAACGACATCCGTCTGGAAGCGCTGGCTTCCGTAAAAAGAATTCTCATCAAAGTCGGCTCGGCCGTGTTGACCGGCAAGGACGGTCTGGATCTGAAAGTGATTGCCCATCTGGTCAGCCAGATGTGCGATCTGACGCGCCGCGGTTTTTCGATTGTCCTGGTGTCTTCCGGCGCCATCGCGTCGGGCAAACACCGCCTGGGCATTTCCGGCACACTCAAAAGCATTCCCGAAAAGCAGGCGGCCGCCGCCATCGGTCAGGGCCGGCTCATGCGCGTCTATTCCAAGGCGTTTGAAAAAAACAACCTCTACGTCGCCCAGATTCTTCTGACGCTTTCGGATCTGACCGAACGCCAGCGCTACCTCAATATCCGCAACACCCTCTCCACGCTGATGGACTGGCACGTCACGCCGATTATCAATGAAAACGACACCGTCGCCGTCGATGAAATCAAATTCGGAGACAACGACAATCTCGCCGCGATGATCGCCAATCTCGTCGGCGCCGATCTGTTTGTCAACCTCACCTCCACAGACGGCCTTTACGACTGCAATCCGCAAACGTCGAAGAAGGCAAAACGCATCGGCCTGGTCTGCGAAATCACGGACGCCATCGAAGCGATGGCGACCCAGGAAACCTCCTCGGTGGGCACCGGCGGCATGAAAAGCAAAGTGCTCGCGGCCCAGAAAGTCACGTCCATCGGCATCCCCTGCATCATCGCGCCGGGCAAGAACAAAGGCGTCCTTGCCGATATCATGGCCGGAAAAGACGTGGGCACGCTGTTTCTGCCCAAAGCGTCGCGCCTGGCCAGCCGGAAGTACTGGATCGCCAACACGCTCAAGCCCCGCGGACGCCTCACCATCGACGACGGCGCGAAACGCGCGCTTCTGGAAAAAGGCAAAAGCCTTCTGCCTTCCGGCGTGACGGCCGTTGAAGGCGACTTCATCACGGGCGATCCGGTGGCCTGCGTGGACGCAGGCGGCGCGGTTTTGGCCAAAGGCCTGGTCAATTTCGACGCCGACGATGTGCGCCGCATCATGGGGCTCAAGACATCGCAAATCCAGACGGTTTTAGGACACAGACATTACGATGAAGTCATCCATCGCGACAATCTGGTGCTGACCGCCTTGTCCGGCAAATGAAACGGCATCGGGCTTCGGATCAGACCATCGGACAAACGCGCCTGCCGGCGCATCCATAGCAAAAGGAGGGTTATGATGATTCCGTTTTTCGTATTGCTGGTCATTGTCGTCATTTTCGCCTTGTATTTCATCGGCATCTTCAACAAACTCGTCGCGCTTCGCAATCTGTATCTGAATGCCTTCAAACAGATCGACGTTCAGCTCAAGCGCCGCTACGACCTCATCCCCAACCTGGTGGAAACGGCCAAAGCCTATCTCTCGCATGAGCGGGCCACGCTCGAAGCCGTGATCGCCGCGCGCAATCAGGCGCTAGGCGCCGCCCGCGCCGCCGCGGCCGCGCCTGGAAACGCCGCCGCGATGATCGGACTGGGCCAGGCCGAAGGGGCCTTGGGCGCCGTCTTGTCGAAACTGATGGCCGTGGTGGAAGCCTACCCCGACCTCAAAGCCAACCAGACCATCCGGGAGCTGATGGAAGAGCTCACCTCGACGGAAAACAAAATCGGCTTCGCCCGCCAGGCCTATAACGATGCGGTGATGATCTACAACACGAAGCGCGAGCAGTTTCCGGAAAACGTCATCTCCTCGACGTTCAACTTCGAGGCGGCCGCGCTTTTGGAATCGGTGGAAAAACCCGAAGAACGGGCCGCGCCGAAAGTGTCCTTTTCCTGACCGCCGCCTTGAGCTTCGGGTAGATGCGCATGAACGCCGATTCGCCGACCGGGTTTTTCGCCAGGCAAGAGCGCGCGCAGAAAAACTGCCGCAAGCTGACGGCGGGGTTTGCGCTGGCGGTGTTGTTCATCGTGGGGGTGACGGCCGCGGCGTTGCGCCTGATCTGGTATGTTTACGCCGGCCTCCAATCCCATACGTTGATCAATCAGGCCGACGCCGGTCGCTACCGCGAAACAGCCGCCGCTTTTTCCCTTTTTGAGCCGGCGGCATTTCTGGGCGCGGCCCTGCTGGTTCTTTTCGTCATTCTGGCAGCAAGCTTTTACAAAATGCGCAAACTCCGCCGGGGCGGCGGCGCGGTCGCGCTCATGCTGGGCGGACGACTGATTGACGTGCGCCCCTCCGACGCAGATGAGCGGCGGCTGGTCAACGTCGTCGAAGAGATGGCCGTTGCTTCGGGCATCCCCGTACCGCTTGTTTTCGTCCTGGACGCCGAAAAGAGCATCAACGCGTTTGCTGCGGGACTTGCGCCCTCCGACGCGGCGATTGCCGTCACGCAGGGGGCGCTTACCAAACTGACCCGCGACGAACTCCAGGGGGTGATCGCGCACGAGTTTTCCCATATCCTCAACGGCGACATGCGCCTTAACCTCCAGGCCATCGGCATTCTCTACGGTATTTTGTTTCTGGGCATTATCGGCCGGCAGATCCTCCGCGGCGGAAAATACAGCGCTCGACTGGGCGTCGTGGCTTTGCTGGCGGGGGTGGCGCTCTCCGGAATCGGCCTGATCGGCACCTTTCTGGGACGCCTGCTGCAGTGCGCCATTTCCCGAAATCAGGAACGGCTTGCCGACGCCACGGCCGTTCAGTTCACCCGCAACCCTTTGGGGCTGGCCGGCGCGCTCAAAAAGATCGGAGGCTTCATGGGCGGCTCGCGCATTGCTTCGGAAAAGGCCCGGCAGGCCAGCCACCTCTTTTTCGGCGAAAGCCACCCCAACGATTTCTTTCTCTTTCTCAACACGCATCCGCCGCTCGATGAACGCATCCGCCTGCTGGATCCTTCGTTCGACGGAAAGTACACCAAAATCGCCGTCGATCCCGAACCGCTTAAAATTCATCCCCGCTATCGGGAAGCCTACCGCGGCGAGCTGCCCGGCCTTCCCACCGGATCGCCTCTGTGGGCGGCTATGCCTTCGGCGGCCGCTTTTGCCGTCGGCAATCCCCAATCTCCGCAGATTCAAGCCGCCTCGGACATCAACGCCGCCGTGCCCGACGCGCTCGACCGGATGCTGGCCACGCCGTCGGGCGCAGCCTCGATCATCTTCGCGCTTTTGATGACCCAATGCCAGTCCGCCCAACGGGCTGCTCAGGAACAGGCCCTGGGCCGGGTTTTAGTCCTCAAAGGCGAGACGGCCATTGTTTTTCACCTGTGCCGGGAAATGGACAAGCTCGATGCGCGCTTTCGACTGCCGCTTCTGGAGCTGGCCATGCCGTCGCTTCGGACGCTCACCGGCCTGGAAAAGCGAAACTTTCTTCTGATTCTGGACACGCTTATCGCCGCGGACCGCCGCGTCACCTTGTTTGAACTGACCGCTTCGTGGATTCTGCACCAGTACCTGGACGATTCCCGAAAACTTTTTTCGCAGGCCACCTATTTCACCTTTGCGGCGATCGGTCATGACGTCATCGTGTTGCTTGCCGCCCTGGCCCGCGCAGGCCATCCGGATGATCCCGACGCGGCCCTTCGCGCCTTCCGGGCGGGCGTCGCGAAGATTTCCGGCCTTGCCGCGAAAAATCCGCAAATGCCCGCGGGCGGAACTGCCTCCTATGCCCAACTGGACGCTTCGCTTAAAAAACTTCAGGCCGCTTCTTTCTCCATCAAAGAAACCATCGTCTCAGCTTGCGCGCACTGCGTTTTCGCCGACCGGGCCGTGACGCCGGAAGAAGGCGAACTGCTGCGCATCGTCGCGCTGGCGCTGGATTGTCCGCTTCCGCCTTTTTCCTCCGTGAACGATCCGGAAAAAGATCTGATCGCTTGAAAAAAAAATCAGGCAAAACTCGACCGGCGGCGGGAAAAATCTTCCCTGCTTTTTTCCCGGCCCGGCACGCGCCGACCTCCGGTATTCTTTTTATCTTTTAATTCCGAATAGTTGAAGACACCACGCCCGTTTTTGAAACGATGGCACGGTTTCTGAAAAGAAATCCGTTCAAAACAAGATTCTCAAACCGTTGGGGGAGGTCAAAATATGCTGATTCAGGTCATGTTATCGCTTGCACTGCTGGCAACCGTCTTCACGCTGGCGTTTCAGACCCAGGCCGCCACGCTGGGCGTCGCATCCGCCATGAACGCCTTGATGATGGTCGCAGGCGGCACGGCGGCGGCTACGCTGCTGGCATACCCGTTTTCCAAAATCATTCAAAGCGCAAAAGACGTCATCCGGGCCTTCCAAAGCGAGAACGACACGGAAGAAACCATTAAGATTCTCGTCCACCTGGCCCGCGTCGCCCGAAAGAAAGGCTTACCGGCGCTCGACCACGAAGAAGACGCGATTCCCGACGGCCTGATCAAAACCGGCGTCGGACTGATTGCCTATCGTTTCAACCGCAAAGACATCGAACAGATCCTGCGCAAAGAAGCGCTTTTTACTTACAAACAATATGAAACCGCGCATAAAATTCTTTACAGCATGGCCCGCGTCGCCCCGGCCATGGGGCTTGCGGGCACCGTGGTGGGCCTGATCCGCATGTTTTCCCAGATCGGCAGCCCGGAAAATCTCATCGGCTTCATGGCCGGCGCGCTTCTGAGCACCCTGTTCGGCGTTGTGGCGGCCAACCTGGCTTTGATGCCCCTGTGCAACAAGCTTCGGGATTTCATGGACCAGGAACTCGTGCGGATGGAGATCATCGAAGAGGGCATCCTGGACATTCTCGACCAGGAGCATCCCCGCGCCATGGAATACAAGCTCGAAAGCCTCGCGGGCATTCGCAGCGAGCCTGCAACCGAGGTTCCGGCCCTGGCGCAGGAAGCCACGCAACCCCAAAGACAAAACGGATGAGGCGGACAATGAAACGTCCCGATTCATTTGCGCAGATGACCTTCAAAAAAACCACGGCGCCTCTGCATCAGAGGAAGCGGCCAGCGGACACGGAGGGCGGCCAGGAAATCTGGCTTCTGACCATGAGCGATCTGATGATGCTGCTGATGATCTTTTTCATTCTCTTTTTCACCATCATCTACGCCAGGCATTTAAGCGCCCGGCCGGCAACGGCCGACGTCAACGTCGAAGCGGCCGCAAGCGAGCCGGAAGCTCAGCCTGCAATCACCAAGGAGCCTGTGCCGCCGCCCGCGCAAGTCGCCCGTGAGCAGGCGGAGCCAATGGATGCGACTTTTTCGGAGCTTCAGCGGACGCTTGCCCAAAGCAGCGGCTGGCAGGATGTTCTCATTGAACGCCGACGGGAGAACCTCGTGCTCACCTTTCCAGAACAGATTATTTTCGATTCGGGCCAGGCCGACCTGAAAACAGCGGCCCAGCCGGTTTTGCAGACCATCGCACAATTCATCGACGCGCACCCCGCCCTCGTGGTGGAAATCCAGGGGCACACCGACAGCCGCCCCATCCGCAATCTGCGCTATCCCTCCAACTGGGAACTTTCCGCCGCCCGGGCAACCCAGGTCGCCAGAGCGCTGGTGGATCGGGGCATATCGCCTGTGCGCATCACCGCCAGGGGTTTTGGAGAATATCATCCCGTTTCGGACAATGAGACGGAAGAAGGCCGCGGAAAAAACCGCCGCGTCGAAATCCGCCTGGCTGCGACCCCGACAGAAGGCTAGAATCCGGTTTTTAACGCAAAGCCCTTTTTGAGCCGGTTCTGAAACAGGGCCGGGCGGAGGGCTTCGGCCCGTTCACCGGCCGTCAAAGAAAGCGACTATTGGCTTGACAGACATGGCCGGTCTTTTTATAGTTTCCACCCAGGAGGGCCGTTTCTTCTTTTCTGCGCTTGGCCCGTAACCATCACCTTGCGGCAATGAAGCAAAAAGCCGTTCAAACAAAGAAAGGGGCGCCCGATGCGAAAAACCTTCTGCACGCTTTTTTTTGCTTTCTTGTTTTTGCTGTGTGCCGCCGGGGCAAACGCTGAATTTTATGAATGGGTGGATGAAGACGGCAACGTGCATATCACCAACACGCCCGTTGACAGAGGCAAAGACAACCGGAAAATAAAATCGCTCTCCGGAGAAAAGGCTCCAAAGAGCGCCAAAAAATCGGACCAAAGCTCAGACGAATGGTTTGGTTGCGGAGAACGCTATTATCGGGCGGGGGTCGAGGCTTCCGAGTATCTTGAAGAGCAGGAAGGCTGGGACACCAAGCCCATATTTGATCCATACTACCGCCAATTCGGCAATGGCAACCAGCTGACGTACCATTTTTCCGCTAAATTGCCCCAACAAGAAGTCAGCGCTATGGGCTGCTCCTCCGGCCTTCTGACAGTCAAGGTGAAAACGGAAGAAGACATGACAACCCGCAAATGCCGGATTCTGGGCGTTGAGCTGGGGGAAAGACGGTATGAACCGGCTCGCTGCCGAAAATAAGGATCGGATGAGGCGCGATGTCGATGCGCCGCCGATAAAGGGTGAACCGCCGCCCGGCCCGAACCCCAAAAAGCCGCAATCAGGCCAACCGGATGATGATGCGGCGCCCGGCATTCAGGCTTTTCCAAAGGCTTTGAAGAAAGTGTAGCAAAACGTGCCGTCCGGTTCGGTCGTCCGATAAAGGTCCGCAATGCCTTTGTCGAACGCGGCGTCCTCGATAATGCCCGCCTCGATGGCCGATTGACGGATCCCCTCAATCATCGCCGTGAAGGTCTTTTTAGTAAATCCATCGACCAGCTCCGGTTTGCTTGCGTCCACATACACCATTCGGGGAGACACCCGCACATCGCCATAGCCCGCATTCATCAGCAGGGGATACAGCGACCGCCCAATCAGGGCGTTTCCGCCGGCGCGAGACTGCAGTTCGATCTGACAGCGAATCGCGGCAAGCGCGTGGGTGCTGTCAGGATGAAAATAGGCCGATCCGTGGTCGCCTTCAATGACTGTAATCGTCCCGCCCGGCCGCAAAAATGTCTTCAGCTTCCGCAGGGCCGCGCCTGGCTCTTTGAGATGCTCCAAAACAAAGCAGACAAAAACGTGATCAAACGATCCGGCGGCAAACGGCAAATCAAAGATATCCCCCTGCTGGAAGCGCACATTGGTCAAGCCTGCGGCCTGGGCCGCTTGTCGGGCCTGCGCAATTGACTTTGCCGAGATGTCAACCGACACAATGGACGCCTCCGGGCTGTTGCCGGCCAGCGTCACCGTTTGCGCCCCGACGCCGCAACCGGCTTCCAAAACGCGGCACCCGGCCGGATAAACGGTGTCGGAATGCAGCAGATCGACCAGCGTTGTCGCCTGATCCTGCAAACGGCTTGCCTCTTGCGGATCGTACCCGTGGACGTAGGCATTTGTCATCTTTTTCTTCTCCCGGTATAGCGTTGACACAAGCCGGCGCGGCTCTGCGCCGCGTCCGTCGAAGCGCATGTCTGGATCAGCTTTTCTTAACCTCGCATGCCATGAAAGTGACACGGAAAGGCAAATGAGCAAACGCCTTCGTCTCGCCTTCAACAAATCCGAGGCCCAGATACCAGTTTTTCAGCTCATGATGATCGGCGATCATGCCCAGGCTCACAGACCGAATACCAAGACGTTTTGCCTCCGACAACACATGGTAAACCAGCGCTTTCCCGAACCCCTGTCTGCGCTGATCGGGAAGCACCGCAAGACGTTCAAGATAGCACACCTCATCGTTTGACGGTTCGAGAGCAACGCATCCCGCAGCGCGGCTGTCCTTGTCAAGAATGAAATAGACGACCCCCCGCGCAACATCCTTTTGTATCCAGTCCACTGTGCAATTTGACGGATGGCGCGGAGCGTTGTGCAGGGTCAGACCAAAGCGCTGGGCGACATCCTGAAACGAGCTTCGGATCATTTCGGCCAAAACAGGGGCATCGTCTTTTGTGCAGGTACGGATCTGTATGCTCATCGCTTCGTATCGTCGATTTCTTCTGCCGGAAAAACTCAGCCGTAGCGCAACGCGACCAGATTCAGAGCAGCATTTTACTGAAATCCGGGTCATCCAAAACGGTTTTTACTATGGCGTCAAGCATATCATATTGACGCTGCTCAAGGACGGAAACATCTTCTGTCTGAACACCGGAACTGTTTACGGAATAGGTTTTCGTGTAAATCAGTTTACCTCCCCTTGTGAAGAGCACATCAAACATAATTTCTCTATCCGTTACGGATTGAAACGACATGGTCAGTTCAGCGTCGTAAACCGGCGATGATTCCAGAATAATGATCCCCGCATGATCGAAACCCTTTTTAAGAGCATACCAGAAGAACGAAACGACAGGTTGTGCCATTCCTTCGCCTGGCGATCTATAATACAGGTCATAGCCTATGGTTTTCTCGGAATTGTAATAAGATAAATTTGATGTATTTGCCGATTTATCCAGAATGGAATGAAAAAGAATCTTTTTGCCGTGCAATGCTTTATAGTCGTCGGCTTTCACTTTCGGCATATAGTTGTCTCTGCCAATCTTAACAGTCGTGCTTACGACAGGACCGCAGCCAAGCACAAAAATTGCAATGAGAACACAGGCAGCAAAATAAATTGGGAATCGTCTCAATGTCACCTTGATCTCCTTTTTGCATCTTTTATTTTAATGCACTTTCAATAAATACACCCCTGCCGCACGACGATTTCAATCAAGGGCGGTGTCTTTTGCCGCCGGCTCGATTGCTCTGGAAAGAGAAAACAATCTGTACCTTCGGAATTTATTTCAAATATTTGCCGCGTTTTGCCAAGCTTAAAACCCGAAAGGCAAAGGCGCCCCGGCCCATCCATCAATATCCGAAATAAATCTGGTAACGGGCGTCGCGATTGTCTGTTCCGGTTCCCTGACCGGTAAAGAAAAAGAAAACGCCATCCTGGGCGTTGCTTTTCACGGGGGTGAGGTCCATGGAAATATCAATCACCGTGCCTTTGTCTCCTTTGAGGAATCCTCTGGCGGCCGCTTTCGGATCCGACGTGGTTTTCACGGTCGCCGTGGTCCAACCCCAGGAATCTTTAACTACGCCTGTCGATGAGCCGCTGCCGCTTAAAATCACCCGATACTGGCCTTGAAAGGATTCCTTCGATTCCGGATTATATGCCGTCATGGTTCCCCTTCCCTGGGCTGATGAAGTGAACTGAACCTCGCACAGCATCCTGGTTCCATCTTTGAGTGAAATCATTTCACCCGGCAGCATATCTCCGATTTTTATATTACGCCCTGTGCCTGGCCCCGTTGCGCATCCCGCAAAGGCGATCAACATCAGAAGCGCAATAATTTGCGAAGTACGACTTTTCATAACTTGCCTCCCATGGTTTCATTCGCCGAACGACAGGCTCACCCGGAGCATCGCGATCGGCGGTATTGGCTGGTTGTGCAACTTTCATTATTCTGTAAAACCCCGCTTGGCCATTGCTTCGCGATCCACAAAGTACGCCATGCCCGTGCTCATTTTCCGAAATCCCAGTTTTGCATAAAACCCCTCTTTGCCGGGCGAGGCATAAAGGATGACGTTGCAATGGGAAAGCTTCGACAATATCTCCCCGACGATGCGTTTGCCGAAACCCCGGCCCCGGTAATCTTCCGAAACCACGCAGTCATACAGGGCGGCCTGATAAGCGCCATCGGATAGGGCCCGGCCGAAGCCGATTAAGACGTCTTCGTCATACAAAAAGACGCGGCAGAAACTGGCTTCGAAGGCCTGTTTGTGTAAGTCCGGCTCATAATACGCCATCCCCGCGGATTTCAAAAGACCCGACACCCGATTCCAATCGACATGCTCCGTGCCATACCGGATTTGAACGTTCATTCGACTTTCCTAAACCTGCAACCAGTCTTCCGGCACTTTGGCGTGCAGACGCCCGGCGCCTGTTTACGCCATGCCTGAAGCGCGGCGGTCAGCCCGCCTGATCCGATTGCGCTTTTTCGTCGGCGTCACGGCCGATCCGTGCAATGGTGCCTTGTGCGACCGCGCACAAGTTTTCTTTGCCTTCCGTCTCCACGAATATATCGCAGCGGCATACCGCCTGCGTCTTGCTGGAATAAACGACCGTCGCCCGGGCGATTAATCTGCCGCCGACGGCGGGCTTGAGATAATTGATTTTATATTCCGAGGTCACAACCGCCGGGCCAAGCACGCTTCCGCCGACGAAGGTAAGCGCATTGTCCGCGGCATAGCTGATCACGCCGCCGTGCACGAACCCGTGTTGCTGCTTGATTTGGTCTGTTATGGTGATGGCAAGTTCAACATGCCCCGGAGCAAAGCCGGTTAATTCCGCGCCGATCAGTCTGCTGAAAGGTTGAGAGGCCAGCGCTTCTTTTCCGAATTCCAACCATTCATTCATACGCTCTCCGTGTTCTATAAAACTGTGTCCGATGCGTAACAAGTCGGCGGGAAAAAGTCAAAACAACATTCCCGTTCTAATCTTTCATCGCACCGCCGACGGCTGATGCTTAACGAAAATTTCTATGATGTGATTCATCCCTTTATTTCCACTGATGCAAAAGTTCTGCGTATTCCTTTTTTATACGCCAATTCCGGATAGCCGAATATTACAAACAGCCCTTCTCTGCTTTTATATTTTATCCCTTGCGCTTTTCTGAATGCTTTTGCTTTCCTTCCGTGTTGGATCAGCGGATGGACCCCTCCGAGCATACATGTCCCAAGCCCGAATGTTTCCGCAGCGATCATGGCATAGGTTGCTGCAACAATTGGATCAGCGGGATCGCTATACGGTGACCCATAGAAATACATTGCCAGAGGGGCGTCATAATTGACAAGATTGATCCCCTTTTGCATGCTATCCGTATAAATACGGAACAATGGCTTTACAAAACCTTTGAATAATTCATCGTTCGCTTTGCCCCAGAAAGGTCTCATCAGGAACAAGAACCAGTCAGAAACGAACCATTTCATGCCTTGCAAGTAGAGGCAGAAATCTCTGGCAAACGCGCATACCTTATCCTTACCGCTCAAAACCAGAACATTGACATCGGAAGGCGGCAAACCCATCGGTGCGGTTTTAGCCGCCTCCAATATTTTACTGATTAGCGCATCTTCAACCGGGATGTCTCTAAATTCCCTGATGCTCCGCCTTCGCTGAAAAAGACAAAGCAGTTGTTCATATGTTGCTTTTGTCCCGATATCAGGTAAATCAAACACATCATCCGGTGACAGTGTTCTGCCCAAAACCGTTATCGCCTCGGTCGGGCAAATGGCCATGCAGTGGCCGCAGGCGATACATCCAAACAAAGGGTTATCTGATCGTTTAACTTTCCGGTTTTCAATCTTCAAGCTGAAATCTTTACATACGGACACGCACAATCCGCATCCGGTGCAGTTTTCTTCATGAATTCTTATTTCAGCTTTGACTTTTGTTCTTGAAGTCGGAATGGCCATAAAATTCTCGCTTGTCCTTGCAATTGCGGAACGAAAAGCCTACCGGAGCCGGGCGCTTTTTGGTCGCGATCCGCTGAAAGCCAGGATCATGTTATCTTGATGTCTGTCTTGCAACACCTATTTTGCAGCTTTTCGAACCCTTCTCAACTCGAAAACAACGGGATTGCCTCCGTCGGGACACACAACTTCTGTAACGTCCTTGTCCTTTGACCAGAAGAAATTGCCGCCGAACATCAAGGGCATCAAACTTGGAAGGATCGCGCTGAAAGCGAAAATGCAAAGTCCGGGAGGCGTCAAGCCCAGGGTCTCGAATTCATCGCCGACCTTATGCCCGGCCACACACGTGCCTTTTTGAGAAGTTACTTTTATTTTGACTTTATAAATGTCCTGGTCCATGGCGTGCCTCCTTATCGGGGTTTAATGGCCCATATATATGGTCAACTCTTTAACGGAAAAGCATGCTCATCCGCATCATCGGAAGCTATGCCATTTCTTTGATGATCTCTTTTGTTGAACCCACCCTGGCGTAAGGATACGACAATGCGGCCATAAACACGGCATGAACCTCCGGCGCTTTGATCGTGTTCCCGTTGAAGAATAAATCCTTTGTTGCGCAAGCATCCTCTGCCACAGCGCAATTGAAGCCCAAATCAAAAGCGGCACGGGTTGTTGCGTCAATGCACATATGGCTCATCGCACCGCAGATGACAAGATGGTCGATACCCATGCGCCTTAGGATCTCCGATAAAGATGTATTGCGAAAGCTGTTCGGATAGTTCTTAACGATCACCGTTTCACCCTCTTTGGGGGAAACCCTTGCATTTAATTGTGCGCCTTCCGTGCCCGGCAAGAAATAAGATGCATTCGGGGCAAGTGAAATGTGCTGGATATGGATGACAGGCCGCTTCGACTTCCTGAATTCAGTCAAGAGCGCTGCGGCATTTTCTGCAGCGGCTTTAATACCGAAAAGTTCCATTTTGCCGCCGGGAAAATAGTCATTTTGCATATCAACAATAACAAGACCTCGATTCATACCTACTCCTTTTCTGATGCGGTATTTAAAGGCATCACGAGTCTGCAGAATAATTCAAACCACTATTTTCGTGATATTGCCAGGATTCGTTCTTAACCCTCCTCATTAAGAGATCGCTGCTTGTGAGCTATTATCTCAGCCGTCGATTATTTGTGCGGCAACCACTGAAAACCGCTTTCCAACTTATTCGACAAGCCCAAACGAATAACGAAGCCGGAGCAGCCCCGCAGCTTATGATCCTTTGTAATGGTTAGTTCAGCGAAATATCATTATTTTTTATCCTCTTTATATCCGGGATACAATTTCTTTGCACATTCTGGACATATGCCGTGAGTGAATGACGCCTCAGAGTGATTCGTTATATATTTTTCTAATTGTTCATACTCGCCGGCATCAGTTCGAATACGTTTGCACGATGCGCATATTGGTAAAATGCCTTCTAATGTTTTCACCTTTTTTTTCAACTCACTTGTTTGCCATGCTGTTCTGTCAATGAGATACACAAAAAACATCAGGCTTAGCATAGCTATCGATGAATTGATCGCGGCGACAAATAGTGCATGTGTTTCTTGCCATGGAAAATGAAAACCAATTCGCACCAAAGGAAGAAGTATGGCGAGTGCATATGCCGGCGTTTTATTCCGCCATGCAGCTAAGCCAACTGGAATAATATAGACAATCGGGAATTGAATATGTTGCCCCGTAATGTAATCGATAACCAAAACGATTAAAGCAAGCAGCAGGCACAGTAAGTTAAACATTCGTTTAGACACGATCTCTATATCATTGAGAATGGCCTTTATCATTGTGCGTACCTTTTCATAAATCGACTGCTACGAAAAGCTAATCCTGAGCGTAAGCGATCGGATGGGTTGGCCGGCCGGGCTTTGATGTTGCGCCTTGCCGGCGACTTTCGCCCGCAACCCCTTGAAAAAGAGTAACATGCCACTTTATGATGAGCCCCTACCGTGTGAACTTTGCCAATACCGGGTTTCGCGTCCACGAACGTATCGCATTCCAGTCACGAAAATCCCCTTCGGGAGTCCCTTTGGACTTGAGAATCTTCTTGTTCAGCCAGGACAGAATTTTATAGTCCAACGCGCCCGCGAATGTTCCCATCCCAACCGGTTTTATCTCCGGCACGGCCTTCACTACGGCATCCATATAAGACAATACTTCCGCCTGTTTCTCTTGCGTCGGCCGGGACAGATTCATACACACAAGGAAATAGGCAACAGGCACTTGACGCAGGCTATCCTTGTTTTTCTTAATAAAATCTAACGCCTCAGACATCCACTTGCCCATATAGATCGCGCTGCCTATCACCACTGCCTGATAGGAACTGACATCACGGACATTCTTGATCAACATCACGTCGACCGCCATGCCTTTGCTGCACAACTCCTTTCCAATGGCATCAGCGACGCCCCCGGTGGAGCCATATTTACTGGCGTAGGTGACCAATACTTTTTTCTTCATGATTTTCTCATCTCCGCATCGTCCTTCAGCAAACTTGATCTCTGCTGCATGCCCATCCCCTATGTCCCCGAGTGACATTGCGGTAATCACACCGGCGGACAAAGCCAGAAAATCCCGACGGCTGACACACCATAGCGCATTATAGCCATATTCCATACCAACACCTCCTTTTCATGGCTCGATCGCCAAACACTGAAACAGAAGACACGACAATATACGCAACCGGAAACATCATTGATATTCAGGGCGCATCTATTTCCTTCTCCTGTCGCTGATCAGCGAAAAGATCAGCCGGAGAGCGCCACGGTCCCGCGATACGGTGGTGCGATCTTGTTATAGATCATTTTTTTCAACACATTTTTTTAAATAGTCCCCCTCTTCACGAAGATGTTTTTTGATTGAATTGATGCCTTCAGTAATTCTTTTCTTCGCAAAGAGTTTTCCAATCCGTCCGACTCTATAACATCCGATTGCCTTGAAATTGCAGCCGCTAGACGTTTTTTCAATAATGAAGGAATTTTTTGGAATGAAGACACGGAACAACCAGAAAGTTGGCGTGTATTCAATTAAGCGATTGGGAATCATTTTGGTTACAACAAATTTTAATGTATGAACAACGCCGTGAATATATTCTTTAGCATGCACAATGGACCCTACTTCCCATGGTTTACCCTTTACCCAGCAAAACGAAATATGATCATCAGGGTGCCATGCCCGATAGGATGCATCGTCTTTCAGATTCAATAGAAACTTGAATACGGCTTCAGGTTCCGCTTCGATTTCAATGGAATCTTCAATAACAATTTCTTCCAATAATTTCATAATATGCGAGCTCACCTATAATGAAAAGCAGAGCCGGAGCGAAGCGTTCGGGTGCGGCGCCGGGTTGTGCATTTATTTCTTTGGGAAATATTTGACCTTACTTATATCTTTAAAGCCCACATCCTGTGTCCATATAGTGGCCTTGAATTGCTGAGCTGTTGCTAAAATAATGCTGTCAGCCATTGGAAGCTGATGCTCCAAGCTCAGGCGTGCTGCGGATAGTGCTAATGCCTTATTTAAATCAACGACTTCCCCTTTTTGCATGGCAACGACAGCCTGCAATGCCTCATTCTCACTGGATTCCCTCAGGATGACTTTAAATACTTCGTATATGGTTATTGCAGGAACGATAAGTTTGGTTGGATTACTCAATGGTGCCATAAAATGCTTTGCATTGATCTCATCAGCAAAATAAGCAAGCCAGCCTGAAGAATCTACAATATTCATAATCGATCTTCCTCGCGCTTGAATTCTGTATTGATGCCTTTGAGAAATCCACGGAGTTCTTTGATATCCCGTTCAGGAATCAGTTCAATTCTTCCGGCATATTCTACAACCTGCATTTTTTGACCCGGCCGAAGCTTTAATGATTCTCTGACGTCTTTGGGTATAACCACCTGATATTTGGGTGATACAGTCACCGAATGCATACCAATACCTCCATCGATATATTGTTCGTATGACGATATCACAATCGATGTTATTCTGTCAATTCTTCCATGCACAACGACAACATCAGCCTGAGCGAAACGATCGGGTGGATTGCCCTTGTTGGGCATATCTATATTCAATTAAATAAGCCATGTTTTATTGGGTCGAACCGGGTCTATGCCTACAATTTGGTTGTTTTGAAGTATAGGCAAAATATAATTTATACAACGAACGTTTGAGTTTTTATCTCGTGAAGCAATGCAAAGCGGCCCAGCTATTTGTCTAGAGTTGGATGAACGAATCTCACATTGATTATTAAAATAATGTTTGTTGTGAATGAGATAATGCAATGCAGCCAAGAACGATTCTTTAGATATGAAAATGTTTTGAGGTGCAATCATAATCTTTTGATTGGTCAGTTTTTCAATATAAAAGTCTTTCCCTTTATAGAGATCTGGTGTTCGATACCGTTTGCCTATTTGCAACTTAGGCCATATTTGATTCAATATCTTTTGACAATGTTCGCACATATTTTTACCTCGATTACAAGCCCAACGAGCCTGTAGAAAAACTCATTTTTACAAAGTATGTGTTTCCGGGTGGCCCGGTTTTTTTCTTGATGTAAATATTGGTGCCTGGCTTGTAGATTTTGACTAAATCATTTCCGGTTTTTGTTCAACAGGTCTTTTTAGATGGTTTTAGCCTCCGATTTCCCCGGTGTTTAGCCTGTTGTTTGTCCTGTCATGCGTATCCCGGCCCATACCGGTGAATCTTCGTTATATTGTGCACAATGCAGAAAAGATTCCACTGCGTGTTCACCTTCTTCTTGCCTCGCAAGGTGAAGCGATCCAGTTTCATGGCCGAGGTGATATGCGAAAAC
>JAHDKI010000022.1 GCA_018436925.1 Syntrophaceae bacterium
CCTGAATTATTCATAAATAAAGGAGAGAAAGTTCCCTGAAATTGCTGAAATATCAGTAAATTCAAGGTATTGACAACCTTCACTCCTTCATACAATGATAAAAAATTATTCCGAGACCACCCCAATAGTTCACGAGCTTTTTCCTGTATCCAACAAACAAATTGAACTCAGCTTCACCGGTTATGATATCAGCAGCGATGGCGGGTTGTTGCTACTGCGGGAAGTTGAGAACCAGATGGGATTAATCAATCGCATAAGTAACTGTATTACAGATAACAGGGATCAAAGATATGTTGATCATACGATCAGAGAGATGCTTACTCAGCGAGTTTTTCAAATAGCTGCGGGTTATGAAGATTGTAACGACTGCGATGATCTTCGAGATGACATGATTTTCAAGACCTGTGCAGGTCGCTTGCCACAAACGGGCCTGTCTCTTGCTTCCCAGCCTACGATGAGCCGTCTGGAGAACTCTATTAAAAGCCAGGATCTGTATCGTATTGGGCAGGAGCTGGTGGATACTTTTGTTGAATCTTATGATCGGGAACCGGGAGTGATTATCCTGGATTGTGATGACACCAACAACAATACCTACGGGCAGCAGGAACTGAACCTGTTCAATCAGTATTACCATGATCATTGCTACATGCCTTTGCACATCTATGAGGGCTTGTCGGGCAAGCTGATCACCACAATCCTTAAACCCGGAAGACGGAGTAAGCAAAGTGATATTGCCTCTTTGTTGAAAAAGCTGATCCTTCATCTTCGGAAAGAATGGGCCAATACCATGATTATTGTCCGTGGCGATAGCCATTTTACCTCTGCGGATTTTATGCGTTGGTGTGAAGAACAATACAATACCGGTTACATTACCGGGGTGAGTGGTCACCGGAAATTGCATGAGATGGCAGCGGTGACCATCCAGAGTGCAGAAAGGGAATTTAAGCAATATGGCAAGTACGTTAAACGCTACCATTCTTTCCTGTACCAGGCCGGAAGCTGGTCCCAGCCACAAAAGGTGGTCGTCAAGGTCGAGGTCTCCGCAATGGGAACCAATATCCGGTATATCGTTACCAACCTGGTTCAGTTCAGGGCAAAAGATCTGTATGAAAAAGGCTACTGTGCCCGAGGTGCCATGGAACTCCGCATCAAAGAGCATAAGCTGTATCTGAGGAGCGATCGCTCATCATGTCATCGTTTTAAGGCCAACCAGTTCCGTCTGTTCCTGCACTCGATAGCTTATGTGTTGCTGCATACCTTCCAGAAAGAAGTGCTCAGGGGAACCGAGTTTGAGAATGCAACGTTTAAAACCATACAGAACAAGATCATTAAGACAGCAGCCTGGGTCAAAGAGATGAAAACCAAGGTGAAAATAGAACTCCCCAGGTGTTGTCCGACAAAATCCATTCAATCCAATTGCCTGGAGATGTTCGCTGTAATGAGAGTCTGAATAGTATCAATCCTTTGATTCCCTTACATATAAATGAGAACAACACAAGTTGTCAGGGAAAAATATGCTCACATATATTGAAATCGACTGATTTTTAGCAAAATCACTACCCTTAGATGATAAATCTGTACACTTGTTCAGCTAATCCAGAGCAAACCGGCCGGGGAATCCCGGCATATACAACTTGAAAGGGAAAACAAATCTGATTGGAATGCCTAAATTGTAAGTTTATGAATTAATCAGG
>JAHDKI010000030.1:0-70000 GCA_018436925.1 Syntrophaceae bacterium
AAGGCAGCGTAAGTCCGCCGCGGCCAAAACCGAAGGAAAGGGGCTTCCGGGCTACACCCTTCAGCCCCTTTCTTTGAACATCGTTAAAAGCGGACATATCATGTGCTACAAAATAGGACTTTTCTATTTGCTACTAACAGGAAAATGATCTTTGTCACTAGTCAGCGGCTGTCCGGGTGAAGACGTTGTCCTTATTTTAATTATTCTCATTGATGATGATGGATGATGACGGCGTCGACACCTCCCGCCGGATGTGAAAAAAATCAACCATTCCCGGGTTTTGACGTTCATAACCCTCTTCTCCGGAGAAGCACGGATTTTTTCAATCTCCCCGCCGGACCGCTCACAGATTCTCCGGAATATCGAGGATGGTATGCGCAGATCTTATTGTCATGTTCCCGTTGAAAAGGATATTGCTGATAACGGGTCAGCCCGGTTCCCCTCGGCGGCGCTGAAGATGCGATCATGTCCATTCAAGATTCCCCAAAGAATGCCGATACAACAACTGGCCGGCAAAGGAACGTTCTTATCGGTTCCGGAATAGCGCGTTGCAATCAGGAAGCATTCGGAGACGATCAACCTGTTTTTGCATTCGTCTTAATATTTTTTGGAGTCATGGAGAATGAACGTAAGAAAAATCCCATTCTTAGTGATGGCGCTTTCGATCAGTCTTGTTTCTGCCGGATGTGGAGGAGGCGGAGATCATCCTGCGGTTTATAGGTCCGTTGCCACCGATTATTCAAAAGCCGCGCATTGGCTGTCGATTCCTGTCGTGTCGCATAATGTCGATGTCTTTTATCTCTATCCGACGGCCTGGCAGAAAGTTAATGACAGCGATCCGAATATTTGCGACATCGACAATCCGTCCATGCTGGCAGGCTCCGCCTCCGCCTTTGGGCGATCCGCAACTGCTTTTGAAACCTTCGCCAATATTTTTGCGCCTTACTACCGGCAGGCGGATGCCGCCTACGCCCTGACCCTGCCGCTGCCCGAGCACGACGCCCTGATCGCGGGCATCCCGACAATGGACGCCGTTGCGGCTTTCGACTACTACATCCATCATTTCAACGGCGGCCGGCCGTTCATTCTAGCCGGGCACTCACAGGGATCCAACGTGTTGATCAACCTTCTGACCGGGTATCTGAAAGATCACCCGGAGGTTTACCAAAGAATGATTGCCGCCTATGTGATCGGCTATCCCGTAACGGCTCAAATCCTGGAGGACCATCCGCATCTGAAATTCGCCGAAGGCCCGGACGACACGGGGGTCATCATTTCCTTCAACACACAGGCGCCGGATGTTGCGCCGGGTGTCAACCCGGTCTTGTCCGGACTGATCGGCCTGGTGATCAACCCCATTACGTGGACGAGAACGGAGACGCCCGCTGCGGCGGCCGAGGGCCTGGGATCGATCATGCCCAATCCTTCCACCCTGATATTTGAACCGGTCCCGCAATACGCCGACGCCCGGGTCGATATTGCCAATGGCGTGCTGATCTGTACTTCGGCCGATGAAGATCTTCTGTATGAATTGACCCAGCATGGATTCCCCCGGGGCGTCTACCATAGCTTCGATTACCCGTTTTATTACTTTAATCTGCGCGCCAACGCGCAAAATCGAGTGAATCAATATTTTAGTCCATAGGAGCCATTGATGAAAACAATGCATGGAGTCAAAAAGGTCTATTTCGTCTTGTTCGCGGGGCTGATGATTTGCTCATCATTCGGATGTGCAAAAGGCTTCGTCAAAGAGCCTAGCCAACCGGCGGGCTACCCCATTGCCACAGACGTTCAAACAACGGCCCAAAGAACGATTGTGCCGGGTCCGAAGCCAACGACGGCGATCAATCTCTGGGAAATATCCAAATACGATACATACGGCTATGGAACCTGGACGTATGGCCCGGGGCTTCCCTATGACAAACGGCTTGACATCATGCCTGCGAATTACAGCGGTATCTCCGCCACGGACAAGAAAAAACTTTTGACTTTTTTTACTTTCACGGACATTCATATCACCGACAAGGAATCGCCCAATCAGTTGATCTATCTGCAGCGCCTGCATCCGAACTTGCCAGTGGGAGCGTCTCTGTATTCGGGGATCATGCTCTACACCACGCATGTGCTCGATGCCGCCATTCAGACGGTCAACGCACTTCATCAGCAAAATCCCATCGATTTCGGACTGTCTCTGGGCGATACCTGCAACACGACGCAGTACAACGAAACCCGCTGGTATATCGACGTCATCGACGGCAAGGTCATCACGCCCAGCTCAGGCCGGCATCTGGGGGCCAAAACCATCGACTATCAGAAACCGTATCAGGCCGCAGGCCTCGACAAAACGATCCCCTGGTACCAGACGCTTGGCAATCACGATCATTTCTGGATGGGCTCGATTCCCGTGGACTACGGCCTGCGCAAGGATCTGCGGCAGTCCTATATCACCGATGAAGTCTTTGCCGCGGGTGATGTCCTGAGTGACCCCCGGAAAATCAACAGCCGCGATTATTACATGGGCGTGCTCGACGGCTCGACGCCTTACGGTGACATTATCCATGCCGGACCTGTCGGGGATTTTCAGACACCGCCGAAAGTGGCCGCCGATCCGGACCGCCGTTCGCTTTTGCGAACCGAATGGATGAATGAATTTTTTAAAACATCTTCCCATCCGGCCGGTCACGGTTTCAATCCGGCGGACGCCCGGAAGGGGTTTGCCTGTTACAGCTTTGTTCCCAAGTCGAATGTTCCGCTCAAGGTGATCGTGCTCGACAATACGCAAAAGGAAGACGACGGTTCCGCCGACATACACGGGCACGGCTTTCTGGATGAAGCGCGGTGGGCCTGGCTTAAAAAGGAACTCGCCGATGGGACCGCAGCAGGGCAGCTCATGATCATTGCCGCGCACGTGCCGATTGGTGTGGAAGTCACTGCGCCCAATTCCGAAATGGGCTGGTGGATGAATCCCCAAAACGCCGTGACCCTGCCGGGGCTGATTGCCGAGCTTCACCGCCATCCGAACCTGATTCTGTGGCTTGCCGGGCACCGCCACTTAAATACAGTGAAAGCCTTCATCTCGCCTGATCCGACCAAGCCGGAAAAAGGCTTCTGGCAGGTGGAAACTGCGTCGCTGCGGGATTTCCCGCAGCAGTTTCGGACGTTTGAAATTTATCTCCAAAGCGACGGGACACTGTCCATTGTGACCACCAATGTTGATCCGGCGGTTCAAGCAGGAACGCCGGCGGCGCAATCGCGCCGATACGCCATCGCGACAGCGCAGATCATCGGGAGCCTGCCTGCCGTCACGAATACGAACCCGACGAAGGATCCCACCATCAAGCCCATGCCGACGGGGTCCTACAATGCGGAGCTTCTAAAACAACTGAGCCCTGAAATGAAGATGAAGATGCGGTCATTGTACACCAGACCATAGAAAACGCACCTGTTTGAGGGGTCTTCCCGCTTTGCCGGAAGGCCCCTTCCCAGGCAGCGCGCCGCACCCATTCGGGCTTCCCGAAACGGCTGTCCGTCTTTACTGTTTACAAACACTGTCAAAAGAGTTAGCCTGCTTTCCAAAACGTCGGCTGCTGCAGAAACGGATCATACGGCACAGGGAGGATTTGTCATGAAGATACTGGGGGTTCTGGGAAGTCCGAGAATCGGGGGCAACAGCGACATTCTCTTGAGCCAGGCGCTCGCCGGCGCAAAGGAGGCCGGCGCGGACGCGGTTGAAAAAATCATTCTCGACCGAAGGCGCATCGCGGGCTGCAAGGATTGCAAGAAATGCAACAAAACGGGATTCTGCGCCATCAAGGACGACATGGCCGATATCCAGAAGCATATTCTCGACGCGTATGCCGTCATTCACGCCAGCCCCGTTTACTTCTGGTCGATGACCGCGCAGATGAAGGCCTATCTGGACCGCTGGTGCGTCTTTTTCGACGCGGACTGGAAATGGCAGAAGCTTTACTATCCGAAGATGCGCGCCAAGCGCATCGGGTTGATCACGGTCTGCGGCGATATCAACACGCACACGGCGGATCCGATTGTGCACAGTTTCAAGACCACCGCCGAGATGACAAAAATGACTTGGCTGGGCGAGGTGATGGCCTCCGCCAATGAAAAAGGCGAAATCGTCAGCGATAATATGGCGCTCAAGCAGGCTTTCGAACTGGGCGTCAAAGCGGCAACCCCCTAGACGCGGCGTCCTGCCGCCCACCGCTCAACACACCGAGCCGGTATCGGACAGAAGACAACCGACGGCAAAAGGATCTGCACGATGAAGAACTTAACAATAAAAGTCCTGCTTTGCCTGCCGTTTGCGCTTTGCCTTTTTATGCTTGTCAGCTGCGGCGGATATTCGGTTCTTCCCAAAATCGGGGTCAACACGGCGCCCCCGGGTGCTTACTCGCGCATCATCAAGTTGTACAATCCCGACGGAATGCCCGAAAACACGCTCGCCGGCGTCGTGCACGTGATCGGAGGCGCAAACGTCTGCACGGACCACCCCCGCGAAGAGCGGATAAACAGTTTGGACGATCTGGATATCCTGGAAAAAAAGGCCCTCCCCTACTTCCAGACATACAGGATTGAAGACGGGGGCGTGACGCTGGGCTATGTGTCCATCCCGGTGGAATACCAGGTGAACCTCTGGCGCAACAACAGGCCGGACGCAACTTGCCGATATACCGTTCAGATCATTCTGCCGCAGCGCGGCAGGGGATTGAGCGACTACGACCGCGCCAGCCCGAGCGCAACCAACTGGTAGACTCTTTTCCAGCACCCTCGTAAGGAGGCAAAACGAAACGATGCAAATAATCCCCCTGCTGCGGATGATTTTGGCTGTTGCAATGATCTTTGCGCTTTCTTCAATCCCCTTTTCCGACTCAGCTTACGCCCAAAGCTGGTATATCCGCGGCCAGGCGGGTTACGAACAGTCCCTCGACGCCGATTTTTCCGACACGAACTGCGCTTCGGCGCATCCGCCTGCGCTGTTCGGCTGCGCTGCGGGCCCCGACGGCCGGCCCATCGGCGCCTACGGCGACTTCGGCCGCTATCCACTTTTGGAAATCGCCGCGGGCCGAACGTTTTTGCCCTGGCTTCGGGCCGATCTGTCTTTGGCCTACCGGTTTGGCATGGACTATCAAGGTCAAGCGAACTTTCTATCCGTGGGCGCCGTCCAGCCGGTTTCGGCCAAAGCGGAATCCTTTGCCGGCCTGGTCAATCTCTTTATCGATCTAAACGGCTTTTTCAAGCCCGGAACGCTCGGACGCTTTTCCCCTTATGTGGGCGGCGGCCTCGGCCTGGCGTGCAATCGTCTGGGTGAGATGACCTTCGTGTTTCCTCAAAATCCCGGCGCGCATAAAATCAGCATCGTTCCTGCGGGAGAAAAGACGGACTTCGCCTTTGCGCTGGCCGTCGGCACCGGCTTTGCGCTGACTGAAAACCTGATTCTGGATATCGCCTGGCGATATATCGATCTGGGCCGCGTGCAGACGGACCCGGGCGGCATGTGGATGAACACGCTGCCTTCCGGCCTTGCGATCAGCAACATTGAAACGCGCCTCAAATCGCACGGCCCGAGCCTCGGTCTGAGGGTCCACTTCTAAACTTTTTGGAAGAGATAAGTCCCAAAATCACCCGCAGCAGATCCTTGCCGAGACCTCTTCTGCGCGGTGAAGCGCGGAGCGCGGCTCTTCGCGCGCCGATCAGGCAGGGTGTGCGCGCTGTCCGGACCGATTCGGTCGATCATTGACTTTGGCGGCCTGTTGGATTAAGGAGTGTCCAAGCGGCCAAGGTCCGGCCGGAAAACACATGATCCGCAAAAAAAACGATCGATTTGAACAAAATTCACGCATTCCCCGGTGTCAACGCGCCGCTTCCTGCGTTGTCCGGAGACGGCCGAATCAAGGAGCCTTTTTTTATGACTCGTGACGTCCGATGGATCAAAGACGCGCATCCGTCTTTTCTCCTCATTCTTTTTTTGGTCCTGGGGTTTTCGGCGGAGCCGGCTGCGGCCGCAAACGCGGCTCAGCCGCATGAGATGGTCTCCATCTGTCAACGCACGGACCCGGTTCGAATCGCCATTCAAAAAGAGATCGCCGCCGCGCGTTTCGCCTCCGGAGAGCGGGGCGCCGTTCGCTGCGACCGGGTCGGCGCGGATGAACTTCTAAATCTCGGCTCCCTGCAGATCGTCGAAAAAGATCTTGCCGCATTGAAACCCGGTGATTTTGACGGCCTCGGCAATTTAAAAACGCTTGATCTGGAAGGCAACAACATCAAAACTCTGGAACCCGGGGTTCTGGCCGCGCTTTGCAGCCTGGAAAATCTGTTTGCCGCCCGCAATCCGCTGGGAAACGTGGATGAAGCCTTTCACGGGCTTCCCCGCCTGCGCCGAATCGATCTTTCCGGCTGCGCACTGTCGTCCATCGCGGCCGGCGCGTTTGACGGCAATCCGCAGTTGGAATCCGTTTTCCTTTCGGACAATGAATTGACCCGGTTGCCGGACGGCCTTTTCATAAACCATCATTTTCTGCAGACCCTCGATCTGTCCGGCAACTGGCTGTTCGAACTGCCCGGCGCCTTCATTTCGGAGAAAGCCCCCTTGCGGAGTCTTGATCTTTCCCGAAACCTGATCAGTGAAGCGGGTCAGCCGACTGTCGAAAAATACTCCACGCGAAGCGTTGTGAACTTATCCGGCAATCCTTTCGATACGAAAAGCGACCGACGCTTTGTTGAGGGGCTGTTCAATCTCACCCCATACGTCCCGGGAAACGATAAAAAGCATGTTCCCTCATTTCCCCGAACAAGCCCACGCACAGCGTCAACCGCGCGGACGGACGGCGTCGTGCGCGACGCCATCGAAAATCTCCGGTTCTTCGTGCGCTCGCACTGGCATGTGCCGCTTGAGATTTCGGTCGTCTATTCGGCATCCGATGTCGAGTCGGCAGTCGATCCGGGGCGGCGCGCCCGGGAGGAACGCCTGGCGCTAAGGCAACTCACCGAAATTCGCCAAGCCTACCGACGGGCGGCCTTTGATTTTTTCGATGTTCAAATTCAGTTCGATGCGCCGGATTCCAGCCGCAAAGCCCCCGCCGTCAGTTTCGACAAAAAGACACTCGGTCTGATTCTTGTTTTGAAAGCGCCTGAAAACGGCCGCAACCGCGCCTGCCTGATTTCAGACGATTTGATGCTGGAGACGCTGGCGGATCATTTCAGCCGCAACCGCTCCATCGCCTGGTATGCAGGCGAATCGCAAAACGACCTGCGGGCGGCGCTGAAACGCGATTATGAAAAAATCGCCCGCATGGATGACGAACTCCGTTTTGACATCATCCGCCTGGACGATCTCATCGAAACGGCCATGGAGAGGATGGACCAGGCGGGCGGAAAAAAATTTTTCTCCGAAACCGAACTGACCGGCGCACGCCTGATCCAGTTCCGCATGATGCTGACGTTCCAGAGGCTGGAAAATACTATGGCTCGCTGGCGGCTGGCCGAGTCCGATCCCGCCTTTCCATACCGGCCCGAAACCCGTCTGATTCTGGCTCAGGCGGCAGGCATGTACGAAACCTATCTGGACGGATTTTTAACCATTGTCCTGGGCAACCGTCCACGGTTCAACATCCTCGATGAGGATTGGTATCGCCTCAACCCGATTTTTAAGATTCTGGATTCTGAAGTTCCGGCGGGTTTTTTTAATCTCGAAGGACGGATCTCCACACGGATTCCCGCCGGCGCGGTTCGCGATCTGCTGAAAAACCGCCTCAACGCGCCGCTTTTGCATTTCCTGTTCGGACTTAAAACACTCGATCGAAAAGTTTCGCCCCGGGACATTGAAACCTCTCCTTTACAATCAGAGATGCGGCAGGCCCGAAAGCGAATCGCGAAAAACCGGCATCTGCTGGACCGCCAATATCGGATTTCGGATTTCCAGGCGTTTAAAACGCTGTGGGAAGTCAAGGTTAAAAACAGCGTTAAGTTTCCGATTTATCGCGTCACCACCGGCATCGCCTGCCTGATCGGGGATACGAGGTTTTCCTCCCCCTCTCCGGCCGTGACCGATGAACAAATCGAAGAGCTCAAAGGCATTCTCAAGCCGGGCGATCTGATCGTTTCACGCTCGGATTACTACCTGTCCAACGCCTTTCTCGGAGGATTCTGGCCGCACGGCATTTTGTATCTGGGACCGAAAGACATCTGGTCGCGCCTGAGGCTGCCCGACGGAACCATTCTGGCGGAAGATCCCTGGATCTTTGAAAATATCCTTCCGAACTATTCTTCGGCCAAAGATGACCGTCCGGCAATGGTCATAGAGGCCATTTCCGAAGGCGTGGTCTTCAATTCCCTCGAAGACGCCGTCGCAAAAGACTACCTTGTGATTTTCCGCCCCCGTTTCGCCCCCGAAAAGCAGGAAGCCGCCGTGGCCCAAGCCATTCGGCGGGCGCTTCGCTATCACGGCAGGGCCTACGATTTTGATTTTGACTTCTTCACCGACGACAAGCTCGTCTGCACGGAGCTGCTATATCGGGCCTATCATCCCGACATCAATTTCCTTATCCAAAAGCAGGCGGTGGTGAAACCCGATCCGCCTGTGCCGGGGATGGTTAAAAAAGCCGGCCGCGACACCATGCCGGCCGGAGAAATCGTCAAACTGGCCCTTTATATGCTCGACAACACAAAGCCCGATCCCGCCGTCGGCTATCCCGGACAGACGCTTGAATTCGTCAGACTTTATATGAAGCAGGCCAAGGACAAACCGGCCCGGATCTTTGAAGGCGCCGACGGCATTGCGGCTCTGCGGATGACGCTTCGAGACGATCGGTGATGCGATGAGATATTATCTGATTGCGTTTTTTTTGCTTATGGCCGTCTGGGCTCATGGGGCGCAGCTGCCCGACCGGGTCTGGATGAAAAGCGCGACGCAAAGCTTCACGCATGAATATGACGTTGCCATTGACGACGGAAGAATCTGGTACAAATCCCGTAAGTCATCCGAAGCGGAGCCCAGATGGAAGCTGCTGGGGACAACCGGCTTGCCCGCGTCCCAGCAGAAAAACTTTTCACCCCCGTCATCGGTGAAAGCCCTATCGGCCGACGGCGACAATCTCATCGCCATAGGCGACAACGACGTGGTCTATTACATGAAGTGGTCCAGCCGGAAGTGGACCGATCACTGGGGACTGCCTCTCGCGCGGAAACTTCACCTGCCTCGCGACATCCGTTCCTGGTCGATCTCACACCGGGGATCGCTGGCCGGCGGCTATGCCGATATCGACGGCCATTTTCATCCGATCTGGGCGGGGGTCACCACCTTGTACGTCCTGAGCAAAGACGGGCTGAGCATTCAATATGCCGACCCCTGGCTGAAGGCGGATTTTGCACATGAAATCTGCCTGCCGCTCAGAAACCGCTTCCGGGCCAGAGCCCTTGCGGCCAGCGGCTCCACGCTGTTTGTGATTAACGACGCCGGAGATATGTACACCCGTCTTGCCGATTTCGACACGCTGGGGCACAATCCGTTGATTGCCTACAGCTATGAACGCAAAATCCGCAGCGCGACGAAAGATAAGGACAAGCGCACCTTGCCGCCTGAAGACTGGAAAAAGCAACCGTCCATTCCCGCCCGGCACGGGCGGATCAGCCCGTTCATCACCATTTTTCAAACAGGCCGGGGCAACGACGCCCGAACGCTGCGCGTCGAAGGCGTCAACCGGCAGGGGGTAAGCGGATTTTTTTCCAAACCGCTCCAGGCAAGCGCCTGGTCATTCACGCCGACCGGCGCGCCGCTCGAAAAGGCGCTGCTTTCGGCGGATGCCGGAGCCAAAGATGCGGGACCGGACCGGGAGAGATCGCTTCGGGGATCTTTACGAACATCTGAAGAATATGCCGTTTGGGTGGAAAGATTCAATCCGCCCTGCGCGGAGGCGCGCCTGGTCGTCCTTTTCGGAGAAGACCGCTTGCGCCTTCCTTTATTTATTGCGGCGACATCTTCGCAGGACCGCAAGATGAAAGGCGCGTTGCTCCTGCCCGACAAGCTCAAGGCCCAGTCGGACCGCAACCCCCGGTTGCGTCAATTTATCGAAAGCGTTTTTGGCTTAAAGACTGTCGTCAATATTCGCCTCAAGCTCGACAACAAGGATCAGGTTTTGATTCACCTTGATTGACGCCAAGAGCCTCTTTTCCGGCCTCCGCCCGCCGGCCGCGCGGCCAGACCGGGAATGGGCGCCGCCATGACCGATCCGGCGGGCCAGAAACACCTTTAAACCTCTTGCCTTTTGCGTCCCTCGCTTCGGGCTTTAATGAAGGGACCCTCTACAAAGGGCCGCTTATTCATTTTCAGGGCTTGCCTGCGGCTTCATTTCCTAGTAGAAGGAACCTCATAAACTTTTTATCGACGAAGGGGATTCCACCGGCATGCTGAGCACCGACAAACTCGAAAAATATGCGGATGTGCTTTTGTGGGCGCTGGCCACGGCCAGAAAATCCGCCCTGAAAAAAAACGATATCGTTTTGATTCAATACGACCGGCCGGCGCTGCCGCTCACTGAACTTTTGTATGGCCGGCTGCTTGATCTGGGCGTCCACCCCGTCCAGCGAATGGTCGCCACCTGCGGCATGGAGCTGGACTTTTTTTCGAAATCCAAACCCGCGCAGCTGACCTTCATCGCCCCCGGCGACAAGGAGCTCTACTCGAAAATCGCCGGACGGATTTTTCTGCATGCCCCGGAATCGCTTACGCATCTCAAAAGCGTTGAGCCGTCCAGAATCGGCAAGGCTATAGTCGCGCGGAAAGTCCTGAAGGACATTCTCGACCGGCGCGAAGAAAAGCGGCTCTACAGCTGGACGCTTTGCCTGCTGCCCACTGAAGAGCTCGCCCGTCAGGCCAGAATGACGCTTCGCCGCTACGCCGAGCAAATCGTGAAAGGCTGTTATCTGGATGCCGACGATCCCGTCGCCCGCTGGAAAGACATCCATCAGGAAGTCACCGCCATCAAGAAACGTTTAAGCCGACTTCCGGTCCGGGCGTATCATCTGGAATCGGCCAATATGGATCTGATCGTCACACCCGGTGAAAAACGAAAGTGGGCGGGCGTCTCGGGGCACAACGTGCCCAGTTTCGAAGTCTTCGTTTCGCCGGACTGGCGGGGCACCGAAGGCGTTTACTTCGCCAATCTTCCCTCGTTTAGAAGCGGCAACTATGTCAAAGATGTGCGCATCACGTTCGCCAAAGGCGAAGCGGTGAAAATCGAAGCCGCTGAAGGCGAGGCGTTCGTCAAAAAGCAACTGGCCATGGATCCGGGCGCCCGCCGGCTGGGCGAGTTTTCGCTCACGGACAAGCGCTTCTCCAGAATCGACCGCTTCATGGCGGAGACGCTCTTCGATGAAAATTTCGGCGGCAGGGAAGGCAACTGCCATGTCGCGTTGGGGTCGTCCTACAGCGACACCTTTGCGGGCAACCCGGCCCGTCTGACACCCGCGCTTAAAAAAAAGCTGGGCTTCAACGATTCCGCGCTCCACTGGGATTTGGTCAACACCGAACCCAAAACCGTGACAGCGCATCTGAAAGACGGAAAAAAGATGGTGGTTTATGATCGAGGGGTGTTTGTTTGAAAGTTTTAAGTTTTAAGGTTTGAAGGTTTGAATTTGAAGTTTCAGATTCTGGTTTGGAGTCGGTCACGCAGGCTTTGAATGGATGACACCCGGTGGCAAAACAACCGATGCTTGAATTTACGATTTCATCGCAGCTTGGCATTCCGCCTGCCAGACTCTGGAGCCGGTTTTCGATGAATTGGGTCAACTGGGAGCTTTCGCCCCTGCTCCGCATGACCATTCCCGGCAAATGGCGGTTTCTTCCGCTTGCAGATTGGGACACGGGCAGGCCTCTGTTTAAAAGCTGGATTCTTCTTTTCGGCATGATTCCGGTGGACCGGCATGCGTTTTATCTGGCCGGCCTCCATCAGGGGACCGGATTCCACGAACATTCCTCGTCGCTCATCAACCGTCAGTGGAATCATACCCGAACGATTGCTCCCGCGGGGCGGGGCTGCATTTTGACCGACTGTGTCGCCGTGGAGGGCCGCTTCGCGTTTCTGACCCGGCGCCTCTTTCCGCTTTATCAAAGAATTTTTAATCACCGTCATCGGCGGCTGCGAGACCGTTATCCGATAATGAACTGAACGCAAACACTTTTGGACAAGGAGGAAATGATGGGAATTTTATCCTGGATTTTAATGGGGCTGATCATCGGCGTCGTGGTCAAAGTGTTCCTGCCGGGAACGGGGCCGGGAGGCATTGTGTCAACGATTATTCTGGGCATCGTCGGCGCCCTGGTCGGCGGCTTCATCGGGCAGGCCGCCGGATTGGGAACAATCACCGGTTTTAATCTGGGCAGCTTTCTTTTGGCCTTCGTAGGGGCGGTAATCGTCTTGTTCCTGTATCGACTGATTCGCAAAAACAGACCTTAGATCGGCTCTGAACACCGGGGCGTGTTGCGCCTGATGTCGTGCATTAAACCAGGCGGAAGACGACTCGAAACCGATGCGATTGGCATTTGTGGCGGTTTTATCACAAAAAAAGCCTCCGCATGAGGCCGGGGCCGGCTATTCCCGCCCGGCCGGGAAACGGATAGCTCTCACGCGATGATCGATTTGGCTTTCATTGTGCTTCTGCCTTTTGCCGGAAGCCTGCTTCCTTTTGCGGCCCGACGCTTGCGCCGGCCCTGGTGCACCTCGGCCGCCGTTATTCCCGCGGCGCTGACGCTTTTGCTTCTGATCCCGTATGTTCCCGGGATTCTGGGCGGCAAGACCTTTGTTTTTCATCAACCCTGGCTGGATGCCGCAGGCATGAGCCTGAGCCTGCGGCTCGACGGCTTGAGCTTCGTATTTGTTCTTCTGGTCTCGGGCATCGGCCTTCTGGTGACGCTGTATGCGCACTATTACCTTGCCGCCAAAGATCCCATGGGGCGTTTCTATGTTTATCTGCTGTGGTTCATGGGATCGATGCTCGGCGTCGTGCTGTCGGAAAACCTGTTGTTGCTTTTTTTCTTCTGGGAACTGACCAGTCTGTCCTCATTTTTGCTGATCGGCTACTGGACACACGATTCCGACGCGCGCAAAGGCGCGCGGATGGCGCTTATCGTCACCGGAGGCGGTGGGTTGGCGCTTCTGGCCGGAATTCTTCTTCTGGGGCGCATGGCCGGCAGCTATGAACTCTCCATCGTGCTGGCCTCGGGAGACCTGATCCGGAATCACACGCTTTACCCCGCGGCGCTCGTTTTGATTCTGCTGGGCGTTTTCACCAAATCCGCGCAGTTTCCGTTCCACTTCTGGCTGCCGCATGCCATGGCCGCGCCGACGCCCGTTTCGGCATATCTGCATTCGGCCACGATGGTCAAGGCGGGCGTGTTTCTTCTGGCGCGCCTGTATCCGGCGCTTTCCGGAACGGAGACCTGGTTTTATACCGTCACGCTGGTGGGACTCGCGACATTGCTTGTCGGCGCGGTCACAGCGCTCTTCCGGCATGATCTCAAGGGGCTTCTGGCCTATTCCACCATCAGCCATCTGGGGCTCATCACGCTGTTGTTCGGACTTAATTCCTCTCTGGCGGTGGTTGCGGCCGTCTTTCACATCATCAATCACGCGACGTTCAAGGCGTCGCTGTTTATGGCCGCGGGCATCATCGATCACGAAACCGGTACGCGCGATATCCGCAGGCTCGGCGGCCTGTGGCGCTTTATGCCGCATACGGCAACCCTGGCCATGATCGCCGCGGCGGCCATGGCGGGCGTGCCGCTCTTCAACGGCTTTTTAAGCAAAGAAATGTTTTTTGACGAGGTGCTGCAGCTCAATATGGCCGCGCCGCTGCGGTTTTTCGTGCCGGTGGCGGCGACGCTGGCGGCGGTGTTTTCCGTGGCCTATTCGCTGCGATTCATCCATGACGTTTTTTTCAACGGCAAACCGTCCGATCTGCCGCACTATCCGCCCCACGAACCGCCGCGTTATATGAAGCTGCCCGTGGAAATTCTCGCGGGCGTCTGCCTGCTGGTCGGACTTCTGCCCGGCCTGACGGTGGCGCTTCCGCTTGCGGCCGCCGCAAAAGCCTCGCTGGGAGGAGCGCTTCCTTCCTACTCGCTGGCCATCTGGCATGGATTCAATCTTCCGCTCGCGATGAGCGCGATTGCGCTTATCGGCGGCGCCTGGCTTTATGTCAAGCGCAGGCGTTTTTTCGCGTGGAACCGGCGGCTGCCCAAACCGGACGCCGGCCGGATTTTCGAGGCCGCAACGAAGCGGATCGTTTTTGCCGCCTCCCGGTTCACCGCCTTTTGGGAAAACGCATCCCTGCAAAGCTACCTGGCCTGGATGCTGGCCGCGGCGCTGGCTGCGGCGGGCTTTCAGCTCATTTCGCTTGAGGCCCTGCATGGCGGCGTCGCGCTGGCGCCTGTCGATGAAGTTACGGCGGTGGCGGCCCTTCTTCTGATGGTTGCGACGCTGGCGACGGTCGTCTGGCACAGACGACGATTGGTATCACTGGTGATGCTGAGCGTGGTGGGACTGATGGTGGCACTGGCCTTTGCGCGCTTTTCCGCGCCGGATCTGGCGCTGACGCAACTGTCGGTGGAAATGGTCACCATCATTCTCTTGATGCTGTCTCTTTTTTTCCTGCCCCGGACGACGCCCGTCGAATCGAGCCCGCTTCGGCGGGGCCGCGACATGGCGCTGGCCTCCGGCGCAGGCCTGTTGGTGGGGGGCCTGTCCTTTGCGATGCTTTCGCGCCCTTATGAAACCATTTCCGGTTTTTTTCTTCAAAAGAGCGTGCCGGAAGGCGGCGGCGCCAATGTGGTCAATGTCATTCTGGTGGACTTCCGAGGCTTCGACACGCTGGGCGAAATATCCGTTCTGGCCATCGCAGGGCTGGCGATCTACGCGATGATCGAGCAAATGAAACTCAACGTGCCTCAGACCGACGCGCTGAATCGCCCCTGGGCGATGGACGCCCATCCGTTGATGCTCGTCAATCTCTCCCGCGTGATTCTGCCTCTGGCGCTTCTGATTTCCGTTTTCATTTTCTTTCGCGGCCACAACCTGCCGGGCGGCGGGTTCATCGCGGGGCTGATCACGGCCATTGCGCTGATTCTGCAATACATTGCAGGCGGCGCGGCCTGGACCTCCAAACGCTTCCGGGTAAATTTCCAGGTGCTGGCCGGGCTGGGCGTCGCCGTCGCGGGGCTGACCGGCGCGGCAAGCTTTTTCTTTCATCGTCCCTTTCTGACGAGCGCCTTCGGGCATGTGCGACTGCCGGCGCTGGGCGAGTTCGAGTGGGCCAGCGCCATGGCCTTTGATCTGGGTGTGTATCTGACTGTAGTCGGGGCGACGATGCTGATTTTATCGAATCTCGGGAAGCTCTCTACGGGACGGGTTTCGGGGAGGAAGATCTGATGGAGCTTCTCTATTCAATGGTTCTGGGAGGACTGGCCGCCGCCGGCGTCTATCTGCTGTTGCGGGGGCGCACGTTTCCGGTCGTCGTGGGTCTGACGCTGCTGAGCTATGCGGTGAACCTCTTTTTGTTCGCCACCGGACGGCTCGCGACGGGGCTTCCCGCCGTCATCGGACACAGTGAAACTTACGCCGATCCGCTGCCGCAGGCCCTGGTGCTCACCGCCATTGTGATCGGTTTCGCGCTGACGGCGCTCGCGGTCATCCTGGCGCTGGCGGCGCTTTCCGCCTCCGGGCACGACGGCGTGGACGACGAAAAGGAGCAGCCGTGAATCATCTGCCGATCCTGCCCATTTTAATTCCTCTGTTTGCCGGCGCGATCATGGCGATGATTCCGGGCGATCGCCTGCCGCTCAAAAGACTTATATCGTCTTTGGCAGCATTCTTGCAGATTCCCGTCGCCGTCGGGCTTCTGATCGGGGCAGGCGGTGGCGTCCTGGTGTACCGCTTGGGCGACTGGCCCGCGCCGTTCGGCATTATTTTAGCGGTTGACCGTCTGTCGGCGCTCATGCTTTTTGTCGCCTCGATTCTGGCTGCGGCCGCCTGGCTATACGCCCTGCGCGGCGACGACCGCCAGGGACGGGGCTTTCACGCGCTTTTTCAGTTTCAGATAATGGGCATCTTCGGCGCTTTCCTCACCGGCGATCTGTTCAACCTGTTCGTGTTTTTTGAAATCCTGCTGATCGCTTCCTACGCGCTCTTGCTGCATGGCCGGACGACCGACCGCATCCGCGCGGGACTGCATTACGTCCTTCTCAATATTTTCGGATCTTCTTTGTTTCTGATTGCCGTGGGCGCGCTCTACGCGATGACCGGCACGCTCAACATGGCCGACATGGCGCTTCGCATCGCTTCCGCCCCGCCTGCGGATGCGCCGCTTCTGGGGGCCGCCGGAACGCTTCTGATCATCGTCTTCGGCCTCAAGGCGGCCGTGTTTCCGCTTTATTTCTGGCTGCCGCGCGCGTATGCGGCCGCCGCGGCGCCGGTGGCCGCGCTGTTTGCCATCATGACCAAAGTGGGACTATATTCGATCCTGAGGGTCCATACGCTGATTTTCGGCGCGGATGCAGGCGACCTGTCCGGGCTTGTCCACGAAGCGCTGTGGATCGTCGCCCTGATCACGCTGGTGGCCGGATGCATCGGAGCGCTTGGGGCCGCCTCGCTCGAAAGGCTTGTTGCGTATCTGGTTATCGTGTCGGTCGGAACCATTGCCGCCGGTCTGGCGCTGCAAACGCCCGAAGCGATTGCGGCGACACTGTACTATCTGATCCATTCCACCTGGATTGCCGGCGCTCTTTTTCTTCTGGCCGGAGAATTCGCCCGGATGCGCGGCGAGGCGATCGGCGGACGATTCGTCCCCGGCCCGCCCTTGCCCCGTCCCATGCTTTTGGGCGGCCTGTTTTTTGCCGCGGCGGTCTCCGTCGCGGGCATGCCGCCTCTGTCGGGTTTTATCGGCAAACTGCTTTTGCTGTCCATCGTGCCCACCGGTTGGCAGACGGTCTTTTTTTACGCCGCCTTACTGGGCGGAGGGCTTCTGGTGATCACCGCGCTTGGCCGCGCGGGCAGCACCCTCTTTTGGCGCACGGACGCCCGTCTGCCGGGCGCCGCCGGATGCGATGCCGTGCGGCTTTCCGCCGCCGTCCTCCTTTTAACCGCAGGTGTTTTGCTGGTGATTCTGGCCCAGCCGCTCATGGACTATCTGGAAGCGGCGGCTGCATCCCTCATCGATCCGAAAGAGTATATCCGGGCGGTTCTACCTGCGGTGTCAGGGGCCAAAGGAGGCGCGCCATGACCTTTTGGCGAAAGCTTGTCCCGCATCCCTGGCTGAGTTTATTTCTCTTCGGCGTCTGGCAGCTTCTGATGAACGATCTGTCGCCTGCGACGCTCGCCGCAGGCGCGCTTCTGGCCTTGGGCATTCCATTTTTAACACGGCGCTTCTGGCCGGACCCGCCGCGCCTGCAAAAGCCTTTTGTCGCGCTTAAACTGCTGTGGCGCGTCATCGGCGATATCATCGCCGCCAACTGGCAGGTTGCTTTGCTGATTCTGGGGCCGGTCAAGAAACTGCGTCCCGCTTTTGTCTGTTATCCGCTGGCGCTTACCGATCCGTTCGCCATCAGCGTGCTGGCCAGCATCATTTCGCTGACGCCCGGGACGGTTACGGCCGATGTCAGTCCGGACCATCAAACCCTGCTCATCCATGTGCTGGATGTCGCAGACGAACGGGAACTCATCTCGACGATCCGAACCCGTTACGAACAACCGCTTCTGGAGGTGTTTCCATGCTCGAAAACGTCATCCTGATCAGCCTGGGCATCATGTCGGCCGCCGCGATCCTCAATACGCTGAGGCTCCTTGCGGGCCCGGATCTGCCGGACCGCATCCTCGCGCTGGATACGCTCTACATCAACGCGATTGCGCTCATCATTCTTCTGGGCCTGTATCTGGCGTCGGACCTGTTTTTCGAGGCGGCGCTGCTTCTGGCTGTGATGGGATTTGTCGGCACGGTCGCCGTGGCCAAGCATCTGATGCGCGGCGACATCATCGAATAAGGAGGCGACGGAATGGATATTTCTTTCTGGGTGGACGCGGTTGTGGCCGCGCTGATTCTGACCGGCAGCCTTTTTGCGCTTATCGGGTCCATCGGCCTGTGGAAGCTGCCGGATTTTTTTATGCGCCTGCACGGACCGACCAAGGCGACCACGCTGGGCGTGGGTTCTCTGGTGATCGGATCGCTGGTCTATTTCAGTTCGCGCGGGGAGGGCTTAAGCCTCCATGAATTGCTCATCACCCTTTTTCTTTTCATCACCGCGCCGGTTTCCGCCCACCTGCTGGCCAAGGCCGCCATGCATCAGCGCGTCGGGCGAATTGAAAAAACGAAAGGACGGATCTGGCCGCAGTAGCAAGTCCGGGGCCGCTACTTTTTCACCAGACGCGTGTTCGGCGGCGTGCCGACGACCGGCAGGCCGATGAATTTTAGAAACGCCGGCTGAAACCGCCGGAAATACTCTTCGCCCCGCGCCGGGTCGGATGTGGGCAACTCCAGCGTCAGTGTAAAGATATTGCGCTCGTTGCCGGCGTAATTGCCCAGCGAGCCGGGATAGTAGCCGAACTTGCGCAGCGGATGATTGGCTTCGCGCGAGATTTGCTCCATCCATTGCTCGAAAGAATCCAAATCCGCCGACGGCCCGTCATAGTCGAAAAAGTTAAGCGGCGAATGAACGCTCAGAATTTTTTGCGGCTTAAACCGTTTAATCAAAGCGATCTGAAAAAGCGTTTCCTGTTCGGACGCGGCTTTGGATCCGGGATAGTAGCGTTTGTTCTTCCGGCCTTTCGTCGCCCAGTGTCTGTGCGCGTCGGAATGCCACTTACGCGTGGGGAAATTGCGGTTCAAATCGACACCGGCGGCATTGGTCCGGGTGGGCCTATCAGCCAGGTAGCCGTCTGGATTCACCAGCGGCGCAATCACCACGCATCGGCCTTTAACCACCTCGGGATTCTCCTGAAGATAATGCGCCAGCCTGAACATCAGATAGACCGTCGGCAGCTCGTCGCCGTGAACGCCGCCCATAAACAGCATGCAGTTATTCGTTTCGTCTCCGTAATAGGCGAACATCAAAGGATGATGGTTGCGGGTTTTTCGGTGATACTCCCATCGGATGTCGGTCAAGCGGATATCGCTCCATCCGTATCTCGTGTTTTGCTTATTGAGCCGGTTTAAGAAACCGGCCAGCTCGACGGAGACCGCAACCGGCGGGGCAGCGGATTGCGCCTTCGAGAAAGGCTCTGAAATGACGGACGGCGCCTGGTCAAGAGGGGACTGGGCCGTTTTCTCTTTTTCCGCAGCCGGATGGAAAAACAAAAAACCCACCGCCAATATCAGTGCTCCCGCGATCAACAAAGCGGCGGCCCATCGTCTGCGCGACTTCTTCTTTTTCCGGTTTGAGAACTGCTTTGAAACCTCCATCCGTGTAAAACTCCCGTTCGTTGTCTTTGTGGGCCTTATCGGATCGCCGGACAGGCGTTTTTCAACCGGCGGCGCGTCTCGTCCTTTCCCAAAACGGCAAACACCCGATCCAGTTCCGGTCCGGTCGTCCGTCCGGTCAGTGCGGCCCGCAAGGGCATGAACAGCGCTTTGCCCTTGAACCCGAGCGTTTTTTTCACGTGGCCGATCGCGCCGGCATAAAGCTCTTGAGGGCCGCCCTCGTTTTCGGAAAGATAGCGATCGAAGGCCGCCAACACAGACGGCGCGCCCGGCTGATCGAGAATACTTGCCGCCTCCGGATCGACCCCGACAAGGTCGTTCAGAAACGGCGAGGCGTGATGGCCGATATCCGAAAGCGTGGTCAGATCGTTTTTGACAAGATCGACAACTTGCAACAGCCGATCCGGTTCAATCGTTTCGGACTCGAATCCGGCCTGCTTCAAGAAAGGCCCCAGCGGCGAAATCAAAGATTGAGCCGAACGGCCGCGAAGGTGGACGGCGTTGAGCCAGCGCAGTTTATCTTCATCGAATACCGCGCCGCTTTTTGATGCGCGTTCAAGCGCAAAAGCGTCAATCATCTCGGCGGGCGTCAGCACTTCGCGCCCTTCGGCGAACGAACTGCCCAAAAGCCCCAGATAATTGAGAAGCGCTTCGGGCAGATAGCCTTGCCTGCGGAATTCACCCACGGAAACGGCCCCGTGCCGCTTGCTGAGTTTCAAATGATCCTTGCCCAGAATCAGGCAGTGATGGCCGAAAACCGGAGGCTCATAGCCGAATGCGCGATAGAGCATGATTTGCAAGGCCGTATTGGAAAGATGGTCTTCGCCGCGAATGACATGCGAAATGCGCATGTGATGATCGTCGATGACCACCGCAAAGTTATAGGCGGGCATCCCGTTGGACCGCACGATGATGAAATCGCCGACGGCTTCGCCTTCGATGCGGACGGCCCCGCGGATCAGGTCGTCAAAAGCCACCGACGCCGCCGGCACCTTGAAACGCCAGGAGGGTTTTCTGCCCTGAGCTTCCAGCGCCCGGCGCTGGGCGTCCGACAGGGTTTTGCATTTGCCCAGGTACCGCGGCATGCGTTTGCTCAGGATGAGCATCCGGCGTTCCTCTTCCAGTTCCTCGGGGGTGCAGTAGCAGGGATAGACGCAATCGGCGTCAATGAGTTTTTTCAGATGCGCGGCATACAGATCGAGCCTTTCGCTCTGACGGTAAGGTCCGTAAGCCCCGCCCTTTTCCGGCCCCTCGTCCCAGGTGAGCCCCAGCCAGGTCAGATCGTCAATGAGGGCCGTCTGATAGGACAGCGCGCTGCGCGTCTCATCCGTGTCTTCAATGCGCAGCACGAACGTCCCGCCGGTGTGGCGGGCAAATAGCCAGTTGAAAAGCGCCGTGCGGGCATTGCCCACATGCAGCTCGCCGGTGGGCGAGGGAGCGAAACGGACTCGAAATTCACAGGCCATGGGTTATCCTTTCGGCGACGGTCGCCGAGGCGAAGACGGCAATGCCCTCTCCTCGCCCCACAAATCCCATGCCTTCATTCGTCTTGGCCTTGATGCTGATCCGGGACACGGCGATGCCCAGCGTGCGTGCAAGATTGGCCCGCATCGCATCGGCGTGCGGCGCGAGTTTGGGCTTTTCCAAAATGACCGTCGCATCGACATGAGAAACGACCAGTCCCGCCCCATCGAGCAGGGTTTTGATCCGAGACAAAAGGACAAGACTGTCGGCGTTGGCGTAGGCCGGATCCGTGTCCGGAAAATGCCTTCCGATATCGCCCAGCGCGGCCGCGCCCAAAAGCGCGTCGCCGATGGCATGAACGAGCGCGTCGGCATCCGAATGCCCTGCAAGTCCCCGGCTGAATGGAATATCAACGCCGCCCAGAATCAGTTTGCGGTTTTCCACCAGCCGGTGCGAGTCATAGCCGAATCCGGCTCGGATAGGCCGGCTGTCTCCTCTTTCAGAGGTCATGCGTCTTGCCGCCATCGCCAGATCTTCCGGCGTGGTAATTTTGATATTGAAGGCCGCTCCTTCGACCATTGTGACGATCCCGCCCGCATGCTCCACCAGCGAGGCATCGTCCGTGCCTGTATAGTCGTCCCGCGCGGCCTGCTCGTGCGCCCGGCATAAAAGGTCGAAGGAAAAGGCCTGCGGCGTTTGAACCAGCCAAAGCGCCTCGCGCGGCAGGGTCTGCTCGACCCGGCCGTCGGCCGACGCTTTCTTGATGGTGTCGGTGGCGCGGACGCCCGCGCAGGCTGCGCCGGTCGTCGAGGCGGCCTCAAGCACGCGACCGATCATCGCCTCGGTGACCAACGGACGCACGCCATCGTGAACGATCACGAAATCACACGGCCGGGAAACGGCCTGAAGACCGTTATAGACCGAATCCTGCCTTCTTTCGCCGCCGGCCACAACCGCCGCAATCCGGTTCAATCCATAAAAAGAAACGATCTTTTCCCGGACAAAGTCCAGATCCGCGACGGGAACGACCACGATGATTTGGTCGACGGCAGGCGCGGCGCAAAAGACGCCGAGCGTGTGGGCCAAAACGGGTCTTTCGCCGAGCATCCTGTACTGTTTGGCCTGATCGCCGCCAAACCGGCGGCCCGAGCCGCCCGCGCAAATAATTGCCGCTGCCTTCATAGCCCTCTTAAAAAAAAGGCCCGGGAAAGGGTTTCCCCGGGCCTTGCGCCAGAGTTACACTTTCCGGCCAAATCGTTTCTCGCGCTCAGGCGTTGGTTTTCTTTTCCGCCGTTTCCTTGAGTTCCGTAAAGATCATGCGACCCGCCGTAGTCTGCAAAACACTGGTCACGACGACGTCCACCGTTGAATTGATCAGTTTTTGCGCATGATCCACAATGATCATCGTTCCGTCGTCCAAATAGCCCACACCCTGGCCGGCCTCCTTGCCTTCGCGGATGATTTTGACCGACATCTGTTCTCCGGGCAGAACAACCGGCTTCATGGCATTGGCCAATTCGTTGACATTGAGCACCCGAACGCCCTGAAGCTCGGCAACTTTATTGAGGTTGTAGTCGTTGGTCAGAAGCTTGGCGTTCATTTTTTTGGCCAGCGCGACGAGTTTGCCGTCCACCCCCTTGATCTTGGGAAAATCCTGCTCGACAATGTCGATATTGATGGTGGTGATTTTCTGCATGCGATTTAAGACATCCAGGCCGCGCCGCCCCCGGGACCGCTTCATCGAATCGGACGAATCCGCAATAAACTGCAGCTCGTTCAAGACAAAACGCGGAACGATCAGATCCCCTTCCATGAAACCCGCATCGCAGATATCGGCGATCCGGCCGTCAATGATGACGGACGTATCCAGAACCCGATGATCGGCATGTCCCTTGGCGTCGGAAGCTGAAAAACTGAATTCCTCAACTTTTTTCGACCCCAAAACCAGACCCAGATACCCCAAAATCCCTGTGAGCAAAAGAAAGAGCCACGGCACCACCTGCTGATTTTCCTTGATTTTAATCAATAGATTCAATCCAAAGCCCAAAATCAAGGCGATAAGCAGGCCGATGGTCATCCCGATCACACCGCCGGCGATCACCCGCAACGATAGTTTACGAATGTCCTTTTCCAGCCGGATCACAAGAAGCGCAACCAGTAAGCCTATAATAAAGCCGATAACAGCCCGAAGAATCAGATATGAACTGTCTTGCGCCATGTAATACGCAATCGCGTACCCGCTTGCGGAACAGGCCGCGACCAAAAGAATTCTTACAATCAATTCGATTCCACCTCCTCCTGAAATATTATTGATAATCAACAATTTAAAAAAAATGGAGGCAATGTTTCCGCTTTTTTAAATCGAAAAAAAAGCGCACCTGTCTTTCTCAAATTGTCAAAGAGCAAAAAAGGAAATCCAAAAGGTTATTGAACCGTAAAAATCATCTGTAATTCCCGCTCAACCTTGGATTCCTGGGCGTTGGTGGCTACGGAAATCTCTTTGACCAAGAGGTTTTTGGCCGTATCCATCATTTTCCGCTCGCCGAATGACAAATTCTTGTCGCTTTTGAGAATGAACAAATCCCTCAAGACGCTGGCAATTTCGAAAACCGACCCGGTTTTGATCTTTTCGAGATACTCCCGGTAACGCTTGTTCCAGGTCTGCTTATCGATGGTCACGTCTTTATTACGAAGAATTTCATAGACTTTTGGAATTTCCTTTTCCATAATGACCTCGCGCAGGCCGACGGCTTTGGCCGACGTGGTCGGAATCATGATTTTCATTCCGTTGCCCATGATTTTCATAACGTAAAAGGGCTGTTTCTTGCCCATGACTTCTCTATTTTCAATGGCTTCAATGACCCCGACCCCCTGGGCCGGATACACCGCTAAATCCCCTACCTTAAACATTTTTGACCTCGCTTTATTTTACCATAATAACGTGGCAGACTACCACATTAAGGCCATTTCGTCAATGATCAATACAATTTACTGAAATGCTTCAGGATTGAAGGGCGGCAGGAGGTTCCGGGCCGCAGACAGTCAAAAAGTGCGCCGCATCTTGCAGGCAAAGGAATTTTTTGTCTCCGGCAGACCTTTTTTTCAAATCAATCGTTCCTTCATGGACGCAATAACCTGTTGAACCGATCCGCCCTGCCTTTCGAGCCGCTCCAGCAAGCCGGCCAGTCGCAGGCAAACAGCGTCATCTTGAAAATCGGACAGATACCGAACTGCGCCCAAATATTTCCCGTACTGAAACAGCCGTTGACGGGCCTCGTCCCAGGACAGGTAGCCGTCAATGGTTTCAAGCAGCCTGGCTTTGTCTTCGGGCAGCGTTCCTTCGAGCTCTTCAAGCAGGTTCAGAACATGATCGGAAACCAGTCTCGTTTGTTGAAGGTTCAGCAAATCGATAAAAAGGCGAATTTCCCGCACAATTCCGTCATCGGAGGGTCTTTCAAAATCGCCGCGGCGCGCCATGGCGTCAAGAGCCGTGCCGGGAAGCACATGCAGTGTCCGCAGGCGAATGAGATCCGGCTTGATGTCATTGACCACATCGGCGCTCATTCGCGCATGCTGTTCGGACAGAAGGCGGCCGCCCAGACCGGGCATCACATAAACCGACAGCTCGATTCCTGCCTTTCGGATGCTTAACCCCGCCTTCCGATGCCGGTCGGCGTCAACCCCTTTGCGGACGAAAGACAAGACCTCGTCGCATCCGCTTTCCAGACCCATATGAACCCGCGTCAGGCCGGCCCGGCGAAGATCCGCCAACTCTTCGAGGGGCTTGCGGGCGAGAGTGCCCGATCGCGCATAGCACGTCACCCGGCCGATGAAAGGAAGCTGGCGCCGAAGAAACTGCAACACGTCCATCAAATCGGGTGTTTTCCAAACCAGCGGATCGGCATCCTGCAAAAACACGTTGCCTGTTTGCCGGTACAGCCAGACGGCCACTCTCAGAAAACCGTCGCTTGCCGCCCCTGAATCAAAAAGATGTTTCATGACGCCGCGCGTCACACAGCCTGCGTGTCCGAGCGACGCGGACAGATCCCGAATCCGGTCAACCGTTTCCCGGATCAGCACAATATCCTTTTTAACCTCCTGCGCGCTGCGCAGGGAAAAAGATGTCCCGGCGTAGCTGCGGCAAAAAACGCACCGGTTCCAGGGACAGTTCCGGACCAGACGGATCGTTCAAAACGGACATGGCCTGACCTGCAAGAAAGACTTTCCGCCGGCTAGGGCAGATAGAAAAGCGGATTGCGCGCTTTGCCCTTGAGCCGGACTTCGAAATGCATAAAGACTTTTCCGGACGCGTCTTTGACGCCTGCCGATCCGATGACTTGCCCTTGAGTTACAGACTGGTCCGTCTGGACGCGACGATTTTTCAGATGGGTGTAGACCGTGGCCAGATCATTTGCATGGCGGATGATGACCGTTTCGCCGTAATCCTTCAGCTCGGCTGAAAAAATCACCGTCCCGGCGGCTGCAGCTTGAATCGGCGCGGAAGGCGGGCAGACAATCCGAATCCAGTTGTGATAGGTCTTATTGGGTTGCAGGCCGAAACGCGTCGTCACGGTGCCCCGCACCGGCCAGGCCAGCTTGCCTTTGGCCGCGGCGACCTCCGCTCTGGATGCTTTGGGCGCGGGCTGCGGCGCGGGTGCCGGCGCGGGTTTAACCGCTGGGGACGGCGCGGGTGTCGGCGCCTTCCGGTCCGGATCGGGCGGGCGGTCTTGGGGCGGTTTCGTTTCCGACGCCGCAGAGGGGTCTGCGGAAACCGGCGGCGGGGCGACTTTGGCCACTACCATGACGTCTTCAATGACCTGATCCGCATCGGGAATAAAAAGCACCTGCCCTTCCCGGATCAGGGAGACTTCTTCCAGATGATTGATTTCAGCCAGGTCATCGAGCGAAATCGAATAGGCCTTTGCGATGCTGTATGCGGTTTCGCCTTTTTTGACGATGTGATAAACACCTGTCGCACGGCCGGGCCTGATCTCGGGCGCGCTGCAGGCGACCGCCAGCGCCAGGCACATAAGAATCAACGGCATTTTGAACCCGCGCGCGCCGGCAAAAAAAACGCGGAGCCATCGATGCCGCTTCACTCTTTCCACCCGCTTTCCCCGATCAGGGACACAAAGCGGCAACCGCCTAAGTCTTCTGGCAGAAGTTCATCGGGCGCATCCGCCTTGCGGGTCATCTTATACAGGGTCTGGACATCGCGGCCGCCGATGGGCGCCACCAGTCTGCCGCCGGGCGCAAGTTGTTCGATAAGATATGGCGGAATGCGCGGCGCGGCCGCCGTGGTGATGATCGCGTCAAACGGCGCCTCTTCTTTCCATCCCCAGGATCCGTCTCCAACGCGAATCGCAACGTTGTAAAAATTGAGATGATCGAGAATTCTACGGGCCCGCGAGGCCAACGATGCGATGCGTTCGATGGAAAAAACCCGGTCGCAAAGCGACGCGAGAATCGCGGTTTGATACCCCGAGCCGGTGCCGATTTCCAAAACGCGCTCCTTTCCCGTCAGGGACAGGGCCTGCGTCATCAGCGCGACAATATAAGGCTGGGAAATGGTTTGGCGCTCTCCAATGGGCAGCGGATTGTCGCTGTAGGCCGATGCGATCAGCCCCTCATCCACAAATAAGTGCCGGGGGATGGTTTCCATGGCTTTGAGCACACGCTCATCGCTAATGCCGCGCGCCCGGATCTGGCCCTCCACCATGCGCAGGCGCTGCTTTTTGTATCGGTCCATCAGATTGCCCGTATTCTTTTCTTTTTCGGCGGGATGCGGTAGATGTCCCGCACAAGGTCGTGTTTTCTCAGTCCCATCGCCTCCCGGGTTACGATCAGATAATAGTACTTCAGCTCGGCCAGGCGACAGGCGTCGTTGAACTGGTCGATCAGGTCGTTTACGAGCATCGGGTCAGCGGACGCGTCATCGCGGGAGGCCTCGTCTCCGGAGTTAAGAAGCGCAATCAGGCGCCGGTCGATCGCCGCCAGCTTCTCGAGCGCGTCTTCGACCGCCCGCCCCGCGCGGCCGAGCACCGCGGCGCGCTCGCGCAGGAGCTCTTCGGCCAGGATATTCGAACTGTCTTCGCGTATCGATTGAACGGACAAGCGCACGTTTGTTGTTTCCTTCCTAAAATTCCTAAAGCCGTAAACGGTTTCCGTGGGGTGGCTCTTATCACTTAAGCGTTGAATTTTCAAGTCGAAAGCCCGCCGCAGACGGTTCGACACGGCCGACCGGAAAGGTTTTTTTTCTTTACAGCGGGGCATTATTCCGTTAGACAAAGGCCTCAAACACTGGAATCGTCAAAGATGGTATTCTTTCATGCGCGCTGATATGCACTTTCCTTTATCCGAAGCTGTCCGCGGAGCCTACCGCAAGGGGCAGGAAGACGAAACACTCGAACCGCTGGTTGCCGCATCGGAAGCCCAAATCCCCATCGGCCGCATCCGCCCGGATGACGCCGTCATTTTCTACAATATCCGCGGCGAGCGCGAAATTGAACTCACCCGCGCGCTCACCGAAGACGACTTCTCCGAATTCCCTGTGGACCCGAAGCTGAATCTCGCCTTTGCGACGATGATCGAATACGACCGGCGCCTCAAGACGGCCGTGGCCTTCCCTCCTGAAACGCAGCTGGCCGACACGCTGGGCGATGTGATTGCCGCTGCGGGGTTGAGGCAGGTCCGGATCACCGAAGCGGAAAAAGCGGTCCATGTCGGTTTTTTCTTAAACGGCAAAAAAGCGGATCCGCTGCCCGGCGAAGAACGGATTATCGTTCCCACGCGCAAAGACGTGGCTTTGTTTGACGAGGCGCCGGAAATGTCCATCGACCAGATCGCTCAAACCGCTGTGGAAAAAATCCGCGATCCGCAATGCTCGGTGATCATCGTGAATTTTCCCAACGTGGATGTCGTGGGACATATCGAAAACGAACAGGCGGTCATCCGCGCCGTCGAAGCGGTGGACCGGCATCTGGGACAGGTGCTGTCCGAAGCCCGAACCATCAACCTGCCGGCTCTGGTCACGGCGGACCACGGCACGGTGGAAAAATGGCTCTACCCCGACGGCGCCGTCGACACCGGTCATACAACGAGCCGGGTTCCTTTCATCCTGATCCATCCCGACAAGGATCTGAAACTCGCCTCCGCGGGCGAGCTGACCGATATCGCGCCCACCATGCTCTCCCTTCTGGGGCTTGCCGTCCCGCAAGTCATGACCGGACGGTGCCTGATTGACAAGCCCGTCGGTCACCCGGACGCAAAGAAGCGCCTCTTGCTGATCATCCTCGACGGATGGGGACACAATGACAACGCTGAAGGCAATCTGATTGCCCGGGCGCGCACGCCCGTCATGGACGAGCTCCTCAAGCGCCACCCCTGGACAACGCTCGACGCCTCCGGAACGGCCGTCGGGCTGCCCGACGGCACGGTCGGCAATTCAGAGGCGGGCCATCTGCATATCGGCGCCGGACGGCGCATTTACTCCGACCGCCTGAAGATCGACCAGGCCATCGCCGAAGGCGGTTTTTTTTCCAATCCCGCTTTCACCGGGGTCATGAACACAACCAAAAAGCGGGGCAAGGCCCTGCATCTGATGGGCATCGTTTCCTTCTTCAGCTCTCACGGCTCGATTGAGCACTTGTTCGCTCTCATGGAAATGGCCAGAAGGCAGGGGATCAAAGACCTCTACATTCACGGCATGCTGGGCCGGCGCGGCGAACTGCCGGAAAGCGGCGCCCGGTACATCCGCCAGGTGGAGGAAAAATGTCAAAGTCTCGGCTTGGGGCGCGTGGTCTCCGTGATCGGCCGCTACTGGTCGATGGATCGCGAGGAAAACTGGGACCGGATTGAAAAAACCTACCGGATGCTGATTTCCGGCGACGGGGAAAAAGTCCCCGCGGAGTCGACGCATGAACACAACAGTTAATCAAACGCGAATCGAAGTGGCCCAAGGCGACATCACCCTGGAAACCGTTGACGCCATTGTCAATGCGGCCAACAGCCGCCTGGCCGGCGGCGGCGGTGTGGACGGCGCCATTCACCGGGCGGGAGGCCCGGCGATTATGGACGCGTGTCGGCAAATCGGCGGCTGTGCGACCGGCGAGGCCGTCATCACCACCGGCGGCAATCTTCCCGCCCGCTTTGTCATCCACACGGTGGGGCCGGTCTGGCGCGGCGGCCAGCATGGCGAGGCCGGGCTTCTGGCTGCGGCCTACCAAAACAGCCTTGCCCTCGCGTCGCAAAAGGGTTTGCAAAGCATCGCCTTTCCGGCTATAAGTTGCGGGGCTTACGGTTATCCGGTCTCAGACGCCGCCTGCCTGGCGCTTGCCGCCTGCATGGAATTCGCCCGCGCGGAAACGGGAATCCGGCTGATCCGCCATGTTCTGTTCGATCGAGTCACGTATGATGTGTTTGCCCAGGAATTTGCGAAACGGATTTAAACTCTGGTGCCGGGATGGATGCAAGGCCGACTTACCAGCAACTTGAAGACAAGATCGCCGAGCTGTCCGATAGGATTCATCAGCAGATCAATCTGGAAAACCAGTACCGCAATCTGGTGGACTCCACAAGCGACTCGCTGTATCTGGTCGATGAAGACGGCCGCTACCTTTTCATGAATCAAAACCACGCCCGGCGCCTGGGGCGGCCCCGCGAAAAGATCGCCGGATTGTCGTATCTGGATTTTCATTCCCCCGAACAATACAAGCACTTCGCGGCCAAAATCAAAACCGTCTTTGAGACGGGCATCTCCATCCGCGACGAACACTCCAGCGAACGGGACAACCGCTATTTTCTGCGGACGTTTTCGCCGGTTCGGGATCCGCGCGACGCCAAACGGATCGTCGCCGTTTCAGTGGTGTCCAAAGACATCACCGACAGACGACAGACGGAGGAGGCCCTCAAGCGCTCGGAAGAAAAATACCGCCAGCTCATCGAACACTCTTCCGAAGCGATCTTCATTCTCAATCAGGGCCGCTTCAGTTACGCCAATCCCCGAACCGGGCAGATGCTGGGCCATGCCCAGGACGAGCTCCCGCTTATTTCATTTCTCAACCTGGTCATCGCTGAAGACCGCGAGATGGTGTTCGACCGCCAGAAAGCCATTCTGGAGGGAGATCATTCAACAACGACCTACAATTTCCGCATCGTCAACCGAGACGACGCCACGATCTGGGTCGAAACCAACAGCGTGTTTATTCTCTGGGAAAAACAGCCCTCCACGCTGAACTTCATGCGGGATATCACCCGTCAGAAGCGCACGGAAACCCGGCTTCTACAGGCCCAGAAAATGGAATCCATCGGCACGCTGGCCGGCGGCATCGCCCATGATTTCAATAATCTCCTCATGGGGATTCAGGGCCACACCTCTTTGGCCCTTTTGAATCAGGACAAGAGCGATCCCAATTTCGAGCATCTCAAAACCATCGAATCGCTGGTGGCCAGCGGCGCGAATCTGACCAAACAGCTTCTGGGCTTCGCCCGCGGCGGCAAATATGAAGTCAAGCGAGTCGATCTCAACGCGCTGATCACAAAGACGTCCGATACCATCGGCCGCACCAGAAAGGACATCTCCATCCATCGCCAACTGGAGAAGAATCTCTGGACGACGGATGTGGACCAGGGGCAGATCGAACAGGTTCTGCTCAATTTGCTGGTCAATGCCTCACAGGCCATGCCCGGAGGCGGCGAACTCTACCTCGAAACCCAAAACATCGTTCTGGATGAAAGCCGATTCAAACCGGTCGCCAGGCGCAAAGGCCCCTTTGTTAAAATCTCCGTCACCGATACGGGCATCGGCATGGATGAAAAAACAAAAGACCGCATTTTCGAACCTTTTTTCACCACCCGTGAAATGGGGCGCGGCACGGGTTTGGGGCTGGCCTCCGCATACGGCATCATCAAAAATCACAGCGGCTTTATCAATGTGTACTCGGAAAAGGGGCAGGGAACGACTTTCAACATCTATCTGCCCGCATCCATCCGCAAAGGAACGCAGGACAGTCTGCCCGACGCCGAAACCGAACCCGAAACGGCGGTGTTTGACGAGACGATTCTGATCATCGACGACGAAGCCATGATCCTCAACGTCGCCACGGACATGCTCAAGACGCTGGGCTACAGGATTCTGACGGCGAACAACGGACCGGCGGCCATCGAACTGTACCGCCAGCAGATGAACCGCATCGATCTGATCATTCTCGATATGATCATGCCGGACATGAGCGGCTCGGAAGTTTTCGATGAACTCAAAAGGATCAACCCCCGGATCAAAATCCTTTTATCGAGCGGATACAGTTTAAACAGCCAGGCCGCGCAGATTCTGGACCGCGGATGCGACGGTTTTATTCAGAAACCCTTCACGCTCCGCGACATCTCCCGCCAGATGAGGGAAATCCTCGGCAACAAGACCAAAGCGTCGCCCCAACTGCCGTTGCCGATCATCCTCGACGCCCGGCAAGAGGACGGATTATGAGGAAAAGACGCTCGGGAAGCGCCCCGCAACCGCTGGGCGATATCCTTTATGCCGCGCTCAAACGGCGCGGCATGACGGCCGGTCTGGACATTCACGCGGTCCTCAAACTCTGGCCCGCGGCGGTCGGACCCCGCATCGCGGCGCAAACCCGACCCGACGGGCTGCGAGCAGGCCGGCTTTTCGTCCGCGCCGCCTCGTCCGTCTGGGTTCAGCAGCTGCATTTTCTCAAACAGGAAATTATTGAAAAGCTCAATGCGCTTTGCGGCAAGCCAACCGTTCGGGAAATTCTCTTCACTGTCGGGCACATTCCGGCGGCCGAGCTCTCCTTGCCGCTGCAAACACCACCCGCACTGGAGGCGCGAGACCGGAAAATGATCGAGGAGTCCACCGCCGGACTGGCCGATCGGGAACTGGCGGCGATTCTCCGGCGCGTCATGGAAAAAGAAATCAGCCGGAGGCGCCGTCTGGAGGCGCTGCGAGGCCGGTAAAGACGTCTTTCATGTCCTTCGTGTAGACGCCCCGCGATTCGTAGATAAAAAGAGGCGGTTCCACTTTCAGTTCTTCCCGCGCGAAAAGCCTTCCTTCGGCCAGAACGAATTGCGCGGGCGACGAAGAATCGGAAAACACCAGCCTCATCCGTTTAGGTTCAATCCGGTGGCGCCGGAATTCGCAGACCAGGTGCGCCAGTCTCGAGGCGGGATAGATCGTGCAGACCCGTCCGGAGGGCTTGAGCACCTGCCGGGCCGCCGATAGAAACACGGGCAAAGATCCCAGAATTTCGTGACGGGCGGCCGCTTTTTCTTCCTGCGGATTGATTCGGCCCGATTGCAGACGGCGATAGGGCGGATTGAAAATGACGGAATGAAAAGAGGCGGGTTTGAACAGCCGGCGGATGTCTTGCGCATCGCCTGCCACAATTTCCGCACGGTCCGACAGGCCATTGCTTTGCACATTGAGGCGGGCCAGAGCAGCCAGTTGCGGCTGGATCTCCAGCCCCGTCCAGCGGGCGCCCGGCCGGTTTCCGGCCATGACCAGCAAGATAATGCCGTTTCCGCAGCCGAGATCCAGATGGGATCCCCGGACCGGCGGCTTGGCAAAATGCGCAAGAATCAGCGAATCCAGATTGAACCGGTAGCCCCGGCGACTCTGGTGAATCACCAGCGCCCCGCCCAGAATCTCGTTGCACGTTTCATCCGTCAACATCGGCAGCCCCTCACCGGACAGGTTGTCCACATACGGCCAGCTCATGACACAGGCTTGGCCGCGAAATCAAGTTTTTTTGACGGCCTTCCGACGCCGCTCATTCGGCAACGACGCAAGCGCCGTCATTCAGCATTGACTTTCCCGCTGACTTCGGCTTATGAAACTCACCGCTTCCGGTCTGGTCCGGTTCACCGCCCTTAAACGAAAGGAAAAATATCATGGCCTCAAAATCCTCCAAAAGCCCTGTTTGGATTCTTGCCGCCATCGGCTTTGTCATAGGCGGCCTGGCGGGTTTTCTCTTCCGTCCTTCAGCGTTTCTCATCGGCCAGCTGCCCTTCGACGTGGTCATCACGCGCGGCATCTTTCTGCAGGGCATGGATCGCGTGATGGTCGGCCTGGCACAGTCCTCCTTCAACCAGATGCTTGTCATCGCCTGCATCGGCGCGGCCGTCGGTCTGGCCCTGGGATCCCTCATTGCCAGAAGATGACTCGCGGCGGTTCCTGAAAACAAAACCGCATCGCACATCGAGCGGGGAAAGGCCCGCGGCGTTTCCGAATTTCAATTGACACGCCGGGTCGAATCTCCTATACTTTCCGCCACAAAACCAAACGGCTTTTTGAAACATCCACGCTTTAACATCAACGGGAACGATTTCAAATGGGCAGAATCGATCCCCCGGCTGAACACCGCCCAGGCGCCGTTGCCCATCCGCGGCGGACATCCAGGCCTTCTTAGGCCGCGTCGGCGCGGTTTTGGAAAAGAGACGTCATTGCATGATGCACAAGATCAAAGATATTCTGGCGCGCCCAAAATCTCTGCCGCTGGTCATTATCTTTTCTCTGGTGGCGGTGACGTCCTCCGCCATGATCATCTCCTCCATTCTGAGTTACCAGCGAAAATACGAAGAAACCAAAAAACAGGTGCATGAAGATCTGCGGGTCATTTCCGATCAGCTGGCTTTTTCGCTTCGTCAGCCTCTGATGGATGGAAAGGCCTCTTTAGCCGAAGACATCATCGAAAGCTTCATGGAGAACCGCAATCTCTATGCCGTCGTTGTCACGGACGCTCAACGGCCGGTGGCGGCCCTGACGCGAGACGAAAACTGGCTTGCCGTGCGCACGACAGGCGACATCGTTTCGGAAGACCGCCTGCTGCAAAGCCGCCGGACGATTCTCGTCAACGATCATTCCGTCTTTTCCGTCGATGTCTTTTATTCGCTGAAATTCATCTCGGAGGCGTTCATCGAAAGCATCTGGTTCAGCCTCCTTCATATTCTGATCTTCAACGGTGTGTTGATCATTATCCTGTTCACCATTTTGCTGTTCATGGTGGTCCGACCAATCCGGGCGCTCGAATCCTATGCCGCAAGAGTCAGCGCCACCGGAGGCGGCGAACAGGTGATGATCCCCTACACCCGCCATACCCGGGAAATTAACAATCTGAAATCCGCCCTCGAAGACATGGTCCGCCTCAATAACGACCGCTACCACGAATTGAGACTGTCTCAAGCCGCGCTTCGGGACGCGGAGGCCAAGTACCGCGGAATCTTCAATAACGCCGCCGAAGGCATCTTCCAGATCGCTCCCGACGGCCGGATCCTGACGGTCAATCCGGCGCTGGCGCAAATTCTCGGCTATCCGTCTCCCGAAGCGCTGCTGCGCGCCGTCCCCAACGCCTCTCAGCATATTCATATAGAAGCCGCGTCCAAGAAGCACTTTCTGGAGGCGGTCACCAAACACGGCTACGTGCGCGAATTTGAATATACCGCCGTCCGGCGCGACGGAAAATCCATCATTATCTCGGGCGACGCCCATCTGATCCGCGACGAGCAGGGGCGGCCCATGTATTTCGAAGGGATGATCCGCGACATCACCGAGCGCAAACGCCTTGAGGAGATGCGCATCGCCAATGAAGCCGCGGAAAAAACGGCGCAATCGAAAAGCGTCTTTTTGGCCAACATCAGCCACGAAATCCGCACGCCGATGAACGCCATCATCGGCTTTACCTCGCTGGCGCTCAAGGAAGTGCTGACGCCCAAACTGGCCGGCTATCTCAACAACATCGCCATTTCATCAAAAAATCTCTTATCGCTGATCAACGACATTCTGGACTTCTCCAAAATCGAAGCGGACCGTCTCGACATGGAATCCGTTCCCTTCCGTCTCGAAGAGGTCGTCTCCAATATCGCGTCCATGGCGTCGCTCAAGGCCGCTGAAAAAAGCATTCAGTTCGTCTCGCTGATCGACAATGATGTCCCCCAAACACTGATCGGCGATCCGTTGCGTTTAGGCCAGATTCTTCTGAACCTGACGAGCAACGCGGTCAAGTTCACCAACGACGGATATGTCCTGCTGCGCGTCGAATGCAAAAGCCGGCGCAACAACCGTTGCCATCTCGTCTTCTGGATTCGGGACACCGGCATCGGCATCTCGCCGGACCAGGCGGACCGGCTTTTCGAACCCTTTTCCCAGGCGGATGCGTCCGTCACGAGACGCTTCGGCGGAACGGGGTTGGGATTGACCATCTCCAGACAATTGGCGCGAATGATGGGCGGCGATATTCAACTCCAGAGCGAACCCGGTAAAGGCAGCACCTTTTCCTGTGCGTTGCATTTTTCCTGCCCGCCGGAAACGGCCGCCGCCGAAGCCTTGCTGAGGCTCGCGCCCGCTCCGACAGCCGCCGGCGACGACCAGCCGGCCAGAGACCTCAGGGGCGTCCGCGTTTTGCTGGTCGAAGACAACGACATCAACCGGCAGCTTGCCGCGGCGTTGCTTGCGGACGCCGGCATGGAGATCGATTCCGCCGAAAACGGACGTGAAGCCCTTGAAAAAATCGAAAAGGGCCGTTACGACATCGTGCTGATGGACATTCAGATGCCTGAAATGAGCGGATATGAAGCCACGTCGGCCCTCAGAAAGAATCCCGCCTATCTGGACCTGCCTGTCATCGCCATGACGGCGCATGCAACCGCTCAGGACCGGCAGGACTGCCTGGCGGCCGGCATGAACGACTACATCACCAAACCGCTCGATCCCGACGCTCTGATGGCGATCCTTGCAAAATGGAGCGGCAGGCCGCGCCTGTTCGGACCTCCGGCGGCCGAAAAGACGACAAGCCCCGCCGGGCCCGGCGTCGCTCCCCCTGAAAAACCGACCCCGCCGGACGAGCCCGGGTTGCCGGAGGCTCTGCCGGGACTCAATGTCGCCGCCGGCATTCACAGACTCCACGGCAATCACCGTCTCTACATCAAGCTGCTGAAAGCTTTTTTCGACAACTACGCCCAATCTCCGGATGCCGTCGCCCAGGCGCTCCACACAGGCGATCAGCCGGCGGCCTACCGCATGGTCCATACGATCAAGGGCGTCGCATCGAATCTTTCCCTGGAAGATCTCGCCTTGTCGGCGTCCCGGATTACCGACGCGCTCAAAGGCGAAAGGTGGAATGAAGCCGCCGCCCTTCTGGAGCCTTTTGCCGTCGTCCTGAAGACGGCGCGAGCCTCTATTGTCCGCCTGTCTGAACTGGCCGAAACGGGGGGATTTCTCCAGGATGAGGCCCACGCGCCCATGGAATACGCCGATCTGACGTCGCTGGTTGCAGGACTCTACGCGTCGCTCAAAACCAACGACCTGTCCGCCGCGTCGCAGTTTCATTCGCTTAAAAGGCACTTCGGCGAGTCGCAGTACGCCGAAGAGCTCGATCAAATCGAAAAGCACATTGATGCGCTCAATTACGCCGCCGCCATTGACGTGCTTGAAGAATTGGCCTATAAACAAAACATCCATTTAGGAGGACACGAACATTGAAAACAGACACTTTAATGCAGACCATCCTCATTATTGACGATGAAGTCACCAATATCAACGTCCTCAACGAACTGCTGCAATCGCAGTATCATGTCCTGTTTGCCAAAGACGGCAAAACGGGACTGAAAATCGCCCACTCTACCACTCCGCCGGATCTGATTTTGCTCGACATCATCATGCCGGAGATCGACGGATATGAAGTGGCCCGGCTTTTGAAAAGCGACGAAAGCACCAGCAAGATCCCCGTCATTTTCATCACGGCCAAAGGCGAGGAAGAGGATCAGGCCAAAGGATTCCGGATCGGCGCGGTGGATTATATCACCAAGCCCTTCAGTCCGGTGGTCGTCAAGGCCCGCGTGAAAGCGCATCTGGAGCTCAAAAGACATCGGGATTTTCTGGAATGGATGCTCAAGGAACGCACCAAAGAACTTCATCAGATGGAAAAAGAGTATCTCAATTTATTTTACCGCAAAGGAAGATGACGCGCTTCGTCCACCGGCGTTCATGGCTTTTCAACCCGATGGCCCCTTTTCGCCGGCGGAGGATTCTTGATCAGCCGCGCCGGTTCAATTTTTTTCGACCGCAAAAGCTTGGCGATGTCTTTTTGCCTGCGTGTGGTTTTCTGTCCGGTCATAATTGCTCCCTCCATCGAGCCGGTCAGATGCATTCCTCAAGCGGAATCGTAAAAGCGCGCAGGCCGGATCGGGGATGCTGGGCTTTGAGGCGGTTGGCCAGATGGCACAACCTGGGAATCTCCTCGTCAGGCACGGCCAAAAACAGCGCATTGTTTTTTCCCGGCCAGACATGCGTGCCGAGTTTCGGCTCCGTTTCCTCCCCTTCCCCCATCGCGCCCGACATCTTGGTGTAGTTGCGGAAGCCTTCCTGTTTGAAGGCGGCAAGAATGCTTTCATCCGTCGCCTCCGCGTAGATCACAAAAAACATTTTCATGGCAACTCCTCCCGCCGGATTTCACGGAGGCGCTTTCCGATCTCCGGTCTTTTTCCCGTTTTTGAACCGTTCAATCCATTCATCGAAGATATCGTACGCGGCCGGAACGACCACCAGCGTCAAGACGAGCGACGTCAGCAGGCCTCCGATCACCGCAATGCCCATGGGCGCTCGGGTTTCCGCCCCTTCCCCGACCGCGAGCGCGATCGGCAGCATGCCGAAAATCATCGCAAACGTCGTCATGAGAATCGGCCGCATCCGGACGGGTCCGGCCTGCAGAATGGCATCGCGCCGCGAAAGCCCCCGCGCGCGCAGCACATTGGTGTAGTCCACCAGCAAAATGGCGTTTTTCTTGACAAGGCCCATGAGCAAAATCAGCCCGATCAGGCTGAAGATGTTGAGCGTCTTGCCCGTCAGGAAAAGCGCGCCGAACGCGCCGATGAAAGACAGCGGCATCGACAAGAGCACCGTGATCGGATGGACGAAACTCTCGAACTGGGAGGCGAGAATCATATAGGCCATCACGATTCCCAGAAGAAGGGCAAACAGCAGATAGACGAACGATTCCTTCATCACGTCCGCCATGCCCAGCGACTTGGTCAGATAATCCGGCGGCAGCACGCGCGCCGTGATGGCTTCCAGCTCGGCCTGCGCCTGGCCCAGAGGCTTATCTTCCAGATTGGCAAAGATCGTCACCGCGCGCTGGCGGTCCACGCGGTTGATGACGCTGGGACCGCTGCCTTCTTCAATCGTCACCACGTTGGCCAGTTCAACGAGTTTGCCGTCGCGGGCGCGCACATGAATGCGCTCAAGCGATCCGGCGCTGTTTCGATCTTCGGGGTCAAGCCGGACGCGGATATCGTAGCGTTTGCCTTTGGCTTCATCCTTGAAGCGGCCCACGTCCAACTCACCGCTCACCAGAAGATTCACCGCCTCGGCGATTGCGGCCGCATCGACGCCCAGAGAGGCCGCCCGGTCGCGGTCGATATAGACCTTGAATTCGGGCTTCCCGACTTCCAGCGATGTGTCCACATCCACAATTCCCGGAAGTTTGGAAAACTCGGCGCTGATCTGCCGGGCATAGGTCTGCAGAGCCTCGATATTCTGTCCTCGGATGCTGAACTGAATCGGCACCTGGCGCTGGCCGCCGCGGACGACCGTAATATCCTCGGCGGACACCTTCAGCCCGGCGATCTCTCTCAATTTGAGACGCGCGATTTTCTTAATATCTTCCTGGCTGTTTTTGCGCTGCTTCTTCGGAATGAGATTGACGATCATCAGCGAGCGGTTCGCATAGTTGCCGTACCCTTGAACAAAATACACGGACTTGACTTCCGGAATGTTCCGGATCAAATCCTCCGTGCCGGCCAGATGTCTTTCCACTTGCTCGACCGAATAGTCGATCGGCGATTCCATCCGGATCATGAAAATGCCCTGGTCCTCGGGCGGAACGAATTCCTTTCCCAGCCCGAACGCCATGATGAGAAGGCTCGCCAGAAAGACCGCCAGCGCTCCGCCCAGCATCGTTTTTCGGTACTGCAGGGAAAACCCCAAAACGTGTCGGTACAACGCCTCAAGCCGGGCATAAGAGCGATCCAAAACATCGCCCGCCTGATGCACAAGGTCTTTGATGGTCGAGCGCTTCATGCCCCTGGCGGAGGAAATCGTCCCCAAAGGATTGGGAACGACGTTTCGGCGGGCCTTCAAAAAAATCGACGCCATCATGGGCGTCAGCGTAAATGAAACCAGCAGGGACACCAAAACGGCAAACACGATTGTGAGCGCGAACTGCAAAAAGAACCGGCCGATAATGCCTTTCATAAAAGCGACCGGCAGAAAGATGGCGACAATGGCGAAAGTTGTCGCCATGACGGCCAGGCCGATCTCGGAGGTGGCAAAGGTCGCCGCCTCCCGGGGCGCCATCCCCTCTTCGACATGGCGATAGATGTTTTCGATGACGATGATCGCGTCGTCGATGAGCAACCCCACCGACAGCGTCAAGGCCAGCATCGTCATATTGTTGAACGTAAAGCCGAACGCATTGATGACGGCAAACGTCGAGATGACCGAAACCGGCAGCGCGACCGCGCTGATCAGCGTGGTGCGGATGTTCTTCAAAAACAGAAAAACGGCCAGAATCGCAAAGAGGCTTCCCACAATCAGGTGAAATTGAACCTCCTTGATGGAGCGCTCAATGAAGAGCGACTGATCCATGGCGATGTTGATTTCCATCCCCGGCGGCAGGGTCTTTCTGATGCGCTCGACTTCCGCCTTCACGCGATGGGCCACTTCCACGGTATTCGTGCCGGACTGTTTCTGAATCGCCATGCCGACGGCCGGAATGCCGTTGAACCGCGAATAGGAACGCCGCTCTTCAATGCTGTCTTCGGCGCGGCCGATATCGCGGATGCGCACCGGGGCGCCGCGGTAGTAGCTGACGATCAGATCGTTGAAATCCAAAACCGTTGGAAATTCGCCCTTGATGCGGACGGTGTATTCCTTGGTGGTCGTCTCGATGCGTCCGCCGGGCAGCTCGATGTTTTCTCGTTTGAGCGCGACGATCAGATCATTGGGCGCCACCTGGTAGGCGTGCATTTTGGAGGCATCGAGCCAAATGCGCACCTGGCGGAGCCGCAAACCGTAAAAGATGACGTCTCCCACGCCGTTGATCCGCTGGAGCTGCTCCTTGAGAATTTCATCGGCATAAGTCGAAAGATCCCGCACCGACCTCTGGCCGGAAAGATTCATCGTTAAAATCGGCGACGCGTCCGGATCGACCTTGGCGATGCGAGGCTCTTCGATATCCTCGGGCAAACGGTTCCGAATGCCCGACACTTTTTCCCGAACGTCCTGGACGGCCTGATCGATATCCCGCTCCAGAACGAATTCAATGGTCGTGCGCGACACGCTTTCAGTGCTCACCGACGTGATGCCCTTCACGCCGTTGATCGTATTGACCGCGCCTTCGATGCGGTCGGTGACATCCACGTCCATGACTTCGGGGCTTGCGCCCTTAAGCGTGGTGGTAATGGTCACAATCGGGAAATCGACCTTGGGAAAAAGATCCACGCCGATGGAGGGGTAGCTGACCAGCCCCAGCACCACCAGAGCCAGAATCACCATCGTGGCGAAAACAGGGCGTTTGACGGAGGTTTCAGCGAGCCACATGGAGTTTGACTCCTTCCGACAGGTTGCTCTGTCCGACAACGACCACCTGCTCGCCTTCAGACAGCCCGCCCGTCACTTCCACAACCTCGCCGAAACGGCCGCCGGTTTGAATGATGCGTTCACGCGCCGTGTCGCCTTGGGCGACAAAAACGCGAACCGTTTGGCCGTCATAAAGCAGAGACGTCACCGGAATCACCACCGCATCATAAGGTTTCCCGGTTTGAATCCGCACGCGGGCAAACTGTCCGGGCCTCAGCGACCGATCGGTGTTGGGGACCACAGCCTCGGCCTGAAGCGTTCGGGTGCGCTCCTCCAGATGGGGATACAACAGACTGACCCGTCCGGTAAAAGCGGTCTCACCTGCCGCATCGACCGTGAAGGACACGGTCTGACCGATCTTCAACAGGGCGATATCCTTTTCGGCAACCGTGAAAACCAATTTGAGCGGATCGGTTTTGATCAACTGCATCATCGGGACGGAGTTGCGCACATAGTCGCCGGCATTGACTTTCTTTTCTTTGACCGCGCCGTTAAGCGGCGAATGGATTCGCGTGCGCGCCAGACGCTCCCGCGCGATGGCGGCCGTCGCCTGCGCCCGCGCCAGCTCGGCCTCGGCCAGCGCCAGACGCGTAGTCACATCGTCATACTGTTGCTTCGTGATAAGCTCTTCGGCATATAAAGCCCCTTTGCGGGCGTACTCGGAACGGGCATTGGCCAGCGAGGCCTCAGCCTGCTTTAAAGCCGCCTCGGCGCGCGTCAGATCCAGTCGATAATCCGTATCCCGGATTTCGGCCAGAAGCTGCCCCCGGGAAACCACATCCCCTTCATCCACGAAAATGGATTGAATGATGCCCTCCACCTCGGAGCTCACCGTGACTTCGCGGTCCGCCCGCAGGGTGCCGGTTGATTCAAGATAGGGGGCAACGCGCAATCGCTGCGCTGCCCGAACGCGGACGTTGACCCGCCGCTCGGGCTCCGCCGGTTTCTCTCCTTTGATGCGCGACACGATTTTCTTCCAAAACGGCGGGGAGGACGCCTTTTGAGAATCGCCGGATGAATCCGCGCACGATATCAACAGCAGACACATCACCGCCAGGCCCAAAGAGGCCAATCGGCCCAATGTCCTGCCGGACTTCCAGTGTGAAAATTGCATCCTCTGACTTGCCGCTTTCCCCATGAAGCTCTCCCCTCCCGCGACTGCGCTCGCTATTTTTCGATTCCGACATACTCCAGCAGCGTTCCGGCTGCGCGCCGCACGCTCAAATCCGCCAGACGGAAATTATATTGCGATTCCACGAGATTTTTTTCCGACGCCAGCAAAAGCGAATTGGCATCCATCACGTCCAGACTGGTCGCCAGACCGTTTTCGAACTGGCGCAACACCGCATTGTAATTATCCCGGGCAAAAGTCTCTTGATCCTCAAGATAATTCAGCGCGCCCTGCTGGGTTTCCAGTTCAAGACAGGCCCGCTGAAGTTCAATGTCGACCGTTTTTCGAAAATCTTCGTACATCAATCTGGCCTGTCGCTCGCGGGCTTTGGCCTCTCGAAGTTCGGCCAGGCGCAGCCCGCCTTCAAAAAACGGAAACGAAAGCGACACGCCGGCGACCAGACTCTCCCGATTCAGAGACGGGGTCGGATTATCCTGGTCGGCGCGGTTGTACACCGCGAAAAGCCCCAGACTGGGCCAGAACGCGCCGCGCGCGAAGGTCACCTGACGGCCGGCAATCTGCGTCTGCACATCGTAGCTCTGCAAATCCGGCCGCGAGGACATCGCCGTCTGCCGCATCCTTCCGAGATCGCAAGACGCATCCGGCGTCGTGTTTTCTTCAACCAGACGAAACGCCTCGTCGATGCCCGTCAGGCGAACAAGCGCCGCACGGGACAGGCGAAGCGCGTTGGTCGCCCGCAAAAAGTCCGCGCGCGCCCCGGACAGCTCGCCCTCCGCGCGCAAAAGCGCCGTGCGGGTCAGCTCTCCCACCTGAACCCTTTTGGCCACCGACTGACGGTAATGCGTCAGTCGTTCCAGGTTGGCCGCCGTAATCTCCAGGGTTTTTTTGGTCTTGAGCACATCGAAATAGGCCGACGCCACGGCCAGAACGAAATCCGATCGGGCCGCGGCAAGATCGTATTCGCTTTTGACGACGGATTGTCCGGCGATGGCAAGCGCGTCGAGTTCGCGCGCGGAAAGCGAAAACCCCTGGTCCGCGCGAAGGCCCCACGTCCCCGACTCGCGCGGCTGAATCAGCGTTCCCGCGTCCGTGCGCTTTTGTTCGGAATAAAGATTGTAGGTTCCGAAAGCGGTCAGACGGGGCATGAGAAGCGACATCGCCTTGCCCCGCCCGGTCTGGGCGATTGCGACATTCTCCCGGGCCAGTTCCATCTTTTCGGAATGAATGAGCGCTTCGCGATAGACGTCAGCCAGCGTATAGTCCCGCGCCGGCGCCGGCGTCGCCGGAGCGGCCAAAAGCAGCATCACGATTCCAAAGCAGAAAAAGTATTTTCTCATCTGTGACATCCTCGGTTGGTTGATCACTCGGGCCGCCTGCGACAGACGCGTCGGGGTTCGGCATCGGCACCGGCGGCCTGTTTGACGCCGTGCAGAAATATATCGAGAATCACGTCCTTTTTGGCCGACAACGAGGTCTTTGAGGAAACCAAAAGCCAATGAACGGAAACGGATCGCAGAATATGGATGAGCGCGCCGGCCATTTCTTCCGGGGGGAGGCGCCGAAGCACGCCCTTTTTGACGCCGTCTTTGATCAGCCGCTCGATCAAAGCCAGCTGCCGGAAGTAATCCTCATAGATCACCTCCCGGACCGGCGACATCGCGTCGGTTTCGCCGCGCACGAAAATGCGGCAGAAGTCTCTGTTTTCCTCGACGAACCGAAGCTGCGAGGCGACCAGCGCGTCAATCCGGCCGATCGGATCGGAGGCCTCCCCCACGGCGGCGCGGATCGTTTCGTACAAAACGCCGAGTTTCTCGCTGATCAGGCTCCGGTAGAGGTGTTGCTTGCCTTCAAAAAAACGGTACAAAAAACCGGTGGAAAAACCGGCGGCGGCGGCGATTTCCGCCACCGTCACCTGGTGATAGCCCCGCGCGGAAAAGATTTTTTCGGCTTCCTCTAAAATGGCGGCGCGCCGCATCTGATATTCGCGCTCCTTGCGCTGGGTTTTCCGGGTCACGTCGTCCTCCGTGAATGGCGATTCACATCGTGAACGACCGTTCACATAAAAGGACTGCTTTGTCAAGATGATTCCTGTTCGCGCATCGACGCGCTTGCAGCCGGGCAGGAATCCTGTTGAAAACGCCTCTGGAATATGCGATAAAAACCGCACTGAAAAAAAAACATCGATCCGTCAAGGCTGATCCATGAAAACGACCTTCGCCCCCATTCCGGATATCGTCGCGGACATCCCCTCACTGCCGGTGGTCGCAACGCGCATCTTGCAGATCATCGCCGACGAAGCCGCTTCGCTTTTAGAGCTCAAAAAAGTCATCGCGCTGGACCAGTCGTTTTCCGCCAGGTTGCTTCGCGTCGCCAATTCCCCGTATTACCGGGCGCAAAAAACCATTTCGGACATCACCGACGCCATCGCCCGAATCGGGTTAACGACCGTTCAGGCGCTCATCTTCGCCGTTTCCTTAAGAGATTTGCGCCGCTCGGCCGACCGGCTCGACCGGATGATATGGGAACACAATCTGGGCGTGTCCGTCGCCTCACAGCTGGTCGCCCGCACCGCCGGATTTCCGGGCATGGCGGACATCGCAGTGCACGGGCTTTTGCACGACATCGGCAAGGTTTTTCTCAACCTTCTGGATAAACACCGCTACGCGGATGTCATCGAGGAGGTCGACAACAAAGAGATCCCTTTCTTCGAGGCGGAGCAAAGGGTGTTCGGCTATGATCACGCGGACATGGGCCGCCATGTGGCCAAATACTGGATGCTGCCCGAGGCGCTGGTCTTTACGATTGCCAACCATCATGAACCGGATCTTTTGGACATGAAAGACGCGGGACTCAAGCGCAAAGCGCTGGTCGTCAAAATCGCCGACGCCATCTGTTCGGATGCCGGCATCGGCCTTTCAAGAAGCGGCGCTCCGACGGATGAGGAATGGCAGTATCTCAAGCTGCAAAACCCCAAAAAACGAGCGGCGCTTGCAGACGATATCCGCCGGGAATATGAAACCTATCGCGATTTTGTCCTGGGCGCCCGTTCAAAATCGTAAACGGCCGGACGCGCAACCTGCCGGGAAAGGAATCGATGGACCTGACACAATCTCCGGGACGACAGGAAGTCCTTTATCGCTTTGCGGCCCGAAAGGCGCTGGACGATCTCCGCAAAGGCGCCCCTCTCGATGAAACCCTTGTGGAACATTTGGGTACGCAGCCCGTTTTGACCTATTGCCGGGAGGCCGTCGCCAAAGAAGATAAAGATCTGCTCAAGGACATCGCGCGCAACGCCAAAGAGCCTCTTCCTTTGAGGCGATTCTGCCTGAAGCTTCTGCGGCCGTTTGAAAAGGACAAGGATGTGCGGGACTGTTTCTACGAGCTTTGGAAGACGGCTTTCGACTACGAAATCAAAATGGAGGTTCTCTGGGGGCTTCTGGGGCACGCGGATCTGTCGGCCGAAATCTACGCGGACATCGTCAGCCAGTTCGACAAAGCCAACTGGGACCAGTGGCTGCCGCTCATCGTGGAAAAGCTCGACGGCGAAGCCGGGGAAAAATCCCAGGTCAAGGAACTGATGAAAATATATTTCAATCTATAACGGTTTCATCGGCGCTCCGACAAGATCGGACAGTTGCGCCCGGCTGTCGGCATGACGCAGAAGATAGTCTCCGTATTGCACGTCGAGCATCGTGGTGTGATCCCGGACCCATTCCTTGAGAAACAAAACCATGTTAAACCCCAGTTCAGGGTCTTCCGCCTCGTGGCCCTTTAAAAAGGCGGCGATTTTCTCCGTGAATTTCTGATGCTCCCGGTTGTGCTCGGCCAGACGGGGATAGCCGATTTTCATCATGATGATGTGCTCCAGATGAAAATGGACCGTCAAATACTCCACCAGTTCCTCAATCACCGGCAAATACGATCCGGCGTCGCTTTCAAAAAGGTCGATCATCCGGTTGACGATATCAAACAGCTTCCGGTGCTGCTCATCGAGCGCCTCCACATGGACACTGTAGACCGGATTCCAGACAATCTTCGGAATTTTAACCACTGAAAAGGAACCTCCTTACCGTTGCAGTCTTTATCGCTTACGTGGTTTCGTCATTTCTTCATTTTTTCTTGAGCGCGTCGGCAAAAGGATTATAAAAGGGATCTTTGGCCGGTTTGGCTTTGATCGGCGGCCGCGCGCCGCCTCCGGCGCGCTTTCCGGACCCGGCGGCATCGGGCTTTTGTCCGGGGTTTTTCTTCATGGACAGAGCAATCCGGTTTCGAGCCGCGTCGACCGCCACAACGGTCACGTCCACCTTCTGCCCCACTTTCACCGCCTCCGAGGGCGTCCGGATGAATCGGTCGGCCATTTCACTGATGTGCACCAGACCGTCTTGATGAACACCCACATCGACAAATGCGCCAAACGCGGTGATATTGGTGACGATGCCGACCATCTTCATCCCCGGCGTCAAATCCGTAATTTTCTCAACGCCTTCGGCAAATACCACGGGGTCGAATTGCCGTCGGGGATCTCTGCCCGGTCTGGCAAGCTCCGACATAATATCGCCAAGCGTCGGCAATCCGACCGAATCATCCAGATAATCCGACAGATTAATCCTGCGCCTTTTTTCTTCATCCGCCATCAAATCCGTAACCGAGCAACCCTGGTCCGCCGCCATTTTTTCCACAATGGCGTATCTTTCCGGATGGACGGCTCCGGCATCGAGCGGATTGACCCCGTCGCGAATGCGTAAAAAGCCCGCCGCCTGTTCAAAGGCTTTTTCACCGAAGCGCTTGACCTGTCGAAGCGCGTCGCGCGACAAAAAAGGCCCGTTGGCTTCCCGGTGTTTGACGATGTTCTCGGCAAGCGCCGGCCCCACGCCTGAAACATACGACAACAATTCGACGCTCGCGGTGTTGACCTCGACGCCTACGGCATTGACGCAGCTGATCACCACATCATCGAGAGCCTTCTGAAGCAGGCTCTGATCCACGTCATGCTGATACTGGCCCACGCCGATGGACTTGGGATCGATCTTGACGAGTTCCGCCAGCGGGTCCATGAGTCGCCGCCCGATGGAGACGGCTCCGCGCACCGTGATGTCATGGTCCGGAAACTCGCGACGCGCCGCATCCGAGGCCGAATACACCGATGCGCCGCTTTCGTTGACCATGACGACAACCGGCGCGGCAGACAAAGCCAGCCCGCGCAGAAAACGTTCCGTCTCTCTGCCGGCCGTGCCGTTTCCAACCGCAACCGCTTCGATGCCGAACCGCTCGCAGAGCGTTTCCACCTGACGCGCCGCCCGCGCGCGGGCCGCCTCTGAACCGAATGGCTGGATGGTTTCAAAGTGCAGGAGCTTCCCCTGACGATCCAGACATACAAGCTTGCACCCCGTGCGAAATCCCGGATCGACCGCCAAAACGGATCGCTGTCCCAGAGGGGGCGCCAAAAGCAGCTGGCGCAGATTCTCGGCAAAGACCCGGATGGCGGTTTCATCGGCTCTTTTTTTGGTGTCCAGGCGGACCTCCGTCTCAATGGACAAAGACAACAGGCGTTTGTAGCCGTCGGAAACCGCCTGTCTCACCTGATCGGAGGCCTCGCCGGCCCCCGTGATGAAAAGCGTTTCCAAAACGGCCAGAGCTTCCGGTTCCGGCGGCATCATGGACAAAGAAAGGATTTCTTCCCGTTCTCCCCGACGCATGGCCAGCACCCGATGGGACGGCGCGGCGGCAATCGGCTCTTCCCAATCGAAATAATCCCGGTATTTGGCGCCGGTTTCTTCTTTTCCGGAGATCACCTTTGAGCGGATCTTTCCCTGATTCATAAATACATTGCGCATTTGGGAGCGAGCGGCCGCATCCTCGCTGATGCGTTCGGAAATAATGTCCCGGGCGCCGGAAAGCGCCTCCTTCGCGGATGCCACCCCTTTTTCGGGATCGACAAAGCCTAAAGCCTCGGTCAGCACGTCAAAATCCTCCTGACGGAAAATCTTTTCCGCAAGCGGGTCCAGACCTTTTTCCCTCGCCACGGTCGCCCTCGTTCTGCGTTTGGGCCGATGAGGCAGATAGATATCTTCAAGCGCGGCAAGGGTTTCCGCGCCGTGGAGCCGCGCTTCGAGCTCCGCTGACAGCAAATTGCGCTCCTGGAGAGATTTGATGATCGCCTCCCTGCGGGCTGCAAGCGCCGCCAACTCCTTGAGGCGGTCGCGGATGGCGGCAATCGCCACTTCGTCGAGCGAGCCGGTCATCTCTTTTCGGTAACGCGCGATAAAGGGCACGGTTGCGCCATCGTCGAGCAACTGCGCGACGGACGATACCTGTTTTTCAGTCATTTCAAGCTCTTTTGCGACCTTCACGATCGGATTGACGGGCATGGCGATTCCTTTGTCGAAAAAGTGAGCGGCAGCATTAGCACACCCTCTTTTGGGTTGCAACCGGGCAGTTTATGTTTTAGGTTTTTTGTCCGATATATCATTAGGAATGGCAAAGGCGGCGGCAGAATGAATGTTCTCCGATGCATGCAGATTTTTCGATGCCAACCGCCCGGACCGGACACTCCGCGATAATCATGAACCGATCCGGGTCGACGATCGTTCAACGGACAGCCGAATGAGAAAAGCCGCAGATCAATCTCCCTGGGAGGTCTTCCTGACCGCCCTCGATAAAGCCGCGGAAGGCGATTACACAAAGAGGATCGAAACCGGCCAGGGCGACGATGCCCTGCTTGCGCGCGCGGCTGCGGCCGTCAATACGCTTCTGGATAAAACCCAAAAACGCATCGACGGCCTTGAGACCTTCGTCCGGGATCAGGCCCGCGACGCCAGGCGCTACCGCCACATGCTCGATACGATGGAGGAATCCTATTTCGAAGTCGATTTGAAAGGCAATCTGGAGTTTCACAACGAGACGGTCGTTCGCGATACGGGCTATTCGGAGTCGGAACTCCGGGGCATGAATTTCAAACAGCTGGCGGACGAACAAAGCCACGAAAGAGTCTATTCGACGTTTCATCAGGTTTTTCTCACGGGCCAGGCCGTCAAGGGCTTCGACTGGGTCATTCGCAAAAAAGACGGCGGCGTGATCGATGTCGAAGCCTCGGTGGCGCTTCTGCGCGACGCCTCCGGCAAACCGTGCGGATTCCGGGGCGTTGTAAGGGATGTCACCGGCCGGAAACGCTCTGAGCAGGCGCTTGTGGCAAGCCGGCGAAAATACCGCGACATCCTGGAAAATATGGAGGAAACCTACCTCGAGACCGATCTCAAAGGCAACTTCTTGTTTTTCAATGATTCACTGTGCCGGGTGCTGGGATATTCCCGCTCCGAATTGCAGGGCACGAATTACCGTCTCATCAGTCCGCCGGAAAATCTCTACTCCATCCGGAAAATGTTCCATGAGATTTATGTCACCGGACAGCGTAAAACCTTTTTCAATCATCGGCTCATCGCCAAAAACGGCTCCGACATCTACCTGGAGATGTCCATATCGCTTCTGCGTTCGCCTTCGGGCGAGCCGTTGGGGTTTGCCGGCGTCGGGCGGGATGTCACCGAAAAGCTCGCGGCCGAGCGACAGCTTGTCGAAAGAGAAAGGCGTCTGCGGCTCATCACGGACAACATCCGCGACGTCATCTGGACGATGGACTTCGATTGGAATTACACTTACATCAGCCCCTCCATCCAACACCTGATCGGCTATACCCCCGAAGAAGTCAAAAGGACTCCCTTTGGAAAAACCGTTCCGCCCGATATTTTCAAAAAGATGCAAAAAGGCCTTGCCGAGGCGCTGGCGCGGGAAAAAGACAAGAACCCCGTCATTCCGGGAGAAAGCCGGATTTATGAAGTGCCCCTGCGGCGGCGCGACGGCGAAATCGTCTGGACGGAGGTTCGGTCGAATTTCAATCGGGATGAAAACGGCAACCCCTTCGAACTGGTCGGCGTCGTGCGCGACATCACTGAACGCAAGAAAGTTCAAGACGCGCTGGCCGAAAGCGAAGCCATTTACCGCAAAACGCTCGAGACCACCAGCGACGGCGTCGCCATCATCCAGGAGGGGCGCTACGTCTATTTCAATGAACGATTCTTAAGCACATTGGGCATTCCTGAAGGCTACCAGGCCGGCGGTGAACCGCTGGGCGCGCTGATGCATCCCGACGACCGCACAGCCGTCCTCGACAGCTACGGTAAACACCTCCGGGGCCAATCGGCCCCATCGAAGCATGAGGTGCGCGTCATTCGCCCCGACGGAAAAATGATCACCTTGATGGTGACCTCCGCGGCGACCGTCTATCGGGGCAAACCGGCCGTTTTGAATTTCATGCAGGACATCACCGAGGCCAAACGCGCGGAGCAGGCGCTCAAGGAAAGCGAACAGCGCCACCGCCTGATTGCCGAAAATGTCGATGATATCATCTGGACGATGGATTTTGACATGAACTGGACGTATCTAAGCCCATCGGTCCAGCGCCTGACGGGATTTTCGGCGGACGAAATTCTGCGGATTCCCGTCCGCGCCATGCTGCCTCCGGAAACATACAGCCGGGTTCGAACCCTCATCGACGAGGAACTGGCCAAAGAAAAAAACCGCGACGTTTCAGAAAAACGCGAGCCGGTCACCATTCAAATGCCGCTGATGCGCAAGGACGGATCGGTCTTCTGGGTGGAGCTCAGCGCCAACTTCAATCGCGATGAAAACGGCAGGCCTTTTGAAATCGTCGGCGTCACCCGCAACATCTCGGAACGCAAAAAAGCGGAGGAAGCCCTTCTGGCAAGCGAACAGCGTTACCGCATTCTGTCGGAAAACATCAACGATGTGATCTGGATTCTTGACCTGAATATGAACTACCTCTACGTCACCCCCTCGAACTCGCGCATCACCGGCTATACGACCGAGGAGGTGATGCGCTCGTCGCTGGCCGAGCTCATCACACCCGACTCGCTAGAACGGGCGGGGGCCGTACTGGCCGAAGAGCTGGCTGTGGAAAACAGCGGCCAGCCTGTCAATCCGAACCGCTCCCGCATGCTGGTCATTGAAGCCAAGGCAAAGGGCGGAGGCACGGTTTGGCTGGAGGTCATCGCCACGTTCAACCGCGACGCGGAAAACAGACCCACGGAAATTCTGGCCGTGGGGCGCGATATCACCGAACGCCGCCGCATGGAGCAGGCGCTCGCCGAAAGCGAACATCGCTACCGTCTGATCGCCGAAAATGTCAATGACATCGTCTGGACCATCGGTCTGGATCTCAAATTTCTTTACGTGAGCCCCTCTTCCACACGCGTGACCGGCTATTCGCCGGAAGAGGTGATGAACGATGCCTTGGAAAAGGTTCTCTCTCCGGATTCTTATCTTTCAGCCACCCGGCGTCTGGCTGAAGAGCTGGAGCTGCAGAAGGATCCGCCTCCGGAGGGATTCAATCGCGCCGTGACGCTGGAGGTCGAAGCGATCCACAAAAACGGAAACACCTTCTGGCTTGAGGTCACCGGCACCTTCAACCGCGATTCCACAGGAGCCATCACCGAGATTCTCGCCGTGGGACGCGACATCACCGAACGAAAGAAAGTGCAGCAGTCGCTCAAGGAAAGCGAACAGCGCTACAGAATGATCGTGGAAAACGTTCACGACAGCATTGCGATTCTGGATCTGGACCTGAATTATCTCTATGTCAGCCCTGCAGAGGAAAAAATTACCGGATTCAAGCCCGAGGAAATCGCGAAGATCCCCCTTCGGGAGCAGATGACACCCGCCTCTTACGCCCGAGTGGAGCGGGCCTTCGCAGAGGAGATTGAACTTGAATTCAGCGGCAAACCCTTGGATCCGAACCGGTCGCGAACGCTCGAGCTCGAAGTGTACCACAAAAACGGCGGCACAATCTGGGAGGAATTAACGGCGGCCTTCACCCGCGACGGGCAGGGACGCCCCAACGGGCTGATGATCACCACCCGCAACGTCACCGAAAGGATTCAAGCGGAAGAAGAACTCAAAAGGAGCGAACAGCGCTACCGGATGATCATCGAAAACATGCGCGAAGTGATCTGGACAACGGATTTGAGTTTGAACAACACCTATGTCAGCCCATCATGCCGGCAACTGACCGGATACACGCCGGAAGAGATTCTCAAAACGTCTCCGGAGCAAATTATGACGCCGGAATCGATGGCTGTGACGGCGAACATCGTGCAGGAAGAAATGAACCGTGAATTTTCAGGCGAGCCGGCCGATCCGCATCGGACACGCACCCTTGAACAGGAAATCATCTGCAAAGACGGCTCCACGGTCTGGCTCGAGGTGACGGGAACCTTCATTCGCGATGAACAAGGGCAGGCCACCGGCATGCTGATGGCCGGCCGCGATGTAACGGCGCGTAAAAAAGCGGAAAATGAACGGACCAGTCTGGAACAGCAGTTGATGCAGGCTCAGAAAATGGAAACGGTCGGCCGCCTGGCCGGCGGCGTCGCCCACGACTTCAACAATATGCTCAGCGTCATTTTAGGTTACGTCGATCTGGCCAAAATGCGCCTGGCCAGACAGCATCCGGTTTTGAAGGACATTGCGGAAATCGAAAAAGCGGCGCTGCGGTCGCGGGACATCACCATGCAGCTTCTGGCTTTCTCCCGCAAACAGGTCATCGAACCCAAAATCGTCGATCTGTGCGAGCTCGTCGCCCATACGCAAAAAGCCATCGCGCGGCTCATCGGCGAGGATATCGATCTTACGGTGCTTGCCGGAGACGGCATCGGAGCGGTCAAGATCGATCCGTCACAGGTGGAGCAAATTCTCATCAACCTGGCCGTCAATGCCCGCGACGCCATGCTCCAGGGGGGCAAACTGATTATCGAGATCGCCGACGCGACGCTCGATGAGGCCTACTGCGAAAGGCATATCGGATCCACCCCGGGGCGTTATGTCCGCTTGTCGGTCAGCGACAACGGCACCGGCATGGATAAAGAAACGCTCAAACACATCTTCGAGCCGTTTTTCACCACCAAGGAAGAAGGCAAGGGAACGGGGCTGGGTCTGGCTACGGTCTACGGTATCATCAAACAAAATGACGGCTACATCAACGTATACAGTGAACCGGGATACGGAACGACCTTTTCGCTTTATCTGCCGAGTGTCGGAGACATCATCGACAAGCAGGATTCAGCGGAGGATTCCGACATCGACCTGACCGGCAGCGGGCGGATTCTGCTTGTGGAAGACGATCCGATGGTTTTACAAATCGCCAGGGGCATGCTCGAATCTCTGGGGTATTGGGTTACGGCAACCCACCACCCCAAAGAGGCCATCGCGATTTTCACGGAGGCTGAAGAACCTTTCGATCTGGTGATCACGGACGTGGTGATGCCGTCCATGAGCGGAAAAGATCTGAAAAGCCGGCTGAATGAAACCCGGCCCGACCTCAAGGTGCTTTTCATGTCCGGCTACACCGCGGACATCATCGCCCACCACGGCGTCCTCGAAGAAGGCATCCAGTTTCTGCAAAAACCTTTCACCATTCAGTCGCTCGCCCGGAAGGTCAACGATATTCTACTGAAATAGGACGCGTCAGTTATTCGGGCTTCTGCGCCGTGATGAGCTTGACAAACCGGTTCTGGACCAGATGGTTTTTGCCGTCCATCTCCAGCCGGAAAAAGGCGTCGCGCGAATTGAGAAAGTCCGACAGGCGCGAATGCGTCTCCGGCAGGGCGAAAGACACTTTGCCGCTTAAGACCTTGCCGTTGAGCAACAGAATATCAACCCGCACCTGCTTGTATCCGGGCAGAAAGTTGTCCGACTCTTCATCGCCCTCGATGGACGCCATCATGATGTTTTCCTTCCGCAGCAAAACAATTTCCCCCGTTTCGGACACTTCAAAGGGAAGATAATTGCGGTCCCGGGACAAAAGCTCTGAAATCAGCTCGGTGCCGGAATGATCTTCCGCCGCGACGGAGACAAAAAAGGATCCCGTCATCCGGCTTCCGTCTTCGAAACAAAGGACAACCTGTTTTTTGACCGTTTCAATTTTCAGCATAGTCTACCCTTTTCTTAAGATCTGTTGTCCGAACGCTCAGGCCTGGCCGCCGACGCCGGCCTCATCGGCCAGACGCGCCCATTCCATTAATAGCGACATGGCGCTGTCATGAATCGTCCGGTTTGGAAAATTCGTTGAGGTGGTGATTTCAAAGTCGCCGTCCTGCCAGGCCATCAGGCGGTAAAACGCTTCTTGTCCCTCCATCCGGTCGGTCTGCGCGTGGATGATTTCCCCCTGGCGGATGTAGATGACCCCTTTTTGGTTTTGACTGTTGGTGAAATGGACTTCCACGTCCTTCTCGCCGATCGTCAGCGTCTGAATGATATCCGTGGCGCTCATGTCCTGAAGCGTGCCGGTGATGCCTCGGCGCGCGCCGCGGGCCGCTTTGAGATTGAGGATGTTGCGCGCCTTGAGCGACAGCATATCCAGATCGACCGGCTTTCGGAAAAAATCGTCGGCGCCCGCCTCGAGGCACTGCGCGGCAAGCTTTGCCCCCTCTTCCGCGGTCAAAAAGAAAAACGCGATCCCCGCTGAAGACGGGTTCTGGCGCAGGACGCGGCAGAACTGCAGGCCGTCGGTTTTCGGCAGCGTCACTTCGGAGATCACCAGATCCGCGCCCATGTCGAAAACGACCCGGGCCGCCTGATGGGCGTCGGCCACCACCGTGACGTCATAGCCGTCGTTGGCGAGCCTGAGCGCCAAAGCGGATTCTTTTGAACTCTCCGGATCGACCACCAGGACGCGCCCGCCCGCGCGGCCCGCGTTTTTGAGAAATTCCTCATCCTTGATCACATTGAGAAAAGCCTCGAGTAGCGACTTGTCCGTTGCCCCGTCGCCTCGCGCGCCCAATTCCCGGCGGACCCGATCCATATCGCCTGCGATCTCCGGCCGGGTCTTTTTCATGTCCATGTATTTGTTCACCAGCGCCAGAATCTGGGCTTCCACCCTCCCCCGTATGGCTTTTTGTTCTTCGAGATCCAAAATGTCTTCTAAAGGGTAAGGCGCGGCAAGATGCTCCCGAATCATCGGGCCGACGCCGGGCGCGGACAACCAGGCCGCCAGCACGACGCCGTCGACCTGCACGGAGGCAAGCCCCATCCGCATCGACAACAATTTGCAGTAGCGCGCCTTGGTGACGATCTGACCGAGCTGATCCTGGTCTTTGACGGCCCGGCGGACGATAAACATGACCAGCGAAATGAGCGCCTCGCTCATCTGCGCGTAAGGGTATTCCTGCCCCAGAAGCATGGTCCGCAGATTATAGCAGGAAATAAAATGCGGCAAAACGTCCGCCGGAATGTCCCGGGTCCAGGTTCCGTGAGGCTTAAAGTAGCGGCCGTTGGCCACGATCATGTCGGCCTGTTTTTCCGCAAGCAGGGCGGCCGCGTCCTTGGCGGAAGCCGCCCAACGGACATCGGGATACCCTTCCCGCCGCAGAAGCGTCAAAAGCGCGCGGGCACGGTCGAGATCCGGTTCCAGAAGGACCATCTTGCTGCCGCTTTGCGGCTCTTCCTCCAGATCCATCCCTTCCCGGGTCTTTCGATCCGACGTGACAATGGTAAACCCCTTGGGGACTTCGAGCTCCCGTTCGGGAACATAGGCTTTTCCCTGATAATGGACGCCGATGGCTGTGAGAATTTCGGACGCGGACGCAACGGTGAATTCCAGATTGACGGGAGTGCCGATGCTTCTGGTGATGTTTTTGTGCAGCTCGGGATCGTGCGGATCGTCGGAGGCCAGCACCAGCGTTGCGGTTTTCTCGTCGTATCGGTAGGGAAAGACTTTCAGCGACTGCGCCGTCCGGGCCGGCAGCTTCTTTTTAGCCGCCTGCTGGGGCGCTTCGTGCAGAAGCGGCCGGTAAGGGCGGAAATGCATCTCGGAGAGGGCTTCGCCCAGGGCGGCATGGCTGAGCATTTTCAGAAAAACGATGGCCTCATCCAAAGGCATGTCCATGGTGAGCGCATAATCCTGGGCCCGCGCGAGCTGGTCCTCGGAAAGTCTGCCCGATGCAATGAGATGTTGACTGAATCCTGAAACGTCCTTCATCAGGAATGCTCCGCCTCGCCGATCAGATGTCTATTCTGTTTGAGTAAATATCCGCTTCTTCCTGCGAAATCACGCCGTCTTGCAGCAATTTTTTGATGTGATCGACCATGGGCTGCATGCCGATATTCTTGCCGGTCTGCATCACGGACACAATCTGGAACGTTTTGGCCTCCCGGATGAGATTCTGAATGGCTGCATTGCAAATCATGACTTCAACCGCCGCCACTCGTCCGCTGCGGTCCGCCTTGCGAAGCAGATTCTGGGACACGACCCCTTTTAGCGATTCGGCCAGCATCGTCCGGATCTGAGCCTGCTGGGTGGTTGGAAACACGTCGATGATCCGGTCGACCGTTTTCGGCGCGCTGGACGTGTGCAAGGTACCCAGCACCAAAAGACCCGTTTCCGCCGCCGTCAGCGCCAACTGGATGGTGTCGAGGTCGCGCATCTCGCCGACGAGCACGACATCCGGATCCTCGCGCAGCGCCGCCTTGAGGCCTGCGGCGAAACTTTCCATATGAAATCCGAGCTGCCGCTGATGGATCAGGCACTTCCCCTTGGGGTGGATAAACTCAATGGGATCCTCCAGCGTGATAATATGCGCGCTTTTTTCCTTGTTGATTAAATCGAGCATGGCCGCAAGCGTCGTGGATTTGCCTGAGCCCGTCGCGCCGGTCACCAGGACCAATCCTTTTTTCAAGCGCGCCAGCGAATAGACCGCCTCGGGAATCCCCAGCTCGCGCAGGGTTTTGATGTTGGTGGGAATCACGCGAAACGCGCCGCTGTACCCATGTCGTTCCAAAAAAATGTTGCCGCGAAACCGGGCGACGCCTTCGAGTTCGTAGGCAAAATCGATGTCCTTTTTGCTTTTCAGCAGGGCAAGCGTTTTTTCGTCGAGCATTTCCAGAAGCAGAACTTCAACCTCTTCTTTGGCCAGATCATGATACTTTGCGCGCTGCAATTCGCCGTTGATGCGCAAAAGGGGCGGCTCGCCCACACAGACATGCAGGTCTGAAGCTTTATATTCCAGAATCATTTTGAGCAAAACGTCGATTTTCGCCATGCATCATCCTTCGTCTATTATATTGTCGGCAGACCGGCCGGAAAATTAAGCAAGGCTTGCACAATCTCCCGTGATAAAGCGTCTTCTCAAAAGAAAGCCTCGAAACATCGAACCGTTATATGACCCTCCCTTGCGGGATCCGCCCCGCATGCGGCTCAGCCGACCGGCGAAAATCAGGGATACGAAGGCGGACGAACCGGATAGGAAGTCCCGTCCGGCATGACCTCGACGTCCCTGCCGTCGATGGTCTCAATGCGGGTCAAGACGGCCGGGACGCGGCGGTTGCCGGCTGCGAGAACGGCCTGCTCGACGGTTTGAAAGACGGCCAGCTCTTCGAGTGTCGCCAACTGCGGTAAAACCAGGTCGATGCGGCCGGCCCGATATTCCCGCAACGCGGACGACGGCCGGATCCACAGATGTTTTGTCAACTCCCGCCCATCACAGGACACAGACTGTCCCGACGGCGCAGGCGTGAGAAAAAAACGCACGTCATAGCGCAAAGAAAACGGTTCGGGAGTAATCCAGTGTGAAAAATAATGCAGTCTGTCCAGCGGCAAAAGAAGTTGTTCTTTGTCGAGAATTTGAGCAAAGGTCATCTCGTTTATGGTAAGCGCCCGTCGGTATCGTTCAAATCGGTCCGCCTCGGAAGCGGTCCGCACTGAAAACGGCGTCCGATCGGCCCGCAGCGCCGGCAGCAGTCCGGTCTCTTCAAAAAGTTCCCGGAAGGCCGCAACCCAGGCGCCGATGGCCTTTCCGGGCTGCGCCATATCCGAAAGAATCTCCGCCGCCCGCTTTCTGTCGAGCCCCCGCGCAACGCGATCCACCTCTGAATGATAGTCCTGCGCTTCGATGGACCCGCCGGGAAAGACATAGTAGCCGGGCACGAAACTGTCCCTGACGCTTTTTAAAACGAGCAGGCACTCAATGTCGCTGCCCCCGCAGTCGGCGCAGGGTCTCACCAGAATAACCGTCGCGGCATCGGCCGGCTTGTTCGTCATCGTCTGTCTCTTCCCGCCGTCCATTTCCGGACATTCACTGCACGGCTAAAGCGAGTCTTTTCCCCAACGGGGAGGATTTGCCCAGAACCACTTTGAAGTATTCGAGCATGAGCGCTTCAATCATCTGCTGTCTGGATGTGTCGGTAAAATCATCTTGCTTTCGCATGTCTTTTTTTCTGATCCTGCCTGAAACCACCGCGAGATCCTGCCTGGCCTGAATCAGCGCGGCATAACGCCGGCTTAAATCCTCCGTCGGCAGCGCGCCCAGGCGCCGGTAAATACCGGCCAGCTCCGCGGCCGGCGGCAGTTTGGGCGACTCGAGGATGGACTTGGTGTTTCTGGCATGGCGCTCAATCCCTTTGATCACGTGATCGGATTGGGCAAAGTTGATCCCGGACCAGCCGGCGCGAATCCATTGAAAGACGCCGCAGCGGATCGTGGACGGCGACGAGTCCGCTTCGACATAAACGCCCACGGCAAAGAAATCATAGATGTAGGATTTCACCCATCCCAGCCCGGCTTTGGCCGATCCGACCTCATCGGTGTAGAGATAGTTCCAGTCGTCGTCGCTGAGAATAAACCCCTTCTTGCCCACATCGGACACATCGACCTGCTTCGAGACGGATATGAGCACATTGCGCCCTTTGTACTGCAGAAGGATCAGCGCACGCAGAAGGTCATACTCATAGTAGACCTCTGTGGTCAAATCCGGCGTAATCCCGTCGCGTTGAATGCCGCGAATCACCAGGGGCTGCGCCGGATCGGCAGGCAGCATCCAGCGCTCCGGCAACAGCTGCGATTTGGACCCGTTGGTGCGCCACAGAGAATACCGAAGCGACGCCGGAGAGGTCAGCGCCGAAGGAACCTGACGGCTGTAAGAATACTGCAGGAAATCGGTAAATCCCACGTTGAGATCATACTCATAGTAAGCGCCGCTGGCTTTGCGAATTTTGGGAAGTTCGGCCTTCCGCACTGATTTTTTTTCAAGGACGGCATCGATCAGCGCGCCGACGGCCTGCAAATCGAGCTTCGCATTGGAATCCACCGCAAAATCAACCAGCTTTAAAGCAGCCGACGAGGCAGACTGGCGGCTCTCCACAAAAGATTGCGCATCAGCCGGGGTTGGAATCGCAAAGATGAACAGCGCCGCCGCGCACACAAAAAAACGGCCGAAGCCGGCATTTTTCCTTTGTTGTCCAGTCATTAAGAAATCCTTGGTTTTTAGTAAATTTGATGGACTCTAGCGAATAATACCCCTGTTGTAAAGCCCCTAATCCAACCTGTCAGGTAGATTTAATTCAAACGGCAATGCGCGGGCACTCAGACGAAGGAAATCGGATTGGGCCTGCTGACGACGCGTTTTCCTGAGCGCTACGCAATGTCGGAATACCTTACACCTGTAATACATTGTTTGCAAGTCACGCCCTGCAATTTTTTTTGTTCTAAAAAAACATGAACAAATCGTCAATGATTCAAACGGCCTGACCTCTGCCGTCCGAATCCCCTCCGTCAAGGGTATATTTTGTGCATGAATATCAGCACTTCCCTCCGGACTTAAGGACGTCGAGATGAAAAAGGACAGTTCGATTTGTTTTCGCGCCAGCAGGGAGCTGCATCATGCGCTCATCGCTATTTCAAGGCAGGAGCGGCGGTCGCTGTCGTCCACGATCAATATCATTTTGGCCGATTATCTGAAGGAAAGACCGGCGACAAACGAGGCTGTGCGGGAAAAACGCCAGTATCCGCGCGAGGCGCTTTCCGTTCCGGCCGTCATTGACCAGCCTGACGTCGCACAACCGGGCATTGTGACCATCGCCGACGTATCACTGGGCGGGCTTAAAATTTCCATCCCCCGCACGCAGGAAAACCGGCCGGCGATTGATGCGGAAGGAGCGCGTTTCCACGCCGTCTTCCACCTGCCGTCAAGCCATTTCCAGATCCGACTGGCCTGCGAATCGCGGTATGCCCTCGACATGGCGGACAGAACTTGTGTGGGAGCGGTGTTCGTCGACGGTAATTTTCAAAGTTATCGAACCCTTCAATCCTTTCTGGTCTGAGGCCGCCGCAAAATCCGCAACATGGCATTTTCATAAAAAAGCCCCGCGGCTTGTTCTTCCGCGGGGCTTTTTCAGGCGCATATCGTTTTTCTAACACCCGTCACTTTCTTTGAAGCCACCCGATGCCGGCCAGCCCCAGCCCCAGAAGCAGGAGGCTTAGCGGTTCGGGAACCTGCGTTCCGGTTCCTTCGGTGCTCGCCAACGCCCACAGCGTGTCATTGAGCTCGATGGATCCAACCACATTACCTGCGTTATCCAGCGTAACCAGCATATTGTTGGTATCGCTCAGGTATAAATACTTCCCATCGTAGGCCATGCCGACGACGCTACGCAGGATATCCGGCACTGCGGCAAACCAAACGGCATCGGCGTCCACTTCCGGATCAATCTCCCAGATGCCGTACTGCTGGCCGACCCAGCCGACGGTAAAAATCGCCCCGCCGTTGTCGCCGGCCATGGATTGCGGATCCTCCACGTTGGAATAATAGAAATACGGCGATGAGCCGCCCACTGCATTATAGCGGTGAACATCGTTGACGGAACAGCCGGATGTGTAAATGTAGCTGTCGGTGGTGTTGCTCCAGTAGCCCAGGCCGTCGATCTCCCAACCACCGCTCACCATGTAATTGCCTGACGACAATCCTGTTGCCGGATCGATCAGATAAATCTTGCCGTTTTCCACATCGGCGTTGGTGTAGAAAAGCTGGGAGCTCCAGCCGGCCAGGCCGATTTCCGTATTGCCGCTGGCATAATTCGGCGCCGTGTAGACGGTGGTTATGGTTCCGGTAAAGGGATCAATTTTAATGATTTCATTCACATCGTCCGCCGCTCGCACGCCCCAGACATCGGCCGACGCGTTAAACGGACAAACCGCGACGCAAATTAAAAAAAGTAAAACGAAAATTTTTTTCATAAACGCCTCCATACGGGGAAAAAGGCCCTGGGCTTCCGTCCGCTTTGCCGCCCTTATTTGGACGCGGTAAATTCAGACGCATCAAACGCTTTCGGGAAAATCCGGATCATGAAGTGCGTGAGAGGTCTTGCGCCGGTTTACCGACACGAGAAATGGCATATCAAACAGAAGAAACACGTTTAATGAATAGAATTAGCAATGATTATACCGGTTTTGCACCCGAATCCTGCATCGGCGGCAAAGACTTTGCTGAGTCTTGCAATTATTAGGGTTTTTCTCGTCGAAAGCCGTCGCCGCGATTCTCCCGGGCCGCCGCGGATCAGAAGCGCTCGCCATAATCGTAAAAAAAGCCGACAAACGTTTTTGATCGTCGAACCGGCCGCTTAGCCGTCGTAATGTCCGTCGGCTTTTGCTTTGCCTTTGAACAAACGGTAGACAAAAATCGTATAGCCGATGACGACCGGCATGCCGGCCAAACCGATGACGCTCATCACCTGGAGGGTGTAAAGACCGGTCGAGCTGTTGAAAATCGTAAGCCCCCAATCCGGAACGTTTGACGCCCGGATCAGATGCGGAAACTGGGCCGCGCCTGCGGCCAGCCACAGACCGAGAAAGGAAAGCGAAGAGGCCGCCAGAGGGCGTCCGTCGCGTCTTGACCTCAGCGACAAATGAAGCCCCATCCACCCGACAAGAGAGACGCCAACGGCGATATAGAATAACGGGCGCCCGGCCAATTCGGAAAAGGTGAAAGCCAAAACGGCAAAGTAAGCCAGCGAAGCGATCACATTGCCCCACAACAACACAAAGGCGACACGATAGGCCCGATCACGAAGGGCTCCGTCGGTTTTAAGAATCGCCCAGGCGGCGCCCTGCAGCAGCACCGCGAAAAGTCCCGTGATCCCGAACAGCAAAGGAACCGGCCGCAAAAGAGTGATGAAATCCCCCGCATACTCCATGTGCTCGTCCAGGGGAACCCCGTAAATAATGTTTCCCAGGGCCACGCCGAACAGAAACGCCGCGCCCAGAGAGCCGCAGATCAGGGCTTTTTCCCACCATCCGGCGCGCGAAGGATCGAGCGCGCGAAATTCCATGGACACAGCGCGGAAGATCAGCGCAAACAAAACCAGCATCATTGCCGGATAAAATCCGGAAAACGCCGTGGCATAGGCATGGGGAAAAGCGGCGAAAAGGGCGCCGCCGGCCGTAATGAGCCAAACTTCGTTGCCATCCCAAACCGGTCCGATGGAGGCGATGAGCGTATCTTTGTCTTCCGCGCTTCTCCCCAGAACCGGTAGCAGCGCGCCCACGCCCAGATCAAAGCCGTCGAGAAGCGAATAGCCCGCCAGCAATAAAAAAATGAGCACAAACCACAGCCCCTGAAAGGTCTCAATCGTTTCCATCGCAAGCCGTCCCCCGCAAAATGACGTTTTTCCGTGCGGTGCTATGCCGCCGGACCGGTTTTAACAATTCTTAGAAACAACACAATAAACATGACCAGCAACAACGAGTAAATCAGTCCGAACATCGTCAGGCTGAAGAGAATCTCGGCTTTGGAAACCACAACGGACGCCGCCTCCGAGGTCTTCATCAGACCGTAGATAATCCAGGGCTGACGCCCGACTTCAGCGGTCACCCAACCGGCTTCGTGCGCGATATGAGGCAACGGAATCAGAAACGGCAGGATAAATAGATACGCCTTTGACGTGTAGAGTTTTCCCCGCCACAAAAGAAAAGCGCCCAGAAGGCCCGCTGCGATAAACAGCATCCCGAGAGTCACCATCAAATGATAGGATTGAAACACCAGGTTCAAAGGCGGCCACTCCTGCTTCGGATAGTCGGCAAGTCCCCGTATCTCGGAGTTGACATCGAAGTTGTACAGAAAGCTCAACCCTTTTGGAATGGCCAGTCCATAGGTTTTTTCAGCCGTCTCGTCCACATAGCCCAGAACATAGACGTCCGCGCCGCGCGCCGTTTCAAAATGCCCTTCCATCGCGGCGGCCTTGACCGGCTGGGTGTCGATCACCTGAATGGCGTGCGCGTGCGCCGCCCCCAACTGCAGAAGCGGCGTGACGGCAAACAACAGGATGCCGATCTTCAGCAGCGTTTTGGCGACTTCGCCGTGCAGTCCCTTGCGGACATAATAGCCGGCAATGCCGGAAATCAGAATCGCGCAGGTGACCCAGGAGGCCAGAACCGTGTGCAAAAGCCTCACAACGGTGGACGGATTAAAGACCGCCTCGCGAAAGCTTGCCAGAACGATTTTGCCGGCCGCGTCGAGTTCATATCCCGCAGGCGTCTGCATCCAGGAGTTGGCCACCAAAATCCAGAACGCCGACAGATGTCCGCCGACAAAGACCAGCAACGCCGCCATCCAGTACACTCGCGGAGAAACACGGCCGCGGCCGAAGATCAGCACGCCGATAAAAACCGACTCCAGAAAGAAAGCGATGACGCCTTCGGCGGCCAGAAGCGGACCGAAGATATCCCCCACCGCGCGGGAATAGCCGGACCAGTTGGTGCCGAAAGAGAACTCCATCACGATGCCGGATGCGGCGCCGACCACGAAAACAAGCGCCAAAAGTCTTGCCAGAAAGTCCGTGATCCGGCGATAGGTCTCCTCCTTTTTAACGAGGTAAAGGGTTTCGGAAATCAAAATCACCAGGGAGGTTCCCAGCGTCATCATCGGAAAGAGAATATGGAATCCGATGGTGAAGGCAAATTGTATCCGGGCCAGAAGCAACGCGTCCATAACCGCCTCCGATAACGATTAGAAGTGGACGCAGAATATAGAATAACCGGTCCCTTTTCAATGATTAAATCGAGCCGCCTGGACAGGGATGAATCCGGCCTCGGACAACGGCCTCGGCCTGATGACTCAAAATGAACAGGTCATCTTGCGCAGCCAGGCGGCACAGTCGCAAAGAGTGAATCCGTCCTGCGCCTTGCAGGGAAAGGGTTTTCAGCCTGTCTCCTCTCGGGGCACAGGATTTGCTTTGTTTTACTTGACAGACGCTTTGAGTTCTACTAATCAACATGCAGGCATTTCGGTCGTCGCGCCTCAGGGCGTTGAGGGAAACCTTGCAAAACGAAGGAATGAGGGTGTTCGGAATGGACGATTTCGTCAGATGCAAAGCCTGCGGATACATCACCACCCGCAAGCGGCTTGGAACGGTCTGTCCGGCCTGCGGCGTGCCGGCAAAAATTTTCGAAGCCTATAAACATCCGCTGTCCGCCGCAAGGCGCATTCCTCTTGACCTGCATACGCATCCCGTCGCGGTGCATTTTCCCCAGGCCTTTTGTCTGATTTTGTTTTTGCTGTCGCTGGCGGTGGCGATGTTGCCGGAGCATCATTTTGTTCGCGATCTTTATTCCACGCAAAAAGTGCTCGCTCTGATCCTGCCTTTTTTTGTGCTGTTATCCTTCGCCACAGGCCTGTATGACGCGAAACTCCGATTTCGCAAATGGACCACGCCTTTTCTTCAGAAGAAGATTTTTCTCGGCGGTCTTCTTTTTTTCATCTCGCTGGCGCTGTTCGGACTGGCCGCATCGGAGCAGTCGGCCCACAGCGCCGTGATTCGAATCCTCTTCACACTGCTTGCGGCGGGAGCCTCTTTTTGCGGGGGGCTTCTGGGCTGGATCGGCGGGCGGCTTTTGGACGCAAAATTCCCCGGTTAGCACAACCGGTGCAATCGTTTCAGATGGATGCTGCGGTTTCGCCAGTCAATGGCAACAATGCTTTTTAAGGGAGGTCGGCCATGTTACGAAAATTCAGAAGGTTTCATCGATTATCCGTCATCCTTGCTGCGTGCCCTTTGTTGATTGTCCTGTCTGCGACATCAGGCTTATCCTCGCCGCCGGAAAAGCTCGACGTCAAATATGTTTATCAGACCCAAAAGCTCCTCGTCGAGATCACACACAACTCCATGTTCAAAGGATCGCACTACATCAAATACGTGGAAATTAAAAAAAACGGCTCGATCGTCAGCCTCAACACGTACACCTCCCAGCCGACCGGCGACACCTTCGCCTATGTCTATAGCATTCCGGCGGAAGACGACGACGTGTTTGAAGTCACCGCAACCTGCAGCCGGGGGGACAGCAAAACGGCCGCCCCGTTGACCGTTCGAACCCGTTAAAAACGCATGGGAGAAATCATATGAAGAGACATCGATCGCTTATCCGTGCCGCCTGTTTCATCGCGCTGGGGATTGCCGCCGGCGTGCTGGCCGCCGCTTCGCCGGCCCAGGCCGATCCCCCGCAAGAGGTTGCCCTGTCTTATGACAACGCCGCCCAGGTATTAACCGTCAGCGTCACGCACAAAACGCTTTTTTCCGGCCTGCATTATGTCAAGCGGATCGACATCAAGAAGAACGGCGCGCCGGCCGGCACTTTCGATTTTAAATCCCAGCCTGATAAAAAGACGTTCAGCCAGTCCTGGCCGATTGAGGCCAAAGCGGGAGATACTCTGACTGTCACGGCGGAATGCAACCTTCAGGGAAATACAACCGCCACGCTGGTCGTCGGAGCCCCCCCGAAATGACGTCTTCCTGTCCGCGTCAGATCCCGCCGAAGGTCCTGCATCGCTCCGGCTGCGCCCGCCCAACCCCGGAGAACACGCGCGGGTCTGGCGGGAGGATCCTCTTTTCGTTCTGAATCATGCAACACATCGCCGATCAAACATTCGATATCCTCATTGAAGGCGGCACGGCTCTAACCCTGTCGCAGAACCGGGAAATCATCGAGGACGCCGTGATCGGCATTGCCGGCGGATGGATCGGCTTCATTTCTGACAAAAACGATCCGGTCTGCCGCGGACTTAAAGCGAAAGAGCGGATCCAGGCCGATCGGTGTCTGGTCATGCCCGGCCTGATCAACACCCACACACACCTGCCGATGGTTTGTTTCCGCGGCATGGCCGATGATCTGCCGTTGATGGATTGGCTGACGAAACACATCTTTCCGGCGGAAGCAAAGTACGCAACCAAACAGATGGTTCATGACGGCGCCCTGCTGGCCATGGCCGAGATGATTCTGTCGGGCACCACCACTTTCTGCGACGGCTATTTTTTTGAAAACCAGGTGGCTCAAGCCGCTCTGGACTGCGGCCTGCGTGCGGTCGTTTGCCAGGGCTTCGCCGATTTCGCCACGCCTGACCCCTCCGATTTCAAAAAGATGATGGCGGCCGCGTCAAGATTCGTCGCACGCTGGCAATCTCACTCGCCTTTGATCACGCCGGCGTTTTTCTGCCACTCTCCCTATACCTGTTCGCCGGAAACGCTCGTCAATGTGAAAGAAGCGGCCCGGGAAGCCGGCATCCTCTACTTGATTCATCTTCTGGAAAACAGCGACGAAAGCGGCATGATTGAAAAAAAATACGGCAAGACGCCTGTGGCGCATCTGCTGGATCTCGGCGTTTTGGATGAGACGACCGTTGCCGTCCACTGCAACTGGCTGACTGACGGCGATATCGACGTCTTTGCGGATCTGGGCGTCGGCGTCTCTCATAACCCGCGCAGTTCCATGAAACTGGCGGCCGGAATTGCTCCCGTTCCCCGGATGATCGACAAAGGCCTTGAGGTCGGTCTGGGAACGGACGGCGCCGCCAGCAACAACAACCTGGACATGTTCACGGAAATGGATTCCTGCGCAAAGATACACAAAGTCGCCGCGCTCAATCCCGCCGTCATGGACGCACGATCCGTCGTGCAAACGGCCACGATCGGCGGAGCGCGCCTTTTAGGCTTGGGAAAGGTGGTCGGTTCACTGGAGGCGGGTAAGCAAGCCGACATCATCATTGTGGATATGGATCAGCCGCATCTGACACCGCTTTATCGCCCCTATTCTCAACTGGTTTACGCCGCCCGCGGCGCCGATGTGAAGACAAGCATCGTGGCGGGCAGACTTCTTCTGCGCGACCGAAAACTGCTGACTCTTGACGTGGATGCGGCCATCACGCGCGTGCGTGAAATCGCCCGGGCCATTTCCTCCGACCGGAACCCGTCCTAAACGTTTTGTCCTTTCATTCCGATAGACGCCTGAAGAAACCCCTTTTTGACAACGCACGAAAATCCAGTTGAAACGAAGCCGGTTTTATGCCATGCAGGAACATCGCATTTCATAAAGGTTATGCGCAGTTGCGTCATCCGCCCGGATCGGCTGCACGCGCAGCCGGCCAGCGCGGACGGCGTATCGCATGATTGATGAGGGGAGAAGAAGGCATGTCCGACAACATCCTTTTGCGCAATGCGCTGATCAACGCATTTCCTACAGCGTCAAGCTTCACCGACTTCAAGGAAAACGACCGTGACATATCCCGCCGGGCCATTCCCGGTATCATCCATTTCGCTTTTAAACACAAAATCATTGACCGGGAAACGGAAGAGGCGCTTGTGGATTTTCTGGAGAAGAATGCCGCCGCCGACAGCGTCACCCCGCTTCAAGAGGGGCTGACTTTCCCCGACATTCTGGATATTCTTTCAGGAAATCTCTCCGTCAACGCGCTGATCGCGCAACTGGACATCACCGCCAAGGAGTTGTCCCTGCCGGAAATTCAGGCGCCGATGATCACACGGCTCAAGAAGAAATTCGTAATCAACACGCCGAAGAAACGCGCGCTGTTGAGAATTCTCGCCTTTAAGCTGGCGCAGAAATGCCCCGACCTGAACTGGCACTATGAGATGCTTCTGAGGCTGCCGGCAACCTCCATCACACAACCCGAACCCGTCCACGAAACGGCCGGCATTACGATGACTTTTCATCTTCAGGGCCAGGGGGAAATTATCGTCCCATCCGATGTCGCCTGGCTGAAAAACGAGCTTACCGACTGTATCGACTATCTTCGGCTGGAGAGTCACGTCAATAAAAAAGTCATTGAAACCGTCGGCGCCACATCCTTCAGTCTGCGTTCTCCGAAAAAACCCGGGCCGATCGACGAGCCGAGGCTATACCATGAATCCATCCGCAATCTTTTATCCATCGCGCATCAGATGGCGGGCCGGTGGCTTCTGTCGCCTCACAGCAGTCCGCAAAAGAAACTGATCATCGTGATCTATGCCGGGGTGACCACCGACGCCCATTTCGCAATCCAAAGGGTTCTCGAAATGCATCTCACCGCGGAATCCGGCATCTACCTCACGGACTTCGCCAGACTTTGCGCCCTGTACGCTTCCGTTAAGGCTGGCTTTGAGCTCTATCACCAAACCCCGCAGCGGTCACCGGGATACGACGGAGACGTTTGGGCGTTAAATTATTTCCTGTCTTACACCTACTACGATTTTATTCCCTGCCTGCTGGAGGGGAAAATGCTTCCGGTTTCAATGGAAGACTCCGCCTTTGCGGATTTTAAGCGGACGCTGCATTTTCCCGAGCAGGCGGCTCAACACGCCTTCGGCGCCATTTCCGCCATGCACCGCTATCCGCAAAGCGCCCTGCTTTTGACTGAAATCGCCAAAGTCTTAAGCGCCCGGCGCATGTTCTTCGAAGCGGACGCGGTCCTGGCCAACCTGCTTTTATCCAGCCCGCAGAATCTTGTGGCCCGGCTGATGAGGATGCTGATTTATTCGAATATTGCACAGGATCAAACGGATCCGGCCGCCGCGCAATTCGCCTACGAGCGTGCGGCCGCTGAAGGAGAGTATATTGTTGAAAACTGCGAGCCGCTAAGCGACATGTGGCATGAAATCGGCGTGCTCAACTTCAGCAGGACCGTCAAGACCTTCCAGTTTCTGGATGAGAAAACCCGGCCTGCGCAGCGAGTCGCACAACATGAGGAATTGCTCGGCCATCTGCAAGCCGCCCGGCAAGCCTTTCTGAAGGGGATGACGGTTTCAGCAACCGGCAAGGCGCTCAATTCACTTTATATGTTCGGGTACACCATCTGCCTGCTGGACCTGCTGGACGCCGACGCGAAAGCCGTCTCCGGCAATCGTTTAAGCAGTCACCCGGCCAATGCGTCCATCTTCCGCGAAAACGCGATCCGGGTTTTCCGGAATATCGGGTGGCTTCGCGATGATCCGGACCCCGATTCCGACGGACTGGAAAAGACATTTCAAAACCTGCTTCTGACGCTGAATCTCGTCATCGCGAGGTACGAAAATCTTGTTTTATGCAGAAGCAATATCCCGCACATGAAATATATGTTCGCCATGATCCTGTGGGATTTCGCTCCCGTCGTCACGCCTCAGATCTGCCTGCGCACGCTTGAATGGCTGAAAATCGCCCGAACGGAAACACAAAAACTGCTCAAAGACAACATCTCCGTGTACCATGTCGCCACCGGCAACATCAGCCCCCAAGCCTTCATGGATCATATCAAAGAAACGATGGAGTTGATCTGCGGCCGCATCAGTGAAACCGATCTTCGCCAAGGGAAAGATACTCCGGAGCTGCGCGCCGGTTTGAAGGAACTGTCTCAGATCAAACTTCTGCTTCTGGAAATCGAACGGACGCGCAACGAGGCGGCGTCTCTCTGCGCTTGAAGCCACGGCCCAAGCGCTTGTCTTCTCATTGGGGTTTCGGCGCAAACTCTTTCAGGTATTGGCCGTACCCTTCCTTTTCCAGGTCTTCCTTCGGAATAAATCGGAGTGCCGCGGAGTTGATGCAATAGCGAAGGCCCGTCGGAGGCGGTCCGTCCGGAAAAACATGGCCCAGATGAGAGTCGGCATGAAGGCTGCGGACTTCTGTGCGCGCCTCGAAAAGCAGATGGTCTTCCCTCTCGATCAGATTCTCCGACGCCAGCGGCCGGATGAAACTGGGCCAACCGCTGCCGGAATCGTACTGATCCCGGGAGCTGAAAAGCGGTTCACCGGATACGACATCCACGTAAATCCCCTCCCGGTAATTCTGGACATAAGCATTGTTAAACGGCGGCTCGGTCGCGTCGCGTTGCGTGACGTCGTATTGCAACGGCGTCAATCGCTTGCGAAGCGTTTCGTCATCCGGCCGGCTATAGCGCGCCTTTTTTTCAACCGACGGCGGATTGGAATCATCGGGCCAGGTCTTGCGCAGAAAATCCTCCCGTCCCGATCCGACCCGGTAATACTTGTATCGCATGGCGTTTTTCTTATAGTACTGTTGGTGATACTCCTCCGCCGGGTAAAAGTCCGCAGACGGGCGAATTTCCGTCACAATGGGTTTGCTGAATCTTCCTGAACGATCCATTAAACGAAGCAGTTCCTCGGCCGTCTTTTTTTCTTCTTCGTTCGAATAAAAAATG
>JAHDKI010000037.1 GCA_018436925.1 Syntrophaceae bacterium
AAATCCGAATGAAAGATATCGTTCTTCGCATTTCCTCGTGCGGTCACGTGATATAACGCATCCGGATATTCTATTCTCAGAGGTCGGGACATCATGGACTTCTTGATCGCTTACTTCCTACAACTGCAATCTTGAATAAAAATGATATTTCAAGAACCTGACCCCATTTTTCCCTCGAATATAAATGGAATCAAGATACATGTCTTTCATGGTATAACTACTCATAATCTTTTCCCCTTCAATTTACCGAGCTAATGTTTTCTTCTTTAGCCAACCTGATAGCTTCTTCGACTTGACTCTGTTTTATATGTTTTGACGTTAGTTTGATTGCTTTTTGCGCTGGTTCATAGCCTTTTTGCGCAGCTATATAGAACCACTTATATGCTTGTATGAAGTCCTGCTTGACGCCTTCACCTTTGTAATATTTAACGCCAAGCATAACTTGGGCATTACTGATATCCTTTTTCGCAGCCAATAGATATAACCTGATAGCTTCGCTATGATCTTGTGCAACCCCTTTTCCGTCGTCATACTTTTTTCCCAGATTAAATTGTGCATAGCCATGATCTTGCTCTGCCGCTTTTAGATACCATTTTACGGCTTCCTGTTCGTCTTGAGATAGCCCCCTGCCTTTTTCGTATAGCAACCCAAGATTGTTTTGCGCCCTAGCATCGCCCTGTTCCGCGGCTTTTCGATACCACCTTGCTGCTTCTTTATAATCTTGCCTGACACCCTTTCCATACTCGTAATACGTTCCCAAGTTATACTGCGCCATAGCGTAATTCTGCTCCGCGGCCATTTTTGCCCATTTTGCTGACTCTACATAATCCTGCAGCACCGGTTCGCATGCGCCTGTTCCGTACATCGCAGCGAGATCAGATTGCGCCAATATAAACCCTTGTTTTGCAGATTTCCTCCACCACATTTCAGCTGATTTACAATTTTTTGCTACGCCCTGACCTTTTCGATATAAGAAACCAAGATTATACTGGGCATGACGTTCTCCCTTTTCAGATGCAAGCCCCCACCATTTTGCGGCCTCTTGGTAATCCTGCAAAATGCCATATCCTTTCGCATACATCAGTCCGAGATTATATTGCGCGTGAGCATCCCCCTTTTCCGCCAATGGGCGAAGTTCTTTGAGCGCCGTTTCATAATCGCCTTTTTCGATGGCAATCATGTAGCTCGGCTTTGCATCTTGCTGCTTTGATGGGTTCTGTGATGCTTGTTGACTGTCGCAGGCCGCGAACATAAGGCAAATAGCAGCAAGTAACAGAGACAAGACGACTAGCCTTTTGAAAGCCTTCCTGTCATTTCCAAATACAGATCCTTTTATAATGCTCATAAATTATCTCCTCATAAACATTGACAACCATGCTTCTGATTTATGTATCCACTTGCTGCAAATATTTATCGTTTACGCTTTTTATTTATCTTGGTTATAGTATTTTTCTATGTCTCTTAAGATTGATCGTAACAATTAGTTCTCCCACCGATAAAATAAAACATATAAATATGACACATATCACAATGGAAAATGCCCACTTCTCGTTGTACATTTCTCCAAAAATATCATGATAAGTCCTAATTGGCCCGCCAGGAAGCCAATAAATAATTAGAAGCATAAAACAGAAACAAGACGCTGAAAAAAGCAAGGAAGCTGACCGAATATTTTTCAAGCGTTTTTTCATTGCACCCGAATCTTTATTAAGATCGTTTTTTGATGCTTTATATGCCAGCATAACTGCAATTGGCAAAGTAACAATGCATACTGAATAGACCAACTGGGCTACTTGGAGAAATTTCGTATACTTTCCAAACTCGGCAACACCAGGAAAAAGAAAAGCCATGAAGTCAACAAATTTTCTCAGCGTGACGGAAATATCAAGTATATTGTCCGACAGTATATAGGTAATCGCAAAGACTAGAATGAAATAACTCAGAAATATTTGCATTTTGGACAGTTTGGGAAAGCGATGTTTTAAATAATTTTGTTTTGCCTTATCGGTTCTTTTAATTGTTTCCACCATAGTTCGACGTCACCTCACTTATATTATTTCATTTTTACTCAGAAAATGTCTTTCACTTACGCTTTCTATCGTTTCTCCCTTTGCCGCAATGCCCAAGTCACTAGACATAGAAAGGCGTCACCCTTTGAAGGTCGAATGTCGGATTTGCATTCGGTGATGAACTCCATTTCATCGTCTCCAAATCAGGCCTCGCGGAAATGCCTACAGATATTCTTTACAAATTGTTTTTTGATACGGTTTTTGAAGCGTGGTTTTGCCTTAATCCAAAAGCAGATTGATATCAACCACGATTTTTATGAGCCGCTTCATGCCGCCTGCTGCAACCTATAAACCAGTCCCCTGCCTTGCATTTTCGGAAGATCTTCATCCGGCTATTTTGTTTTTTTCAAAATAATATTGAGGAGGGTGGTGCTTTTAAATTGGGGGTTCTTTTTTAAAGATGGTTTTCCATACGCCTGGAATCTTTTCTTGTCAAGAGTCATTTTATCAACATGACGACGCTCGTTTATGCCGCAAGTTTCAGGACATAATGGTTATACAAATTCGCCTTGTCCCCCAGAATTCCATCGTTTCCGCCTCCTCCGACGATCAGGTTCCGGCCGGTGCCGACCATCAACGCGTCGTTTGATAAAAATTTTCTTTAACCAAAATCACAACCCTCCGGTGAACGGTGATTTGAAAATTTGCAAATCTTCAACCCACATTTTAGTTTTTGCATTTCATTGATGATACAATATTGTTCTTTTTTGTAGTCAAAAATTTAATTAATTTATTCAATTATATCAATGCATTGTCATTATCCGGCGCGAATGGCACCATCCTTGCCTTTTCAAAAAGCCGAAACGTAAATTCCGATAAGGAGGCTTATTATGAAAAAGTTGGGTAGCGTTTTTTTGATTTTAATCGGATTTCTTCTGATTGCCGTCATGCCGGCATCAGCGGAAGAAGCGGCAGGTCAGGTCGCAGCGACAGCGGCTGCGGCATCTGTCACCCAGGCGCCTGCCGTCACAGCCGAGGCGTTTGAAGCGCTGAAAAATTCGATGCAGGTCAGTATCGACACGGTCTGGGTGCTTTTCGCCGCCGTCCTGGTTTTCTTCATGAACCTGGGCTTCGGCATGGTGGAATCCGGACTTTGCCGCGCCAAGAACACAGTGAACATTCTGGCGAAGAACTTCATTGTCTTTGCGATTGCCTCAGCGTCTTTCTGGATCATCGGCTGGGGTCTGATGTTCGGCAACGGCAATCTCTTCATGGGCCTGGAAGGACTCTTTTTCGTCAGCGGCGCCGATAACAGCCCGGCAATGGGCGATGCTTACGCCGGTGCGTATGCCGCGATCAGCTGGACCGGCGTGCCGCTGTGGGCGAAGTTCCTTTTCCAGCTCGTGTTTGCGGCAACGGCGGCAACTATCGTTTCCGGTGTTGTGGCCGAGCGCATCAAGTTTCTCTCATTTATTGTGTTTTCTTTTATCCTCGTTGCCGTCTTATATCCGATTACCGGTCACTGGATTTGGGGCGGCGGCTTCCTGGCGAACCTGGGCATGTGGGATTTCGCGGGCTCGACGGTGGTCCATTCGGTGGGCGGGTGGGCGGCGCTTGCGGGCGCACTGCTTCTGGGCGCGCGGATCGGAAAATATCGGCCCGACGGATCGGTTCGTCCGATTTACGGCCACAATATGTCCATGGTTATGCTGGGCGGCCTGGTTCTGTGGTTCGGCTGGTTCGGCTTTAACCCGGGCTCGACCATGGGCGTGGGCGACGGCAGCGCGATCGCGCACATCGCCGTCACCACCAGTATCGCGGCGGCCATGGCGATCTTAAGCTCGACGGCGACGTCGTGGTTTCTCCAGAAAAAACCGGATTTCACCATGATCGTCAACGGCGCGCTCGCCGGACTGGTGGCGATTACCGCGCCCTGCGCCTTCGTGGGCGTCGGCTCGGCGGCCGTCATCGGTCTCATCGCGGGCGTGCTGGTGGTCTTCTCAATTCTGTTTTTCGACAAACTGCGCATTGATGATCCGGTGGGGGCGCTCTCGGTCCACCTGGTCAACGGTATCTGGGGAACGCTGGCGGTGGGTCTCTTCGCGGTGGACAACATCACGGGCGCGGCGACAGGCAACGGCCTTTTCTTCGGCGGCGGCTTCACGCTTCTGGGAGCACAGGCCATCGGTGTCGCGGCGGTCGGCGCTTTCACCTTCACGGCGTCGCTGATCATCTGGTATCTGATTAAACTCGCTTTAGGCATGCGTGTGTCGCGCGAGGAAGAACTCGTCGGCCTGGATCTGGGCGAACACGGCGCCAAGGCCTATCCCGATTTCCAGGGCTTCCTGACCAAGTAGGGATCGGCATTCAATTTGCAATGAACGTATGAATTAATAAAGGAGAACGCATATGAAACTGGTCATCGCAATTGTTCAGCCCGAAAAGCTGACGGACGTGAAACAGGCTCTGTCCGAGGCCAAAGTCGGCAAAATGACCGTGTCCAACGTGATCGGCTGCGGCGCGCAGGGCGGATACACGGAAACCTATCGCGGCGCGGTCGAAGAGGTGAATCTGCTGGACAAAGTCCGTTTTGAAATCGCGGTGAATGATGATTTCGTCAAACCCGCGGTGGAGGCGATCATCAAGGGCGCCCGCACCGGCAAAATCGGCGACGGCAAGATCTTTGTTCTGCCGATGGAAGAATGCATTCGCGTGCGCACCGGCGAAACCGGCGGCGACGCGATCGGATAAAACCCAATCTCCCCTTCCCTCCCGCAAAGGGGTTCGGGCTGTTCCACAGGCCCGGACCCCTTTTTTATCAGCGCCGCGCGAAGGTTCGCTTCAAAAAGACATTTGGACACGGCGGTCTTTTTTTTTCAGAAGAACAAAATTGTTATTCGCCTTAATGGCTCAAATCATCCAATCGTTTTGTAAATCCGGTCAATTAGATGCTTTCCTTTCGCCTGGCACTGTATTTGCGAACAGCACATCCGAAAGGAGCAAGCTGATGAAACTCGTTGTCGCTATTGTTCAACCGGAACGACTCAAGGCGGTCAAAGATGCGCTGGTCGATGTGAAGGTGGGAAAAATCACTGTATCGAATGTGATCGGATGCGGCGCACAGGCCGGAAAAGTGGAAGATGACGCAGGAACTCTGACCGGAGGAGACCTTCTGGACCGGGTACGATTTGAAATCGCCGTCAATGACGACTATGTGAGACCAACGGTAGAAGCGATTATAAAGGGCGCAAGAACCGGCCACATCGGCGACGGAAAGATTTTCATTCTGCCGATGGAAGAATGCATCCGGATCCGCACCGGCGAAATGGGCCGCCTGGCCATCGGTTAATAAAATCGTTTACCGCCCATGAAGAAAACGGTCTATTTCTTCCGCCTTTCGTCAATATCGCCGGGATAGGACATCGCGCCCGTGCCCCGCTCGCGTGTGCGCACGCGAATCACATCCTCGACCGGCGTGACGAAAATGATGCCGTCTCCCGTTTCGCCGGTATAGGCGGATTTGACGATGGCATCGATCGCCGGCTCAAGATTGCGCTCGTTTAAGACGATATTGATCTGCATTTTGGGCAGCATATTGACCTGATAGGTCCCGGCCCGTCCGACGAGGCGCACGCCGCCCTGGCGGCCGTGGCCGCGCACCTCAAACATATTCAATCCCACAATGCCGATATCGTTCAATCCCTTAATGACGTCGTTGACCTTATCTTCTCGAATGATCGCTTCGATTTTTTTTAACATGGCTCCCTCTCTCCTAAACGTTTATCCGATGACGACCGCTCTTGCCGATCCTACGAATAGGAGCGTTCGCCGTGCGAGCTGATATCGAGTCCCACTTCCTCTTCAATCGGGGTGACTCTCAGACCGATGCTCAGATGCAGCCCTTTTGCGAGCACATAGGTCATACCGAACGAAAACACTATGGTGACCACCACGCCCAGAGCCTGAATACCCAGCTGGGCGGCGTTTCCAAAAAACAGGCCGTCGGCGCCGCCGGCATTGACAGCCACCGTCGCGAAAAGCCCCGCCGCCAGCATGCCCCAGGTGCTGGCCATGCCGTGGCAGGCCCAAACATCAAGCGATTCATCGAGATTGCGCCGTTCCCGGAAACGGATGGTATAGTAAGACAGGGGTGCGGCTACAGCGCCGATCAGCATCGCGGTCAGCGGAGTGACGAAACCCGCGGCGGGCGTTACGGCGGCAAGCCCCACTACCATGCCGGTCGCAATGCCCAGCGTGCTCGGACGGCCGTCAAGCCAGGACAAAAGCATCCAAACCAGTCCCGCAGCCGCCGCCGACGTGTTGGTGGTCACCAGCGCGTTGACCGCCACGCCGTTTGCGCCCAGGGCGCTGCCCGCGTTGAAGCCGAACCAGCCGACCCAAAGCAGTCCGGTTCCCAGAACCGTCAGCGGAATATTGTTCGGTTCAATCGGAAACGCGCCGTATCCCTTGCGCGGCCCGATGACTAAAGCAAAGGCAAGCGCCGAGAATCCCGCGGCGATATGCACGACCGTTCCCCCCGCGAAATCCAGAACCCCCATTTCCCTAAGCCAACCCCCCTGTCCCCAAACCCAGTGGCAAAGCGGATCGTAAACAAGCGTTGCCCATAGCAGGCTGAACAGGAGGAAGCTTTTGAATTTAACCCGTTCAACGAAAGCGCCGGTAATCAAAGCCGGGGTAATGACGGCAAACATCATCTGAAACGCGGCGAAAAGCTGATGCGGAATGGTTGGCGCATATGTCGGGTTCGGCAGGGCGCCGACACCCGCAAATCCCAGATAATCGAGTCCTCCAATCAATCCTTTGATGTCGGAGCCAAAGGCCAGTGTGTAGCCGTAGAGCACCCATTGCACGCCGATAAGGGCCATGAAGATGACGCTCATCGTCAGCGTGGATAGAACATTTTTTCTTCTCACCATGCCCCCATAAAAAAACGCCAGCGCCGGCGTCATGAGAAGAACCAAAGAACAACACACCAATACCCAGGCGGTGTCGCCCGCGTTGATCGAAACTCCTGCCATATCCATAAAGCCCTCCCGAAGATGATCTGCGCTCAGAGGCTAGCAATTTACCTGCCAGATTATATTCCAAAGTATTCCGGTTATTTATTGATTTCAAGCCGGATCGGGCCGGAACATATTTGTTATGGATAATGCCTTGCGGAACATATTTGTGGCTTCGGGCGGCTAACCCGTTGACACGATATGAAGGGATTGATATGACATCGCCGGTGTGACGATTTTTGAATGATATCGGGAAAGCGACCATCATGTCGTGGTATGAAAAAAAAGTCGGTTTAGCTCTGGGCGGCGGAGGCGTTCGCGGACTGGCCCATATCGGTGTAATCAAGGTTCTGGAACAGGAAAACATCGGCATTGATCTGATCGTGGGAACCAGCGCCGGCGCCCTGATCGGCGGCGCCTATGCGGCGGGTCTTTCCGTCCGGGAAATCACAAAACGGGTGGACGACTATCTGAAAAGCCCGGAATTTGAGGATTCATCAATCCGGGCTATCGGCGAGTCGTTTTCGAAAGCCCAGAAAACCTTTCTGCAAAGAGCGCAGATTTTTGTCAGGAATCAATATTATCTGGCCCGCGCCCTTTGCCGGCCATCCATTTTGCCCTCCGAAGATTTTCAGTCGCTGATCAACTACCTGCTGCCCGATATGGATATCCGCGACACGCGCATCCCCTTTTCCGCGGTCTCTACGGATCTGCTCACCGGCAAGCAGATTGTTTTTTCCGAGGGCCCGATCCGTCAGGCGGTGCTGGCCAGCAGCTCGGTGCCCGGCGCGGCCGAACCGGTGCGCGTCGGCCAATGGCTTCTGGCCGACGGCGGCGTGACCAGTCTCGTGCCGGTGCACGCGGCCAGAAAGGCCGGCGCACAGGTCGTCATCGCTGTCATGGTGGATCGGGAGCTGCCGGCCGATGCGGACATTGAAACCGCCAAAGATGTATTATACCGGGCCGGTGAAATCACCGCCAACGCGCTTCAGGAGGCGGAACTCAGGGGTGCGGAGGTGGTGATCCGTCCGGATCTGGGATCAATGCACTGGTCGGATTTCAGCCGGGCCGCGGAGTTGGTCAAAATCGGCGAAGACGCAGCCCGCGAAGCGCTTGACCATGTCCACGGCTCTTTGGGACTTTCCCGTCGCGTCGCCCGCTTCGCCCGGCGCATGCTTGTCGAATTCAAATCTCTCCGCTAAACGACAGCCGCTCCGACGCTTCGCGCTTTTTACGGAACATCCAGAAAAGCCTTTGCGCCGGACTGATCGTCGAGCAGCAGTTCGTCGTTCGGATCGATCCGGGCGGCGGCGGCAAGGTAATGTCTGCATGCTTCCTGGTCTCCCCTGGCCCGGTAGGCCTGCGCCAGGCGGACATAAACCGGCGCATTGCGGGGCGTCAGCCGGCGCGAGCGCTCCAGCAATTCCACGGCAAGCTCCAGGTCGCCGCCGGCCACACGAGGCGTCAGCAGATAGTACGATCCCTGGCCATAGAGATATTCTGCGGACTCCGGAAGAAGACGGCGGGCCCGTCGGAAATAGCCGGTCACTTCAAAATACGCGCCAATCGCGGTGAGCGGTTTTCTCTTGGCAAGAATGCCCCGCGCGCCCGCCGCGATGAGCAAGCTGACAAGATGGTGGTAAGTCGACAGTTCATTTCGATCGGCCAGGAGCTCGCGGGCGATGCCGTAAGCTCCTTCGAAATCCTTCTGCAGGTAAAGAAGATGCGCCAGGACAATTTTGGCGGGATGGAAATCGGGCTTGCGCGCCAGCACCCGGTCGAGAACCGCACGGCTTTGGGCATGGCGATGGTCGCGCATCAGGATGATCGCCTCAAGCACGCGGGCTTCGGAATCGGCGGGATATTGGTCTTTCGTTTCTTCAAACAGAGCGACCAGTCTGTCATGATCATAGTGGCGGTAGTAATGAATGGTCAACTGATACAGATCGCCGAGCGTTTTATCGGGCTTGCTTTCCAAAAGGCCGGCGTCGCGGGCTGATAAAAACACGGCGCGATCCGCCAAACCCGCCCAATCGGCGGCGCAAACAGGAAGACTTCCCCAACAGAGAACGACGGCCATCAACAAAAGCATCTTTTTCATACGAAGGCCGACCATACCTGCCGCCCCCTGCTGCGTCAAGCATCATTTGCGATTCCCATGAAGTGTCGGCCGCGGGCCGCAATCCTCAATTTCCGCTTGTGCGTTTTTCAAGATTTGTTACAATGGCGGCAAAATAAACAATAAAGGAGGTGCGTCGCAGCAGATCGAAACTTGAATAAAAAAAAGACTTCAGCCTCAAGGAGCGATTTCATGACGATGGCGGGAAAAGTCAGGATTCAGGCTGTGGAAACTCAGGTCGAAGGGGCGCAAACCGGCAGTCCGGAGAAGTATTTTGTGGTGGACACCAGTGCTCTGGAATACGGCATGGACGTCTTTGAAAAACTTCGTCAGGGCGGACGCAACTGCGTGCTGATGCCCTACGCAACCTGGGAGGAACTCGACTCTCATAAAACCGGCAACGATTTCAAGGCGGACATCGCGCGCAACGTCATCCGCACGGTCCGCAACCTTTTTCGGATCAAAGATCCCTCCGTCCGTTTCTTTTCCTACGACTTTCATCCGGCGGCCGACGCCGGCCTCAAGCCCGACAAAAACGATCACTGCATTATTGCCACGGCGCTGGCCGCGAAAAAGACCCTTTGCGGAGAAAAGGTGATTCTCGTGACGCAGGATGCGGCGCTGGAAACGCTGGCGCTGCATTTCGGGCTCGACGTCCAGTCGGTGAAGATGGACCAGACCGAAATCCGCCATGAAGAACCGCAGCGCCTCACCGTCAATCTGCAACGGGAATGGTTTTCGGAGAAAACTTTTCCGGTCCATCTGCCCGAAACGCGACTGGCTTCAAAGCTCGCCTCGGTGCGTCAAAACGAAGGCGTCATCTGCTACTGCGACATCGACGGCGTCTGGGGTCCCGCTTTTGCCGCCTTGCGCAAGGGCGATCATTTCCGCATCGTGGAAAAAGACATTCAGCTTCTCGGCGTTCGACCCCGCTCCAACAATGGCGAGGTGAACTGGGCGCAGTTCATCGCCATGGATCTTCTGCGCGACGCAAGCGTGCCTTTGGTTGCGCTCACCGGCCGGGCCGGAACCGCCAAGACCTTTCTGGCGCTTCTGGCCGCGTTCGAGCAGGCGGGCAAATACCGGCAGATCCTGGTGAGCCGCGCCACCATTCAACTGGGCAACAAAGACCGTCTGGGCTATTCGCCCGGCGACATCGACGCGAAGATGAAACCCTGGATGCATCCGATCTACGACAACATCAATGCGATCAAGGAACTCGTGGACGGCCGCACCAAAGAAAAAATCAACGAATGGCTCGCCAACGGCAAGATTGAAATGATGGATCTCGACAAAATACGAGGCCGTTCCATTCAGAAGTGCTTCGTCATCGTCGATGAAATCCAGAACCTGCCTCCCTCTCACGTCAAGGCCATCGCGACACGCGGCGGAGAAGGCACCAAAATGGTTTTCACCGGCGATTTTTCCTACGACCAGATCGACGTGCCCTGGCTTGACGAGCGATCCAACGGCCTTTCGGTTTTAAACGCAAAGATGGCCGGCAGCAAACTGTTCGGCACCGTACACCTGGATCAGGCCATCCGTTCGGAACTCACCCAGGAAATTCTGGAGCGGTGGTAAAAGAGCAGAAAAAGGCGCAAACATAAGACGCCGGACTGAACATTCGGTTTTGCGTTATTTATGTCCGGGGAAAATATTTTATTCATCGACACACCCGGCCGTTTCAGATCGGCCGGGCCGGAAGCTATTTGCGCCAGAACGCCGGGATCAGCAAAACGAGAATCGTATATATTTCCAGCCGCCCTAAAAGCATGCCGAACGCCAGGATCCATTTGCCCAAAGCGGGAACGCCGGCGTAATTGTCCATCGGTCCGACGCTGCCGAACCCCGGCCCCACATTGCCCAGGCAGCTTGCCATCGCCGTTAGCGAAGTCACCATGTCCAGCCCCAGGGCGGCCAGCGCGATCACCCCGACGATGTAAAGGCCGATAAACAGCAAAAAGAATCCCCAGATGCTTCGCATGATCGTCTGAGACACGGGCACACCGCCCAGTTTGACCATGGTGACGGCATGCGGATGAATGATGCGGAAAATTTCAAGATAGCAGTGTTTGGCCAGCAGAATGATGCGCATGATCTTGATGCCGCCGCCGGTCGATCCCGCCATGCCGCCCAGAAACATGCAGCAAAAGAGAATCACCTGAGAAAGCGCCGGCCATTGTTCGAAATCGGCGGTGGCGAACCCAGTCGTGGTGAGAATCGAAACAACCTGAAAAGACGCGTAGCGCAATGCTTCCAAGACGCGCGGATAGACGGTTCCGTACACATCGGCAAACACCAGAAACACGAATGCAAAAACGAAGGCCGCATAGACGCGGAATTCGGGATCGCGAAAGAAGCGGCGGACATTACCGTGCGCCAGTTTGTAGTGCAGCGAAAAGTTGATTCCGGCGACAAACATGAAGACCAGGATCACCCCATCGATATACGCGCTTGCGTAATGCCCCACGCTGGCGTTTTTCGGAGAGAAACCTCCGGTGGGCAGAGTCGCGAAAGCATGGCACAACGCATCGTAAAAGGTCATGCCTCCGCCGAGAAGCAAAAGGATCATCAACAGGGTCAGAAAAATGTAGATCTTCCACAAAGCTTTGGCGGTTTCGGCGATCCGCGGCGTTAGTTTATCCACCACGGGGCTAGGGGTTTCCGCCTTATAGAGTTCCATGCCGCCGATGCCCAGAAACGGCAAAATGGCGATGGACAAAACGATAATGCCCATGCCGCCCAGCCACTGGGTCTGGGCGCGCCACAGCAAGATCCCCGGAGGCAAGGTTTCGATGTCCCTCAGAATGCTCGCGCCGGTGGTCGTAAATCCCGACATGGATTCGAAATACGCGTTGGTGAAACCGGGAATGGCCCCGGACAGCACATAGGGCAGCGTCGCCGCGAGAGCCGCAACGATCCATCCCAGGGCCACAATGGCCATTCCGTCGCGATGGCTCAGAAAAAAACTCCGGCGGCCGCGCGTCCAGAAAAACACGCAAAGCCCTCCGACGCAGGTGACGGCAAGGGATATCAAAAACGCCGGCGCGCTGCCGTCATTGTAATAGAAGGCCGCGGCCATCGGCAGAATCATCGACGCGCCCAGGCAGATGACTAGAATCGCCACCAAATGCGCGATGAGACGGATATTCATCAGAAGTACTCCAGCTTCACGGTGAGCAGGCGCTCGATGGAATTGAGCACCTGCTGAAGCGCGAAAATGATGAGCCGGTCGTGGGGCAGAACAATCGTGTCGCCTTTCGGAATGATGATTTCGCCCTCTCGGACAATGGCGCCCAAAATCGCACCCGGCGGAAAATCGACTTGCGCCAGCGGGACATTGACGATGTCGGAGGTTTCAAGCGCTTCGGCCTCGATGGCTTCGGCCTGCTCTTCGCGAAGCGGTGTGACGGAAAGAATTTTTCCCCGGCGCAGATGCTGCAGAATGGCGCGCACCGCGGACATGCGCGGATTGATGACGGTGTCCAGACCGATGGCCGACACAATATGCATATAGCTGAGTTTGCTGACGCGGGTAATGGTCCGCCGGGTTCCCATTTCCTTGGCCAGCAAAGAAATGAGCACATTGCTTTCTTCGTCGCCGGTCAATGCGATGAGCAGATCCATCTCGCCCGCATTGGCCTCCCGCAACAAATCGCCGTCGGCGGCGTCCCCCTTGATCACCGTGACGTAATTCAAAAGCGTGGCCGCCTGCTTGCAGCGGTCTCCATCCTCATCGATCAGCCGGACATTGTGGCGCCGGTCGTCCAAAGCATGCGCCACGGCCATGCCTGTGGCCCCCGCGCCGACAATAATCACGTTTTTGAGCGGACGGGTGGACATGCCCAGGCGGTTAAGCGTCGCATGGACGTTGTCTTTTTTTACCACCAGATAAATCAGATCCAGAGGCCAAATGGTGTCTGCGCCGCTGGGGATCAGGATTTTGTGTCCCCGAACGATGGCCACTATCAGCAGCCCCTCGCCGGAACTCTTCAGATTGCTGAGCTTCATCCCCGCCAGAGGGGAATCCTCTGAGATCAGGAAACTGACCAGCTTAACCTCGCCTCCCAGGAAATCGATCACCTCGGAGGCCCCCGGAATGTCCATCAGCGACAGAATCGTTTTGACCATCATGTCGCGGGTGTTGATGATCAGATCCACGCCGAGCAGATCTTCGCTGAACAGGGAAGATTCCTGCACATATTCCTGATTCCGGACGCGGGCGATCTTGACGATATGCCGGTTGAGGCTGCGGGCCAAAAGACAAGCGATCAGATTCACCTCGTCGCTGTCGGTTGCGGCAGCCAGAAGTTCCGCTTTTTCGATACCGGCTTCCCGAAGCATTTTCGGGCTGGTGCCGGACCCAAGCAGCGCCTGAATATCAAGATTTTCGCTGATCCGCCGGACTTTCGCGGGATCTTTGTCGATCAGAACAACATCTCTTTTTTCATCGGAGAGTTTTTTCGCGATGTGGTAGCCGACTTCTCCGGCGCCGATAATAATAATCCGCATGAGAACCTCCGTCTGAACGGAACTGGCGGATTTATATACTGGATAAACCGGCAAAAACAAGAGAAAAGAAAGGCCCGGCATCCGCAGTCTTTTGGAAGACATCGGGCGGTTTTTTTCAATCTTCCAGTCGTGTTTATCCGATCAGCCCTTCGTCGGCGAAGCTGAAGTAGGCGCCGTCGCCGATGATCAGATGGTCGAGCATTTTCACACCCATCAGTTTTCCCGCCGCGCCGAGTTCCTGTGTAAACTTCCGATCTTCAGGACTGGGAGAAACGTTGGCGCTGGGATGATTATGCACGCAGATGATCGCCGCGGCATAATGTTGCAAAGCGGCGTGAAGAATCTCGCGGACAATGGGCATGGCGGCGTTAACCGTTCCACAGGCGGCGTCTGAAATATCGAGAATCCGGTTGTTATTGTCTAGAAAAACGACTTTGAAGACTTCGGTTTTGAGGTCGCGCATCTGCGGCATGAGGATATCGCAAACGTCTTTGGGCGAGTTGATTTTTCTGCGGGCGGCGCGGATTTCGTCTTCGCGGAAACGTCGGCCGATTTCCAAAGCCGCCTGGATCTGGGCGATTTTGGCCGGCCCCAATCCCTTGAAGGCCTTCCAGCTGCGCAAATCGGTGTGATGCATGTTGCGAAAGGTTCCAAAGGTTTCCAGAATGCGGCGGGCCAGCTCGATGGCGCTCATGCCTTTCGCCCCGGTGCGCAGCAAAATGGCCAGAAGCTCGGAATTCGTCAAAGTCCGCGCTCCTTTTCGCAACAGTTTTTCCCTGGGCCGGTCGTCTTCCGGCCAGTTTCGGATACCGGCAGTATCGGCAGGCTTGTCTTTCATCCGTGATATGCGCCCCCCTGCGTCCCGTTTTATGGTCGAATTCAAAAGATGTTTTTCATTCGTTTCCGGCTTCATCCTTTTTCCTCGCAAGCTTGAGGAGGCGAATGAAACACGGCATTTTTCAGCCCGAGGCCGATACCCCCGATTTTTCGCCTCTCGCTTTTTTCTTCGCGTTCTGGGCGATCCTACTTGTCGGAGACCGCCTCGCCACCGGCGAGTTTTTCCCGGACGAAATGAATGTGCGTCCTCAGGAAGTAAAACTGATCGCCGTGGGAGGCCGGCACTTTCATTTTGTTGACCTCCTCTTCGATGGCGTCCACCCGCCGGGCAAGCGCCTCACGCAGGGAATCGTCCATCCGCCGCGCGGCTTCATGCTCGACGCTCAGAAGCCGCCTGTACCACTTGTTGATGCGCAGCTTCATCCGCAGGCGCAAAAGGGCCGGAATGCTCTTGAAGCCGGGAATGAGCACGATGATCAGGGGAACGAACACCACCAGAATTCGGTTGATGAGGCTGGCCAGCCAAAACGGCAGATAGCGGTACAAAAAGCTTTTCCCGGATTTGTAGTAACGCTTCGCGTCGTCGCTGAGGCGGAATTCAGACGTCAGCGGAGCCGGAAATTCGCCATGTTTCTGAAACAAGGCCGGCCGGCCGTGAATATCGGAGGCCGCCGCCAGCAGCAGATCGGACAGCGCCGGATGCAACTTTTCTTTCGCCACCAGTTCCACCATCGGACTGACCAGCGTGACATCTTCGGCGGGTACGTTCTTGCCGAAATCCATCGCGCCTTTGGGAAGCACAAGCCGGTGCAGATACCCCGCCCGCCGGGTATAGGCCTCGGCCTGCGCGATATCAACCAGAGAAATGCCGTTGGCGCGAAGCAGGGCGCGCAACGTGGCCGACGAAGCGGAATCGGCCATCAGAAAAATGGCGTCCACCTTTCCTTCAAGCAACAGCGCAGCCGCCTCTTCTCCCTCCGCGGAGGATAGAAGCGTGGTCCCGGCCGTGTCGATGCCGTTTAAGGCCAGAAGCGACAGCGAAAGCGCCCGTGTGCCGCTGCCTTCCGGCCCCACGGCCACGCGCCGCCCCGCCAGCTGCGAAAGAATCGTCACTTTGACCGGCAGGCGGTAAAAAATCAAAAGCGGCTGATAGGACACACTGCCCAACGAAACCAGTCGGCCGGTATCGGCATCTCCGGCCAGGCCGGCCTGGACAAAACCAATATCCGCCGGATGAGTCGGGTCCGCCAGGCGCTCAAGATTCTCCAGCGCGCCCGAGGAGGTCATGATGTTGAGTTTGACGCCTTCGCGCGCCAACGCCTCGGCATACCGCAAGGCAACCTTATGATAAATGCTGTCTTGCGCGCCGGCTGTGAGCGTCAGGGTTTTGGGCGGCGCCGAGTGGAAAAACCAGAAAAAAGCGAAAACGATCAACGCCGCAGCCAGCGCCAGGCTGATCAGGGAGGCCGCGCGGCTCAGGCCGAAGTTGTCCATAAAGGCAACGAGCACCCGGTCAAACACATTTCGTGACGCGTCAATCATCGCGAGAGCCCTCCTTCCTCGGATGCTTCCCGACAAGTCAGCCGCAAACGCGCTTATCGCCTGAGCGCATCCTTGAGATGCTGGGATAATTCTCGTTTTTCAAAAAGTTTTTCAATGGCCGCGCCGATCGCGGCGGCCGCCTGTTCACCCAGACGTTCTTCGGAAAACAAAACGTGTTCAAGCGACGCCATGGATTCCACCGTGGACCGATAGAGAATGGCCCGAGTTTGCGAATCGGCCAGGTAAATCGTCAGCCGGATCTTCGCGCTGTAGGCATTTGTCGGCCACTCCCGCCGACAAATGACGTCCAGCTCGTCAATGCTGCCGCCGATCAGAACCCGCCCCACGGTCTGGGGCAGATTGCGCTCCTGTAGATCCCAGGGATCTGTGCTGCCTGCGACATTATAGCCCGCCTTGCGCAGATACCGCCTCAGCCCCTGGGAAACGGCCTGCGTCGGGGGCAGCGTTTTGGGCAGCACCAGCACTCTGAGCCCGTTTCTTTCAATAACGCGCCCGATCACCAGCGGATCGTCCACCTGGCGTTTGTCGGTAAATTCCGCCACGGCAATAAGCGACTGCAAATCGCGGTTGGACGGTTCCAGATAGGACGGAATGACGGCGTCTCCGGCGTCGTAATCGATCGGAACGGTGTAGATTGAGTTGGCGGCGCAGCCGCAAAGCCCCAGAATCCCCAACGCAAAAAGCACCCGAAGCAAAAGATGCAGCGGTTTTTTTCTCATCTTGGTGTCCTCCCCGAAAAAAAATAGAAAGATGTCTTTTTTTTCACCACAAGATGGAATCTGCGTCAATAATCTTTTTCCATTTTTTCCATTCTGTGGTGTATAATCCGCCCGCCGAAACGTCGGAGGTCCTATCCGTTTATGAACCCTTCAAACTTTTTTTGAAAGGAGACGATGATGACTGATGCAACCTTGCAAGCACTGGACGGCCTGCGTGATTTGTCCATGATTAAATGGTATGTGATTCCCCTTTTGGCGATTGTCTTCTACATCTACACCCGCGAGATCAAACAGGCGCGCTCCACAGGCGACTGGAACGCCGTCTTGGCGGGCTTGACCATCTTCGGAGTGGATTTTTTCAATGAAACCTGGAACGGCTGGGTGATGCATCTGACCGGACGGTCCGCGTTCTGGACCACGCCCGGCGACACGGCGCTGCGAACGATGGTGGGCTGGAATATCGAAATCATGTTCATGTTCGCCATCCTCGGCATCATATACTATCACACGCTCTCCGAGGGGAAAAAAGAGAAAATCCTCGGACTGCCCGAAAAATGGTTCTGGGCGATCGGGTATAGTGTTTTTTGCGTCTTTATCGAATGCCTGCTCAATCTCGGCGGACATCTCGTCTGGGAATATCCCTTCTGGTTCCTGTCCTTCAAAGGCGTTTGGCTGATCTTTCTTTTCGGCTATTTTCATTTCTTCTGTTTTGCCATTTTGGTCATCAGCCTGAAAACGATGAAAGCGAAAATCACGACGGTCGGCATCATCTATGCCGTTCCTGTGATCATGAATCTGCTGGCTTTGGGCTTTTGGGGCTGGCGATACTGATTCCCACACAGTCGGCCCGGCGGACATCGGACGCGTCCGATGTCCGCCGGGGGACTTGACGCCCTGAACCGGTTGCGCGACCGCCGCGCTTGTGTTAAGAGAAAAGACCATGAAAAACCGGATGCTTCAGACCCGAGCGTTGATGCTGATGATCTGCGGACTGTCGCTTTTGAGCTTCTCTTGCCAGTCCAGGGAATCTAGCGCACCCGATGATCGCCTGCGCGTTATCGCCACGATTTTTCCCGTCTACGATTTCGCCCGTCAAATCGGAGACAATAAAATCGATCTGACAATGATCCCGCCGCCGGGCATGAACGCTTATGCCTACGAGCTCACCCCGGCCGAAATGGACGCGATTTACCGCGCGGACTTGTTTCTTTTTACAAGCTTCGAGATGGAGCAATGGGTCTTCAAAGCGATCAGCGCGGCCGAAAAATCGAATACGACCGCCGTGGAAACCGGCTCCGGCGCGACGCTTCTGCCGAGGCCTCCGTTCCGGGAAGTTTTTCCCGAACAAATCTACGAACAACTTGAACAACAGCCGCTGTCGCGTCCGGCCGAAGAATTACCGGACCGCGACAGCGCGGCCTCGCCCGTCGTCCCGGCTGACCCGTCTTGTTCCGACGCCTCAAAACCCGCTGCTCCCTCGCCTTCGGCGCCGGCGGGACACTACGATCCCCATATCTGGCTGGATCTGAAAAATGCGCAGATCATGGTGGATAACATTGCCGAGGCGTTTATCAACAAAGACCCGCGAAACAGCGACACTTACAAACGCAATGCCCGAGCCTACAAACGCAAACTGAGCCGGCTTGATGACGCCTTCACGAAACAATTGGCTGTCTGTCAATCTAAAGTCCTGCGCCAATCCGGACATCGCACTTTCGCCTATTTGGCCCAGCGCTACGCTTTGAAATATCATTATGCGGAAGGTTTGTCGCGTCCGAATCTTTCACAGCAGGAGACGCTCAACATTCTTGGACTGGAGGAGTCCGACAAACCGGCCTCCCTGTTTTGCGACCAGCAGCTTTCTGAACACAAGCAACATCTGTTGGTCAAAGAAATGGGCGTTGAGGTGCTTTCCCTTGATAACGGCTATGATGTCGAACCGGCGGCAATAGCCGCCGGCGAAACGTTTTTATCCATCATGGAACGCAACCTCCTCCAACTGAAGAAAGGATTGCACTGCCCGTGAAGCACGAAAGTCCGCCTCCGCATCGCCATCCGCTTGGCAGCGCCGGGACCGGCTCTTTCCACGAGAAGGCCTCCTGCCCGGTTTTTCAGAGATTTAAGTCATGATGCGACTTTGGATGATTTTCAGCCCCGCCAATCTTTTGTTTCTGGCGGCCGCGGCGGGCGGCATTTTGCTGCCGCAGGCTTTGTTTGCGGCGCAGGCGCTCATTTTGCCGGCGCTGATTCTGATGCTCACCGTCACCCTGCTTCGGTTTCCGCGCGGATTTTTCCGTCATCCGGCCGCCTTGCTCCCGGGGGCGCTGTGGGGCAACTTCCTCAATTATATGATCCTGGGAAATTTGATCATCCTGGGCAGTCTGTTTCATATCCGGGACGAAACGCTCTGGATCGGTATGGTGCTTGTCGCCGCCGTCCCGCCGGCCGTCATCGCTATTCCTCTGGGGAAAAATATCGGCACCGCCCCCTTGCGCCTCTTTTCCGGTCTGGCCGGGGCGCATGCGGGCGCGCTTTTGATCATTCCGCTCATCGGCCTGGCGTTTCTGAAGTACATTCCGATCGGCATCGACAAAATCTTTCTTTTGGCGCTCGGGCTCATCGCGCTGCCGCTTTTGCTGTCCCGCCTGGCTGTCGACCGCGATCTTGACGCCGGCGTGGAAAAGTACGAAAGCGCCGTCACCAACGTCTGTTATACCGTTATTTTCTACTCGCTTTCAGCGGCCAATGCGGAGGCGATCCGAAACTGGAGCGCGCAAATTCCGCTGATCGCCGCCATCGCCCTGGGGTCGCTGGCCGTCGTCATTGCTGCGGTCATTGCCGTTGCCCGATTGACCGGCATGCCGCGGGAACGCTGGTCGTTTTTTCTGCTTCTGGGCTCGCTGAAAAACTATGGCCTGGCCGGCGGTATCGCGCTGTGGATTTTCGGCGCCGAAGCGGCCCTTCCGGCTTTGATCTTTTCAGCCGTCATGCTCGTTTATACCACTGTCTTGAAAATGATCTGGCCGCCGCGCCCCGGCATCCAAACGCCGGCAGAGCGCGAATCTAAAATTTGACAAACTTTTTTACCTGCCTATACTAGAAAAAAACTCGGGAAAGGAGAATCAGCCATGGCACTATCATTGCCGGATTTACCTTATGCGAAGGACGCGCTGGCGCCTTATATCAGCGCGAACACCCTGGATTTCCATTATGGAAAACACCACAAGGCTTATGTGGACAATTTAAATAAACTCATTGCAGGCACACAACTCGAAAATCGATCCCTGGAGGAGATCATTCAAGAGGCCTCAAAAGACCCGGCCAAAGCGGGAATTTTCAACAACGCTGCGCAGGTTTGGAATCATACCTTCTACTGGAACTGTCTGACCCCAAAAGGCGGAGGCGCCCCGAAAGGACCGATCGCGGAAAAAATCACCGCCGCCTTCGGAAGCTATGAAAAGTTTGCCGAAGAGCTCAAAAACGCCGGTGTCACCCAGTTCGGAAGCGGCTGGGCCTGGCTTGTTCTGGACGGAAACGATTTGAAAATCACCAAAACGGCCAATGCCGACACGCCGCTGGCGCACGGCCAGAAAGCGCTTCTGACTTTGGATGTTTGGGAGCACGCTTACTATCTCGATTATCAGAACCGGCGCCCCGACTATCTGTCGTCGGTGATCGCCAACCTGATCAACTGGGATTTTGTCAACAGCAATCTGAAATAAGACCGGACGCTTCACGGTCGGACGGAAAGACTGTTCAGGACGCAGCGTCGTCGAAAAAAAAAGGGCTTGTCATTGACAAGCCCCTTTTTTATATCATCATCTCTTGCAGGATGATTATTTGCTGTTGTCCACGCGGTCTTTGAGTTCTTTGCCGACTTTAAAAAACGGCAGCTTTTTGGGTTCCACCTTGATTTTGGTTCCGGTTTTCGGATTCCTGCCCGTATAGGAGCCGTAATCTTTCACCACAAAGCTTCCGAATCCGCGAATCTCAATACGGCCGCCTTTTTTCAACTCGTCAGTGAAGCCTTTGAATACGAGATTAACGACGTCAATGGCTTTTTTCTCCGTCAGGTTCATCTTTTTGCTCAAAGCTTCAATCAGACCGGATTTATTCATACAACCTCCTCATCACTCTTTACAGCCGGATTCGCCTGATTTATGGATCGGCCAGGGTCATTTACGGGGGCGACTATGATTTATTTTCGGCGGATTGTCAAGGATATTTTTCCCCGCGGGCTGCGTTGATTCCCGGATTAAACCGGCCACTTCCCGATCCGTCAGGTGTCTCCAGGCGCCCTCTTTGAGTCCTGCCAGCGCAACCGGACCGATCGATTGACGAACCAACCGGGCCACACGCCGCCCCATTTCTTCAAAAGCCCGGCGGATCACGCGATTACGCCCTTCGCGCAATGTGATCAACAGCCAGACACTTTGGTCGTTTTGCTTCTCCACTCGGACCCCTTCGGGTCTGAAAAGCCCGTCGGGAAGGACGATGCCGCGCTCAAGTCTGCGGATTTCTTCCCGGCTCAGACGTCCTGCAACCTTGACCCGGTAGGTTTTGGGCACCTCGCCGCGCGGATGGGCCACTTTCTGCGTGAAGTCGCCGTCGTTGGTTAAAATCAAAAGCCCCGACGATTCGTAGTCGAGCCGTCCGACCGGATAGACTCGCTCGGGCAGATCGCCCAGCAGATCAACGACTGTCGGCCTTTGCTGGGGATCGGACATCGTGGTGACATAGCCCGCCGGCTTGTTCATCGCGATGTAGCACAGCATTCTGTCTTGGGCGATGGTTTTGCCGTCCACCCGGACGACGTCCGTGCGCGCGTCGGCTTTTGCCCCCAACTCGCGAACCACCTCGCCGTTCACGCTGACGCGCCCTTCCGTGATGAGCTTTTCAGCGGCGCGGCGGGACGCCACGCCGGCGGCGGCGATAATTTTCTGAAGCCTTTCCTTCATGCCGAATCGGGATCCTCAAAACGCTCCGGGTCCTCAAAAAGGTCCGCGGTCGGGAGATCCGCATCCACAACGCCCGGCGCGGTCAGGTCGGGATCCGGCAGCGCATAGTCCAGCGGCTCCTGGTGCTCGGTCATTTCCTTCATCTCGCGCATCGTCGGCAAATCCGACAGGTCGCGCAAGTTGAAAACCTCCAGAAATTTCTTCGTCGTGCCGTAAATGATGGGTTTTCCCGGCACGTCCTTGCGGCCGACAATACGTACCAGTTTTTTATCCAGAAGACTTTTGAGCGGCCCGCCGACATCCACGCCGCGGATGCTTTCGATTTCAGACTTCACAATCGGCTGCCGGTAGGCGACGATGGCCAGCGTTTCCAAAGCGGCGGGCGACAAAGACGCGGGTTTGCCGCTTTTGAGTTTTTTGACCCAGGGGGCGAACTCGGGCCGGGTGCGGAACTGATAGCCGCCTGCAACGTCCTGAAGGCAGATGCCGCCGGAACGCTCGTCATGGTCCGCTTTGAGCCGATCAAGCGCGGCGCGCACATCGTCTTTTTCCACGCCTTCGATCGCGGCACACATCTTCTCGAGGGACAGCGGCGTTTCCGACGCCAGAATCAACGCTTCAATGATTGCCGGTAAATTCTCCATTTAAGACTCCACGGCGGGAAAGATCCGGATGACGCCGAAGGCCTGGGTCTGATAGGCCTTGATCATCTTGAGCTTGACGAGCTCGAGAATCGCCAGAAACGTATAGACGACGCGCCTGCGGTCCCGTTTTTCCCCAAGTAATTCTTCGAATGTCAGATTCTTCTCTTTTATCAAACGCTCCATCACGTCGTTGATGATGTCGGCAAGAGACATTTTTTCCAGATCGATCTCCAGAAGATCCTGCCTGTCGATGCGCGACACCAGACGCTGAAACGCGTCAATCAGTTCGAAAATGTTGACTTCCACCCATTCGTCTTCAGCCGCGTTTTCCGGTTTGGGGTCTTCCGGCAGCGGCGCGCTGCGGGTGAACACGTCGCGCTCAAGCATCGGACGCTGCGCGAGCTGCGAGGCGGCTTCCTTGAAAGCCTGATATTCCAAAAGCTGGCGGACCAGTTCCGCGCGGGGATCTTCTTCGGTTTCCTCCTCGGAAGGCTCTTCGGGAACCGGCAGAAGCATCCGCGACTTGATGTGAATCAGCGTGGAAGCCATCACCAGGTATTCGCCGGCCAGATCCAGATTGAGCGACTTGATGATGTCGAGATATTCCAGATACTGCTGCGTGATGAGCGCAACGGGAATATTGTAAATGTCGATCTCGTTTTTCTTGATCAAATGCAAAAGCAGATCCAGCGGACCTTCAAACATGTCGAGTTTAATGGCGTAATCCAGCGATGTCTGCTCGTTCATAGGCACCCGATAGCACAATAATGGCAAACGGACAAGCGTGCGCCCGGACGGCGCCGAGACATGGCGCCGCGTCCGTTTTCCGGCACTTGCGCCGCGTTCAGATTTTCACCGCGGCGCGCACTTCCTCCATCGTGCGGCGCGCGACATCCGCCGCCTTTTGGTTTCCCGCAGCGATGATATCGGAAATTTCCGGCAAATGGCTGGTGTAGTAGTCCATCCGTTCATGAATCGGCGCCATCGCCTCTTCGATCCGGGAAGCCAGCTTTTTTTTGCATTCAATGCAGCCGATCTCCGCCACCCGGCAGGCGGCGTTAATTTCAGAGACCGTCTGGGGCGCCGAATACAGGCCGTGAAAGGAAAACACATTGCAGATATCCGGATCGCCCGGATCGGTCCGGCGCATTCTCTGCGGATCGGTGAACATCGAGGCGATTTTCGTCTGGAGAACTTTGCCCCGGTCGCTCATATAAATGGCGTTGTCGTAAGATTTGCTCATTTTGCGTCCGTCAACGCCCAGGAGTTTGGGCACACTCGTCAGAAGCGGCTCCGGCACGACAAACACCTCTTTTTGGTACAGATAATTGAAACGGCGGACGATTTCACGGGTCAGCTCGATATGCGGCAGTTGATCAACGCCCACCGGCACACCGTAGGCCTTGTACATGATGATATCGGCCGCCTGGAGCACGGGATAGCCCAGAAATCCGAAAGTGGACAGATCCCGGGAGGTAAGCTCCGCCTGCATTTCTTTATAGGTCGGATTGCGCTGCAGCCAGGCCAAAGGCGTGATCATCGACAACAGCAAAAACAGCTCCGCGTGTTCCTTGATCGCGGATTGGACGAAAAGGGTGCTTTTTTGGGGATCCAGTCCGGCCGACAGCCAGTCGATCACCATCTGAATGCCGTTGTCCCGAATGGAATCCGTCGATTCATAGTCGCTGGTAATCGCATGCCAATCGGCCACAAAATAAAAACAATCATATTGCCCGCTGTTCTGAAGGTCGACCCAGTTGGTCAGCGCGCCATGCAGATTGCCCAAATGCAGCTTCCCGGTCGGCCTCATGCCGCTTAAAATCCGTTTTGAACTCAAAAGCCATTCTCCCTTTAAAATTGATCGGCGCATCAATGCACTAAGGCCTCCGATTGTCAAATAAAAAATGCGGAGGCCTTAGCGGTTCAATATCCAATTGGGCGAAATTTACTTCACTTTGTCCGACAGAGCTTTGCCGGCTTTGAATTTCACAACCTTCTTCGCGGGAATTTTAATGGCTTTGCCGGTTTGGGGATTTCTCCCCTGCCGGGCTTTTCTTTTCGCCACCGAGAAGGTTCCGAATCCCACAATTCCCATCCTGCCAGTCTTTTTGAGTTCTTTGGTAAGTGTTGCGACGTAAGCATCCAGCGCTTTTGACGCCGCCGCCTTGGTGATGTCCGCCTGCTGCGCGATAACCCCGATCAACTCTGCCTTCGTCATGTCTGTAAAGCCCCCTTTCAAAAAGTTTGCGTTTTATATTCTGCCGCCCTCAAGCGGCTCCCGATTCGGCGGGTTTATTTTTCCGGGCGATTGAATGGCGCGCCCGAAGGCATCGTTTGAGTTTTTCAATTTTTTTTCACAAGGCGACGACCTTCCGAAACGGCCTTCAGGCAAGCCTCTTGAGGCGCCGATGGCTTTGAAAGTCTTGCTACGACTAGCACAAATCGGAAGGCCATGCAACCTAAATTGATCGGTTCGCTGCCTCAGCGCCGTCTTTGCGTTTCCGCGCCGTCGCGTAAACTCCGCTTCAAGGGGATTTTGTGATCCAAAGGGCGCCGAAAGAATCATGAAGACAAACGAGCACTCGCCAAATGCGCCGAGAACGCGCCCCGCTTTCCCGCAAACAGTGAAGATGAATTTTTTTTCATTCAAGTTGCGCTGGCAAAATGCCGAAGAAACCGATACTGTGCAGACCGGAACGGACCGAGGAAATCATTATGAACCACCGACTATTAATCAGCTTGATTTGCTTGTCTTTTTTGTGCGGCGCCGGTTTCGCCGGCTGCGACCCGCCCCCTATGAAAAACCCAGACCGGACGGATCCCGCGCAAAATGCACAAAAACAGCAATCGGCAAATTATCCGGATAAAATGAGCACGCGGGTGTTGTGGACCGTCTCGGGCTATGTCCGATCCGACGGCGCACAACTCAGTGACGACAAGGCGCGGCGGTTTTTGTTCAAACCTCTGGATATCGGCGACTCCTGGATTGCCTTTGACGGCCGAACCTGCTCGAATGTATCCTTCACTAGGACAAGCGTGCCGGCGCGCGATTACTTCAAAAAGACCTTTGCCATCGAGCCCGAGGCTTTGGGAATCGCGGATGAAACCGTAGAGGTTTTCACAACCAGTTGCGGGCTTCCGGGATTCAACGAGTATGTGCGCCTGAGGGACCGGCGTTTGATTGTGCGCCTAGACGGCGTGTTTTTCTACTTTAAACCCGCGGTGGATTTCTAATTCCACCGTGTCAGAACGCATTCGAACGGACATCTGATCCCATGAAAAAACGCATTCCATCTCCAATCTTTTTTATCCTTGCGGCGCTTGTTATCCTCGGTTTCTGCCGGCCGGCTCAAGCCTGGCCGGATGCGGCATTGTCCGTCCCCGCAATGCCTGCGCTGCAGTTTTCATTGGACGGCAATACCGTTTACGGCGCGGCTCTTCCGATACCAGTCAGGCTGGATCCGAATCCCCCCTCCGAAACCGCCCGTTTTTTGACCCGTTCAATGCTGCGCACCGAGCCTGCGGCGCTGACCGCAACCTTCAGCATCAGCTATATCGCAGACGGAGGGTTCGATTTGTGGGGAGAACCCTGCTACAGCTTTCCGGAAAATGCCAAATCCGCTTTTCAGGCCGCCGCCGCCATCTGGGGAAGCTACCTCGACTCGTCGGTTCCCATCACCATCCGGGCCTGCTGGGCCGACCTGGGATCAAGCACAACTCTGGGCTACGCAGGCGGAGGACCTTTGCACCGGAACTTTTCCGGCGCCCCGATCGCCGACACCTTTTACATCGGCGCGTTGGCCAACGCGATGGCAGGGGTGGATCTGGATTCCTCCAGTGCCGACATGCACATTACCTACAACGGCAACGCGTCTTGGTATTACGGAACGGACGGCAATACGCCGGCGGGCCAGATCGATCTGATGTCGGTGGTGTTGCATGAAATCGCCCACGGATTGAATTTTACCGGGTCCATGAGAGTTGTCTCGGGATCCGGATCGTGGGGGTACAGCGGCTTCCCCGTCATTTACGACACCTTCATGCGGAATCAGGACGGCCAGGCGCTGATCAACACCGCGCTGTATCCCAATCCGTCGTCGGCGCTGGCCGACGTCCTGACGTCAACAAATGTCTGGTTCCACGGCCCCTTCGCCATGGCGGCAAACGGCGGCACAAGGGTAAAAATGTACGCGCCGTCCACGTGGGTGTCCGGCTCAAGCTACTCGCATCTGGACTACGACACCTTTCGCAACACGGTGAACCGCCTGATGGTCTACGCCATCAGTTCCGGAACCGCCACGCACAATCCCGGCCCCGTCACGCTGGGCCTGCTCAAAGATCTGGGTTGGAGTGTCACCACGACAGACTCCGTCGATGTGTCCATTGCGATGACGGACAACCCGGATCCGACCGTCACGGGAGAGCCTTTAACCTATGCCGTCACCGTGACGAACAACGGGTCTGGTGACGCCGGCGGCATCATCGTTTCCTTAGCGCTTCCGGCGGCCGTGATCGTATCGTCCATCACACCGTCGCAGGGACAATGCTCCGGATCGACTCCGCTGGTCTGCACGCCCGGAACCCTTCCCGCTGGCGAATCGGCAACCCTTTTGCTGGTTGTGGTTCCCGTCACGGGCGGTATTTTGTCTTCGACGGCCACTTTAAGCACCGTCTCTTCAAACACCAATCTCAACACAACCGCCACCACAACGACCAGCGTCACGCATCCGTTGCCGGCTATCAATGCGCTCAATCCATCTTCGAAAACCCGAGGCGGATCGAGCTTTACTCTCACCGTCACCGGCGGCGGTTTTGCCACGGGGTCGGTTGTCCGCTGGAACGGAGAGAACCGGCCGACGACCTTTGTTTCTCCAACGCAGCTTTCAGCAACCATTGACGCCGGCGATATTGAATCCAGCGGTTCGGCGGCCGTAACCGTGTTCAACCCGGCGCCGGGCGGCGGAACCTCTCCGGCGGCGGAATTTCGCATCACGACGCCCGCTATCCCGATAGGCGGAGGAGGCGGAGGCGGAGGCGGATGTTTTATCGCCACGGCGGCCTACGGTTCACCTGCGCAAAAACACGTCATGCTTTTGCGGACGTTCCGGGATCAAAGACTTTTGACCACTGGGCCGGGAAGAGCTTTTGTCGCCTTCTATTACCGGACGAGCCCGCCTGTCGCCCGGTTCATCGCCGGCCACGACGGTCTCAGGGCCGCCACCCGCGCTGCGCTTCTGCCGGCGGTCGGCCTGTCCGGAATGGTTTTAGCCCTGGGCTGGACGGCAACCCTGCTGCTTTTGACGATTGCGATTCTTATGGGATGCGCGCTGACAAGACAGGTCTGTTTGACCTGGTCCGTAAAAAGGTGCGGCGATCAGCGTTTGATGAGAAAATAGAGCTCGCCTTTTTCCTTGATGGTGCCGGCGGTTGACTGGGCCTGGTCGCCGAATCCGCAAAACAGATCGACGCGCCCCGGTCCCTTGATGGCCGATCCCCTGTCCTGATTGAGGACGAACCGGCTAAAGCCGACCCGGGACATAATGTTGCCGTTTTCATCAAAAACCGGCTTGCGCATACGGATAAACGCGGGCGCGCCCTGAGGAAAGTAATCCGGATCGGTGGCAATCGTCCGATTCGGCGTCACCGGCTGCCCCAGCGACCCCACCGGTTCGGAATCCACAAACCGGAAAAAGATATAGCGTTCATTGTAGCTGAGAATCTCAAACAGATCCTGCTCGCTTTTCGATTTTAAAAACGTTTTAAAACTGCGGTAACCGGAATCACTTTGCGCAATGCGGTTTTGGTCGAGCATATTGCGCGTCACCGACCGAAACGGCCGCCCGTTGTTTTGCGCATAGCTTACGGAAACGGTTCTGCCGTCGGGCAGCCGGATTTTGCCCGATCCCTGGATGTGCAGGGAAAACAGTTCAACCGGATCGGCTACCCAGGCGATTTCAAGCCCTCTGCCGAGCAAGACCCCATCGATATCGATCTCCCGACGCGAGTAGTAAGGGTTTTTCCGCCCGTTTTCCAAACGGCTGATTCGGGTTTCCGTCGGGGAGATCTGCTCCGCGTTGAGATCCGGCGGCGTGCGGTAAAGCGGATAGCGGTGTTTGTCCGTGCGGACAAGCGATCCTTCCAGGAGCGGCTCGTAATAACCGGTAAACAGTACGGCGCCGTCGCGTTTCTCTCCGAAAGCCCGATACACCTCAAAATTTTCCCGGATGCGCCGGTTTCTTTCTTCGGGATCAAGCGCCAAAGATATAATCCCGCGCAGGGCCAAAAGGGTGTCGATCATGACCGCCGCGTCGACAAGCCGTCCCTCCACGGCAAAGACCTGGCTGCGGCCGCCGTTTTGATAATACCGGAGGCTTCTGTCGACGGCCAGATTCAGCGAGTCGGCATCGAGATCGTCCGCGAAATCCATCCCGGCCGGATCGACTTTCGCAAGTCCCTTCATCACCGGCGGTTCTGAAACCGGCGGCAGCTCATAGGCGGCGCGGCGGGCGCAACCCGAATAACATAGCACCGTAAGAATCAGCATCACCGCCGCAATTCGAAGCTTGTTCATAATTCGATCATCATGGCGGTTTCATCGCAGTAGTCGGGATACTTCGGGCAGCGGAAGCAATCCGACCAGACTTTTTCCGGCAGGGTCTTTCGATCCACTTCCTTGAAGCCGAGCCTGGCGAAGAATTCTTTTTTGTAGGTCAGCGAAAAAATGCGGAACAACCCCAGCGTGATCGCGTCGGACAGACAAAATTCCACAAGCTTGCGGCCGATCCCCCGGCCGCGGCCGGCTTCGTCCACGTAGAGAGATCGGATCTCCGCAAGGTTCTCCCAGACGATATTGAGCGCGCACACGCCGATCACGGCCTGGTTGTCGTCGTCTTCATAGACAATGAAGTCGCGAACGGATTTATAGATATCCATCAGCGAGCGCGAAAGCATTTCTCCTTTGCCCGCCGAAGCATTGATCATGCGGTGAATCGTTCGAACATCACCGATGCGCGCTTTTCTTAACATGCTTGTTCCCTCCCGAATCCGCTAAGGCGGCTGTTTCGATCATCCTGCGGGCATGGTCCCGCGCGGTGTCGGTCAGTTCCACGCCGCCCAGCATCCGGCTGATTTCGTAAATTTTCTGCTCGTCGTCGAGCTTTTCCACCTCCGTTGAAGTCCGTCCGTCCCGGACGGATTTCACCACCCGGAGGTGCCGGCCGCCGAAACAGGCAATCTGCGGCAAATGCGTAATGCAGATCACCTGCGCATCGGCTGATATGGCCTTTAACTTGCGTCCGACAATCTCCGCCGTCGCGCCGCCGATCCCGCTGTCCACTTCGTCGAAAACCATCGTGCCCACAGACCCTGTGCGGGACAGGGCGTTTTTCAGCGCCAGCACGATGCGCGACAACTCGCCGCCGGATGCGATGCGCGCAAGCGGTTTGGGATCCTCGCCGGCATTGGCCGCCAGATGAAATTCGACCTCGTCGCCGCCTTTGGGGCCGAAAGCCTCCAAAGCGCCGTTGGTGCGCCTCAAAAATTTCACAAAAAACCGCGCATGCGGCATGTTGAGCTCGGCGATTTCTCCGTCCACGGCCGCCTTGAGTTTTTCGGCCGCCGAAAGCCGCTTGTCCGTCAGCTCCTGCGCGGCGCGGCCAAGCTGTGTCGCCAGGGCGGCGCGGAGCTCGTTTTGTGATTCGAGCGCCTCATCCACGTTTGCGATCCCCGCCAGTTCTTCCTGCATCCGCGCTCGGGCCTGCGCAACCGCCTCGAGCGATCCGCCGTATTTACGTTTTAGACGATGCAGGACATCGAGGCGTTCATCGATCGCGGCCAGACGTTCGGGATCGAAAACCAAAGACGCATTGTAGTCGCGAAGCGCGCGCGCCGTTTCCTGAAGCGAAACAGCAGCCGCCTCAACCTCGGCGGGATTCACGTCCAGCGCGGCATCGATGGACGCGATGTCGCGAATCTGCGTTTGCACGTCCTTGAGACGGGCCAGCACGCAATCCGCATCGGCGTACAGAAGCTCGAAGGCCCGGCCCGACCACTGCGCCAGCTTCTGCGCGTTGGCCAGCACCTTTTTTTCATCAGCGAGAGCCGCATCTTCGCCGGCCTTCGGGTCGATTGCCGCGAGCTCTTTGAGCTGGAATGCCAAAAGGTCCGCTTTTTCCCCGCCTTTTTTCTTCAATTCCTCCAACTGGGCGACGGCGTCCACCGTTTCGCGCCAGCGCCGGTAAAGAGCCTGATAAGCCGCAAGCGCGGGCAGACATCCGCCGAATTCGTCGAGTATGTCGATGTGATTTTCCGCGTCGAGTATTCTCTGATGCTCGTGCTGCCCGCAGATATTGATCAGCGATTCGCTCACGGCGGCCAGATTCGCCAGCGTCGCCATCTGACCGTTGATGCTGGCCTTGTTTTTTCCCGTGCGCGAAATCACCCGGCGGACGATCAACTCCTCGTCCGCGGCAAACCCCATGTTTTCCAGCGTTTCACGAATCCGCGGACGGCCGGAAACATCGAATCGCGCTTCCACCGTGGCCGCGTCGGCCTGCGTCCGGATCATCTCCGATGTGGCTCGATCCCCCAAAAGCAGGCTCACCGCGCCGATCAGGATGGACTTACCCGCGCCGGTTTCGCCGGTGATCAGGTTGAGGCCCTTCTCGAACGAAACGGAAAGCTCGTCGATAATGGCGAAATTTCGAATGCTCAGATCATGAAGCATGGGTCCGTTTCTTCACTCCCGATGGCAGCCCGCCCCAGCCCAACTTGGAACGAAGAATTTCTCCGTAGCTGCGATGCGGCGATAAAACCAGCTTGGTTGCCTGCTTTGATTTTTTAACCTCCATCACATCTGCCCGCTCGATCCGGTAGGACTCCTGGCCGTCGAGCGTGATCGTCGCGCCTCCGCCGCCGGAACGCAGCACAATATTCACCACAGCTGATTCCGGAAAAATGATCGGCCGGTTCGTCAGCGTATGCGGGCAAATCGGATTGATGATCATCAGCTCTTTGCCCGGAAAGACAATCGGACCGCCTGCCGAAAGCGAATAGGCCGTGGACCCCGTCGGGGTTGAGATAATCAGGCCGTCGGCCTTGTAAGTGGTCAAATGCTGGCCGCCCACAGACGTTTCAAGCTCGACGATTCTCGACAGATTGCCGCGATTGATCACCACGTCGTTGAGCACCGTGCCCGAACCGATGCGTTTGCCGCCGCGGCGGACCGATACGTCGAGCATCATGCGCTTTTCGGTCACGAAATCCCCGGCGAGAATCAGATCAAATGCCGCGTACGTTTCCGAGCGATTGATTTCAGTCAGATAGCCGAATGTCCCCATGTTGATGCCTACAATCGGCAGGTTGTGACGGGCGACAAAACGCGCCGCCCGCAGCAGGGTGCCGTCTCCGCCCAAAACGGCGATGAGGTCGAGGCTAAGCGTCGCATCGTCTCGGCGGAATCCCGCCTTTTGTTTCATCCGGACGGCAATTTCCTCTTCCAGGAAAACACGAACGCCCCGTTTTTCGAGCCATTGTTGGAAAGAGGCGGTAAACGGGGCGATTCTTTCTTTTTCGACGTTCGCGATAATGCCGACCTTCTTAATTTTCATACGCTTTTCTCCCCCAGAAAGACGCCGTTTCGTAACATAAAAAAAAACCTCTGTCCACGGATAAATCGCGCCCGTAAAGCCTGTCAAAGCCTCTGATTTAATGAAGTTATTTGCAGATCCAAGACATGTTGCCGCAGGGGCGGAAATCCTTGACACGCAAGGCATCCATACGATACGGTGCGCCGCGGAGGACGTCATCACCATGGGATTGAAACAGGGCAGTTTTTCGTTCATGCAGTTTGCCGTTGAGGGAAATCTTCCTCAGGCGTTCCATACATTCATCAACACCCGCATCCGGGAAAACGCGTTTCGCGAAGCGCGCCAGACGACGGAAGAAAAGAGGATGGGCTGGGTGTCGGCTCTCGACATACTCGACGCGGACTTCGAAAATGCGAACTACGCGCTGGGAGATTATCTGATCTTTTCCCTGCGCGTGGACCGGAAGGTGATTGCGCCCAGGTTGCTGAAACTGCGCCTTCTGGAAGAACAAAAACGCCATCTGGCTGAAACCGGCAAAACCAGATTGGGCAAGCAGATGAATGAAGCGATCAAAGACAAGGTCCGCCTCGACCTCTTAGGCAGAATCGACCCGGTGCCGACATTTTACGATGTGCTGTGGGCGATCGGCGCGAAGCGCGTCTATTTTTCGTCCCTGTCCGACAAAGTGGCGGATGATTTTATGGATCTGTTCAAAAAAACATTTTCTTTGGGACTCAAACGGATTCTCCCCCAGGATCATCCCTCTGTTTCCAAACACAAATCCGACAATGCGGACGCAGACGATGATTCAGGGCTGATCGGCCGCGAATTTCTCACCTGGCTGTGGTTCAAATCCGAGGAACGCGGCGGCCGCATCCCGCTTGAAAACAGCCGGGAAATCGAATTGCATCTGCAAAAGCGCATTGCCCTGGAAGCCGGCGAGGGCGAATACGCCCAGGGCGTGGTTTGCTCCGGCCTGCATACGGATCTTCCTGAAGGCAAAGAAGCGATCCGGCTGGGCAAGAAAGTCAAAGAGACCGGGCTGAAACTCATAAGCGACCAAAATGAATGGGAATTCGCATTGAAAGCCGACACTTTTTACATTCAGTCGCTCAAAATGCCCGCGCCCGTCTGGCAGGAAGAACCGGAAGATCCTTCAGGCGCTTTGCTCGAGCGGATCTATCTGATCGAAAAAGCTGCAGGCGTCATCAATGAGCTCTTCGACGGATTTCTTGCTGTGCGTTATTCGGCCGCCTGGCCCCGTGAAGAAAAAGTCCGTCTCGCCCAATGGCTGAAGCTGTGAGTCCTCCGCGGCGACATCGCCGCCTGAAATCTGTCCCTGCACAAGATTCGCCGTTATTTTGACGGCTTTCAACGTTATTGTTAACAATTTTGACGCCGGCCGCTTCGCCCTTAACCGCAATTAATTGAATTTATTCATTTTATTGCAGAAGCTCGCCGGGGCACGACAATTGCTTAATGATTTCATATTCTTTTCTTATTTTAAAAGGCATGGAGATATAAACAAAAGTTGTGTTTAGGAAGATAGGTGGTGTATCCAGCGGTTGATTGTTTCCCGACAGTCAAAACCGCCCAAAAAATGGAAAGGATACACACACCATGAAGAAAGATAATGTAATAGCGATAAATAAGCC
>JAHDKI010000010.1 GCA_018436925.1 Syntrophaceae bacterium
ACGGGCAATCCGCTTTGATGCTGGTTGCTGCCCGACTCCGGCATGTTTCAGCCACCAGGTGGGGCAACCGGCAATATTTGAACATGGACAGATTGACAGAAAACCTTGCGGATATGGCATAAGCGCCAATCGCTCCGGGAGCTTTAAGGCTCCCCGATCGCTTGGCTTACCGATTACCGGATTGTTGGGATGCTAAATTAAAAGTGCGAAAGATTGTTGACACTACCTGAGAAATGCGCGCTGAATTTGTATTGACATTCTTGAAACGCTTCACATATATTCCCAAAATCTAATGATTTTTTCCGACACAAATGTTCCGGGGAGGTGTTTATGGCAGCGACACTCACGTTGTTTCTCCTTATTGCTTTTTTCTTTATGCTCCTAAAATTCACTAGATTGAATCATCGGATTGAGTTTCTCGAAGATCAAATTCGCTTACTCAAAAACGAATTATCCCATCTCAGGCAGATCAAAACTGTTTTTAACTCATCCGCTGAAGATATGTCGACCCCTGCTTCCACCAGTCAGCCGTCCACTGTATCTCCAGATACGGATCAGATGACCCTTGCGTCACCTTCTGCAGAAAAAAACATCCCGGCCAGGAAAAGAACAGACGTTATTTACAAAACCGTGGAGATTCCGCCTGCAAGTGAAATTCCTCCAGCCTCTCCCGCGCCTCCTCAACCGATTATTGAACAACCTTCCATACCATCGCCCCCCCTTGATAAAGTTGCGATTGCATTTTCAACTCGGCAATCGGAAAAATCCGTATCCGGGGCATCCGTCGAACCGGAAAGAAAAAAAGAAACTCTCAAAACAGTTTTTGAACCCCCTGCGGCTTCCGCCCTGGAAGAAAAATGGGAGAATTTCAAAAAGAATGTCGACTGGGAGCAGTTTACCGGTGTCAAACTGTTTGCCTGGCTGGGCGGACTGGCTTTATTTATCGGCGCTATTTTCTTTGTAAAATACTCTATCGACAACAACCTGATTCCCCCACAATTGCGCTTGGCCATCGGCGCGCTGGTAGGCATTGCATTGATTGCCGCTTCCCTTTTCATCAATCGCGATCGCTACAGCACAACCGCGCACACTCTAGCCGCCGGGGGCATCGCGGTGTTGTATGCCGTTTCTTTTACGGCTTGCGTCTATTATGGATTCATTCCCAAAATGATTGGTTTCGGGTTATTTGCTTTCATTTCCGCCGCCGCGTTCGTCCTGGCTGTTTTCCATCAGGGCCGGTTCATTTCCGTGCTGGGCGCCGTCGGCGCCTATGCCACTCCCCTTCTGATTCAGACAGGACACCCCAATCTGATCAGTCTTTTCCTGTATTTGACCGTCGTCAATATCGGTCTGTTTGAAGTGATCCGCCGAACCGGCTGGCTGCCGTTATCCATTCTGGTTACCGCAGGCACACTGCTGACGCTTTCAGCCGGAGCCTGGGGCACGCATCCTCCTGCCGAACCGTATCTGATTGCGCTGATTGCCATAGCCAATTTGACGGTTTTCAGTTTGTTTTTCTGGATCTATCGCGGAGACAACGCCGATAATCGCTTTATTATGTATTCTTTACGGACATTATTTGCCAGCGCCTTGCCGGTTGCTTTCCTTCTGATTGACGCACCCGCAGGTTTCGATTATCTGCCGCTCCTTCTGATCACCGCGGCAACAGGTCTGGCCCTGATTCTGGCTTATGCTGAAAGGAACTGGGGAACAGGCTTTGTCGTTTATGCATTTGCGGGGTTCTTCATCATCGGCGCTTGGTCTTTCCTGAAATTCGATCTCAGCAAGCCATCCTGGGAAATGTTGATCTTCTTTATCTATACGCTTCTTGCCGGTCTTGGACCGGTTTTTGTCATTCGCAAACACGGCATCGACTCGGGCAACCTCACCTGGTTGAAAATCTTTCCTGCCCTGCTTACGGCGCTGGCCTTGGTTATATTCCTGAAACATGAAGCGACATCCTTTTTCTTCTGGCTGATGCTGATGGGCATTGGCGTCATCGGCATCTTTGTCGGCATGCTGGTCGGCAGCCTTCTTTCCGTGGGCGCTCTCATCCTGCTGCTTCTGGCAGGCGGGGCAGGATGGATTTTCAAAACTCCCGTCGTGCTAATCGGAAGCGAATTTTTTATTTTCATTTTGGTTGCCGGTTTGCTGATCTGCTTTCTGACTGTTGTGTTTTTAAAAAAAGCTGATCAGTGGCGTCTGGTCACCCCGACGGACGCATCCTCCCGACCGGCTTCCGGGGCTTTCTCCATTCCCTCGGCCTGGATTACGGCGCTGCCGGTTCTGGGACCATTTATTCTTTTATCCATCGTGCTGCTGCGCCAGGTTCCGTTATCGCCCACCCCGGCAATGGCGGCAGGGCTTTGTTTTTTTGCCGTCGCCATTGTTCTGGCCCGATATTTTGCCTCGCAGGAAATATTGACCGTAACGCTCACGGCCATGACCGTCACGCTACTAAGCTGGGGCCTTCGACTGGATGCGGGAGCACAGATTCATCTTTTGCTGCTGGCCTGGAGCGCTTTTTTCTGGGCGCTGGCCGTCATCCTGCCCAATGTTTTATTCCGCCCGGAAAAAGCATGGAAGATCGGTTGGTATGCATGGGCTGTCTTTGAACTGGTCATGGCCTGCCTGATCGTTTTTACCGTGGACAATCTATGGAAACGAGAGATTGCCGGTTGGATTCCTCTTGCGCTTGCCGCATTAAAACTTCCCATCATCGTCCTTCTTTTGAAAAGACTTAAAGGCGATGAAGCCCGAAACGCGATACTGGCCTTCCACGGCGGCGTTCTTTTATTTTATGTTTCTTCAATTTCCGTTCTCCTTCTGGGCAATTCATGGATCGGCGTTTCTTTCGTTATCGAAGCAACCTTGCTTTTATGGCTGAATCGCAGAATCGAGCATCCCGGCCTGCGCTGGGTTGCCCTGGGCCTGGCGCCTGTGGGTCTGGCTCTGGTGCTCACACATCTGGGCGCGTTGAAATCGGCCGCAGACATGCCGGTTTTCAATCTCGCGGTTGGCAGCTGCGCCATCTGCGTTCTTGCGCTTTTTGCAGCCGTTAAACTGGCGGATTATCCCCGGAAAGAACTCATCGCTGATTTTTCATTGCCGCAATATTTTTTGTGGCTCTCCTGCGGCTCGGCTTTTTTCCTCCTCAATCTGATGGTTTCGGATATCTTCGGCGGAACGGGCGGCGGATTCAATACTGCATTCCATCAGAACATTCATCAATACATCAGTCACACATTGCTGTGGATTGTTTTTGCGGCTCTGATGCTCAGGCTCGGGCTTGTTCCCAAGGCCATAAAGACAGCGGGCCTAGTCGTTTTCCTGATCGGACTGGCGGCGGCTTTTTATGCGCCCTTTTATTTCAGCCGTCAGATTGCGACCATGACACCGCTTGTCAATCCCCTTTTGATTCTTTTCGCTCCGGCGCTGGCGGTCTTAATCTACCTTTCCGTCGTGCAAAATGACGATGACGTTGACGGACGTCAGTTGAAGAATCTGTATATCGCGCTGGGACTTCTTCTGGGCCTTCTGGCGCTCACAGCCGAATTCTCGACAATCTTTAATCAAATGACGCCGTTTAATTTATTCTACAATCAGTCCTCGACCATGACACTTGCGCTGATATTGTCCTGGTTTATATTCGGGCTTGTTCTGATTTTGTGGCCCAGACCGCTTCATAACAATTTCCGGCTGGCCGGAGCCGCCCTGATTCTCATCAGCCTGGCCCGGTCCGTCTATTATCCGTTAGCCTACGCCCGGGACTTTGGCGCAGTCACGCCCATTCTCAATATTCCTTCTTTGATCTTCCTGATCGTGATTGTCGGCCTGGGCATTTTAACCCTAAAGTCCTATGATCGGGATTTGTCGTTTAATGATATGACTTTCAGCCCGCGTTACCTTTGGGGGGCCGCTCTTATTGCTTTTAGCTTTTATGTAACAAATGTGGAAGTCGCTTCCGTCTTCGGAATGTTTCATACGCAGGCGGAGGCCGGGCGATTTACTTTTTATACGCACGGGCGTCTCTCACAGCAGCTGGCCTACAGCATCAGCTGGCTGATTTTTGCCATTACTCTGCTGATCATCGGCATTCGCTGGCAATTGATTCACATCCGCTGGGTGGCTCTTGCGCTTCTGGTGCTGACCTCGCTGAAGGTCTTTATTAAGGATTTATGGGCCCTGGGGCAGCTCTACCGTGTCTTTTCCTTTATCGGACTGGCCGTAACGTTAATCCTCGTTTCCTTCATTTACCAGCGTTATCTTGGAAGCGGAACAAAGGCAAAGGAGAAGATCCATGAGAAAAATTAAGGCTCTTTCATCTTCGTGGTGCTGATGATTTTGATACCTCCTTTCTCGCAGGTTCAGCAATACAAGCGCACTGTGGGACGCCGTCTTTACCGGCGCCCCAATGACAAAGACCAAAAGACCCGTTGAACAAAAACCGGAAATGCATTAATCAGAAAGACCCAGTTTCAACAAATAAGCCGGGCCGGCCGGAAAGGCAAGGCACCCAACCAAAAGCTTTTGCACAGGCGCGCCGGCAAGGAATCGAACCGATGCGAAAAGAATTTGGGAAAGTTCTCAGAGACTATTTCTCAAGGAAAATGAAAAGCCTTGTTCCGGATTTCGCCGAGGAAAAGGTGAAATCCGTCTATATCGGCCCAGGAGAAAGAGCTTTCTGCAAGAAAATTGATGATTCCTTGTATTGCTGGATCGTTTTAAGTCCTAGCGCAAAAGATTACGACGAATTCACTTTGATGGTCGGGTGGTCGAATCGGGCAAGATATCCGGAATTGAGCCCCATTCCCTCGCATATCTCCCCCACGCCGGACCGTAGTGAGTTTTCCGAATCTGAATATCTTGTCAGACTTCCGGAACTGTTTTCGGGCAAAGACGGGTGGTGGGTGATCAAACCTTTTGAAGCGCCGTTAACGATCGCGCAGTTGCAGGCATCCCTATCGCCTGTATCGAAGCAGGAAGCACAGGCGCTGGTCATCCCGCAGGTTGATTCGGCGTTCAACAGATTGATTGAAACCGGGCTTCCCTATTTAAAAGCCTATGTCGATTTTAAACAGCGGTTCAATGCGTAACCGTCGCCGGCGCCTGCAATCAAGCGTTGCAGATAGACTCGCTTTCATGGTTAAGTTCATCCATCCGAGGGTCATCGACCCTCGGATGTGATGCGCTGCTCCGGGGCGCAAAACGGCCGCAAAATCCGCCGTGCCGATCGGCAAGGTTACATGCAGGTGACGCGCACAGTGCATCCATCAAAGTTCGCCATCAATCCCTATGGCGCCGTCGGTTTCGGACTGGTATCGATTTTTGCCGTCGCGCAGGGGTGGTCGCTGCCGGAGTTCTGCTGGGGCGTCTGGCTGGCCGGGCTTGTCTATTCCTGGGCATGCGTGGCGGCGGCGGCCATTTCTATCATTCTTTCCGCCCGTTCCACAAAGCCCGCGTATGACGCCCGGATGCCGTTTCTTCAAAGACTCTCTCCGAACGCTTTTCTGCTCGTGATGACGGCCGTCGGCATAGCGGCGGGCCTGATTGGGTTTCATCTGTACGCCGCCCTCTTCGGATTTTACGGATTGTTTCTGTCCGTCTTTGCCGAGATGGCCCCCTTGTCTTTGTTTGGGAGAAACGGCTTCATCAATTCGGACTTCTGCACACCGCTCATATACCTTTTAGAACGATTCTGGCCCCTGGCCGCTGCGGCGCTGATTGCCGACTGGCGGGATTTTTTCTCAAAAAACCCCTGGAAGTGGATTGTCCTGCCGTTTCAATCCGAGATTCTGCGCATCCACATCATGGTCCTGGCCCTGCCGTTTTTGTCGCTTCTGGCCTGGGCCCTGTTCCGGGGCGCGTATCAGCCCGCAACCATCGTGCTTCTTTTAGGCATCTTTTTTCTCTTGCCGAAAAAAAGAAATAAGGCAAAATACCCTGGCTCGACCCCTTCGGATTCGGCCGGGCAATCGGATAAAGCCGGGATGAACCGATGATCCGCCGGCTTTTGGGCCAATAGAATGCCTTTCGGAGAACAAATATGAAACGATTACCCGGCTTGCCTTCCCCTGGCGCAAAAACGGCGGCTTCAATCCTCATTCTTGCATTCGTTTTCTTGTCCTTTTCATTGAGTCTGAGCGCGGATTTCAAAAGGGGAGGAAACCCTCTGGAAGATCATATTTGGAAAGGGGAAGAATCCTATTTCACAAATCTTTATCGGGCCGACTATGACGGCGTTCTGGCTTTGGTGCATCCGCAGTTTCTCGGCTGGCCCGGCAACCTGCCTGCACCCATCAACAAGGAACAAAGCGCGCGGTTCATGAAAAAGTTGATCCCTAAGCCAACCGCCTGCGCCGTCCGCATTGCGCGCGCCGGTTTTCAGCATGCCGGGGATGCGGTAATAACCCAGTACACACTTCACGTGGATTGCCCCGACGCATCGGGAGCGGCAAAAACCACGTCATCGCGGATCACGCATACCTGGGCCCAGCACAAAGGCCGGTGGTTGATTCTGGGTGGCAGTAGCGTTGATGTTAAACAGGAAAAAGATCGGGACTGAGCGCAGGGCTCGATTTCCCCCGTCTGAAGGAGAATACGAACACATGATTGCCAGAATCTCGACTATTCTGAACACCACGCCGGATAAGCTCTGGCAAGAGATCGCAAAGCCGCAATCGCTGCAATATGTGGCCGCGCCGATACTGTACTTCTTTCCCAGGGGCGATACCGATTTGAACCCCGATTGGGAAATCAACCGGGAATATCCTCTGGATTTATTTTTTCTGAAATTCATTCCATTGGGCGCCCATACAATTATTCTGAAAAAAATTGATCCCGAAAAGAATGAAATCTTGAGCAATGAGAAAGGGAAGCTTGCGCGAATCTGGAATCACACCATTCAATTCAGGGCCATCAACGATAGCCAAATTGAATACAGCGACACGATAGAAATCAGGGCCGGATTGCTGACACCCTTGATCTGGCTGTTCTCCCATTTCTTCTACCGTCACCGGCAAAGACGATGGAAGCAGCTTTTATCCAGCAAAGCCAAAAAGGAAAACAAGCATGGAAACGATTAGTCAAAACCTGGCCGCCGTTGCGATCCTGAGTGTGAATCTCATCGCTTCGATAAGCTATTTCGTGATCTATTCGACGCAGACCTTGAAAAACGCCTTTTTCAGGCTGCCGGTCGTATTGCAAAAAGGATATGTCGCCTTCTTCGTCATTCCGTTGTTTGCGGCGCCTTTTTTCTCCGTTTCCCGATTCGCCGGCCCAAATCCGCTGCTTCTTTCAACAGGTATTCTGATCGCCTTTATCGGGCTGTCCATCATCGTTTTGTCTTTTTTGAAAATCGGGGTTGTGCCGAGCATTAAAAGCGATGGAAAGTTATCGACGAGCGGCCCCTACAAAACGGTTCGGCATCCCATTTATTTTGGAACCATTCTTGCCCAGTCCGGTCTGATTTTAGCCAATCAAGCACTGATCCCGCTGGTTTATCTCCCGGTGTCCATCTGCCTGTATTATCTGATGGCCACCCTAGAAGAGAAGGACCTGGTCCATATGTTCGGAAGGGAGTATATTGAATTTCAAAAGAAAACCAGGGGCAAGGTTATCCCCTTTATTCTGTAGCATACAACGTCGAACACGGCCCTTCTTTTGGGGAAATTTTGCACGCCTGTATTCTGTGCAAGCAACCCCTGAAAGTCAACGCGCTTGAAGCAGACGCAGAAAGGTCGTCTTTCCATGATCGGCAAAGGCATTGATCTGATCTACAAAGTCGCCACGGGAAGCTGGAAGACTCGGCTTGCGCTTGCGCCGCTTGTCGCCGTGATGTTCGTGTCTTTGATCGGCCTGCTGATCGGTTTGTCTGTTGCCGCGGATCGCTTTTTATCTTTCCCGAAGGCGCTCTTTCCTTGCTGGAGCAAAGCGGGCGGCCTTGCGCTTATCGCTCTGGGCTTATTCATCATGGTCCTTTCGATTTTTTATTTTATCAAAGCGAAGGGGACACCCGTTCCGCTTAGCCCTCCTCCCAAACTCGTCAAAGCCGGTCCGTACCGATTCGTCCGTAATCCCATGCTGACCGGCATATTTATGCAGCTCTTCGGGCTGGGCATCGCCACCGGCTCGCCTTCCCTCACATTTATCTTTACGCCCTTATTCATTGGCGTCAATGTCTGGGAGCTCAAAACGATAGAAGAGCCGGAGCTGGTCAAAAGACTCGGGGCTGAATACGTCGAATACAAAAAACAGGTGCCCATGTTCTTTCCGTTTCGAATCGGAAGAAATGCGCAACCTAACCGGCAACCATGACTCGGAACGCATCTTCATCACAGGGTGATACAGCATGCCGGCGGCGCATCCAGTTAAAAATTTTTTTGCGGGGTGAAATCTCATGATCAGGAAAATCATCGTGAACGATCTGATGCAGCAGGGTTATGAATACATTTTGTCCGAACCGGAAGGATCGCATTTTTCGCCGGACTTCAACCCGGAGCTGTCGCCCGTGCAGATGCTGGAGATGGGTATTTTCGGCGGAAAGTATATGACGGATTGCCGCGACGAGTTTCCGAAAGCCTGGTTTCGCCGCGCGAAGCTGTGTTCCGAAAGGCATGATCCGGATCTGAACTATTTCAAAGTCAACGCCTCCCAGCCCTTATCATACTGGGTGGAAAAAGGCTGGATCTACCATGAGGATCCGCGAGGCTGGTTTCAGTGGTATTGCCGCTACTTTTTGGGCAGAAGATGCCAAGACGATGCCCGGCAGATCAAACGATGGGTTGCCATGAAACGTCATATCGCCCAGCTTGAAAAGCACTGCGCGCCTCAGGATTTATCCTGCCGCCCGAAGCAGAGACAGTCGCTGCTTCACTGGGCCTATGACAGCCGGAAAATATAGCGCGGCTGGTTTTGGCCGGTTTCCGCGCTTTGTCGCTTTTCAGCCGACATTCATCCCCAGCAGTTTCACCGAGTCGCAAAACAGCGCGTAAAAGCTTTTGTCGGAGGCGATCTTTTCCACAAATCCGACGCCGAAGGTCGGGTGATGAATCACCTCGCCTACCCGATATATTTCCTTCATGGAATAATTCCGCACAGGTGCATCCGCGGATAGAGTGCGGCTTTTTTCACCCCAGCGAATCGCGAGATCGGCCACTTTCTTGCCGTCGGCCAGAGGCTTTTTCGAGGCGGCGACTTTCCGGGGCGAGGCGAGCCGGGGCGTTTTGGTCTCCCGGCCGGCCGGCGGCCGGTATTTGTGTTCAGCGCCGCAGGTTTTGCATTGAACGCGGTTGACCTGTCCATTCACCTTGAAGAGGACCACATGGGCCAGAACCATTTTACATTTCAAACAATATGCATCAATGCGATCGCCAACAGATGTCACTCAATGCTCCTTACCGGATGATTGCGCCGATTAAACGGCAGGCGGCAGGCTATATCAGATTCGGTCAAGATGTCCTAATGAATTATGCAGTTTTTTTCAAAGGCTTGTAATATTTGGTAAAGATTATAGGGCTGCCGCCAGAATGGCCGCGCCGATTGCGCCGTTTTGCTGGGCGTGCGGGGAGACTTCGATGGGAACGCCGAGTTTTTTTGATAGCGCCGCCACCACGCCCGCGTTTTTGGCCACGCCGCCGGTGATCATGACGGGCTCCACCACGCCCACGCGCGCAAGCATGGCGGAAATTCTCGCCGCGATGGATTCATGGATGCCGGAAATGATGTCGGGGCGCTTCTCGCCGCGGGCGATGAGAGAAATCACTTCGGATTCGGCAAAAACCGTGCAGATGCTGCTGATTTTTGCGGGCGCCTGCGATGCAAGAGACATCGATCCGAATTCATCGAGATTGACTTCCATCGCCCGGGCCATGACCTCCAGAAATCGGCCGGTGCCCGCCGCGCATTTGTCGTTCATTATGAAGTTTTTGACTTTGCCTTTGTCGTCGAGCGAAATGGCCTTGGAATCCTGCCCGCCGATATCGACAATCGTCTTCACGCGCGGATCGGCATAATGCGCGCCTGCCGCATGCGCCAGAATTTCGGTGAAGGTCTTGTCGGCAAACGCCACCGCGTTGCGGCCGTATCCGGTGGCGACGACTTTCGCCACGTCCTTGCTCGTTACCCCGATTTCGGCCAGAAGCTCTTCATAAACCCGCTTACCTGCGGCCGCCGCGTTATAGCCGGTGAAAATCACTTTATCGCCCAGAATCCGTCCATCCTGCACCAGGGCCGCCTTGGCCGTAATCGATCCGATGTCAATGCCCGCTGTAATCATGATTCGCGTATCGTCCCTCGCAGATTATAGCTCATAGCTCAAACCTTTCACCTTGAACCTTGATCCTTGAACCTTGAACCTTGAACCTTGATCCTTGATCCTTGAACCTTGATCCTTTCACCTTGTCTCTTTTTTTCTTTCTTTAATAATTTCCATAAACGCGTCGATGCGGGTGGAAATCTGTCCTTCGGCGAAGCTGCGCTCGTCGGTCATATCCGATTCGATCATCAGGCAGGGAATGCCGCGCTCGGCCTCCACGATCCGCTGAATGTCGAGCTGACCGAATGAGTAAGGCTTGCAACTGCGGTTGGAATGCAAAACGAATCCGTCCACGTCGTATTTGTCGATCATGTCCAGAACCATTTTCGCCATTTCATCGACGCCGATGTTGAGGTAGATGCGCGTGTAGGCCTCGGCCATGGAATCCATAAAACGGTTTTCGTCGATGTATTTCGTCACGCCGCACCAGGCCGAGGTGTAGGTGTCGGCCACCAGGCAGGCGTTGTGCGAAGCGAATTTGTTCGACAGCCAGCGCGTGCGGTGCCAGATGGGGATGTTGTCCCACAGCAGGCGGTATTTTTCGCCCGGCACCACACCCTCGCCTCGCGCGACGCGGTCTTTCATCACCGCCAGCAGATTCTGGTAGTAGCTCACGGCCTCTTTCGTGCCCCGCAGCGTGACGATGAGCGCCAGATGGTAAAACGCGTCAAAAGCGCTCAAAGGCGCGGGACGGCTTGCGGCCGTATCGAGCACGGCCTGCCAGAGTTTCTGCGCTTCGAAGGATAAAAGCCCGGCTTCAGTGAGTTTATCAAAGTTATATTTTTTATGGCAGGCGTCTTCGATGAATGTGATGTATTCGTCGATCTGCGCGCGCACATAACGGGCGGCTTCCTCCGAATAGCCCGTGTGGCAAAACGGCGTGTCGAGGATAAACAGCGGCACATTGAAATAGCGCGCCTGGATTTCATACCACTTGAGCACCGTGCCGCAGATATTGTTGCAGCACACCAGCATGTCGGGGCGCGGCAGGCCCCCGATGGGGCCGCCGTTGACCGTCGCGCAGGCGATGTCCGAGCGCGCATACGAGCACAGGTCGTTGGAGTAGCCCATCGCTTCGGCCTTTTCGCAAAGCCCCCCGCCCATTTTCGACGCGCCGATCATGGCGCCGTGGTTTTCCGGATAGACCGGAATCACATCCATGGCAATGAGCGGTTCAACCGGGCCGCCGCTTGTGATCCAGGCCACTTTGCGGCCCGAAAGCGATGCGGATTTGGCCTCGGCGTAATAGACCATCATCAGCTCTTTCATCGTCGGCGCTTTTTTGAAGGCAAGCGATAATTTTTTGGCTTTGCCGAAAAGGTAGATGCCCAGGGTTTTCCAAAAATCGGAATTTGATGAAGTCATGCGGCCGCCTCTGAATTAAATGATTTCCATGTAGGTTTCCAGACGGGTTTGCAGCTGCCCGCCCGCCTGCCCGTCCGATTCCATCTCCACAAGCAGCGACGGGATATTCTCGCGATCGAGCATCTCTTTCATATACGGATAATCAAACGCGTGGGGATCGCAGAATTTAAGCAAAATGAAAATCACGCCGTCGGCGCCGGCGCGGCGCACCCGGGCAATCAGATCGTCGGCGCGCCGGGTCAGGCCCGCGTGCTTGGCCGGACAAACCGGACGCGTGATCAGACGGTCGGCCAGCGCCGGAAGCGGCGCGAGCGACTCATCCGCAAGCGCTTCATAATACCGTGTGCCCATGCACAGATCGTCATCCACCACAACGCCGCCCGCTTCCTCAATGGCGCCGTAGATATCCGGTGTTGTGCAGCCGCCCCCGGCCAAAACCAGTTTTTTCGCGCGCGAGGCCGGATGCCCCGGCGCGGCCTGTTCCCTGTCGGCCACAAAAGCCTCAAGCAACGAAAGGTATGCGGCGCGGTCCATCCGCATGGCCGCCGTCACCCAATCGGAGTAATCTTTTGCGCTAATCAGGCCCGGATGCGCCCGGCGCAGCTCGTTTATGCGGTTGAGATTGCGGCGGATCGCATTGTAAAGGCGGATCGCGTCTTGAAGCGCTGCATCGGAGATGGCCGCGCCGAGTTTGGCTTCAAGATCACCCCGGAATTTCTGCAAAACATCCAGCAGATATTGACGTGCGGCCGGGGACGTAAGTTTCACGGGCAAGACGACATCGGCAAAAAAAGTCTGCGGCAGATTGATGCGCCAGATATCGGACAGGCGCTGGATGGTGTCGCAGGTATGGGGAAAGACCACGCCGTCAAGATAGTCCAGACGGCCGGCCAGCGCCGCATCAAGAATGCTTCGCGCCAGCGAGCACCCGTAGGACTGAAAATGCAGATCGGCCCGGTGTGGATTCTCGGTGGCGGTCAGCAACCTCACCGGCAGCGCGCCCGCGGCCAAGATCATCTCTTCCGGGGCATAAGAACAGACGAAGCCGATGACCTTTGCTGCGTTTTTTTGTTTGATTTCTTTGAGATAGGAATGCGGATCTTCTGCCAGAGCGTTGATCAGATCGGTCTTTTGCATGGGGGCTCCGTTCGATCGAATTTGCGTGCCACAGCATGTTTTGCGCGGTAACTTAACATACAACGGCTCAAGATGAAAGTTTCAGGTTTCAAAGCGAACCGATGAAGTCATCCGACCGATATTGATCGAATGACCGGCGAGACACAAACCCCGGGCGAGACGTTCTTTAACCCGAATCGTTGTGTCGGTTTTCCTTACAATGCTAAGCCTCCATCCGCCCCCATGAAATTAATACCTCATGTTATTCGCTATTTATATAAAGGCACAAGGTTTGCAAGAATTTACCGTTTTAGAACAAAATGATTTTTTTAGCTTCATGCATCATCATGAGGGGGATTTGCCTACAAAAGAACTTAAGGAGGAGCAGCATGGTTTCAAAAACAAGGAAGTTGATGGCAGCTTGGTTTTGCAGTGTTTTTCTGGTTTTTGCGGCGGTAACCGGCGCGCAGGCTTACAGCGGCATTCTGGCCTTCGGCGACAGCCTGTCGGATAACGGGTATTACGAAGGCTATCCCGGTGGAACGGCAGGAAACACCAATCCCGCTGATTTTTATGGTTTTCGAAGTTTTTCCGCAGGTCCGGTCTGGGTTGATTATCTGGCATCGGATTTAGGCGTGAGCGCCATGTTGAATATGGCTTACGGCGGCGCAACCAGCGGATGGGACAATCCCGCCGCGTATGCGGCAACCGCCGACAGCAAATACCTGACACAGACGGGTTTGCAATGGCAGGTAGCCGCCTACGGAAGCGTTTTCGGCTCGGTCGCCGATGAGACGCTTATCACCATGTCGGCCGGCGGCAATGATAATTTTAACAGCCGACCCGCGGATACCGCAGCGCAAAATGTCGCGCTGGCCATTTCGACCTTGTACGCACTGGGCGGCAGAGACTTTCTGGTTCTTAATCTTCCCGCCACCAACGACTGGCAGACCAATTTCAGTTTGCTTTTGTATGCCCAGCTCTCCATTTTGAACAGCCTGTTTGATGACATCAATTTATACATTCTGGATTGGAATCAGGTCGATTTAACCGGCCTTGCCTTAGACAACATCATGATGCCCGACGGCATTCACCCGACCACCGATCATCAAAGACGCATTGCCAATATCGCCTGGACGGCCGTTCCCGAACCGGCCTCCATCCTTTTGATGCTTTTGGGGTTCGCGGGGCTGGCGGGTTTAAGAAGAAAAATGAAATAAACATTTTTTCCATTTATACCCATTTTTAAGAAAAGGGCGGAGGATGTTTCCCCCGCCCTTTTTTTGCGCCTTATCGTTTTCCCCGTGCTCCTTTATTCTTTGGTCCTTTCTTCAGTGCGCTTCGTCCCAGTTCGCCCCGGCGGCAATCTCGACTTTGAGCGGCACACGAAGCTCGATCACTTCTTCCATTTCTTTTTTAACCAGCGCCATGACCTCTTCTTTTTCCGCAAACGGCGCTTCGACGACGAGCTCATCATGGACCTGGAGAATCAGACGCGCGGCAAGTTTCTTTTTCAAAAGCAAGCGGTCGATGTTGACCATGGCCACTTTGATGAGATCGGCGGCCGTGCCCTGAATGGGGGCGTTAATGGCCATGCGCTCGGCAAACTGACGCACTGAGGGAATACTGCTTTTGAGGTCCGGCAGATAGCGGCGGCGGTTCAAAAGAGTGCAGACGAAACCGTCTTTTCTTGCGCCTTCCAGAATGCCGTCGAGGTAGTCGCGCACTTTTTTGTAGCGCGTGAAGTAGCCGTCGATGTACGCCTGCGCGGTTTTCTGCGGCACGCCCAGTTCTTTGGCCAGACCGAATGCGCTCATGCCGTAGAGCACGCCGAAATTGATGACTTTCGCCTGGCGGCGCATGTCGGGACTGACCATTTGGGGGAAGACGCCGAAAATATCGGAGGCGGTGCGGGTATGAATGTCTTCGTCCGCCGCAAAGGCTTCAACGAGCGCTTCGTCGCCGGACAGATGCGCGAGCACCCGCAGCTCGATTTGCGAATAATCCGCCGAGATGAGCGCCGCGCCCCGCGGCGCGATGAACGCCTGTCGAATGCGCTTTCCCTCAAGGGTCCGGATGGGAATGTTTTGCAGATTGGGGTTACTGCTCGAAAGCCTGCCTGTGGCGGCGACCGTCTGATTGTAGGAGGTGTGAATGCGCCCGGTGTGCGAGTTCACCAGCGCGGGCAGCGCGTCCACATAAGTGGATTTGAGCTTGGCCAAAGACCGGTAGGCGAGTATTTCCGCCGGCAGCTCATGGCTTTTGGCCAGCTCAGAGAGCACCTCGACATCCGTGGAATAGCCTTCCTTGGTTTTTCTGCCCTTGGGCAACTTCAGTTTTTCAAACAAAACCGTCTGCAACTGCTTGGGGGAATTGATATTGAATGTCTCTCCGGCCAGACGATGAATCTTTTCTTCAGACAGAGCCAGAAGTTGCCCCAGTTCCTCCGACATCTGCTTCAAAAGCGCAACATCCACCAGCACGCCCTTTTTCTCCATTGCGGCGAGCGTGAACAAAAGCGGCATTTCCACTTTGCGGTACAAATCCGTCGCGTCCGCCTCGCGAAGTTTTTCCTCTAAAACAGGCCGAAGTCGGAAAACGGCTTCGACGCGTGAGGCGGCCCATGAGGCCGTTTTTTCCACGGGAACAAGCGCCAGCGGATAGGTTTTGGCCTTGCCCCCTGAGATCTCCGCGGGCGATTCGAGCGATTCGTGCAAATAGTCCCAGACCAGTTCATGAAGATCGTAGGAATGCCTGCCGGGATTATGCAGATAAGCGGCAAGCTGCATGTCCAGCGCATCGCGCACATCGGCATCGGCAAGCGACACGAGCGCGGTTTTCAGATCAAAGACGGTTTTGCAAAGCCCTTCGGAAACAAGCGCGGGGGCAAGCGCCGAAAGCACGGAGGATAACGACAGTTGAGTCTTGGCGGCCGTGTGACCCAGCGGCACATAAAACGCCCGGCCGTCGGCATAGACGGCAAGTCCGATGAGCAACGCCGGACCGCTTTTTTCCCACAAAAAATCCAGAGCGATCTCGCGGCGGCCTTCGAGCTTCTGAACCAGCGATTGGAGGGCTTCATCATCGGCGACAATCACGCCGTCCCGTCGGGGTTTCGCCGCGCCGGTTTTGATCTGCTGAAGAAGCGATGAAAATTCGAATTCGCTAAATAGACGGGTCAGAATTTCCGTGTCCGGATCCTTTCGCGCCGCATCTTCCAGGCGGAAATCCAGATCGATGGCCGTGTCGATCACCGCAAGTTGCCGGCTTAGCCTTGCCTGGTCGGCAAAGCGGTTCACGCTTTCGCGCAGTTTGATGTTTCGCAGATTCTCGGCGTTTTCAATCACCGCCTCCACCGAACCGTATTCTTCAATCAGTCGCTGAGCGGTTTTCGGACCGATGCCGGGAATGCCGGGAATGTTGTCGGACGTGTCCCCCATGAGCCCCAGAATTTCAACCACCTTGCCGGGACCGACGCCGAATTTTTCTTTCACCGCCGCCTCGTCATAGGTTTTGTCCTTCATCGTGTCGATCATGGACACATCGGCATCAACGAGCTGCATCAAATCCTTGTCGCCCGAAATGATCGCGGCGCGCCATCCCCGTTCGGAGGCCTGCCCGACCAGCGTCCCGATGATGTCGTCGGCTTCCACGCCCTGCTTCTCCAAAAGACGGATATTGAATCCGCGCACGACGTCCTTGATGCGGTCCACCTGGGGAATCAGATCGTCCGGCATCGGCTTGCGCTTAGCTTTGTAGTCGACAAAGGCCTCGTGACGCTGGGTCGGCCCTTTGAGGTCAAAGGCCACCGCTACGTAATCGGGGGCAAGATCGCGCAGCAGTTTCATCAGCATCGTGGTGAAACCGTAAATGGCGTTGGTGGGAAAACCTTTGGAATTGGTGAGCGCGGGAATGCCGAAATAGGCGCGATACAGATAATTGCTGCCGTCAACGACGGCCAGAAGCGGTTTTTGATTCGGTTGGGTCATAAAATATCCCCGAAAAGAAAAGGGCGCGCCCGGAGAGTCGGCTTCGTGTTTCCGGGCACACCCGCAGTTTTAAATCTATTATCTTAGTCTTCCTGTTCCTGCAGGCGACGCTGCTGTTCAACCTCCCGAGCCATTTTCTCGGCCTGTTTACGCATCTCATCGGCATCGCCCTCGCGGACGGCTTTCCGAAAATCATCCGCACTTTGCCTGTCTATGCCGGACCAGCCCCCCATGCGCGCGGCCATCTGCCGCCCCCGATATTGCGCCGACAGACCCAGCAGTGCAATGATCAAGGCCAGAAGGCCGAAGACCAGCCAGGCTTTCTGAGAGGGGATGCCGTGGACATGAATGCTGGCCGCGACGGTGTAATAGGCCATAATCGCCATGTTGATCACGATGCCCGCATAAGGAATATAGCCCAGAATCGACGTAATGGGTGAAAGCGCAGCAAGGTAGGCGCAGCATCGGTATGCCGTTTCATAATCTTCCTGCGAACCCATAAGTTTCCAGATCACAAACAAAATGGCCGCCCCGATGAAGCTTCCGACCGCAAAGGCAATCGGCATAAAAAGGATCATGCCGAAACCGCCCATCATCCCGCGGCCGTAGCCCAGGCCGACCATGTTCAGTATGGCCTGAATAATTCCGGAGATCAGCCCCATGATGACGACAAAAACAAGCGGCTCCAGAAAGCCCCCTGTTTTAGGCATCGCTTGAAAAAATTCGGCGGGCTTGGTGACGACATTCACCGCGGTGCCCGGCATGGCTGCGAAGTTGATGTCTTTTGGTTCCATGGTCTCCTCCTTTTTTAAGTTTCGGAAGTTAGGCACGTACAACGAAACGCTCTTAAGAATGCGCCTTCTGAACTAATATTTCATCAACGACGAACGATTGATTCCCGGACGGCATAACGCTTTACCGTCCGACGCTTTGCGTCGGTGATTCTACACACTGAACGTTGCGTCGATTTTAAAGACTTTCGTCGTCCGCATATCCAGAATATCGGTGACGCCGGTTTTATCTTTGAGATCGTCAAGAAAAGCGGTCAGTTCCGGGGCGGAGGGCGCGCTCACGGTGAACCAGATATTATAATCGTGGGACCGGCGGTAATTATGCGTGACGTTTTTGCTGCGATTGACTATAGACACAAACGCTTCGATTTTTTCTTCCGGAACGCGCGCCGCGCACAAGGCGCTCACCCGTCCAAGTGTCGGGCCGTCGAAAACCGCGCCGATCCGGCGGATAACCCCATCGTTTTTGAGTTTTTGAACTCTTGAGAGCACATCGTCCTCGCTGATTCCGAGACGGTCCGCGATAATCCGATACGGCCGCTCCTCAAGCGGAAACTCTTTCTGAAGAATGTTCAGTATTTTTTTATCGATATTGTCCATCATCTGTGACCATTACTGTCATTCCGGCGAAAGCCGGAATCCGGCTATAATATCTCCGGATATAAATCATTCCAATGCGGGTAACTATTTTCTATAAGGTTGAGTTTCCAATCCCTTTTCCACGACTTTATCCTTTTTTCCCTTTCTATCGCTGATTGGATATTCTCATGAAGCTCATACCACACCAAATGATAAATCTGATAGCGCTTCGTGAAACCTTCAACAAAATGATTCTTAGGCTCCCAAACACGCTTAACAAGATCCGACGTTACCCCCAGTCCCCTTTCTTCGACATGCCATTATATATACGGCTGGTTGCCCGACCATTTCGGTTTTTTCCTGGATTCCGGCTTTCGCCGGAATGACACACCTCGCAAAAGATAGCCTCAGCGTCGCGGCTGATAGAGGCACAGCGGCTCTTCGGCCAGATAGTCCCCCGTCGCCTCAAACGCCCGCGCACGGCATCCGCCGCAGACCTTGATAAACTCGCAGCGTCCGCACTTGCCGCCGTATTTTGAATAATCGCGCAGATTGCAAAACACCTCCGATTGTTCCCAGATCTCTTGGAAGCTTTTTTCACGCACATTGCCGCAGTCGAGTTCCAGGTATCCGCAGGGCTGCACCTGTCCGACATGGGAAATGAAACAAAATGAAATGCCGCCCAGACAGCCGCGCGTCGATTCGTGAAAATGCCCGCCGACTTTCTTGACCGGTTTTTGGCCTTTGGGTTTGTTTTGGCGCATAATGCGGAAATAGTGGGGGGCGCAAGTGGCTTTGAGCTGAATTTCACAGGTCAGGCTCTCTTCGTAAAACCAATGAAGCGTCTCTTCATAGTCGGCGGCGGTGATCGCCTGCTGGGCCAGATCTTTACCGCGCCCGGTGGGCACCAGCAAGAAGATGTGATGCGCGGCCGCGCCGATCCGAAGCGCCATATCGTGAATGTCTTTGATCTGATGCAGATTGGTATTGGTGATCGTCGTGTTGATCTGAAATTCCATGCCCGCACTCTTCATCGCCTCGATGCCGCGCATCGCGCCGTCGAACGCGCCTTTTTCCTGGCGGAATGCGTCATGGCTTGCCGCATCCGGCCCGTCGATGCTGATGCTCACGCGCTGAATGCCGCTTTCGATCATTTTTTTTGCAACGGCTTCATCGACCAGCGTGCCGTTGGTCGCCAGTACCATGCGCAGACCTTTGGACGTCCCGTAAGCGGCGATTTCAAAAATATCCGGCCGCAAAAGCGGCTCGCCGCCGGTCAGAATAATCACCGGTTGAGCTACACTTGCAATATCGTCAAGAAGGCGAAGGCACTCAGCGGTGGAAAACTCCTCCGGATAAGGCCCCAGATGGGACGCGGCGCGGCAATGCACACAGCTGAGATTGCAGCTGCGCGTCACCTCCCACGCGATCATGCGGCAGATATGTTCATTAGCCAGTCGATTCATCGATGTCGTCATATAAATACTTCCCGTCCGGATTCACTTCACTGGTTCAAGCTTGTGGCTGAACTGAAATATTTTATTCAGTCCGCATGACTTAAACCAGCAGAAATCTTTAGAACAAAGGCCGTTCAGAATGCTCAGAAGCAAGGCGCGCGAGAACCGCGAGCGGAGCGTATATGTTCATACGTGAGCATCGCGGCTCGCTGCGCAACGCAGCTTATGAGCGTTATCAACGGCCTGCCAGGCATTTCGCCAGATCCTTCGCCCAGTAGGTAATGAGTATATCCGCGCCGGCGCGCTTGATGGCGGTGACGCTCTCCATCATCGCTTTTTCTTCGTCGAGCCAGCCCTGTTTTGCTGCGGCCTTGATCATGGCGTACTCGCCGCTCACGTTATACGCGGCAAGCGGCAGATCGAATTCCTGTTTGGCGCGGCAAATGATGTCCAGATACGGAAGGGCCGGCTTGACCATGATGATGTCCGCGCCTTCGTTGACATCCAGCGAGATTTCCCGGATCGCTTCGTCGGCATTGGACGGGTCCATTTGATAGGCCTTGCGGTCGCCGAACTGCGGCGCGCTTTGGGCCGCTTCGCGAAACGGGCCGTAAAATGCCGATGCGTACTTTGCCGAATAGGCCATGATGGGAAGGTCTTCAAATCCGTTTTCATCGAGCGCCTCACGGATGGCGGCAATCTGGCCGTCCATCATCGCCGAAGGCGCGACCATGTCCGCTCCTGCTTTGGCTTGAGACAGGGCCGTCTCGGCGAGCACTTCGATCGTTTCATCGTTCAATACCTTGCCCTTTTCAATGATGCCGCAATGGCCGTGGCTTGTGTATTCACACAAGCAGACATCGGTGACGATCAGAAGATCCGGCAGCTCGTGTTTGATTTTTTTCACCGCCTGCTGAACGATGCCGTCTGCGGCAAACGCGCCGGTTCCCTGCTCGTCTTTTTTCGCCGGAATGCCGAAAAGCAAAATCGCCGGAATGCCCAGCTCGAAGGCTGCGCGCGCTTCTTTCACAAGATGATCGACCGACAGTTGGAACTGTCCCGGCATGGAAGCAATGGGTTTTTTAATGTCCCTGCCGGACACCGCAAAAAGCGGATAGACCAGATCGTCCACGCTCAAACGGGTTTCACGAATCAGTCTGCGGAAATGATCATTTTTTCTTAATCTGCGGCCGCGATATTCGGGAAATTGCATGGTTTGCTCCTTACTTTCCGGATATTTCCTGATCGGTTAAATAGCAGGCCGGGTCTTCGCCCCAAACGTCGCCTGCCGCCTCCGCGCGCGCGCGGAAATTACCGCCGCACACCGACAGCCACACGCAAGACGCGCAACGGCCGGTGACATGCTTTTTCTTGTCTTTTAATTTCATGAGGAACTCGTTTTTTCCGTCCGTCCAGATTTCGCTGAAGGGCCGGTTTCGAACATTGCCCAAAGGACGGTTGCGCCAGAACTGGTCGGGATAGACTTCACCGTCCCAGCTCACGCACCCGATGCCCACGCCGGTGGAATTGCCCTCGTTCATTTCCAGAAGCTCCAGAATCTCGGCGGCGCGAGCCGGGTCTTTGGACTTCATTTTCAAATACAGATAAGGCCCGTCGGCGTGATTGTCCACCGTGAGGATTTCCGGCGCAAGACCGTCGTCAAACATTTCCTTGGTTTTGTCGGCGATCAGATCCAGAAGCCTTCGCGACTCGTCATGCGTTAAATCTTCCTCGCGCAGCTTCGAACCGCGGCCGGTGTAAACCAGATGGTAAAAACACATCCTCTCGATTTTCTCCTGCCTCATCAAATCGAACATGTCCGGCACATCTGCAAGATTATGTTTGTTGACCGTGAATCGCAAGCCCACCTTGATACCCGCTTCCCTGCAGTTGCGAATGCCTTCAATAGCCTTTTCAAACGCGCCTTTTGACCCCCGGAAACGGTCGTGCGTCTTTTGCAGGCCGTCGAGGCTCACGCCCACGTAAGACAAACCGATTTTCTTGAGTTTCGCCGCGATGTCTTTCGTAATCAGCGTGCCGTTGGTGGAGATGACCGCACGCATGCCTTTTTCCGTCGCATACTGGGCAAGCTCCGGCAGATCGGGACGCATCAACGGTTCGCCGCCGGAAAACAGCAGCACCGGCGATCCGAAGGCCGCCAGATCGTCGATCATCGCTTTGGCTTCATCCGTCGTCAGTTCATCGGGGTAATCGATGTCGGCGGAGTTGGAGTAGCAGTGGATGCATTTTAAATTGCAGCGGCGCGTCATGTTCCAGACGACCACCGGTTTTTTATCCGCTGAAAATTGCAGCAGGTGAGACGGCAGCTTGCCTGAGTGCCGGTTGTAGCGCAGCACGTCGGAGGGTTCCACCGCCCCGCAATAGAGTTTTGAAATGCCGATCATCGTTCCTTCCCTTCAAGCTTGAGCTGATGCCTCACCAAAGAGGCAACCAGGCCTTCCATCGTGTATTCGTCCTGCTCGATGTCGACGGAAAACCCCGCTTTCTTAGCCGTCGCGGCCGTCACCGGGCCAATGCAGGCAATTTTGACGTCCGGGGGCAATTTATAGTCGGGCCCCATGATCTCGACAAAATTCGTCACGGTCGAGGAACTGGTAAACGTAAGCATTTGCACCTCGCCCGCCTCGATACGGGATGCGAGCTCTTCTTTTTTTCTGCCGGAGTTGACCGTCCGGTAGGTTGCCGCTACGACGACTCCGGCGCCCATTTTTGCGAGCCCTTCAGGCAGAATGTCGCGGGCCTTTTCCGCGCGCGGAATCAGAATCTTTGCGCCGGTCAGATCCATCGCCGCAAACGATTTCAAAATGCCTTCGGCGATATAGTCTTGGGGCACCAGATCGACGCGAACGCCCCGATCTTCAACTTGCTTTGCGGTCGCCGGACCGATGCAGCAGATTTTTCTGCCCTTGAGGTCGCGAACATCGCGGCCTTTTTGCTTGAGTCGATCAAAGAAGAATTGCACGCCGTTGGCGCTGGTGAAAATGAGCCAGTCGAAGGTGTCCAGGGTTTCAAGCGCCGCGTCCAGGTCACTCCAGGCCGCTGGCGGCTCGATGGCGATCGTCGGAAATGCGATGGGATTCGCCCCTTCGGCCGCAAGCAATCTGGCCAGATCGTCCACCTGGCGCTCGGGTCTCGTAATGACCACGCCCATGCCGAACAGAGGTTTGCCGTCAAACCAGCCAAGCGTTTCGCGCAGCCCCACTACTTCGCCCACCACTAAAATCGCGGGCGGCTTGAATTGATTGATGCGGGCCATCTCGACGATGCCGCCCAGCGTCCCGGTAAGACTTTGCTGGTGCGGCGTGGTGCCCCGCCGGATGAGCGCCGCAGGCGTGTCGGGCGACTTGCCCCGCGAAATCAACGCATCGGTAATCTGCGCAAGATTTTTCACGCCCATCAAAAACACGAGCGTTCCGATCCCGCACAAAGCCTGCCAATCGATATCGCTTTTTTCCTTGGTCGGATCTTCATGGCCGGTGATAAACGCGACGGTGGACGTAAGCCCCCGATGCGTGAGCGGAATGCCCGCATAAGCGGGCACGGCAATGGCGGAAGTCACGCCCGGAATCACTTCAAAGGGAATGTTGTTTGCAGCCAGAACTTCGGCTTCCTCGCCGCCGCGCCCGAAGATAAACGGATCGCCGCCTTTCAGGCGCGCCACGGTGTGACCCTCCAGGGCTTCTCCGGCCAGAAGCGCGTTAATCGAATCCTGAGACAGCGTGTGATCGCCGCCCTGCTTGCCCGCATAAATGAATCGCGCGTTTGCAGGCGCATACTTGAGGAGTTCCTCATTCACCAGATTATCGTATATCACGACATCGGCCAGACGAAGGGCTTCGACCGCCTTGAGCGTAATCAGCCCCGGATCCCCCGGCCCCGCGCCGATGATAGACACTTTTCCAGGTTTTGTTTTTGTCATTTTCAGCACATCAACTCCAAAAGGCGCCGCCCGCCTTTTTCCAAAATGATCTCGGCAAGCTCGTTACCAAGCGCTTCAGCCTCGCCCGGCTCGCCCCAGACCTTATCGCGCACATAATCGGAGCCGTCGGGCGCCGCCAGAAAGCCTTCCAACGACAGCCGTCCTTTTTCGATCAGACCGTAAGCGGCAATGGGCAGCCGACAGCCGCCGCCCAGCGCGCGCAGATAGGCGCGCTCCGCTCCGACTTCGGCCGCGGTGACCGAGTCATTGAGTTTTGCGCAAAGCTCAATGAGCGCCGTGTCGCCCTGCCGCGCCTGCAACCCCAGCGCGCCCTGGCCCACCGCCGGCAGCATGATTTCCGGCGGCAGAAACTGCGAGATCCGTCCGGCATATCCCAGACGCTTCATGCCGGCCGCCGCGAGGATGACGCCCGTCAAGTTTTCCGTTTCGATTTTCTTAAGCCGCGTGTCGATGTTGCCTCGAAGGGGAACAATGTCCACATCCGGCATGAAGGATTTGATCTGCGCGCCGCGACGAAGCGACCCGGTGCCGATTTTCGCGCCTTTGGGCAGAAATTCAAATTTTATATTGCCCCGGGACACCAGCACGTCGCGCATGTCCTCGCGCTTTAAAATCGCAGGGAAAGCCAGTCCTTCGGGAACCTCGCCGGGAACATCCTTCATGGAATGCACGGCCAGGTCGATGGCGCCCGACAACAGCGCTTCTTCGATTTCTTTGACAAACACGCCCTGCCCGCCGATTTGCAAAAGCGACACGTCCGCCAGAACGTCGCCTTTGGTTTTAATCACGTCCACCTCGGCTTCCAGGCCGGGGACGATCTTTTGAAGGCTTGCGATTACCGAATTCGTTTGCGCAAGCGCCAGTTTACTGCCTCGGGTTCCCACTTTAATTTTCATATTAATCTGTTTCCTTTTTGCTCCTTCCTTATTTCGAAGGAGGGTCGGAGAGGATTCTTTAAAATCCGCTTCAATCCCCCTTTATACCCTAAAGGGCACAGGGAAAAGGGAGATTGAAATTTAATCATCCAGACGAAAAAGCTGACGCGCCGCCGCGACGATATCGCGCGAATCCAGCTCGGCGCTTTCTTCCTTCATCACCGCAACAGGCGCATGCAGAATTTTATTGACAACACCGTTGACCAGCGCTTCCACTTTCTCGCGATCGCCGTTTTGCAGGCCGCCCATCCAATTTTGGGCTTTTTCCAGTTCCTGGCTTACAATGCCTTCGGCTTTGGTCCGCAGCGATACGATCGTGGGAACGGCTTCAAGTTCCTTAAGCCAATGGACGTAGTTGGCCGTTTCTTCAGTGACGATCGTCTCGGCTTTGAGCGCTTCGCGCCGGCGGTTTTTGGCGTTTTCATCCACGATGCCCTGCAGATCGTCGATGTTGTATAAAAAAACATTTTCCAATGAATCCACCGCCGGATCGATATCGCGCGGCACGGCGATATCCACGAAAAACAGCAGGCGGTTCTTACGTTTGCGCAGGCAACGGGCCGCGCTGTCTTCGGTAATGATGTAAGAGGGCGCGCCGGTGGAACTGATCACAATATCGGCATCGCGCAATGCGTCGTCAAGGGCATCAAGCCCCACGGCCTGCCCGTGGAATTTTTCGGCAAGCGCACTTCCCTGCGCGGCCGACCGGTTGGCCACAACGATTTCCTCCGCCCCGTTGCCCATCAGATGCAGACAGGTCAGCTCCGCCATTTCACCCGCGCCGATCACCAGAATTTTCTTTCCGGCAAGCGTCCCGAAGATTTTCTTGGCCAGTTCCACCGCGGCGAAACTCACCGAGACGGGATTGGCCGCGATGCCTGTTTCCGTGCGCACCCGCTTGGCGGTGCGAAACGCCCGGTGCAGAAGACGATTGAGCGCCACACCGGTCGCATTTTTTGCCAGAGCGCGGCGATAGGCGTCTTTGACCTGCCCCAGAATCTGCGCCTCGCCCGTCACCAGCGAATCCAGGCTCGAGGTCACGCGAAACAGATGGCGGATCGCATCTTCGCCCTCATACGCATACAGACACAATGCCGTTTCCTCATCGGTCAGCCCCCCCTGACGAGCCAGATAGCGGCACAGCGCGTCCGTTGCTTTGGCATCCTCCACGGCTGCGACGATTTCAATGCGGTTGCAGGTGGACAGGTAAAGGGCCTCGCGCACGCCTTCCGTGGACAGAAGATCGCCCGGCAATCCGGCCTCCGGATCCTGGCATCCGGCAAACAGTCTTTCGCGCACGGCAAGCGGCGCGGTTTTATGATTTAATCCGACTAATACAATCATCGTCAAATAAAACTATGAATGGTTGGCAGACAAAAACGGATCACCAGAGCCGTTCCAACAAATAAAACAAACGCCGCGCAGGACAATGCCGCCATGCGCACCCCCCGCCAGCCGATGGCCAGGCGCTGATGCAGCAAGATGCCGTAAACGGCCCAGGCGGCAAGCGACCACAGAATTTTGGGGTCGGACGCCCAGGCGCCCTCCCACACAAACGCGGCGTAAACCGCCCCGCCGATCATCCCCAGCGTCAGAAGGGCGAATCCCCATAAAAGACCGATGGCGTTGAGCCGGTCCAGATCGCCAAGCGACGGCAGAAACCGGATCATGGCCGCGGTTTTTTTATGCTTGATCAGACGGTTCTGCATTAAAAACATGGCGCCCGCGGCGGAGGCCAGAACAAACAGCGCCTCGCCGGCGATCGCCAGCACCAGGTGAACGACGGTGAGCCATCCCTGCCAGGCGATCGGAATCAGATTCCGGTCCGCGCCGGACCCGGCGGCGGCGATCAGAAACAACAGGATCACCGGCGCAAGAAAGGCGCCCAGCACGCGGGTTTTGGTTTTAAACTGCAGGCCCAGGTAAATGCCCGCAATCGCCCAGGCATAAATGATTAAAATCCGGCGGGACCCGAATCCCCTTAGCCCTTCCGGATGAAAGACCGACGCGACCAAAACAACCGAAAGCAAAACAAACCCGGCCGCCAGCACCCAGCTGGACACGCGGGCCAGATGAACCTTTTTCATGAGCAGAGACGCCAGATAACCCAGGGTGGACAAGGCCGAACACAAACCGGCCGCGATAAAAAGAATCCATTCCAGATCAGTCAAGACACACCTCCGAATTCGTCACTGAAAAAACAATCTCTCTGATCTTTTGCCGGTCTTTCCCGCGGATGGCCTCCAGAAGGCCTGCCGCCATGAGCCCATCGAACCATTTTTTTCCCACACCCGCATTTTTCTCCATCTTCTCGCGCAATTGTCCGAGGATGCTCAAAAGCGTGGCGTATTCCTCTCCATAGACGGATTCAAGCTCTTCCCGCAGGTGTCGGGCCAAAGCCGGCGAGGCGCCGCCCGTTCCGCAGGCAATCGTCAAATCGCCGCGTTCGACCAGCGAGGGTAAAATAAAATCACACTTTTGCGGGTCGTCTACGATATTGACCGGGATGCCGGCCGCTTTGGCATCCTTGGAGACGGCGGCATTGGTTTTTTCGTCATCGGTGGCCCCAATCACCAGCGCCGCGCCGTCAAGACAGCTGCCTTCATAGCGGCCTTCGTAATGGACGATACGCCCCTCCCGCTTTAAATCGGCCAGCTCGGAAATGATTTCAGGACTCACCACACTGACTTTCGCGCCGCACGACAGCAGGCGTTCGACCTTCCTCGCCGCCACCTCGCCGCCGCCGACCACGACGCATTTTTTTCCCTCAATGTTCCAGAAAACCGGATAATACTTCAAGATTTTCCTTTTCCAACGACCCGGAAGCCGTTCATGGTTGTGGTTCGGGCACGCTATCATGAAGGAATGTAAAATTCAAGCAGGCGTTTGGCTGAAAATATTTTTCATCTATTTGGAATTAATGATGATTTACTGAAATCACCCGTCGGGATATGAATTTCAGGGTTTTGTGCCGACAAACCACTTCTCTTCCACACCGGCCACAGACGACGAAGCCACTTTCACGTTCAGACCGGCGGCTCTCATCAAGCCGGCGATTTCCTCTTCCGACCGAAACCGGTGCGTCAGACCGGCGAGCGTGACGCGAGCCGATTCGACCCAGCGCTTCCAGGGCATCCTTCTGGCCGACGGCACGGTTGCCCGCACCAGAAGCATTCCCCCCGGTTCGAGCTTTTCATTAATGCGGGAAAGCGCCAGTTGAAACTCATCGTTGCTGATCAGGTGCAGCATGTCCAGCATCAAAACCGTATCCACCGGCCCGGCGACGTCGGGCAAATCCGGCGCACGTCCGGCTTGGACGGATCCGTTGGCTCCGATGACGCGCCGGGCGATCCAAACCCTTTCTTCATCGGGCTCCAGACCGAAAAACTGCGCCCGGGGATGCTTTGCCAGAAGCCAGGCGGCCGGAACGCCGAAACCGCAACCGATGTCCATAACCCGTCTTGGAGCGCCGATGAAACGATCCAATTCGCGAAACATCGGATCGATCCGTATCTTTAAACGCGCAAAGACCCGCGGATAGCCGGGCAGCAACCGGTAACGCGAAAGCGCCGCGCGAATCCGCTTACGGAAGTTCTCGGCGGGGGGACAAACGGACGGATCGCCCGGGGAAAAGATTTTTTCCATGGTCGCAGGCAGAATAAGATAAGTGCCCAAAAGCGAATAGGCGATTCCAAGAAGCGACACGACGCCGATGCTGCGCAAAAGAGGATGCTGGGCCAGCGCCAGAACGCCGAAACCGACAAAGGTGGTGGCCGCCGCCAGGAAAACGGACAGCCTCACCGTCTGCATCTGCCAGGCGCCCGTGTCGGGATGGCGCTGATAGGTGCAGACATAATAGATCGCGTAATCGATACCCATCCCCATGATCACGATCCAGAGCATGATGCCGGGAATGTCCAGCGGATGTCCGATCAGTTTCAGGGTACCCAGCGTCGCCACCAGCGCAAACACGATCGGGGCCAGCACCGCCAGCGACAGCCGCCACTCCAAAAAAAACAGGAAAACAACCAGCACAATGCCCACACTGACAATGAGCGCAATTTCAAGAAAAAGGCTTTGAAGAAACTCGCTCATTTTCCGGTTGAACAAATCCGCGTCAAACAGTTTCGCCTGACCGTTTCGGGCCAGACGATTGAAAAACTCCGACGCGTCATAATGCGCCCCGGTTGAAAGGAGATTGAGCTGCACCAGCCCGGAAGCGGTTTGGGTGATGCCCAACAATTCGAAATGCTTGGCGGGAATGGCCGCCGCTTGCGGATAGGGCGCCTCAAGCGAAGCCCAAAAGGGGGCGAAGGCATCCGGCGTAAAGCCGTATTCAGCCGCGGCTCGATCGAGTCTCGTTTTGAGCCCCGCGATGCGATCGGGCGTCCAGAATCCGCGCCAGGCGTCATAGTTTCGCCCGGCGGTCTCTTCAGACGGAAACAGCATGCCGGGCAAAAACGCGTCGGCCAGTTTTCCCCGGCGGAGATCCTCGCGCAACATCGGCAGGACAAGGTCGTTTTTATTCTGAAGCGACTGCATGTCCGGCGCTTCGATATATAAATAACATTTCCCGGACAGATCGCCCCAGACGCTTTGAATCTTTTGCTCCGCGGCAAGCGTTTCCGGCCGGAGCGAATTCATCGCCTGCAGATCCACGTTAAACACCGGTTTGGCCAAAACCAGCATCGACAGCCCAAAAATGAGCGCAAGGGCGACTTTCCACCAGGCGGGCGCGGCGATCCGTTCGATGGCTCGCACCAGCCACTGATTGCTGGCGCGTTTTGCCGGCGGCATCTCGGGAAAGATCTTCGGAAAGATGAAATGCACAAACAACAGCGCAAGCAAAGCGCCCAGCGCCGCAAAAACGCCGATTTGTGCCAGAATTTTAAAATCGCTGATAAGCAGCAGCGCGAACGCCCCCAGCGTGGTGAGCGCCGACAGACGTTCGGCGCTCCAGAGCTCGCGAGCGACCTGGGGCCCGTAAGTTCTCTGCGTGCGGTCCAGAAACAGAAGGTAGGTCAGGCCCAGATCCACAGTAAACGCCAGTATCGCCCCGCCGAACCCCACCGCCAGAATGGATATGGAATCAAATAAAAAAGAACAGATGAACAAAGCGCCCAGAGCGCCGACCGTGGAGGGAATGAGCGCCAAAAGCCCCAGAAGCGGACGGGGGAAAGTAACCAAAAGTAAAAAGGCGATCGACAGCGTCGTCAGCACGATCGCCACGCGCGTGTCCCTTTTGGCGGCGGTTTCATTGTCGAGTGCCGCCCGGTAGGCGCCTGCCGCGGCCAGTCCCTGGAAACCGCCCGCAAAATCCGGATGCGCACGCAGATCTTTTTCAATTTGCAAAATCGTGTCCGAGATGGCGGCGGCCCGGACCGTATCGGTTCCCGAACCGTCGATATGGGCGATGACGAGCGCATGCCGCCCGTCGGCGGAAAGCAGATGTCCCCGGTGAAACTGCGCTCCTTCCGACGGCACGAGTGAGGCCAAAGGCTTTAAAACGATCGCGGAAAAATCCAGCGGATCTTTGGCAATACGCGAGGCGCTGCCCAATCCTTCAAGCTGCCCGAGGCCCGCGCGGACCAGCGCAAGATGGGCGGAGATTTTTTCATCCGTTAAAAGCGGCTCGATTTTTTCCTCAAGATCGGCCGGCGAAAACAAAATCGGCAGGGAATCGGCCACATGCGCAATCAGATCGGGAAAATCCTCGGCCGCATCGTTCATACCTACGGTGGAAAAAAGTCCGCTTTGGCGCAGACGCTCCTCGACAAACGAGGCCGCGCGGGCGACGGCCGTCCGGTCGGTTGACGCCCATTCCAGATCGACAATGATGCGGTCCTGAACAGGGAGGTGGCTGATAATGAGTCTGGCATCGGCCAGAACCGGATCGTCATGCGGCATCGACTCCAGAATGTCGGTTTCGATATTGAGCGCCCGGTTCTCCCAGGCAAAAAGCGCCAAGACGATCACCGCCACCCAGACGACCCATCGCCACCTGATCGAATGTTTGCCTGAAACCATGCAAGATCCTAAATTAACGGCGGTATTTTTTCCGCAAGCCGTGAGTGGACTTTTAACCACAAATCGACCGGGGTGGCAAGGGAAAACGCCCCATCTGCATCCATATGAATTTCTTAAATAATATTACTATCTGCCGCATCTTGATTTTTGCAAAAAAAGGCTTAAGTTTTTTATCAAGAAGGTCGATTATAGAAACAAAAGAGAGCTTCTGGAGTGCGCGCAAGCGACTCAGGATGGCGGAATCGAACAAAAAGAAGACTACAGCGGTCCAATGACCCGGAAGATGTCCGTAGGGACCGAAAGACTTGAACAGCGATTCCAGCCGGATCGAATCCCAACGGCACATCCGGAGCCAAATACCCTCCGTGGCCCCCTCCCGGGGGGTATTCTTTTTTCATCAGCATATTGTCAAAATAAAAAAAGCGCGGATGGATGGTGAAGCAGGAAGCTACGGCAAACATCAATCTCAAGATGAAAAAAGTTCTGGTCGTCGACGATTTTTTCAACTTTCGTCTGACGATGAAGAATATGCTGCGTTCGCTGGGCATCATGTACATCGACGACGCGGCCAACGGCGAAGAAGCCATCAAAAAACTCGCCGCCCGGAAATTCGACATTATTTTGTGCGACTATAACCTCGGTCCCGGCAAATCCGGACAGCAGGTTCTTGAAGAAGCCAAATACCGCGGATACATCAACTACGCAGGGATTTTTATCATGGTCACGGCGGAAAACACGCTGGAGATGATCATGGGCGCCATGGAGTATGAACCCGACGACTACCTGATGAAACCCTTCGCCAAGGAAGTTCTCGAAAAGAAAATCAAATCCGTCACCTTGAAAAAAGAAAACGTCCGAGACATCGAAAAGGCGATCATCGACAGCGATTTCGACCACGCCTTGCGCATCTGCGACGAACTGATCGCCCAGTCTCCTGCGAACCTTGCGGAAATCATGAAACTCAAAGGAGAGGTGCTGCTGAAAAAGGGCGCCTACGCGGAGGCGGCCGAATTTTACGACAAGGTGCTCACCATGGGAAACATGACCTGGGCGCGCCTGGGACGCGGCCGGGCCGATCTGCTTCTGGGCCGTTATGAAGACGCCAAAAACAGGTTTGAAGAGATCCTGGCGCAAAACAATAAAGTGATTGCCGCCTATGACGAGCTGGCCAGAACCTATCTGAAGTCGGGACAGCCCGAAGAAGCGCAGCAGGTTCTGATGAAAGCCGCCGCGATCTCGCCGCGCGCGCTGCTTCGGCACAAGACCCTGGGCGGCCTCGCTTACCGTAATGAGGATTACACCACCGCCGAAACCTCCTTCCGGGCGGCCGTGGTCCACGGCAAGCACTCTTGTTTTAAAACCACATCCGATTACACGCAACTGGCCAAATCGATGGTCATGCGCGACGCGCTCCAGGAAAGCCTTCAGGTTCTGGGGCAGGCGTCCCGGGAATTTCCGGAATCGCCCGACACCCGGCTGCATCTGTCGGCCGCGGAAAGCCTGGTCTACACGAAAATGAACAAGCCCGCCGAAGCCAAGCGCGCCCTGGCCCAGGCGCATAAGTACGCGCAGGATCTTGCAGGCGACCTGCCGTCGGCCGTCGCGCTGGATCTGGCCCAGGCGCATCTGCTGGCCGGAGACGTGGAAAAAGGCACCGACATCATCCGGGGCGTCATCGGCGCCAATCACGACAACGACGACGTGCTCAACACCATCCGGATCGTTTTTAAAGAAACCGGCATGCCCGAAAAAGGCGAAAAGATCATCAAAGACACGACGGAAGACATCATGCGCCTCAACAACGAAGGCGTCGATCTTGCGCGCCGGGGAAAACTCGCCGAGGCCATCGATTACTTCGAAAAAGCCGCCGCCAGGTTGCCGGAAAATAAAATCATCAATGCCAACGCGGCTCAGGTGCTCATGCTGTTCATGAAACAAAACGGCCCCGACGAGGAACGCTTAAGCAAGGCTTCCTCCTATCTGGAGCGCGTGCGTCGAATCGACGGCGCCTACGCCGACATTCCGATGCTGCTTTCCATGTATCGCGAGCTCGCGTCCAGGGAGGTTTCCTCATGACGCCCAAAATGAGTTTTTCCGACATTCTCGCCTCAACGCTGCATGACACCAAAAATTCTCTGGGGATTCTGTTTAACAACCTCGAGAACATCATCGCCGGATGCCGGGAAAAAAACTGCGCGCAATATCAGGATTTTTATCTCCTGCAGTATGAAATCAAAAGACTCAACCACAGCCTGATCCGCCTTTTGTCTTTGTACAAGGCGGAGAAATCCCAATTGACGATGAATGTGGATTTTCACTCCGCCCGAGAGCTTCTTGAAGACGTAGCCGTTCAACATGAAATTCTGCTTGCCTCCCGCGGCATTCAAGTGGATATCGATTGCGACGGCGGACTTTTTCACGCGATGGATCGAAATCTGATCATGGGCGTCATCGACAACATCATCAATAATGCGTTTCGCTACACGAAATCGGCCGTCCGCCTGAGCGCCGCAGTCGACGGCGGCTATTTTGTCATCCGGGTCGAAGATGACGGCGACGGCTATCCGCCGTCCATGCTCTTCAACGAGCAGCAAGACCCGAATTTTTCCGGCAACGTGGATTTCAGCACCGGCTCCACAGGCCTGGGCCTGTACTTTTCCACGATGGTCGCGCAAATGCATGTCAACCGGGACCAAAGCGGCTTTATTTCCATCTATAACGGCGGAACGCTGCGCGGCGGCGTGTTTTCCATTTATCTGCCTTAAACAGGGAAAAGGCGATGGCGGCAAAAATTTCAAACATCACGGAACTGTTTCACCGCTTCCATCAGTGCGAAATGCAGCTTCGGCAGGGCAAAATCGCCTCGTGCCTGATCAACTTCCGCGACATCCTGGCCAGAATGCCGGCCATCCCCATTACGGAAAAAGAAAAAACGGAACTCAACGCCGGCATCGAGCTTTTTTTACGCAATCTTTCTGCGCACAAGACATTTCAGGAAATCTTCGGCGAGGTTTCTTTCACCGACACTGATCTGGCCACCAATCTCGAATTCATCAAAAGCATGATTGCGGCCCAGGAAGAAGAAATTGTTGAGAAAGTCAAGAAAGACGAGGAAGCCGCGGAGTTCCAACGCCTGGAAATCGCCCGGGAAGAGCAGGAACGCCTTGAAACGCTGCGCAATAAAGTCTCTCAGGCCGTGGCCCACATCAATGAGGGCAATCTGCCTGCCGCCCTGGAGATTATCGCCGAAAGTGAAGAAATCGCCAACGACGTCGTCGCCCATTTCAACGAGGAGGGCATGCGGCATCGGGAAGCGAAAAAATTCGACGACGCGGTCGCCTGCTACCAAAAAGCGCTTGAAGTCGCCGCGGACGATGAACACCTGCACTACAACATTGCTCGCGCGTATTATGAAGCTGAACATCTCGACAAAGCCGAAGAACTTCTGGCCAAAGCCCTGCAGATCAATCCGGATTTCGAAGAGGGAAAGTCTTTTTACACCTTTCTTTTGAAGCTTCGCTATCCTTCGGGGGAAGAGTCCGCTGCGGAAGCGCCGCCGGGACTCTTGTCGCGAATCCTGCAAAAGCTCAAAGGGCTGAAAAAAAACAAAGCTCCTGAAGAACCGGCACCGGCCGGCAAGTAAGGCGTTCGGGCGGCGTCCGCGCCGCGAAAAAGAGGGGATCGGGCTTCCCAATCGGCCATTGACCTGCCGCCTCTTTTGATCTAATAGAAAACCAGAAGAGCGTCTGTCGCAGGAACAGTCCCCCCAAATCCGCCGCGCCCTTTGATTCCGGCTTACGGGGATGTCGAAACGCAGGCTTCCGGCGCGACGCAAGATTTGAAACCAAGAAAAAGATGGCTCTGAATTTCAGACAGTTGAACCGGATTGCGTTGGTTACCGTGCAGTCCCCGTCGCGGCTGGCCAAAGGCGCAGGAAGACGGATCCGCGCAGGATACCGGTCGCTGAGCCTTCGTTTTAAAATCGCCCTCTTCGTCGTCGTCGTCATGACGTGCACCTCTTTTGTTCTGTCGCTTCTCACCGTTGAGATCATGAACAACTACCTCAAAAACGAAATCATCAAACGCGGCGAAGCCATCGGCAGAAGCATCGCCGCCTCCGCCGGCTACAGTCTGTTGTCAAACGATCTGCTTGGGCTCGACAATCTCGTTTTCAAGGCAAAAGCGTCCAACGCCGACATCGAATACGCCGCGGTCGTGACCTCCGACATGCAAATTCGCGCGCACAGCGACATGACGCAAAACGGCAAGGTCTTTTCACTCCCGCCGGGCAACCTGCTCGGCACCCGGTCCGATGCGACCATCATCCGGCAGGTGGACGCGTCAGACGGCTCCGTCTTTGAAATCACCGCCCCGGTTGTCTTTATGAACAAAACGCTGGGAAGCGTCGTTGTGGCCGTCAACACATCCGTTTTGCTTGCGGCGCAGGCGGAAGTCCGCACCCGCATCTTCATTGTCTTCGGCATTATTCTTGTTTTGGGCACGATTGCCAGCGTTTTGCTGGCCTCATTTATCATCCGGCCGATCCGGGAGCTCTCGGCGGGCGTCAACAGAATGAAAGACGGCGTGTCCAAGGCGCCTTTGAAAATATACTCCGATGACGAACTGGGCAAACTGACCCTCAACTTCAACGAAATGTCGTCCACCATCGCCCGGCAGCAAAGCAAGCTCAACAAGTACGCCCGCGATCTGGAGGAGGCTTACGTCTCCATCGTCCGGGTGGTCGCGGCGGCCATCGACGCCAAAGATCCCTATACTCACGGACATTCAGCCCGCGTGGCCGCGTTGTCGGTCCGTTTGGGAGAAGCGATCGGCCTGTCGTCGGGCGAACTCAAAGACCTTGAAGTCGCCTGTTTGTTTCATGATGTCGGAAAAATCAAGACGCCCGACGCCATCTTGCGCAAACCGGGCGGTCTGGATGAACCCGAATACGAAGAAATGATTCAGCATGTCGAAGACGGCGTCGCGATTCTCGACAAGGCCCCCTCGCTGCGCAAATATATTCCCGCCGTCAGACATCATCATGAGCGCCAGGACGGCAAGGGCTATCCCGACGGCTTGTCGGGCGAGGACATTCCGCTTTTTGCCTCCCTCATCGCCGTGGCCGACACCTTTGACGCGATGACGACGGATCGCCCCTACCGCAAAGCGCTGTCCGAAGAAGAAGCGCTTCGCGAACTTGTCCGGATCGCGGGCCCGAAGCTGCGGGCCGATCTGGTGGCCGTTTTTGTGGGCATTATCAATGAAGGCCGCGCGTCCGGACCGCCCCGGACCGCCGCAGGACATGCGTCATGATTTCCTTACACCAACGCCGCTTGCTTGTATCCGTTCTCCTGATGACGCTGGTTTTCCAGGCCTGTGCGCTGATTAAAAGAGAGATGCCGGGCCGTCCCTCCGCTTCGGCCGCTCCGGCCCCTCCGGCCGCATCCACCGTTTTGCCTCCTGAGCAAATTCGTCAGCAGATGGAGGCCGGAAACTACCGGCAGGCCGTTGACCTCCATAAGGCCGCAATGGCCTCCGAACCCCAAAATAAAAATCTGGTTCGCGCCTTCGAAATCAGTCTCGAAGACATTTATCTGAAAGCGGAAAAAGCCGCCGCGGCCAATGATTTTGCCGCCGCGGGAAAACTCTATCATCTGATTTACGGAAATTATCCGGACCCGAAAGGAACAGCCCAAACTCTTTCATTCACCCGGGCGGGACTGGCCTCGAAACTGGAACAGTGCAAATCCGCTTTATACCACAGAGGGTTTCAGGAATACCGAGACGGCAATCTCAACCGGGCCATCGCTGTGTGGCAGGACTACTTAAGCCTTGAGCCGGACAATGCCGACATCCAAAAGGCCCTGAACACGGCAAAGACCCAGCAGAAAAATCTCCGCCCCTGACGACGAATCGGATCGAAAAGGCAAGCTCTTTGACGGCGCGAAACCGCCCGCCGACATGATCCGCCGGAACTATTGTTTAAGATCCCAATCGTGGTTCGGATCGCTCACAAAAGTCTGATCAACGGCACAGCCGGTTCCTTCGGCCGTATCATACTTCACGACCGAACGAACAAGCCATCCGCCCGGCACTTTCAATCTGCTGGTCTGGACATGGGGATCAATATCTTTCAAACGCTCCCACATTTTTTACCTCACTTCGTTAATCAGAGTCTGTCGGGCCGACGAATACGGCGCCGCTTTTGAAAGAAGGCCCTCTTAATCCCGGATCTTCACCAGGCTTGCATCCGCCAAGCAGGTGCGGCTGGTGATGTATTTATAGTAATCCGAAAATGCGAGTTGCCAGGGCTGCATGGTTTTGCCGGTTGCGTTCATGAATTTCTGCATACTCAGCACGCTGTAGGCCGGCCGCGGCGCAGACCTTTTAAGTTCGGAGGTTTTGATGGCAGCAAGCGATACATGCTCCAGATTCGCCTCTTTAAGAATTCTTTTGGCAAACTCAAACCAACTGCAATAGCCACGGTTGGTCACATGAAAAATTCCCCTGCCCTTTTTGTCGTGCAGCAGTTCCGTGGCGGCCGCAAGATCGCGGGTGCAGGTGGGGGATCCGATCTGATCATCCACCACGGTAAGCGCTCCCGTCGTTGCGGCTTTCTCCAAAATAGCGGAGACGAAATTCCTTCCCTTAAGGCCGTAAAGCCAGGCGGTGCGGATGATGAGCCAGTCGTCGGCGATCTCCTGAAGGTATTTTTCCCCCGCGAGCTTCGAGGCGCCGTAGACGCTGACCGGTCTGCAGGGATGGTCTTCCTCGTAGGGTTTAGTCTGCGTCCCGTCGAAAACATAATCCGTGCTGTAGTGGATGATCAAAATCCCTTTTCCCTTGCACGCCGACGCGATATTTTTAACGGCCTCGGCGTTGACGGCATAGCACGCGTCACGATCCGTTTCACAGCCGTCCACGTTGGTATAGGCCGCGGCATTGATCACGATCTGCGGACAGACCTCGCCGACAGCGCGATGGACGTCGCCTTCCCGCGTGATGTCGATGTCGTCCATGTCCATCCCCACCACTTCGTGGCGGTGACGAAACTGAGCCGCCAGATCGCTGCCCAACATGCCTTTATGGCCCAGAAGCAATACTTTCATACCTTTGAGTACTTGACCTCCTTGAGAAAAAGTCCCTGCGCCGGCGCGGTGGCGCCGGCGATTTTCCGATCGCGCGATGCGATGATGTCTTTCATGTCGTCGGGTTTGCGTTTGCCGCGGCCCACCTCAACGAGTGTGCCGACGATGTTGCGGACCATATACTTTAAAAACCCTTTCGCTTCCACGGTTATTTCCAGCATGCCGTTTGCGCCGGTTTTCACCTGAATATTCCGCAATGTGCGGATTCGGTCGGCCACGTCGGTCCCGGTGGCGCAGAAACACGAATAGTCGTGTGTGCCCAGCATTTTGCCCGCCGCCTCCCGCATGGCGTCGACATTGAGCGGGACGCGGACATGCCAGCAGTACTCGCGGCCGATCACCGGACGCAAAGGCGCGTTGCAGATGCGATAGACGTAGGTCTTGCCCGTCACGTCGCGCTGGGCGTGAAAATCCAAAGAGACTTCTTCCAGATTCTTCACAACGATATCCGGGGGCAGGAGACTGTTGATCCCCCGGAAGATTTTATCGGCCGCAAGGGGGGTTTCACTGCGAAAGCTCGCCACCTGGGCGATGGCGTGCACCCCTGCGTCGGTTCGCCCGGAGCCTACGATTTTGACTTTTCCCGACGTCACCGTGCCTGCCGCGTCTTCGAGAATCTGCTGAACGGAGGGCCCGTTTTTCTGCCTTTGCCAGCCGCAATAGGCCGCGCCGTCGTATTCCACTGTTAATTTAAAGTTTCTCATGGATCGTGAATCGGACTTGCCAGTTTTTTTCAAAAAGGATATGTGTCGGACCAATTCCACCAAGAACTGGACGGCCCCGGGCTTTCCCGGAGCGCCGCGATAGTAGCTTACGCGATGGCGATGGTCAAGATAAAACAAATATAAATAAGGAGAGGCTTTATGAGCGAAGAACAAAAAGCGTCAACCACTCAGGGGAAAATTCAGGATTTCGAAGCGCGCGCGCAGGCTCTTCGGAAAATGGGGGGAGACAAGGCCGTCACCAAGCAGCACGAAGGCGGTAAACTCACGGCCCGCGAGCGACTGAATCTGTTGTTCGATGAAGGAACCTTTCAGGAAGTTCAGCTCTTTGTAAAGCATCATTCCACGCTTTTCGGCATGGACAAAAAAGACATCCCCGCCGACGGCGTGATCACGGGCTTCGGTCAGGTCAACGGCCGAACTGTTTTCGCGGCTTCGCAGGATTTTACCGCCGCCGGCGGCACACTCGGAGAAATGCATGCTAAAAAGATCTGGAAAGTCATGGATATGGCTATCGCCGCGCGCAAGCCGTTTGTCGCCATCAACGATTCCGGCGGCGCGCGCATCCAGGAAGGCGTCCCGTCGCTGGAAGGCTACGGCGGCATCTTCTACCGCAACACGATCGCATCGGGCTACATTCCGCAGATCACGGCCATCATGGGTCCGACGGCGGGCGGCGCCGTGTATTCACCGGCGCTCACCGACTGGATTTTCATGGTGAAGGATAAATCCTACATGTACATCACCGGCCCGGATGTCATCAAAGCCGTCATCGGCGAGGACGTGTCGCAAAACGACCTGGGCGGCGCGGTGGCGCACGCGGCAAAAAGCGGCGTGTGCCATGTGGTGACGGAAAGCGACGAGGACTGCATCAACAAAATCAAAACCCTGCTGTCGTATCTGCCCGACAGCTGCCAGAGCCTTCCGGCGGTCGTCGCGCCAACCGATTCAGCGGACCGGCTCTGCCCGGAACTCGACAAAATCATTCCCGACAAGGCGGCGCGCGCCTACAATATGAAAGCGGTCATCAAGGCGGTCGCCGACAACGGCACGCTGTTCGAACTGCACGAGCAGTGGGCGCAAAACATTCTCGTCGCGCTCATCCGCGTCATGGGCCAACCCGTCGGCGTCATCGCCAATAACCCCATGTTCTACGCGGGCGTGCTCAACGTCAACGCCTCGGACAAGGCCGCGCGCTTTATCCGTTTTTGCGACGCCTTCAATATTCCGCTTCTGACCTTCACCGATGTGCCGGGTTACATGCCCGGCACCGAGCAGGAATGGGCGGGCATCATCCGCCACGGCGCGAAGCTTCTGCACGCCTATTCGGAAGCCACCGTGCCGAAAATCACCGTGGTCACCCGCAAGGCTTACGGCGGGGCTTACATCGGCATGTGCTGCAAACAGCTCGGCGCGGATTACGTCATGGCCTGGCCGACGGCGGAAATCGCCGTGATGGGCGCGGAAGGCGCCTGCAATATCATCTATCGCGGCGAGATCTCTCAGGCTTCCGACCCGGCGGCCAAGCGCGCGGAGCTCATCGCGGGTTATGAAGAAAAATTCAACAATCCCTATTTCGCCGCCTCGCTGGGCGCAATCGATGAAGTGCTCCCGCCGCAGCACACGCGAAAAAGGATCATTGCGATTCTGGAGGCGATGAAGGATAAGAAAGAAGCGAGGGTTGCAAAGAAGCATAATAATATACCGCTGTAGGTGGTTAGGTGTTAGGTGTTGCGTGTTAAGGGGCGGTTTTTACCACCGCCCCTTTTTTTGTGCTTGAATGGACGTTCGATTTCTGGCTAAATCGGTTACACGTTTCATTGCCCCTGATTTTTTGCGCCTGCTGGGAGGAATTTCATGGACCCATCCAACGGAAAAGTCATGACCGCCAAAGAAGCCGTCAGCCGGTTTGTCCACGCGGGCGATGCGCTTGTGATCGGCAACTATACGGTCGGCAGTTGCGCCGAACTGGTCTATGAAGTCATCCGGCAGCGCAAAAAAGGCCTGACGCTGTATTCGCAGTCCGGCATCTTCGACGTGGAGGTGCTGGTCGGCGCGGGCTTAGTCGATAAACTGGTCACCACTTATGTCTTGCGAGCCGGCGGCCGCAAAGGCGGTTCGGCGGTGGAGCGGGCGCTTCAGGCCGGAACCTTGCAGATGGAGGACTACACGAACTTCGACTATAACGCGCGGATGGTGGCGGGCATGCACGGCATGACCTTCATCCCCGTGCTCGAAGGCGTTATGGCCACCGACCTTTTCCGTAAGCGCGGTTTTATGGGGGACGACAAATTCCGCGTGATCGACTGCCCTTACACGGGCAAAAAAATCCTCACCGTTCCTGCGGCCAATCCCGACGTGTGCATCGTCCACGTGCAGCGCGCCGACAAGTTCGGCAACGCCCAGTACTGGGGCGCGCTGGGATCGGTGGCCGCCGCCGCGCTCGCCAGCAATCGGATTATCGTATCGTGCGAGGAAATCGTCGAACACGACATTATTCAGTCGAGCCCGCACCTCACGATTATTCCGGCCTATCGGGTGAGCGCCGTCGTGGAGGTTCCCTGGGGCGCGCACCCCACCGAAGTGCTGGGCTACTACAATATCGATTCGGCCATGTACGGCCTGTTTATGATGGCTGACTCAACGGCCGACGGCCTGAAAGCCTGGATGGATGAATGGGTCTTCGGCTGCGACAATCGCGCGGCGTATCTGGAGCGCTACATCGGCAAATTCGGCATGAAGGCCCTCGACGCCATCCGGGCCAAGCCCTACTATTCGGCGCAGGCCAATTACGGCGCGGCGGTGACCTCGCGCTGGGACCGCGACGGCCGGGAAATCTTCACAGGGCTCACACTGCCCGAGATGGAAGCCATTCTCAAGGAAAGGGGGAAATTCTATGAGTAAGCCCTACACCCTCCAGGAATTGCTGATCATCTCGGTGGCCAAGGAGATCCATGATTACGAAAACGTCATTCTCGGCGTGGGGCTGCCCACCACGGCCGGAGCGCTGGCCAAGGCGCTCTACGCGCCGCACGCGACCCTTATGATGGAATCGGGCATTATTGATTTTCAGCCGCTTGTTCCCTTAAACCACATTGCCGACGCGCATTCGTGCCGAGGCTTTTCGTATGCCACGGATTTATTCTCCGCCTTCACGATGACCTACCGGGGCTTTGTGGATGTGTGTTTTCTGGGCGTGGGCCAGATCGACAAGTTCGGCAATCTCAACACCACCTGCATCGGCGATTACGACAAACCCGCGATGCGTCTGCCGGGCTCCGGCGGCGCGGCGGACTTTATTTCTTACGCGAAAAGAACCGTGCTTACGATGCTGGGCGGCCAGTTTGTCGAAAAGCTCGATTACCTCACCTCGCCGGGCTACCTCGACGGCGGCGACAGCCGGGATCGTTCCGGATTGTTCCCCAAAGGCTCGGGGCCGTCGATGCTTTTGACGACTCAGGGCATCTTCCGCTTCGATCCGGTGACCAAGGAAATATACCTGGCGCAGATCCATCCGAAAGTGAAGCTCGACGATGTTAAAAAAAACGTTCCCTGGGACTTGAAAATCGCAGGCGATCTGTCCGAAACGCCGCATCCCACGGACGCGGAAATCGACTTCATCCGCAACTTCGCCCCGAACATGGCCATCGGCCGTGAGCTGATGCTGGAGTTGACTGTGGCGAATCTGATGAAGAAGATGAAAAAATAATTGACAAACAAGCGCCCTTTCATTATGCTCGCATACAAGTAAATTGCATACGAGTCGATATGGGATTCCCATGCAGGAAAAAGATTGCATATTCTTTCAGTTCGCCAAGGCCTATCAGCTCTCCAGCCGTTTTCTCACGCAGAAAGTTTCTGAACTCAACCTTACCTCCGTTCAGGCGATGGTTTTAGGGTTTCTAACGGAGGAAGACCAGATCACATCGAGTGAACTGGGCAGACGCACGGAACTTGATTCCGCAACGCTTACCGGCATCCTGGATCGTCTGGAAGCGGCGGGTTATCTGGAGCGCAAAAGCAATCCCGACGACCGGCGCTCCATTCACATTCACCTGACGGCGAAAGGCAAAGCGCTGGGAAATGAGGCGACGGCATTGCTTTTGAAGGCCAATTCGGAGTTTTTGCAGGTTTTAGACGACGCCCAGAGGAAGGAACTTCACGAGATCATACAAACCCTGCGCCACAACGCCCCGCGTGGCTGAGGCGCCAAAAACCAAGACCGGACAGGATGCCGGAGAAAGGCGGCAATCATGGGAACGATACATAAAACCGGCTGTGTCCTGTGCGCGCAAAACTGCGGTCTGGAAATCGAAGTTGAAAACAATCGCATCATCAAAGTCAAGCCCGATAAATCCAACGCGAAAAGTGAAGGCTATGTCTGCCGCAAAGGCATGAATGTCGCCTATCATCAGCACAATGCCGACCGCCTGAAATATCCGCTCAAAAAAGTAAACGGCAAGTTCGAACGGATTTCCTGGGATCAAGCCCTTGATGAAATTGCCGCAAAACTCAAGACCATTATCGGTCAGCACGGTCCGCGCTCGTTTGCCTATATGGGCGGCGGCGGTCAGGGCTGCCACTTTGAAGTGCCCTTTGGCGTGCGCCTGATGCGGGGCCTGGGCTCGCAGTATCAGTACAGTGCGCTCGGGCAGGAATTTGCCGGCGCTTTCTGGGTTATCGGACGCACGCACGGCAAGCAGTATCTTCACGACGGCCCGGATGTCGATCATACGGATGTTCTGCTGGTCATCGGCTGGAATGGCATGCAAAGCCATCAGATCCCCCAGGCCCCCCGAAAGCTCCAGCGCATCTCTAAAGATAAAGACAAGGTGCTCATCGTCGTTGATCCGCGGATTTCCGAAACGGCGAAGCTTGCCGATATTCATCTGCGCATCCGCCCCGGCACGGATTCCCTGCTGCTTAGGTCTCTGATTGCCATCATCCTGAAAGAAGGGTGGGACAATAAAGACTATCTGGCCAATCGCACGTCCGGCTTTGATGCTGTAAAGTCCTATTTTGAAAATTTCGACGTCCGCGCCGCCCTCAAAGTCTGCGAACTGGATTTCGATACGGTGCGCGAAGTCGCAAGGCTTTACGCCACGCGCAAATCGTCGCTGCGCTACGATCTGGGCATTTACATGGGGCGCCACAGCGGTCTCAACTCGTATCTGATCGTAATTTTGATGGCCGTCTGCGGCAGGCTTTGCGTGGAGGGCGGCAATATCATTCCCGGACATCTGATGCCCATCGGCCCTTCAAGCGATGAACGGGATGCGAAAACCTGGCGGACGGTCGCGACGAATTCCTTCCCGGTTTGCGGCGTCTTTCCGCCCAATGTGATGCCGGAAGAAATTCTTTCGGATCACCCCGACAGGCTGCGCGCGGTTTTTGTCACCGGACTGAATCCCGTGCGTTCCTATGCGGACACGACCGCTTATGAAAAAGCCTTTGAAAGACTCGACCTGCTGGTTACGGCGGAACTCGCCATGACGGAGACGGCGGCGCTATCCCACTATGTGCTGCCCTCGCGCACCGGTTATGAATCGTGGGACGGAACGTTCTTTCCTTTCACTTATCCGGGCATCTACTTCCAGATGCGCCGGCCGATTATCGAACCGGACGGAGAGCAAAAAGAACAAGGCGAAATCGATTTGCTTTTGGCCGACAAACTGGGGCTCATTCCGCCGATTCCGGAAAGTCTTTATCAGGCGGCCGATGAAAGCCGCGCGGCCTTTGCCAAAGCTTTAATGGAGTATGCCGTCACGGAGCCGAAAGCATTGAAGGCCATGCCGTTTATTCTGGGGAAAACGCTGGGCAAGGCGCTGGGTTCCGTGCATCTTGCGGCTCTTTGGGGCATGCTGCAGGTCGCGCCCAAATCATTGTATCAAAATGCCGTCCGCGCGGGATTTTCGTCGGGCCCGGCAATGGGCGAAGAAATCTTCCAGGCGATTCTCGATTCTCCTGAAGGCGTCTGGGTGGGAAAAATCGACCCGGCCGACAATTTTGCTCAAGTCAAAACAGACGACGGGAGAATCAATCTGTTGATTCCTGAGCTGCTCGATGAGTTGCGGTCGATTGAAGCAGCCAAAGAAGAAGCGGCCTTGACGCTTCCCGCGGAATTCCCCCTGGTTCTCATGGCGGGCAAGCATATCGACAAAAACGCAAACACCCTGATGCGCGATCCGGCCTGGAACGAAGGCAGGCGCGCCTGCACGCTGGCGATGCATCCCGACGATGCATCCGCCCTCAATTTGAAAGACGCTCAGACGGTCCGTGTCACCACGGAGGCAGGCTCGGAAACCATCGAACTGGAACTTACCGACACGGCCAGGCCCGGCCATGTGGTTATTCCGCACGGCTTCGGCCTGGTGTATGACGGCGTCAAGTACGGCGCGAACGTCAACCGATTAACGAAAAATACGAACCGCGACCAGTTCGGCACGCCCATTCATCGGTATGTGCCTTGCCGGGTGGAAGCGGTATAAATTATATCCCCCTTAGTCCCCCTTTAAAAAAGGGGGAAAAACATGAGAAGGAGACATGATGAGTGAACTGGTAAAAATTAGCATTGCCGACCATATTGCGGATGTCCGCCTGAACCGGCCCGATAAGTTCAACGCGCTGAGTTTCGATCTGATTGACGCGATCGCCGCCGCCATCGACCGTCTGGCGAAGGAACCCGGCGTGCGCGTGGTCGTTCTCTCGGGCGTTGGCAAAAGTTTCTGCGCCGGGCTCGACATTGAAAACTTCGCAGCCATACAATCCGGCGAGAAAAGGTTCCCCAACCTGACAGACCGGTATAAAAACAAAATATCCAACATCTATCAGCATATCGGCTACGGTTGGAAAGAGTTGCCCGTGCCGGTGATCGCAGCCATTCACGGCGTGGCGCTGGGCGGCGGCCTTCAGATCGCCCTGGGGGCCGACATCCGCTTCTGCACGCCGGATACTAAATTTTCCATCATGGAAATGCGCTGGGGATTGATTCCGGATATGAGCGTGACCCAGACCATCCGTGACGTGGTTTCCATCGACGTGGCCAAAGAACTGATCTTTACCAACAAAGTCATCCTGGGCGAGGAGGCGCTACGGCTGAAGCTGGTCACGCATGTCGTCGAAAAGCCCTATGACGACGCGATGGCCCTGGCCAAAGAAATCGCCTCCAAGAATCCCGACGCCATCCGCGCGGCCAAGAAGCTGCTCAACGACGTGTGGCACGGTGATTCCGCACGGGGCTTGATGAGGGAATCGGAATTGATGATGACGCTCATGGGCAGCCCCAACCAGATCGAGGCGGTGACCGCGCAGTTTGCCAAGCGCCCGCCGAATTTCAAGGATCCCGTTTGATCTTTCGATCCGCGAACCGCCCCAATGGTAAAAGAAGGGAAACGCAGCCGGACGGCGGAAAACTTAACGCTTGCATTGTTTTTCCGTTCGGTAGTATGCCGAAACGGCAATGCCCGAAAAGAAAGGAGCAGACATGATTTCAGACACAATGGCGGCCTGGCACAAACTGGTCGAAACCCGCGACGCGAAAGCACTCGATGCCATCCTGGCGGATAACGTGGTGTTTCATTCTCCCGTCGTTCATACTCCTCAGGCGGGAAAACCGATCACGAAACTGTATCTGACGGCCGCGCTGCATGTGCTCAACAACGACACCTTCACCTATCTGCGGGAAGTGATTCAGGATCGTAACGCCGTTTTGGAATTTTCGACCGTCATCGACGGCATCACGATCAACGGCGTGGACATGATCACCTGGGGCGAAGACGGCCGCATTTATGACTTCAAAGTGATGATCCGCCCGCTCAAGGCGATCAACCTGGTCCATAAAATGATGGGCGCGATGCTGGACAAATTAAAATAACCCCAAACTCCAAGATGGACGTTTGTCCCGGCAATCCAAAAAGGACGAATCAACCCGCTGTTTTTTTCAGAAAGGAGAAAGGCTATGAACGACGGCATGAACCTCTCTTTCAGAATGGCTTTAGCATGTTTGCTGATTGCGGCGCTGGCCTGGACGACCCCGGCGGCCGCCCAGGGACGATCGGCCACCCCTGTGGAAGGGGCGAGTTTCAATGTTTCGGCATCACTTAAGGATAACCTGAAAACCTACGCCGGCAAAGAAGTGGTGCTTCATCTGAAATCGGGCAAGACGCTTCAGGGCCGGGTTAAAGCCGTAGAAGACCACCTTGTCCACATTGAGAAACTCTCCGGCCGCGATTTTTTTGACGCGCTCGTCCGCATTGAAGACATCGCCGCCATGGAAGCGAGATTTCGAGAATTAAAATGAAACATCGGCAGGCTCTCCGCCCGCCCCTTCGGGCGGCGGAAGCCTTCCGCGCCCGCATCGGCGTCAACCGGTTTTTCCTTGCCGTCTGAAAATGACGAAAGCTTTAGTCTTTTGCTGTTTCGGGATGCCCCCATTTGCCGGTGATTTAAAAACGCTCCGTTGGACCGTGAGAAATCGTCTTGATTCCCCCCGCCCTCGCGTCAAGGGATCACCGCCCGTAATTTTTCTCCTTTGGCTCAAGAAAAGTACGCAAACTGGCGATATTGTCTCTAAGATTGTATTCATGGAATCGTGCCCTATGACGACCGCAAAGAAAACTGAAGGACATTTTAAAGAAGACCTGGATCAGGCGCGCCGGCATATTGCCCAACTGGAGCAGCGCCTGGCCGAACAAAAGATCATTGAAGCGCAGTTGCGTCAAAACGAGGAACGCTACCGTAATTTTATGGAAAACGTCAGCGATGAATGCTACGAAACAGACCTCCGCGGAAACATTACTTACATCAATGAGATCGCAGCCAGACGAAGCGGCTACCGGCGAGACGACTTAATCGGCAAAAATAACCGGGACTATACCTCGCCTGAGGAAGCCAAACGCACCTACAAGATATTTCACGAGATTTATCGCACCGGCACACCCGCCATCTTGACCGACTACAAACTCCTGACCCGAGACGGCCAATTCCGGTTTGTCGAAACCTCCGTGTCGCTGATCCGCGACAGCGCGGGGAATCCGACGGGCTTTCGCGGCATCAGCCGGGATCTCACCGGCCGGCGCCAGGACCAGACCAACCTGGAACGCTATCGGGATTTTATGGAAAACATCGCCGACGGGTGCTTTGAAAACGATCTGCGCGGAACGATCACCTATACCAACGAAGTCGGGGCGCGCCGGCTCGGCCTGACCAAAGAGGAGTTTGTGGGAATGAACCTGCGCGAGTTTACCAGCCCCGGTGAAGCCCAGCGGATTATCAAATTTTTCAATGAGATCTACCGGAGCGGAAAGCCCGCGTTCATCGATGAATGCGAGCTTTACCGCAAAGACGGACAAAGTCTTTTTGTCGAGATGTCCGCGGCGTTGATTTACGACGCACAGGGCAAGCCTGTCGGGTTTCGCGGCACGACGCGCGATGTGTCTGAAAAGAAGAAAGCCCGCAAGGAACTGGAGCGGTACCGGGATTTTATGGAGACTATCGCCGACGGATGCTATGAAAACGACCTGCGTGGAACCATTACCTACGCCAATGAGATCGCCGCCAGAAGAATCGGCTACAGCCGGGAAGAATTCGTCGGCATGAACAACCGGGATTTTATGACGCCCGGGGAAGCCAGACGAATCAACGCCATTTTCAATGACGTTTATAAAACGGGGAAGCCGACTTTCATTGACGCAACGGAAGTGCTTCATAAAGACGGCCATACCGTCTTCATCGAGCAGTCCGCCGCGGTCATCCGGGACGAGAAGGGCAACATTGCGGGCTTCCGCGGGACCACAAGAGACATTACCGAAAGAAAGAAAATCCAGGATGCGCTCAAAGAAAGCGAAAAAAATTACCGGCTGCTCATCGAAAACAATCCGGCGGGCATTCTGATCTATTCTCCGGCGGGACGGATTATCATGGCCAATAAGCGGGCGCTGGAGGATCTGGAAACAACCGAAGACCGGCTGGTCGGCAAACTGGCCAGCCTGACGGATTTGAAACTCTTTCGCCCGGACGGCAAACCGCTCCCTCAAAATGAGCACCCGGTCATGAAAGCCATCATCGGAAATGCGCCGGTAAATGACGTTGTGATCGGCGTGTCGTCGCTCCAAAGAGAAAACATCGTCTGGCTGGTCGTCAATGCCGAACCGCAGTGGGACGAGGCGGGACGACTTTCCCGCGTGATCGCCTCTTTTTTCAATGTCACGCGCAGAATCAAGGCCGAAGCGGCGCTGAAATCCAGCGAAGCGAAATACCGTTTTCTGACCGAAAAAATGACGGACATCGTCTGGACGGTGGATAGAAACCTGAACTTCACCTATGTCAGCCCATCCATTGAGAAAGCCTTAGGCTACCCGCCGGAGGCTTTCGCGCGCCTCCGGGCGGAAGACATTCTGACGGAGGAATCCTTCCGCCAGGTCATGGAACTCATCGTTGTCGAGCTGGCCCGCAATCGGGAACCGTCGCCTGAAGCCGACCGCTTCGTGGCCTTTGAAACGACTTACCGCCATCAGAACGGCTCGATGGTCTGGTTCCACAACGTCGCCAGCGCCATCCGGGACGAACAGGGCGTCATCACCGGCTTTCACGGCGTGTCACGCAACGTCAGCGACCAAAAACAGGCGGCGGCGGAGCGCGAAGAGCTTATCGCGGAGCTCAAGCAGGCGCTGGCCGAAGTGAAGACCCTAAGCGGCATGCTGCCGATCTGCGCCCATTGCAAGAAAATCCGCGACGATCAGGGATACTGGAATCAGATGGAAACGTATATCACCAAACACTCCGAAGCCCTTTTCTCCCATTGCATCTGCCCGGACTGCGCAACAAAAATCTATCCGGACTATTTACCGGGCCCTAAGAAATAGGACGCTCCATGCAGGGCGGCCGGCCTCGCCGTAAAACCGCTTGACAGCGCCCCGGGTGTTTTCATAGGCTTGCCTCTGATGTGATTGCCTATGAACGGAGTTCCCTACTTCAGATGAAAAGCCTATCCCCGTTCACGACCATCGTTTTTGCAGGCGGCGGCTGCCGCTGTCTTTGGCAGGTGGGTTTTCTGACCGAAGCGGAACCTGCGGCCGGCATCGTCCCTGATGAAATCGCCGCGGCCAGCGCCGGCGCCGCCATGGCCTGCATCTACTACGCCGGCCGCGCCGACGTCGCGCTTGCGGCTTTCAAAAAAGCGACCGCGCGGAACCGGAAAAATTTTTATCCCTCGCGCTGGCTTCAGGGCAGGCCCGCCTTTCCCCATTACGCCATGTACCGCGATCTGATGCTGGCCAGCCTGGACGCTGAGGCCTTGACACGCCTGCGGAATGGACCCGACATCCGCATCGCAATATCAAGACCTCCGGCCTCGATGGGGCCGCGAACGGCCGCGCTCGCCGGGATCGTCGCCTATCTGATCGACAAGCGCATTTACGGCGGTGTTCATCCCCGGCTTCCGGCAAAACTGGGTTTTCGTCCTGAAATCCTTTCCGCCCGGGACTGCGACACGCCGGAGTCGCTTGCCGATCTGGTGTTGGCGTCGTCCTGCACGCCTCCCTTTACGCCTATTGTGCGAGTGAATGACCGGACAGCGCTCGACGGCGGCCTGTATGATAATGTTCCGGCGCACGCGATTTCGAAACAGGACGCCGCTTGCCTCGTTCTGCTGACGCGCCGCTACAAGGCATCCGATATCCCGAACCAACCCGGCAGACTCTATGTTCAACCGTCGCAGCCCCTGCCGATATCCAAATGGGATTACACCAGCCCGGGAAAAATGCAGGAGACGTTTGATATCGGACGGAGAGACGGTGAGCGGTTCGCCCTGCTTCACCGCCGGTAAGCAGGCTTAAGGCTTTTGATCAAGGAAGGTTTTGCTTTTCATCGGGAGCTCACATGGACAGACTGCTGATCTTCGGAGACAATCATTTGTCTTTTCCTCCCCTTCTCATCCGGGAAGCCCATCGTCTTTTAAAAGGCCGATCCGGCATCGAGCTGTGCGGCGTGGTCGATGCCTCGCGCTGTGTGGCCCCTTCCCGACTGTCGCGGAATGTTAAAGGGGCTGCAACCCGGCTTTCCAAATCGTTGTTCAATCCCGCGCGCATCCGCCCGTTTTGGCCGGCGCCCCGGGAAAACCTCTCGGACGTTTGTCGGAGACTCCGTCTCCCGATCTTTACACCTTCAAACCGCAACATCAATGACCTGGATTTCATCGCCTTTTTAAGAAATGACATCCGGCCGACACTGGGACTCTCTGCCGGCTGCCTGCAGATCTTTGGAAAGGAGTGCATGGACCTTTTCGATGTGCTGGTGAACTATCATAACGGTTTGCTGCCGGATTACGGAGGCCTTTACGCCACACGCTGGTCGATTTATCAAAACGAAGACTCAACCGGATTTACCTATCACCGCATCAGTGGCGTTGTCGACGGCGGACCCATCCTGTATCAGGATTCAATTGCGCTCAACAAAGAAACACCGCAGGAAAATATCGAATTTTTGAAAACCCGACGCGCCGCAGCGGCGCTCGAAGAAGTGCTCAACCGGATGATTGCCCGCGATCCGGGAATGGCGCAGCCTCGACATCCGCGCTGTTTCTCAAGGAAAGCCTTTGACGACATCACGACGCTGTCTGATCCTGAAAGATTGACCGCGTCCGAAATCGAAAAAAGACTTTCGGCCTTCGATTGTCTCCACATCAGGATAAAGGGCGTTTATTATCCGGTGACCTCCCTCAAGCGGGTCGGCGGGCTGAACGAAAAGAAATCCCGTCTGGTTTTTTCGACCCGGGATTCCATTGACATGCTGCCTGTGCGGTTTCAGTATCTGCCCTTGCGCCTTTTTCGCCTGTGTCATGTTTTGCCCATCCTCCCGCGGCGCACAGACGGCAGCCGTTATTCTGCGGGACCGCAAACATGAACCACAGTATCTTTTTCCGCGGCCTGGCCAAAAGAATCCTGATTCAGTTTTCACCCGTTGGGTTTTATAAAATCCGGCATCGGCTGCTCTTGGGACGTTGGCCGAATTTATCTAATCCGAAAACGTTTGATGAAAAACTGGCCTGCCTGATGCTCTATCATCACGATGCGTTGAAAAGCCGTCTGGCCGACAAATACCTCCTGAGAAGTTATGTCGCCGAAAAGGGACTGGCGCATCTGCTGCCGGAGCTTCTGGGCGTTTATCAAAGCCCGGAGGTTATTCCATTTGCGGATCTGCCCGAACGGTTCGTGCTTAAATGCACGCATGGCTCCGGCTTTAATCTCGTGTGCTGCGGCAGGGATCATTTTGATCCCGACTCCGCCCGTCAAAAGCTCGCCCGCTGGATGCACACCGATTTCAGCCATTTCAACGGCGAGATTCACTACGCCGCCATAACACCCCGGATTATCGCCGAAGCCTTTCTGGGCGATGAAGCAGGCGGTCTTCCCCGGGACTATAAATTTTTCTGTTTTTCCGGCACGCCGCACTGCGTGATGGTTTGCGCCCCGGAGAATCGATGCGGAAGAAAAGCAAAATATTATTTCTATGACACGGCCTGGACGCGAAAGCTCCCCTACGATCGATTCGACCCGACCCAAAGCGAGGAGATCGGCAGGCCCCAAGCGTATGACGTCATGTTGAATGCCGCCGCAAAACTCTCCAGCCCTTTCGCGTTCGTACGGGTGGACTTCTACAGCTTCAGGGGGCGGGCTTTCGTGGGTGAAATGACTTTTACACCGTCGGCCTGCGTCGATCCGGATCTGACCGATCAGGCGCAAGCCGAACTGGGCCGCTTGATTTCTGTGGCCTGAATAATCGTTTTGAGCGTCCAACACTCCCGACAGACATTAACAAAAACCGTCTGCTTTTTGTCTTTTGCCGCCTGGATGTCTGTGCTATGTGTTGCCGTAGAAAATTAAACCTCTGAGCGGAAAAGACGGAGGCCGGAGAACCGATGCACGATCAATCCATAAACTTGTGGCGTCACGACCACGTGTTCAATGAAGAGAAGAAAGGCGTCGAGACCCGCACGCTTGTCGTGGTCATCATCACGCTGGTCACGATGGCCGCCGAAATATTTTTCGGCTGGCTGACTCACTCCATGGCGCTTTTTGCCGACGGCTGGCACATGGGCACACACGCTTTTGCGCTGGGCATATCGCTTCTGGCCTATATTCTGGCCAGGCGTTACGCGCGCGATGGCTCTTTTTCCTTCGGCGCGTGGAAAATTGAAATTCTGGGCGCCTACACCAGCGCGATTGTCATGGCGCTGGTGGGGCTCTTCATGATTTACGCCTCGGTCGAGCGATGGATCCATCCGCTGGCCATTTCCTACACGTCGGCTCTGGCGGTGGCTGTCCTGGGATTGGTCGTCAATGTGGTCTGCGCTCTCATCCTTCAGGCCGGCGGCCGCAACCATGATCACGACCCCTCTGAAGGCGCGCATCAACATGGCGAAGACCTGAATCTGAAAGCCGCCTATCTGCATGTGGTCGCCGACGCGGTGACATCGATTTTAGCCATCGCCGCGCTTCTGGGCGCCAAGATTTTCGGCGTCGTCTGGCTCGACCCGGCGATCGGGCTTTTGGGCGCGGCGCTGATTTTGCGCTGGTCGGCCTATTTGCTTAAAGACACGGCGAAGATCCTGCTTCAGCGCGAAATGGATTCCCCGATTGCACATTCCATTCGAGAGCGGATTGAGGTCGACGGAGATTCAAAGATCACCGATCTGCACCTGTGGCAGATCGCTCAGAATCAATATGCCTGCATTGTTTCTCTGGTCACGGGAAAAGGCAGGTCGATTGAGGAATACAAACAAAGGCTTTCCGGCATCTCCGAACTTTCGCATGTGACCGTGGAAATCTATACATGCGAGGCCTGCAGGCAAGCCAATCGGCCATGCCGCTAACGAGCGTCATTCATCCAGCCGATGCTGCTCGATTTTTTCCGTAAACGGGCAGCGCCAGGAAAGTTCACAGGCGCAAAGGCGCATGGGCTCGCCGTTGCGATTGCCCGTCCCGTATCTTGGATCGCCCATGACGGGATGACCGATGGCCGCCAGATGTCTGCGGATCTGATGCAGCCGGCCGGTTTCAATCTCGACCTCCAGGACGGCTCTGCCCGCACCGGAATCGTGGAAAATCACCCGATAGCGGCTTCGGGCCGTTTTGCCGTCCAGCGGAAGATCAATCATGGCGTCATCCGCTGCGGGCAATCCCAAAACCTCAACGCGGTATCGTTTGACGACCTGCCGCGTCTGGAAAAGCGCCGAAAGCCTTGCCGCCGCCCGGCGGGAATGCGCCACCAGAATCAGGCCCTCGGCTTCACGGTCGAGACGATGAACGGGATAAACTTCGCGTGTGGATTTGAAAAATAGTTCGACCTGGCGCAGAAGCGACCCGGAATCGCCATAGTCCGTCCCCTGCGTGAGCAACCCCGCCGGTTTTGACCACAGGCTATAATGTTTGTAATCGACCAGACAAACAGCCTGCGGCGCCTCGGCCTTCAGAATTTTTTCATCGTAATAGAGCTTGATCGCGTCGCCCGTTTTCAGCACAAAGGAGGCTTTCCTGAGTCTGATGCGCCGTTCGCCTTTTCTGACCAGCCAAAGGGCGCCTTTGTTCATGGCGTCTTTGACGCGGGACTTTGAAAGCCCCGTTTTCGCCGCCACAAAATCACAGGCCGTCACGCGCTGGCCTCCGGCGACAGTCATCAAGCGGCTGAACTTTTCGGACGGCGGCATCGGCATGGCGTCTCCTTTTTTTTCAGTCTTCGTTATCCGCCCTGCCGGCCGATGTCAAGCAGCATGCCGCCCCAGTGAAGCACGCCGATCCTGCAAAAAAAACCCCCGACCGGACGCGATTCCTTCGCATCCCGTTAGGGGTTTACTGCTTCCGGAAGTCGTGGAGGTATACACGGCTCCCGGAAGGCGGACAGCTAGGGCTTAAAACCTTGCGTTATGCGCATAGCCGTAAAACCAGCCGGCGCTCATATCCGCGTTGTGCTCGGCGCCGTAGAGATACGTCTCATAGGCGCTGTTGCCTTCAAGATGGTACTTCATAAACGCCGTGATGTATTTCTTCGCGCGATTATTGTAGGTGTTATAGGATGTTCCCGTCATCCAGTCGGTGTGGGCAAAACCGTTGAAATACCCAAGCGTCCGGTCAATAGAGGTCGGCAGGCTGTTGTACATCCTTACCACGGCGCTGTCCGAGGCGATGATATCCGACCTGCCGGTATAGCAGATCGTCTTCGCTTTGGTGCTTCCCAGGTTGTAAGAGAAATCCATGTACGGGGCAAGCGCCTGAGTCGTCTGAACGCCCGAACCCAGGTCGGCCGAAGCCAGAAGCGCGCCGCCGCCGCCTTTCGAAAATCCCATGATCTGCAAACGCGAGGTATTGACTTTCCCCTTAATCGGGTTGGGGCGCAGATAAGTCCCCGTGCGGGTGTTTTCCGATTTCAACATCGAGATGCCGGCCTTGTGCGCCGTTCGCCAGGAAGAATTATAGCCATAAATATTGTTCGGCGTCATGGCGAAAACGATATAGCCGTGTGTGACCAGATGGTTGGCAATCCAGGCCATATCGCTGTACGTGTTGGTGAACCCCCCCGTGAGCGTTGTGGCGGCAAAAGGGCCTGCACCCGAGCAGGGGTACCACACCGAAGCGGCGGCATACCCGCTGTTGGACGGAGGCGTATAGGTGCATTTCGTGTAAGAACCGGTTGACGACGGATTGGTCTGAGCCGCCGCCAGGGCCGCGCAAACCATCGCGATTCCAACCACTGTGAAAATCAAAATAAGCTTTCCTTTTTTCATCACTGAATCTTCCCTCCCTTGAAAATATTACCCTCAACTGGGCGTGCCATCTTTTCTGCACAGGGTGTGCCACACCCCCAATATTACTTTATATGGCTGAAATCATTTATTGTTTTTAAAATGTCTTTTTTTTCGCCTTGCGTCCTGATGTCAATTATGTTTCATAAATGTTTCACCTGTAAGCAAGCAGGACAGAGTTAACGAAACCTTTTTGAAACATTTAGACCTGTCCAGATCCCGGGAGGACAAATGGACGCATACCCCCATAACCGCAAAACCACAAAAGAGAGCCTTCTGCAGAACCTGAAATACGAAAAAAAACATCATCTCACGCTTCTTCAATGGAAACGGTTTGTGGCCGGCGAAGACGACCTCGATCCGTCAGTCATTGGCCCGGAACTCCAGCAGGCGTGGCGACGCTGCCGGGAGCTGGGCGTCGATCCGCACGCGAAACCGGTGCACGAAATCGCCACCGGCGAAAGGTTGGCGCAACTGTTCAAAGACAATCAGACGCTCATCGATGTGAGCAATCCCTTTCTGGAAAGACTCTATGGGTTTCTCAAGGCCTCAAAATTCACGGTGGCCTTGTTCGACCGGCAAGGCTACGTCCTCCATGTGCTTCAGGACAGGCAGCATGAAAAAATCAATTTACGGTTCAACTGGTTTCCCGGCTCGCGATGGACCCAGCGCACGGCGGGCAACACGACTGTCTGTGAAACCATTTTCCACAAAAAGCCCATTGAGCTCTTCGGCACGCAGCATTACAAAAAACGCTTCCACGGCATCTCGGGAGCCAGCGCCCCCATCTTCGGGCCCGATGGAGATCTGCTGGGCGGCATTACTCTGACGTCCCTGTATTCCGGCGCCAATCCGCATACCTTGGGCGTCGCCGTCGCCACCGCCCAGACCATCCAGAATGAACTGCTTCTGCAAAAGGCCGCAACCGACTGCCGGGCCGCCTTTGCCCGCACGGAAATTGCCGCAAGCCTGCAAAAAGCGACGCTTCGGGCCATTCCCGAAGCGCTCATCGCCGTCAACACAGAAAAGCAAATTTTTGTGATTAACGACCAGGCCAAAAAAATGTTTTCTTTAGAGGGCATGACTCTGGAAGGACAGTCGCTGGAGGACATTTTTCCAGGCCCCGACAACAGCGCTTTTCTGGATTATGTTTTCAGTCATGACGTCTTCGACGATATGGACATGAGAATCCGCTCCCGCAAAGGACTGGCCGATTATTCCGTAACCGGCAATACCATCACCATTTCGTCCGGCGAGGTTGTGGGGCGGGTTCTGGTTTTCGCCGGCAGCAAAAGAATCCGCTCGCTGGTGACAAAAATTATCGGCGCAAAGGCGAATTTCCGGTTTGAAGATATCTGCGGGCAAAGTCTGTCTTTCCTGCATGCTGTGGAGCAGGCCCAAAACGTTTCCCGCAGCGCGTCCAATGTCCTTTTGCTGGGTGAAAGCGGAACGGGCAAGGACGTCTTCGCCCAGGCGATCCACAACGCCAGCGCCAGGAAAAACGGTCCGTATGTCGCCGTCAACTGCGCGGCCATCCCCCGCGATTTGATCGCCAGCGAATTTTTCGGCTACGCTGAAGGCGCCTTCACCGGATCACGCCGTGGAGGAAACGCCGGCAAGTTCGAGCTGGCGGACGGAGGTACGATTTTTCTCGACGAGATTGCTGAAATTCCCCTCGAGATCCAGGCCGTTCTGCTGCGGGCCATTGAGGACAGACAGATCCTGCGCCTGGGCAGCGGCCGGATCCGCAAAGTGGACGTTCGCATTGTGTCCGCCACCAACAAGGACCTGATGGACGAGGTCCGCCGGGGCAGCTTCCGCAAGGATCTGTATTATCGGCTCAATGTGTTTGCCATCGCGTTGCCGCCGCTTCGCGAAAGAACGGAAGACATTCCGGCGCTCGTCCAATCCTTTATCGCCAAATATGCCGCCGCCCTGAACAAAACCATTGCCGGCATCACCCCGCGGGCGCTCGACATCCTGATGCAGCACTTATGGCCGGGAAACGTCCGGGAGCTGCAAAACGTGATTGAACGCATGGTGAACTACGCGGAAGGCAACCTGCTGACCCCGGAGATCATCCCCCAGGAAATTATAAGCGCCGGACATCCGCGCCGCCGCGTGATGGACCTGGAATCCCCCCAACAGCGCGAGAAAAAAACGATCGAACACATGCTGAAATTGAAATTCCGAAAAAAGCAGATTGCCCAACAGCTCAACATCTCGCGCACGACGCTGTTTCGCAGACTGCGCGACTATGGACTTAAGGCTCCGACCTGAATCCTACAAGCCGGAGACATCCGGTCGTTTTCACAGTCAGGTCAAAGCGAAGGCACTTTGATAATGAAAACCGCCACCAGCGCAATGGAGTCCGCCTCGTTGCCGACCGGAAAAAGCCGCCTTGACACAAAATAATTCATCAAAGCGGAAAACCGCATGACCAAAACCCGACGGCAACCTTAAAGAGTCAAGAGGCCCCCACCGACAACCAAACCGTTCGCTCTTTGCGTTTTTGCAGGGACATCCCTCGCCTCTTCTGATTTCAACGCTTTTTAGCCTCTAACGTGAGCGGACGGAAAATTCATTTTTTTCTTGGGGCGCTCCCCGGCCAAAGTCCTTTGCAGCCCGTTGAAAGTGTGATAGGCATCCCGCCCTGGGACGAAGAAAAAAAAACCATGCGCGGACAAGCCATCTTAAAACAGTATCGGCAAGCGACGACGCGGGACTGGCGCGACTGGCGCTGGCAAATGCATAACCGTGTCCGCTCGCTTCCCAAACTCGCAACGCTCCTGTCCGGCAGAAATCTCCAACCCGAGAGCCTGCAAGCAACAGTCTCGGCTTATCCCCTGGCGATCACGCCTTATTACTTATCGCTGATCCATCCGGAAAATCCCGCCGACCCCGTCGCGCGCCAATGCCTTCCGGACGAAAAGGAACTGCTTTTTGCAGACAGCTTCAGCGGCGATCCGCTGCAGGAAGACGCCTTTATGCCGGCAGACGGACTGCTTTGCCGGTATGACGACCGGGCGCTGGCCCTGGTGACCCGAACATGCGCCACCACCTGCCGCCACTGCAACCGCAAACGCCAATGGAAAACTGCCGACCCGGCCGGATTCAAAAAGCGGATTGCCGGAATGGCCCGTTACGTGGCGTCTCGTCCGCAGATCCGGGAAGTCATCTTGTCGGGCGGCGACCCCCTGATTTTCGATGATGAAAGACTGGAATTTATTCTATCCTCGTTTCGAGCCGTCGGACAGGTCGAAATCCTGCGCATCGGCAGCAGAATGCCGGCGGTCCTGCCCATGCGGATCACACGCAGTCTGTGTAAAATGCTCAAGCGTTTCCGGCCGCTTTGGTTCAACACGCAATTCAATACGGCGGCGGAAATCACGCCTGAGGCGGCGCGGGCCTGCCTGATGCTTCAGGAGGCCGGTATTCCCGTATCCAACCAGTCGGTGCTTTTGGCCGGCGTCAACGATTCCGAAGCGGCGCTGCGCGATCTGTTTTGTGGACTTCAGAAAATCACCGTCCGCCCCTACTATCTGTTTCACTGTGAACCGGTCAGGGGCGCTGCGCACTTCCGCACGGACGTGAAAGAAGGGATTGCTTTAATGGAGCGCCTCAGAACATCCTGTTCGGGACTGGCGCTGCCTCAATATGTGGCCGATCTGCCGGGAACAGCCGGCAAAGTTCCGCTTTGGGCCGCCTCCGGCGCCCTGAAAAGAATTTTGGATAAACATCAAGATTTTTTTGACATTTCACAACAATTGGATTAGGAAAGGCGTCAAAATAATCCATCCTTTCGCAAGATGAGGAGAATCAGAGTTTTATGTATACCGCCAGTGATTTAAGAAAAGGCCTGCGCCTTAAGATCGACGGTGATCCGTACGTGATCACCGAATTCAATTTCGTCAAACCCGGAAAAGGCCAGGCGCTGTATCGCACCAAGCTCAAAAACATGATCAACGGCAACCAGTTTGAGCGCACTTTCCGTTCCGTCGATGTCTTCGAACCGGCCGACCTTCGTGAGAAAAAGATGCAATTCCTTTACAAAGAAGGCGATAAATTCTGCTTTATGGACAATGAAACCTATGAGCAGGTTTATCTCACGGAAGAACAGGTGGACGACGCCGTCAATTACATGACCGACAACATCGAGGTCGAAATTCTGCTTTTTGAGGACCGGCCCATCGGGTTAAGCCTGCCCAATTTTGTTGAACTGGTCGTGACGGAAGCCGAACCCTGGGCCAAAGGCGACACGGTTTCAGGCGCAACCAAACCCGTCAAAGTCCAAACCGGGGCGACGGTTCTGGTGCCCACGTTCGTTTCGGAAGGTGAAAAAATCCGTATCGACACCCGCACCGGAGAATATCTCACGCGTGTTAAAAGTTAACTCGCCCTGGCCGTTTTTCAGGAACCGATCTTGACTGAACGCCATCATCACGAAGCATTCCGTCTGGCGCGCAAGGCCGATGTCCTGGGCCTGCGCGCGAACCTCATCTCCGCCATCCGGCGCTTTTTCGACGACCACGGTTTTCTGGAAATCGACACCCCCGTGCGCCTGCCCTCACCGGCGCCGGAGGAACACATTGAGGCGTTGCCGTCCGGCGAGTGGTTTTTGCAGACCTCGCCGGAGTTGTGCATGAAACGCCTTCTGGCCGCCGGATATCCGCACATCTATCAAATCTGCAAATGTTTCCGAAAAGATGAGCGCGGCGCCCTGCATCTTCCGGAATTCACGCTGCTTGAATGGTATGTCGCCGGATTCGATTACCTCCGCCTGATGGATCAGTGCCGGCATCTGATCGAAACGGTGATGGCCCCCTTTGCCCCCGGCCGGAAACTGGCCTGGCGGCAAAACGCCGTCGATCTTTCGCCTCCCTGGAAGACAATGACCGTGGCGGACGCCTTTTCGAACTATGCCCCCCTCCCGCTTCAGGAAGCCTTGCAAAAGGAGCTTTTCGACGACATCCTGACGGAGTTTGTCGAGCCTCATCTGGGGCTGGATCGGCCCGTCTTTCTTTTTGATTATCCGTCGGAGCTCTCGGCGCTGGCCAGAATTCGGCCCGGCCGGCCTCCGGTCGCCGAACGTTTCGAGTTGTACATCGGCGGCATGGAACTGGCCAACGGCTTTTCCGAGCTTACAGACGCCCATGAGCAGCGGCGGCGCTTTGAAGATGCGCTCGCCCGCCGCGCCGAAAAAGGCTTTTCACCCTATGCCATGCCTGAAAAGTTTCTGGACGCCCTGCCTGCGATGCCGGATTCCGCAGGCGTCGCCGTGGGCGTGGACCGGCTGGTCATGCTTGCGGCCGGCGCTGACCGCATCGACGAGGTTGTCGCCTTCGCGCCGGAAGACCTCTGAAGCAAAAACTATTGACAAGGCCGGATTTTTCCTCTAGCGTACAACCAAATCTTCAAACTCAACAAATGGAGAAAATCGTGAAAGATATCGGATCATTAGACATTGGCGGCAACTTCCATGGCTCGCTTCTGGGCATGGTTTGGGACGCGGGCTGGATGGTGCAGTTCGTTTTGCTGATTTTGCTTATTTTTTCCATCGTGTCCTGGACGATCATCTTTTTAAAGTTTCGGGGCTACAGAAGAATCCAAAAGGAAAACGAAGCCTTTGAATCGGATTACGCGCGCAGCAGCAAATTGTCGGATCTCCTGCCCGCCGCCAAGAAATACCCTTACTCGACCACCGCCGAGGTTTTCCGGGCCGGTTACGCGGAGTTGATGAAAGTCAGCCGCCCCTCAAAGGAATCGTCGGGCGCCGACGACATGCCCCTGTCCTCGGTCGATAATGTCCAGCGCGCGCTCAGTCGGGCATCGAATACGGAAATGACCAAACTGGAAAGCGCGTTGGGATTTCTGGCCACCACCGGTTCCGCCTCGCCGTTTATCGGCCTGTTCGGCACGGTCTGGGGCATCATGGAGACCTTTAAATCCATCGGCGCGCGCGGATCAGCGACGCTCGCAGTGGTCGCCCCGGGTATTTCCGAAGCGCTCATTGCCACGGCGGCGGGGCTGGCGGCCGCGATTCCCGCGGTCATTTTCTACAATTATTTCCTCAACCGCTCGAAGTCGATGGTCCAGGATATGGATAATTTCGCCGATGAGCTGCTCAACATCATTGAGCGCCATCTGGTGCGCAAATAGACCAGCCGGAGAATCCCGCCATGCGCCACGCCAGAAGAAGAATCCGCGATCAGCGTCCGCTTGCTGAAATCAATGTCACGCCTTTTGTCGATGTGATGCTGGTTTTGCTGGTCATCTTCATGGTCACGGCGCCGATGCTGTCGATGGGCATCGACGTCAATCTGCCGCGGGTCAAATCCAAAAGCATTGACGTCACCGAAGAAAAACTCATTCTTTCAATCAACGAAAACCGGGAGATCTTTCTCAACAAAACCCCCATGGCGATGGGCGAACTCAATGACAAACTGGCCGCCATTTTCGCCAACCGCATCGACCGCGAAGTTTTTCTGCGCGCCGATAAAAACGTCCCCTACGGCTTTGTCGTGGAAGTCATGTCGGAAATCCGCAAAGCCGGCATCGACAAACTCGGCATGATCACCGAGCCGCCCGAGGCAAGAAAATGACTGCGCGCTTGCCCCATAGGCATTCACAGGGCAATTCCGGCAACTCCATTTCGATGTTTTTTCTGTCCCTGCTGCTTCATGCTTTCGTATTGACAGTGATGATTGTCTCCCTGCCGGCGCCGACGCGAACACTGACCTTCGGCGGACCTTATGCGGTGTCGCTGGTCGGTCCGGACGCCTTGCTGCCGCAGCGCAGCGCGCCGTCGCTGCCGGCGATTCCGGCCGCTTCGACTCTGCCGGCGACGGCCGTCGCCAAACAGGACGTTTTACCGACACCCCAGACGGCGCCGATCCGTAAAGACGACGACATCCTGCGCAGCAATATCGACCGAGCCATCGACGCGATCCGTCAGAGGCAGAGCCAATTCCATACGGACCGCCAAAACGAGAAAATCCCTCAATCGGCCGGCAACGGAGCTATAACGGATGCGATTTGGGCCGAATACAGCGCCTTTGTTCAGGCCAGAATCAAAAACAACTGGAGCCTGCCCGACACGCTGCGGCCCAGAAAGCCTGTTCTAACCATTATTGAAGTCCGCATCACCCGCGACGGCGGAATTGAGCATATTGCTTTTGAGAAGCGGTCCGGCAACGCCTATTACGACGAATCGGCGCTTCGCGCCGTGCAGAAATCGGCGCCTTTTCCGCCGTTGCCGGCGGAATACCGGCGCGCCACCATGGACCTGGGTGTCCGGTTTCCATCATCCGAACTCCAATGACCCGGAAAGGAAGAATGAATTCATGACCTGCAAACGTCTGATGGTCTCGGTTTTTCTGATCATGCTTTTCATCGCGTTTGCGCCTTCGGCTCAAGCGGAAAAAATTTACATCGACATCGATTCGCCGGCGTTTCGCCAATTTCCACTGGCCGTTGCCGATTTCGCCATGCCGGATGGCGCCGCCGGCCGCACCCCCAAAATGAGCAGCCTCGTTCCGGATCTGGTCCGAAGCTATCTGGCCCTGACCGGACTGTTCAACATCCTGGACAAAACAAGTTATCTCGATGCCGGTCCGTCGCAGAACCCCGAAAAGGTCAGCTTTCCGGACTGGGTCGCCGTCGGCGCGGACTATCTTCTGGCCGGAGCCATGCAGTTCGAAGGCACGGAAATGCTCTTGGAGGTCCGGCTCTACGATGTCGTCACCGGCCGGACGATCCTCCATAAAACCTACCGCACCGCCGCCGCCGACACCCGCGCCGCCTCCCGGCTGATTGCGGGCGACATTGTTGTGGCGCTCATCGGAGAAGAAGGCGATTTTGACACGCGAATCGCTTTTGTCGCCAAACGGGCGGACAAGTCCGACATCTATAGCACAGGCTACGACGGCGAAGACCTCAAACGCCTGACCCGGCACGAAACCCTTGTCGCGACGCCGCGTTGGTCGCCCGATGGACGCTACCTTGCCTTCACGTCCTATAAAAACGGCCGGCCGGCTGTTTTTATAAAAGATCTCAAAACAAACGTGGAGCGACAGGTGGCCTTCCACGAAGGGCTGAATCTCTGCGGCGGATTTTCACCCGACAGCCGGAAACTTCTGCTGACGCTCAGCCGCGACACCAATGAAGAGATTTATGCCCTCGACATCGACTCCCTGAAGCTCGCCCGGCTCACGTACAATTACGCCATTGACGTGTCTCCGACCTGGTCGCCCTGCGGCCGGAAAATCGCCTTCGTGTCCAACCGCTCGGGCACACCGCAGATTTTCGTGATGGATGCCGACGGCAACAACGTTCGCCGCCTTACCTATGAAGGCAATTACAACACCTCGCCCGCCTGGTCGCCGCGCGGCGGAAAACTCGCGTTTGAAGGGTTGATCGACAGGCGATTTCAGATCTTCACAGTAAACGAAGACGGAGAGGAACTCACGCAACTGACGGCCGATGACGCCAACAGCGAATCGCCCGCCTGGTCGCCTTCGGGCAGACAGATCGCGTTTAGCTCGCGCAAAGGATCGAAATACCGACTCTGCGTCGTGAACGCCAACGGGGCGAATCTTCGTGTTTTGCGAGAGGAGCATTATCCTTTGACCATGCCCGCCTGGTCGCCGCGCAAGCTTCAGTAAATCGCCGGCTGCGGCTTTTTAGTTGACAGCAAGCTGTTAAATATGTTTAGTTTTCCAAACAGTTGTCATCAACCGGTAAAACCAATGAGTTATTTAAAGAAAGGAGTTTGAGCATGAAAAAGCATTTTGCCCTCGCAATGTTGTTGATCGTTTTGGTTTGCGGTTTGTTTATCTTCAGTGGGTGCGCCGAAAAGAAAGCCGTGGTTCAGGACGAAACCGTTCAGCAGGCCCAGCAGCCTCAGCAGGCCCCGACGGTCACCGACGACGAAGCGGCGCGCAGAGCCAAGGAACAGGCGGATCGCGAAGCCGCTCTGAAAGCCCAGGCTGCCCGCGAAGCCGCCATGAAAAAAGCGGCGGCGGCGCTGACCGATCTCAACATTCAGAATATTTATTTCGATTTTGACCGCTCAAACATCCGTGAAGACGCGCGTGAAATTCTGAAAGCCAACGCCGAGATTTTCCGTCAGAAGGCGGACGCCAAAATCATCGTGGAAGGACACTGCGATGAACGCGGCACGGCGGAATACAACATGGCTCTGGGGGAACGGCGCGCTCAGGAAACCAAACAGTATCTGACCAACCTGGGAATCGATGCCTCCCGCATCACCACGATCAGCTACGGCGAGGAACGGCCGGCGGATGACCGCAGCACTGAAGACGCCTGGGCGATGAACCGACGCGCGCAGTTTGTTCTGGAAGCAAAATAACAAGGACGCCTCGGGGATGAATGCTTTTAAGTATTTTGTTTATCTGATGCTTTCGGTTGCGGCTTTTGTGACTTGCGGCTGCGCCACGTCGTCGGACTTGAGGATGCTCAAGTCCGAGATGAATCAGCAGATGGAGGAAAAGCTCGTCGCGTTTGACGCGAAGATCGGCGACCTGAAAAAAGAGCAGGATAAAAATTCGGCGGCGCTGGCGACGATCCGCAAAGGACAGGCCAATACGACCGCCGATTTCTCCGAACTTCGCGATCAGATTCAGCAGTTGCGCGGCCAGATTGAAGCCTTGAAAAAAGAGGTCACGCAAGACGAGCCGCCCCGCAAAGATGCGGAGGTCGAAGAAAAGCTCAATCAGATGCTTTTAAAAATCAACTTCATCGAGAATTTTCTCGAAATCGGCCGAAAGGATGTCCCCGTAAACGGAAACGCTCCCGTTGCCGCCCCCAAAAACGGGCAGGGCAAACCCGATCGGGCGGCCATATACGCCTCGGCCTATCAGCTGTTCCAGGAGGGTCAGTACGGCAAGGCCCGTGAGGCCTTTGTGCAGTTTCTGGCCGAACATCCCAAAAGCGAGTATTCCGATAATGCGCAGTTCTGGATCGGCGAATGTTATTTCTTTGAAAAGAAGTACGAACAGGCCATTTTGGAGTACGACAAAGTCACCAAGAATTACCCCGGGGGAAATAAGGTGTCTTACGCGCTTTTGAAACAAGGGCTGTCCTTCTTGAATCTGGGAGATAAAACCAGCGCCAAACTGCTCTTGCAGCAGGTGATCCGTGAATATCCCAACACCAACCAGGCGCGCATCGCCCGCTCGAAACTCCAGGAAATTAAATAACCGACACCACTGGGGTGAATCATGAATCAAAGAGAGGCTGACCGCCTCTCTTTTTTTTTGGACTTGATCGGCGCGCCCGAACACCCGCACTATTCCACAAAATTTCTTGACAGTCTTTTTCATTCACTTTAGAGTTCCGGCAAATTTCCGTGCCATCTCTTAAACGATCAACATTTTTAAAGAATCACGACGGAAAGAAAGGGGATAAAATTTTGGAAAAGAAAATGTTTGAAGGAAAGATTGCGCTCGTCACCGGCATGACCTCCGGTATGGGACGCGCCACAGCCATCGCATTCGCCAAAGAGGGCGCGACGGTGGTGATGGCGGCCAGACGCGAAGAGCGCGCAGCGGAAGTGGAAAAGGAGATCGCCGCAACCGGCGGAAAAGCCTTTTTCGTCAAGACGGACGTCCGGAAACCCGAAGACGTCGAAAACCTTTTTAAGGCCATTATGGACAAATGCGGCCGGCTGGATTTCGCGTTCAACAACGCCGGTGTTTCTTCGCCGCATAATCCCGTCGTCACCAAATACGATGACGATGAATGGGACCGGATCATGGAAACCAACCTGCGAGGTGTCTGGTTGTGCATGAAGCACGAAATCGACATCATGAAAAAGCAGGGCGGCGGCGTGATCATCAACACCGCCTCGATCCTCGGCGTCGTCGGCGACTGGGGGCTCTCTTCCTACTGCGCATCCAAACACGGATCTCTTGGGCTGGCCAAGACCGCAGCGCTGGAATATTGCAAGGACAACATTCGGATCAACACCATTTGTCCGGGTCCCATTATGACTGAAATGCTGGAGAAGGCCCTGCCCTTTATGCCCAAAATGCTGGAGGTCATGGCCGGCAAGACAGCCCTGCGGCGCGTGGGCGATCCCGAAGAAATCGCCGGCGCCGCCTTGTGGCTGTGCACGGATGAAGCGGCCTTTATGATCGGCAAGGAAATCGCCATTGACGGCGGATACATCACCTACTAACGGACAAAGGAGACGCACATTGAATACGAAAAGATTTCAAGATAAAGTCGTCCTCGTTACGGGCGGCAATTCCGGAATTGGCAAGGCCGCGGCGCTCGCCTTCAGCCGGGAAGGCGCCAAGGTTGTCATCGCCGCCCGCCGCGAAAAAGAAGGCGCTGAAGCGGTGAACGAAATTAAAAGTCAGGGCGGCCAGGCCCTTTTTGTAAAAACGGATCTGAGAAACGCAGACGACATCAATCACCTGTTTGGAGTCATCAAAGAAAAATATGCAACGCTTCACTGCGCGTTCAACAATGCGGGGGTCTACCCCAAGATGAAAAAAGCCGCCAGTTACTCCGTTTCAGAGTTTGACGAAATCATGAACATCAACGTCAAATCCGTCTGGCGATGCATGAAGCATGAAATTGCGTTGATGACGGATGCCGGCGGCGGTTCGATCGTCAATTGTTCATCGGTCGCCGGCTGGGGCGGAGAACCGGGTACCTCGCTGTACACAGCCAGCAAACATGCCGTCATCGGACTCACCCGCGCGGCCGCGGTTGAGTTCGGCCGCAAGAAAATCCGTATCAACGCGGTCTGTCCGGGCATGACCGAAACACCGATGCTCGATCAAACGCTGCAAAGCGGAGGTCCGGAAATCCGGAATGTCATGCTGAATATGATTCCGCTGGGGCGCTTCGGCAAACCGCAGGAGATAGCCGGAACCGTTCTGTTTTTATGCTCGGATGCTGCCTCCTACATCACCGCGAAAAGCATCGTCGTCGGTGGCGGCCAGGCGATTCGCGCCTGAGTCAACCCTTTTTCATCGCCGCGCAGAGGGGAAATCATTCCGTCTGCGCGGTTTTTTTCAATCCAGGTCCACGATACGAATGCCCGCCGGCGGCGCAAGCCGAAAGACCGACAAATCGGCGGCTTTCTCAATCCGAAACGTCGCGTAAGTCACGGACAAAGCCAGCGTTTGATCCGACAGACGGATGGAAATCCTCGAAGCCAGGCGCGCCGAGGGTTTATACTCTTCATAGTCGATCGAGTAGACCGGCTTGCCGTCCGCTCCGTAGCGGACCACTGAGACGAGGCGGCCGCGGGCGTCGAAACGCACAACCTGAAAGACGCCGGTCGTCGCTTTCATCACCAGATGATCGACCGTCTCGCCCGCGTCGCGCGCGGAAAAAATCCGGGACTCGGGCAGCGCCGGCGTGTCGCCCGCGAGAATCCTCACCAGATCGTCAATGGTAAAACGCCAGGGAAGAAACCGGGCCAGGTTGTCGGCAGAGGGCAGACCTTTGTAAAATTCGCCTCGGGACGGAATGAAAATATTCAGCGCCTCGGCATCGGCCGTCAAAATGAAATCCGGCGTTCCGATCACCGGCAGCAATTCCAGGCGAAGGCACGACGGCTTTTGCAAAATGATCGCCGCGCGCGCGGGGTAGTGCCCCTGCGGCGTCATGATATCGAGATGCGCCGCGGCGGTCATCCGCTCGTCTTCGGCAACCGCCCGTGACAGGTTCAGCAAGGTTTGTTCCGGAGGAATCGCGTCCCGTTTAAGGGCCTGGCCCGCGCACCCGCACATCAAGGCGACCGCAAGCAGCGCTCCAATCGCCGCATACAAAAAAATCCTGAAGTCTCGCTTCACGGGGGCAACTCCTTCGGGCGGACAGGGCGGTGACAGGCTCATCGCCGAGGATTCAGATTGTCGAACTTCTTCCGGATTTGCTCATTGCGCGGATCCGCTTCCAGAGCCCTGCGGTAATAGTCAAGCGCCTCCCCATTCCGGCCGGTTTTCAAATAGACGTCTCCCAGATGCTCCATGATGCTGGCGTCGTCAGGCAATAACTCCAGCGCCCGTTTGAGATAGTTCAGCGCACTGTCGAAGCGGTTCGTTTTAAAATGAACCCAGCCCAGCGAATCCAGAATATAGCCGTTATCGGGCTTGATCGCGAGGGCCCGAAGAATCAGCGCTTCGGCTTCATCCAGACGAATGCCCCGGTCCGCATAGGTATAGCCGATGAAGTTCAGCGCGTCGGCGTGGTCGGGATCTTTCTTCAAAATGGCTTCCATCATCCGGATGCCGTCTTCAAAACGTCCGGCTCGTTCATAAATCATGCCCAGCGAGTACAGCAGATCGGGGTCATCGGGAAGCCTCGACAGACCGTCGGATAAAATCTTTTCGGCGGCGGAAAAATTGTTTTGATCCTCATACAGGGAGGACAGATATAAATAGACGATCGGCTGGGCGGGTTTGAGGCGGACGGTTTCCTGCATCAGCAACACCGCTTCGTCGGTTTTTCCCGATTTTTTCAGAATCATGGCCGCGGCAACCCGCGCATTGGCAAACAGCTCAAAATCGCTCGACACCAGGCGGTAGTGGGAAAGGGCTCCCGCCTCGTCGCCTTGCTTCTCCAAGGCGCTGGCCAGCAGGTAGCGCATGCGGTCATCGGAGGAATCCTGACCCAAAAGGCGCGTGAATTCGAAGGCCGCCTCGTTGAATCTGCCTGTGTCATAATATAAAAGTCCCAGCGCGGTGCTTGCCTGCCGATTGCCGGGATCGGTTTTCAGCAGATCGGCAAGCTCTTTTTCAGCCTCATCAGGCCGGCCCGACCTGGCCAGCAGATCGGCAATCTTCAGAGTCAGTGAGGTTTTCCCCCCGGCAGCGGCGCTCATCTCGCGATAAATGCCGATGGCTTCATCCAATTTTCCAAAACGTTCATATAAGGCGGCCAGATCAAGCAGCGCCGGCTCAAAACCCGGCCGCACCAGCAAGACCTTTTCCAGAAAGGTTCGGGCCTCTTCCGGCCGGCCCATTTCGGCCAACACTTTGGCGAAATAATAATTCCCCATGAGGCTATCCGGATCGAGCCGGAGCAGGGTTTCAAAGGCCGCGCGGGATTCCTCATATCGCTTCTGGATGCCCCGGGCCATCGCGATATACAACCACGCTACCTGATTTTCGGGTTCGAGTTCGGAGGCTTTTTGATATTGCTTGATCGCCAGATCATACTGACGGAGATGAAAATACAGACCGCCCATGACCAGACGCAAATCCGCATCATCAGGCGCCGCCGCAAGGGCCGCTTCGCCGCTGTGTCTGGCCGCTTCGAAATCGCCTTGCTGCATGTAAAAGGAGATCAACTGCGTTTTCAGGTAGGTGGATGCGGGATCCGCCTCGATAGCCTTTTCCAACTGCCGGACCGCTCCCGGAAGATCGCCATCCTGCCTGGACAAAACGGCCAGCGAATAATGGTAGGCCGCAACAGAGGAAAAAGACGCCGCCTCGGGTTTTGCCGCTGCGGAAGGCTTTGCCGCAGCGGGAAGCCCCGCGCAGCCCGACATTCCCAACGACAGCAGAAGTAAAATGCCAAAAAAATAAAATGAATATCGATTGCCCATGATTGACCCGGACATTTTGCGGATAAGCATTTGCACGGTTAGGACGACCCCGCGCCTGCCTGGTTTTTAATCAGCCTGGAGACGGGAACCACCTCCACGCCCTTTTCCCGGAAGATTTTCGAAGCATCGCGAAGCGCACGAATGGTTTCCGGATACGGATGCCCGATCACGATCACCGGCGCCGACGATGCGGCCGGCCCGGCTGCATCCGCCAAAATGCGGTATATCTTGTCGTAGTCGCGCTCGTTGTCCAGAAACACGGTCCGCGATGCGACCGGCAGCGGATAACGTCTGGCCGCCTGTGGGGTCTTCGTATCCCGGGTGGTGCGGGAATCAATAAAAAACAGGCCTCGTTTTTTTAATTCCCTGAACACGACCGCCAATTTCTCCTCATCGGACATAAACTTCGATCCCATGTGGTTGTTCACACCGGAAACATAAGGCACACCGGAAAAGTTCTCGTCCATCTGGTGAAGCAGTTCCGCTTCGTTCATATCCGTGAAGAGCGCGCCGGCTCCCGGCTTGTCTTTCGGATACGTCAAAGGCTCCATCGGCATGTGCAGGAGCGTTTCTCTGCCTGCCCGGTGGAGCATCTCGGCCGCTTTCCGGGTATTGGCCAGGTGAGGCAGGATCGCAAAGGTAATGTCGGCGTCGATGGCCAGAAGATCTCGAACCGCCTGCAGATCGTAACCGATATCGTCGATGATGATCGCCACCCGGCGGGAGGGGGCCGGCAACGGCCTCTTTTCAATTTTGGCCACGACCACCGGCGTTTTGCCGGGTTTCTTTGACGGCTCGGTTTTGGGCAGAGCCTCGGGGGCCGCAGGACGGGACGGGACGGCGGGTTTCCGGCTGATCTTGGAAGACGGCGCCGGCTCCTGACGAAACATCAACACATAGAGAATCGCGGCGACTGAGACGACAATCAAAACCCCTACCGCGATGCTTGTCCACTTTTTCTTCTTTTTCCTGGCCATAATCACTCGTCTGCTTTCAAAGCCGGTTTTCAGGATTTTCCGGAGGAAAACGTTTTCATGATCTGCCAGCTTTTCAGAATATCCACCGCGGTTTTAAGCTGATAATCCATCATCCATTCCTGAGGCTGGCCCAAGGGCGCATCCTCCCGCTCCGGTTTTGGCGCGCCTTCGGGAGCATCCGGTTGAATATGGCCTTTGAGATCTTTCTCCCGCAGTCGATCCTCAAACGCGTCGTGCGTGTCTTCGATCATTTTCATCGGTTTGACCACGACATCGGGCTTGATGCCTTCGGCCTGAATCGACCGGCCGCTGGGCGTGTAGTACCTGGCGGTGGTTAGTTTGAGCGCGGATCCGTCGTCGAGCGGAATAACGGTTTGCACGGAGGCTTTCCCAAACGTCTGGGTGCCGATCACAACGGCGCGCCGGTTGTCCTGAAGCGCCCCGGCGACGATTTCCGCCGCACTCGCGGTGCCTTCATTGACGATCACCACCATCGGAACGGTCACTTCCGCGCTCCCGCTGTTCTTGGCTTCGGCCTTCGTTTCCATAGCGGCCTGCCGGCCGCGCGTGGAGACGATGACGCCGGAGGTCAAAAACAGATCGGACACCTCAATGGCCTGAGTCAGAAGTCCGCCGGGATCGTTTCTCAAATCCAGCACCAGACCTTTGAGCGGCTTGGCCTTGGCCTCCAGATCGCGAAGGGCTTTGCGAACATCGTCCGCCGTGCGCTCGTGAAATGACGCAATGCGGAGATAACCGATGGACTGTTCATACACGTCGAATCGGACGGTTCGGATTTGAATCACATCCCGCGTCAGCGTGATGTCTTTGGGCTGGGGCAGAGTCTCTCTGGTGATGGTGATCGTCACCTTGGTATTTTTGGGCCCGCGCAGTTTTTTGACCGCCTCGATGATCGTGATGTCCTTGGTGGACTCGCCGTTGATCTTGATGATCTGGTCTCCGGGTTTCACTCCCGCTTTAAAGGCCGGCGTGTCCTCAATGGGGGAAACGACCGTCAGAACGTCTTTCAAAATGGTAATTTCGATGCCGATGCCTCCGAACTGGCCCTGCGTTTCGACTTCCAGTTCCTTGTACATATCCGGCGTCATATAGGCGCTGTGCGGATCAAGCGTGCGGATCATGCCGTTGATCGCACCCTGCATGAGCTCAGTCGCATCCACTTCGTCCACATAATTTTTCTGCACGAGATCCAGAATTTCATTGAAGGTCTTGATCTCTTTATAGACCGTTTTATCCCGTGCGGAAACTTTATCGAGGCAATAAGGCCCCAAAAGCACAAAAAGGACCAAAAGCGCCACTCCCCAAAGCGGCCATTTCGCGATTCGCTCTTTCATAATTCTCCTTACAGGATCCGTTTTTTCCCCGCAGCTCGGAAACCATCGTTGCTGTTTTGGGCAAAGTATAGCTTTCCCGACAGGCGTTTTCCATCTATTTTGGCATTGAAGTAGAAGAAATAATCAATTTCTTTTTCGGCAAGACGGCTGCGCTATTCGACGGACCAGACGGTTCCCGCCGCCGAATCCTTGAGCACGACGCCCATCGCGGCCAGTTCAGCGCGAATCTCGTCGGCCCGGCTCCAGTCCTTGTCTTCCCGCGCGGCCCGCCGTTTGTCAATCAGGTCTTCAATGACGTCGGCATGAAGCCCCCTTTTGCGGACTTCAACCGCGCGATCGGCCTGAAAAAAAACGTCGGGATCGCAGACAAACACCCCTAAAACGTCCCGGAAATGCTCGAACGCCTGACCAGCCGAGGCCAGAACCTTTCCTTTCAAGGCATGCGGCATTTTCTTTTCGGTGGTGATGACGGCATTGATCAGCCGGGCGGTCTCAAAAACGCACCCCAGCGCCAAAGCGGTATTGAAATCATCATCAAGGGCGGCGTCAAAGCGCGCCCTCAAGGCCGAAATTTTTTCGAGATGTCCGGCGTCGTCCGCGGGCGTTTTCCCTTTGCCGTCATCGGCGAACTTTGCCGCCGTTTCCTTCAGAAGGCCGAGAGCCGAGTAGCCGCGAATGAGCGCCTGCCTGGCCTCGGCCAGCGAGTCTTCGGAATAGTCCACCGGAGACCGGTAATGGCTCTGCAGCATGAACAGCCTGAGGACCTCGGGATGGTACAGCTTAAGGATCTGGGCGACGGGGAAAATGTTGCCCAGCGACTTGGACATCTTCTCGGCGTTGATTTTGACAAAACCGTTGTGCATCCAGTAATTCGCGGGCGGTTGGCCCGTCACGGCCTGAGATTGCGCGATTTCGTTTTCATGATGCGGGAAAACCAGATCTTCGCCGCCTCCGTGAATATCGAACGTATCGCCCAAATACCTGCGGCTCATGGCTGAACACTCGATATGCCAGCCCGGCCGGCCCGCCCCCCAGGGGCTGTCCCAGGCGGGTTCACCGTCTTTGCTTTTTTTCCATAGCACGAAATCCAGCGGATTTTTCTTTTTATCGTTGACGTCCACACGGGCGCCCGCCATCATCTCGTCGAGATTGCGGCCCGACAGTCCGCCGTAGGCCGGGAAATCGCGAACTGAAAAAAAGACGTCCCCATCCACACAATAGGCCACGCCTTTTTTCTCGAGCGCCTGAATCAATTCGATCATATCCCCGATATGCTCGGTCGCCCGGGGAGTGAGCGTCGGCGCCAGAACATTGAGGGCGGCCATGTCTTCGTCATGCAGGCGGATGTAACGTTCGGCAATGTCGCGGATGGACACCCCCTCGGCATTGGCCCGTTCGATGATTTTATCATCGACATCCGTAAAATTTTTTACATAGGTCACGTCGTAGCCGCGCGCCCGGAAATGGCGAAACACCACGTCGAAGACGATCGCCGCCCTGGCGTGTCCGACATGGCAGACATCGTAGGCCGTAATGCCGCAGGCGTAAATACCGACCGCTTTGTCTCTGACGGACTTGAAGGGTTCTTTCTTCCGGGTTCGGGTATTGAATATCTTTTGCGACATGGGGGCGTTTCCTTTTTGGTTATGGAAAAACCGGCGCGACGGCAAGGCCGGCATCTTCAGCCAGGCCGCAGACGAGATTCATATTCTGCACGGCCTGCCCGGCTGCGCCTTTAATCAGGTTGTCGATGGCGGATAAAATGATCACGCGGCGCGTGCGGATATCCAGGGCCATCCCGATATCGCAGTAATTCGACCCCGCGACCGATGAAATATTCGGATAGAGATCCCGGGGACAGATCCGGACGAACTTTTCGCCCCGGTAGAATTCGCGGTAGAGATCATGCAGCCCGGCGGGCGTGATGTCCTTTTTCAGGGTCGCATAAAGCGTGGACAGAATCCCCCGCTTGACCGGCAGCAGATGCGGCGTAAAAGTCACCGCAAAGGCGGCGCCTGCCAGGGCGCTTAATTCCTGCTCGATTTCCGGCGTGTGGCGATGCTTACCCACTTTATAAGCCTTGAAACCGCCGTCCACCTCGCAAAAGAGCGATCCGACAACCGGGTCTCGCCCGGCGCCGCTGACGCCGGAGGCGGAATCGGCAATAATCGACCCCGGATCGATCAAACCGTTTTTCAGCGCAGGCGCCAGCCCCAGAATGATACTGGTCGGGTAACAGCCGGGGTTGGCCACTAAAGACGACGATTTTATTTTCTCCCGGTACAATTCCGGAAGTCCGTAAACGGATTTGGCGAAAAGCTCGGCGCTTTGATGTTTGGCGTACCAGGTCTCATAGGTCGCCAGATCCCGCAGGCGGTAGTCCGCAGACAGATCGATCACTTTTTTTCCGGCGGCGACAAAAACCGGCGCAATGCCCATGGACACGCCGTGAGGAAGCGCCAGAAACACGACGTCGCAGCGCGAGGCGATGTCATCCGGCGTCGCGTCCACATAGGTGAGCGCGGTGAGTCCGAAAAGCGCCGGAAAAACGTCGGAAACGCGCTGTCCGGCAAACCGTCGCGACGTAACGGCTATCAGCTCGACCTGCGGATGGCCGCTGAGAATCCGGGTCAATTCCTGGCCCGTATAGCCGCTGGCGCCGTATATGGCTGCTTTGACCTTCATTTGGATAGACCTCAAAGAAAAAAGGGGGCCTTAAAGGCCCCCTGTGGAATGCGTTAACGTTTGGAGAACTGGAATCTTTTGCGGGCGCCCGGCTGTCCGTATTTCTTTCTTTCCTTGACTCGGGCGTCGCGGGTCAGAAAGCCGGCTTTTTTCAGAATGGGACGCAGCTCGGCATCAAACTCCAGAAGGGCCTTGGAAATTCCGTGCTTGACTGCTCCGGCCTGGCCGGCCACACCGCCGCCCGATACGTTGACGTAAAAGTCGAACAGGTCTTTTTTACCGGTGATCTCCAAAGGTTGACGGATGATCATCTTCAGGCTGGGACGGGTGAAATATTCCTCATAGTTTCTTTTGTTGACGACGATGTTGCCGCTGCCTGACTTCATATAGACACGGGCAATCGCGCTTTTTCTCTTGCCGGTTGCGTAAAAACGTTGTGCTGTCATGCGTTCTCCCATTATATCGATAAAATCAATGCCTTGCGGCGCTAGACCGTAAGCACCTGCGGACACTGCGCTTCGTGCGGATGCGCGTTGCCGCTGTACACTTTGAGTTTCTTCAACATTCTGCGGCCCAGGTTGTTCTTGGGCAACATGCCGGCCACAGCCGTTTTAATGAGATTTTCCGGTTTTTCAGCCAGCATTTTCCCCGCCGTCGTGGCTTTGATGCCGCCCGGATAACCGGAGTAAGAATAGTAGACTTTGTCCGTCAACTTCTTGCCCGTCAAGGCGATTTTTTCCGCATTGACGACAATAATGAAATCGCCGGTATCGACATGAGGCGTATAGACGGCTTTATGCTTGCCTCTCAGACGCGAGGCGACTTCACTGGCAAGCCTGCCCAGCACCTTGCCGGAGGCATCAACGACATACCAGTCTTTTTTCACTTCTTGAGCCTTTGCAGAAAACGTTTTCATCATTCAACACCACTTCTTTTAGGAAAATTTAAAGGCGCAAGCTATGAAATTCCCGTCGGTTTGTCAAGAGAAATCTTTTTTTCGCCCCCATTTAGGGCGCAGGAAGCGGCCGGCGCGGCCGTTAATCAGTAAAGCTCATGAAAATCAAAAGCATACCGCCGTCATCGCCCGCCGATGGATCCCAGTCCGGTAAGCGAAAGCATGAATATCACCCGCTCGTCGTCCCAGGACCGGGTGTAATCGACACCGACGCTCCAGCATTGTTCCTTATAGGTCAGGCCCACCGTTTTTTCCACGTCGCGGTCATTGAAGCGGTCCCGGCTGATGATCACCCGCGCGTCCAAAAACGAAGTGATGACCGCTTTGGCGTCGAAACTGATCTGCTCCAGGGAATCCCGGGTATACCGGTAGCGAAAGGCCATCTCGTCGCCCCGCTTGTCGGAAACCTTTAAATCATAGTTGGTCTGTTTCCAGCCGGCATAGCTGTTGTATTTGTTGCGCGCGGAAAAAGACAGATACCGGTGCGGCTTGAAATCCAGCTCCAACCCCATATCGGACCAGGGTCTCCGGGACGAATCGTCCAGGGTCCGCTCCCGCCTGGCTTCGCGTATATCGAAGGTCTGAAAAAGCTTTACCCGCAAAAACTCCTGATAGCTCGGCTCTCCGTCGGCGCCGGCCAGTCTCGCGGTGAATGTATTGGTCAACGCCCACGCCATGGCGTTTTGCTCCTCCAGCGCATTGGTGCCGTCGCTTTCCAGCGGCTTGATCGCCGGCGAGAGCTTCGGCAGATAATCCGGCAGATCGCTCTGGTCGACGTAGGGAATATAAGAGTACAGAATTTCCGGCTTGATTTCGTGGCGGACCTTTTCCCAGCCGAAAAAGCCCACATCAAAAATCCGCGACAGGGTGGAGCTGACCGCCAGTGAGGCGTTGTAAGTGGACCGCACACCGTCCTTATCGGAGGTGAAGCGGTCCTTGCCCTCATCGCGCCGCCAGAAAGACTCATACACAACAAGTTTGGGGGTCACCTTGGCATAGGGGCCCAGCGCGAACGGCAAAGACAGTTCCGGCGCGATGTGCGCGTAATGCCCGTGCTGACCCTCTTCCCGGTAAAAATAATCGTAAACCCCCGAGAACTTGAAATAAAGCGGTGTTTTAAAGACCGGCATGCGCGACCCCGTGATGGAAAATTCCGGGTATCGCTGGAGAGTAAATCTGTTGTTGAGACTCGACAAATCATCCGTGTAGTGCATCAGCGCCGTCACGCTGACGTTGTCCCAGCCTTTGGACAGGCGCACGCTGCTGTCGAGGTACCGCAGGGACTCATCGCCTCGAAACGGCACCTTTTTGAATGGATCCCGCTCATCGAGCGCGAAATGATCCTGATAGTAATTGTGCGAACTGAAGTCGCGGAAGTACCAGCGATCGGACACCTTGCGCACATCCGCCCGGAACTGAAGCTGCGAATCGAAGTTGCTCTGGTGGTTCCAGTAAATCGACCACCGCCGTTTCATATCGCGCCAGTCGCGGCTCAACTCGGGCGTCCAGTCTTCGACGACTTCTTTGCGGTCTTCCAGATAGTCGCCGTAAAAGGTGCCGAATGATTTATGGCCCATCCAGTAGCGAAATTCAGCCCCCTGCTTGTAGCCGCGCTTCTCGAGGAAGCGCTGATAAAAAGTGGCGTCCATCTGCGGGTTGATCGCCCAGAAAAACGGCACTTCGATGTCAAGGCCGTCTTTGGTTTTTGAAAAGCTGGCATACGGAAAGAGAAAGCCGGTCTGACGGGTGGTTTTTGCCGGAAAGGCGATGACCGGAACGTAGACGACCGGAACACCTTTGGCCCGGAACCGGGCGTGCGTGATAAAGCCGTAGCCGTCGATGGTCACCTTCATCCGGGAACCCGCCAGCTCCCAATCCGGATTGTCTCCGTCACACGTCGTCGCCACCGGCTGATCAATGACGTAGGTATCCTCGCCGCTCTTTTCGATGCGCTCGCCGGAAATGTAAAAATGATTCCGCGCGTAAAACGCCTTGGACTGGTGGGCCACGCCGGTCTTGCTTTCCGTATTGACGACAATGCGGTCGCCTTCAAGCGTGTCGTCACCCATCTTCAGCCGCGCGTTTCCCTCGGCGCGGGCTTCGGAATTTTTTTGATCGTATTCCACATAGTCGGCAAGCAAAGTCCCCTCGCCGTAAACGATCACAACATTGCCCCTGGCCGTATAGACCTCGCGTTCGGAGTCAAAAGCCAATTGATCGGCTTCAATCTCCACCGGAGAGCCCGACGCGGGCCTTTTTATCTGCTGCGCCGGGGCCGTGCCGCTTAAAAGAAAAAACGAAACGATGGAAATCAGAGCGATGATTCGTAACGGGTTGACAAGACGCTGCAAAACGGACTCCCCCTGGCTTTCGAACTTTTTCAGATGCTTCCGGCTCCTGATTATTTCGCGCGCTTCGCTTTACCACACAAATGCATTTGAGAAAATGTTTGTTTTATGTCGCCCGCCAGGTAAAGCGACCCGGCCGCGACAATCAGATCGCCCCGGCCCGCCCGGGCAAAAGCCTGCTTCATGGCCTGGCCGGTCGTTTCAACAATCACCGGTTTCTTTTTCATGCTCCGCAGAACGTCCGCCAGATGTTCGGGAGACACCGCGCGGGAAACAGAAAGTCGCGGCAGGTAAATGCGATGCGCTTCCGGGGCAATCCTAGCCAGCATCGACGGATAGTCTTTGTCCGCAAGCGCGGCAAAAATCAAAATCAGGCGATCAAAGGCATATTGTTTCCCAAGCGACCGGCAAAGCGCCCGAACGCCGGCCGGATTATGGGCGCCGTCGAGCACAAAAAGCGGCTTCGGGCACAGGATTTCTCCTCGGCCCGCCCAGCGCGTTTTTTTCAGGCCGCGACGAATCGCGGCTTCGGGCGCAACGAAACCGGACGCCGTCACCGCCTCCAGCGCAGCCAGCGCCAGGGCCGCATTTTTTCTCTGATGGTCCCCGGAAAGGGAAATCTCCAGCCCCCTAAGCGACCCGAGGCTTCCCCGATAGGTCAGTCGTCCGTCTTGGTCCGCCCGGACATGAAAATCGACGCCCAGAATCCTCAGTCCGGCGTTCTTTTCCCGGCAAACCGTTTCCAAGACGTTGAGAACTTTTTTTTGCGTCGCGGCCGTAAGGCAAAGTCCGTCCTTCCGGATGATGCCCGCTTTTTCCCGGGCGATGGCCGAAAGCGTTTTCCCCAGCCAGGCGGTATGCTCCAGCGCGATGTTGGTAATCACCGACACCAGCGGCCGGCAGACATTGGTCGCGTCAAGCCTGCCCCCCAATCCCACCTCCAGAACCGCGATATCCACGCGCTGCCGGGAAAAGTGCAAATACGCCGCCGCGGTCAGCACTTCAAAATAGGTCAGCGGCAAACGGGCCGCCCTGCGGACCCGGAAAACCAGGTCGTTGAAGTCTCCGGCCGATATTTTTCGACCATCGATCACAATCCGCTCGCGCACATCGACCAGATGCGGCGAGGTGTACAATCCCGTCTTGTACCCCGCGGCGGACAGCATCGCCGCCAACATCGCCGCCGTTGACCCTTTTCCATTGGTGCCGGCAATGAGAACGGCCGGATAATCCAGGTGCGGACGCCCCAGACGATCAAGCGCATCGCCGACCCGCGCAAGCCCGAAATGCATGACGTTCGCGTTTAAGGAATCGAGATAATCGATGGCGTTGAATTTTTTCATTCAGTGAGCATTAAAGACGGATGACCTGACCGTCCTCAACGATGTGAATTTTACGGTCGGAAATGGCCTTGACCTCTTCGCGGATTGCTTCATGAAACCAGGGCTTCATATGATACAAATAGATATCCGGTTTGGCGCCGCTGAGCTTTTGAAGCTCGGCGGCCAGCCCCTGCGGCGTGAGGTGCCCGGTTTTGTCGGCCACGTCCGTCATGGCGTCGGGCAGCGAGGTTTCCACAAAAATCGCCCTGAGCCCCCGGTGGGCTTTCGCCATGCGCCAGACCTTTTCCGTGGGGCCGGTGTCGCCCAGAAACAAGACGGCCTTCTTTTTCATTTCGATGAAGTACCCCATGGTCTCGACGGTGTGGTTGACGGCGACGGTGCGCACGAGAAAATCGCCGAAGCGGCAGGATCTGCCCGGCGCCAGCGCCTTGAAGCGGATCAGCGGATTTTTTTTGTCGGGAATTTTCGAAAAATCCGGCCAGATGACGTTGTTGAACAAATGCGCGGATAAAGCGTCGAGCACGCCTTTGGAACTGCAGACATAAAGCGGTCGCTGGCGTTTGGAGTAGAAGACATTGTCGGCCAGAAACATCAAGTCGCGAACATGATCCATATGCGCATGGGTGATGAAAATGTAATCGATTTTGAGCTGTTCCCGAAGCGTCAGAACCGGTGTCACGGTGCCCGCGTCAACGAGCACATTGTCCCCCAAAAGAAAACCCGTGGTGTTGTAATTCGGAAGCTGCGACCCGTGACATCCCAAAACCCGAATCTTCATTGCCCCCCCGGTGCGGTATTTTTTTGCAAATTACCATACCGCCGACGCTTGAGGCAATGATTTTATCCAGCGCAAATCACCCCATCCCGCGCGTCGAAAATCCGGTTGCAATGCGTCGCGGTTTCAGGCATGAAAGAACCTTCCGCACGTTCAACTGAAAAAACGATGCCGGCGGCGACAGCCGGGCATCATCAACACATCCCGGCAAGACAGGAGGCGCCATGCATCGCATCGACATCGATTATGAACGTTTCTCGGCGGAATGCGCTTTGTGCATCAGCCGGTCGTCTTATTGGTCCTTAGCGACGGCGGCGGGCGACCACGTCACCGTCCGGACCGTCAATACCGTCAATGTGGGCATGAAAATCTATTTTTCGACCGACACCCGGCTGACCAAATTCGCACAGATTTCGGCCAATCCCAAAGTGGCCCTGTGCAGGGAAAACGTTCAGATTGAAGGCCTCGCACGGGATCTGGGCCATCCGCTCACCCCGAAAAACAAATACTTTTGCGATCTGTTCCGCAGGCAACACCCGACGTTTTTCGATCTGTACGCCGCCGTGCCGACCCAGACGGTTGTGGAAATCAACCCGACGCTCATCACGGTGTGGCATCATGACGAAGACGGAGCCTACCGGAAATGTCTTCTGCTCATCGCCGGAAAAGCCTACCGGGAAGACTACTTGTCCCCTCCGGCTTAAACCGGCCAAAAACATTCCCCGCGTCCGCCGGCGTGGAGACGGTCTTTTCTTAACGCGGAAGAAAAATTCTGCTGAAGATGAGGCGGGTAAAGGTTTTTGAGTTGCGCAGAAAATCCACAAACGGACGGAAGTGGGAAATACGCCCCTCTTTCGGCGGATACAAGACCCGCACCGGTGTTTCGATAACCTGCATCCCTTTTCGTCTGGCCCGCACAAGGATTTCCACTTCGAACTGAAACCGCCTTGCGCGCACGGGAAGGCTCAAGGCCTCCGGCAGCGGATAAAGCCGCATGCCGCTTTGCGAATCAGAAAGCCGGGGTCCGCCCGACACCCACACCCAGAAGTTGGAAAACTTCCGACCGAAGCGGCTGGTCCAGGGAATGTGCGCACCCTCCCCGGCGGTCATCCCTTCACGGGCGCCGACAACAAGCGGTCGGGCTCCGGAGGCGACCGCGTCAACCAGGCGACGGATGTCTTCAGGATAATGCTGGCCGTCGGCATCGAGCGTCGCCGCGTAGTCCGCCACGTTGGACGCGGCCAAAAGACCGGTCAGAATCGCCGCCCCTTTTCCCTCGTTTTTCGGATGGCGTAAAACCGTAATTCCTGAAACACCCGCCAGGCGCTCGTGCGTTTCGTCGGTCGATCCGTCATCCACGACAAACACCCGGTATCCCAAACGCCTGACCTCCCGGGCCACCTGGGCCGCCGTGGCCGCATGATTGTAAACGGGAATCACCACGGCCGGACGGTTTTGTTGTTCATTATGCTGCATGCGGATCTCCTATTCCCTATCATCCATTGTCTGATCCAGATTCAAAAACGCAATGCCCCAGGTCCCGGGGCCCATGTGCGCGCCGGAAGTCAAAGACAGAGGCTGCATGACGATTTCCGCCTTCGGATAGAGTCCGGCCACCCGGTCGCGGATGTCCAGCACCGGCTCAACGTTATCGGAATACTCCAGCATCACGAGCGCGCGGGACTCTTTTGAAAGGCCCGCTTGCAGCTTGTCCATCGCCATCTTGATCTGGTCCCGGCGGTTGCGGACCACGCCCACTTTCTTGGCGCCTTCCGGCTGCGGCGAAATCACCGGCTTCATCTTGAGCATATCGCCGAAGAAGGCGCTGGTCTTGGAGAGCCGCCCGCCTGCGGCGAGATATTCGAGCTTCTCTAAAAACACGTATTCTTCCGCCGCCGCCACGGCCTTGCGGACAAAAGTGAGCGTCTTTTCCGCATTCCGGGATTCGGCCAAGAACCGGACCGCCGCCAACACCATGATGCCCAGACGTCCGGAGGCCGCGCCGGTATCCACCACGATGAGCCGGTTTTCGGGGTCGTGCGTCTTTTTCCAGTCGCAGGCCACTTGATAGTTGCCGGTGAAGACGGAACCGACACACAGATACAAAACTTTTTCAAAACGCGCCAGCGCGGCGGCGTAATACTCATGGCGTTCGAAAACGGAAGACTGCGAGGTGGACACTTTCACCCCCTCCCGCATGGCGCGGTAGAGGTCTTCAGGATGAAAACAGGTCTCCGGCAGCGATTTTTCCCCCACATTCAGGTAGCTGTTCAAAAGGGTGAAGCCCCATCGCTTGGCGTCGTCGCGGGTGAGCGATCCGGCCGCGTCGGTCAGGATATGCAGACCCGGCACGTCCGCCTCCGCGGCAAAAGCCTTCATCTGAACCGAGAGGTTGTCGTCCTCCCAGTTCACCACGGTGCCCAGCGCGGCAAGCCGGGATTTGATTGTGTCCCGGTCGTCGGTATGGAGATGAATCTTGTAGAGATTCCCGTCGCCGATCACGACGGCGCTTTCCTGGGCGGATACGATGTTGGCCAGATCTTTTGACGCGCCGGCATCCGCCTGAATGACGAAATCGACGCAATACCCGGAGGCGGCCTCCCGCTGAAATGACGGATCGATTTGCAGACGGCCTTTAAAAATCTCGGTAACCGGCCGGTACCCGTCGGCCGCGCCCGCAAGCGTCCGGAAAAAGCCTTCGAAGAAAATATACATGCCCAGGGCGCCGGCATCGACAACGCCCGCCTCCTTAAGCTTCGGCAAGAGATCGTAAGTCTGCGCCACCGCCTGTTTCAGTCGATCCAGAATTCTTCGTACGCCGGCTTCATCGGGAGAAAAGTTCTCACGCCATAAAACATCCTCCAGCGCGTCGAACACCGTCAGCATCGTGCCGGGTTTCGGATCGGCGATCGCCTTCCAGGCGCGGACGTTTCCTTCCTGCGCCGCCGCCGCCAGATCGTAAAGGGATTGCGCCGCACTGAACGCTGAAAAAAACTGCGAGGCGATGTTGCCGGAATTGCCGCGCGCGGCTAAAAGCAGTTTTCGGGTCAGCGCCTCGCGCTCGCCGCCCGCCTGCCTCAGCGGCGTGAGGCTGATCGCGAGGTTCCGGCCCGTGTCGCCGTCGGCGACCGGAAAGACGTTGATCGCGTCGAGCAGATCCGACCAGGCGGACACCCGTTCGGCGCCGACGACGTAAGCATTTTTCAGGATTTCATCCATCAGGCGTACCCCAGCAATTTTCGGATATCATCAGGAATGGAAAAAAGCGTCTCCATCTGGGGCGTTTTCACAGCCACCTGCTCGGTGCGTCCCCTCGCGCAGACGTCTCCGCAGAGCGCCTTGCGGATTTCAAAATCCACCACCAGTTTGATGTGGGCATCGGCAAGCGTCGCCTTCACCACGATGTCGTCACGGTGGCGAAGCGGAATGATGTGTTTGGTCGAGGTGCGGATAATGGGAAAGATGATGCCCTCCCGGCCGTAGTAGCCGTAGAGATCGACGCCGTAATGGTCGAACAGCGCCGCTCGCGCCACTTCAAAATAGTTCAGATAGTTGCCGTGCCAGACGATCTGCATCGGATCCAGATCGTAAAACGGCACGCTTAGCCGGACCTCGAAGGTTTTTTTGCCGCTCATGCGAACCCCCGGAAAAAATCGGTGTAGCGGATGGCGATGCACATCTTTTCGATGTCTTCATCAAGCGGCCGGTCTTCGATCACCGGATCGCTCACCTGCCGAATTTTGGACAGCATATCAGCCAGCGCCGGACGCGTGTCGATGCGGCCCCGGATATCACAGGCCTGAGCGGCCGCCAGCAGATGGATGGCGATCGCGCGTTCGGTGAGCGTGCAGACCCGTTCGGCGTCGCGCGCGGCAATGGTGCCCATGCTGACCTTGTCTTGGTTGTGCGATTCGGTGGATCGCGAAAAAGACGCAGCCGGCATGGTGGCTTTGAGCGCTTCGGCGGCCAGGGCCGAGGCGGAAATCGACATGGCCTTGAAGCCGTGATGCAAACCGTTCCGGGCGCCGTTTAAACGCACCAGATCGCCCGGCAGTCCCCGGTTGAGATTCGGATTGACCAGCAGCATGACCTGGCGGTCGCACAGGTCGGCCACGGAGGCGCAAGCGGCCTTGAGCCCATCCATGGCAAACGCGATATGCCCGCCGTAGAAATTGCCGCCCATCAGCACCCGACCGGTCTTCGGATCGAAAATCGGGTTGTCGTTGGAGGAATTGGCTTCTATCTCGATCCAGCGGAGCATCCAGGGCAGCGCATCCCCCAGCACGCCCAGCGCCTGCGGCGCGCATCGCAGCGAATAGGGATCCTGCAAGGCGTCAAGCGATCCGTCTTCCAGTTTTTGTTCCTCAACCGTGGCCCGAAGAAGGCGGGTGAGTTTCCGGGCGACCTCGGCCTGGCCGGCAAACGGTTTCGCCTCGGAAATCACCGGATGGTAGTGGTGAGCGTTTCCCTTCATCGCGTGCACCGACAATGCCGTGGCGGCGATTGCGGCGTCCAGCAGGCGGCGCGCCCGGTGCGCCGAAACAATCGCGATGCCGGTCATCGTCGTCGTTCCGTTGACCATCGAAAGCGGCTCTTTGGGCAGATAGCGATGCGGCTTGATGCCCGCTTTTTTCATGGCGCGGGAAGCCGGCATGATCTCGTCTTGGTAAAAAACGTCGCGCTCTCCCATGAGCGCCGCTCCGATATAGGACATCGGCGTCAGGTCGCCGGAGGCACCCACGGAGCCTTCCGCCGGAACCACCGGCGTGATGCCGGCATTTAAAAACGCCGCCATTTGCTCGACCAATTCAATCGACGCGCCGGAATAGCCCCGCGCCAGACACAGCATGCGGGTGAGCATCGCGGCGCGCGTTTCTTCGATTCCGACGGCCTCGCCGGTGCCGCAACCGTGAAACCGGAAGATGTTGACGCCGTTTTTCATCGCCGTCTTGAAATCGATCCGGTTTCCGCAGGATTTCCCGTAGCCGGTATTCACGCCGTAGACCGCGACGCCTTTTTGCATCGCCAGGGCAAGCGCTTTTTGCGTCCGCGTCATGCGCGACACAAACGCTTTTGATCTTTTCACCGTCACCGGCCTGCCGTCCACGGCGACGGCCACCATATCGTCAAACCCGACAAGTCCGCCGTCGATGACGACCGGCGTCTTGCCCCCTGTTTCCTTCATTTGCGATCGATCTCCTTTCCGAAACACGCCGCAGCTAGGCGCGAACGCGGGGTTTATAGGTCCCGTCGGCCTTTTCCTTGTCCATCACCTGCTTGAGCAGTTTGAACATTTTATAATTCTGGGGTTCTTCCCCGTAGAATTTATCCCAGCAGTAATAGTACATCTCCTGAAGTTTGTCGGGCGTCATCAGTTTGGGCTGAATCACCACCTTGCCGCAGGTATACTCGCTCCAATCGTAGGAGAGAATGCGGCCCTCCTTATGCAGATCGTCAAATGTCTTGGTGTGCGGAAACGGCGTGAGGACCGTAAATTCCGCCATGTCCAGTTCTATCTCTAAAAGGAAGTCCACCAGGCGTTTGATGTAATCTTCAGTGTGATAGTCCAGCCCCAAAAGAATGCTCCCCTCAACGGCGATCCCATAGTCGTGGTAGCGCTGGATGCGTTTGCGGATGTAATCGGAAGAATCGAAAATCGTCTGATAGACGAACCAGGCGCCGGCCTGCGCCGCCAGATCCAACACATCGTCGTCTTCTTCAATCGGATGGCAGCACCATTTCTTCTTGAGGGGAATCATTTCCTTAAACAGGCCGATTTCCCAATCCTTGTTCTGCGCCAGGGAATTGTCGACGATAAACAGACGGTTGTTGTCGATGCCCGCAAGTTCCTCAACCACCCGGTCATAGGGACGAGGCCGGAACTGCCGGCCGCCCAGAAAACGCACGGCGCAGGGATAGCAGTTGAACCGGCACCCGCGGGAGGCGTGCACCAGATCGACCATTTGCACACCGCGGTAGTTATACAGATCGCGGTTGAGGATGCTGCGGCGAGCCGGCCCCACGCTTTCAATCGGCGGAAAATCATACATGAAGTTGTAGACTTTTCGGAGTTTGCCCGCCTTGAAATCAGCGAACACTTCTTCAAGCCGTCCTTCGGCTTCTCCCAAAAAGACAGCGTCGGCGTGCTTTTGGGATTCTTCAGCATGGAGCATCGTCGCGATGCCGCCGACAATCACTTTAATCCCCCGCGCCCGAAAGGCATCGGCGATTTCCCAACCGCGTTTCACCTGGGCGGTCAGCATCATCGAAATCCCGACAAAATCGGCGTCCGTGTTCATATCCAGCGACTCGACGTTCTCATCGATGAATCGAACGTCCACGCTGGAAGGCAGCGCCGCGGCCATCACAACCGGTCCGTGCGGCGGCAGGGCAAACCGCGTCTGACGGTCGAGCTTCTCCCATTTCGGGTAAATCAACAGAAATTTCATAAACTTCGCTACTCCTCTTCCAGCCTTTTTTTCAAAATTCTTTTGAGCACTTTGCCGCCGGCGTTGCGCGGAAATTCATCCACGATAAAAACGCGCCTGGGAATCTTATAGCGGGCGATTTTATCCGCAAGCGACCGGATGAGACCGTCTTCCGACAATGCGGCGCCGGGTTTGGCTATCACAAACGCGCCGACCACCTCGCCGCGTTTGGCATCCGGCAGACCGATGACCGCCGCCTCTTTCACCTCCGGAAGCGATGAAATGGCGCGTTCGACCTCCACGGGATAAATATTCTCGCCCGACGAGATGATCATTTCCACTTTGCGGCCAACCAGATAGATAAAGCCCTCGCCATCGCGCCGGCCCATGTCGCCGGTGGCAAACCAGCCGTCCCGAAACGCGGAGCGGGTTTCTTTTTCCTTGCGCCAATACCCGGCAAACACGTTGGGCCCCTGCACCCAGATTTCCCCCGGCTCGCCGGCGGGCAGATCCCTTCCGGCATCATCGACAATCCGCAAATTGACGTGGAAGACTTCCTTGCCGACGGACCCGGCCTTGGAGATGGAATCTTCCAAATCCAGCGATGTGAGCCGCCCGGTTTCCGTGAGCGCGTAACCCTGGACGAATCCGATGCCTTTTTCGTCCTGATATTTGCGGATGACGGCAAGCGGAATCGGCGCCCCGCCGGAAATAAAAAAATGCACATGAGAGAGGTCCGCGTCATTCCATTCCGGCGCGTCGGCCATCATTTGGTACATCACCGGCACGGCAAACATATAATTGATCTTTTCCCGGCAGATCGTCTTGATCGTTTCGGAGGCGTTGTAAAAGCTGCTGACCACCAGCGATCCGCCCGCGTAGACGATCGGGGTCACGGACGCGGCCAGCGCGCCGATGTGAAACAGCGGCGCGACGACCAGCGACTTGTAGGAGCGGTCGACGCCGTAGCCCAAAAGCGAATGGATCGCGCGGAAAAGAATATTCCGGTGCGTCAGGACCGCGCCTTTGGGATCGCCCGTCGTACCCGATGTGTACATGATGAAAAGCGGATCCGTCAGATCGACGCCGAGCATTTCCAAAGGTTCGTCGGAGGGGAAGGCCTCAACGAAAGCATCAAACCGGGCGTCCCCCGGAGCGTCTTCTCCCCAGGCGCGGAAATACTGTCCGACATCCGGCTTAGCCTCCCTGATCTCCCGGACCTTATCGGAAAACTCGGGCGAATAGATCAGGACATCCGGTTCGCTGTCGCGCAGAATATAGAGCAGCTCCGGCGTCGCGAGCCGGAAGTTGAGCGGAACCATGATCGCGCCGGTTTTGGCGCAGGCAAAAAAGATTTCCAAAAAAGCGCCGGAATTGGACATCAAAAGCGCCACACGCCGACCCTTCGAAACGCCCAGATGCCCGAGCGCGTGCGCGGTCGCATTGACACGCGAATTAAACGCCTGATTGCTGAGTGTTTTCTCTTTTTCAGCAAGAAAAACTCGTTCGGGCGCAATCTGCGCCCGTTTGCTGATCCATTCGCCGATATTCAAGTTTGTTCCTCTTTAACTTTCCATTGCCCCGAACGCCAGATAAGCAAACGTCCCGCCGAAAGAAATGCCGGCCAGCACCGCGCAATCGGCGGCGAGATCTCGTCGTTCCCTGAACACAAAATCGAGCGGCCAGACGGGATCGACGAGCCCCGCAGTCGGCGGAAGCGCTCTTTGCTCCAGGGCCATAGCCAGCGCGCAGGCCCGCACGCCGCCGCCGGAAAAACTCTCTCCGATGGCGCCTTTGATCGATGTCACCGCGGGAGTATGGCCCGAATCGGCAAAAAATTCGCAATATGCTTCGGCTTCCGCCTGATCGAGCGTTTTTCCGCCGTTGGCTGCCGCCATGACGGCGGCGACGCGCCCGGCCTCGATGCCGGCGTCGGCGAGAGTCTTCGTCAGGGTTCGCTTGATGCCGCCTGTCTCGTCAGGCCATGCCGTGGGCGCCGTCGGCGCGGAGCCCAACCCGGCGCCCAGAACTTCGCAGTAGATTTTGGCGCCGCGGGCTCGCGCGGCGGCCAATGTTTCCAGGCACAACAGGCCGCATCCTTCACCGGGAACGTAGCCGTTGCGGGCGCGGTCAAAAGGACGCGCCCCTTCGTTTCGCCCATCCTGCGGGGATACCCCGCGAAACCGGGTGAGCACCTCATAGTAAAATTTCGATAAAATGTCCACCCCTCCGGCCAGAAGGACATCCGCGGCGCCTCGCCGGATTTCCGACACGGCGTAAATGATGGCCGTTTCGGCGGAGACGGCAAAGTGCGTGACCGTGGTGTTGACCCCGCGAAAGCCCAGTTCGATGGAGGCGTGCCCCGCCGGAGCGTTCATGACCGTATTGGGGATTAAAATCGGATTGACCGAGGCCGGCCCCTGGCCCAACAGCGCGTCGGCCACCTGCACGGTGACGTCGGTGGCCGCAAAAGCGGTCCCCAAAATAATGCCGATGCGGTCTCGGTTGGCTTCCGATACGGAAACGCCTGCGTCCGTGAGGGCCAGACGCGCGGAGGCGGCCGTCAGAAGCGAGGTTCTGTCCATCCGCCGCAGATTTTTCAGCGAGACATGGTCACGCGGCGAAAAATCCGCCACCTCTGCTCCCAGATGAGAGGAAAACCGGCTGGTATCGAATGCGCTCACGGGGCGGATGGCGCTTTCGCCGGAAAAAAGCCTCTCGTAAAACGCCTGCCTGCCCGTCCCCAGCGGCGTGACCAGACCCAACCCCGTCACCACGATCCGCTTTTCGTCCGGCCGCTTCCCGCCTCTATTCATGAACAGCCCCCTCTCCGGCGTAACGGGCGAAAACGACCGTCGTGTTGTTTCCGCCAAACGCAAAAGAGTTCGACAGCGCCGTGCGGAGCGTCTGCTTTCGGGCGCCGTTTGTGACGTAGTCCAAATCGCAGTCCGGATCGGGTTCGGTGGAGGAAATCGTCGGCGGCACAAATCCGAAAGCCAGCGCAAGCAGACAGACCACTCCCTCCAGCGCGCCGGCTGCGCCGAGCGTGTGGGCATGCATGGATTTGGTGGAACTCACCGGAATCGAATAGGCGCGCTTGCCGAAAACCTCCTTGATGGCCTTGGTTTCCATCACATCGTTGACCGGCGTGGCCGTGCCGTGCGCGTTGATATAATCGATGTCGTCCGGCTGAAGACCGCTTGCTTCGAGCGCCGCCCGCATCGAGCGCACGGCGCCGGAGGCCTTTTCATCCGGCGCGGTCATATGAAACGAATCGCAGGTCACTCCGTAGCCCAGAATCTCGCCGTAGATCTTCGCGCCGCGATTTCGGGCCTCTTCAAGCGTTTCCATCACGACCAGGGCGGAGGCCTCCCCCAGCGAAAGACCGGCCCGGTTTTTATCAAAGGGACGGCAGACGCCTTCATCCACGGACTTGAGCGCGTTGAATGCCGCGTAAGTCAGACGGCACATGGGTTCGACCCCGCCGGCGATCATCCGACGGGCCTGGCCGTTTAAAATCATGTCGCGGGCAAATCCCAGCGCGGTCGCGCCGGCGGAACAGGCGGTCATAAACGTTGTTTTGGGACCCAGAAAGCCGAATGTTGAGGCGATCCGGTCGGCCGACGAGGCGCAGTAAATGGCCGAAAGGCGTGAAAAGCGCGCACTTGCGGCCCCTTTGGCGAGAAGCTCGGCGTAAAAGTCTTCGGCCTCCAGAAGCCCCCCCGAGCCGCCACCGATGACCACGCCCGTATCCTCTCGGAAAGATTCAGGAAAAGGATAAAGGCCGGCGTCCGATAGCGCTTCGACTGCACCCGCAAGGGCCAGACCATCCGCGCGTGAAAGTCTTTTTAACGAAAATTCCGCCGGAAGGTGCTTGCGGGGATTGAATTGTCGGATCTGCCCGCCCCGATGAGTACGGAACTCGGTCGTATCGAACAGGTCGATTGGCGCGATGCCGCAGACCCCCTGCAGGAGGTTTCGGGCAAACTCACCAACCGAGAGGGCAATGGCGTTGAGTGTTCCCATCCCCGTAATAACGATGCGTTTATTATCTTCCATACTCCGGGCAGCCACCGTCGCTTAAGCTTTGCAGAATTTTGCCGAAACTTAAAATTATGATACGAAAAAGTCAAATGAATATTCAGCGTTTGGCAAATGCGGCCCGGATGAACCCAGGCAACAAGCCCGAAAAAGGAAGAACTGTTTGACACAGCCTCCCTTGTCTTTTTATACTGGGACACAGGCTCGCAAAAACGATTCCGGAAAGGCTCTCAGGAATATTGAATATGCCGTCTTATAAAAAACAGATGGTCTTTCTCATTTTGAGTTTCCTGGTCTGCCTTGTCTTCATCATTTCCTTGTTCAGAGACATGCAGTTGCAGGCCGTCGATGTGCTCAATTCCCGACAGGCGGTCTACGCGAAGTTGACGGCAAAGACGATTTCCGATTACTTCGCCCACCAGATGGGCACGCTCAGCCATCTGGCCCGAACCGACGAGATCGTCATCCTCGACGCCAAGGGCAAAGCGATTATCCAGTCCTTTCAGGCGTCCGGAAAAGCCTATATCACCGGCATTTCCCGCATGGACGCACGAGGCAATATTCTTTTCACCCGGCCGGATGTCCGGGGTGTTTCAGGCCGAAACATTGCTCATCAACCGCACGTCAAAGAGATTCTGCAAACGAAGCAAGCCGTCATCAGCGATCCCTTCACGGCCGTGCAGGGATACGAAGCCATCGCGCTGCACGCGCCTGTCTGGCGGGGCAAGCGCTTCGACGGAACCATCGCTTTTTTGATTTCCCTTTCATATCTGACGCAACACTACCTGGAGCAGCTCGATATTCCGGAGAAACGCTACACGCTGCTGATCGACTCAAAGGGAACCCTCCTGCATTGCCGCGATCCGCTTCACCGGGGCGTGTCCGCGCGGACCCTTTACCAAAACGATCCCGAGTTCATGGCAATGGTTGACGCGATGACGGCCGGAAAGGAGGGGCACTCCTCTTTTGTGGAACGCCATGCCGGCGGGGCTTTGAACGGACGGCGCGTTTACGCGGTTTATGCGCCGATTCCCGTGGGCCAAGGACATTGGTCGCTGGCGGTCGTTTCTTCGCAGGACCTGCTTATGCCCTCTCTCGTCGGACTCAAAAACCGCATCGTCATTCTGGCCGTCCTGCTGCTTCTGATTTTCACCGCCATCGCCTATGTGGCGGCGCGCATCCGCACCGCCGGCCGGGAAGCGCAAATGCGGCGGAAAATCGAAGACGACCTTTTGGCCTCTGCCCGGGAAATTCATGACCTGTACCATAACGCCCCCTGCGGATACCATTCTCTCGACGCCTTGGGCCGCATCGTCCGGATGAACGACACGGAGCTCGACTGGCTGGGGTATGACCGGGAAGACCTTCTGGGCAAACCCTATATCGATCTTCTGGCTCCGGACAGCCGGCCGCGGTTTACCGAAGCCTTTGAACAGGTGCGACAAAACATCCTGGTCAGCAATGTGGAATACACCATGATCCGGCGCGACGGATCGACCTTCCCCGTGCTGGTGACCGCCTCGGCCGTTCTGGACCAAGACGGCCGGTTTACGATGACGCGCTCCATGGTGATGGACATGACGGAGCCCCACCGCCAGGAAGAACAACTGCGGGAAAGCGAATCGCTTTATCGCACGGCCATGGAAACCACCAGCGACGGCATCACGATCACGCAGCACCGCAAATACGTTTATGCCAATAAAAAGCTGATGGAAACGATCGGCCGACCGGAGGAATCGCTGATCGGGAAAACCGCCGGCGTCTATATCCACCCGGAAGACCGTAAACCCCTGGAAGAAAATTTTCAGGCGACCGTTTACGGCCGGCCGGTGCCCCATCCCAAGTATGATATCCGCTTGGTGAAACCCGACGGATCCTTCGTTTTCGTCAGCGTGATCAACGTTCCGATCACGTATCGGAGAGAACCCGCTACCCTGGCTTTCATCAAGGACATCACCGCGCAGAAAAAATATGAGGCGGCGCTGCTGGAGAGCGAAACCCTTTACCGGACGGCCCTGGAAGCCACCAGCGACGGCGTCACGATCGTCCAGAACGGCGTCTATGCTTACGCCAATCAGAAATTTCTCGATACGCTGGGCGTCGAACGCGACGCCGTTATCGACCAACCGCTGGGCATTCTGGCGGGAGCCGGGGCGCAGGAGGGATTGAAGGCCTTTTTAGACCGGCATCCCCAGACGGAACCCGCCCCCGACATCAACATCACCCGGGTGCGGAAAGCCGACGGGAATTTAATCTATCTCCAGTCTTCATCGGTGGATATCGTCTACAAGGGAAATCCGGCGATTCTGACCTTCATCAAGGATATTACTGAAAGCAAAAAAGCCGAACGGGCCCTGCGCGAAAGCGAAGCGCTCTACCGCACCGCGCTCGAAACCACCAGCGACGGCGTCTCGATTATCCAGGACGGCAAATACGTCTATCACAATCAACGCCTGCTCAATACCTTGGGCCGCCCCGGGGAAAACCTGATCGGCCGGCCGGTGGGCGGGTTCGTCCATGAGGAGGACTGGGCAAAAGTTGTAGAAGCCTATGCACAACGAAAAACGGGAGATCCTCTGCCCTCGAATATTGAACAGCGCGTGATGCGTCCGGACGGATCGCTCATTTACATTTCATCCACTTCCGCCAAAGTCATTTATCGGGGCCGGCCCGCCATCCTGAGTTTTCTGGTGGATGTCACCAAACGCAAAGAAGCGGAAAACGCGCTGCGCGAAAGCGAGGAACTCTATCGCACCGCGCTGGAGAAATCCAACGACGGCATTTCCATCATTCAGGACGGCAAATACGTTTACGCCAATCCGAAGCTGCTTAAAACCATCGGCCGGGAGGACACGGGCATTGTCGGCCTGCCGCTGGGTTTCTATACGCATCCGGATGACCGGGATAAAGTCCGGGGCTATTATGACGCCCGCCAGCAGGGAGAAACCGCGCCGAAAAGTTACGACATGCGCGTCGTCAAACTGGACGGAAGCGTCATTGTCATCAACATCACCGCCATTAAAATCTCCTACCAGGGACGTCCCGCCACCATGTCCTTCATTCTGGACGTTACGGAACGGAAAAAAGCGGAAGAGGCGCTGCGCGAAAGCGAAGAGCGATACCGGACGATTATCGAAAGCATCGACGACGATTATTTCGAGACGGATCTGACCGGCCGGATCACCTTCTTCAACAAGCCTGTCGGCTGGTCCGGACAGAAGCGCTCGCAACTGGTCGGCCTGCATCACACCGAGTATACCACGCCGGAAATGGCCAAGAAAACGTCGGCGATTTTCAACAAGATCTATCGCGACGGCAAACCCGCGCGGATCACCGACTATGAAGTCATCCGCCAGGACGGTACGCTTATCTATCTGGAGATGTCCGTTTCGCTGATCCGCAACGCCGACGGGAAACCGGTGGGATTTCGCGGCATCTCCCGGGATGTGACCGAACGCAGGAAAATGGAAGAGGAACGACGGAAACTCACCGAACAGCTCCACCAGGCGCAGAAGATGGAAGCGATCGGCACGCTGGCCGGAGGCATCGCGCACGACTTCAACAATCTGCTCATGGGCATTCAGGGCTACACCTCGCTGATGCTGTTGGACATGAATGAAGTCCATCCGTTTAACGATCAACTCAAAGCCGTCCAGACTCTTGTTCAGAGCGGCGCCAATCTGACCAAGCAGCTTCTGGGATTCGCCCGCGCCGGACGCTACGAAGTCCTGCCGACCGATCTGAACACACTGATCGCCAAGGCGATCGAGCTTTTTGCCCGCACCCGGAAGGAAATCCGGATTTTCGAAAAGTACGACCCCCAGCTTCGGCCGGCGAATGTCGATCGCGGACAGATCGATCAGGTTTTGCTCAATCTGTTCGTTAATGCCTGGCAGGCCATGCCCGCCGGCGGGTCTTTATACGTGGAGACGCAAAATCGGAATCTGGCCTCCGAGACGGCCGATTCTCTCGGTTTGACGCCCGGCGTGTATGTGGCGATTTCGATCACGGACACCGGCATCGGCATGGACGCAAAGACGCGCCAGCGTATTTTCGATCCGTTTTTCACCACCAAGGAGATGGGAAGGGGCACAGGTCTGGGCTTGGCATCGGCCTACGGCATCATCAAAGGACACGGCGGAGCGATTGCCGTAGCCAGCGCGCCGGGCGAGGGAAGCACTTTCTGCGTCTATCTTCCCGCCTCGGAAATCAATCCGGAGAGCGAAGAAACCGTTCAAACCGAGACGGTCGGCGGACAGGAAACAATCCTGCTGGTGGACGACGAAGAGGTCATCACCGAAGTCTCGGGCCGGCTCCTTGAGGAACTGGGATATCGGGTCTTGATCGCCTCCAGCGGCGACGAGGCGCTCGACGTTTATGCCGAAAATCGCGATGAAATCGATTTGGTGATTATGGATATGATCATGCCGGGTCTGAGCGGGTCGGAAACCTTCGATCGCCTCAAAGCCATCGATCCGGCGGTCCGGGTGATCCTGTCGAGCGGCTACAGTGTGGACGGCAAAGCCCAGGAAATCCTGGACCGCGGCGTGCGGGTGTTCCTGCAAAAACCTTATCGCCTTGACGACCTGGCGCAGAAAATCCGCGAAGCGCTCGCCGAAGAGGAAAAGGGGTGAAGATGGAAACGCTTCTCTCCGAAGCGCCGGCTTCAGCGGCGGTATTTTTTAAACCCATGCCAGACCCAGACACCCCCCCAGAACAGGAGCGCCGGGGCCGGCCCGACGCACAGATATAAAAGCGGCGCGTCTTCCCAGGGCTTTACATACAAGGCGGTTCCCGCCAGCCACAGGACCGTGATCAAAATCGCCAAACGCATCCACCCCCAAAGCGGCACCCGGCGACGAGGCGCAAAAACGGGCTCGGGGGATTTACGGCCCAGCCAGCGGGGAAGAAAGAATACAGCGGCGGCAATTGCCGCCACGACCAGTATTTCCTGCATTCGAAGATCCTGATCCTTATTAGGTTGATGGCGTTTGGCAAAACTGTTGTCGCCAAACGTCAGCCCGCTATAACACAACTTGAGAAATAATCCTATGCCCGAACCTGGGGGCCGTGTTGAGGTTGACAATCGGCTGCCGAATCTGCTAGGGATGCCGCATCGTTTGCGCCGTCGGAACTTTGCATGGAAGAGCTCGGAAGAATCGGCCTTTTACCGCCGGCCGAAGGAATCTGGATTTATGAATCACACCCACAGCCAGCCGCTTATCCGCCTTCTCACCCGACTTCGGGACTCGCGCCAGGTTTGGAATCTCATGGGGTCGGTTTATAATAAACGAATCCGCGCCGCCATAGACGGTCTGTATGACCGGGTGGCGCGTGAAGTGGGGGAAACCGGCTTATCGCTGATTCTCGATGCGGGATCGGGCAGCGGATATGTTTCGTTTCAACTTGCGCAGATGAACCGCCAGGCGATGATCACGGGTGTGGATTTCGCTTCCGGGCAGGTCCAATCAGCTCTAAGACTCCGCAGGAAAAAGAACCTCCCTCATTGCGCGTTCATTCGGGCCAATGTTCTGGCGCTGCCTTTTCAGGAATCCCACTTCGACGCGGCCGTCAGCGTCGGTTCCATCAAACACTGGCCCGACGGCGCAAGGGGGCTTCGCGAAATTCATCGCGTCCTCAAACCCGGCGCAACGCTGGTCCTCTCGGAGACGGACCAGGAAGCCTCCGAACAGGATCTGCGCCGCTTCATCGAGCGGTTCAAAATCTGGTTTATTCCCGACCGCCTGCTTCTGTGGGGACTCAAAAATGTGGTCTTCGGACAAAGTTATTCGCAAGAGGCACTGGCCCGGTGCGTTGAGCAGGCGGGATTCCGCAACATCGAATGTCTGCGCGTTGCGGATTGTCCCTATGTTATCGTGAAGGCATCGAAGTAGCGCAGCGTCCACCTCTTAGACAGAGGCGCCGCTTTCGTCTTTTTTCCCGGCAAGATCCAAACCATAGGCGCGAATTTTCCGGTACAGGGTCGCGCGGGACATGTTGAGTTTGGCGGCGATGCGGTTTTTCCGGACATTGCGGGCCAGCATCTCGGCAATCATCCGCTTCCGGGTTTCTTCGCTCTCCCCGTCGTCGCCGATCGAAGCGGGGCGGGCCGCCGCCGGCCGAGGAGAACGAATGTGCTCCGGCACCAGATCCACCGTCAACTCGGGTGAGGAAAGGAAATTGATCATTCTTTCAATGGCGTTTTGCAACTCCCGGACATTGCCCGGCCAGCGATAGTTCATAAACGCGTCAATCACTTTTTTGTCCACCCGGACAATCCGTTTTTTCATGGCGCTGGCGTTGCGCTTGATGAAATGGTCCGCAAGAAGCGGAATATCGTCCATCCGGTCGGCAAGCGGAATCATTTCAATGGCAAACACATTGGCGCGGTAATAAAGATCTTCGCGGAAATTTCCTTTGCGGACCTCTTCTCGCAAATCCTTGTTGGTCGCGGCGATGATGCGAACGTCCACCGGCCGCACGCGAGTGCCCCCGATGCGCAAGACGGACTTGTCTTCAATCACGCGCAAAAGCGCCGTTTGCAATTCAAGAGGCGTCTCGCCGATTTCATCCAGAAACAGCGTTCCGCCGTCAGCCAGTTCGAATTTACCCTGATTGCCGCCCCGGCGGGATCCGGTAAACGCCCCTTCTTCATGGCCGAACAATTCGCTGGCGATCAAATCCCGCGGGATGGCTCCGCAGTTGATGGCGACATAAGGGCCGTCCTTGCGGTCGCTCGCATTATGAATGGCCTGGGCGAAAATATCCTTGCCCGTGCCGCTTTTGCCCAAAAGCAGAACATTGGAATTGCTCTTGGCGACCATTTTCGCCTGATCCACCGTCATCAAAAAGCGCGGATTGCGTCCGTGAATGTCTTCAAAGCGGAAATTGGCGGAGGCGCCCATCATCTTCGTGACCATGGATTTGGCCCGCTGAATTTCATTGAGAATGATGATCTTGCCCATGACCTGCTCGTCGGAAGATAAAATGGGGTTGCACGTCAGCGTATAATCGCCGGAGGCTTTTCTTGTAAAAATGCGGACTTCCGTATCCGTGATGGTCTCATTGTTTTCAATCAGCGTAAAAAACGGAGCGTTCTCCGACGGAAAGATGTCCCGCAATCGGCGGCCCTCCACTTTGGTATTGACCAGATCAAATTTTCGCCGGGCGATTTCATTGACCAGGGTCGCGCGGCCATTGGAATCCAGCGCGATGAGCGCTTCCTGGATAGAGGAAATCACCGTTTGCTGATAGCTGGCGGCCACCCGGCTTTCCGCCAGAGCCCGGCGGATTTTGAGTTCGTTTTCTATCGCGTTGGCGGCCGAAACAACAATGCCCAGCGTATGCGGGTTGGCGCGGTAATAGCGCCCGAAGATCGTGACAATGCCTATGAATTCGCCGTCTGCGCCGAAAATGGGGGCCCCGCAACCCGTCGCCCCGTGATACAGGCGGATATATTGCTGAGGGCCGAACACCTGCATGGGCTTTTTATAAAAAGCCACCGAACCGGCCACGTTGTTTCCGGAATAGGGTTCCGCCCAGCAGGCGCCGACAAACCCCCTGGCGGTGCGGATGAGCTTTTCCTCTTCAGGATCGCCCAGAACGACCAAGACATAAACCTCGCGGTCCAGAAGGCTGAACAGAAAGCCGGAGCCCTCCAAAAAGCGGTAGAGATTTTTCATGAAGGGTTGGCCCACGTCAATCAATTCTTTGTTTCGGGCCAGCAGATCGTCGAGCTCGTTTCCTTCCAACACCTTGTTGGCCGGTTTCGCCAAAGGATCGACACCGAGTCTGGCGCAGCGTAGCCAGGACTCGTAAACTTCCTCGGGAATGATGGACGTATCCACTTTGGGATCGCCCGCCGTGAACTTTTTCCATTCCCGATAGGTCTCATGATAGAAGCGTTCATAGTAGTCCGCTCCCATGAGATTGATGTCGCGCAAAAGCCGTCTTTTTTCAGAAACGGACTGGTCGATCATAGAGCTTAATCCTCTGCGTTAATAATGTCTCATTAACGTATCATTGTTGTTTCATTGAGATACTTGTGAATCATTATTTGAGACATAAATCAATCCCTAATTTTTAAAAGTCAATAATATCAGCATATTTAAAAAGCATCGTTTCTGGCACAGTCTCTGCTACACCCTCAAACCATTAATGATCTTTTCTGCTTGCCGGACACGCAGGGCACGGCCCAAGGAATGTCCGGAAGCGGATGCAAAAGGACCGTTCATGCAGACTCGCCCCTGGCTGAAGAATTACGATTACTGCATCCCGACCACGCTTCGCTTTCCCCGTTTTCCACTTCAGCATTTCCTGCATCTGGCCGCCGCGCAGTTTCCCTTCAAGGCGGCCACTGATTTCTACGGATCGGAAATGACCTTTTCGCAGCTGCGCACCCAAATGCTGCGGCTGGCCAATGCGCTGATCCAACTGGGCGTCCAAAAGGGCGACCGCGTCGGCTTGGCTCTGCCCAATTGTCCGCAATACATCATTGCCTATCATGCGATCCTTTCGGCGGGCGCTATCGTGGTAAATATGAATCCTCTCTACACCCACGATGAGCTCAAATTCATGCTGGATAACACCTCGGTCCGTCTGCTGGTCACGTTCGATGGCGCACTCCCCACGATGCGCCCGCTGTCAAAGGAACTGGGCATTGCTTTAATCGTCACCCGCGTCACCGACTATATTACGGGTTTCGGCGTTTCTACGGCCAAGGATCTGGAGCTTGAGGAGGGCTGGCATCATTTCTCCGAATTGATTGAAGGTTGCCTCAACACGCAAATCCCCCGTGTTGAACTTACCCCGCTCGATGCCGCCCTCATTCAATTTACCGGCGGAACCACCGGAATCCCCAAAGGCGCCCTGCTGACCCACGGCAACCTCGTGGCGGCGACCTTGCAATGCTCGGCATGGGGCAGCTCCATCACGCAATTTACGTCGTATGAAAAACGAAATGTGCTGAGCATTATTCCGTATTTCCACATTTACGGAAACACCTGCGCGATGAACTGGGCGCTGGCCAATGCCGCCACCCAGGTGCTGATGCCGCGCTTTGAGCTGGATGAAGTCCTGGGCACCATTAAAAGAATCGACCAGATCACGTACTTCCCCGCCGTGCCGACCATGATCACCGCCATCATCAACTCGCCCAAGGCGCAGGAATTGAACCTCGACCAGCGATTCCGCTTCTTTAATTCCGGCGGTGCGCCGATGCCTCAGGAGCTCATTCTGAAAGTGAAAGACCTGGGCATCTTCTACGGAGAAGGCTGGGGCATGAGCGAAACCGCGTCTCTGGGCATTTCCAACCCCATCTTAGCCTGCCGGACCGGAGCGATCGGCGTTCCAATTCTGGAAAACGACGTCCGCCTGGTGAATATTGAAAACGGCAGCGAAGACGTGAAACCCGGCGAGCCCGGCGAAATCCTCATCAAAGGCCCGTCGGTCATGCAGGGCTACTGGAACAACCCTGAAGAAACCCGCCTTCAGCTCAAAGACGGATGGCTCTCCACCGGCGACATCGGCCAGGCCGATGAGGACGGCTATATCTATATCGTCGACCGCAAAAAAGACATGATCATCGCCGGAGGCTTCAATATTTACCCGCGCGAAGTCGACGAAGTTCTCTACGGCCATCCGAAGATATCCGAAGCGGTCACGGTCGGCGTTCCGGACGACTACCGCGGCGAAACGGTAAAAGCCTTTGTGGTTTTGAAACCGGGCGAAAAGGCCACGGATCGTGAAATAATCGATTATTGCCGGACAAAGCTTGCCGCCTATAAAGCGCCGAAGCTGGTCGAATTCCGCGACAGCCTGCCGAAATCAGCCGTGGGCAAAATTTTGCGTAAGATCCTGCGGGATGAGGAACTCGCGAAAAGGCAAAAGGCCTAGCGAGCAAAGAAAACAAACGGCCGAAACGGCCGCTGCCGGTCCCCTTTTTTTCCTGCCGATGAGGAAGAGGGGCGCGGGAGGAAAAGGCATCTCACCTCATGCCTTCCCGCTCCCCCTCTTCCTCACCTACCACCCTCTTTTTGAGGATTCCTTTTTGCGATTCCCATGATAAGGTTTTTGCGGAAAGGATTTTGCGATGATGAACAAGCCTTATGTTTTCGGACTGGGCCAGTGCAGCCTGGACTATATCGGCCGGATTCCCGTCTATCCGCCGCCGGATGTCAAATGCGAATTTACCGATCTGACCGTTGCGGGCGGCGGCCCCGTCGCCACCGCACTGGTCGCGCTCCGGCGGTGGGGTGTGAATGGATACCTGGCCGGCGTGGCCGGTGATGATGATTTCGGATCGGCGATTCTAGTCTCTTTGGCTGAAGAAGGAATAGACACAGGCGGAATTCTGCTGCGCCCTGGCGAACGATCACAGTTCGCGTTCATTGTCAGCGAGCCCGATACAAGCAGGCGGACGATTTTCTGGCAGCGACCGACGGGCGCGCCCCTGCACCCGGATGAAATCGATCTGGCAAGACTCAGTCAAAGCGCGGCGCTCCATACCGACGGTCTGTTTGCCGAGGCCTCGCTTTGGGCCTGCCGCAAAGCCCGTCGTGCGGGCATCCCCGTTGTGGTGGATGCCGGCACACTGCGCGACGGCCTGCTGGACATCGCCCGCGAAAGCGACTGCTTCATTGCGTCCGAAACTTTTTCCAACGCCTTTTCCGAATCCCCCGAAGAAACCTGCCGCAAGCTTTCGGCTATGGGCATTGGCCTCGCCGGCGTCACGCTGGGCGCGAAAGGCTATGTCGCCATGATTGACCGCCAAATAATCCGCAAAAGCGCCTATCCGGCCAGGGCGATTGATACGACCGGCTGCGGGGATGTTTTCCACGCCGGCGTCACCTTCGGCCGAGTGCGGGGCTGGCACCCCGAAGAGGCGCTGGATCTGGGCGCCTGGGCGGCGGCGCGAGTCAGTGAACATCTGGGCGGACGGCAAGGCATTCCGGAGTTGGCCTTACTGCGAAAAAAGTTCCCCCGCGGACTTGTGTAATTTACTACTCACCGCATAGCATATTTCGCATACCTGATGCGCGCGTCCTTTTGCCGCCGCAGCGCCTTTCGATTTCTTTTATCAATGTTTTCAACTTTCTATAAATCTGACGCAAGACATCGACATTTGGCACAACCGCTGCTAGGGCAGGCGGAGCAACTTGAATATTTTTTGGAGTTTCTGCTGATATGGAAAAATTTAAGAAAATTCTGATCGCCAACCGCGGCGAAATCGCCGTGCGGATCATCCGCACCTGCAAGGATATGGGCATCGGGTCGGTGGCGGTTTATTCTCAAGCCGACAAAGACGCCCTGCACGTCAAGCTCGCCGACGAAGCCTATGAAGTCGGCCAGCCCGAAGCGCTGGAAAGTTATCTGAATTTCGACAAAATTCTCGCGGCGGCCCGAAAAAGCGGCGCGGACGCCATCCATCCGGGGTATGGATTTCTCGCTGAAAACCCGGATTTTGTCGAGCGATGCGAAAAAGAAGAGATCGTTTTTATCGGTCCGTCAAGCGTCTGCATGTCGAAGGCCAAACCCAAAAACCGCGCCCGGCAGCTTATGCGGATGATCAACATTCCCGTCACACCGGGCAGCGACGAGGCCATCACCAATGGAACGGAAGAAGGCACTCGCCGGGCCAAAGAAATCGCCGCGGATATCGGCTATCCCGTCATCGTCAAGCCTTCCGGCGGCGGCGGCGGCATCGGCATCATGATCGCGCGCGATGAGGAGGAACTGAAAAAAGCCATCGCCGGCGCCGAGGCGCGCGGACGCAAAGCCTTCGGCATGTCGGCTTTCTACATTGAAAAATTTCTCCACGGCATGAAGCATGTGGAATTCCAGGTGCTCGCCGACAGCCACGGCAACGTGGTGCATTTAGGCGAGCGCGACTGCTCGGTGCAAAGGCGGTTTCAGAAGCTCGTTGAAGAAGCCCCCTGCCCCATTGTCAGTCCTTTCTGGCGGATGAAGATGGGTGCGGCGGCCATTGACGTCGCGCTTGCGCTTGATTACGTCGGCGCGCTCACCGTCGAGTTTTTCTATTTTCCCGAGGAACGGAAATTCTATTTCAATGAAATCAACTCGCGCCTTCAGGTGGAACATTGCGTGACGGAACTCGTCACCGGCATCGACATTATCCGCGAACAGATCCGGATCGCCGAGGGCGAGGAATTAAGCGTCAACCAGGATGACATCCGCCTGATGGGACACGCCGTGGAATGCCGCATCAATGCCGAAGACGCGCTAAAAAACTTCATTCCCTCGCCGGGGGTGATTTCCAAACTGCGGCTTCCGCAGGGCCCGGGGCTGCGCATCGACGAAGGCATTTATGAAGGCTACACGTTTCCTTTTTATTACGACTCGCTGATGATGAAGCTGATGAGCGTGGGGAAAACCCGCGACGACGCGATTGCCCGAATGAAACGGGCCATGGGCGAAATGGAGCTTGAAGGTCCGAAAACCACAATCCCGTTTCATCACGTTATTTTGAATGAAGAAGAGTTTTTAAGCGGCGAATACACCACGGACCTGGCCGACCGTCCTGAGATTCGCGGCAAGCTCAAGCGATGATGAATCGGACGAACCCGTCCCGTCGCTCACCGATCCAACGTTTCAAACAATGCGGTGGATAAGTACCGCTCGCCCGCATCCGGTAAAATCACGACAAGCGTTTTGCCTGCGAATTCCGGTTTCTTTGCCAACCGGATGGCGGCGGCCGCCGCCGCGCCGCAGGAAATGCCCACCAGCAGGCCTTCTTCCCTAGCCAGTCTGCGGGCGAATTCAATCGCTTCGGCGCTGTCGACCTGCTCGACACGGTCCACCATCGACAAATCGAGCGTGTCGGGAATAAACCCCGCGCCGATGCCCTGAATCTTGTGCGGCGAAGGCTTGAGGTCCTGGCCCGCGAGCTTCTGGCTGATCACGGGGCTTTCTTTGGGCTCCACCGCGACGGACAGGATTTTCTTGCCCATCGTCTTTTTGATGTAGCGCGACACGCCGGTGATCGTGCCGCCAGTTCCCACTCCGGCAACCAGGACATCAATCGCGCCATCGCTATCGTTCCAAATTTCCGGTCCCGTGGTTTTCTCATGAATCGCGGGATTGGCCGGATTCTTGAACTGCTGCGGCAAGAAATACTTTTGAGGATCGGAGGCGGCCAGCGCTTCTGCTTTGGCAATTGCGCCTTTCATCCCCTCTGCGCCGGACGTCAAAATCAGGTTCGCACCGAAGGCGGCCAAAACGCGCCGCCGCTCGATGCTCATGGTTTCAGGCATGGTCAGCGTCAGTCTGTAGCCGCGCGCCGCCGCGACGGAAGCCAGAGCAATGCCGGTGTTGCCGCTGGTGGGTTCGATGATCTCCATGCCGGATTTCAGCAGGCCTTTTTCTTCCGCGTCCCAGATCATGGCCGCGCCAATGCGGCATTTTACCGAATAAGCGGGATTGCGACCTTCAATTTTCCCCAATACCGTGGCTGGGGCGCCGTCGGTCACACGGTTTAACTGCACCAGCGGCGTATTGCCGATGGAGAGCGAATTGTCTTTATATATTTTTTCCATGGCGCTCCTTCTTTTTTCCTTGAACCTTGACCCTTGTTCCTTGATCCTTGCCCTTAAATCCTCTCCAGCGCCTGATCCATGTCGGCCAAGATGTCATCAATATGCTCGATGCCGATGGACAGGCGGACGAAGTCCGGCGTGACCCCGGTGGCTTGCTGTTCTTCGGGCGTCAACTGCGAATGCGTGGTCGAGGCCGGATGAATCGCCAGCGTCTTGGCATCGCCGATATTGGCCAGATGCGAAATCAGCTCCAGCGAATTGATGAACTTCTTTCCCGCCTCCATGCCGCCTTCGATGCCGAATCCCATAATGGCGCCGGCGCCGCGTTTGAGATACTTGTCGGCCCTGGCTTTTTCCGGCGAGCACGACAGGCCCGGATAATTCACCCATGAAACTTTGGAATGATTGTTGAGGTGCTCAGCCACGGCCAGGGCGTTTTGTGAATGACGGTCCATCCTCAAATGCAGCGTTTCGAGGCCCTGCAAAAACAAAAACGCGTTGAAAGGCGACATGGCGGGACCGATATCACGCAAGAGCACGACCCGCGCCTTGGTGATAAACGCGATGTTGCCCATGGGTTTGAGTGTCTCGACAAAATTGAGCCCGTGATAGGCGGGATCCGGATCGGCAATGAGCGGAAATTTGCCGCTCGTCCAGTCGAATTTTCCGGAATCCACAATAAGCCCCCCCAAAGACGTGCCGTGACCGCCGATAAATTTTGTCGCGGAGTAAACAATAATATCCACACCAAAATCAAAAGGCCGCAGGATATAAGGAGACACCGTGTTGTCCAGTACAAACGGAATGCCGTGTTTGTGGGCAATGGCGGCAATGCCCGTCAGATCGGCCACATCCATCTTGGGATTGCCGATGGATTCGGCATAGACCGCCTTGGTTTTGGGCCCGATGGCGGCTTCAAGCGCCTTAAAATCATTGGATTTGACGAATTTCACCTTGATGCCCAGGCGCGGAAACGTGTAGTGAAACAGCGTGTAGGTACCGCCGTAAAGATTATCAGCGGAAACAATTTCATCTCCGGCCTGTGCGAGGTTTAAAAGCGCAAGCGTTATCGCCGACTGGCCGCTTGCGACCGCCAGCGCCCCGACTCCGCCGTCGAGAAGCGCAATGCGCTTTTCGAGCACGTCCGTGGTCGGGTTCATGAGCCTTGTGTAAATGTTTCCAAACTCGGAAAGACCAAAAAGCGCGGCCGCGTGGTTTGTGTCGCGAAACTGATACGACGTGGTCTGATAAATCGGCACAGCGCGCGACCCAGTGGTCGGGTCCGGCTCCTGCCCTCCATGCAGCGCCAGAGTTTCTATTTTCAATTTTGAATCAATCTTGCTCATCTTGATATCCTTTCCTCCATTCACCGTTCACTGTTCACTATCTGCTATGAGATATTCCCCCATCACCTTGAACCTTGCCCCTTGAACCTTGCCCATTATCAAACAACCCCCTCAATGACCCCGCCACCCAGAAGTTCATCGCCTGCGTAGAAGACAAACGCCTGCCCCGGCGTGATCGCTTCCTGCGGTTCGGCAAAATCCACAATGAGCTTTTTGCCTTCCTTTCTTACCCTGCAGCGGGCCGCCTTCTTACGATAGCGGATTTTTCCTTCCACTTCTTCCGGAATCGAATCGGTAAACAGGTTCAGATCGCCGGCCACAAGCCCCGAAGCAAACAAGTCTTCTTTGTGTCCGACGACGACGCGATGAGTCCGGGCGTCGAGCCGACGAACATAGAGCGGCCGCTTTGCGCTCACGCCCAGTCCGCCGCGCTGGCCGATCGTGTAATGAATAATGCCGCGATGCCGTCCCAACACATTGCCCTGCGCATCCACGATCTCGCCCGGTTCCGGGCGCACGCCGCGCTTTTCAAAAACCCGGGTATAGTCGCCATCCGGAACAAAGCAGATGTCCTGGCTTTCCGGCCGGTGCGCCACATGCAGACCGGACTCATCCGCCTTCCGGCGCACCTCGTCTTTGGTCAACGCGCCCAGAGGAAACAAAATAGTCCTGAGGTCGTCGGGCCGGATCCCATAGAGAAAATAGCTCTGATCCTTGGTCTTGTCCACCGCCCGCAAAAGCCGCCAGGATTCGTCCTTTCGTTCAATCCGCGCAAAATGGCCGGTGGCCAGGTAATCAAATCCCATATCCCGGGTCTTTTGCATCAAAGCGCCGAATTTAAGATGCCGGTTACACTCGATGCAGGGATTGGGTGTTCTTCCTCTTGTGTATTCGCGGATGAATGCGCCGATGACCTTCTCTTCCATCAAGTCGGCATAGAAAAACGTTGTGTGCCCGATGCCCAGGTCAGAGCAAACGCGCTTCGCGTCGTCAATGGCCTCATCGGTAAAGCGCCCCGGACTGCCTGCGTCCCGATGCACCCCTAAAGACATCGTGGCGCCGGTCACATCGTAGCCCGCCTCCAGAAGAAGAAGCGCCGCGACCGACGAATCCACGCCTCCACTCATCGCCGCCAACACTCTTTTGCGGTTTGCGCTCATCCCATCACCTGATTTTCGCAATCCTCAGATATGACCCATTGAATCATTTTGCGCTTTCTCCCGCTCGCGCCCTGAAAGCTCGGCCAGGGTCACGCCGTGCAATGTCTGCCGAACCCGGTCCCCAAGAAGTTTCCAGACCTCTCTTGTCGGGCAGACACCGATCCGGTCGCATAACCTTTGATCGCCTAAGCAATCGACCAGACAAATGCTTCCGTCTAGGGCTTCAACAATATCCGCAACCGTAATGTCCCGCGAGGCTTTGCCCAAACGATAGCCGCCGCGGGGGCCGCGCGTCGATTGTAAAAGACCGGCCGCCCGCAGCGGAATGACGATCTGGCTTAAATACTTTTCCGAAACATCCTGCCGGGCCGCCGCATCCTTGAGCAAAACCGGCCCGTTTCCGTCATGGACGGCAAGATCCACCATGAGTCTGACCGCATATCGTGATCGGGTTGAAAGTTTCACCGCAGAATCCTTTTACTACTATTACTATCTTTTTCGTAGTGTTTAATTGAACCTCAGATCGATGTCAAGTTTTTTCTCCGTATCGACGGTTCATCCGTGCACTCAAGCGGCTGAGAAAACATCCCCCTCCCCCGGAATACAAGCTCGAAGGCCGGTACGCCTGTTTCTTTTTCTTGCTGACACCTGAAGTGTTGATCGCCGGAGCGCTTTTGCCTTATTATTCTTGACCGCTTCTCCTTTTAAGTGTACGGGTAAGACACATGATCCGAAAAAACATGGGCTGTCGAAACTTCAAAAAACCCGTCGCTTTTCGGGGCATACAAAATATCCCCTCAAAAAAAAGGAGACACCCCATGGCCGAACCTAAAATCACCAATATTCAAATCGATGTGAATAATCTATACAGGGATGAAACTTTTTCGGATCTGACCTATGTCACCATCCGGAAGCTCACCCCGGTTAATAAAGACGGCTCGGTCGATGAAAGCCGGGAGATCAAATACACAGGCATGGCGCAGCTGATGTCGCCCAACGGTCCGGTTCCCGTGCACTGCATGATCGACGGCGCGAAAAGCCTGGCGGAAGCTATTGATAAACTGCCGGACGAAATCGAAAAGACCGTTCAGGCCATGATTGCCGAAGCCCAGGAAATGGAAAAACAGGAGAAATCCCGCATTGTGATGCCCGGCCAATAATCCGGATCAACGACGATTTCCTGAATAAAAAGGCGGAAACCTGAGATTTCCGCCTTTTTTATCATAAGCGACGAAACCCATCTCCTTTTTTTGAACGTCTCGCACCGGAGAGGCTTTTACCAAAAAAAGACATTCCGTCCTCAAATTTCGCCGACGTCGACGTTCCGGGTATTGTCGTTGACCTGGTTCATTCAGTTTAAAGCTGACGCGGACCAAGGCTTGGATTACGGCGGACGCGTTTCCGCGTAAAATCAAAACAGCCGTCACACACGGAACCGCAGAAAATTTTTACCCTATTGTCTATAAATATTCAAACGGATCAATGGATGAGCCCATCGCGGCCCCAATCATCCACGATGCCGGCGAGAATTATAGTTAATGGAATACATTACCCTTTTCATTCTTCGGTCTTTCGCCGGTCAAGGCTTTTTAAGGCGCGGGATTGTTCCAGGCCGTAAACTTTCCCGACATAACCTTTAACGTTTAAAAGAATGCCCGGGTTGTGATTCCAAATCATTGCATCTTGCAGCGGCTCAATTCAAACCAGCCCTTTTCGGATGACGGGCTTGACATTTCCGGATCGAGGCCCTACATTGTCAGAAAAACAAGGAAATTTTGTTTATGCCCATCTATGAGTTCACATGTGATAAATGCAAAAAAGACTTCGAAGTCGTCACGCTAAGCTTAAGCGAAAAACCTAACGCTGTTTGCCCTGTGTGCAAATCGAAAAAGACGAAAAAAATTCTCTCCAAGGTATCCAAAGGCAAGTACTCGTCTCTTGGCGCAGGCGGATCGTCAAGCTCCGGCGCATCCGCCCCGTCAGGTTGCGCATCCTGCACATCGACGAACTGCTCCTCCTGCGGGCACTGAGTTTTTCGACTCCGGGGGCCATTGCCCCCGTTCATTGAGCCTTTAGCCCTCGCATACACGCTCTCCGGCAATGCCTGGTTAAACGTTTTGTTGCCGCGCCGCTCTGGATTCGACCGGTTCCTCCTTCAACACAGCGTCTTTGCTTTCTCCGGATACGCTCTTTTTTTTAAGCTTGCGTTCCGGATGGATGTTTTTTTTCAACCCTTTAACACCTGAAAGGAGGACGGTTATGAACAACATCTATAAGGTCATCGAAATCATCGGCGGCAGTGAAGTCTCCTGGGAAGAAGCGGCAAAAAAAGCCGTGGAGACGGCGACTAAAAGCCTCAAGGAAATCCGCGTCGCCGAAGTCAAGGAACTCGATATGCGGATTGAAAACGGAAAGGTTGCGGAATATCGCGTGAAGCTCCGCGTTTCGTTTAAGTACCTGCCCGAGTAACACAAGGGCATTGAGGCATTGGCGTATGGAGATCATCGGCGGGGCATCCCCGGTGATCTCCATGACCCCTCAGGCAATCGAAAATGAATTCCTGAATCCCTCAATAAAGACTTGATACGCCGGAACAACCACAGAACAACGCCGATCACCGGGCAGAGGAAATTGATCAGACCAGACTTCCGTAAATCATCCCGGCCAGAGTGGACAGCATCACCACGATCAGGCAATACACCGCGGTTTTCTTCGCGCCCATCACGCTGGCAATGGTGAGCATGCTGGGAAGCGACAACGCCGGACCCGCCAGCAACAGCGCCAGCGCAGGCCCCTTTCCCATGCCGGCGCCAATCAGCCCCTGCAGAATCGGCACTTCGGTAAGCGTAGCAAAATACATGAGCGAACCGACGATAGAAGCAAAGAAATTCGCCCCCAGCGAATTGCCGCCGACAAGCATCTGGATATACTGCTCGGGAATCAGCGCCGGATGGCCGGGACGCCCGAGAAGGAATCCCGCGACCAGAACGCCGCCCAGCAACAGCGGCAGAATCTGTTTGGCAAATCCCCAGGTGGATTCGACCCAGCCTTTTAGCTCTTCTTTGACAAACCATTTTTTGAGCATAATCCCCAAAACGGCCAGAAGGAAAATCACCAGATACCATTTGGCGCTGAAAATCATTTTCCACAGCGCTCCGTCATCGGCTCCGGGTCTGGCAAAAGAGGCAAAGACCAGGATCAGAACCATGGTCAGCATGTACAGTGTGTCTTTCCACAGGGGGCGGGCGGTCTCATCCTCGGGCAGGAAAAGCTCTCCGGTTTGACGATTGGCGTCGTCCTTGCGAAAAATAAAGGCCATTAGAAGTCCGGTGACAATAGCAAAGAGAATCGCGCCGATCGCACGCGCAAGCCCCAACTGCCAGCCCAAGACTTTCGCGGTCAGGATAATCGCCAGCACATTGATGGCCGGGCCGGAATACAAAAAAGCCGTGGCCGGGCCGATGCCTGCACCGCGCGAATAAATGCCTGCGAAAAGCGGCAGCACCGTGCAGGAACAAACCGCCAGCACGGAACCGGAAACGGACGCCACGGAATAAGACAGAATTTTATTGGCTTTCGCGCCGAAATATTTGAGCACCGCCGACTGCGACACAAACACGCTGATCGCGCCGGCGATGAAAAATGCCGGAACCAGGCAGGTGAGCACATGCTCGCGGGCGTAGTCCTGAAGCATCATAAACGCTTCGAGGCCGGACTGCCGGATGAGCACGGAATCCCAGGGAATAAAATACGCTCCCAGGAATATGCCGATAATCCACAATAATTTTTGCCACTCTTTCATATCAACCGTTTCACGGCGCTATTTCTTTTCCGCCGCCAGATGCGCTTTGAGTTGGTTTAAGCCGTCCCAGATTTCATCCGTGCCGACGAGCCTTCTTTGATCCTTTGGCGAATACCGGATGACGGCGATCGGCGTCTGATCGATTCGGTTGGCTTTGATGTGAGCGCTCAATAGCGGGAAAACGGCTTTTTCATCCATCGGTTTCAAAGCAATCTTCTTCTGGCCAAGAAAGGACAACAACACGTCTTCTTTCTCGATTCTTCGGTTCTGAGCGGCCTCAAATAAAACCTCGCGCACATGAAAAATGTTCTCCGGACCGGCATCCGCATTGGCCGCGTATAAATAGTACTTGGCGTAAACCGGCATAATCCGGGTAAACGGCACGTCGATGAACATGAGCTTCACCCGGTTTGACGACACCAATTCTTTAAGCAACGGTTCGGCCTGCTTGTCGATGCGCCGGCAGGGCGGACAAAAATAACTCGAAAAGATCGTAACCTCATAGGGCCCCTGCCCCATCGACGGAATCACCCGAGCCGAATCCTGTCCGTAGACAGGAGTCACAGATCCTGAAAAAGTCAGCAAAATAAACAGATACCCTGCCACGCTCACCAGGAGCAACGGAAATTGCTTAATCTTCAACATCGGCACCGACACCTCCCCCAGAAAATACAGCCACATCCGGCTAGGTCTTTCGCGCCACGCGGACGGCACTTCATAATTGACAAGAAACGACAGAATCAACAACGCTGAAAACGCCAGGCAAAACGGGCAATACACGTCGTTTTGCCATTGAAACGCGTAGAGATGAACCTCGACGCCCAGACCGCCCGCCAGAAGGATTCTCACCCAGGGCGTTTGGCGGAAAACGGCCAAAACGATCACCACCGACATGTAGGCGATGCCGACCCACTTGAGGTCGATCCCAAGAACATCTCCCACAAGATAGCTGCAGGCCGTGTCGCAGTAATCATAATAGGCCATGGTGCCGATCCCGGCCAATCCCAGAAGGATCGTGACAACATGCCGATATTTTTTGATCAGCTCCGCAATCCCCATGACATCATCCCTCCTTTGACGGATCATTGCTTTTGAAAATATTTCTGCTGAAACCGAAGCGCCACCGTCACCAGCGCGATCATCACCGGCACTTCCACCAGCGGCCCGATGACGGCCGCAAACGCCGCGCCGGAATGAATACCGAATACCGCAATCGCCACCGCGATGGCAAGTTCAAAGTTATTGCTGGCCGCCGTAAACGCCAGTGTGGTGGTTTTGGAATAATCCGCGCCCAGTCTCCTGCCCATATAAAAAGACACCAGGAACATGACCACAAAATAGATCAAAAGCGGAATGGCGATGCGCACCACATCCAGAGGAAGGGTAATAATCAAATTGCCCTTGAGGCTGAACATGACGACAATCGTGAACAAAAGAGCAATGAGTGTCAGCGGACTGATGATCGGAACAAAACGCGCGTGATACTTTTCTTTTCCCATCTTCTTCACACCGACAAGGCGCGTGAGCGCCCCGGCGATGCAGGGAATGCCCAGATAGATGAAAACGCTTTCGGCGATCTGGCCGATGCTGACCTCCACCACGGAGCCGGCAAGCCCGAAGAAGGGCGGCAGCACCGTGATAAAAAACCACGCGAAGACGCTGTAGAAAAGCACCTGGAAAATGCTGTTGAAGGCGACCAAGCCCGCCGCATATTCGGTGCTGCCTTTGGCCAGTTCGTTCCAGACGATCACCATCGCAATGCAGCGCGCCAGCCCGATCATAATGAGTCCGACCATATAGTCAGGCTTGTCCGGCAAAAAGAGAATCGCCAGGGCAAACATCAGAATCGGACCGATCACCCAGTTTTGGACCAGAGACAGGCCCAGAATTTTCAGATTGCGGAAGACCTGCGGCAGCTCTTCATATTTCACCTTGGCAAAAGGCGGATACATCATCAGGATCAACCCTGCGGCGATGGGGATGTTGGTGGCGCCCACTTGAAAGCGGTTGATAAACGATTCCACGCCCGCGATGAAATACCCCAGGCCGACGCCCAGAATCATGGCGGCAAAAATCCAGACCGTCAGATAGCGGTCCAGAAATGACAATCTTCTTGCGATATGTTCCGTCATGAAATCCTCTCTAGTCGAACGTTGAAAAATATTCCGTCAGCTTTTCTTTGATTTCGTCGCGCACACGCCGGAATTCCCGCAGGATATCTTCCTTGCTTCCGGTCGCTTTGGCCGGATCATCAAAGCCGATGTGCGTTTTTATCGTTCCGCCGATGTAAAGCGGACAGGTTTCGTTGGCGTCCCCGCACAGGGTAATCACATAATCGAACACCTGTCCGTCAAACTCAGACAAATTCTTGGAGCGATGATGAGAGATATCAACGCCCATTTCGCGCATGGCCTCGATGGCCGCCGGATTCATCCGCGTTGCCTGCGTGCCCGCCGAAAAAGCATCAAACCGATCTCCAAGAAAGTGATTCACCAGTCCTTCGGCCATCTGCGATCGCGCGGAATTGGCCGTACATAAAAACAAAACCCGTTTTTTCATCCGGCCAACCATCCCTTAATCTGCTCTGCGGTGGGCATTTTGCCGGCGATTCGAACCGTTCCGTTGACGACCAGCCCCGGCGTGGTCATGACGCCGTAGGCCATGATCTGCTTGAGGTCTTTCACCTTCGTAATATCCGCCTGAACGCCGGCTGTTTTGACAACGTCTTTAACCAATTCTTCAAGCTTCTGGCACTTGGCACAGCCGGTTCCCAAAATTTCAATTTTCATCTCTAAACCTCCTATTTTTTGCAGGATTTCAGAACTCTTTGATGATCATCGGCGCGGGCGGCCAGCACGTCTTCCACGCAGCCGATGAAATCAAGAATGCAGGAACAGCGAAGCGCATAGTAGATGCAATTGGCTCTTTTTTCATCCATCACCAAACCAGCATTCTTCAGCACGCTCAAATGCTTGGAGACGGTGGACATATCGGCGCCGACCCTTTCGGTGAGTTCATTGACGCAGCGCTCCTGCTTGTGGAGTTCTTCAATGATCAAAAGCCGGCTGGGATGCGCCATCGCCTTGAGAATCTTCGCGCGCGCCTCATAGCGCGACTTTTCGGCATCTTTCATAACCACCCATCCTTTCGTATTTGGCCATATAGCCAAATAGCTGGATAATGTCAAGATGATATTTTTAAGAAGCGCCAAAAGAATAAAACATCAAAAGAAATTAAGATCTGGCAGGCTTGGCCGGGCGACGGCAGGCTCGCCTAGGCCCGGATCGATGCAAGGATATCGGGAATTTCACCATAGTCTTCAAACCAAACGGGGTGCACACCCAGTTGTTCCAGAATGAAGCTTTGCTGATCCAGATCGACGCGGTGCACTTCATCGATAATGGAAACGATCTGTTCCTGCCAGCCCCCATCGGCCGCTTTCACTTTTTCCTCCCAGCCGGTCTTCACGCCGCTGGCTTCAAAACGATAAAAGTAGGTCAGGGCTTTTTCGTTGATGCGGTCCAGTTCCGACGGATCGGGCTTTTTCAGATCCGGTTTCTTCAGAAGCGCATAGTTGTTCGTCTCGACCGGCATTTGAGACACCGCGTCGAGCAGCCGGCGCATGTTCCGGTCGGACAAAGACAGGCCGATCATCAGCCCTGTGGTGCTCGACAGGGATTGAATCTGCACCAGATTGGACCAGGAGTAGGCGTCCTTGGCGGACTGGTGATATTGATCTTCGGTAAAGACGATGTCCTGTTGGGTCAGTTCCGTCACATTGAGCGGCACATAGCCGTGCACATGATAAATGGGCAGTTTTCCCCGCCCAAGCGGCCCGGCCATGCAGATCGCCTGATACGGATGCCCGGCAAGCGAAATTTCCAAAAGGGAATCATAATTATAGGTGATAACGCCCCGCACCCCGCGCCGGCCGTCGGACGCCCCCCGACATAGGGTCGTGATCGCCCCCAGCGTGGGATTGCCGCGGCAGATCGCGGCGGGATCGACCGCCGATTCGCCTTCTTTAAATCCGTCTAAAAAACCGGCGTAGAGGGTCTCCCACAGATGGAGCAGAAAATCATCGTCATCCTTGTAATAACGCCGAAGCTTGCGGGCCGTGATTTCCAGCGGCTCGTGGGTGCGTTCCAGGTGCCATTCGGCGGCGGCGAAAAGGTAGCTCGGGTAAAGCTTCCAGGGATTGGGCGCATGCTTGCCCAGCGCGGCAAAATACATAGCCAAAACGAGCTTGTCCCACGTGGGCAGGCCGCTTCCAACGGACACGCCGGCGCCCAGATAAAGCGAGAGATTCCCACCTTGATACGCTTTGCGCAGCGCGTCGATCGAATCGCCAACAGGGTCCACGAAACCTCCGGGAAAAAATCGAAAAAATCTCGACAGGCTGATACTCGGAACATCTAAATCGAAATCCGTCGATGAGGATTGGTCTTTGCCGCTTGCTTCACATCCAATATTTCTTGTTGTGCATTTTCATATCCACGATCAATTTGAAAAGCCGCCCCGAAGAAAGAATCTTTTCTTCAAGAAAAAATCTGCCGATCTGCGGCTGGGCGGCCTTTTGCTTCTCCAGAATGCGCGCCAACTGATGACGGGACAAAAGGCCCATCCGGATCGCGCATTCGCCGAACTTTTCGCCGTAGCGGCGGCCGCGCAGAATGGCCAGCACGTCGGATCCCGCAAGCCAGTCCCAGCTCACCCCGATCGCGCCGACCGACGGCCGCTGCAGCCGCTGCCAGACAATCGCGCGAATCAGTTGCGACAGAGAAATATGTCCCGAATAGTACAGATACTGTCCTAAAAGCAGACGCCGCATCGGCATCCGGCCGGAATACATCGGTTCGGCGGGCGGCCGGGGCGGCGTTTTTCGCGCTCCGGCAAACGTCTCCGGGCGGGCGGCCGGACGCGCCTGTGCGGCGGGCTCGGCCCTGCGCGGTGCAGATCGGCGCTGATAAAGAGCGCCTTTTTCATCCAGCGAGTATTTCCACGGCGCGGAAAGAAATTCCAAAAGCAGTTTATACGCCAGGCTGATTTCCTTGAAACGATCCGTCAGCAAATCGGCTCTGCCGCTTGTTACAACGGCCCGGTCGGGATGCGTTTCCATCGCTTTTTTACGGTAAGCGGCCTTGACGCCCGCGGGCTTGAGATACCGAAGAAATTCCACCGACACGTCGATGTCGGTTCCAAAGAGAGATTCACAGGCTTTGAACAGATCCTGACGGGAAACGGCCGTGTCGGACAAAAACGATCTCCTTTCGGCGTTTATTGCCTTGCACTGTAGCATGCCGCCCCGAAGAAAAACAAGCGGCAAATGGCCGTCGAGGATAATCGCTTGTTGATCATCTTCTTTCTTGACTATCGCCTCCTTTCTCCTCTACAGTTGCGCACAGAAAATAAATCCTATGGAGGTCCCTTATGAAGCGAATACCGGTTTATCTTCTTGTTGAGCCTGTAGAATAAGTCGGAGAGCGGCATTCAACGGTTGATGCGCAAAAAATCGACCGCGGAGAATGCCCCACAAGCGACGATCGGACAATGAGGAGGGGTAAAAAGGCCCCCAAAAATGAAACAATAATTTTATTTTGGAGTTTTCCTACAGGCTCGTTGTGCTTGCAGCTTGTTTCCTGTGCCTACCCGCACACGCTCAGTCCGTCACCTGGAACACCGACCAGATGATTTCCGTTTCAACGGAGAACACCACGACACCTGACGTTGCCGTCTCCGGCAATCGGGCTGTCGCCGTCTGGGCTCAGGAGGTCGACGGTTACAATCGTGTTTTTGCCAGCTATTCAACCAACCGGGGCGAAACCTGGAGTTCGCCCCAGTTAATCGAAGATCAGTATTACCGGGCACAAAATCCCCGCGTGTTCATGTCGGGAGAAAAGGTGGTCGTCGTCTGGGAGCAATCCACCGGCACCGTATACAATGTCTACAGCAATTACTCTACCGACGGAGGCGCAACTTGGCAGGCCACGGCCAGCCCCCATCGGCTCAACACCGCCGGAAGCTTTAGCGCCGGGGAAACAAGCGCGGCCATGTCGGGCGACAACATCGTGGTCGTCTGGACGCAGTTGCTCGACGGATCCTTCAACCGCATTTACGCCAACACCTCAACAAACGCGGGCGCCACCTGGGGAACGCCGGTCCAGATTAGCAGCACAACCTCGACCATTGCAAAGTCGCCGCATGTCGCCATTTCCGGCGGCAATGCCGCGGCTGTCTGGCAGCAGGAAAAAGATCCCGCCACGAATTTTTACCTCATCCGAGCCAACGCTTCGGCCGATGCCGGCCTTACCTGGGGAACCGACGCCGCAGTGGACAACACGCCGTCTCAGCAAAGCAGAAGACCCCAGATCGCGGTATCGGATGACGCGGTGGTGGCCGTCTGGGATACCGAAGACGCAAGCGGCTGGACTCACGTGTATTCCAACCGCACCGCTTTTTCCGGCGGGACCGTTGTCTGGACTCCGGCCAACGCGCAGCTGCTGGAAGATACCGCAACCGACTATTGGGATATGGAAGCGAAAATCGCGATGTTTGGACAAAACGTCATCGTCGTCTGGCAGCGATGGGACGCGAGCAATCATACGTGGCTTCAATCCGTCCAGTCGGGAAATGCAGGCGCAAGTTGGAGCCTTCCGTTAACGCTCGACGACAGCGCTTCCGGGATTAATCGACACGAACTGATCATGATGGAACGCTACGCGGTTGCCATCTGGCAATACGATGATGGTTCCCTTGCGAAAGTCCGCACCAGCGCCTCGTTTGACGAAGGCGAGTCCTGGACGGATCCCGAAGCCATCGACAGCAGCACACTCTACAGCAACTTTGACATGAAAATTGCCGCATCGGGCAACAATCTGGTCAGTGTCTACGCCAGATACAACTCCGACCCGGCGATCGACAGGGTAAACATCTATGTCAATTCCGCCGCCTACTCAAGCGGCGGGGTCGGCCCGATCCCCGGCGCGGGCGGCGGAGGCGGAAGCTGCTTTATCGCCAGCGCGGCCTTCGGCTCGCCATTGGCCTCGCAGGTGGATAGTCTGCGCAAATTCCGCGACGGCTATCTGCTCACCAACAGCCTGGGCCGCAAATTTGTCGCCTGGTACTATGCAAACGGCCCGGCCGCAGCGCAGTTTATCTCTGACAAACCGATGGCCAAAGCTTTCGTGAGAGCGGCGCTTTATCCGCTGGTCGGCTTTTCTTTCCTGCTGGTCAACGGCTACCTGCCGTTTGCACTCGCGGGGCTGCTTTTGGCGGCACTCGCCTTTTTTTACCTGCGCCGCCGCAAAACAACCGCTTAAAAGAGATTGAACCCGTCATTTAAACACACCCCCGGCGGAACCTGCGCCGGGGGTGCTTTTTGTTTAACGCCGACTAACTGCGCAGTTTAATGCGAATGGTTATATTACCTTCTTTTGCCGCGCCTGCCGGAAAGATCCACCCCTTCATTTTTTCGATCAGACATTGCCGAATCGTCGCCTGCTTGAGATTTCCCGACTCGATGAAGACGGTTTTCACCGTGCCGTCGGCGTTGATCGTCAGTCGCACGGTGAAGATCGTTCCGTTGGCCGTTCCTTTCAGGCAGGATGCCAGATCCTCCACCTGACGCGTCACGGACGCAAGCGCCTTATCGCGGCTCCATCCCTTCGAAACCGTAAGTGAAAGAACTTCGATCTTACGAGCCTCATCTTCAGAAACGCCTTTGAACGCCCGCTCCGGGCTGATCGGTTGCGCGGGTCGTCCGACGGCTTCATGGCGCTGCATTTTGGCGGTTTGCGCCATCATCGGTCCGAAAGCCGCATCACCCACAGCATGGTTCGACACGCCTTGAGGCAAGGGCAAAGGCTGCTTCACTAAAACGGGCTTTCCATCCACGTTGCGAATTTCAGAATCCACGGCGACAAACGAAGTATAGGCGCTAAGCAGATTGTAAGACAGAGCCAGGCGCGTGATGTCTTCGACGCGTTTGGCTCTGTGGCGCAGGCTGTTGTAGTCCGACAAAAGCGCGATGCGGTGACGCGCCCACAGGTATTTCAGGGCGGCTGCATCTTTAGACGGTTTGAAATCCGAAACGGCAAGGCTCTCTGAGTATTGCCCCGTCCCCGTCGCGCCGCGCAAGGTAATCGTTCCTTGAGGCTTTCCGCGCCACTTGCCGAACACGATCACCGGACGTTCGGCCAAAACGTCGGGGACGGCCTGCGGTTCCACATCATAGGTCTCAAACCCATCGAAACGGACTTCGATTTGCGCAAGGACCGGCCGGTCGATCATCTTGCGGAAACGCGCGGCCTCCGCGGCGGCTGTTTTCGGATCGGTCAGCACAAACGGCTCGCCCATCCCGACTCTGGCCATGCCTTCGATGAGATGACGGTTCACACTGGAGCCGATGCCGAAGGCAAACAGGTTGGCTTTTCCCAGATTCGCGCGAATCAGATCAAAGGCTTCTTCCTCCACACTGACATAGCCGTCGGTCACCATCACCATTGTTCGGGAGCTTCCTTCCAAACGCGGCAGATCGAGCGCGCGCTGAAGCGCCGGCAAAAGCTCGGTGCCGCCCCCGCCTCGCTGACGTTCGATCACGGAGATGGCTTTTTGAATATTGCCGCGCGTCGCAGGCAGGGATTCCTCGGCAAGCAGCGTCGAACCGCCCGAAAAGAGCAAAACGTTAAAAGTATCCGAAGGCCGCAGGTTGCCGATGAGATCGGCCAGAAGTTTTTTGGAAATATCCAGAGGGAAACCGTGCATGGATCCGGACACATCGACAATGAAGATATATTCGCGGCCGGGAAGGTCGGCGATGGCGATTTTTTGGGGCGGTTGCACTATCAGCGCAAAGAAGTTTTCCTTTTGCCCTTCATGCAAAAGCAGGCCGCCTGCAATCCGGTCGCCCGCCAGACGATAGCGCAAAATGAAATCGCGGTTCGCACCGCCTCCGTCCTTTTTATCCAGCCGGATGCTTACCCGGTCGGCGCTTGCAAACGTTGTGGTCACTTTGTGGGACGGGCAGCTCACCTCGCCGACCGGCATGCCGGCTGCCAGAGAAAGAGCCAAGTCAAAAGTTGCAGGCGATGCCTCGCCCTGTTTCAAATACGGATTGGCCGTCCAGTCCGAAGTCTCTTTACCGGGCCCGCCGCGCCCCGCATAACGCGGGCCGACCACGGTCGGATAGACAAACTCGTAGATCCGGTCGGTCGGAATCAGAAGCTCCGTGTACTTGAGCTCCACCCGAATTTCGTCGCCGGGGAGAATATTGGCGACATTCATCTGGAAAACGTTGGGGCGGTGCTGCTCTAAAAGGGAGGCGCTTTTCCCGGCATCGCGGGCCTGCTCGTAGATTTTGCGCGCCTCGTCGCGGCGGTTGATCTGCGCTTCGATCACTCTTTTGCCGATGGTCATCTTCATGCCGTACACGGCGGCGCGTGTGGAGCCCGGAAAAACATAGACCGCCTCGATGGGTCGCCGCCCTTCATTTTTATACACTTGCGTCACTCTGACATCGGCAATGACACCGGCAATAGAAACGGATGCTTCCGTCGCTTTGAGCGGCATCCGGTCGGTTGCGGGATCATCGCTTTGCACAAAAAAATAGGGGGACAACGTTCGCGCGTCCTCCTCCTGCGCAAAGGACCAAGAGGCGACACTCAGCAACATCGCAACAAGCACGCCTGCCGTAAAGCATCTTTTCGTCAATCGTTTCATCTTTGGAACCTCCCTTCGAATCGTTTTGGAGGGTTAGACAGAGATTCGGCTGAAAAGTTCCCCCTTTTTTTACATTTTGTTCAAACGGCTTGAACGGTTTGTGCAAAAAACGATCTGAAAGGAGTCCCAGGCAATGGCCGGCCTTCCCTGCGGATTGATATTATAACAAATATTATCAATACCTTAGATTTCGTTTCCGATTAGAATGGTCATTTTGGCACGTCTTTTTCATTAGATAAAGTCAAACGAAACGCATTAACCCTTTTAAGGAGGAAACAGATCATGAAAAAGACATTAGGAACTCTGGCAACGGCGGCGGCAGTGGTTTTCTTGACGGCGACCTTCGGAT
>JAHDKI010000008.1 GCA_018436925.1 Syntrophaceae bacterium
AAGCGATCAAGAAGTCCATGATGTCCCGACCTCTGAGAATAGAATATCCGGATGCGTTATATCACGTGACCGCACGAGGAAATGCGAAGAACGATATCTTTCATTCGGATTTCGACCGGGAAGTATTCTTGAAGATATTTTTAGGCGTTGTTCGGATGAGACATAGGGGATGCCCGAAGAATTCTAAGTTTCCAGTGGTTGCTCATGGAGATGCAGGCATGGATAGGAAAGAAGCAATAGAGGAAGCCGAAGATAGGGATTAACGATGCCGAGATCAGCAAGACTTGATGCACCCGGTGGATTGCACCATATCATTATTCGGGGGATGGAGAGAAAAACCATTTTCCGTGATGATGAAGACAGGGAAGATTTTCCGAGCCGTCTTGACAGGCTGTTGTCGTCGACAAAGACGTCATGCTTTGCCTGGGCGTTTATGCCGAATCACGCTCATTTTTTTTTCCGGACCGGCAGCACACCGATTGCAAAGTTGATAAGCCGGCTTCTAACGGGCTATGCCGTTATTTCAATTTCAGACACAAGCGTAGCGGCAGATACCGTGCGTTGAGTTGATGCCGTGCCGTCGGGCTCACTCCAGAGCGGAATTCATGATTCTGCGGGTTCGCTCCATGAGCTCCGTCAGGTTCTCTTCTGAATAATTTTTGACGGGGACCGGCGGATGAATGGTCAGCGTCACGCTGCCGGGTTTCAGGTCGATGCCGCCTTTGGGCAGGACTTTCCGTGTGCCGGAAATGGTGACGGGCACGATGGGCAACCCCAGATCCAGCGCCATCTTGAAGGCGCCTTTTTTGAAAGGCTTCAGGATGCCGTCGGTGCTGCGCGAGCCTTCCGGGAAAAAGACGACGGAGGTTCCGTTGACGATTTTCGCTTTGGCCGCGTTGATCGTTTCCACGGCCTGTTTTGTATCGGAGCGGTCAATGAAAATATGGCCGAGCATTTTGCATGCGGGGCCGAGAACCGGAACCTTTTCCAGTTCTTTTTTCATGACCCACTTAAAATCGACGCCCAGCCAGCCGTACAGAACGTAGATGTCGTAAAAGCTCTGGTGATTGGCGGTGATCACGTAAGAGGTTTGCGGCTTCATATTGTCGGCGCCCAGAACGGTGACGGTCATGGGGGTGAAAAAGCTGTTCAGCCGCGCCCAGATCACGCCGCAATAACTGCCCGCACGCGGATTGACCAGGATCGAGACGAGCATCGCCAGAATGCCCAGAATAAATGTGGAGACGGCCAAAAGCGGAAGAATCACTAGCCATTTATAGGGCTGGTAGACGGCGCGCAAAATGGCGCCTTCGTTTTTTTCAGCCAGCCCTTTTAAGTTGTTTGAAAATCTTTGCCGGTACTCCTCCACAAAATCCTTGGCTGCGTTTCCCAATCCCATATCGTTCCCCCTCGCTGAACATGATTTGATGGTCGGTTTGAAGAAATCCCGGCTAAAGCTTATCCTTCACCTCGCGCCAAAACAACTCAACGCCTTCCTTCCAGCCCTTGATATACTTTTCGGAAAAAACGCTGAAGCGCTCCTGCGCGTCGCGACCGGACGCGGTGATCCGTCTTTTATATTTTTTGAACATCTCGGAAAAATACATTCCCAGTTCCGTGTCCCGGTCGGGGTTTTGCGGCGGAATCCAGGACAGGGCGTATTGAAGCTCATCGTAGTGGGCGGTTTTGCACCAATCGAGGCCGTCTTTTTTCCCCCATTCCGCGATATTGGATTCGAGGTCGTTTTTTTCTTTTTTCAGCCGCGCCACGATGGATGAAAGATCGATCTCGCTGCGCACTTTGGAGGTCCAGGCTTCTTTTTTCAGGATCATGCCGGACACGGCGCTTTGAAAGACTTGTGAAAAGTTCAGGGAGGATTTCCAGTCCTTCATTTTTTCGTAGAGTTCATCCGGAACGCTGAGGGTGATTTTTTTAGCCATGCCAATACCTACTATGTGTGGAAATACATACTGATTGAAGTGATACATACTTTATCTTGAAAGCGGTGTCAATACGCAAGATGCGGGCGGAACCGGGGGGAGGGCTGTCGCTGATTCTTCGTAATATTGCGATGACCGGCGGATGACGTCCGGCTTAAAGAATCGTGCGTCTTCCGTTGTATTTTTCCGTATCGTAATATTTGGCCACGTCCACCAGATTCAGTTTGTTGACGACTTCCTTAAGCGGAACTCCTGTGATTTCTCCGCGCGACAAGGAAACCATGCGGCCGAAATCTTCGTTGACAATCATGTCGACGGCGGCGATGCCGAACCAGCGCGCCATGAGCCGGTCGCGGGCGGACGGCGACCCGCCCCGCTGCAGGTGGCTTAAAATCAGATGGCGGGCTTCAAAGCCGGTTTTCTTTTGAATTTCAGAGGCAACGAAAGCGGCGATGCCGCCTAAGGATTCGTGGCCGAAATCGTCCAGTCTTTGGTCTTTGACGAATTCGCTGCCGCCTTCGGGTTTGGCCGCCTCGGCGGTGACGATGATCGAGTAGTTGACTTCGCGGCCGTGGCGTCGGCGCAACAAGTCGCAAATCCGTTCCATGTTGAACGGATGCTCCGGAATCAAAATGATGTAAGCGCCGCTGCACTCGCCGCCGGAGAGCGCCAGCCATCCGGCGTGCCGTCCCATCGTTTCGACGACGAAGATGCGGCCGTGGGAACCGGCGGTCGTCCGCAGGCGGTCGATTTCCTCCATGATGACGTTGACGGCTGTGTCGAAGCCCAGCGAGTAGTCTGTGCCCATCAGATCATTGTCGATGGTTTTGGGAATGCCCACGGTTTTGATTCCCAACCGGTGCAGCTTATAGGCGACTCCGAGCGTGTCTTCGCCGCCGATGACCACCAGCGCATCGAGCTTCAGTTTTTTGATATTGTCGAGCACTTTGGCCGAGCGGTCGTTTTGCGGATTGAACGGATTGGTCCGTGAGGTGCCCAGGTTGGTTCCTCCATAGCGGTCCCAGGTTCGCACCGCCTCTTCGTCCAGAGGTTTGATGTATTTTTTCAGACTTTTCGGATCCGCCGGATCGACCTCGACAAGTCCTTTCCATCCTTCGGCGATGCCGGCCACTTCGAACGTCAACGAGCGATTTTCAGGGTGCCGGGATTCCAGAGCGCTTTTGGTGACCCACTTGATGGCGCCGTTCAACCCCGGGCAGTCTCCTCCGCCTGTCAGGATCCCGATTTTCATTTTCATCATGATGCCCCTCCTTATGATTTTTCAAGGATCGCCTTCACGGTCCGCAGAAGTTTGGCGACTTCGTGCTGGCCGTGCAGATAAAACGCCGCCCGGCTGTCGGCGGCTTCTCCCACGCGGATCGAGAAAATTGTATTCCGCTCCAGGCGAAACACACGTTCGTCCGTATCGTCGTCGCCTGCGAACAACGCTTTTTTAAACTTTTCCTTTTCCATCAAGATCCCGAGCGCCGCTCCCTTATCCGGCGCGCCTTTCGGGATGAGATTTTCAATGAACTTGCCGGAGATCCGCACCGGCTTGGGGGTCAGCCGGTCCATCGCCTGGAGAATTATGTCGTGCGCCGCCGGGATATTGACGGCGCGCCGATAATGAATCGACAGCGTCGCTCCCTTATTTTCGATTTCGACGCCTTCGGGGTACTCCGGACCCATCAACTCGCTCAACTGATTTTGCCAGCTTTGCGCAAAGCGCACGAATTGATTTTCGCGCAAATCCCATCCCGGAAGCCCTTCGGCGCCGTGATTGCCGATCAGATAGCGCGGGGTGGCCGGCAGATGCGAAAGCGCGTCATACCGGGAGCGACCGGTAATAACGGCGACGGGCGCGCGGGCGGCGAGCGCGATGAAGGCTTTTTGGATATCGGCGGGAATCCCGATGGTCGCGGGATCCGGGACAATCGGCGCCAGTGTGCCGTCGAGATCGAAGGCCAAAAGGGTTTGGCCGTCGACAAAAGCGGCCAGTTGGGCCAAAGCGTCGCGATCAAACAGATAGGCGGGATACAGGGCGTCGGTCATGCTCCGCCTCCGATTCGCGCTTCGAGTTTTTGCCTTTGCCGGATCTGAGCGGCGTCCAGAAGCATTCTTGCCGCCCAGCGGTAAACGTTGAAATTCTGGACCATGGAACGCATGGAGCGCATGCGCTGCTGCTGTTCAAAATCCGGCATGGTGAGCGCCGAGTAAAGCGCCTCGGCCGTCTGTTCGATGTGGTATGGATTGACGATCAGCGCTTCGTAGAGCTCATGGGCCGCTCCCGTAAACCGGCTCAACACAAGCGCCCCCCGTTCGTCGTCGCGAGCGGCAATGAATTCCTTGGCGACCAGATTCATGCCGTCATGAAGACTCGTCACCATGCAAACGTCGGCGGCGCGATAAAAGCGGTTGACGTCCTCGGGCTGGTGATGCTCGATTTTCAAATGAACGGGCGTGTATCGATCCGTGCCGAACCGGGCATTGATCTGATCGGCCAGCGTCCGGACTCGCGATTCGAAAGACTGGTACTCTTCAAGCGATGATCGCGACGGCGCGGCGATCTGAATAAAGCTGAATTTGCCGATCAGATCCGGGTGGACCTCCAGCATTTTTTCAACCGCCCGCAGTCGCTCAAGAATGCCCTTCGTGTAATCCAGGCGATCCACGCCCAGTCCGATGCGGCATTCCGGAGCGAGAGTAAACGCCTGCCGGATTTGCGCGCGGCAATCCGCAACCGACGGCTGGGTTGTCTGCCAGGGCGGCGGCCACTGGATGGAAATGGGGTAGGCTTCCACGAGCGTCAGATTGCCGCCGTGCCAGATGGTGGCTGAGGCATGATTGACCCGCGTTTCCAGATACCGGTCGACGGTTTCCAGAAAATTCTTGCAATGGAATGGGGTGTGAAATCCGAGAATGGTGCTGCCCAGCATGCCCCGCAGAAGCTCCTCCCGCCAGGGGCAAATGCCGAAGGATTCCGGATTGGGCCACGGAATGTGCCAAAACGTGATGATCGTGGCCTTGGGCAGCGCCGCTCGAAGCATGCCCGGCAAAAGAGCGAAATGATAGTCCTGGACCAAAACCACCGGATCGTCCCGTCGCGCTTCTTCGGCAACGGCATCGGCAAACCGCTGGTTGACCGTCTTGTAGTGCTCCCAGTCGCCGGTGCGGAAGATGGGCCGGACGTGAGCAATGTGGCAAAGAGGCCATAATCCTTCATTGGCGAAGCCGTAATAATACCCTTTTTCCTCTTCCGGGGAGAGCCAGATGCGCCGAAGCGTGTATTCCGGATGGCCGGGAGGCACGGGGATGTGGTTGTTTCCATCCACCATGCCGCGGTCGCCCGAGCCGCTGCCGTGGGCGATCCAGATGCCCGAACAGGCCCGCACAATCGGTTCAACCGCCGTGACGAGCCCGCTGGCCGGTCTGGAAAACGACATGCCGGATGGTTTTTGTGTGTGAATGTAGGGTTCGCGGTTTGAAACAACCAGAATTTGCTCGCCCGCCAGCTGCTCGTAAAGCAGTTGGCGAAGCGTACGCGGAGTCCAGGTTATCGTCAGGTCGTCGGCCATGCGCCGCTCTGCGTCGATGGAGCGCAGCAGCCATCGCAGATCGCCGACCAGCGGCTGCAGCTCGGAGTCGACCGGTTTGGTGAATGTTTTAATCAGGCTTTCGCCCCGCAGAAGTGTGCGCATGCCGTTGAGCCAGCCGTGCCAGCTCAGATGGGCCACCAGCACCGTGATGAGAGAGACGACCAGTCCCAGGACGACAAAGAAAATCACGATGTATTTGCGGGTGTCGGCGCTGCGGCGTTCGACGAAGCTCATGTCGTGGACCAGCACCAGCGCGCCCGCCGGCATGCCGCCGACGGTCAGCTGTTTGGCGGCCACGTGGACCAGGCCTTGGGGCAGTTGGATCAGCGATTTGCTTTCGTCTTCGGCCGAAAGCGGATAAGCACAGCCCAGAGATCTGGGGTACATTGGTGAAGAATACAACAGCTTGCCGTTGAGATCACAATATCCCAGCGCGAAAAGCCGTTCGTCCTGCGTGGCGCCGGACAAAAGGGCGTTGATTCTTTTTTTGTTGCCCTGTTCCAGAAGTTCGGCCAGCGGTTCGGAAAGGGTGTTGGCGATGAGATGCGAACGGGTCGCCAGATCGCGCACCGACCAGCGCAGATTCAGCCGGTCCACCAGCGGCACGACGAGGTACGCCAGCAGCGTCAAGGCGATCATCAGCGGCAGAACGAATCGCAGCGTCAGACGCAGGGAGCGCAGCGATGTGATTTTCTTTATCGTATGCGCCGTCATGATGCATCCTTTCTAGAAAGCCGTGTCCCATCGGCGGCTCAGACGGATGGCGGAATTAATAAGCCCCACCATGCTGTAGGTCTGAACGAAATTACCCCAAGGCGCGCCGGTTTGAGGATCGATGTGCTCGGCCAACAGGCCGTGGCGGTTGCGCCGGGCCAGCAGGTTGGCAAACAAATCGCGCGCCTCTTCCGTGCGGTTTAAGGCGGCCAGAGCATAGATGTACCAGAAGGTGCAGACGACGAAGGCGTTTTTCGGCACGCCGAAATCGTCGGGTTCAACGTAACGATAGATATAGCTGCCGTTTCGAAGTTCCCTTTCAATGGCCGAGACGGTTGAGGCAAAGCGCGGATCATCCGCCTGCAAAAATCCGATATCGTGCAGAAGCAGAAGGCTGGCGTCGAGACTTTCGCCTTCAAAAAAAGAGACAAACGATTGCTTCTTATCGTTCCATGCGCGCTGATGGACAACTTCTGAAATCCGGTCCGCCTTGCTTCTCCAGTATGCGGCGCGGTCCGGAAGGCCCAGATAGAGGGCGATTCTGGCCAGGCGGTCGCAGGCGGCCCAGCACATGACGCTGGAGAACGTGTGGACGCGCATTGTGTTGCGCGTTTCCCAAGGGCCTGAGTCCGGTGAATCGAAAACGGTGATCGCCATTTCACCCAGCGGCTCCAGCCGTGTAAAAAGCGGCAGCCCGCCGCGATGGGCCATTCGCCGGTCGAAAAAAACGTGCGCAACGGCTAAAATGGCCGATCCGTAAACATCGTGCTGAATTTGCTGGCAGGCCTGATTGCCGATCCGGACGGGTCCCATGCCCTGAAAGCCGGGCAGGCTGTCGATTTCACATTCCTCCAGGCGTCCCCGTCCATCGATCCCGTAAACCGGCTGGAGGCGCCCGGCCGGCGTTCCGGCCACCACATTGATTAAATAGTTCAAATAGCGCTCCATCGTGTTGGTCGTGCTCAGACGGTTCAGGGCGTTGACCACGAAGTAGGAATCCCGAAGCCAGCAGTAGCGGTAATCCCAATTGCGGCCCGAATGCGCGGATTCGGGAATGGAGGTGGTCATGGCCGCGATGATCGCGCCTGTGTCCTGAAAAGTGTTGAGTTTGAGTGTGATGGCCGCGCGAATGACCTCGTCTTGCCATTCGAAAGGAATGGACAGATCCCGAACCCAGTCTCGCCAGCTGTGCAGCGTTTCCTCTAAGAAACGGTGGGAAAGCTCACCGACGGCGTCGGGGATGGTTTCGTCGGGTCCGAAAATGAGCGTGGCGGTTGTTTCCAGGAAAAACGGCAGCTCCTGGAGAATCGCCGTCACCGAGATGTCGGTGGTCAGCCTCAAAATCCAGGACGGGGCGACATAACGGATGTGGTGGCTGCCGTGCGTGACGGTGCAGCTGGATTTGCCGAACTCGCATACAGGGCGGGTCCGCACGCAGATGCGCGGCGATCCGTGAAGGCGGCGGATCCTCCGGACGATCATCACCGGCATGTACATCCGGCCGTACTGGTGGAAGCGGGGGGCAAAGTCTGTGATTTCGACAACCCCGCCGTGACTGTCGGTAAGCCGGGTTACGAGCACGGCCGTATTGGGCAGATAGGACTGTTTGGCGTCGACCTGATCCAGAAGCTCCACGATGCAGTATCCTGCGCCCCGGCCGTCTTCATGATCGCGAAGCAGAGAACAGAAAACCGGGTCTCCGTCGAAACGGGGCACACAGCACCAGACCAGTTCACCGCGTTCGTCGATCAGAGCGCCGATCTGACAATTGCCGATCAAACCAAGGTCCAATGAGTTGTTCATAACAGGCCTTTCATGAAAGAGGACACTCAGGATTTCAGTTCGTTCCAGATCAGCGCCGATGCGCCCAAAACGGCGCCTGTCCCGGCGGGCAATCCGGAGGGCGCAATTTTCACCGTGCCGCGATAGACGCTGAATAAAAATTCATCCAGGTAGCGGGCGGTGGGATCGATCAGCAGATCGCCCGCCGAGGCCAGGCCTCCGGTTAGAAAAATGGCTTCCGGGCTGATATGGGCGACGGCGTCAGCCAGCTTCATCCCCAGAATGCGCGCTGTCTGATCGAAGGCCGAAAGGGCGATCGCATCGCCTTTCGAAGCCAGCTCAAAAATTCGTTTTGCGGTGATCTCGACGATCTTCAGGGCGCGGAGCCGGCTGGGATCGTTTCTCAGCGCAAGCATCTCCAGCGCGGTTCGGATTAAACCCGAAGCGGAGACATAGGCTTCCAGACAGCCGCGTTTTCCGCAATGGCACTGCCTGCCTTCGGGATCGACCGTTGTATGGCCGAGTTCTCCGGCAAAGCCGCTTACGCCGTAGTGCAGCCGATCGTTGAGGACGAGTCCGCATCCCAGACCGGTGCCCAGTGTCACGACCATGAAATCCTTCATGCTCCGGGCGCTGCCGAACATTTTTTCCCCGATGGCCGCCGTACTGGCATCGTTGGTGAGGGCGATGGGAAGATTGTAATACGCTTGAAGAAGGGACTTCAAGTGCACAACGGCGCCCCACTTCAGATTGACGGGGTTTTCGATGGTTCCCCGGCGAGGATGCGCATTGGGCGCCCCAAGGCCGATGCCTCGAAGTTGAAATCCTTCCGGCAGCGGTTTGCCGAGAGCATCGATTTGAATTTTGAGCCGGGAAAGAAAATCCTCCGCCGGCCTGTCCGCCATCGTCGGCATAACCGCCGTTGTCAATATTTTTCCATGACCATCCACGAATCCGAAGGCGGTTTCCGTTGCGCCGATATCGATTCCTAAAACCATGTCATTGCGCTGCATACACAACCTCTGTTTACCAAGCGGCCCGATATGCGGGACGTTTTCTAATCAGACAGCGGATTTCCAAAGGCGAAAACGCCTTTTTGCCCTGCTTTGCGGCCGTTGAAAGGGTGGTTTTGTAAAAAACGTTTTCCGTGTTTACCGTCTGCCGGGTTGTGCCGTCAGTCAGTATGCGTTCGCGGGGGGATTCGAATCAGCGTGTCTTGAGCGATTCCGTTTGCACCAGAAGATTTTGCGGTCCGGCCGGCCTTGCGCCCTTGAAAGATGGTCTTCTAAACGGTTAAAAGTATAGGCAACGCCGCGCCATCTGTCAATCCTCAAAAATCCGCAAAAAAATAATGCGAAAAATCACGGTGAAATGGAGGTGCGGTCGGCTTTTTGTGTCCGCGTTGAGAAGATGCGTATCGGCGCGGCGCCCGGGTATTGGTCACCAGGACGTCGTTTGAAGACTCTTCAGAAATTGACCACCGGCTCAAGGGCAACAGGCGGATAGATTTGTCCGTGATTGGGCGGCATGGAATTGTAAACCCAGTTCAGATCAATGGTTCCCAGAGAGATGCCCCGGAAACGTTTGCAGCCGTTGAATATGCCGCGCGCCAGAACATCTTCCATTTGCATCGTCAGGGCGAATACGGCGACGGTCGAGCCGGGCTTGAGTGCCGAAAGTGTCTCGTGTCCCGCGCCGGGGTGAAAAGCCAGCCGCCCCGAGTCGGCCGCCTGACACTGAATCAGCGGACAAACGACCGGATAGCCGTCCGCATCGATGAAAGACAAGAACTTCAGAGCATCAAGCGCGTTGAAAAGCCTTTCGCCGAAATGCGTTAAAACCTTTTTCCGATTGATCGCGGCGGCGCTTTTGGCCGCCTTCGTTGCGAGCGCCGAAAGCACGATCGATCCCAGAGGCAGCGGTCCGCCGGGCGTTGTTTCCACCAGGTCGAAGTAATGCACCGTATTGATGCCGAAATATGTGTTGTAGCGGAACATCGGCTGCTTGTTGTAGACCTCATACTCCGGTCCCTCGTTCAGGGCATGCGTCCAGAGCGCCTTGCCGCGCCACAGTTTTTTGTCCAGCGTCAAAACGGCAAAACCGACTTTTCGGGTTTGCTGCATGTAGGTTTTGCTCAATCCCTTGCAGAATTCACCCACGATCAGTTGGTCGGGCGCCGCGGCCATCACCGAGGTTAGGAGCGACAGATGCGGCAATCCCTCGGGCGTGACCGTGGCGATGATCCCCACTTTTTCCGACGGTTCAAACGCCTTCATATCCGATTCGGTAAAACGGGTGGTTGCAGTCATGATCTGATTCCTTTCTGCTTTATCGGCATCCCGGCTTCAAAATGTTTTTAGCCTTGTTGTCCGGCCTTTGATTTTCGTCTTTGATCAGCTTCGTCGATCCGCTCCAGGACACGATGTCAGGCGCGACCACCGAGCGGGCGATTTCGGAAAGCGCCTCCATTTGTTTTTTTTCCGGCAGCGCCAGATCGGCAAGCGGCCAGACCAACCCCAGCCGCTTGTATTTGTCCCGGCACAGATTGTTAAACGCGCAAAGCTCCCATCGGGACACCGCGCCGGCCAGATGATCCCGGATGAACCCGCCCAGCCCCCGGATATTATCGGCCGTGTCGGTCATGCCGGGAATAACGGGGGTGCGCACCCAGATCGTCTGGGGATAGATGTGGTCGCTTTTAAATTTTGCCGCATACACGGCATTGGCGAGGATTTGTTCGTTTCCCGAACCGGTGAATTGTTTATGCTTGACCGGGTCGATTTCCTTGAGGTCGAACAAAAGAAGGTCCACATAGGGCAGAAGGTCCGCGAAAACTGCCTGGGGCGCCTGTCCGCAGGTATCGAGCGCCGTAGAAATGCCCCGGGCGCGCAATTCTTTCAGAAGCGCCAGACTAAAATCCATCTGCAGAGCCGCCTCGCCGCCGGAGAGCGTCACGCCGCCGCCGGACTGCTCGAAGTAAGCGCGGTCTCGCGCCAGTTCGTCCGCGAGATCCCGCACTTGCCATTTTCGCCCTAACAGCTCCATCGCGGTGGAGGGGCATTCCTCCGCGCACAGACCACATCCCGTGCAACGGTCGCGGTTGATGACGATACCATCGTCCGTCAACGCCAGAGCGTTTTCCGGGCAGGTCCGGACGCAGATGCCGCAGCCCAGGCAGCCAACGCCCAGCCACTGAACCTGCGGTTTGAAGAGGATGCTTTCGGGGTTGTGGCACCACAGGCAGGCAAGCGAACAGCCTTTGAAGAAGACCGTGGTGCGCAGGCCCGGGCCGTCTTCGGTGGACATGCGGGTGATTTCCAGGATCGTCCCGGACGGCTCTTTTAACGGATGAGTCTTCATGCGGAGGCGTCCTAAAACTTGTTGTGGCTGACCCGCTCGATTACTTCATTTTGCAGTTCCCGGCCCACCGTCGTGAAATATGCGTTGTAGCCGGTGACGCGCACCAGCAGATGCCGGTAGTTTTGCGGATGGGTCTGCGCATCTTTGAGCATGTCGGGATCCAGCATGTTAATCTGAAGGGCCGTGCCGCCCTGGCGCGCGTAACCTTTCAGAAACGCCTTGAACTTCGCCTTGTGCTCGGGGTCGCGCAGAATCGACGGGTTGAATGTCATGGTGTGGCTTGCGCCGTTGGGCAGCAGATTGAAATACCCGTCCCAATCGCCTGGACCTTCAACGGCTTTGCCTCCCAACACCTTGCCCACGGAATTGGCGTTGGCCGTGGGGCCTTTAATGTCCGCGCCGTTTGAGGGACAAATCGCGTTGGACAAAAACTGGCCTTTTGTGCGGCCGTCGGGACTGGCCGACAGGATGAAGCCGTCGCCCGCCCAGTAGTTCCAGCTGAGCATGCCGGGCCGAAACCGGCGGTTCGTTGATTTCGTGCGGTGTTTCCAGGTTTCGTCGCACCAAAGCTCCATCACTTTAAGGGCCAAAGCATCTGCCTCGTCGTCATCGCGTCCGTATTTCGGCGCGCGGTTTTTGGCCATCGCCTGAAGGACTTCATGCCCCTGCCAGTTGGCTTGCAGCGCGGCGAGAAGCTCGGCCATCGTGCAAACTTTTTTGTCGAAGACCAGATATTTGACGGCTAAAAGGGAGTCCACGGTCGTGGCGAAAGTGACGGCCTCCAGCGTAGTCAGGCTGATTTCCGCGCCGCCTTGCGTGATATCCCTGGCCTGCTTAGCGCAGCCTTGCACCAGGCACGACAGATAGGGTGTCGGGAAAAACTGCGCGCGGATGGATTCGGACACGTCGTAAAGATCAACGCATTTTTGAATAATGTAACGCGTCTGTCGGGCATAGGCCTGCCAGAACGCCTCCCACGTTCGAAAGGTTGTCGCATCGCCCGTTTTCGGTCCGTCTTGTTTCGGTTTCTCCGTTTTGCCGGTCATGGGATCGGTATAAGGGATCAAATCCCTGCCGCCGGTGAGCGCAAGCTCCACCGCCTTTAAAAGATTCAAATTGTTGTCCACCGTGCCGGAGCGGTCATTTCCAACCATTGTATTTTCGAGGCACCCCACCGGCGCGTAGTCGTGAACGTTGTCCGGCGTGATGAGATGTTCAAGATCCGCCCGTCTGGCCTCGAGCATCATACCGGCCATGGAACGTTCGTCGAAGTTGAGCAAAAACGGCGCGCCCTGGCTCGATTCGATCATCTCCACCACTTTGTCCAGAAGTGCCTCGGGGGTATGCCGATGCAGCCGCACATTGGGTTTGGGTTCCAGGATGGGCGACATCTCATCGATGACCTCTAAAATGACATAGGTCAGATCATTGGTCATGTCCGCGCCTTGGGCGCCCAGGCCCGAAAGCGTGATGAGCTGGCCAAAGCCCGCCGTAATGCCCTGGTTGCCGTTGCGGATCATTGCGTCATAGGCGGTGTTGGCGTGCACCCAGAAGCATTTGAGAATCTCTTTGGCAAAGTCGCGGTCCATGCCGTCGCGGATCGACGCGTGATAATAGGGGTAAAGGTACTGATCCACGCGGCCGAACGATACACCCGCGCCGGGATAGTTTTCATCGGTCATTACCAGCATGTGGTTGAGCCACAGGGCCTGCACGGCTTCCCAGAAATTGGCGGCAGGCTCCCACGGCACGCGGCTTAAATTCCGCGCCATCATCGAAAGCTCTTGTTTCCGGATCGGGTCTTTTTCCCTTTGAGCCATTTGCGCGCAGAGGTCTTTATATTTGTAAGCCAGATCGCGCGCCATCGCGGATGCGGTGACCATCGCGCGAAGTTGTGCGCCTTTCGGGCCCTTGCGTTCGGGCTCGGTCAACGTGTTGTAGCGCGAAAGCAGCTCGGCGTGCACCCCCTTCCAGCCGATCTTAAGCACCCGCTCATGTCCTGGAATCAGATGTCCGCTGGTCGCGCCGGCGTTGCCGTAGCCGTGGTCGTGAAACCATTTCATCTTTTCTCTTGCGCCGCCCCTGCCTTTGACGAGTTTTAGCCACTTTTTGCTTTCCTTTTCGGTAAAGCACATCGAGGTCTGAATGTTGAATCGCGCGCCCGCGATCAGATCGCCCGGCAGAATTTCCTGCGGGACACGGTTCACGATGACGTCGCGCACAAACCACGCGCGCCGCTCAACCAAAGGCCAGCTCCAGAAATCGACCGGCAGATCCACGGGTCTTGCCGCCTGCAGATAGGATGCCCCCAGCGTGGAAAGCAGCATGTAGGTTTCCGGCACGATATAGAAAGTCATTTCATTGTAGATCACGTCCCAGGGCGTTGCCGTCGTCCAGGCCGTAAATTCGTTGTTCCAGGCGCGCCCGGTGCCCTTAAAATAATAGTCGCGAAGCCACCTGATGCGGTCGGACAGGCCTTTGGGTTCCTTGACGGCGTGATTGGCTGAGGTTTGTTGTTTCATGCGCGCCTCCTTTGCTTCGGTGCGAGTCGATACGGTCTACCCCGCGTCGATGACGTCGCGGAGCGTCTGTTCTCCATGCGCCAGAATCGCCTTCATGACGGATTCGGCTTTCTTGTCGCTTTTGCGTTCGATGGCTCTCGTCAGGTCGCGGTGGTACTGATGCACCGTGGTGATGACCTGCGGATCGCGGAAGAACTGTCCGGAGAGATTGGTGTAAACCGGTCGAAACGAATTGAGAAGCAGGGGGTAGACGGTATTGCCGGATGCGACCGCGACGAGCAGATGAAATTCAAAATCCAGATCGGTGATTTTCCGGGCATTGCGCCTGGGCGCGGCTTCCTCTTCCAGCAGGATACCGCGAAATCGGGCAAGCTGCTCATCGGTGCGATGGAGCGCCGCCAAACGCGCGAACGTGGGTTCCATCATCATCCGCAGCTGCAAAAGGCTCTCCAGAAGCCCCGGCTCCAGCTTGCCTTTTTGATACTGGATCAGCGAGGACAATAGCGTGAGCGATCCTTCCCGGCGATAGTCGTTGACCACCGTGCCCACGCGGGGGGTCAGGGTCACCAGCCCGCGCGCGGCCAGCTCGACGAGCCCTTCATGCACAACCGGGCGGCTCACGCCCAGTTGCAGGGCCAGCTCCCGTTCCGGGGGCAGCTTCTGTCCGATTCGAAATTTCCCCGAAAGAATCAGTTCTTCAAAGCGATGCACAAAAACATCTTTCAGGCTTTCCGTTTTAATGGGTTCCAGCAAGGCTTCCATCATGAACGCCTCGGTTCCTCCTTTTGGCTGGTGGTATGACCAGATCTTGTGTACGCTCAAAAGGGGGCTTTGTCAATGCTGAAAAAGATCGACACCCTGCGGGATCATAGCGGTCATCTTCAGGGCGACGGATTCCTCGGCTTTGGAGGATTGACACAGCGGTTGTTCCGGTTTACTACCTGTTCATAGCTCAGCGGTGCGATCATCCGCCGGGTAAAGGCATTTAAAAGGAGGTTTTATGAAACGCTTAGTCGGGATTATCGTTTTGGGGTCTGTGATGATGTGTTTATCGGCGGCAACGGTCTTTGCCCAGTCCGCTATTCCGGATCTGAAAGGCAAGTGGGTGTCCAAAACCTACAGCCATCATCATGAGAAAAGAGGGTTCTATTCGACTGCCGACGCGGGCGGCGAATGGATGATCAAAGAGCAGCAGGGAAGGTTTTTCACCGGAGAGCGCACGTACGTCAAAAAACAAATTAAGGGGAAAAAGATCACGGAAGGGTTCTCCGGCGTCATTTCCCGCGACGGCAAGCGCTTCTATATGGTCGATCATGACGAAGATATGATTTTCGGAGAAATCGTCGCCGCGGATATTCTGGAGATGGTGGTCATGAATGACGGAGATGAAAATCATCATGCCCATGTCGGCGTGCTGGAGGTTCACAAGGTGAAGCCTTAATGCCGGATCGCGACGATTTGGGCGGCCGCTTTTTGATCAACCGGACGCGAAGAAAACGAATCCGGGGTGACACACGTCACAGCATAAAAGCCTGATGCGTTTAATGATGCAGACAAGGGGGATGGTTGCCCCGAATTCGAAGGGTTGCGCTAAAAAGGCTGACGGATGAATACGCTGTTATTTTATGGGATATCGGCGGGACTTGCCCGGATTTTCGGGATGTTTTGCGCCCTGCTGTTTTGCGTCACCTGTTCAAATGGGGGCTCCGGCGACGGATTGATTCCCGTCGGGAGGGCCTATTCCCCCGACCCGAATCTTCCGCGCCCCAAGAATGTGATCCTGTTGATCGGCGACGGGATGGGCTACAATCATGTTGTTGCCTCAAGCGTCTACCGCTATGGATCGGACGACGCCAGGCCCTATGGCAGCTTTCCGATCCAGTTGGCCATGACGACTTACCCGGCCGGAGGCCATTACCGCGCGGCCGATATGTGGGCGGATTTCGACTGGGCCATAAGCGGCGTGATGACGGATTCCGCCGCTGCGGGGACGGCCATGTCCACCGGATCGAAAACGATTGTGGGGCGAATCGGCATGGATCCGTCGGGCAATCCGCTGACCCATGTGATTCAGATCGCGCGGCTAAGCGGCAAGGCCACGGCGGTTGTAACGAGCGTTGAAATCTATAACGCCACTCCGGCCGCATTCACCGCGCACAGCCTGAGCCGGAATTCCTATAAGGACATCTCCTCCGAAATGATCAATGTCTGCGGCGTTGACGTCATCATGGGAACGGGACACCCCTATTACGACAATAACGGAAATGAGAGGCTCGATGCGAATTTGAACCCCGCGCCGGATTATGAAGGCTTTTATGAAGCAGATTACACCGCTGTGGCAGCCGGTTTGAAAGGATTCACGTTTATCGATTCACTTTCAGATTTCGAGGATCTTGCCGACGGCACCATGACCCCGCCCGCACGGCTTTTCGGTCTGGCGAGGGTCGCAGATTGTCTGCAATGCAGGCGCGCCGGTACAAGCGCCATACCGTTTTTTGATCCTTCGATCTCCACGGTTCCAACCCTTGCAACCCTGGCCCTGGGCGCGTTGAATCTGGTCAGCCGGAATCCCGAAGGATTCTTCATCATGATTGAAGGTGGCGGGATCGATAGAATGTCGCATCTGAATCATCTCGCCAGAACCATCGAAGAAATGATGAATTTTGAAGACGCCGTCACCGCCGTCATCACATGGGTCGAAGCCAACAGCAGTTGGGAGGAAACCCTCCTGATTATTACCGCCGATCATGAAACGGGCTATCTATGGGGATCCGGGTCGGGTCGCCCTGCCGTTTTCAACCCAATCGGCACGAACGGCGCCGGAACCCTGCCGGACATGGTCTTTTATTCCACGGGACACAGCAACAGCCTTGTGCCCGTTTACATCCGAGGATATGGCGCACAGCAACTGCTTCCCTATGCGGACAAAACCGACCCCGTCCGGGGCCGGTATCTCGATAACGCCGAACTGGGCGAATTCTTAAAATGGGCGGTGGATGACCTCGACGAAGAGTTGCCGTAGAGCCGCGATTCGCGGGGAAAACCCTATGCCGGCGCGGCGGCGGCCGAGCGGTTTCTTCCGGCGCGCTTGGCTTCGTAGAGGGCCTGATCCGCTTTGATGACGAGCTCTTCCGGTTTTGCCCCCTCCGCCGGGACGGCGGTGGCGATTCCCAGGCTGATGGTGATTTTGCGTCCGCTGCGGCTTGCTGGGTCCATGGCCGGCTTGCCGATCGCGTGTCGGATGGCTTCAGAAAGTTCGAAAGCGCTTGCCGCGTCCAGATGGGGAAACAGCAAAATGAACTCCTCTCCGCCATAGCGCGCCGCCAGTTCGCCGGTTCGTCGGGTGTGACTTTTCAGAATATCGGCCACGCGGCAAAGACACAGATCGCCAGCCTTATGGCCGTGCGCGTCGTTGTATTCTTTGAAATGATCCACGTCCGCCATGACAATCGACAGGGGCGAACCCAGCCGCTGACAGCGGTTCCATTCTTCAGTGAGCGCCTCATCGAACTTTCTGCGGTTGGCCAGCCTTGTGAGCGGGTCGGTTTCCGCCATTTGATGATCCAGTGTATTGCGCCGGATCAGCGCCATCGACAAAAACAGCAGGGCCGCAAAAAGAGAAAACGGGATCGGCCATTCGCCGAGCGGCTGATAAGGAATGAATCCGTGGATCCGGAAAAAGTCGTAAACCGCAACGCAATGCGCAACAATCCATCCGATGGCGAAAAGCCCGGCGTTGGAAACGCCTTTATGCCAGAAATAAAAGGCCAGACTAATCGAGAAAAGAGGGTTCAAGACGATCAGCGCTAAAGAAACGCCGATGATGATCGGCTCGGGCAGCCCGGGGAGGATGATGAACGTGAGGCTCAGATACTGGAAAAACAGCATGATCCGGTCGAGGACCACGGAGCGGCTTTTGAGAGATAAAAACAGCCGGAAAAATTTTGCGCCCGTAAAAAAGAGCCCGGCGATGACGATCAGCTGAAGGGGATTGTTGATCGGCAGGAGCGCGTCAGGCAGAAGCATCCGGATAAAACCGCCCCGGATGGCGGTGTGCAGGCCGAAAAAAATACCGTATGCAGCCAGCCAGATCGGCGTGCCTTTATAGAGAAAGGATCCCACGGAAACAAAGTATAAGGTGACAAGCGCAAGCAGTCCGAGAAGCGCTCCGTAAATCGCATAGTCCCGGACGGCTTTGCCCACAAGAGCGGAATCGGTTAAAACGCGAACGGGCAGGATCATCCGCGACGCGGACTGCACGCGCAGATAGACGGTTTTTGTTTCACCCGGGGCGATCATCACGGGAAAGACGAAATGCCGGTCCGGCAGAACGTTTGCGGAGGACGCCATGCCGCTGCCGGTGTGTTCTTCCGAAAAAACGCCTTGCCGGTCCTTTGTGAACAGGCTCACCACCTGAGTGACCGGGTATTCAAACGAGACATAGACTTTTTCCGGCGCATCGCTGCGGGCGGCCAGGGAAAAGCGAATCCAGATTGCCGCCTGTGTGAAACCGAGGTTGGGAATTCGGCCCGGCGGAGTTTGCATCCAGTCTTTTCGGTCCTCGACCTGCTCCACGGTAAGGCGTTGCGACGGGTCGGACAGAATGTCCAGGTATCCGGACAAATCATAGGAGGGTTTGTCTTCAAGAATCAGAATTGCGCCGCAGGCGATATGGACCGCGAAGAGACTCATGCCGAGTACGGCCAGTGCAAGGATAACGCATTTTAGAAAGGAGGATCGCCTCTTTGAGGCCGCCGGCAGGCTCAGAGCGGGTTTCCCGCCAACAGGCGATGCGCATGGGCGGCCGGAGGAGACGGATTTTATCATATCAATTGACCTCATCACGGACCGGGTTTTGCCCCCGGCGGAAATTTCTTTTGCCGGATGACGCCCCGGCGGCTTGTATGCGGTCTGATTCAGAAGTGGACCTCGCAGACGCAATCCCTGATGTCCGCAATCCGTTTTGGGCTTTATCGCGGCGACGGCGAGCCATTTTTGCTCGTTTCAGAATAAATAAGACGAGCTTCTTTAAGAAGACGGCGCGAAGCAAGGTCTTGGGTGTTGTCTGGTTTCGGCCGGCGACGGCATCGCCCCTGACCCGTTAAATACAAGGACCGATTGTCGAAGTCAATGAAAAATGAGGAAAAGCCGGGCGGCACCATACGGCCATCTGGAAAAGATTATCCGTTTACAGGCAATGTCGCGTTCCCTATCCTTCCTTCCACAAAAGATCATTCGTCTTGATGCGTATCAATCTCTTATGTTTAACTTCGCCGACTCGGAAGACAGGTTGGAGAAACGACGCCGGCCGGCATGGAGATGCGGGGCAGTATGATCAGAAGGCGGATGTCGGTCTTGTTTTTGTTCCTGGCCGTCGCCTGTCGATTGATGATCAATGTTTTCGGGCGCATGGAGGTGATGTTGAGGAAGGGCCGGGCCGTCGAAAACATCCGGTCCCGCTCGTCTCCGACGAAGGATCGGCGTCATAAAGTATGGATGATTAAAGACCTTTCGCCTGACAACCGATAACAGATCAAGAGTACGCGCACTATATAACGGGTGATCCGATGCAATGGATCACTCAAATGGTTGAAAACGTCTTGATCCATTCGGCCGGCGTCCTGGGAGCGGTCGATATTCTTATGTTTTTTTTCAGGGGAAACCGGGTCCGGAAGTCTTGCGTTGTGTAAGCTTCGTGTGTCGCCGGCTGAAGCATTGGAGTGGCTTTCCGGACGCATGGGCCCTGCAGGCCGGAGAATCCGGAGCGCGAACCTGTTTTGGCAATGAACCGAGAAGACATGATGGAAAGCCTTGAAAAGCTTCTGAATGCAACAACCTTGCCGGCTTTGGTTCTAACCGGCGACGGAGATATTCTCCGGGCGAATGATGTTTTTTATCGATGGACGGGATCTCGGCCCGGCAAGCCGGCAAAAGCCGACGGCTTGACTTTCTTTTCGGTTCCCGACAGGGAAGCGGTTAAAGAGGCGATCCGCGCCACGCTGCAAGAAGCCGCGCCCGCCTCCTTGGATCTTGCGCTTTTCTGCGCCGACGGATCAACCAGACCCCTTCACTGGACAATTCTAACAACCCGCCTGGAAACCCCTCCGCATCAACAGGTTGCTTTCCTGTGCGCGTCAAGCGCCGCCGCCGGGCCCGCACAGGGCGATGCGAAGTTGAATCAAGAAAGCCTCCGGCTGGTCTTTGACAATGTGGGCATCGGTATGATGTGCGCCGATGAGCATGCGCATATCGTTTTGGTCAATAAAACATTTGAGGATCTTCTGGGGTATACGAGGGCCGAAGCTGAAGGGAAAATGAAGTGGACGGCCCTGGTGGCCTTCGACGAGGATTTGAACCGGATCCTGGACTATCACCGTCTGCGCAATACGGATCCGGATGCCGCGCCTTCCGCTTACGATGCAAGGATCAAAACCAAAAACGGAGAGATCCTCGACGTTGTCGTGCGCGTGACGACAATGCCGCAAACCGGCTATCGGCTGGTGTCCGTTGTGGACCTGACGGCGGAAAGAAAAGCTCAGCAGATTGTCCGCGAAAGAGAAGCCAGGTACCGGTCGCTTGTGGACAACATGCAGGATACGCTTTACCGGTGCGATACGCAGGGCAATCTGACGTTCATCAACGCGTCGGGGGCCAAAAGCCTGGGATATGATAAACCCGAAGAGATGCTGGGCAAAAACATCGCGAAAGACTTCTACTGGCGCCCGGAACTGCGGGACGTTTTTTTAAAGGATCTGGCGCGTACGGGGAAGTTGACCAATTATGAAGTCACGCTCAGGCACAAAGACGGGTCCCCGATCTCCATTGTGACCAACAGCCGGTTTTTCCATGATGAAAAAGGAAACCTCCTGGGCGTGGAAGGCCTCTTCATGGACGTCACCCAACAAAAAGCGGCGCAGCGGGCGATGATAGAAAATCAGGACCGGCTTGAGGCTATCACGAAGACCTTGCCGGGAGTCGTCTACCAGTTTTGCGCGTCGGATCAGGGAAACTATCGCCTCAATTTTGCAAGCGGGCGCATGCTCGAGTTATTCGGATTGAGCCCGGAGGATGACGATTTATTCGCGGCATTTTTGTCGCATATTTATGGCGACGACCAAGACAGCCTGATGGCCTCTATCCGCCAGGCGGTGGAGACCCGTTCGCCGTGGAATTATGAAGGCCGTTTCGTGAAGCCGTCGGGCGACTTAATCTGGTTTCACGGATTGGCGACGCCGTCATGGTACGACAATCAACTGGTCTTCAACGGTATCCTGCTCGATATCAGCGAACGTAAACGGGACGAAGAAAAAAGGAAAGAGGCGGAAATTCTCTATGAGACCCTGGTGAATGCGCTGCCCGACGGCGTCATTCTGACGGATCTGGGCGGACAGGTAATGTATGCTTCGAGGCGGGCCTTGTCGCTGTATGGTCTTTCCGGACCGGAAAGCCTTGCGGGGCGCTCGATTCTGGACTTCGTCGCGGAGGAAAGCTATGAAAAAGCCGTGGCGGATTACCGGCGTCTCGTCGAGAGCGGGGGCGTGATGACGCAGCAGTATGTTCTTTTGCGCGACGACGGAAGTTCTTTTCCCGCCGAAGTCTTCGGCTCGCTGATTACGGACGGAGCGGGCCGGATGAAAGGGACGCTTTATGTCGCGCATGATATCACCGAGCGCCGCCGCGATCATGAGGAACGAAAGCGTCTGGAGCAGCAGATTATTCACGCGCAGAAAATGGAGGCGATCGGCAAACTGGCCGGCGGAGTGGCTCATGATTTCAACAATATCCTCATGGGCATTCAGGGCAATGCCTCGCTGATGCTCATGGACGTCAGTCCGGCGCATCCCTATCACCAGCGGCTCAGCCGGATTGAAGATCATGTCGCTCGCGGCACCCGGCTGACCCGTCAGCTTTTGGGGTTTGCCAGAGGCGGAAAATATGAAGTCAAAATCCTGTCCATCAACGATCTGATCCGCAAAAGCGCCCAGATTTTCGTTGAAACCCGCAAAGAAATTGAAGCGGAATTCGACCTGCAGCCGGATGCTTATCCGGTGGAGGCGGATGCCGGACAGATCGAGCAGGTGCTGCTTAATCTGTTTATCAATGCCGCGCAAGCGATGCCTCAGGGCGGCTTTTTGCATATCAAAACCGAAAACACGGAACTGCCCGAGCCCGACGTTCGGCTGTTTAAAATGCAGCCCGGCCGGTATGTCAAAATATCCGTCACCGATACGGGCAGCGGAATGGACCGCGATGTGCTCGATAAAATATTCGAGCCGTTTTTCACCACGAAAGCCGCAAAAGGCGGCACAGGTCTGGGGTTGGCGTCGGCCTATGGAATCATCCGCAACCACGGCGGCCACATCGAGGCCGAAAGCGAAAGCGGCAAGGGGGCCAAGTTCAGCCTGTATCTTCCCGCGTCGGCCAAAGCGATTGAGGCGGAATCCGAAACACCGGCCGGCCAGCTGGTGCGCGGAAGCGGCTGCATTTTGATGGTGGATGATGAATCCATGATCCTGCATTCGGCGGCTGAAGTCCTGACCAAACTCGGCTATACCGTGCATCGGGCGGCAAGCGGCCAGGAAGCCGTCGCTATTTATCTGCAGAAAAAGAAAGAGATTGATCTGGTTATTCTTGATATGATTCTGCCCGGCATGAACGGGTCGCAGGTTCTCAAAATGCTCAAAGACGCCAAGCCGGACGTGAAGGTCATTTTGTCCAGCGGCTACGGGATCGACGCGGAAGTGCGCAAGGTTATGGACATGGGCTGCCGTGGATTCATCGCCAAACCCTACAGCTTTTCCGAATTATCGCGCCTGGTCAGCAAAGTGCTTCAGTCGTCATAAAGGGCGCCGAATGTCGGCGGCATGAGGGGGAAGTGCTCAGCGTCAGGGCATCTCTTTGAGGGTCAGCCAGTGCCTGTCGGCCTTCCCGATGTTGGCGGAAAGGTCGCGGCTCCACTTGTCGTAGGCGGCCCGGCTGCAGTTGAGATAAAGTTTTCCGTCCACGATTTTCCAGACTTCGGGGTCGGTTTCGGCCTTGCGCGCTTCGGCCATGGCCCAGGCGCAATAGCCGTCGTATTGCGGGGCGTACTGTTCGGGGGCGTTCGCAAATCGATCGCGGTTTTGACGGCTTGAAAATAACCAGGTTTTGCCCCTCCACTCCATGTTCACAGACGAATCCCCCTTCACGGCTTCTGCGGAAGTGAAGTACGCGACAGGGTCATAACCTTTGATTGCCGTCGGAGTGTCTGCCATAGCGTCACTATTAAACCCGCGAACAGGATAAATGCAATCGGAAAAAATTCTGTTTCGGGTGCGGCCTTCTTTCGGGCGGCATTCCTGACGGAGCGCCTTTGCTTTGAATGGACCGTTTTTCTCTCCGGGGGTGACGGCTTGTCCGGTTATCGACTAACAGGGTTCGGATGCCGGAGACCAAACCGCAAACCCTTCACCAAACCAGAAGTCCTTATAGTCGATCGTGGTTTGGTCAAGCAGGCTGCTATCATCTTTGTCGTAAGCAAATCCGATGCCTTCTACCTGCACAATCTCATCGTTTTCCCGAGGTTCTTCCAGAACCAACGCCAGCCTCGGCCCGACTCACCCATATCCCTGCCGGATGAGCCGGACGGATCGGGCATGAAAACGATCAAGCGCGGCCAGAAGTTCAGTTTTTGCTTTTTGCGTCATGGTGATTTTTATCATGATTTCTCCCGATGCTGTTTTAGACATTAAGATAAAGGCGCTTTGAGATAAATCAAGGTTTTACTGAACAAAATAATGCGGATCGCTTATTCGTCATTTCCGGCGACGGTTTTTTTAATTCCGGATGACGGATCAGTCTTGCTGATGATTGCCTGTTTTTCATATTTCCGTTGTCAAGGTTCATCAAACGGAGATATAATCGCGCCTCCAGGAAACGGATTTCTGAACGTCCGCATCTTTCGATCACAGGAGAGGTTGCCATGCTCATTGTCATGCATCGCCATGCCACGCCGGAACACATCGACGCCGTTGCCGCAGCGGTTGAAAACATGGGGTTGACCGCATCGCCCATACCCGGAAGCGAAAGGACCGCCATCGGGGTTTTAGGCAATTCGGGTTATGTGGACGACGGCCCGATCCGCGATCTTCCGGGCGTGAAGGAAGTCATCCACGTTTCGAAACCCTACAAGATCGTATCGAGGGATTTTCATCCGCAACCGACGCGGATCCGGATCGGCCATGAGGAAATCGGCGAAGGAAGGCCGCCGATCGTGATAGCCGGGCCTTGCGCCGTGGAAAGCGAAGATCAGATTATGAAAACGGCCCGGGCGGTGAAAGCCTGCGGGGCGAAAATGTTGCGCGGCGGGGCCTTCAAGCCCCGCACCGGGCCTTACTCGTTTCAGGGATTGAAAGAGGAAGGCTTGAAGCTTCTGGCCATGGCGGGCCGGGAAACGGGGCTTCCCGTTGTCTCCGAGGTCATGGCGGCCGGTCATGTGGAACGGGTGGCCGGCTATGTTGAGGTGCTTCAGGTCGGCGCCAGGAATATGCAGAACTTCGAGCTGCTGCGGGAAGTGGGCCGCGTCCGCAAACCGGTTGTGCTCAAACGCGGATTGAGCGCCACGCTTGAAGAATTTCTGGCGGCGGCGGAATATATCCTGGCCGAGGGCAACAGCGAGGTGATCCTTTGCGAACGGGGGATTCGAACGTATGAAACGGCTACGCGAAATACGCTGGATCTGTCCGTCGTGCCGCTTATCCGCGGCCTGTCGCATCTGCCGATCATCGTGGACCCGTCGCATGCCACGGGTCGGCGCTCGCTGGTGCCGCCGATGACGAAAGCGGCGCTGGTGGCGGGCGCCGATGCCGTCATGATCGAGGTTCACCCCGAGCCGGAAAAGGCTCTTTCCGACGGACCTCAGTCTCTCACGTTTGAGGGATTTGAAAAACTCATGGAGGAGATCGTCAGGCTCAAGGCGTTTTTGGGCTACTGAAAGCGCGCCGCCGGGGCGATCCCCCTCGGGGTCGGTGGTGTAAACTTCTGAAAAAATGATTCCTTTTCATTTGGGCCCGGGGCCGATCAGATAACTCTTGACAACCCACAGCAATCCTGAAATACATACAACCAACGCTCGTTGTATAAGCGTCGGTATAGGATTTAAAGGGGTTGAATGTTTTACTGATGTTGGATGTCCCGGCAAAGGACCTGAATTTGCAGAAGAGGTGAAGCGGATTTGATTCAGTGTCCTTAAAGAGCGATAAAGCACGCCTGCAACAAATCGCTGCTATTTATATTCAGAAGATCCGGTTTTTAAAATCGATTCCCAATGTAAATGATGTGATGAACCGCATAGCGTGTGACGCTTTTGGAGGCATGTGTGCCTTCGCGGCGAGGCCTGCCTGCAATCAGACCCATGTTTTTCCCATGTCGCCGGAAAGCTCCGGGAGACAAGGCAAAGCAGAATAAATCGGTTCTGGAAGGGATGCCTTCCAAGCCGGAAATCATACCCAGGAAAGGAAAAACGAAATGAAGAAGTTGAAAGCGTTATTGTGTTCAGTGTTTGCCTTTACGGTTCTGGCAGGAGCGCAAACGGTCTTCGCAGATGAAATTGTGGTCGGGTATACCGGCCCTCTGAGCGGTCCGGCGGCGGAATACGGACAGGATTGTATGTATGGTTTGGATATGGCGGTCAAGGAACTCAATGCCGCAGGCGGCGTGACCGTCAAAGGCAAAAAATACACCTTCCGGATGGAGCGGCTTGACGATCGGGCCGATCCCACCCAGGCAAAAAACAACGCCTTGCGTTTTGTCAATCAGAATAAGGCTATCGCCGTATTCAACCCCATGATTACAACGCTGGCCTCCATTATGTCCATTCCCCAGACGCCCGGCAATGAATTCATTATTGCCGGATACACCAGCATCCACACCATCATGCGCCAGGGGCACCCGATGATCATCAATGCCGTATCGGATTTCACGGTGTATGCGCAGAATATGGCCGAGCAGGGCCGCGCCAGAGGCTGGAAAAAACTGGCTATGGTCGTCACCATGGGCGGCTACGGCGATGCCTGGCGTAAGGCTTTCTCCGCCATTTGGGCGGCCAAAGGCGGTTCCATTGTGGGCGATTATCCCGCCAACTATTATGTAGATACGGATTTTTCTTCTCAGTTGACCGCTGCGATGTCGAAAAGACCGGATGCTCTGCTCATCGGCGGACCTTCTGCCACAACGGCGTTGGTCATCGAGCAGGCCAGAGGCATGGGATTCAGAGGCGGTTTCATTCTGATCGACCAGGCCAAGCCGGACTACGTCGCCCGCGTGCTCAAAAACATGAAACTGCTGGAAGGCATGATCAGCACGGGCGCGATTGCCGCATTGCCTTTGCCGGCGGGAGAACCGTTCAACAACCGGTTCCGCGCCGCCTACAAAAGAGAGATGACCGCGGAATGCGTGCTTCACTACAATGTCATGAAAGTCATCGCTAAAACCATTGCAATCACGAATTCGATCAATCCGGTTGATATTCGTCGCAATCTCCACAAGGCTTTGCCCACCAGCGGCGATCAGGTTCCCAATGAACTGTTCGGTATCGACGACAACGGGAACTTCTACTGCGGCCTGGTCATGCAGACGGTTAAGGACGGCAAATTCAGCAAAGTCGATTACCTTTTGACTTTCCCGAAAACGCAGGCTGAATTTGAAAAATACAAAAAGATGAGCAAGTCGGCCGAACCGGAAATGATCCGCTGGGCTCCTCTGCAGTAAAAGCCTTTAGAGACGATCCCCCGGGGATTGGCGCTTGGAAAGCCCCCGCTTGCCTGTGAGCAGGCGGGGGCTTTTATATTTCACGAGGATTCTCCCTGCTCTGCCTTAAACGCCCGTCCGGCGGAGGCCTGCCGTAAGGATCCACAGGCGCTGCGCATTAGGCATTGACGGGCAGTAGCCGATTGCCTATAGTGAGATCACTTCCGCCGGAAAGGACTGGCTCATGAAAAAAAATCTGCTTTTTGTATGGATGGCCGCTGCGCTGTCAATCTTATGCCTGTCGGGATGCGTCGTAACGCCGCCGGCGTCTGAGGGTCGGTATGAGCAGGATCGTCCTGTTTACCGTGACGACAGGCCGGTTTATCCGTCTGTCGATATCAGCGATCTTCAACAGCGAATCGGGATGCTGGATCAACGCATCGACCTGGGCATGCGAAATGGCCTTTTGACCCGGGACGAAGGCCGAATGCTGCGCCTGGAGTTGCAGCAGGTGAAAGAAGACGCGTCCCGGATGCTCCGCGACGGGCGGATGACGCAGCGGGAGAAAGATCGAATCAACGCGGATCTGGATCGCCTGGAAAAGCGCGTTGTGCGCGAAGCGAGAGACGACGACCGGCAACGCCCCCGCCAGGAGGATATCCGGGATCTCGAACAGAGAATCGCCGCTTTGCAGCAAAAAATCGACTTCGGCATACGAAAAGGCGCATTGACCCGGGATGAAGGCAGAGCGCTGGATGTAGAGCTCCAACAAGTCAAACAGGACGCGTCCCGGATGCTTCGCGACGGGCGGATGACGCAGCGGGAGAAAGATCGAATCAACGCAGATCTGGATCGCCTGGAAAAGCGCATTGTGCGCGAAGTGAGAGACGACGACCGGCAACGCCCCCGCCAGGAGGATATCGGCGACATCGAAAAAAGGATTGCCCAATTGAATCAGCGCATCGATGCCGGCTTGCGCGACCGATCCCTCGGTCCGGTTCGGGCAAGATCTTTGAGAGCGGACGTTAAAAAGATTGAAGATCAGGCGGCGCGACTCAAAAAAGACGGCCGGATCAGCCGGCAGGAAAAAGACCGGCTCAACGAAGCGCTTGACCGGCTTTGGCAAGATCTGGAAAAGGAAAAATCCGCAGGCCGAAAAAGATGGAAGTAATCATCGCCGTCCAATCCAAAACGGCGAGGGGCCTTGTCTGAAGGCCCTCGCCGTTTGGTCAGGATCCGGATCCGCCGTCCATCAATGCCCTCCAGCGGGCATACTGCGCCATGTAAGATAAAGCGCGCACCGCTTTGCGGGTCGTCGAATAAAAGGGGATGCCGCAGCGCTCGGCGAGCTTGCCGAATTCAACGACCCCCTGCATCGACGGCCCGTAACACCAAGAAACCACCGGTTTTGCCTGACAGGATCCGATATAGCCCAGCAGTTCTTCATAGTAAGCCGGGGCGAGCCCGTGCGAGATATAGGCGTTGATGTAAAGGCAGTCGATGTTTTCGTCATCTTTGAGGATGTCGAAGCATTCTTTGTACAGATTGAAGATCCCGGCGCCTGCGGTTGCCGAAGCCGGTCCCACATCGACGGGATGGTTGCCCAGCGTGTCGCTGGCCTGGACAAGCTTACGCCTACTTTCCGCAGACAGAGCGCCGAGCGTCAGGCCGTTTTCTTCCGCGGCGTCGATGCACTGAATGCCGATGGCGCCCGAAAAGGTGAGCACGCCCAATCGGTTGCCTTTCGGAAGCGGATATCGAAGAAAGGGCGTGGCGCAATCGCGGAGGTCTTCGTATTCGTCAACAAGCAGCGCGCCGCTTTGCCGAATGAATGTCCGGTACAGATCGGCGTTGCCGGCCAGAGAACCGGTATGAGAGGCCATGGCCGCCGCCGCACCGGGCGAGCCGCCCGGCATCAGGCATAGAACGGGCTTTTTCCGGGACACTTTTTTAAGCCTGTCCAGAAAAGTTTTCGGCCTTCGGGAATGTTCCATATACAGCGATATCACGTCCGTGCCGTCGTCTTTTTCCAGATACTCCAGGCAATCCGTTTCATCGATGTCGGACATGTTTCCCAGGTCGATCACTTTATTGATGCCGGCTTCGTATTCATTCCAGGCCACGGCCTGGGGGCTGTACATGCCGGTCTGGGTGATGATGGACAGTCTTCCCGGTTTTTCATAGTCGTAGCCCCGGTCGTAGGGAACGGTGGTGAAGCGGTCCCAGGCATTAAAGACGCCGACGGTATTGGGACCCATCAGGCGAATCGAATGGCTCTTCGCGATGCGCAACACTTCTTCCTGGCGAATCTTCCCTTCGGGGCCGGCTTCTCCAAATCCGTCGGAAACAATGACCACGGCTTTCACTCCTTTGGCTCCGCACTGGCGCAGGAGACCCGGCACATGCTTGTAGGAGGTGACAATCACCGCCAGCTCGGGAACGCGAGGCGTCTGGGCAAGATCTTTATAGACTCTGACGCCGTAAACGCTTTGGGCTGTGGGATGAATCGGGTAGATGTCGCCCGGATAGTTCCATTTCAAAAGATCGCCGACAATGACGCCGGCGCCGAAAAACCAGTTTTCCTGCATGCTGCCGAACAAGGCGATGCTTTGCGGGTTGCAAAACGGATCCAGTGGAGAAGGCTTTCGTTTCATAAGATTTTATCCTCTTTTATGTCTGTTTCTGAATGAGACTGTGCTGCCGGGTTTCGGATGAAGACGCGACGCCGATACTCTAGTGGTTTAGCAAAAAGACTGCAACGAGAAATTCACTGAAGGGCTGAATGAGAAAAAAGACTTATTAACGGTCTCATAATAGTATTCATGATTGACCTGTTTTAGTTTTAATCGTTTTCGCGGTCTTGCGACCTTTAGGTTACGAAAGCCGTGAACCAGCTCAATGCATTTCCGGACGCCGGCTTCCGCCGGCATGACGAGTGTGCATTTTAATTATGAGACGATGAATCAAGCCTTGAAGATCGGATCGACTCCGCAGGCCGGATGGTTTGCGCGGACCACAGACGCAAAGATTCATTTTCTCGGCCACGGGCACAGCCGAACGTCGGCGCAGGCAGGCCGACCCGTTTTGCGCTGAGCATTCATTCAGATCATCGCTTTTCCAGGAAGAATTCGCAGGCCGCGTCGATTTCTTCAACCGCCTCAGGCAGCCAGCTTTCGGGCGCGGCCAAAAGCGGTTTGAGGGCGTCTTCAACCCGGCCTTCAAAAATGATGTCGTCGGGATGGACGGAATAATTGCTGTTGGCCAGCATATTGGCGGCGATGACGCATTCCACCAGGCCGGTGGTGTCATCTTGAGTGACATAGTAGTGATGACAGGCGATCGCTTCCACGATGGGATCGGGCATCTGCCACTTTCTGGCGAGATACGCCCCGATCTGAACATGGTCGAGAGAGGCGACTTCCTGTTCGGCGTCGGCAAAAGCAAGGTTTCGCTCGCGCACGGCCTGCAGGATGCGCAGAAAATCGTCCTTGAAATAGTTCAGCAGAATGATCTTTCCGGCATCGTGCAGAAGGCCCGCGATAAAAGCGTCTTCGGGCGCGGCCAGGCGGCTTCTTTGCGCCAGTTGCCGGGCCAGAACCGCCACACTCACGCTGTGGCGCCAGAAATCCGTTGTGTTGAAACCGGCCGGCCGGTCTTTGACGGTCAGGGCGTCGAGCACGGTAACCGAGACGATGGCGTTTTTAACGGCGTTGAATCCCAGAATCATGACCGCATGCGAGATGGAGTTGCACGTTTTGCCGAGGCCGTAAAAGGCGGAATTTACCAGACGCAATATGCTCGACGACATGCCGGGATCCACTTCAATGATCCGGGCGATTTTTTCAATGGATGCCTGTTTATCCTGCAGAAGCTTGTTTACCTGAAAATAGACGGCAGGCAGGGTCGGAAGATTGGTGATTTTTTCCAATGTGTCCCAGGCGGTTTTGTTGTCCATAGGATCCCTCCGAACTGTTTTGGCGCGTCTTGCGGAAAAGCGATTTGACAAATGTATCGGCATTATACGCCGGAAACTCAAGAAAAGGAATGGTTTTGATCCTTCTTAACCAGATTGCCCGCGCGCATGCCGACCAACCGGACTTTCCTGCCCGAGAGATCCACGCGCTTGAGGCAGGAAAAAGCCAGCCGCCGTAAAGCCTCTTCCCGGTCGGAAGGCGATGGCAAAGAACAGGCGCGCGTGAGCGTGCGAAAATCGTCGAACCGGATTTTCACCGTGACGGTCCGGGCTTGGTATCCGCGGTCGAGCAGATCCCCGGTTACGTCTTTGGTCAGCGCCGCAAGCGTCCGCGCGATGATCTGCCAGTTTTTTACGTCCGTCTGAAAGGTGGTTTCCCGGCTGAACGATTTGGGTTCCCAGTGCGTGACCACGGGGCTTTCGTCGATTCCCCGGCAGGCCTCAAAAAGGTAACGGCCGTAGGACGAGCCGAAATGCGCGATGAGCGCCTCTTGCGAGAGCGCCGCGAGTTTTCCGATGGTGTCGATTCCCATGGCCTTAAGGTGCTCATCGGTCTTCGGGCCGACGCCGTAAAGCTTGCGGATCGGCAAAAGCCACAGGCGCGCTTCGATGTCTTGTTCAGTCAGGATCGTGAGGCCGTCGGGTTTTTGCAGGTCCGAGGCGATCTTGGCCAGAAGCTTGTTGGGGGCGATGCCGATGGAACAGGTGAGTCCTGTTGCTCGAAGAATTCCGGTTTTAATCGTCGAAGCGACGGACTGGCTTGTCTGGTCAATGTCGGAAATGTCGAGATACGCTTCGTCGATCCCGCCGCTCTCCATGAGGGGGGTGACGGTTAAAAGCACATTTTTGAACCGTCGCGACACCTCGGCATAGGTCTCATAATCGACGGGCAGGAAAATGCCCTGCGGACAGAGTTTGTAGGCGCTGCGAAGCGGCAGGGCGGAATGGACGCCGAAGGTTCTCGCTTCGTAGTTGGCGGTGGAAACCACGCCGCGGCGGGTCGGATCGCCTCCGCCGCCGATGATGACGGGTTTGCCTTTGAGCTCGGGCCTTCGCTGCTCCTCGACCGCTGCAAAAAAGGCGTCCATGTCGATATGGAGGATGCGCCTCGGCGTCTTGCCTTGTGTGTCCATAAGCGCATCTATATAGAACTAACGTTCTACGGGCAAGCTGTTTTTGAAAAAAGGAGGGAATAACCTGGATCAATTGCGGCCGATGCGGTCTGAGAATTGGCTGAGGAGCAAGGACTCGAACCTCGATTACCAGGGCCAGAACCTGATGTCCTACCTTTAGACGACTCCTCAACAGACCGAGACATTCAACGCCCGACTAATCAGCAATCAGCGTGCCACGGAGGCTCTTCGTAAAATGCGTCAAGGATTCGCAAGGTTGCCGGTTTTTCAGTCTGTTCGGAGGAACACAGACTTGTGCTTTTGAAAAAAAATAAAACATAATTGTTCCCGCTCAACGTCAAGCGGGGAGAGAGCAGAAAATCCGTTCTCTCCCCGCGAAAGTTTCAGACCGGCGAATTATCCGATGGCGACGCCGCCTCGTTCGCCGGAACTGATCCGGACGCATTCGGCCAGATCGACGACGAAGATTTTGCCGTCGCCCACGGAGCCGGTGTGCGCGCCCTTGGTGATGGCGGAAATCGTCGGTTCAACAAAGGCTTCGTTGACGGCGATATCAAGCCGGACCTTGTTGAGCAGACCGCCCGCCTCTTTGGCGCCGCGGTAAATTTCGGTGACGCCTTTTTGCCGGCCCTGACCCAGCACATTGGTGACGGTCATTAAGTTCACGTCCACCGCCTCGAGTTCCTGCTTCACCGCCTGCAGTTTATGCGGCTGAATGATGGCGATAACCAGTTTCATAAGCACCCTCCTTATTCAATCACGGTGTAGGCCGATTCGCTCTGCTGGGTGAGGTCGAGGCCCACGATTTCATGTTTTTCATCCACACGCATGCCGATGATGGTGTCAACCAGCTTGTACAGGATGAAGGTCATCGCCGCGGCAAAGACAATCGCGACAACCACCAAAAGACCCTGCACGGCGAATTGCTGGACGCCGCCGAACAACAGGCCGTCGGCGCCGTTTTCGTTCACGGCGGCCTGGGCGAAAAGGCCCACGGCGAATGTGCCGAAGATGCCGCCCACGCCATGCACGCCGAATGCGTCGAGCGAATCGTCATAGCCGAGTTTGCCTTTGATCACGGCGACGGCAAGATAGCAAAGGAGTCCGGCCATCAGGCCGATCAAAATGGCGCTCATGGGGCTGACGAATCCGCAGGCGGGCGTGATGGCGACCAGCCCTCCGATGGCGCCGGTGACCGTGCCCAGCACGGTGGGCGATCCGTTGTGCCACCATTCAACCAGCGCCCAGGTGAGACCCGCTGCGGCGGTGGCCACCTGGGTGGCGACCATGGCCTGCGCCGCCAGGCCGTCGGCGGCAAGCGACGATCCGGCGTTAAATCCGAACCAGCCGAACCACAAAAGCGCCCCGCCCAAAACCGTGAAGGGCAGGTTGTGCGGCCGGATCGGTCTGGCATTATAGCCCAGCCGTTTGCCCAAAAGGAGGGCTAAAACCAGGGCGGATATGCCGGAGCTCACATGGACGACAATGCCGCCTGCAAAATCCAGCGCGCCCAGGGCGGCCAGCCAGCCGTCTTTGTTCCAAACCCAGTGGGCCAGTGGATCATAGACCAGTGTTGCCCACAGGACGATAAATACAAGGAAAGCCGAGAATTTCATCCGCTCGGCAAACGCCCCGATCATCAGCGCGGGCGTGATGATGGCAAACATGGCCTGAAAGGTCATAAAGGCGTAGTGCGGAATCGTGGTTCCGTAATCGGCGCTGGGGGCGGCGCCGACGCCGGCAAGCCCCATCCAGTCCAAATTGCCGATGATGCCGGAAATCGACGGTCCGAAGGCCAGTGAATAGCCGAAAAGGGTCCATTGCAGACTAATGACGCAAACCACGATAAAGCACTGCATCAGGATGGACAAAACATTCTTGCGCCGGACCAGTCCTCCGTAAAAAAAGGCGAGCCCCGGAATAGTCATTAAAAGGACCAGGGCGCTGGCGGTTAAAACCCATGCGGTATCTCCCGAGTTCATTTTTCATTTACCTCCCGAAAAGTACTTTTTCTTTTGCCTGTAAACAGCGCAAGGATGGTGCCAAGAGAGGTTTATTTTGATAAGTAATGGAATTTATATAGTATTATGGCGATCTGGCGTTGCTGATAAAAGAACAAAATTGTCCGATAGGGGATGAGCCAAAACTAATTTGTGGGAACGGGAGGGGGTCTCATTACATTTTTGTGAAATGCTTTTCGGCAAAAAAGCCTCTGAACGGAAAAAAGCCCGACGGCATCTTCTTGGGTGCCGTCAGGTCAGAAGCTTAATGAAAATGGTGGCCAGCCCCAAAAAGGTGAGAAAGCCGAAGGCGTCTGTAAACGCCGTGAGAAAAATGTGCGAGCCTAAAGCCGGGTCCTGTTTGAGCTTCTTGAGGATAAGCGGAATGAGGGCTCCGACAAGCGTTCCGGCAAAAACGCTGATGATCATGGCCAGTCCCAGGATCAACCCCAGAATCGGAATGCCCTTCCACAGCCAGGCGATCAACCCGATGACAATGCCCACGGCGATCCCGTTGGCGATCCCCACGGCGATCTGGCGGAACAATGCGCGTTTGGCGTTTTCAAACGTGATTTCTCCCAAAGCCATGCCGCGGACGATGAGTGTCAGGGTCTGACTGCCGGCGTTTCCGCCCAGGCCCGCCACGACCGGCATGAAAAAGACCAGCGCGACCATGTATTTAATGGTGTCTTCAAAAAAACCGATGACCAGAACCGACGCCAGCGCAGTGAGCAAATTGAGATACAGCCAGGGAAGCCTTTTTTTAACGGAATCGGTGGTCCGGTTGAACACCGTGTCGTCTTCATTCAAGCCGGCGATGCGGTAGATGTCCTCGGAGGTTTCTTCTTCCACCGTGTCCATGATGTCGTCGATAGTAATGCGTCCCAGCAAATGGTTTTGGGCGTCGACCACCGGCACGGAGACCAGATCGTATTTGCGAAAGATCTTGGCCACTTCTTCCTGGTCCATGTCCTCCGGGACGCTCGGAATGTCTTTTTCGATCGCGTCCACAATCGGCGTGAAACGTTTATTGGTAATGAGCCGCTGCAGGGGGACGGCGCCGATTAGCTTGTCCTGGTCGTCCACAACAAAAATATTGTAGATGTTTTCCACGGCATCCTGTGCGTCGGCCACAGCCTGGAACGCGTCATTGATCGTTGAGGTATGCCCGACCGAAACCAGCTCGGATTGCATGATGCCGCCGGCGGTGTCCTCGGCGTATTTGAGCAGTTCCTTGACTTCCTCGGATTCTTCCGGTTCGATGGCGTCCAAAACGGCCTTGGCCTGATCTTCGGACAGCTCCGCGATGAAGTCCGCCGCGTCGTCGGAGTCCATCTCTTCGATGATGTCGGTGAGCTGTTCGTTGGAGAGGTCTTCGATGAGTTCTTCGCGGGAGGTGTCGGAAAGCTCCAGAATCACGTCGGAGGCTTTTTCCACGTCCAACAGGGTGAAAAGGCGCAGCCGATCTTCCTCATCCAGATAATTAATCAGCTCGGCGATATCTGCGGCGTGGAGTTTGGAAAAAAGTTCGATGATGTCGAACTCGCGGTTTTGTCCGATGAGTTCTTTGAGCGTTTCCAGGCGCGTCGGTTTTTTTCTATTGACCTTTTCCATAGCCCGTTCCGATCACAAAAAAAGTTAAGACCGATTTTTGCAAGTGTTTTTAAAAAGCGAAAGAAAATCGACAGGGCCGGCCACAAAGACGGCGAGGGTCCATTCCGATTAAGCGCGAAGGCTTGGCTCCGGTAGCGGGACTATAGGGAAGTTCCAGTGCAATGTCAACAGGATTCCATAAAGTCGGGGGATTATTTTCAGGCCAGGTGGATGGGCGGCCGGATGGCCGGAAGAGATTCGCCTTCATAGAGCACTTTTTCCAGAAAAAGCCCCGACGGCGGCGCCGTGTGGCGCGCGGGTGCGTCCGAAAAAGTGTTTAGCATCGCTTCCAGATCTCGCAGCGACACGCGTCCGCGGCCCGCTTCGACGGTCATGCCCACGATCCGACGCACCATTTTCCATAGAAAGTGCGAGCCGGCGATGCGGATGGCGTAAAGGTTGTCCAGCACGGCCAGATCGATGGATTCAATATCCACCTTGGTCGAGGCTTCCTTATCGAGCCGCTTGTCGGCAAACGAGGCGAAGTCGTGAAAGCCTCGAAAAACGTCGATAGCCTGCCGCATCTTTTTAACATCCAGCGGATCTTTCACCCACCAGACGAATTTTTTAGCCAGCGCGGTGCGCCGCTTCGCGATCAGGTAAAGGTAGCTGCGGCTTATGGCCGAATGGCGGGCATGAAAACGCGGATGGGCCGTTTCGGCGGAAAGCACATGGACGCTGGCCGGCAGCCGGTCATTCAATCCCATTCTGAGCGCATCGGGACGAATCTTCACCGCGGTTTCCAAATGGGCAACCTGGCCCAGGGCGTGAACGCCCGCGTCGGTGCGGCCCGCGCCCTGAATGTCGGCCGGGGCGTCAAGCAGATCTTTGGCCGCCGCGATAAGCGCGCCCTGAATGCTTTTGGCATTTTTTTGCGCCTGCCAGCCGCTGTAGCCGGTGCCGTCGTATTCGATGAGCAGTTTGTATTTGTTCATGGTTCGTCCAATTGCCGGGGCGGCAGGAGAATGTTCATGGCGGTGATATTCTGCAAAAGCGAACCGGCCGCCGAATCGATGTCGCGAAGCTCCCGACCCGGTTCGAGCGTCGTGATCACCGCCTGGCCGATGATTTTGCGTCCTTCGCGTCCCCGGAGGTCTTTGGTGCGGACCCCCCAGATGTTGTGAAAAATAAGCGTCCGTCCTTCCCACTTGCCGATATAGAGCATGACGTGTCCCTTGCGCCACAGCAGGCTTAAGTAGGGAACGCCTTTTTCCAGAATCGTCCGCTCTTTCTCACGGGGAGGCAAGTCCGCCAGATCAATGAACTCGCCCGCTTCCCGGACCTGGTCTTCCGAATGACGGGGCAGCCAGATGCCGAACACGGCGAAAAAGTCCCGGGTCATCGACGAACAGTCGCGCCGTCCGTACATGCCGCCCCATCCGTAAGGCTCTCCGATCATTTCATTGGCGATCCTGGCGGCATTGACGGCGGTGAGGCGTAAAGGTTTGGGGGCGGCGGAATCGGCCGAAACGTACCCCCGGCGAACCGCGGCATTGCGGTTTTCATCGGCCACGGCGACCAGGAGCTGCAATCGTCCATCCGCCGCTTCGAGAAGCGGAAAGAGATGCCCCACAAAGGTCTGGATGAGAAAGCGGCCCCGCTCGTCGTGAACCGTGGTGAAATCACGCGTGATGACTCCATAGCGGCCCGTCTCCCAGGTTTGGATGAACTCGTCATCCACCGTTGCGACGTCCTGGGCGGGAAGCCATCCGAACGTGAATGATGTTTCCACCAGCAGCCAGGCCCCGTTTCGGCTGGTGTGGCAGATATATAAAGGTGTGTTGACGGCCACGGTCGAGCGCTGCAGGTTGTCGAACGGCCAGGCCCAGGCGTCTCCGTCGCGGTCGTAAAAATGCGGGGAAGACGTCGGCAGTACGCGCAGGTCGGTGTTGCGGATGGTGATGCCCCGGCCGACCCTATTGGGAAACACGTCGAGATTCGCGTTTTGTCGCAATCCTCGAATCCATGAAGGCGGATGGAGTTTTTTATTTTCCCCGTAGCCCCTGCGCAGGGCGAATTTGTCGAAATCCTGGATGATGCGGTGCGGCAAGGCGTGGAACGGTTCACTTTGATGCCAGACGGAAAAATGGATGATGTTGTAGTCTTCGTCCATCTGTTGCTGCGCGGCGGCGGTAAGAAGATCCGCCGACGCCGTTTGCGCATTCAAGTAAAAGGCATGGTTCTGGCAAAGATCCCGCACATCCCGGATGGATTCCGGGGCGGCGGCGCAGCTGCATAAAAGGGTAATCAGAAAAGCCAGGGTCAGGCGGTATCGTTTCATGGCGCTCCCGTTACAGAGGATTGGTGTTCCCTATATATTCTTTTTTTCCCCGCCGGGCAAGATAAAGCCGATACGGAAGGCCAGTCCCTGTCCGGATGGATTTCGCCGGCAAAATATTTTCTAGCATAAGAAAAAAAACGCTGGTATAAGAAGAGCCGTCACGAATCGTTCATTACAAGAAGAAAGGAGCATGCCTATGATCGCCGTCAGTGTTTTGAAGAAATTCGCTTTTTTCAAAGATTTCACGAATGATCAACTGGTTAAAATCGAGCCGCTGGCGCAGGAGGAAAGCTATCCGGCCGGCGCGCACCTTTACGCGAACGGTGATCCGGCCCGCTGCCTGTATCTGGTGCAGTCCGGCAAGGTGGCCATGTTTATGGAAAACGATCTGGGACCGGGCAAGCCGCCCATGCAGGTGACGGTGGACGTCATCACACAGGGAGAAACCATGGGCTGGTCGGCGGTGGTGGATCCTTATATTTACACGCTGTCCGCCCGCTGCCTGGAAGCCACGAAATTCATCGCCTTTGATTCAATGAAGCTCCGCCAACTGATGGAGGAGGACTGCCCGTTGGGATACCGCATCATGAATTCCATCTCCAAGGTGATTGCGACGCGTCTGACGCACACCCGGATCATCCTGGTCGGGGAGCGAGGCCTCGCCACGCTGACCGACTATTAGTAACGCAGGAGGCTTTCTTTCGTGAAAAAAGACGAACTGACCGCTATTGTCGAAAAAGCGATCGCCAACGAGGATGAAGCGAATCGGTTTTATCAGGCGCTTGCGGACAAAGTAACCGATCCGGCGGCAAAAGACACGCTGCTTTATCTGGCAAAAGAAGAGCTCAAACATAAAGCGTATCTGGAACGCTATCGCCAGGAAAGTTTCATTTCCAACGCCACGGAAATCGACAAAATTCCCGACTGCCGGGTGGCGGAATTTGCCGGATCTCCCGGCGTGTCCTACAACCTGGGCAGCAAAGAGGCTTATCTTCTGGCCGCCGCCCGGGAGCTCAATTCCTACAATCTATACGCCGGAATGGCGGCCCTGCATCCCGAAGGCGACATTCGCAACATGCTTCTTCAGATGGCCAATGAAGAGCTCAAACACAAAGAAAAAGTGGAGTATCTCTACTCCAACACGGCCTTTGTTCAGACGGACGGGGGATGAGGCCTCATCCCCCGGCGTTTTTGCAAATTCACCGCGGACGCGGCGTTCATTAAGGAGTTGATTCATGCACGATTTTGTTCCCAAAAAAATATTCTTCACCAAAGGCGTCGGCACCCACAAAGATGAGTTGCATTCTTTCGAGCGCGCCCTGCGCGACGCCGGCATTGAAAAATGCAACCTGGTTCAGGTATCGAGCATCCTGCCGCCCGGTTGCAAGGTTGTTCCCAAATCCCAGGGGCTCAAATCCCTGGTTCCCGGCGCCATCACCTACTGCGTGATGAGCCGCTGCTGCTCGAACGAACCCAAAAGGCTTTTGGCTGCGTCGGTGGGCTGCGCCATTCCGGCGGACAAGACCTCCTACGGGTACATCAGCGAACACCACGCGTTCGGCATGACCGAAAAGCAGACCGGCGATCATGCCGAGGATCTGGCCGCCGCGATGCTCGCCTCGACCCTGGGCATTGACTTCAATGTGGATGAAAGCTGGGACGAAAAGAAAGAGATCTTCAAAATCAGCGGCAAGATCGTCCGCACCCTCAATGTGACCCAGTCGAAAATCTGCAGCGACAGCAATTTCACCACGGTTGTCGCCGCAGCCGTTTTCATCTTCTAAACCGGACTTCCCCGGCGCGCCTCGCGCCGGTTTCCGGAAACACACAGGAGGACAAGACATGACCGACCCGACGACCATCATGGATCAGGCCGTAAAGGTAATGCACGAAAAGGAAGGAAAGTATCTGACCTTCAGCCTTGCCGGGGAAGAGTACGGCATCGGCATTCTGAAGGTGAAGGAAATCATCGGGATGCTGCCGATCACCGTCGTGCCGCAGACGCCCCCTTATATCAAAGGGGTGATCAATCTGCGCGGCAAGGTGATTCCGGTGATCGACCTGCGGCTGAAATTTGCGATGCCGTCCGCCGACTATACGGAGCGCACCTGCATCATCGTGGTGGAGATCAACGCCGCGGGCCGGATGATCATGATGGGCATTGTGGTGGATTCCGTCTCCGAAGTGCTCAACATTAAAGGCGCCGATATTGAAGAAACCCCTTCATTCGGCACAAAACTCAACACCGAGTACATCCTGGGAATGGCCAAAGCGGCTGGCGGCATTAAAATTCTGCTCGATATCGACCGAGTTTTGTCCATTGAGGAACTGCAGGCCGCGCAGAGCGCCGCTGAATAAAAAAAGCCGGGACCGCCGATTTGTTTTCACGAAAGGACGCTGAAAAATCCCTCGCCTATGGAACTTCAGATACCGGATTTGAAATATCAGGATGTGGGCGGAGCGCAGCTGCCCTATCTTTTTTACGAAGGCGGCGCTCCGCAGATGCTTTTTGTCCATGCGACGGGTTTTCTGCCGTGGTTGTGGCATCCGATTATTGCGCAGTTTGTGCCCGGGCATTCGGTTTGGGCGCCCTACATTTGCAATTACCGGTCCTGCAACCCTTATGAAGGCGGTTTGAGCTGGGATGTCGTGGCGCAGGATCTTGCCGCTTTTTGCCGCGCGCAGCAAATCGATCACCCCGTCGTCATCGGCCATTCCATGGGGGCGACCGTGATTTCCATTGCCACGGCCCTGTATGGTTTGACCCCTGAGAAAATGATTCTGATCGAACCGATTTTTCTTCCGGATGAGTTCTACCGGATGAAACCCAGTGTCAAAGATCATCCACTTGCCTCCCGATCCATCAAGCGGGTCAACTACTGGAAAAGCGAAGACGAAGCGATGGCCTATCTCAAATCGCGTTCGTTTTTTTCGGATTGGAACGACGAGATTCTTTCCCTCTACAAGCAGTTCGGCATGGAAAAGCTCGATGCCGGAGACATGCAGCTGACCTGCACGCCCCAGAGCGAAGCCGCCATGTTCATGGGCGGCTGGAGCATCGATCCCTGGCCGCTGTTGCCGAAAATCAGCTGTCCGGCCCTGGTTATCGAAGGGCTCAAAAGTCCCAACGTCGGCCTGGTGGATATCCGGCGGGCCGTGTCCGCGCTTCCGCGGGGCATCTACGAATCGGTGGCCGATGCCGGGCATCTGATTCCCATGGAGAAGCCCGCCGAGATAGCATCGATCATCGGGGAATTCGCGGCAACGCAGCCGTAACCGAATCCCTTTCAGGAGCCTTCCTCATGCGGCAACCCGACATCATCGCTTTTTGCAATCAGAAAGGAGGCGTCGGCAAGACCACCTGCGCGCTCAACATCGCCGTGGGACTGACGCTTTTGAAGAAAAAAGTCCTGGTCATCGATTTTGATCCTCAGGCGCATCTGACCTATTCGCTGGGACTTGACGCCCATCAGCTGAAAAGCACGATTTACGACGTGATGAGGGGGACGGTGTCCGTTGATGAAGCGGCCATGGATATTAAGGGCATGAAGGTGCTGCCGGCGAATCTGGATCTGTCGCGTCTGGAAACGGAGATGATCGCGCTTTCCAAAAAAGAATTTGCGCTCAAAAGCCGTTTGGCCGATCTATCCGTTTTTCACTATGTGATCATCGATTGTCCGCCCGCTTCGGGCCTGCTCACCGTCAACGCGCTGGTTGCCTGCCAGGACGTCTATATTCCGCTGCAGATGGAATTCCTCGCGCTCAAAGGTATGAGCCGGCTTTTAAACCTGATTGCCGAAGTGAAAAAGAAGTATAACAAGAACGGCCCCGCCTATCGGGTGATTCCCACCCGGTATGACGCGCGCAAAAGGCTCAACAACGCCATTATGGATAAGGTGCGCGAGCGCTTCGGCGACCGGGTTTTCAAATCCGTGATTCGGGAAAATATCGCCGTGGCGGAAGCGCCGAGTTTCGGTCAGTCCATCTTTGAATACGCGCCGAAAAGCCATGGCGCGGAAGATTATCTGGCGCTGTGCCGGGAGATGCTTCGCAAAAAGCCTTCCGCATAGGCACAAAGCGCCGTCCGGCTTTTTGCCGGGTGGCACGATTCATTTATTGAGGAGGGATCCTATGCGTATAACGACTATGTCGGTCATGATCGCCGCCGGAATTTTGTTTTTCGCGACGGGGGTCGGCGCGCAGATCAAGGACGGTCTGTGGGAATTTACCACACAGGTTCAGATGCAAGGCATTCCTCAGCCGATGCCGCCTGCGACCTTCCGTCAGTGCATCACGAAAGAGGATCCCGTCGTCAAAGATCAGGACAAGAATCACAGCTGCAAGACCACCCGTCTGAAGATCAGCGGCAATACCGTGAGCTACGCGATCGACTGTCAAACGCCCGAAGGCACGATGTCCAGCGAAGGGAAAAACACGTATACCGGGTCCACGATGGCAGGAGAGGCAACCACCCGTTTCAAGATGAAAGGCCAGCCGGCCATGCAGATGAAAAGCAGGATGAAGGGGAAATACATTGGACCGTGTCCAAAATAATATGATGAAGGAGCAGAAAATGAGACTCAAAGACAAAGTGGCCATTGTGACGGGATCGGGACGCGGCATCGGCGAAGGCATTGTGCTTCGTTTTGCCGAAGAAGGCGCGAAAGTTGTCGTCAATGATGTCAATGAAGCGGATGCGAAAAATGTGGTCGATCAGGTGAAGGCAAAAGGCGGCCAGGCCGTTTCCGTGATCGGCTCCGTTTCGGACCGCGCGACCGTGCAGAAGATGGTGGACACGGCGGTGAAGGAATTCGGAACGCTGGATATCATCATCAATAACGCGGGCATTACGCGCGATTCCATTTTGCACAAGATGACCGACGATCAGTGGGACGCGGTGATCGACGTGAACCTCACCGGCGTGTTTTACGGCATTCAGTGCGCCGCGCGCGTCATGCGCGAGAAAGGCTACGGCAAGATCATCAACATCTCCTCGACCAGCGCGCTGGGAAACGCCGGCCAACTCAATTACTCCGCCACCAAGGCGGGCGTGATCGGCATGACGAAAACCGCCGCGAAAGAATTAGGCGCCAAGGGCGTGAACGTCAACGCCATTGCGCCGGGCATGATCTGGACGGATATGATGAAAAACATGCCGCCGGAAACCATCAAGCAGATGGACGCGATGCTGCCGTATCTCGTGCCGATGAACCGCAAAGGCTCTCCGCTTGACATCGCGAACCTGGCGCTTTTCCTGGCGTCCGATGAAAGCTCGTTTATCACCGGCCAGATCATCTTCTGCGACGGCGGGATGAAGATGTAAACAGAAAAAGGCGATGGGCAAAAAGCCCCAGGCGACAGACTCGGCGTCAACTATTAAGAAAAAGGGCGGTCGGCTTTTTTTACGCGGCCGCCCATTTTTTGTGCGGGCCGGAAGCGGTTTGCCCGCGCTCCGGGTTCGAAGAATTGTGGAATGCTTCGGGTGCGGTTGCGTTCCATGATTTCCGGTCCGGATGATGTTAGCGTCGCTTTTCGTAGTAAGTCGCGACTTTGGCCAGGGCCCGGATGGCCTGTTCCGGTGAAGCGTAAGCCATAACGCCCATCTTGTCGAGGCGGCGAACAAGGTTGACCTCGCCCGGCTGGTCAAATCCGACGGCATCGATCACCGGCAGGATCGGTTTATTGAATTCTTGAATTTGCCGCGCGATCAGATCCACCAGTTCCATTTCGCCTTCGATCATCCTGCGGGCCGGTTCTTCCATGACTGGGTTGGGCAACACGGCGGATTCCAGCCAGCGCGTGGCGCGGCTGGTCATGTACCCCAGACCCAGCAAAACAATGGCATCGAGATCCGCGTGCGCAAGCAGGGCCGCGGTGGAGTCGGTGATCATCGACACTTTGCCCGGAGCGATCAGATCGACGGGGTTGCGCCGGCTCCAGAAGGGCGGTAAAAAGGCGTCAAGCATGGCGACGACGCGTTCATTCAAAGGGGGAACCTCAAGTCCGGCCGCCTCGCATAAATCAGCCGACAGAACTCCCAGGCCCCCGCCCTGCGTGACGATGCCGATACGCCTGCCTTTGATTTCCGGCTGGGACAAAAGCAACCCCGCAATGTCCACCATCTCATCAATGGTGTCGGCCAAGATCATATTGGTCTGCCGGCCGATGCCGCGAAACACCGCATAGCTTCCGGCCAGCGCTCCCGTATGGGATTGGGCCGCGGCGGCGCCGATACTGCCCGTGCCTCCCTTGAGCAAAATGACCGGTTTGAGCGCCGCGAGCCGCCGGATCGTGTTGACAAAGCGCTTGCCGTCGCGCACGCCCTCCACATACAGACAAATGATCCGCGTCTTTTCATCGGTTTCAAGATAGTCCAGATAATCTTCCACGGTCAGATCCGCTTCGTTTCCGGAACTGATCAATCGGCTGATGCCGATTTTCCGCCGGATCAGCCGATCCGCAATGCTGGTTCCCAGATTGCCGCTTTGCGAGACCAGCGCGACGGAACCCTGCGTAAATTGCGAAGCGGTCATCACCGCCTGCAGGCGCGACGGATAGGCGCTGTAGAGGCCCATGGTATTGGGCCCCACCAGCCGGATGCCGTTTTGGCGCGCAACGGAAACGATATCCTGCTCCAGGGCTTTCCCTTCAGGGCCCGTTTCGGCAAATCCCGCCGTGACGACAATGGCCGCGTAAATGCCCGCATCCCGGCACTGGCGCAGCGCATCGGCAACCGTTTCTTTGGGAACAATGATGACGGCCAGGTCGATGGGCCGCGGAACATCCTGCAGGCTTTTGTAGATGGGCCTGCCCAGCCAGTTGCCGCCTTGCGGATTGATGGGGTAGATCGTTCCGGCGTATTCTCCCCGAAGAATGTGATGAAGAATGTTGAAACCCCATTTGGCGGGATTTGTTGAAGCGCCGATAAATGCGATTGAACGGGGTTCGAACAACGAGGCGTAAGAGAATTGATCAGTCATGTGAAACATTTTTTATCGCGTCGCGGAAGCCGGCAGGAAAGATTTGTAGGGTCTTTGATCCTGCGCGCACGGCCCGTCCGCTTTCGCACCCACCCGCCGTGACGGGTTTATTTGTTTATCTTCGAGCTGACCCGCTCGCGGTATTCCAGAATCTCGTGTCGCAGAATGTCCAGATCCGCGATGCGGTCGTTGAGCCTCTTTAAATGATTGTCCAGCAGTTCCAGAAGCCTCTTGAGGACTTTGTCGCTGGATTTCTCATACGTCCACATGGCTTCGAGTTCCTGCATTTCCGACAGCGTCATGCCCATGATCTTAAGCCGTTTAATGAGCTTGAGGCGCCGCAGGTCCGCATCGGTATAAATGCGCCTGCCGCCCTCCACGCGTTTGATGGAGTTGAGCAGGCCGATTTCTTCGTAGTACCGGATGGTCCGCTGGCTCATGTCCAGTTTTTTGGCCAGGTCTCCGATGGAGGTGTATGGTTCGGTCGTTTCTTCCATGAAGAATCCTTTGACTCAGGCGTTGTAGAGATCTTTGAGCTCTCGCTTTAAAATTTTGCCCGACGGATTTTTAGGCAATTTGTCCGTGATGAACACCTTCTTGGGGCATTTGAATCCGGCCAGCCGTTCCCTGCAATACGCGATCACGGCCTTTTCGTCAAGGGTCGCGCCTTTTTTCGGAACGATAACCGCCGCCACGATTTCAATCCACTTCGGATCGGGCAGGCCGATCACCGCCAGTTCTTCAATTCCCGGATACTGATACAACACTTCTTCGACTTCACGCGAGGCCACATTTTCGCCGCCGGTTTTAATCATGTCTTTCTTGCGGTCCACCACATAGAGATAACCGTCGGCGTCGAAACGGCCCAGATCGCCGCTGTGGAACCATCCGAATTCAAAAGCCTCCGAGGTCTTTTCCGGATCGTTTAAGTATCCCGTCATGACATGGCCGGAGCGATGCACGATTTCGCCCACCGTCCCCACCGGAACGAATTTGCCGTCGTCGTCCATCAGCCGGGTTTCCACATTGAGCACCGGCTTACCGGCGGAGCCGGGTTTCAGAAGCTGATCTTCCGGTTTCAGAATCGTAGCCACCGGCCCCATTTCCGTCTGGCCGTAATAGTTCCAAAGCTTCAGGTTTCGGAAGGTCACGGCGAGCTGCTTGATGATTTCCACCGGCATGATGCTTGCGCCGTAGGCCGCTTTTTTAAGAGATCGATGGTTGTAGCCGGCGAATTCCGGATGATTCAGAATGCCGATCCACACGGTGGGCGGCGCAAACATGTGCGTGATCTGATACTTTTCAATGAGCTTGATCATTTCCAGAGGATCGGCCTTGTGCATGATGACGTTGGTCGCGCCGACGTAAAGATAAGGCATGAGGAAGCAGTGCAGCTGAGCGCAATGGAACAGGGGCAGAGCGTGCAGGCTCACATCGTCGGTCTCATACTGGCCGTCGAAGATGCAGCTGTGATACTGCGACATCAGCGCCCGGTGCGACAGCATCGCGCCTTTGGGTTTCGATTCGGTGCCGCTGGTATAGGGAATCTGGACGATGTCTTCTGCGCCTACATCCACCTGGGGCTCGTCGTAATTCATCGCTTTCATGTCTTCGATCAGGTTGAAAAAGCCCGAGGGAACCTGTGCGTCCGCCAGAGGAATGAACCCCCATTTTTCGACGGAAGGAAATTTGTTCATCTCTTTGGAGATCATCGGGTACAGACCGTCCTCGATGATAAACAGGCGCGATCCGGAATGATTGATGACGTAAGCGATTTCGTCGGCGTTGAGCATGTAATTGATCGGAACCTGGATGGCTCCGATCTTGGCGAGCCCGATCATGCTGATGGGATAGTAATGCGAGTTATAGGCATAAACAGCCACGCGGTCGCCTTTCCTGACCCCGTAGCGGGTCATGAGATTGGCAAAGCGGCGCGATTCCCTCTCGAGATCGTAAAAGGATAATTTGACATCGCGAAAGATGATGGCGGTCTTGTCGCCGTATTTCGTGGCGGCCCGGCGGGCCATATCCCCAATGGTGTCGCGATTGATAATGTTGCTCATGATTGCACCTTTCTTTTTACGCTATGGGCCCGGCCTTTAAGAATTTGCTGCCAATCCGTATTTCTTTTCAAACATTTCCTTCAACTTGAATTTCTGAATTTTGCCGCTGGCGGTCATGGGATAGCTATCCACGAATTCCCAATATTTCGGAATTTTATGCCGGGCGATTTTGCCCTTGCAGAATTCGATGAATTCGTCGGCCGATGCCGACAAACCGTTTTTCAACTGCACGGCTGCAAGCACCTGTTCTCCGTATTTGGCGTCGGCGACGCCGAGGACCTGGGCATTGGCGACTTTCGGATGTGTGTACAGAAATTCCTCGATTTCGCGCGGGTAGATATTCTCGCCGCCGCGGATGATCATATCCTTGATGCGTCCGGTTACCTTGAAATACCCGTTTTGATCCACTTCGCCCAGATCGCCCGTGTGCAGCCAGCCTTCGGCGTCGATGGCGGCCGTCGTGGCCTCCGGCATCTTGTAGTAACCTTTCATCACACAGGCGCTGCGCGTGACGATTTCCCCCTGCGTGTCCGGCGGCAGATCACGGCCCGTTTCAGGGTCGACAATTTTGCCTTCGATGTCCGGCAGCAGGCGGCCCACGGTGGACACACGCAGCTCGACCGGATCGTCGCGCCGGGTCATCGTCATCACGGGAGAAGATTCCGTCTGGCCGAACGCGATGACGACTTCCGGACAGTGCATTTTTGTCCGGACGGCGTTCATCGCTTCAATGGGGCAGGGCGCGCCCGCCATGATGCCTGTGCGCAGCGAGGTCAGATCATAGCGGTTGAAATCGGAAGCATTGAGGATGGAGATGAACATGGTGGGCACGCCGTTAATCGCGGTGCATTTTTCGGTTGTGATATATTGCAGCGCCAGGTCCGGATCGAAGAATTCCACCACGACCATGGCGGACCCGTGATAGACGCAATTGAGCGTGCTCATGACGCAGCCAAAGCAGTGAAAAAGCGGCACTTGAATGAGCAGAGAATCCTTTTCGGTCATTCCCATTACATCGCCGACCATGCGGGCATTGTTGACGATGTTGGCGTGAGTCAGCATGACGCCTTTGGGAAAGCCGGTTGTGCCGGAGGTATACTGCATATTGATGACATCGTCGCTGGTCAGCGACGCCATCCGGTCGTTGAGCTCCGTATCGGACACGGTCTTGCCCATTTCGATAAAATCGCGAAAAGAAAGCATGCCGGGCGTGCTTTCGCGGTTGCCGATATAGACGACATTTTTCATAAGCGGCATTCTGGCGGAGGCAAGCCCGCCGGGCCGGCAGGCCTCAAGTTCCGGCAGCACTTTGCGGACGGTTTCGTAGAAGCTGGTGTCGCGATAGCGTTCAATGAGAAACAGCGTGGTGGAATCGGACTGTTTGAGGATGTATTCCAGTTCGTGCGATTGGTAATTGGTGTTGACCGTTACCAGGACGCCGCCCACCATGCCGAGGCCGAATTGCAGATAGATCCACTCCGGGACGTTGGTCGTCCAGACGGAAACATGGTCGCCGCGCTTGACGCCCAGAGCCAGAAGACCTTTAGCGGCGGCGCGACACTGGTCGTAGAGTTGGCGGTAAGTGTAGCGGATCTGAAACTGAGGGGAAATGAGCGCCGGATGCTGGGGAAACCGTTGTGCGGTGTCCCGAATGACATCGCCGAGTGTTTTGCTGACAAAACCGGTCATGGATGCACCTCGCCATATGTTGAAATCAAATCACGCGGGCCTGTCGTTTCCGAAAACGGTCAGGCCCGCGCAATCAGGTCTAACCGGAACCGTCTCAAATGCCACTTAACGTAAACTGGGCTGAGTATAGCCGGATTTGCATTTCTGTCAATACTTATTTTTATCGCTATCCGGATTTGTCGTTCTCTTGCTTATTTCAGCGGGCCGGGCATGGCCGTTTCCCGGGGGTTGGGTTGGGGGCTGACCAAGTTCAATGAGATCTCTCAAGATAAGCGGCGAAGCGTTGCCGGAGCATGAAGGGCGACGCTTCGCCGCAGGTGATCCGATCAGAAGGCGATGGTTAGCCCGGCAAGCGCCGTCCAGTCATCTTCAGTTGACGTCAGGCCGTATTTCACGCCGGCATCGAGTGTGATCCTTTCGGAAACGTCGTACGAGATCCCGCCCAGGGCAAACGCAGGATGCGTGTTGCTTGACGGATCGGGATTTCTTTCCGCGCCGACATTCGCCATCAGTTTCAGGCCGCTGATGATCTCCATCTCGGCGGCAATAGAGGCATGCCAGAGATCTTCCCGCTCGCTGAATGTATTTTCATTGCGGATGTAGCCTAAGTTTGCATGAATCGCGACGGGCTCGAATTCTTTAGTGCCGAGAAAAAACAGGCGGTAGCCGGTCCGTCCCGCGCCCAGCCCCTTATCTTCATTACCCGACGGGACGGATACGCCGGGTTTCAGCGCCAAAGACCACCCTTCCTTTTCAAAAAATCGCCATTTGACATCAAAAGCAATATCGGACAAGCCATCTTCGCGCTCAAGCAGCAAGCCGTTTTCTTTTACTTGATGCCATACATAAGGCACCCCCACGACAAAATCGATTGTGTCGGTCAGGCCGACGGCAATGCTCGCGGCCGCCTCACCGCCTTGACTTTTAAAAGTCGTCCATTCATCTGCTTTATCCTTATCCCAGGACAGCGACAGGCCGAGTTCCACCTGGCCTGAACCTTTCCCTTGGGTGCCGGTGTCGTCCGTCACCAGCGGATGCCCCGCAAACGCCGTTTGTACCATCATCAAAAACCCCAGAACTGTTAAAAACCATCGCTTCATTGATTCATCTCCTTTGATTTTTTCGCTAGGAACGGTTTTTAGTCCGGTGATAACAGGATGAAACCATTCCTAGCGGATTGATTTACTGAAGCCGGACGAGCCGGTCCTTATCTTTTTCACGATCGGCAACGCACGAGCACCTCCCGCAACCTGCGCAGACGCTTTTTTGTCTGATGCTGCGATACAACAACCATCCCGCCGCCCCGACAATAACGATAATTAACAATACATCTATGACACCCATCGCACGCTCCCTTGTCCTTTAACCTTGAACCTTGAACCTTGAACCTTGTCCCTTGAACCTTGTCCCTTGACCCTAAAGCCCTATCAATTTTCCGCCCTGGTAGATGACAAACGCCGCCGTCCAGGCCAGCGCCGACTGATAGGCAATGGCGATTCCCGCCCACTTCCAGGTGCCGAATTCATGCCGCATCGCGATGAGCACAATCACGCAGGGCATGTACAGAAGAACAAAAACCATGAACGCGTAGGCCGAAAGCGGCGTAAACGCCTGCGCGATCGTTGTCTTTAAATCCTCGGCGCCTTCCTCTTCTTCCGCGCTGATCGTTGCGATGCCGAAAGTTGAAAAGACGTTTGTTGCCGCCTCCCGAAGCGCGCCCGCAAACGACACGCCGATTTCCCGAAGATCTTCAACGAAACTCGGCGCGGCTTCTTCTTCCTCACCTTGTGCCTGCGGGGCATAAACCACAGCCATGGTCGAGACGACAATTTCCTTGGCAATCACGCCGGTGATCAGCGACGCCGAGGCCTCCCAGGTGCCGAATCCCAGCGGCGCGAAGATCGGCGCGCTGATTTGACCGATTTTGCCCAGGTAGGACTCCTGCTTGTTTTCCACACCCCAGGGGAGGTTGAGCAAAAACCACACAAGAATCGCAACGGCCAGAATGTAGGTTCCCGCCTTGATTAAAAAGTGCTTGCCTTTCTCCCAAGTGTGAATGAGCAGGTTCTTCAACGTGGGCATGCGATAGGGAGGCAGCTCCATGATGAACACCGGCGCTTCCCCTCGGAAGAGCGTTTTCTTGAAAATGAAACCCATTATCACTGCCATTCCAATACCGAACACATACAGGGACCACAAAATGGTTCCGGCCTGCGAGGCGAAAAAAGCGCCGACAAACACGACATACACGGGCAGGCGCGCGCCGCAGGACATCAATGGAATTAAAAGCGCCGTGAGCGCCTTGTCCCGCGGATTTTCCAAGGTGCGGGTCGCATAGACGGCAGGCACGTTGCAGCCGAATCCCATCAGCAGGGGAATAAATGATTTCCCGTGCAGGCCGATGGCGTGCATCATTCGATCCATCACGAAGGCGGCCCTGGCCATGTAGCCGGACCCTTCCAGAAGGGTTATGAAAAACATCATCGCAAAAATAGGCGGCACAAACGCCAGCACGAATCCCACGCCGCCGATGACGCCCTCAACCACCAGAGAAACCAGCCAATCCGGCGCAGCGGCAAAGTCAAGCAGCCTCTGGGCCCAGCGCGACAGTGGTCCGGATGTCAGGCCGTCAAACCAGTCGGTAAAGGGACCGGCAATGTCGAAAGTCAATTTGAAGATCAGCCACATGGCTGCAAGAAACACCGGAATGCCCAAATAGCGGTTGAGCACGACCGCGTCGATCCGCTCGGTCAGCTCCTTTTTTCGAATCTCCGGTTTTTTTAGCGCCTCTCGCGTCAGACCCGCCGCCAGGCCATAGCGCGTATCGGCCAGATGCGCTTCCAGGTCTTCGCCGTGAGCGGCCTTGAGGTGTTTTACGGCTTTCTCAATAGGCAGAGCGTCGGCCTCGACGGCATACTCGCTCAGCACGCGCTCGTCGCGCTCCAGGACTTTCAGAGCGAACCAGCGAAGCGGCAAACGACCGGCCAGAACTTCCGGATGATCCTTTAAAGCGTCAGCAATAGGCGCGAGCGCCTGCTCAATATCTTCGCCATAGGAAACAAATCCGGGCGCATGCGCCCCAGGATCGACGGCGAAGGAGACCGCCGTGGTCATCAGATGCTTAAGGCCTTCATTTTTCGTCGCAATTGTCGGAACCACGGCGCAGCCGAGAATCGATGCAATCTTGTCGGCATCGATGCGAAACCCCTTTTGCGCGGCTTCATCCGTCATGTTGAGCGCGATGACCAGCGGAATGCCCAACTCAAGCAGTTGCAACGTGAAGTAGAGATTGCGCTCAAGGTTGGTCGCGTCCACGACGTTGACGATGACGTCCGGCTTTTCTTTCACCAGATAGTCCCGGGCGATCACTTCTTCCTGTGTATAGGGGCTCAGGCTGTATGTGCCCGGCAGATCGACCAGCGAAATGTCCCGCCCATCGTACTCAAGCGACGCGGTCTTTTTTTCCACCGTTACGCCCGGCCAGTTGCCGACATGCAGTCGCGATCCGGCAATTGCGTTGATCAGCGTCGATTTTCCCGCGTTGGGATTTCCGGCGACAGCGATGGTCAGCCCCTGTTTTTCCGGATTTTGTGAACTCTTTTGACTTGCCATCACACTTACTGGGCCTCCACTTCAATTGATTTGGCTTCACCCCGTCTTAGGGACAAAGCATAGCTTTTAATGCGAACCTCGATCGGATCTCCCATCGGGGCGACTTTCTCGACGCGCACCCCAGTTCCCCCGACAACGCCCATGTCCATCAACCTGCGTTTGAGCGCGCCTTCTGCATTGATCTTGACAATTTTTCCCGCCTCGCCGGGTTTCAAATCCGCCAGCGTCATGATTCATTCCTCCGTACGTAAATTTTCATTGCCGCGCCGCGTCCCAAAGCGATCCGGCATTCGTCCACCCGAATGACGATGGGTCCCGAGCCGCTGTTGGTGATCATTTGGACTCTTTTTCCCGGTCGCAGACCCATATTGATCAAATGGCTCGATTCAGGATTGCCGTGTCCATGACAGTGGCACCTTTCACACCGTCCGCAACAACCGCCTTGACCCTGTCGATGGCCGTGACCGATTATTTGATGGTGGGTGCGTGCAGAATGGACTTTCTGATCCCGATCGACAATCTCTCCCGCTTCTCCTTCACTTAATAATGCCAGTGGCGACATCATGAGATCTCCTTTCTCTTATTAATATGCAAATGATAATCAATATCAATATAGGTTCCAATAAAAACGGCTCTTGCGCCGGTCATTTTGTCTGGTGATGAAGTGTTATGTGCTAGGTGTTAGGTGGGTACTTAAAACTTAAAACTTAACACCTAAAACTATTTACTCTTCTTCCTACAATTTCCACAATTTCCGTAAAGATACATCTTATGATCCGTCAGCTCGAAACCGTATTGCTCTGCAATGCGCTTTTGCAACTCTTCAATTACCGTGTCGACCACTTCCACGGTTTTTCCGCAGCTCCGGCAGATGAGGTGATCGTGATGCGGATGGTTATAGTTATGCTCATATCGCAGCACGCCGTCGCCGAAATCCACTTCGCGCGCGAGCCCGGCTTCGGACAGTAATTTCAGATTGCGATAAACGGTGGCCTGCCCGATGGACGGATCGCGTTTTTTGATGATATCGTAGAGCTGTTCGGCAGAGACGTGTTCCTCGCGCTTTAGAAACGTATCTAGAATGAGTTCGCGCTGCGGCGTGTCCCGTAAATTGTGACGGCTTAAATATTTGCCGAATATGTCTCTTTCTTCCCGCATGCCTCAAGCCCGTAATTGATTATCATTATCAAGCGGGTCTTCTATACTCGATGTCTTTTGACCCTGTCAAGAACTATTTGTGATGATTTCATATGGCCATGAAACGGAATGGATTTGCTGGGATGAACTCGCAGGCTTGATCCGGAAAAGCATAGAAAGCAGCCTTGATGAAGATAAACAGGCCTTATGTTCCGGAATTCAAAGTAGTCGGAATGCGGTCAGCCGGCTTTCCGTATTCAAGCTCGGTGGATTAAGTCCCGGCGTCGTGATTCTTTACAATTTTACGTTTAAGGAAATTTAGGCATCCGGCAAAAACATAAGCGACAGATTGTATTGTATCGATATTATTAACGAATGTAAGAACTGCTCTCCGAATATGGTCTTGTGGCCTTAATATTGCAAAAAATCGGGCCAAATCAAAAAAGGAGGACGCAATGAATCAGCAACTCAAATTAATAAAAGTTGTCTTTTTGATCGTATCATTTTTAGCCCTCACATCGATTGCTTATGCTGTGCCCACAACAGTAAACTTTACGGCCTACGATTTCGGTGACAACGCGCCAACCGATCCTGTTACAGGCACAATCATTTATGATGCCGTCGGAGACTGGTCTACGGGGGTTCCTATCATCTCCATCGATATGTTGATAGGCGGCTATAATTACACGGTCGGAGAAGTCAATGTGGGCTCATCCGGAAACTCGTACATCATCGGCGGCATTCTTTATGGCATCAATGCCATTTCCAGCAACACGGTGGATTTCTGGCTTACATTCACTCAGACGGCGGCAGATACTTATGCCACCAATTCCTTCTATTACAGCACGAGTGGAGGGGGAAACATTTGGAGCACGTATAAATTTTCACAATTCTCCGTCACCAACGCAGTTCCCGAACCGGCCTTGATACTGCTTATGGGGCTTGGCCTTTTAGGGATTGCCGGCGTCAGGAGAAAGATGAAAAAATAAAGCCGGATAAAAAACATTCAAAAAAAGGCAGGGCCAGCATTGGCCCTGCCTTTTTTATGGAATACGGGAGACGGGCAAAAAAATACGTTGCGCTTGCCTTCCCGCTTCTTTCTTCAGAATTATCCTTTTTCCGCAGCAGGACGTCCTTCAAGTCCATCTCCATCAACGTCGACAGGGTGACAGGCTCAAAAACACCTTTTTGGATATTCTCGTCAGAGTGTTCTCGATTTTCTAAAACCGTTGAGCACCGTCAGGAAGAATTTTCCGCCGGGCTTTGGCATGCCGTTTACATTTAATTCGATCTCACAATATTGCGAAGCCTCTGTCGTCCCGCCTCCGAAAGACCAAGAGAGGCAAGATCCATTTCCAGCTCCGCCAATGTGCCGATGCCGTTGACATAACCATTCACCCTTGCTGCCGCCGTGGAGGCCACGAACTGATTGTCATCCGGATAAAAGGAACTAAATTCCTGCATCAGCTCTTTTTGGGACCGCAAACCGTACTTCTGATGGTAGGCTTCGGCCGGGTAGAACGTTGAAGCCGGCACGATTTCCGTGTAGATGGGCCCCTTGATTTTCATGGCCACCCTCTTGAAGGAGTCCATGGCTTCCTTCCTCTGCTTTTCGTCGTGATAGAAGATGAAGGCTGCGTACTGACGCGAATAAGAACGATCCCCCGGCGAATGATTGTTCCAGAAGATGTCCAGGAGCGTCTCATAGGAAACGCTTTTCGGATCGTATTCGATCCGGATGGCTTCGCTGTGGTCTCCCAGCCGGGTATAGGTCGGATCCTTTGATGTTCCTCCTGTATAGCCGACCTGGGTACGGATAACACCTTTGACAAGCCCGAACCGGGCGTCCGGACCCCAGAATCACCCCATGGCGAAGGTGGCTATCTGCGTTTCTGCCGGTGTGATAAGGTCTATCGGCGGCAAAGCACCGCCGGGCCGGGCCTCATGCTGCTGGGGCTGTTTCATGTTAATGCTTCCTTCCCGGGATATCGGGCACGTGGTCTTTCCCTCGGCCGTTGCGGTTAAGATCGGTACCCATACCGCCGAGAAAACGAATGTTAGTAGGACAAGAAAAGACCATCTCCCCCCATCCCGGAAAATATTTCGATTTCTTGTTTTTTCAGTCATAGTTTTTTACTCTTTTCTAAACGGTCCGCGGCTTGAGGCGTCCGTTCTTGAATGAAATGATTGATGTTCTGTTGCCACATCGACATTACGCCTGTAATTTAACCACCCTTTGCGGCCTGGCAATACGTGAGCCGTAAATGGCACAGAAGGGCATCCTCAAGAAATTAAGTTTCTCAGGGCGAGCAGCTATTTCAGGGCATGCCTTTGCTCAATATCCTCGACTGTGGCGCCAGGCTCATTGCACGACAGCCAAAAACTCGACCTTCGGAATCAAACAGTACGGCCGTCTGATGCTCCATTGGCGAAACTCGAATTCCAAAGGCGAAGCTTTGGGAATGACTAAATTGAACAATCCCGCAAAGCGGAGGGCATACAATCATGTCCGTGGTTTCCCAAGCGCCACAGCGTCACGGCCATGATTCGCGCAGTCACGCTCCGATGAAGCTGCGGATTCTTCAGATGTTTGATCGAACCAAAAGAAGTAAAAAAAACATTGTCTTTGTTCAGTGTGTGAATGGTCGGGATCATCCGAAGTGAATTAAGCGTTATGTCCCCGGAATTCACACATCTAAAAAAATGTATCTCCATCTCTGTCCTAATCATCTTGACACGCACAAGGGTTCTTCTTATACTCCCCGGACGATCAGCAGTCGCTTGCTTCCCCCAAAAGCTTCCTGCTGAATTTCCATGGGCTCACTGTCATCTTAAAAAGAAACGAAGGGAGAGCTTCATGATCAAGAAAGCCGACGAATCCTTTGGCGGGCGAATCCGCAGATTGAGAGAGGCAAAAGGAATCAGCCTTGAAACGCTCTCGCACGATACCGGCTACACGGTTAAATTCCTCAAAGAGATTGAAGAAGACAAAACACCTCCGCCTGTCGCCGTCGTCCTCCAACTGGGACGAGTCTTCAAGGTCGATGTCGATCAATTGCAGGAAAATCGTGAGAAGGAAGCGGCCAAAAGGCGGCGAGCCAGCCACAGGAAAAGAGTTTCTTCCTATGCCTACACCCCTCTGACTGCGCCGGGAAAGGATAAACATTTAAGAGCCTACCGCGTGACCATCGATCCCGAGACCGAACATGAAGGGGTTGAGTACCACCATGAGGGTGAAGAATTCATCTATGTTCTGCAAGGGGGGCTCACGATTTCGGTGGGACAGAACACGTCAAAGTTGAAGACGGGACAGAGCCTGAGCTTTGATTCCTCCCTTTCCCATAAGCTCAGCAATCCAACCCGGCAAAAAACAGAACTTCTGGTGGTCATCTATCTGCCGTAAGGAGAGGACATGTCTTTTCAACTGACCGCGGAACAGAAAATGGTCAGGCTCATGGCCAGAGATTTTGCGCGCAAGGAACTGGAGCCTGCCGCCGCCCAAAGGGACAAGGAAGAGATCTTCCCCGTGAAGGTGGTGAAGAAGATGGGGCAGCTTGGCCTGCTGGGCATGATGGTTCCTGTCAAGCACGGCGGCGCGGGCGCCGGGGCGGTAAGCTATTGTCTGGCTCTTCAGGAAATCGCCTATTCATGCGCCTCCACGGCCGTGACGATGTCGGTGGCCAATCTCTCCACCGAACCGCTGCTCAAATTCGGCAATGAAAAGCAAAAGTCTAAATATCTTGTCGGACTGGCCCGGGGAGACCTGCTGGGGTGCTTTGCCCTGACGGAGCCGGGCGCCGGTTCGGATCCCGGAAGCCTCTCGATCAAGGCCGAGGATCAAGGCAGCCATTATCTCATCAACGGAACAAAAATCTTCATTACCCATGGACAGTATGCCGATGTTGTCAATCTCATTGCCAGAACCGGCACGGAAAAAGGCAGCAAGGGGCTTTCGGCTTTTATCATTGAAAAAGGCACGCCCGGATTTTCCATCGGCGCGCGGGAAGATAAGATGGGGCTCCGGGCGTCCAATACCGTGGAGCTTCTTTTTGAGAACTGCAAGGTTCCGAAGGAGAACCTGCTGGGAAAGCCGGGCACAGGATTCAAAATAGCCATGACCGCCCTGGACAGCGGCCGCATCGGGATCGCCTCGCAGGCTTTGGGCATCATCCGGGCCTGTCTGGATGAAAGCATCCGCTATGCAGGCGAACGAAAACAGTTCGGCAAGACCATCAATTCGTTCGAGGCCATTCAGTGGATGATCGCCGACATGGCGACGGGGCTCGAGGCCGCAACCTTGCTGACCTTGTCGGCGGCCTGGAGAAAAGACCATAAAATGCCTTTCACCAAAGAAGCGTCCATGGCCAAACTATTTGCTTCGGAACTGGCGAACAAAAGCGCCTATCTGGCGCTGCAGATCCATGGCGGATACGGCTATCTCAAGGATTTCAAGGTGGAGAGGCTTTACCGGGATGCCCGGGCCACCTCCATCTATGAAGGCACATCCGAAATTCAGAGGCTGGTCATCGCCAGAGAGCTTCTGAAAGACCGCAGCTACGAATGATCTGACAATAAAAAACGGAAAGGAAATCAACATGGATTTTGAACTGTCCAACGAAATGAAAATGCTCGCGGATATGGCCGGTAAGTTTGCCGTTAAAGAAGTGGAACCCCTGGCACAGAAGGCGGACGAGGAAGAAATGTACACGCCGGAAATCCGCAGGAAAGCCGGCGCCAACGGCTTGATCGGCTGCTGGCTGCCCGAGGAATATGGCGGGGGCGGCGTGGGTTTTCTCGGCAACACCATCATTACGGAACAGATTTCCCGGGTTTGCATGGGCATTGGCCTGAATGTGACGGCGGCCACCTTCGGATGTGAAAACATTCACTTCTACGGAACCAAGGAGCAGAAAGAGAAATATCTTCCTCCGGTTTGCGCGGGAGACGCCGTCTTTGCAGGCGCCTACACAGAGCCCAATGCCGGCACGGATGTGGCCGGTTACAAGACGCGGGCGGTTCAGGATGGTGACGACTATGTCATCACCGGCAATAAAATGTTCATCACCAACGGGACGATCTGTGATTGGATGGTGGTCCAGGCCATCACCGATCCGTCTGAAAAAGTTCACAAAAGCTTCAGCCAGTTTATTGTTCCGGCCGATGCCCCGGGGGTCACAAGAACCAAGATCAAAGGCAAAATGGGGATTCGAGCCAGTGACACGGCGGAAATAGCCCTGGACGGCGTGAGGGTTCCCAAAGAGAATATGATCGGAAAGCGCGGCGCCGGATTTTACCAGCTCATGCACTTTTTTGACGTCACACGGGTGATGGTGGCGGGCCAGGGTTTAGGACTTTCCCAGGCCTGTCTGGACGAGTCCGTCAAATACTGCAAGGAGAGAACGGTTTTCGGAAAGCCGCTGGGCTCCTTCCAGCTTACGCTTCAGAAGCTTGCCGATATGTGGATCAAGATAGAGGCACTACGCAATATGACGTACAAGGCCGCCTGGCTGATTGATTCCGGCAAACCGGATTATCATCTTTCGGCCATGGCAAAATATTTTGCCGGGCAGACCGCGGTTTTCTGCGCCAATCTTGCCGTGGAGCTTCATGGCGGATACGGATACATCGAGGAATACAAAGTACAAAAACTGTATCGTGATGCAAAAATCCTTGAACTCTACGAGGGAACCAAGGAAGCCGAGATCATGACGCTTGGGAAAGTCCTTTTGTCGCAATAGAAACGGTGATCGACAAACTGGACAACCCCACCGCAGCGGCGAAGGATGCAAGAAAAAGTGTTGCCTCGCAGCAGGCTTCGCGGAATTCGGGGGACGTAACACGTATTAATCTCTCATCGTTGTTTTCATGTTTGTCCCTGTCGAATATCCTGATAACCTGAAGGTTGTGCGAAGGGCACGAGCGCCGAAACGCAGAATATTGAAGCTTGTCCATCATCAGGATCAAGATAAGCATCCTCCGCTTTATGCGCCGGAATATAAATGCGAGTTGGATCAAAAAAACGTTAGAAATCTGCTCAGAAGCGATAGAGAAGGGTTGTCAGGCGCGTTTTGCTGGTTTCGCGGCAGACGTCCATTTGCAAAGAAATGGAAACGGACTTTGCCGAGGGTATTACTTTTTTAGAATATTTTTCTCTTGAGAGAAAGCATGTAGGATGTCCCGCTCGTTGGCCTCACATTTTAACCATGTCCTTCCCGGATTCCGGAATCTTCTGATGACCGACTATCGCGTTTATGCCAGTTGACAGCTGTCGAGAGGATGTTCCTGATGTCTTGATATTCGGCCCGCCAGCCGAGGGTCTTTCGGGCTTTCGAGGCGTCCGCAACCAGGCGGGCGGGATCTCCCGCGCGGCGCGGGGCGGGAACAGCATTGACATTCAGCCCCAGGTCGTTGAGTGCAAAAAGGATTTCTTTAACCGACGTGCCCTGTCCTGTTCCGAGATTGACAAAATCCGATGTCCCGTTATTGACAAGATGCTCGACGGCCAGCAAATGCGCGCGTGCAAGATCTTCGACATGAATATAATCTCGGATGGCGGTGCCATCCGGTGTGGGAAAATCCGTTCCGAAAATTTTCAGTGGCGCTTGATCCGCTGCGGAACGGATGGCCAGGGGGATGAGGTGCGTTTCTGGGTCATGTCGTTCACCGACTTCGCATTCGGGGTCGGCTCCGGCGGCGTTAAAATAGCGCAAAGCCATAGAACGGATCTCGCCGCGCGCGGCGAGATCGCTTAAAATCCGCTCGATGATCAGCTTGGTTTGTCCATAAGGGCTGATCGGCATCTGAGGACACGACTCTGTGATGGAATCCATCTCGGGAATTCCGTAAATCGCGCAGGAACTCGAAAAGACCATTCGACTCTGTCCGTTTTCCCGCATCGCCTCCAGAAGACATAACGTCCCGCCCACATTGTTTTTGTAATACTTAAACGGCTCCGTCACGGACTCCCCGACGTAGGAGCAGGCGGCAAAATGAATGACGGCAACGGGGGCGTAAGACTTCAGGGCTTTTTTTAATTTATCGCAATCGAGAAGATCTCCGTGTTCAAAGGGGCCCCATTTCACAAAATCCGCATGTCCGGTGGACAGGTTATCGTAACAGACGGGTTCGTAACCGCTGTGCGCCAGAAGTTTGCAGGTGTGAGATCCGATGTAGCCTGCGCCCCCCGTCACAAATATTCTTTTCATAAATCACCTCACGACAGACCTGTCGCCGATAGTCTGCAATTTTCCTGATACTCGTAATCCGTATTGACGGCCCACAGATCGTGCCGGCTGCCGTTTGCGATATTTTCAGCCGCGAGCAGTCCCATTAAAATACTGTGGTCCTGGTTGTTGTACTTAAAAGCACCCTGGCGTCCGATGAAACAGAGATTCAACTGCTCGCTTAAGACCTTTTCAACGCAATCAAGATGCTTTTTATACCCCGATGCATATATGGGGTAGGATTGGGGAAGGCGAACGACCTTTCCGTCTTTGACCGACCGGCGCAAAATCAATGAGGTTCGACAGGCTTCATCCGTGGCCAGTTGAATCAGCTCCTGCTCTCGGGCGCTCCAGATGTCGTCTTCGTCATGGCACCAGTACTCCAAACAGATAATGGTGTTGGGCGATTCCCGATTCTCTCCCGGCGCCCAGTTGCTGAAATTGGTGATGCGGCCGGTTTTCAAATCGGGAGAATGGACATAAATCCACTGATCGGGAAAAGGGTTTGCGCCTTCGACAAGCAGATACACCAAAATGGTATTTCGAAAGCGCAGGCATTTTGCGCGCTCTTTTACCTCCGCCGGAACATTCATGCGTTCGATAAGTTGGGTGATCGGCATCGATGAAACAATGAAATCAAAAGGCCTTTCAGAGCCGTCTTGCAAAATCAGCACAGCTTTGCCCTCCGGCGTTTGGGCGGCGCGCACCGAGGCCGCAGGTGTGCCAAGATGAATTCTTCCCCCCAGGTCACAAATCCTTTTGGCCATTTCGTCGTAAGCGAAGCCGGTGCCCAGATGCGGGTAGGCAAATTCATCCACCAGCGTCTTGTGTTTGGAGCCGGACGAACCGAAAAGGGCCGATTTGATCGCCTCCGAGAGGGAAAACTTCTTGATTCTCTGCGCCGCGAAATCGGCGTCCAGTTCCGAACAGGGCAGGCCCCAGAGCTTTTCACTGTAGGCTTTGAAGAAGATGTTGAACAGCCGGCGTCCGAACCGGTTGGCCACCCAGGCCTCGAAGGTCGATTCGTCTTTTTCGGGGAATAGGCCGGCCTTTAGATAACTCAAAACACACAAAGCCGCCTCGAAAAAGCCCAGGTTGATGATTGCATTAGAGGCCTTGAGGGGATAGTCGAAAAAACGGTTGCGATAGTAGATGCGGGTTAACCGATTGACCAGGCTATAGCGCGAGCTGATCACGTTGCTCCAGATCTTGTTGACGCGGGGGTCGTTGCTGAAAAACCGGTGAGGTCCAAGATCGACGAGTTGTCCCCAAAGCGGAATGGTTTTGGCCATGCCGCCCACGGCGTTAGCCGCCTCGAAAACCTCAACCATCAGTCCTTTGCCGGCTAGTTGATAGGCACATGTTAAACCGGCTGGTCCTGCGCCGATGATAGCAACTGTCTTTTCGGTCATTCAACATCCTGTGCTTTTGTCAGCTTCTGGCAATCATAGAAAAAGCGGCACTCTGATACAATAATTTTTGACATATTTCCAGAAATACATTAGGGAAGCGTTGCGCCACCGGTTCTGTGCCGCATGAATTTACAAGACCTTGTTCGATCAAAGTTTATCTGAGATTTTAAATCGCGGGGAAAGGGAAATTCCAGAAACACAACACTTGTGAGGTCGGACAAGGTCGTGTGATCCGAATTTCCAACGAAGTTGATGCGCACGGGTTTTTGTTGCAAGCTGAACACGCAAGGAAGCGGATAGGCAAAGCTACGGAAGGTATTTCCATGCAAAAATCATTGTGAGGATTACTTTGTTCGGGTTCCCCAATAACGATAAAATGTCTCGGCGCAGGAGATTCAGCCGCGGTTAAGAGAAATTCCGGTGGAATGATGCAAGTGGAAAAAAACGTGCAATCTAAGCAGGATGCCATATTCAAGGCTTTAATCTATTCATTTTTTTTCATATTTGTCCTCTTGAGCTTACGTTACCAGTATTTGCTTCTCAGCTACAGAGAGTGGGGGGACGAATCCGAAACCATTGTCGCTGCAAAAATGATGGCGGCGGGCATGAAGCTGTATGCGGAGATATTCAACCAGCATGGACCCCTGACATTTTTGCCGGGGATAATCACTGAGATGATCGGGGACTATGGGATTAAGGGGCATAGAGTATCCATTGCGTTGCTTCAAATACTGGCCGTTTTCTCAATCTATAATGCTCCGGTACTGAAATCTGTAACGCAGAAAATAATCGCTTCCGCGGTTTCGGTGGTCATGATTATTGTGTTTTTGCCTGATATTTTCGGGCATATGTACAAATATCAGACATTGGCAGGAATTCTACTTGTTGTCATTGGGTCTCAATACACAATCCCCGCTATTTGTTGTCCTCATCAATTGAATCGTTTCAGGGTGGTTCTCGGGACTATTCTGATCACCTCACTTCCATTTTTGGCGATAACGTATTTGCCCATTGCGGGCCTGCTGTTTCTGGCTTCCTTGCGAAAACACTATTTGGCGCATGCTATCATTGGCTGCTTTGCCGGGCTTCTGGCCAATATGCTTTTTTTAGGGTTTTACGGATCGTTTTCCGGATTCCTGGCTTTTCATTTGTATTTGAATGCAAAAATACTTCCCCTGTACACGGGTCTTCAGCCGGGCTGGCAGTTAATCGTCAATGCCGTTAGGACCGCTACTTCAGATTTAGCGCACTTTTTATCATTGATCGTCATCCTTCTGGGCGCAGCAATTCTTGCCTTCAAAGAAAAATCGTTTCCCTGGCGAACGCTGTTTCTGGTGGCTGGTTTATGCAGTTTGCTGATGCGCGGCGCAGGCTTCCACGGGATGCCGTATTTTTACGCAATCCTGCCATTGCTCGTTTTAACGTTAAGCGCCATGGAAGATGAATCCCGGGCTTCTAAGTTTGTTGCCATAGGGCTCTTGTTGCTTCTTACACTGAAGGTATCGCTTTTGCTTCCTGGAGAAAGGCAGAAATTATCGTCCGCGCAAATTCCGAAAGAAACAGAGTTTTCGCAATTGGTTCAACTTTATACAACGAAGGAAGATAGAATCATTGCTTATTCCTTCCAAAACTTCCAGTACATAGCCTCAGAGCGATTGCCGGCTTCTGCGCATTTTTTCTATTTTCCGTGGCAGGAGAAATATAATGAAAATCCTAAGTATGGCGTGCTTTTCGATGCATGCGAACAAATAAAAGAGTCGGCGCCGAAAGTGATGTCGATTGACAAGTGGAAGGTGTGGGATAAGTATCCGTGGGACAGCTACGCCACGTGCTTGCAAGCATTTCTTGATTCCAGCTATCAGCAAATTCCTGATAAGCCTTATTACATCCGGAAGGATCTTATCAGAGATTATGATTCATTTTTGGCCGGCAGCGAAGGCAAAAAAAAGATCGCAAGTCCGCCGTTGAGTAAGGCGCAACCCATTCACTTGAAGCCCTTTCAATACCTCACAAGCCCTCATGAAGATAGAAGGTTGACGGGTCTGGATATTCTGTTTGGAACGTATATTCGCGTAAATCCCGGCGCCGCGCGGCTGATCCTGACGCGAGCGAGCGGATCGAATTATGAGGTTGATTTTTCATTGCCTGATTTGCAAGACAACAGATACAAACATTTTGATCTTCCGGAAGATGCCTACGTCGCAGGCAAGATTGAGTCGCTGACGGGTGGTGGAATTAGTGCCTGGGAAAGCCATAGCCACGACGGCAAAGCCTTTACGTGTCTGATGTTTATTTTTTCCGACGGCAGTCGTGGTTTTACCCCCGGTTGCCCTATGTTTTAAATTCAAGCGGGACATCCTACGTCGTTCCCGACAAGAGGAATGGTTTTGGCCGGGTTCAATTGGCTTTAAACATAGTATTTTCCCCCGACCTTTTTCTCGCCCTGCTTAAATGATTCGCGATCAGCGACGCGTTATAGTTTGATACCCTGGATATCACGTGCTTATAATCGCCGATATCGACCCCCATCGGATTGTCCCGAAGAAGATCGACTTTAATAAAGGGCATTTTGTTGTAAAGGATCAGCTGCTTCCAGAGGAAATGCGTGACGTTTACTGCCTTGATCCTGAGTTCAAAAAACAAAATCAGGCGACGTAATTTCTTTCCGGGATGAAGGATGAAATTGAATATTTTATGAAAACCTTTGCCGATGGTGTTCTTTATTTTAGAAAGAACTCTCCCGGCTGAAATGACGGCCTTTTCGATAAGCGCGGCCAGGCTTTTCCGGCGATGATCTTTTCTGCGCCTGTGAAACAGACGCAAAAAGAGAACGTTTAGTGCTTTCCTGATTCTGATCCCCGCCTTTACGATAAAAAATTGAACACTGTACACAATGGCAAGACTCAAAAGCAGTCGATGGCGGGTGTATGTTGAAGCCCGGAAACCGGCTTTTAACAAGGTCTGGCTGAGACGCACCTCACCATGCTTGATCACATTCTTTTTGGATTTCTGAATTTCCATCTCTTTCCAAAATTTCTGAAAGGCGCTGGAAACAAGAACCGTTTTCCTGAAGACGAGAAAATAACTCTGCACATGATAGGCAATGTCGTAATTGCTGGTTATGCCCCAGAAATCACAAGCGTTCCCCTTCATCTCGGAAAAGATTTGTTCCAGAGGCAAGAAAGGCCCGTAAACACTGTCATTGCAGAGAATCAATTCATCAAAGTCATTGAGCGCTTCCGACTGGAGAGCAAACTTCCATCCGGCAAAATCGTATCCTTCGTTTTTCCGGATCAAGACGGCATCGCAAACAGGCTTCAGCGTGGCAATGGTTTCCGGGGTGAGAGACGCCGTGGAGACAAAGACCAGTCTGTCCGCAACTTTCCTTATCTCTTGGAGATAGAATAAAACATATGGATCCAGGATGTTATCTTTATCGAAATGGGCAAAGATGCAAAGTCTCTTTTCGTGATTGACCTGGCTCATGTCCTCTCCCCGGGGCAGTTGTTTCGAACATCAATGAACAGGCGGCCGCGCAGCAGGTTTTTTCGGCCCTCCTGCAGAACCCTCATCCGGTAGGCGCGAAAAAGGCTTTTCGTTCATCAGGGCCTGAAAAGAACCTTTAACAAAAACAAACGCTACTCCCGCCGAAAGGGCCATGGCCGCAAAAACACATTCCGGCTGGAATGATCCCGGCAAAACTATTTTGAATGACGCCATCAACCCGCTCATGTTCTTTGTTGCCTTCAAGGTGTCAGGTATGCTTTGAAGCCACAATGGGCGCACTCTTGCGGAAACCGGCCTGAAAGCACACCGCTGCGAAACGATTGGTAGGCCTCCGATTCCCAGATTTCGCCAAGCGGTTTTTCCAGCACATTGCCGAAACGCATTACGAGGCCGTCGGGATTATAGCCGGGTTGCAGCATCGGACAAGGATAGACCCCGCCGTCCGGTGATGTGAGGACCCGCTCCGTGCAGAAACAACGCTCCACCGGCGATCGGCGGACGGGCGGCACTCCGATATTGACACCCAGATCCGCGCCTGTCTTTATCGCCTCTCTCAGCAGTTTGTCCAATCTTGCTTCTCCAAACGTGTTTAGCTCGTCTGAGTGGTGTCCGTGTTCATAGCTGAAGGTCACATTTTCCACGCCGAGCATCGCGGCAAGCCGGACAAAATCGGGGATCTCCTCCACATTTCCATCCATCATGACAAAATTCATCATGGTGCGGCAGGCACTCGCGCTTTCGCGCGCGAGTGTCGTAAAACGCTTGATGTTGGCGCAGGTTTGCGCAAAACTCGCCCCGATGCGGTAACGTTCATACGTCTGTGGCGTTGCGCCGTCAACGGATGCATAAAGAAAGCCAAGTCCCGCATGGATCAGATTCCGGGCCATCGCTTCATCAAGCAGCGTCGCATTGCTGGTTATGCCCACCTCGCCGGTTGCGGGAAGGCGCTCGCGGCAGCGTCTGACCACCTCAACAACCTGCGGATACAAAAGCGGTTCACCCAAAGCCATAATCATGACACAGGAAACATTCGGCACTTCTTCCAGGAGCGCCTCGAAGACACCGGGCGCCATGTGGCTTGTCGCGGCGGGATAATGCTCATTATTGCGGGGGCACATGGAACAGGCCAGATTGCAGGTATCTGTCACAGGAATGTGAATCTGTTTTAAGGGTGAATCCAGTTCCTGCTTTCCCGATCCGCCAACCAGCAGAAGCGAATAGGACTGGACCCTTATCATGCGAGGCTCTTTTCCGCCGGTATGCCAGTGAGAAAAATGAACAACGACATTCCCCGCCTCGCGAAAAGGAATCCGCAGCCCCGGCGCCGTCCAGGAAGGATCCTCCGGAGTGTTCCATCCGATTTCCATCACGCCCCGGTTTAAGTCCAGCCGTGCCGAGTTCCGCTTCCGGCGGATCCTCTTTAAGGGGATATCCCAGAACCCGAAATGGCGCTCATGAACCAGGGGGCGAACCCGGGGATACAAATCTATACGGAGAAAACCATCCTCCCGGCCATAAAGAGAGGCATCTTCAACGACAATCTCCATATCCAGCAAACCATGAGAAACCCACGGCAAACCCAGTGAAAAGGGCTCAGTAGTCGCCGATCCGTTTTCATTAATGGTCTTTTCCAAATCATTCTCCTTCAACCTGCCGGAAACCGGAAGAGGCGCCTCTTTGATTCCGGCGAGTCGCCGCCTAATGGATTTCCTGTGATACACGCCTGTGCGTCACTCAGCCGCCAGTGACCGTTTACCCAAAAAATTAAGGCGGGATTCTATAGAAATTCTAAGCTTACCTGTCAATGAAAAGGTTCAATTGAAGGCATACTAAAAAAATAAGAATTTGAGGTTGTCTTTTCACTTTTTAAGTTGCCGCACTAAAAAGCGGTCGAGTTGATTGGCAAAGGCTTGGCGATCTTTCTTGCTGAAAACGGCAGGTCCGCCGGTGATCATGCCGTTGTCCCGCAGACCGCTTAGCAAATCACGCATGCCCAGACGATCCTTGATATTATGCTCCGTGTAGAGTGTGCCGCGGGGGTTCATGGCATACGCTTTTTTTGCAACCACCCGGTCGGCAAGCGGAATATCGGCGGTAATCACCAGATCGCCCGGTTGGACAAGCCCGGCAATGCGATCATCGGCAATATCCGGCCCCTCTTCAACGATGATCAGCGACAGATTGGCCTGATTTTCCAGCCTGAGCGGTTTGTTGGCCACAAAGATCAACGGAATATTCAATCGCAGGGACGCTTTCATCAGAATGTCTCGTATTCCATTCGGAAAAGCGTCTGCATCAACAAATATCTGCATAGCACCTCTGCCGCCCATTGGAAGAAAACACAGGAACGTTGTTTTCTTTTAAACTTTTTCGGTTCAAATGCCACCTTTTAATTTCTTTTTTCCGCCGGCGCAATCATGATGATTAAATAAAGGGTGAAGGTTCAGGGTGTCCCCCTTGTGTCCCCTTAAGGGCGTCCCCAATGGTTCCTATCCCTTATTAATGCAAAAAGTTGTTAAACAATTTCACACTATAGTCTGTAGACTTATAGTGTTCAATCTCTGATAATCCCGCCATGGAAAAACAACAATCCCGTAAATTCCATAATTGTTCAATTGAGGAACTGTTCGGAAACGTCTTAAAGCAGCTTCGCTATGAAAAAGGTTTATCTCAAGAAGAGCTTGGCTTTGAGAGTGGCTACCATCGCACATATATCAGCATGCTTGAGCGCGGGATGAAAAGCCCTTCCTTGAAAACAATCTTTCAATTGGCGAAGGTTCTTGATGTTAACCCTTCCGCAATGATCGAGAGACTGCAAGATCTCGATCATTGTTCTTCTGGAAAGGAAAGACCAAAGGGCAGCGTGAAAAAATGAAAATTGTAGAGACACATGATATCCTCTCCGTCGGAATGTTCTCAAAATCCGAAGAATGGCATATCGCCTCTAAACAGGTGAAAGAAGCAATTCAATCCGTTGACTGGCCCCATGGATCAGGAACCTTCACAATCTATCCCCAGAGTGGGAAAAAGCGCGGCGAAGGAAACGGCGTTGTCCCAATCAAAAAGCCGTGTATTGAATATCTTGAGAATTCAGGATGGTTAACGGAAAAGCTTCCGCCCCTTAAGAAGGGTGTGATAGTACCCGGTGACCTGGATGCACTTTTGGTTTTAAAGATTGGATACATCGGATTTGAGTGGGAGACCGGAAACATTTCCTCAAGTCACAGGGCTATTAATAAATTACTTCTTACCATGCAGGACGGTGGTCTTTTAGGCGGTTTTCTGGTCGTTCCCAGCGATAATCTCAAAACCTTCCTCACTGATCGCATCGGGAATATCGGAGAACTGAGGCCTTACCTGTCTCTTTGGAGTTCTGTTCCCATCAAAGAAGGTGTGCTTCGCATTGAGGTTGTAGAACACGATGCAACAAGTTTGAATGTTAAAAAAATCCCGAAAGGCACGGACGGAAGAGCGCTGCAATGAAACCTAATATTTTTGAAGCATCAAAATATATTCTTTCCGCATGGTGTTGGATATGCCCATTATGGGGCGGCTCATCATTTTAATAAGTCTAAATCCTAATTTTGAACCCATCTCGATCAGCAACTCATGAAGGCCGGGCACTTCATCTGGTGCTTTCTTTAATGCCTTCCCGAGCTGATTGTTATTCGTTCCGACAATAATTGTGCATATCCGCCCTTTTCGCAGGACACGCGAGCATTCCGATATTACTTTTTCCATATCTGTTTTGTAGAGATAGAATTTTTCTGACAACGTTTTACCGCGAAGACCGATCATCTTCTCCCTGAGACTTCCTGTGTCTACGCCTAAAAAGTCCAGGTGAAAGGAATCGTTTTCTATATAGTCTATAGCAAAGCTATAAGGCGGAGAAAAGATAATGCCATCTACGGTCGAGTCATCCAGGGGAAGGTTCCTTGCATCAGCCTCAATGACCTTTGAAACAGCCAGATCCTTTTCCATACCTGCAATGACATTTTGGATCTTTTCTGCGACAAAGATATATCTTTCAAGTATAGCCTTGAACAGATCCACCGGGGTTTTCCTTTGGCTTCTTTCAGAGTATCCCACGCTGTCTAAATAAGCCAAAAGCAAGAAATTATAGGTATCAAGCGTCTCCTTTTGTTGTTTCGTTAATCTGCCTCTGGTTTGCTTTGTGATATATTGAGCAGCATCTTCCATAACGGAGAGGGAGTTATTGGCGGAAAGGTTATAGGAGGTCTTTTTCTTTACCCCTCTTCCTCTGGTTTTTTTCTCGAAATAATCAAAAACCTCCATGTAATTATCCAGTGCTTTTTTTACCCTGGTCAAAGACATGGTCAGCGCATCAATCTTGGTCTGAGTCATTAAAATGCAAAAGGGGCTTGTATCTATTCCGACCGAAGAGATCCCCATCAATGATGCCTCAACCATCACCGTCCCTGATCCCATCATAGGGTCCACTATCGTGTCGCCGGGCTTAAGTCCCATTATATTGATGAGTCCTTTGATCATCTGGGGGTGGAATTTGCCTCTGTATGGGAAAAGGCCATGGGTCGCATAACCTGTTCTGAACAAGTTTTTTTCAAAAAATGATTTCAGTCTGGCTGAGGAATGAGCGGGCAATTTCAAAGACTCACCCATGCACATCCTGAAGTGTCGTGTATATTGATTATTGACACGTAAAAAATAACCGCCATTCTTTAGCAATTCATCATCAGACAGGATTTGTTTTTCATAAAAGGCGATTTCAAGTTCATAAAAATCGTTAAGATCGGGTGTTAATTCGTAACCGGAAGGGAAAAGACTTTGAGTGAGAGACTTTGAGAGTATGTTGGAAATATTCGGGAATTCCAAATTCCGACCTCGCTTATTCTTCTATAAAATCTTCGGATTTATGTGGGTGCAAGTCTTCGGTCTTTAGCCTTTCAATAATAATATCACAATTCTCGATCTCCACCCCGATCCAGTGGCGATTAAGTCTTTCGCATACGTCATAAGTGGTGCCGCTGCCGCCAAATGGATCCATCACAAGATCACATTCATTTGTAGATAACTGAATGACCCGTTCTAAAATCTTTGTAGATAACTGGTTGGCTAACCGCTTGCTACTTTTAAACTTCCGATGTCTTACAGGGGTGATGTCATTCCAGACGTCAGTCAGATTTACGCCGTTCGGATTCATCGCGCCCCTATGTCCGCCATAGTCTTTGATCTCCTTGCCGCAATGACGGCATGTTTCAATAGGCGTCCGGATCTTTTTGAAGGTCTTTGGTGTGCCCTTTGTATAATAAAGCAGGCTGTAGTGGGAAGGATAAAGCCTGCCGGGTATAGGCAATGAAAGCTTCATATTTACAGCAATCCAATGCCGGAACGTCATACCTGCGTCGGTAAGATGATTGCCTAAGATAATATTCCATTTAGGTAGGTTATATATGAAAATTGACCCGCCTGGTTTAACCACGCGAATACATTCATCCATCCAGATCCTGCACCAAGCGACATATTCCTCTTCTGACTTACTGTCGTTTACATTGGCACCGTAAACTTTTGAAAGGTTAAATGGTGGATCAGCAAATATTGTATCAATGGATTCACTCTGTATGTACGGGAGGATCTTTTGTATATCGCCTTTAAAAAGGACACCTTTTTGCGTAGATAAGGCGATTTTGTTCTCAATCCCCGGTTCAATAATATCTTCCGTTATACAGAATTTATGATATTTCAAAGCTTGCTGTGTCATAACCTCTTAAAGAAGCTTAAGAAATTTATTACAGAATGAATGGCTTTTGCCTTTTACTGGGAACTATAAATTAGGCATGATCTGCTGTCAATATGATATATCTAATTACACTCTTGTCCAAATTAGTTGAAAAAAATAAGCGCATGTTGAGTCCTGATTTGGGGGGCGAGTAGGGGCCGTACTTAAGAATATCAATCCAGCCACATATACAATCAAAATTAACAGAGCGACGTTGCTCGCTCATTAATTTCAACCAAGATGAGCCGCTCTAACTTGGCAATCTGCGCGTCACGAACAAACCGATTGATTAGGGTTCAACGACGATTTTGATGGCCGTTTGGCTCTTTCCCGCCAGAACTTCAAAGCCTTTTTCGGCAATATCGGCAAGCCCGATAAAATCCGTGATGATGCTTTCCGGCCTGATCTTTCCCGTTGCCAGCCACTGCATGGCCAGATCGGGTTTGATGGAGTTGGTGCCGATCATGGTGGTTTCGCGGGAGACAAAACCCAGCATGTGAACCGAGGCTCGCTCTGTGAAGATGCCCTGAACGATGACCGTGCCCTGGTAACGCACCGAGGCAAGGCAGTCTTTAAGGGTTGATTCGATGCCGACAGCTTCAATAGCAACGTCCACCCCTCGTCCCTTGGTCAATTCTCTGATCTTTCCGGGGCTCTTGATTTCGGCGGGATTCCAGGTCATTGTCGCGCCCAGTTCTTCGGCCTTCTTTCTGCGGTTTTCCAGAACGTCCGTCATGTAAACCGTCTCAACGCCCATGGCTTTGAGCCCCATGAGCAGCATCAGTCCGACAGTGCCGGCCCCGGCGATGAAAACCGTATCTTCCGGCCGGACATGACCGCGATCAATGGCATATGCCGCGCCGGACAGCGGCTCCAGAACCGTTGCCCGTTTCCAGTCCATATCATCCGGAATTTTCAAAAGGCGGTCCTGCGGGCAGTTGACCGTTTCCGCATACGCGCCGGGAACCAGCGTGCAGACGCGATCGCCGAGCTTGAAATTTTCCACCTCCGGACCGAGGGCGACAATCGTGCCGCAGGCCTCATGGCCGAAGGGGCTTTCCGGGAAAGGTCCGTGCAGGTACTCATGCAAATCGGACCCGCAGATGCCGCAATATTTGATCTGAACTTTGACTTCGCCTTTGCGCGGCGCAATGTCCTCAACATCCTCAACTCTGATGTTGCGAATGCCGTAATAAATAGTTTTTTTCATAAAAGCCCCTTTTGGCGAAAAGCCCGTCTCCCTTCAGGAGAGGCATAATGCGTAGCATGCCGGGCGGGGGGCGTCAAGTCGGCACGCGGCCTTTTCCTGAGGCGGCAGATAGAGCTTTTTGCCGTCGAAGGTCTGATAAGGGAATCCGGGGGGACATAACCTGTAATTCGTGCAAATGCGGACCGTTAAATTCTTTTTCAGGGGCAGCGTTTAGTCGTCCATCGTTTCTCGGACTTTCGCCGCCAGATCCCGCAGTGAAAATGGCTTGGAAATAAAATGAACGCCCGCTTCCAGAATGCCCTGGCGGGCAATAACATCGGCTGTATAGCCGGACATAAACAGGCATTTCATTTGCGGTCTGATAGACAGGATGCGCTCAGACAATTCCCTGCCGTTCATGTCGGGCATAACGATATCGGTCAACAGCAGATCGATGCCGCCCGGGTAATGGTTTGCCAGATCGAGCGCATCATCCTTATTGCCGGCCGCGAGCACCACGTAGCCCAGCGCTTCGAGCATCGCTTTGCTCAATTTTAAAACCGTCTTTTCATCTTCCACGATCAAAACGGTCTCGTTTCCTCCCGGCAGTTGCGGTTCCTCCGCTTCAGCGTCTGTGTCCTGGTCGTCGTCGGTGCGGGGCAGGTAGATCCGGAAGATCGTTCCCTTTTGGGGTTCGCTTAAGACATCGATAAACCCGTTGTTCTGTCTGACGATGCCGTAGACGGTCGCCAGTCCCAGGCCAGTGCCTTGTCCTTCCTTTTTGGTTGTGAAAAACGGTTCAAAAATATTGGCCAGGGTTTCGCGGTCCATCCCGCAGCCGCTGTCGCCCAGCGCCAGCACAACATAATCTCCCGGGACGCATTCCGGGTGTTCCGCGCAGTAAGAGGCGTCGCAGGTGATATTCGAGGTTTCAATCGTGATGCGTCCCGATGTTTCGATGGCGTCGCGGGCGTTGACGGCAAGGTTGGCCAGAAGCTGGTCCACCTGAGACGGGTCGATTTTCACTTTCCACAGGTTATGACCGGGGCGCCAGCTTAACTCAATATTTTCGCCGATCAGCCGCTGGAGCATTTTGAGCATGCCGGTTAACGTGTCGTTGAGGTCCAGCACCCGCGGGCTGATCGTCTGCTTGCGGGCAAACGCAAGCAGTTGCCGGGTCAGATCCGCGGATCGCAGTCCGGCACTAAGGACGTCTTGCAATGTTTTGTACAGAGACTCGGAGGATTTCATGCGCTTCATGGCCATTTCCGTGTTGCCGATGATCACGCTGAGCATGTTGTTGAAATCATGCGCGACGCCTCCGGCCAGGCGGCCCACCGATTCCATCTTCTGGGCCTGGATCAGCTGCGTTTCCAATTGTTTGCGTTCCGTCAAATCGACCAGAGAGATGATGCTTTCTTTCGTTTCGGGAATCACGGCCACGCTGATGAATAGCGTTTTGAGCTCGCCCCGGCGGTTCATAAACCGGAATTCATAGGATGACGGGGCCGATCCGTCATCCAGCCTGCGCTGCTGGTGATAGTCTTTCATTCTCTCCAGATCGTCGTGATGAACGAAGACGGTCCAACTGAGCTTTCCTTCGATTTCCTCTTTGGTGTATCCGCTTAGTTCGGCAAAATGGTCATTGGCCATCAGAATGGTCGTATCTTCCGCTACAATCATATTAGCCGTGGCTGTGTGTTCGAAGATCGTTCGGTATCGCTCTTCGCTCGTTCGCAGCGCATCTTGTGCTTTCTTCTGTTCGGTGATATCCCGTGAAACGCCATGCAGGCCGATCAAATTTCCCTGCTCGTTGCGCAGGCCGCTCATGGTCGTTTCCATCCAGCGGGTGGAGCCGTCTTTGTGGTAATACTCTAAAACAAGGGTTGCTTTCCGGTTGAGGTCGGTGGCGCCCTCTTGTTCGGCCGCCAGTTCGTGTGTGAAGGCGTCCATACCCCGGGCCAGCGACTCAGGCGTGAACTGCTCTTCGACGCTTTGCTGCATCCGTTCTTCCTGAGAAAAACCAAGCAAGTTTTTCACCGACGGAGTCACATAGACCGTTTGCAGATTCATGTCGGCGATCCAGACCACGTCCGTCATTTTCTCAGTCAGAAGTTTGTATTTCTTTTCGCTTTCCCGAAGCGCTTCTTCAGCCTCTCGGCGCTGGGTGGCGTCCCGGGCGATAAACAACACGCCCGAGGGCTTGCCGTTTTCCGTAATAAGCGTGGAGCGGATATCGAAGATTCTTTTGTCTCCCACCGGAGCGAAGATCTCCCACTCGAAGGCCAGCGTTTCATCAAAGCCTTCCCGTCTTTTTTGCATGATCTCCCATTGCAGCGAATGCAAATGAGCCGGCGTGAAATCCAGAAGACTCGCTCCGATGACGTCGATGCCGCCTGAAAAATCGGCAACGGCCCGGTTGATGTAAGTGATCTTGAAATCGAGATCGACAGTCAGAATCAGATCGTGCGCCAGCTCGGCGAGCTGCCGGTATTTCTGTTCGCTTCGCTCGAGGGCCGCTTGCGCTTTTTCCCGTCCGGTGACATCCCGCACGGTCATCACAAAACCGGCAATCACCGGATGGTGCAGAAGATTTCTGCCGACCCCTTCCATAATAATGATGGAACCGTTCTTGCGACGGATGCGAAAATGATTGGGGACGGAGGCCTCTGTGGTGGCAAGCGCCCGCTGGAAATCTTCAATAGCCCGGGCATGATCTTCAGGGGCAATTAGAAACAGGCTGTTTTTCCCGATCAGTTCTTGCGGGCTATAACCGGTGATCCGCTCGGCGGAAGGACTGGCATATGCGATCCGGCCCCGCTCGTCGATAATGAAGAGCATATCGGAGGAATTCATGGTCAATTCCCGGTAGTACTCTTCGCTTTTTCTCAGGGCGGTTTGCGCTTCCTGACGATCCGTAATATTGCGAATCACGACGATGGTCTGGTTTTCTTCAACAGGAATCCAGCGGGCTTCAAAAAAAGACTCCACCGATCTGCGTTTCAGGGAATACTCAATGCTAAGCGGCGCTCTGTTTTGCCGGACCTTTTCAATCGCCTTGCTGAAAATCCGGGCTGCCGACGCGACGGGGATGTCGTCGATCCGCCTGCCGATCATGTTCGAACGGGAAATGAAAAGATCGGGGGTTTGGCTGCCCGCCTTGCAATCCAGAATTCGTCCGGACGCGTCGACCCGGAAGAAAAGGTCGGGAACCGCCTCGAAGATCGCCCGCATTTCCGAGTTGGTTTGCAGCAATTCCTGGGAGCTTAAATCCAGAGAACGCTCCAGCATGTTGCGGTCCGTGTCCGCTTCATGGTAGGCGTCGTTGACCAGGTCGATAAAACCGCTCCACGCATCCGGAATCACGAAAGCGTCGCCGAAAGCCTTTTTAAGCTGGCGTTTGAGCAGACTGTGCAGGGTTTGAGAAGGCATCCGGTTTCTACCCTTCGGCAAAGGTGGTGACCGTCATGGTCTGGTTGTGCAAAGCGCAAGGGCCTTCTGACATAAAAGGTGAAATCTCGCCATATGAATAAAACCCTGCAAGAATGGGTGAACCGCCCAGCACATCGCGAACCGCTTCCACTTCTTCTTCCGTTCGCTGTTTCAGCACCAGCTTGCGGCCCACGCAACTGATCAGAATGGCCAGTTCGGGGGTGGTGGATCCGCCCAACCTTTCCCGACCGCGCACAGCGGCTTCGCTTGCGCCGTCGATCAACCGTTCGAAATTGGCTTTCATGAAGCGGGCATAAGCCCCCTGCGGGAGATCGCCTGCGAAAGTCATGCTTCTTTCTTTTTCGTTTACGCCCAAAATGGTTCGAACGATGCCCGTTTCACCGCTTTTCGTGCGGATGCTTAAGGGAAACAAAAGTCCCGTCGCCGGAAGCCCCTGTGCGTGTTCCCCCAGATATTTCTTGTAAATGTCGAGGGCGCACTGCCCGTCGAGCTCATAGAGAAGGTTCCCGGCGGACTTTGTGATGAGCCGCTCCGGTCCGAAGGGGTCCCAGCCTCCCATCGAACCATAACCGATTTTTAGGGCGTCTCCGTAGAATCCGACAATGGCGAGCGTGTTTCTGGAAGGCGGATCGTCCCAGAAAACATAGGTTTCTTCAAATTTTTCGCCGTTGCCGGCCAGGCCGCCGGTAATCGTGACGCCTGCGGGAAGATTCGCACCCAATCCGGAAACCAACTCACTGCCGTTTATGCAAAGGCCGTCGGACAGGATGAAAACATGACGAAGTCCCTCGTGAGGCAGGGTTTGTGCAAGCCGCTTTCCCGCTTCCAAACTGCTCGAATTTTCTTCGATACTGATTTGGCCTCCACGGATCTGTGTCTTTTCAAAATAGACGGCGGTGACCACGAGGGAGTCATCAAAGACATTGGTTCCGGATATCTCCCCCGCGGTGGAACATCCGAGCAAATGTGCTTGCGGGTACATCTTTTTCACATCCGGGAAGAAGGATTGCTCTTTCATAATGTCCGTTGCGCCGAAAAGAATCACCAACTGAACCCTGTCTTGGATGTCCGGTCCGCTCTGCAGGGACCATCCCTTGGTTTTTGTCCATATTCTTTGTTCAACCTTCATGTGCCTGCCTCCGGTTTGCTCAGAAACGAATTGTCTCAATTTAAGTGGTATCGGCAAAAACGGCGGTGTCTGAAGTCATATTCTCCCTGATATAGAATTTATGCGAATTCCGAACAATGAGTCATCCAATCCGGTGAGGCATGATTTGATGCGATGCCGCAGGCGGTTGGGCCATAGAAATCTTTTTGGAATTGCCTGGAATCGCGGACACGCGCCTGGAAAAAAGGTTATATCGTCGATGTCACAGGCTATTTGATCGGAAGAATCGCCTTTGGCCGGTATGTGTCCCCCTGTGAAAAAAAAACAAAAGCCGTCCCGTTCAGGAATCCGGGGGACAAAACTTTTACTTCGCGCAAATGCGGACCGTTCGGGATAGCATCCATTCAAAAAGGGCACCGGGCTATGGAAACGTTTGTAAAAGCCAAAGCGTTGGAATCCAATCCGGGATTTCGGACTCAAAAGAAGGCGGCCCTGGCCGGACTCGGCGCCGCGCGGATCGATTCCACGGCCTCAAGATCTTTCACCGCGTTGAGGGAATCGTCTCAGAGGAACCTGCATCGATCCTGCTGGACGTGTCCTGATTATGTTCATGTCTCGGGAAGGCTTGATGCGAAAAGAAAAGCGCGCGGCGGGTGATTTCTTCCTGAGCGTCGTATGGTAAAGCGTCGCCGCAGGCGTCTTTTATTGCGCTGCTACGAGCAGGCTTTTAACCTCCGGAGCATTTTTCTTCATGGCTTTCCACAGATTGATGCCCATGCGCTTGTGTTCGCGCAGAACCTGTTTGAGCATGTCCGGTTCGGTGTTGGGATTGATGGTAATGGCGCGCAGCACGACGATCTTTCTGGGCGCGTATTTTGTGGATTCGATCTGGGTTCGCGAGACGAACGACATGTCGTGGTCGCGGATGGTTTTGTGCAGGTCGATATTGAGCTGGTTGATCAGCCGGTTCACGGCGGTAATTTTCGCGGCGTTTTTCTTCGGCTCTTTCATCAGTTGATCCAAAAGCAAACACAACTCGTCGGGAATGAACCGATAGATGATGATGAAAAGCTCGGGCTGATTGAGCAGTTCGAAGACGGGATCCCGCTTCAGAAGGCCCACGAACGTGTCCTGAAGTTTGCGGGCGTGATCGAACAGAAGCTTGTAGCCGGTTTTCCCGAAGATTTTGATCGACGCCCAGGGTTTCAGACAGGCAAACGGCCGGGAGCCTTCGATGGTGAAACGTCCCTGGTCCACGGAGCCTTTGCGGATGATGTAGTTCGAGGTGTGGTAGAGGTATTTGGAGTCTTCGACTTTTTTGAACACGCATACGCCCAGGCTGTTGGGGGCGTAAAGCAGTTTGTGGGCGTCGAGGGTGACCGTGTCGGCTCTTTCAATGCCGCGCATCATGTCCCGCGCGCCGTCCATGATCAGCGCGCCGCCGCCCCAGGCCGCATCCACATGAAAATGCGCACCGAGCTCGCAGGCGATATCGGCCAAAGCGTTCAGGTCGTCGATGTTGCCTGTTTCGGTGGTTCCGGCAATGCCGATCACGGCGACGAATTTGGTCGGTTTTCCGGCGATTCGATCCTGCTTACGGATTTTATCAACGATGTCGCGAAGTTTATTGATATCAATTTTATTGACGCAGGGCAGGACAGGAACGCGCACAACGCCTTCGTTGCCGATGCCCAGAATAGACCCCGCCTTGCAGATGGAGTAGTGCCCGCGCGTGGAAACAAGAAATAAGGCCTGCCGGCAGCCATAATGGTCGAGCGCCCGGGCGAGCCCCTCGTTCCGGATGCCCCGAAATCCGCGGTGATCGGGGCCGAAAGCCTTGGCCATGGCCAGCGTCAGGGCGGTTATGTTCGAGATGGTGCCGTCGGAGGTAATGTTGCCCAGAGCGATTTTCGGGTTTTGAATATGCCTGGCGTAAAAATCCGGCGGGTTTTTGTAAATGAGTTGATGCATCCAGCACAGAAATTCCCGCTCGACAAAGGATGATGCCTTGGCGCTTTCGATTTTCACCTGATTCTGGTTGAGACTCACAGAGATCATTTCCAGAAGGATCATAAAGTAGGGCACGGCGCTGGTCATATGCCCGATGTAGTAAGGATTGGCGACTTTGACTGAATGCTTGATGATGTTGCGCTTGATTTCGTCGAGCACATCCCGGATCAGGTGAGGCTCGCGGGGCATTTCGATGGTGTTGAAAATGCCGGCGAGGTCTTCCATGGAGATGGAGGAATGAATGCCGCCTTTTTCCTTGAAAAAATCATGAATCAGGTCGAGCAGATGAACGCCGAATTCCACAAACCGGTCGGACGAATCGGGCATGATGAAAAGCTTACGCATATAATCGGGAGTGCTTTCAATCGGTTTATTGACCAGCTTGCCGTCCAGCTTCAGTGAGTCCATTGCACAGGGCCTCTTTCTTCCATAAATTGTCAGCGCTTCATACCATAAGTACGGTATCGGTCAAAGAAAGAATGTGCTTAACAGCACGGATGCAAAATCGCGACCTCATTCATGGATTCGCAAGATTTTGCAGGCTTCAAAACGTCCGTGGATAGATTGCCGCAAATAAAGAGAATTCAACGTTGTTTTGTCTTGACAGTCGCGGGGTGAAAAATATAATTGCGGGCCTGCCGGTTGCGCATTTTCTTGCCGGGAGACAGTCTGGCAAAGTGGTTGGGAGGTAGGTGTTGAAAAAAAGAGTGTTAGGCGATTTGCTGTTTTTGTGTCTTTTTGTGGTTTTATTTGCCGTTCCGGTTCAAGCCGATTGGCCCGAAAAGCCTGTCAAACTCATTGTCGCCTACGGCGCGGGCGGTGGTTCAGATATTACGGCTCGTCTTCTGGCCCAGGGACTGGAAAAAGTGATCGGTCAGCCAGTTGTCGTGGTCAATATGACAGGCGGCGCCGGATGGGTCGGATGGGGGGCCATTGCCGGCGCCAAAACGGACGGCTATACGATTGGTTATATCAATGTTCCGAATCTGTTTGCGGGCTATCTCGATTCCCGGATCAAACGTTCCGAAAATCTCGGGAGCTTCACGCTGATTATGAATCACATCACCGACCCTTGCGTCTGGGCGGTCCGGGCCGACAGCCCCTATAAAACGCTTGCGGATCTGATGGGGGCGATTCGGAAATCGCCCGGCCAACTGAGCATTGCCGTCCATGGCAACGGCGGGGACGATCACCTGGCCTATTTGGATATGGAACGCAAAGCGGGAATTAAGATGAAAGTTGTGCACAATAACAGCACCGCTATCAGCCGGGCTCAGCTTTTAGGGGGGCATGTCGATGTCCTGGCGGCCAATGTCTGCGAGGTGTTCCAGCAGCATCAAAGCGGCGAGCTCATCGTATTGGGTGTTATGGCTGATCGGCGCTCGCCCTTTCTGCCGGACGTTCCGACTTTCCGGGAACTGGGTTATGATCTGGCGTGGGCCAGCACGCGGGGCATTGCCGCGCCGGCCGGCCTTCCCGACCGGATCGCCGCTCGCCTGTCCGACGCCCTGGCTCGTGTGATTGAATCATCGGAACATCGGGCGAAAGCCGGACAATTGGGGCTGACTCTCGATGTGGTTTATGGCGCTAAGTACCGGGAGATGGTTCAACGAGAAGAGCAGCACATCAAAACATTGATGGGCTGGTAACACGGCTCTCGAAAGGGCGCGCTTTAAACAAGCCCGCGTACCGATGCACGTTCCGGAGGCTTTCATTATGAAAAGAATATGGATTGATCGCGGTCTTGCCCTATTCATTTTTGGTCTGTCCATATTTCTCTATGCAACAGCGCTTGAGTTTCCCCTGGATGGGGATCTGTTTCCCCGATTCACATTAATCCTTATGATGGCCTTGTCGGCCGTGATCGGAATTCAGACGCTGAAGGGCCGATCCGCGTTCGCAAGGCAAGACGTTTCAGGACAGGTCAGTCGGAAGCGCATGGACAGGGCGCGTCCCTACCTGCTTTTCGGGATTTGTCTTCTGTATGCTTTGCTGATCTATGCCGGCGGCTACTGGATCGGTTCGATTGTTACCGCGCTGCTGATGATGTTGGCTCTCGGCACGGAAAGAAAGCTTCTTTATGGTCTGGTCGCGGGCGGGATGATCTTGTTGGTTTACCTACTTTTTAGCTTCATTTTTGCGGTGGATTTGCCGGTTGGGATCTGGTTTGCCTGAAATCACGAAGACTCGGAGGTTTTCTTGCCGGATTTGATCAGCATCCTGTCCCATCTTTTTTCGTTGTCCGCTGTGCTGGCCATTGTGGCGGGAATTGGCGCGGGGCTTGTGGTGGGATTTCTGCCGGGGCTGACGGCCAACATGGCCATCGCCCTCCTTCTGCCGGTCACCTTCGTCATGCCGCCAACACCGGCTCTGCTTTTGCTGGTGAGCGTTTACGCGTCAGCCATCTATGCCGGGTCTTTTTCGGCGATTCTTCTGCACACACCCGGCACATCCGCCTCGGCGGCCACGGTTCTGGATGGTTTTCCGCTAACCCGGCGCGGCCAGTCCAACAGGGCTTTGCGGATCGCCACCTTCAGCTCCATGGTGGGTGGCGCCGCGAGCGCTCTGTGTCTTCTTTTTCTGGCTCCGCCTCTTTCACGAATTTCGCTGTGGTTCGGTCCGGCGGAGTATTTCTTCCTGGCCCTTTTCGGCCTGAGTGTCATCGGTTCCCTTTCAACAGGCGGCGTGGCCAAGGGATTGCTTTCCGGCGCTCTGGGGCTTTTGTTCAGCACCGTGGGGCTGGATCTTGATTCCGGCTATCCACGTTTTTGCTTCGGATTTAGCGATTTACACTCCGGTTTAGAGTTTGTACCCGCCGTGATCGGCCTTTTTTCAATGTCCCAGGCGCTGGTTATGGCTGAAGCGTCTCATCAGAGTATTCGCCGCAAAGACATCTCTGTGATCGGGCGGTGGCGCATCTTTCCCCGGCTGCGGGAAGTCAAAGTCATCAAAACGACGGTTATGCGCTCATCTTTTTTTGGCATTCTGATTGGAATTCTGCCCGGCGCCGGAGCGGACATCTCCTCCTGGGTGAGCTACAATGAAGCCAGGAGATTTTCCAGGCGTCCGTGGAGGTTCGGCAAGGGCTCTATCGAAGGCATCGCCGCTTCGGAAACGGCCAATAACGCGAACACGGGCGGCGCTTTGATTCCTCTTCTGACACTCGGTATTCCGGGCAGCCCCTCCGCCGCGGTTCTCCTGGGGGCTTTGGTCATGCAGGGGCTTGTGCCCGGTCATGAGATTTTCGACCGCCACGCATCCATTATCTACACAGTGATTATCGGGTTCTTCCTGGCTAACCTTCTGATGGGCATCGCAGGCATGTATGCGACGCGCCACTTGTCTCACATCACTCGACTGCCTAATTATATCCTTATTCCGGTCATTGTCTTTCTTTCGGTGATCGGCGCGTATTCGCTCAGCCACAGCCTGGTGAGCGTGGCAATGATGCTCGCCTTCGGTTTTCTGGGATTTTTGATGCGCAAGATCAACATGTCGCCGGCGCCCATGATTCTGGGGCTCATCCTGGGGCCGTTTGCCGAAAAAGGGTTTCGCCAGGCGCTGATCCTTTCCGGCGGCGATCTCATTCCCTACCTGCTGAAAAGTCCCATCAGCCTGATTTTGATTGCCCTGACGTTTTTGTCCGTCGGGGCCACCGTCTGGTTTGGGATTCGCAAAGGTCCGAAGCCGGCACAGAAGAAAGAAAAGGCCTGAGCGCTTCCGCTGGGAGAAAAGAATCCGCTGCCCGATGCTGCGTTTGCGCGCGGAGGATTGTCTTGACACGGTCAGATGCGTTCCTTATACTCCCGCCTCCGATCAGGACCTCTGCGGAAAAAGCGAAGACACTCCTGACGAGAAGAACTCGCGGTGACCCTGAATGGCGAGGCGCCGCTCTGAACCGGATGTGAAATCATGCTGAATACTCTTTCTGAAAAAGCGGTTGACTATTTCATCAAGGCAATCAACCGGCCTTCTCGGTACCGCGTGGCCTGGCAGGAATACCGCCATCGGAGTTTTGCCTGGAAGGTGCGCCGGCGCAAGCGCCTTGACCGCAACCCCCTTCTGGTCACGATCCAGGACAAGTTGAAAGTCAAGCAATACGCTCGCGAGCGGGGCGTCGAATCGGCGGAAGTTTATTTCGTGACCGACCAACCGCAAACCCTGCCGTTTGACCGGTTGCCGGAAAATTGTTTCATCAAAGCCAACCACGGTTGCGGCTGGAATATCGCGTGCATAGATTCGCGACTCTATCGTTTCGCCAATGGAAACGCTTTTATCCGGACAGATGGGACATCCGCCGCTCGAAAGGACATCGAAAAGTACTCCCTGACGAGGGCGCAATGCGTCGATCTATGCAAGAAATGGCTTTCTCTGCGCTATCTGGCCAATGAGTGGGCCTATCAGGATATCGAGCCGAAAATTATTGTCGAAGAACCGTTTCGTCAGGCAGGTGGCGGTGTTCTGACGGATTATAAAGTCTATGTTATGGACGGAACGGTTAAGGCAATTAGCATTACCGGGGCTATTTTCCGGATCAATCATGTGGATCGTCTTTTTTTCGACCGAAACTGGAATCTTTTTCGCGAAACCCAAACAAAACCCCTGCTTGATGAAGCGCTCTATCGCAGGCCCGACAAGCTTGATGAAATGATCGACGCGGCCGAACGTCTGGGCCGGGGGATCGATTTTATCCGCGCGGATCTGTACAACACGACCCGGGGCGTCCGCCTCGGCGAGATCACGTTATATCCTTTTGCCGGATCGCCCGGATCGCCCAGCTCCAGCGCGTCATTCAACAAGTGGCTGGGAGATCAATGGAATCAACCCTTCTGAGGGTGCAGTCGGACACTCATTAAAGCCGCACGAGACGCTTCGCACTGCGCTCGCCTTTATAACTTGATTCCTGAGAAGTGAGGCCCCTTTTTTGAAGTCATAAAAACGTCCGTGCGCGTGAAAAATGATTTTCAGGCACAAACGCTTGAGCATTTCTAAAAAGTGTCTTAAGCGCGTAAATAAGCCACTGAAAAACACCCCTGAAAAAGGCAAAATGGGCCTTGGCCCATCGCTTCACATTGCAGGCCGTCAGTTTACAGGTGACGGCAAACAGGACTTTCGTCATCCTGCGGACGCGGAGCTTCCCAATTCCGTAACATCGTTTCAACTCGGAATTGGTGGCCTCGATGCCGGAACGGATTTTATAGCGTTCTTTCCACTGCGGCGTTTGTTGATCGGCATACATCTGATCCCTTAACCGCAGTTCGGCGGTGACCTCCAATCGGAAGTTGCCGACCGTGTCCCGCGCCTGGCATCCGCGCTCGCGATGGTTGGGTGCGCGCACCGGGCATTGATCCAGCATCGAACATGCTCGGCAGGTATCGCCGTCAAAGATGGCGTAGAGAGAACGGCCGGTTTTATGATCGCTGAGGATGCGGTGATCTATCGGCTTATGACCCATTGGACATTGGGTAACATTATCGTTTGAATCAAATTGGAATCGATCTCTGCCGACAACATCGTCCGCCAGGCTGGCCCGGTTGACCGGAGCCATAAACTCGATTTGATGTTCGGTAATTTTTAAGGCGGAAGGAACAGAGGGATAACCGCCATCGGCAAAGAGTGTTGCCGGTTTTATTCCTGCTTCGGTAAGGCGTTGGATCACGGGAAGGGCTTTGGCAATATCCGACCGGCCTGCGCCATGAACTTCATAGTCGGTGATGATTTCCGGCTTATCTGGATTATTGCAGGTCTCGGCAATGTGCAGGCTGTACCCCGCGCCTTTGTGCCCGTAAGACACATCCGGATCATAGGGAGTTTGGAGGGTTATCCCTTCCGACTTCTTTTTGACTTTGATCTTGGAATTCGTTTCCGAATTGACTTCTGTGTTCGGCTCTTTCTCATATTCGCACTGTTCGGAAAACAGGCGATCAAGCAACTGATAGGGCTCGGTGCTCTTGACGGTTTCATCCTTGTCAAAGATGGTCATCAGGGCATAGACATACTGGGCCAGTTCTTCCAGTTTCACTTTCTGATCCGCCGGGCCAAGGCCGAACCAGCCTTCGGATTCGGTGGTATGCCATTTTTGAATGTCTGCGGGAACAAGCGACATCTGTTCATCGGTGAGGCTCTCCAGAAATACATCGAGCGTATCGGAAAACAGCGACATTCTGCCGCGGATGCGGATGTTGGAGATGATGTGGGTGGAATCGAGTCGCTGATCCTTTGTAGAGACTTCCAGTTTCCTCAGCGCGGAATCCCTGATGGTATCAAAGACATTGCGTATAAGCTTCATCTCGGGGTCTTTGGCGGCCAGGCGGCGGCGAAACTCCACCAGTGAGCGGCGGGACAGATAATCGCCCTCGTCGTTGATATCCAGCGCGTATCGCCAGCGAATGTCAAAACTGAATTCGTCCAGGGCTTCCTGATCGCTCATGTTGTTTGATTCTTGCAGCAGGCACAGACCCAGCAGGCGGGCAATGCTGAAATTGGGACGGCCGGTTTTCCCATAAAGAAATGCGTATTGATCTTCTTGCCGAAATAGTATGGGAAGAATTTCAACTTTGAATAAATGCGCCCAGGATGTTTGTAACCGTTTACATAGACTGTCAGATATCTGTGTGTCTATACCGAATAGCGCTTGTTGGGGGTTCGTTCGTTTATACATGGCTTCTTCTATATCACTGCTGAATGCGAGGCAAGAGTTACTTCTCAGGAATCATAACTTATGCCCCGTCCCGCCGGGGTCGGGGCAGGCAGGCTTGACAAAAGCATCAATCTGATCTAATTTCCGCAAATCGAAATGATTTCCAATTACGCCCGCAGGACATAACCATGAATTTGCGGCATGCCGATGTGTTGAAAAACAGCAATCTCAAAGCCACGCCCAAGCGGTTGGCGCTCATGAGCCTTCTGGCGCAGGCCTCCGTCTATCTGGGACCGCAGGAGATCTGGGATGCGCTTCGCAAGGAGTTCAAAACGCTGGGCTTGCCGACGGTCTATCGCAATCTGGAAGAGCTGGTCGACGCGGGTCTGGTTACCAGAATTCATCACCCCAACCGTCAACTGTATTACTATCTTTGCCAGAATCCCTCCCATCATCATCATTTTATTTGTCTGGAATGCGGGCGGGTGGAGGATATCGATTTTTGCGCCGAAGCGCAGCTGGCCAAAGAAGTGAACCGGAAACATCAAGGAAAAGTGCTTTCGCATGTGCTGCAGGTCAACGGGCTTTGCCGGTTGTGCATGAATGGTCGAGGAAAGGCATTAAAATGAAAAAATGGGTCGGAATGGTCGTGATCCTGCTTGCTCTTGCCGTGCCGGGGTTTGCGGCTCAACAAATCGGTGTCGTCGCCACCATCGCGCCTCTGGCTGAATTCGTGAAGGAGGTGGGCGGCGAGCGTGTTTTTCTGACGATCATGGTGCCGCCGGGGGCGAGTCCGCACACCTATGAACCCACGCCGGGCCAGCTCAAAGCCCTGGGACGGGCGAAACTCTATGTGAAGGTCGGCTCCGGCATTGAGTTCGAGCGGGTCTGGCTCGACAAGGTTCTGGCGGTCAATCGCACCCTGAGCGTGTGCGACGCGAGCCGGGGCGTGGAGTTGATCGCACAGACGAAGCATCATCACCATCATCCTAATCAACAGCCTCAACAGAAGTCCTCCATGGTTCCGGGGGAAGATCCGCATATCTGGACGTCTTTGGCCAACGCAATGACAATGACGGAAAACATTCGCGACGGGCTTATCGCGATCGATCCGGAAAACGAAGCGCACTACCGCGCCGGGGCGGAGGCCTACATTCAGAAGCTTCGCGATTTGAAAAGCCGGATCACGAAAGATCTGGAAACTGCGCAAAGCCGCAAATTTATGGTTTTTCACGCCGCCTGGGGTTATTTTGCGCGCGAATTCAGCCTCGAGCAGATCGCGCTTGAAGTGGGAGGCAAAGAGCCTTCCGCCCGGGACATGGCGCGTTTGATTCGAACGGCCAGAGAGCATCAGATTTCCATTGTTTTTGCCGAGCCGCAGTTTAACGCGAAGAGCGCGCAAATCATTGCCAAGGCCATCGGGGGGCGGGTGGTGCTTCTCGATCCGCTGGCTGAAAACTATCTGGACAACATGGAAACGATGGCTGCGGCCGTTGCAGGAAGTTTGAAATGAACGTCAATCCCGTCGAACTGCATGAAGTCAGCTTTGCCTACAACGGCACGGAGGTGTTGCGCCAGGTCACGCTGACGGTCCGCCCCGGCGAGTTTCTGGCGGTGATCGGCCCCAACGGCGGAGGCAAAACGACGCTTTTGAAAATTATTTTAGGCCTGCTACGTCCGTCGGAAGGAACCGTCACGGTTTTGGGAACGGATCCGGTTTCGGCCAGAGCGCAGATCGGCTATGTTCCACAGCGCTCGGCGCACGAGCGCGATTTTCCAATCTCCGTATGGGATACGGTGCTTATGGGGCGGCTGGGCCGAAGAGCCTTCCGCCTGTCTTATCATTCCGACGACGAAGACGCGGCCCGAGAGGCGCTCCGGGCGGTGGAGATGCTCGACTATCAAGACCGGCAGATCGGCCGGCTTTCCGAAGGTCAGCGACAAAGGGTGTTTGTGGCTCGTGCGCTGGCCGGCCGCCCCAGGCTGCTGCTGATGGATGAGCCGACCGCCAGCGTGGATGTCGTCATGCAGGCGGGCATCTACCAGCTTTTACAGAAGATCAAGCAAGATCTGACCATTGTGCTGGTTACGCATGACATCGGCGTGATCGCAAGCTACGTGGATAAGATCGCCTGTCTGGGCGGCGAGATGTTTTATCACGACTCCAAGGAAATCGGTCAGAAGGATCTGGAGAAAATGTATGACTGCCCGGTGGAACTCATCGCCCACGGCGTGCCCCACCGCGTGGTCCGGGAGCATCGCCATGATTGAAGCGCTGCAATTTGAATTCATGCAAAATGCCCTTCTGGCCGCGCTTTTAGCCAGTGTCGCCTGCGGCATCGTCGGCGCCTATGTCGTGGTTAAAAGGATTGTCTTCATCGCGGGCGGCATTTCGCACGCCGCTTTCGGCGGGATCGGCCTGGGCTATTGGCTGGGCGTCAACCCGCTGTGGGTGGTCACGCCTTTCAGCCTGGCGGCGGCGATGGCCATAGGTCTTATCAGCCGGGCGTCGAAAACCGCCGAAGACACGACGATCGGCGTTTTCTGGGCCCTGGGGATGGCTCTGGGCATTATCTTCATCGGGCTTTCGCCCGGCTACGCGCCGGATCTGTTCAGTTATCTGTTCGGCAATATTCTGACCGTCACGACGACGGACCTCTATATTCTTCTGGCGCTCGATATCCTGATCGTTTTGGTGGTTTGTCTCTTGCATAGAGAGTTTCAGGCCATCGCTTTTGACGAAGACTATGCCGCCGCCTCGGGGCTGCCGGTCATGGCGATCTATCTGGCGCTTTTGGGTCTGACCGCGCTCACCGTGGTGATTCTGATCCGGATTGTCGGCATCATTTTGGTTATCGCGCTTCTGACGATTCCCGCCGCCGTGGTTCGAAAGTGGGCAGGGTCGCTCAAGGCGATGATGTGCGCCGCGCCGATTGTGGCCGCATTTTTCACCTGCGCAGGCCTTGTTCTTTCCTACTATCTGGACATCGCCTCCGGCGCGACCATCATCGTCGTTGCGGGCGGCGTTTATTTCATCAATCTGATTGTCGCGAGGCGCCGCGGCGCCTGAATGTCCATGAGGTGAGGCATGAACGAAATCCTGATGGCTTTCGGGCTGACGGTGTTTGCGGGGATGGCGACCGGCATCGGCAGTGTGATTGCGTTCACCGCCAAACGGACGAACTACCGGTTTTTGTCCGCGGCCACCGGTTTTTCCGCGGGCGTCATGCTGTATGTCTCTTTTATGGAGATCCTGCCTAAAAGCGCGGCCTGGCTTGCCGGACGTTATGGCGAAACCGAAGGCGCCTGGATTGCCGCCGCGTCGTTTTTCGGCGGATTAATCGGGATGGCGCTTGTCGACGCGCTGGTTCCGGCGGCCGACAATCCGCACGAAACGCATTCCGAGGCGGAGACCGCCCCCCTGCATGATCCGGCCGCGCCCATGCCGGATTTTCGTCCGGAGGTTTTCCGAGACGGCGAAAAGCAGGAGCACCGCCACGCCCCCAAAGCGCTTTTGCGCACCGGGGTCTTCACCGCGCTGGCGATAACCATTCACAACTTTCCCGAAGGCATGGCGACGTTTCTGGCGGCGCTTCAAGATCCCGCCCTGGGCGTGTTCATTGCGCTGGCAATCGCGCTGCACAACATTCCCGAGGGAATCAGCGTCTCCGTGCCGATTTTTTATGCGACCGGCGACCGGAAGAAAGCGTTTTTTTACTCATTCCTCAGCGGTCTGTCGGAACCTCTGGGTGCCGTTATTGCCTTATTGACCATGTTTGTGATCCTGGGGGGCGGCGTCTTTGCGGTTCCCGCGCACGTCACGGGGATTCTTTTCGGCGGCGTTGCCGGCGTCATGGTTTATATCAGTCTCGATGAGCTTCTGCCTACGAGCCGCGCTTACGGCAAGGGGCACGACAGCATTTTGGGCTTGATGGCGGGGATGGCGCTCATGGCGGCGAGTCTGCTTCTGATGCGTTAACCGCCCCGGGCTCACACATCCAGAATTCTTTTTTTCTTCCACCGGCCGCCCTTGTAGTAAATCCAGTTGAATCCCACCGCCAGAGCGCTGCTGGAGAGCATCGCGGCCCAGATGCCGTTTTCAGCAAGCCCTGCGGGGCCGGATAACAGATAAGCCAAAGGAATGCGGATCACGAACATGGCCAAAAACGACAGCACAAAAAGCGCCACCGTATCTCCGGCGCTGCGCAGCACGCCGTGGACCACGAAGATAATCGCGAAGCAAGGAAAGATAAAGGCCAGATAATGGTAGTAGTTTTCAACGACGTCCAAAACGGCGGCATTGTCGGCCGAGGCCTTCAGGAAAATGGCGCCGATGTCTCTGGAGAAGAAAAAGAGCGCCCCCGTGCACACGCACGCGATGGCCAGGGCGAAAAGGATGGACGTGCGCAGGGTTTCCGAGACGCGGTCCATTCGCCGGGCCCCTAAATTCTGGCCGGCGATCGATGTGGCGGCGATGCCGATGGACATAAACGGAATGGTCGCCAGCATGTCGATTTGCAGGCCGATTCCGAAGGCCGCCGTCACATGCGCGCCGTGGCGATTGACCAGCGCGACGATAAAGACCGAGGCGAGCGAAACGACCATCATCTGCAGGGAGGCGGGAACGCCGATGGTGAACACCTGCCGGATGATGCGCCAGTCGAGCGAGTAATTCCATTGCCGAACATTGACATACGGGTTGTACTGCAACAGATAAAGATACCCGATCACGCTGGTGACGACCGCGGCCAGAGACGACCCCAGGGCCGCGCCGGCCACGCCCAGGGGCGGGACGGGCCCGATGCCGACGATGAGCAAGGGAACGAAAGTGATGTTGAAAAGGGTCAGGATGACCAGGATTTTCAAAACGGTTTTGGCGTCTCCCAGGCCGCGCAACATGCCGTTCATCCAGTTGATGTAGAAATGGAAAATCAGTGTGGCGATCATGATCGTCAGATAGGACAGGGACATGCCGTAAATTTCCGGCGGCGTGTGGACCAGATCCAGAAGCTCCCGCCGAAAGACCAGGGCGATGCCGGAAATGAAAAGGCAGAAAGCCACTGAGGCGAAAAACGAGTTGGGCAGGATTCGGCGCAGAAGCGCCGTGTCCTTGCGGCCGAACGCCTGAGCGATCATCACATTGGTGGCCATGCCCAGACCGATGAGGAATGCAGGCAGAAGCATGATGACCGGCAAGGTGGCGCCCACGGCGGCCACCGCCTTATGCCCCAGAAGCCGGCCCACCCAGATCAGATTGATGATGCCGTACACCGATGTCAGAACGTTGCCGAGAATAATCGGCAGACTGAAATCGATCACCTGCCGGGCGATATTGCCTTGCGTAAAGTCTTTCACAGAAACCCTTCGTTGCTATCTTTTCCAGATGACCAAAGTTGCTCCGGCAAAGGCCATCACCGCGCCGGCAATGCGCACGGCGTCTATGGGAATTTTTTCGAAATAGGCGTCCCAGAGCATTCCGGCGACAATCTGTCCGGCGATGACGCCCAGAAAAACGGGCAGGGCGCCGGTTTTCATAATCACGAGCGGCAGGAAAAAAACAAGCAAAAAACCGATGAGGCCCGGCAGCAGATACCACCCCTTGAACGTCAATCCGCGGGCGTGAGGAAAGCCAATGACCTCGGGAAAGGCGCCTGCGGCGAGATAAGTCATCAGAAAAACGAGGAGCGCGCACAAAGCGAAAACGCCTCCGTTGATAAGCGATGCGGTGGCCAGTCCCACGGTTTGGGCAATGGTCTTATTCATGCCCGCCTGAATGACGGCGACACCGCCCAGAACAATCGGCAGAAGGATGAGTGCTTTCATGGCAGGGGGTCCTTTCATAATTTTTTTCTCGCGGCATCCTGCCCGAAGGCGGTCCGGAATTCAAGTTACGGCCATCACGGGACGCTTGTCCGGCCGGCGGCCCGGGGGCCGGCCATGCCGTTGAAGAGTTTTCCAAGGGCCGGCAAGGAAGGCAACTGCCGGCGGATCCGATCGAATAAACGTCGTTGGGCCGCCAGCTCTCTGGCCGGTTCGAAATGGAGATCGTAAAACCAGGAGGCGAGCATCACCAGATAATCGTCGACCGTGCGGAGATTGATGACGGAGACGGTTTGCGTGGTCAGCACTTCATCCAGAACGGCCGGCGTGATGCGCCGGTCGGGTCCGATCGACGGCAGCATATCCGGCAGATCGCGAAAACCGTCCCGTGCGACGGACGTCAGAACCAGCTCAAGAATGTCGATTTTATCGGCATCCCGGACGACCAGAAGATGAAAAAGCGATGCTTCGGGAAGATCCTTCGGGAGATCGGCTGTTTTTTTGTTATGGAATTCCACGGCGCAGGCAATTGCCGTCCGGTCTTCGGAGCTCAACGCTTTTCCAAACCCTTCTTCTTCCAGCGTGGCGAGTCCCAGCCGCCCGTGATCGATCGTGTCGACATCATGAAACGAGCCGAAACGGGCGTATTGCGGAAAGCGTCCGACGTCGTGCAGCAAACCGCACTGCCCGGCCAGAAAGATTTTTTCCTTCGGCTGAGAGAGCCTTCCGGCGATGGTTCTGGCGTTTTCGGCTACGCGCAGACAGTGCGCGCGTTTGAGTTCCAGGGCGAACGGCAGTTTGCCTTTTTCATCACGATAGCGATGCACGAACTGTTCAAACCAGACGGCCGGCGATGAAAGGTGTTCGGAATTCATGATTTTTTTTCAGGGATCCTCTGTATGCCTTCCGGGGAGAATTATTGTTTGACTCTCTCCGGGACTGAATCTATAATTCCGCCTGAATTCATCGCCTGTCAGGCGGTGACCGCTTCCTTCTTCCCGGATCTCGGATTGCTTGAGCCGGCATCATGGTCACCACACTATTCAATTGAAAGAGAAATCGCAAGGACTCTCTTTTTTGATGTTCTCAAGGAAACCTTGGAGGTGTCTATGAAAACCAGCATGAAAAAATCGGCGGCATTGTTTGTTTTGTGGGGACTCGTCGGGGTTTTGTTTGCGCCAGCCCTGGTTTGGGCAAAAGATCCGGTTGTGATCGACAAGCGATACCGGGCCGTCCGGCTGATCGCCGACACGCCTTTTCCCGGCGTCAACGGCGCGACGATCGGCGCCGACGGGCATCTGTATCTCAGCCATACCGGCAACGGGACCATCACCCGCGTCGACCTCAAAACGATGAAAGCCCATCCGTTTGTTCGACCCTATCAGGGCGCCTTTATTCTCGATGATCTCACCGCGGACGACCGGGGAAATCTCTATGCGACGGGAACGACGCCGCTGGTGGGCCAGGTCTATCGGATCGACAAAAACGGCGCGCCGAGTGTGATCGCAGGAGGCATGGCCGCGCCCAACGGCATCGAGTACAACAAAAAAACAGGCCGGCTTTTCGTGACGGAATGTTTTCAGGGAAACCGGATCTATGAAGTGGACCCGACCGGAAAGAAGGAGGCCCGTTTGCTGGTGGACGCCAATGTCATTGCGGTTCCGGAAGGTTTTGATTTCGATCCGCAGACGAACGATCTCATCATTCCGGATCTGGCGACGGGACGGATTCTGCGCGTGCATCCCGACACGGGCGCGGTGAGCGAATTGGCCAAGGGGGTGGCCGGCTGCATCGCGCTGGCAATCGGTCCGGACAAGAAAATTTATGTGCCCGCGCTGTCGGGTGAAGTCTACCGGCTGAACCTCGACGGCGCCGGTCTGGAGAAGATCGCCCAATTGCCGCCGGGCTTGGACAACGTGGCCGTTGCGGCCGACGGACGGCTTTTCATCACGTCTTACTGGGATGCCACGGTTTATGAAGTGCCCGCCGACGGGAAGGGGAAGGCCAGGCGGCTTTTTGAAACCGGCCCCAACCAGCCTTTGGGCCTGGTGACAAAAGGCGATGAGGTTTGGATGGCCGACGCGATCATGATCCGCAAGGTTTCAGACAAAAACTTCGCGCCGACCAAGCTCAATGCCTGGGCCCTGCACGGCATGCCGCTGCCGCTGAGTCTTTCGGCGGGCCCAGGCGAGACGCTTTTCTGGACGGATTGCATCCACAACGCGGCGGCTGTCGGCAATCCCGCCACGGGCGACTTTCAACCCATTGCCGGAGATCTGGGCCGCCCGGTCGCGTCGCTGCTGAGCGCCGACGGATCGGCGCTTTATGTCGCCGAGTTTGCCGCCGGACAAGTGACGGCGGTCAGTCTGAAAGACGGGGCCAAGCAAACGGTCGCCACAGACCTGCAAGGGCCGCTGGCGCTGGCGATGATCGGAGAGGCCTTGTATGTCGGCGAAGCCAAAACGGGGCGGGTGATTCAGGTGGATCCGGCCACGGGCCGCAAGCAGATTCTTGTGTCGTCGCTTGTCGGCAAACCGGTGGCGCTGGCGCACGACGGAGGCGGCAACCTTTTGGTTCTGGACGGAGCCGGACAGCGCCTTGTGAGGGTGAACGTGAAAACCCGGACGCTGGATGAGGTTGCCGGGAATGTTCCGGTGAGCTACAGCCCCATCGGCGGCGATCCGCCGGTGGAGTTTCCCTCTCCGATGGCGGTCAGCGCCAAAGGCGACATTTACTTGACCACCGCAGAGCGCGGCTTGATCAAGTTTGAGAAAAAAAGATAATTCCGCAGCCGACACCATCCGGCCGCAAAGTCCTGATGAAGCCCCGGCTTTGCGGCCGGATCGGTTCAAAGACCATAAGCCGGGTTTTTTAAACGGGTGCTTGCGTCAGGGTTTCAATCCAGTTTTTTTGCTTCGGATACAAGGCGATCAGTTCGTCCGGATCGCCTTGTTCGTAATCGTCGTAATCGAAGCCCGGACAAAGGGTCGTTCCCATCAGGGCGAATGTTCCACCGTCTTGCAGCTTTGCCCCTTGCCAGCAATTCCGCGGAACCAAAGTCTGGACGGTTTGGCCGTGCGCGATATCGTGCCCCAGAGTCAGGATATCGGACGTTCCATCGGGCATCAGCAAAAGCATGCTGACCGGATCGCCCAGATAGAAGTGAAAAATTTCGTCAGTGGGAAGGCGGTGCAGCCGCGAACAGGTCTCCGGCGTCAGCAGATAGTAGATGGCCGATCCCAGCGCCCGCGGGCCGTGATACCTTTCCGGCAGAGCCGAAGTCGGCAGGATGTCGGCCGAACGGTAAGTAACCTGAAAAAAACCGCCTTCCAGCGGGTGCGGTTCGAGCTTCAGAAGCTTAATGACCTCTTCCGCCGTCATGGGAAACTCCTTTGCCGCTTAATGGATATCCTGTTGACTGAGTGGATAGAATTCCAACGTGTTTTGCCTCTCAACGCTTGCGCGGACAGTATAATGAAGATCGAAAAGGCAAGTCAAGCGCGATTTTGAAGCCTCTCCGGTCTAAAGGCAATGTCTTGAAACGTCATCGGAAGGCTCGAGAGAATAAAGACAGGCGCATCCGCGGTCTTTGGTTTCATGCCGGCCGGTGCGATGAAGGGCAAACCCCCGCGATGCGATGCCTCATTTTTCGGATAGAAAAAACTGCTCGACTCGCCGGAAGTCGGTTTTTCCGGTGGCGGTGCGGGCAATATTGGCCACAATCTTGATGCGGCGCGGCATGGCATAGGGCTCAAGTTTTTCGATCATCAGTTTTTTTAGCTGGGATTCGTTCAGGTCGCAGGCCACCAGGGCGGCAATGACGTTTTCCCGCCCTTTGTCGGCGGGCAGGGCGATGACCACCGCGTCGCGGACCGTCGGCAGAGTCTGAATTTTATTTTGCACGTCGAGCAGATCCACGCGTTTACCCGCCACTTTGACGATGCCGTCGGCTCGTCCCAGAAGCAAAAACCGGTTATCCTTTTCCGGTTGAACCTCGTCGCCCGTGATGCAGTAGCCTTCGGGATCTCTTTCCATCTCTGCGGAGACGAAATCGGATTTAACGGCCAGCCGTCTGCCGGAGAGGCGCCAGGAGACGATGTCGGCGGGCCTCCAGGATTCCTGCCCATCGGCCATGTTGCGGGCGGCGATGCCGCCGGTTTCCGTGGAGCCGTAGATTTCCGTGATGCCCAGGCCGGTGTTTTTCAGAAAGTAAGTCGCGTCGGCGCGGTTTAAAACGCCGGAGGAGGAAAAAGCCATTTTTAAGGTCGGCACGGACAGATTTTCGACCTTCAAAGATCGATAGTGAATGGGAACACTGACCAGGACCGTCGCCTTGTGGCGGTTGATCGTGGAGATGATTTCCTGCGGAAATGAATAAATTTCCGGCATGATCCGCGCCTGAGCGGCGATCGGCAGCAAAATGGAGAATAAAAGCCCGTAGATATGATAAGGCGGCACAGTGGAGACAAACAGATCTTTGGCCGAGATGTCAAAATGATCGCGTAGGTAAAAAGCTTCGGCCAGCAGGTTTCGCGGCGTTTTAGACCAGACTTTGGGTTTTCCGGTAGAGCCTCCGGTAAAAAGCCTGAGGAAGGGCTCATCGAGATTGCGCAGATGATCGGGGGCAAGTTCGGCGATGTCGCCGGTGGACGGGGTAATGATTTCCACCCCCGGCAGTTCCTCGGGGCGGTCGGCGATGGCGGCGTCGAAGCCCGCCGCATCATGCATTTCGGAAAGCGCGTGCGCCGAAAAGGCATAAGGCAGGATGAGCCGGCAGGCGCCCGCCAGAGAAGCGATCACCGCGGCGGCGATCACGGTTTTGTTTTCCGTACACAGACAAATCCATTTTTCGCCTCCTTTCCGGCCGAGGTTTTTTTTCAGGCCCGCGGCCAGTTCGTACAGTTCGCCGTAAGTCGCGCCCGAATGCGTGAATTCTTTCTGGCACAAGGTTTTGGTGGGCGCCAAAAGCTTTTTGCATGCGTTTTGAAACTGATCTTTTTCTTCGGCCGTCATGGTCCTTTACCGGCACCCCTTTCTGAATATTGGAATCGGTCTATAGGAAATACCAAAAAAAATCAACGGGGGGTAAGCATTGAGGGACAGGGAGCCCCGAGCGCGCCTCGACGTGCGCGGAAGACATTTTTATTGACTTTAAGCGGGTTTTCTTTTTAGGTGAGCTAAAAATTCCGTAAAGAACGACACCATGGTGAATATTGACGAGTTGATTCCGCACCGCCCGCCGATCCGGGTCATTACTGAAGCTCTTGAGATTGAAGAGCTTTTTGGCCGCGCCCGAGTGGTGGTCACAAAGCAGTGGCCGCTTTGCGACGGTCTTGCGGCCTCGACCATGATGCTGATCGAAGCGATCGCGCAGACGGCCGCGCTGGTGGAAGGCTTTAAAAACAAGCAAAAGGGCAAAGCCGGCGTCAAAGGCTGGTTGGTGGGCATTAAATCGGCCGAGTTTTACCGGGCGCAGATTGAGGTCGGCGCCGATTTGATTGTGGAAGTCAAAAGCCTCTATTCGTTTGAAGACTATGCCGTGATCGAAGGAGAAGTCAAGGATCGGCAAGACGTGATTGTCAAAGCGGTTCTTCAGGCGGTGAAATTTGAAGGGGATCATCCTGTAAATCAACAACAAGGAGCCTAAGTGGAGACGATTGATGAAAAGAAAGTGGCGATAGTCACGGGAGCAAGCCGCGGCATCGGACGCGCAACAGCGGTAGAACTGGCGAAAACCGGATACCATGTAGTGATTAACTATAACGCCAGCGAAGCGGCGGCGGCCGAGACCCTCAAGCAAGTGGAGCAGGCGGGCTCGACGGGGACGATTCTGAAATTCAACGTGACGGATAATGAAGCCGCGGCGCAGGCGGTGAAAACCGTCATGGAAAAGCACAAGCGGATTGATGTGCTCGTCAATAATGCCGGGATCACGGCCGACGGTCTTTTTTTGATGATGGGCGAGGAAGAGTGGGGCTCGGTTTTGAACACGACGCTCAACGGGTTTTATAATATGACCAAGCCCGTATTGCGGGAAATGGTCCGACGCAAGCGCGGATCGATCGTGTCGGTTTCATCCATTTCATCCATGATGCCCAATCGCGGCCAGGCCAATTACTCGGCGGCCAAGGCGGGGCTCAACGCGGCGTCGCGCTCTCTGGCGGCTGAAGTGGCGCGCATCGGCATCCGGGTGAACGTTGTCGCCCCCGGCATCATCGAAACGGATATGACCAGCGCCATCCCGCTTGAGGACATGAAAAAGATGATTCCCATGGCCAGGGTCGGAAAACCTGAAGAGGTCGCCCGCGTCATTCGTTTTCTGTGTTCCGACGATGCGTCCTACATTACCGGTCAGGTCATCGTCGTCAACGGCGGAGTATGCTGATGTCCGCAACAAACAACACGGGACGGTTCCGCCTCGCGTCGCGCGCAGCGCTGTTCTTGATCATGATTTTGTCGGCCGCGTCGGCAGCGGCTTCCGATCACTTTGCCGAGCTGCGGCAAAATGCGGCGGCCATCGAGTCGATCCAGGCGGATTTCACGCAAAAAAAGCTTATGAAAATTCTTTCCAAGCCCCTCGTGTCGGAAGGCCGTTTTGCCTATGCCGCGCCGGATTCAGTCCGCTGGGAATACCTCCGGCCGCTTCAAAGCGTGGTTCTATCTCACCGTGGCGAAACCCGCCGCTTTCTTGCAGCGGGCGGGAAGATGGTGGAGGATACCTCGGGCGGCGTGAAAGCCATGTCGATTGTGTTGGGTGAAGTGTCAGGCTGGATGCAGGGCCGGTTTGAGGACAATCCTTCTTTTACCGCGTCGATACACCGCAAACAGGATCAGACTTTCGTGATTCTGACGCCCGCGACGGAGAGTCTCGGACGCATGATGAAGCAAATCGAGATTGTTTTGTCGCGCCGCGACGCCACCATTCGTTCGGTGAGGCTTGTTGAAAGCGCCGACGCTGAAACGGTGATTGAATTTAAAAATGTCCGCGTCAACGCGGAGCTTCCCGCCGGATTGTTTCAGGATGTTCAATGAAACCGCTTGTCGTGATCGTCGCCGTTTTCATGTGCCTGTCGTGCGCGTCGCTGCCGAAGCTGGATCCGGCCGGGGGGGCGTTTGATTGTCCGGCGCCTTTTCTCACGGAAAAAACCCGTCTGATTCACGCCATTGAAGCGCGCGTGGCGGGTCGCGTGTCGTCGGTCATCGGTGTGACGCTGGCCGATCCGGCCGAACGCGCCATGTCGGTGGCTATTGTCGGCACGGAGGGGCTCAGTCTGTTTGAAGCCGATTCCAAAAACGGCGAAATCGCCGTCAAGCGGGCGTTGCCGCCGTTTGATCAGCATGATTTCGCCCGCGGCATGATGAGTGATATTGAACTGATTTTCTTCGCCCCGCAGCCGGTGCATCGCCATCAAGGCCTGGATGAAGCCGGCTGCCGGGTCTGTCGTTACGCAGCGCCGAAAGAAGGCTTTACCGATGTGTCGGAAGTGGAAGACGGCGTTTATCGAATTCGCCGGTATTCGCCGGGGATGGCCCTCAAGCGGGAGGTGACGATTCGCGGCGATCGCGGGGAGCGTTTTGCCCAAATCGATCTTCAGGCATATGAGCGGGTTCGTTACCGATTGATCATGACGCTTCTGGAGGCGGAAACGGTTTCCGGGGCGGCGACGAAATAAAGGAAAAACCGGATATGAGAAACCCCATTGAGGGCAACCGGGTGGTCATTATCGGCGCGGGGGTGGGCGGTCTATCCGCCGGCATTTTACTTTCGCTTCTGGATTACCGGGTGACGATCATTGAGAAGAATCCGCTTCCGGGCGGGCTCATGCGTTCCTACCGACGCCGCGGCATCGAGTGCTCCGTGGGGGTTCATTATGTGGGCGCGTTGGGGCCCGCTGAACCGCTGGGCAGACTGTTTTCGTTTCTCGGCCTGCCGGTGGAAGACCTCTTTTACAGGATGGGCGGCCACGGCGTCACGGACCGCTACGCGTTTGACGATTTTTCTTTTGATCTCCCCGTCGGGATCGATGCGTATGAAGACCGTCTGAAAGCGGCCTTTCCCGACGACCTTGACGCGATTGTTTTGCTGATGAAAACGCTGCGGCGCATTGCCGAGGGAATGCGCGATCCTCTGTTCATGATGAACGGCGGCGATCCGTTTGCGAACATGAATGATTTCCGCTCGATGGGGGAATGTCTGGCTGAACTTCAAGTTTCGCCCGGCCTGCGTGCGGTCTTGGCCGTGCCCTGTCAGCTCATCGGCGTGGAGTTCGACGACTGCCCGGTTATCCTGCACAACATGGTGTTGGCCGGTTACCTGTTTTCCGCCTGGCGTCCGAAAGTCAGCGGAGCGGGTCTGGCGGATGCTTTTGCCGGGCGCTTTACGGCTTTGGGCGGCACACTTTTGTGCGGCCGTCAGGCCGCAAAGATCCATCTGCGAGATCGGCGGGCAACCGGCGTGCAACTGGACTCGGGCGAGATTCTGCCCGCCGACGGCGTGGTCGCCGCAGTTCACCCGAAGGTTGTCCTGGAGCTTCTGGACAAGGATGCGCTGCGGCCTTCGATGCAAGAGCGCATTGCGACGCTTGCCGAAACGGAAGGGGTGATTGTTTGTCAGGCGCGCGTGGATGCGGCGCGCCACCCTGAAATGGATCACAATCTTTATCGACTCCATAGCGACCGGGCCGGACGAATTTTAGACGGCGTTTTCTATCAGATCCGGCACGGCGACGAATCGGGCGGCAACCTGCTGTCGATCATCACCCGATCGCACTACAGCGACTGGCAACAGTGGGAGCATACACGGTCGGGGCATCGGGGCAGGGATTATGAAGCCGCGAAAGCCGCAAAAGGCGACGATCTTTTAAAACGGGCGTCCGAGGTTTTCGGCGATCTCGGCCGCGTCGAGCTGCTCGACATTTTTACGCCGCTTTCACTGCGCGACTGGATGAACTGTCCGGAGGGGTCCTGCTACGGCGTCCTGCGCTCATCCGGCCAGCTGCTTAAAGTGGCGTCATTAAAAAATCTGCCCGTGGAAGGGCTTTGTCTGGCGGGGCAAAATGCGCTGGCCCCCGGTGTGCTGGGTTGCCTTTTGGGATCGTTTAACGCGGCGCGGCAGATGATGGGTGAAAAACGCTTTCGGGAAGCGTTTTGCGCCTTTTCGTAAATCGGCTGCGCAAGCTTGCCGATGCCGGTGATTTATGCTAGATTTCCGCCCCGTGCGCCGTTTCGGGAACGCCGCATTGGAATAACACGCGGGGGAATTTCAAAAGAGAGGCAAATCATTGATGACACGCGACGATATTGAAAAGCAGGTTCTGGAGATTTTTCTGCGGGAATTTGAAGTCGACAATCCCGACATGGACGCGAATCTTCGGGAAGCCTACGAATTCGACAGCATCGATGCCATCGAGCTGCTTTTGGAAATTGAAAAGTTTCTGGGATCCGAACTGTCGCAGGACGAAAAAAAACAGGCGATGGATATCCGGACGCTCAGACAGGTGTGCGACTATATCGAGCATCTGGCGCGAGTGCGGAATCTCATCGGGCAGAAGGGCTGAGAGGATGGAGCGCAGAGTCGTCATTACCGCCGCATCGGCCATTTCACCCATCGGCTACGGCAAAGACCGGATCGTCGAGAGTCTGAAAACCGGAAAGTCGGGCGTTCGTCCGTTGCGCGAAGACGAGCTCATCAGCCGCTTCATCCATTCCCGTGTTTACGGCACGGTAGACTATCCGATGGAATACGATTTCAAGCGGGCGCATCGCAAGACCATGGGGCCGGTGGCCTATTATGCCTGTCAGGTGGCCAAAGATGTTCTGCAGCAATCGGGACTCGACGAGGCTTTCATCACCTCGGGACGTCTGGGTGTGGCCTTCGGGTCCATCCACGGGTCGCCCACCGTGCAGCGCGATATCTATAAAATCTTTTTTGAAGCCAAGGACAAAGCATCGTACCAGAGCATCGGCGCCGTCGATTATCTTAAATCCATGGTGCATACGACTGCGGTGAACATCACCAAGATGTTCGGCATCACCGGCCGGGTCATTTCATCCGGCACCGCCTGCACAACGGCCAGCCAGTCGATCGGCTACGGGTACGAAGCCGTCAAATATGGTCTGCAAGACGCCATGCTCTGCGGCGGCGCGGATGAATACGATACCATCACCGTGGCCGTTTTCGACAATCTGCTGGCCTGCTCGACGGCGTTCAACGACCGGCCCGAGTGCACGCCGCGTCCGTTTGACAAGGCGCGCGACGGATTGGTGGTGGCCGAAGGCGCGGGCGCGGTAATGCTGGAGGATTACGAATTCGCCAAAAGACGCGGCGCGCCGATTTTGGGCGAAGTGATCGGGTTTGCCTGCAACTGCAACGGCGGCGATCTGATTTTGCCGAATCTTGAAGGCATCACCAAAACGCTTGAGCTGGCTTTGGAAAACGCGAAAATATCCGCCTCTGAACTGGATCTGGTCAGCGCGCACGCCACCGCCACGAAGATGGGCGACATCATCGAGGCGCAGGCCATGGCGGCCGTGTTCGGGCCGGAGGTGCCGGTCGTCGCTCTTAAAAGCTACATGGGGCATACCATGGCCGCCTGCGGGGCGATCGAAACGGTCATGTCGCTTTACATGATGCAAGACGGGTTTATTGCGCCGACGCTGCACCTGGACGACGTGGACGAACGCTGCGCCATCGTCAATCATGCGCGCCGGCTCATAGACGCTTCGGTGTCGACGGCCGCCGTGCAAAACTTCGCCTTCGGCGGCGTCAACACCAGCCTGATTCTCCGGAAATTATCCTGACGATGGAAGGCGGCGGGCTGCGATATCTCAAACACGCCTGCGCTTTCGGCGTGACGTTGCTTTTATGGGCCTATTTCCTCTTCGGCTATTTGGTCCTGCTGCCGGTTTTTTTTCTTCCCTACGTTGTGGCGAACCGGTCGGCCGCGGCCGCCTTTCAAAAACTCAACCATCTGCATCTGCGGAACTTCTTTGGTCTGGTCCGGATTTTTATTCCGCGCACGGATTTTGACATCGCGCCGGAAATCCGGTCGCTTCGCGCCTCGATTTTGGTTTGCAATCATGTGTCTTATCTGGATCCGATTCTTTTGGTGTCTTTGTATGCCCGGCAGACGACGATTGTGAAGAGCACCTTTTTCCGCGTGCCCATTTTCGGCTGGTTTTTAAAGAAAGCCGGCTACATTCCCTCGTCGCCCGACGAGATGACGGGCGCGGCGATGATTGCCAATCTCGAATCCATCAAGGCCCATTTGGCCGCGGGCGGCAACCTGTTTGTGTTTCCCGAAGGGACGCGCAGCCGCGACGGGCGGGTGGGGGACTTCAACCGCGGCGTTTTCAGCATCGCGCGCTACTGCAATCAGGATGTCCATCTGCTGATGATCCGCAACACCGACGGGCTTTTTCGTCCCGGCGCTTTTACATTCAACGTCTTTGAACCCCGCACGATTGCGATGGACTATCTGGGCCGCTTCAAAACGGCGCAGGGCGACGACGGTCAGTCGGTCGGTGCGATGGCGGCTCAGGCGCAGGCGATATTTGAGCGGGAAACGGCCCGGGGGCGTTTGAGGACGCAGACCGAAGAGCCGGCCTGCGATAACTAGATTATTTTAAAGGAGGGTTAAGATATGGAACTTCAAGAAGCCATTTTGCAAAGACGCAGTATCCGCAGGTTTTCAGACAAACCGGTGAGCGATGAGGCGCTTCGGGAAATCTTCGAAGCCGTGCGCCATTCGCCGTCGTGGGCCAATACCCAGGCCTGGGAGTTCGTCGTGGCGCGGGATCGCGCGCTCATTTCGCAGATTGCCGGCACCTACTCGGAGAAAAATCCCGCGACGAAATGTTCTCAGTCGGCTTCGGCGCTGATCGTGGTCTGCGGCAAAACCGGCGTATCGGGCTGTTATGACGGGAAGACTGTCACCAAATACGACTGCTGGTTTATGTTCGATTTGGGGATCGCCACCCAAACGCTGTGCCTCAAAGCGCACGAGCTGGGACTGGGGACGGTGGTTGTCGGTCTGATGGACCACGATGCCTGCAAAAAACTGATCGGTTTGCCCGAGGGCTATGAGGTGGCGGCCGTCATTCCCATCGGGTATCCGGCCGTTGAACCGAAAGCGGGCCCGCCGCGCAAAACCCTGTCCGAGATGGTGCATTGCGATCGGTTCGGGGGAAAAATGTTTTGAGAGCGAGGCCTCAGGAGTCCGGCGCGGGGCCATTTTTTTATGTTGACAGATCCGAAGGAGGCTCTTAGATAATTCACGCGAGATGGACTCGTGCTTACGGAAGCGTATTTTGTTTTATCGGAGGCAAGCATGGATAGCTTAAAATCCGCCTTGGAGTCGCTCAATAATTACGAATCGCTGCTCAATGAGATTCAAGACGGCGTCGGCGAGACCGATCTTTTCGGCAATCTGACGTTTATCAACGATGCAGGCTGCCGGATCTGGGGGTATTCCCGCGAAGAAATCATCGGGTCCAGTTATAAATCCTACACGGACGAAGAAAGCGCGCGGTTTTTGCGGCGGGCGTACAATCAAATCTACAAGACCCGCGTTCCCGGCCGGTTTGTGCACGCTATTGTGCGCAAAGACGGAGCGCAGCGCGTGGTTGAGGATTCGGTTTCGCTCATTATCCGGGACGGGGAAGCCGTCGGGTTCCGAATCGTGCAGAGGGACGTCACCGACCGGGAGGAAACCCAGCGCAAGCTCAACGAGCATCAGCGCCTGCTCGAGGCCGTTTACCGCAGCGTCAAGGACGCGATCATCACCGTCGATCTGAAATTAAACGTCATTGGAGCCAACTCGTCGGCCCAAACCATCTGCGGCATGGAGGTGGGCGGCATCGTCGGCCGTTCTTTTGCTGACTGTCTGGCGCAATGCAACGGCACCTGCGCGGAGGTCTTGCGCCAGACCCTCAATCAGAAAATGACCATCGCCGAGTACCGCATCGAATGCGGACATCTTAAACGAAGCCAGCAACTGGTTTCCGTCAACAGCTCGCCGCTTCTGGACAACGACGGAAATTTTACCGGCGCCGTGTTGGTCGTCCGGGACATCACGCTGCTTAATGATTTGGAGCGGGAACTCCGCCAGCGGCACAAATTTCAAAACCTGATCGGTCACAGCGAAAAGATGCAGAATGTCTATCGCCTGCTGGAGGATTTGTCCAATCTCGAGACCACGGTTTTGGTGACCGGCGAGTCGGGAACCGGCAAAGAGCTGGTGGCCCGCGCCTTGCACTACGGCGGGAAACGCGCCTTTCGCCCTTTCGTGTCGGTCAACTGCTCGGCGCTGGCGGAAAGCCTTCTGGAAAGCGAACTATTCGGCCATGTGCGCGGGGCCTTTACCGGCGCGGTGAAGGACAAACAGGGGCGATTCGAGGCGGCCGAAGGCGGCACGATTCTTCTGGACGAAATCGGCGACATCTCGCCTTTGATTCAGTTAAAACTTCTGCGCGTTTTGCAGGAAAAAACCTTTGAGCGGGTGGGAGAATCTTCGCCCCGACGGGCGGATGTCCGCGTCATTGCCAGCACCAATAAGGATCTCAAGGCAAAAGTGAAGAGAGGCGAATTCCGCGAAGACCTCTTTTACCGCCTCATGGTGGTGGAAGTGTCTCTGCCGCCTTTGCGCGAACGCCTGGAAGACATTCCGGTTTTGGCCGATCACTTTATTTCCGTCTTCAATGTGCAATTCAAAAAGACGATCGAAGGGATTTCCAGGGAGGTCATGCAGCGTTTCATGCACTACGCCTGGCCGGGCAATGTTCGCGAGCTCGAGCATGCCATCGAGCACGCGTTCATTTTGTGCCGGGGCCAAGTGATTACCATAGAGCATCTGCCCGAGGCCATCCGTGCGAGCGCGATTGAAGGCGGAAGCGGTGAACCGGCGGATGTGTCAAAAAAGATTTTCCGCCGCGATCAACAAGACATTCTGGATGCCCTGGAGCGCTCCGGAGGCAACAAGACCCGGGCCGCCCGACTTCTGGGGGTCAACCGCCGCACGATTTACCGCAGAATTTCAAAAGATCATTAGATTATCGAAAGAGCGTGACATGTCACATTTTTTTGAGGTGTCACAGTGTGGCATGTCACATTATCGTCTCGAAAATGACCGAAAGTTTCCCTCATCATCTGATAATTATTGTGTGATTATTTCCTGTGGCGGCGTTGTTTACTGGCACACATTCTGTAAAGAGTGTCGCTTGAGCTTTTTATACCCAAAGAGGATGCGAGTTCATTTTGGATTATGTACGTTTATCGACATCATATGCAACGAAGGAGGAACAGGGAAAATGGGTAAAACGTTTCATTTATGGATTCATCGGATTTCTGGTTTTTCATTGTCATTTGCATTGATTTTGAGCTTTTTGGCCGTCGTGGGATGCAGCAGCGGCGGAGGTGATGGGGTTTTTTATTTTCCGTCAGAAACAGCGACTGTCGAAGCAGGGGATGCGGAACTGACCTGTGCGCGAGACGGGGACATTATCGCTTGCCGTGGGATCAGGTATGCCGAGGCACTGAGATTCGCGCCGTCGGAAATGGTCGAACTCGCAGGCGATATTAACGCCCAAAGTTTTGGGAATATCTGCATTCAGGATGACGGAACGGGCAGCGAGGATTGCCTTTTCCTGAATGTGTTTTTCCCCAGGGGAACTCAAGCCGGTGACAATCTACCCGTGATGTTCTGGATTCACGGCGGCGCCTTGATTCAGGGCGCAGGTTCGGTTCCCGGCTACGATGTGCCGGCCTTGGTCAATGAAGGGGTTGTTGTCGTGACGATCAATTACCGTCTCAACGCGTTTGGATTCCTGCCGCACCCGGCGCTCGAAGATCCCACCGGTAACTTCGGTCTGAAGGACCAGGTGAAGGCACTCGAATGGGTTCGGGAATATATTGCAGATTTCGGCGGAGATCCTCAAAATGTGACGATCTTCGGCGAATCAGCCGGAGGGCACAGTGTCCTGTCTCTGATGGTGTCGTCGTTCAGAAACGAGGGCCTCTTCCACAAGGCGATTGTGCAGAGCGGTTCCTACAGCCCGACGCAAACCGATCTGGCAACAGTCGGGTATTTTGGTCTGGGCCTGCCTTTTGCAAATGTGCTTGGAACGCCCAGCGCCGGTCCCTGCGGAGGAACGAATGACGCAGCGGAAATCCGCGCCTGTCTGCGCGGCCTGACCGTCGAGCAGGTGATGGCCGCGCAGGATGCCGCTCTTGCTTGGTCCTGGATTACGCCGGTTTATGCCACAGGGACTTTTTTGCCGAAATCCATCAATCAGGCGCTTACCGACGGCGACGTCGCCGATGTGCCGGTGATGATCGGCAGCAATCTTAATGAAGGTTCGCTCTTTACGGCGCTTTTTATGCCTGATTACGAGGATTTTGAGAACCTCGACAACCTTGAGGATGGGGTCGCAACATTGCTGGCGACCGATCCTCGTGTCTATGACCGGAATCAGACGGCCGCAGACTATGCCGATTGGGCGGCAGCTGAGTATGGAGGCAACGCAAACAGATTTCGCAACGGTCACAGCATGGTCTTTACGGACGCGACGTTCACCTGCAATAACTTCCTGCAGTGGGCACAGCTTAACTATGCGGGCAATGACGTTTATGCGTATTGGTTTACCGACGCCGATGCGCCGATCAACCCCACTTACGGCGGTTTAAGCTTCCTTTCCGCTTTTTTTAATTTAGGCAACTGGGGTTTCGGCGCGTCTCACTCCTTTGAAATCCAATACATCTTTGGCCATGTGCAGGAGCACGCCGACGCCACGCCCGGTCAGGTCAACTTATCCAACCGGATGATCGGCTACTGGACGAACTTTGCCAAAAACGGCGCACCGGGCGGCGGCTGGACGCCTTACGACGGATTGAACATCAGAAACCTCCATCCGGACGGGGATTCCGATGTCAATGCCGCTGTTTTTGTTGCCGCTCACCATTGCGTATGCTGGGAAAATCCGGGCACTTGCTGGCCGCTGGACCCGCCTTAAACACTCCAATATGATTAGATGAGAAAAGGCCCGCGTCGCTTCCGGCGCGGGCTTTTTTGTTCGGAAGGAGCGGTTTACGCCACTGTTTAAAGGAGTTTCCCCCGGCGGCTTTAGACATTGACAAATTTCTTCGTCTATATTATTTAACGAGCCATTGGTATGGAAAATCCTTGATGTTTTTCGTTTCAGCGAAGATCGTTTTCAACGAAAACCTTAAATGCCGACGGCAAGGCACAAAAGAATACGGGTCTAAAAAGATTCAAGCCGGTTTTCGGAGAACTCAGTCAGGGAGCGCCTTTCATGATCAACTATCTGGGCTTTGCCGGTCTCTTTACAATGACGCCCGTCGGACATTTACGGGCATTCCTTTTTGTCCATGCGTTGGCCGCCGGGGTCGACGCTTTGAATCGAACGCAACACGACGCGAAACGGGATTGCCGGTCCGGTCCCCAGGATCGGATGACCTCAGAGGCTGAAATTCCCGTCGGCGTTTCCTGAACGTTCCATGATCGCCTGAAGCAGGTCAATAGCGGTTTTTCCATTATGGGGGAAGCCGTCCGGATTCGGAAGGAAAAGGTTTAGCAATTCAATTCTAACATAACGGAAGGGAGGACACGAGACCATGACGAGAATCGGCACAAGGATTTTTAAGTTGAAGTGCGTCGCTTTTTCACTTCTGCTTTTGGCAGTGCTGTCCGGCTGCGCCACGCTGGGGGACAAAATAAGCGGCGTCGAGAAAGGCGTCTTTCTGGACGGACCGGTCGGTGGATTGACGTATAAAACGCCAACGCTGGAAGGGGTGACCAAAGCCGACGGGATGTTCCGCTACAAGTCCGGTGAGGCCGTGACCTTTTCGGTCGGCGGTCTGGTTTTGGGATCAACCCAGGGCAAGAAGGTCATCACGCCTTTGGATCTGTTTGCCGATGCCAAGGACGCCTCGGATCAACGGGTGGTCAATGTCTGTGTCTTTCTTCAGTCGCTTGATCAGGACGGCAATCCTGAAAATGGTATTGTCATTACCAAAGAGGTCGCGGACGTGGTGGCCAAGCTCGGCGCTCAGACCGACTTCAATAAACATGTTCGACGGTTTTCTTTTGATCCGGCGTTCCGATCCGTGATGGCCGAGCTCAACGAAAAGGATGCCTTTGCGGCGCCCCGCGCGGTTCGCCCGCCCGGCGCGGCCCAAAAACATCTCGAGGCGACGCTCTCAGGGCTGAAATAATAATCATTCTCCACGGGATCATTTTCAGGAAAACAGGCTTCCGGGAACGGAAGCCTGTTTTTTTTAGCTGCATAGAAGAAGAATTGACTGGCCGGTCAAAATGCATTAAGGTCTGGCCCGTTTGGCGGTAATCCTACCCGGGCGGGAAAGATCAAACTTATGGAAGACGACGGCGGGCAGAAGACTCAGCGGCGGGAAATATTGGATCTCCGAGGCCGAATAGCCTCTCTTGAAGAAGCGTTTGCGGCGGGCGGAGAGCGTTACCGGTCATTTGTCGAAAACATCAACGATGCATGTTTTGAATTCGATCTGGAAGGGCGCCTGATTTTCTGCAACGAAGCGATGGCAACCATCTTCGGCTATTCCAGCGAAGACTTGATGCGGCTGCCGCCGGTCGACCGCCACGTCGATTCCGACGACGCCCGGCGGGTATTCGCAATCTACAGGGATATTCTGGCCGGCGATCTTCCCATGAAACTTTTTGAACACCGGATACGCCGCGCCGACGGCGCCGTGCGCGAGGTTGAAGTATCGGTGACGCTGATTCGAAACGCCGACGGGCGTCCCACCGGATTCCGCGGAACGGGCCGCGACGTAACCGAACGCAAGAAAATGGAGCGGGAGCTCGCCAGGTACCGCGATTTTATGGAAAGCGTCGAAGACGCGTGCGCGGAATTCGACCTCCGCGGGCGCTGTGTTTTCTGCAACGAGGCCGCGCACCGGATGTTGGGCTACACCCGCAGAGAATACATGCAGCTGCGGCATCGCGAACGCTATACCTCCATGCAGGAAGTCCGCATGGTGTTCAACGTATTCAATGAAATCTACCGGACCGGCAATCCTGCAAAAGTCTATACGGTCAGTCTGCGCTGCCGCGACGGCGGCACGAAGGCGGTCGAATCCATTGTTTCGCTTATCCGGGATGCCGACGGGCGGCCGAGGGGATTCCGCAATGTCGCCCGCGACATGACGCAGCGCCGGCGCATGGAGAAAGAACAGGAACGCCTGTCCAAACAGTTGGGGCAGGCGCAGAAAATGGAGGCGATCGGCACGCTGGCCGGCGGCGTGGCCCACGATTTCAACAATCTGCTCATGGGCATTCAGGGCTACGCCTCACTGATGCTGATCAATACGCCTGCCGGCCATCCGCATCACGCACAGCTCAAAGCGATTGAGTCTCATGTGAAAAGCGGGGCGGCTCTCACCCGTCAGCTTTTAGGCTATGCCCGCGGCGGGCGCTATGAAGCTCAGCCGGTCGACCTCAACGAGATGCTGGCGCGCCTGGCCGATCTGTTCGGGCGCACGAAGAAGGAAGTGGTCATTCATCAACGGTTTTCCCGGGGCCTTAAAACCGTGCAGGCGGATCCCGGACAGATGGAGCAGGTTTTTTTGAATTTGTTGGTCAATGCCTGGCAGGCGATGCCGGGCGGAGGAGAGATCACGCTGACCACGGCCGATGTGGCGCTCTCAGCGCCGGATGTCAAGGGCTTCGATATTCCGCCGGGCGATTATGTCAAGATCAGCGTTGCCGACACGGGCGTCGGGATGGACGAAACAACCCGAGAACGCCTGTTCGAGCCTTTTTTCACAACCCGGCAAATGGGCGTTCACCGGGGGACCGGTCTAGGATTGGCGTCCGTTTACGGCATTATCCGGGGGCATCGGGGCATGATCACCGTGGAAAGCGAACTCGGCTGCGGTGCGACGTTTCATGCTTTCCTTCCCGCGATCACGAAGCAAGCTGAGTCGAAGGATCAACCCGAAAGCGAGGCCGTATCCGGACGCGAAACGGTCTTGATCGTCGATGACGAGCAGACAATCCGGGAGGTGGTCGTCGATATGCTCAAAGGGCTGGGGTATCGGGTTATGACGGCAGCATCGGGCGAGGAGGCATTGACCGTCTATCGGGAGAAGGAACGGAATATTGATCTGGTGATTATGGATATGGTCATGCCGGGCCTGGGGGGCGCCGCCGCCATTGACGGCATCCGGCTGATGGATCCGGACGTCGGCATTGTCCTGGCCTCCGGCTACAGTCTTGACGGTCAGGCGCAGACGGTTCTCAACCGCGGCGGCAACATCCGGTTCATGCAAAAACCTTTTTCCATGGCGGAGCTGTCCCGGATCGTCCGCGATATGCTCGACGGTCCGCCGCCGTCTACTTTCCTTTGAAAAGATAGCGTTCAAAAAACCGGTTGTAAGGCGTCCATTCCGAGTCGGTGTTGGCCGCGTCGGCTTCTACGATGAGATCGAAGGCGTTGAGCTTGGCATCGAGGTCGTCCATGAAATGGACGACCAGCGCTTCTTTTGTTTTGGGTCGTTTCGGCGAGCCGAACTCGAACTCGCCGTGATGGCTTAAAATAATATGGCGCAGCTCCAGGGCCAACCGGGGCGGAAAACCGTCAATGCCGCTGATTTTTTTATCGATCATCTCCACGCCCATGACCAGATGGCCGATCATCCGGCCTTCATCGCTGTATTCAATGATGCTGTCATAGGAAAATTCATCGATTTTGCCGATGTCGTGCAGCACGCCTCCGGCCAGAAGCAGGTCGCGATTCAGTTTGGGATAGTGGGCCGCCGCTTGATCCAGGAGCTTCACCACGGACAGGGTGTGTTCCAGCAGTCCGCCCAGATAAATATGATGAAAGCCTTTGGCCGCGGGCGCCCGTTTGAAACGATCGGCTGTTTCCGCATTGGAAAAAAAAGCGTGCAGAAGTGTTTTAAGCCAGGCGGAGTCCATCGTTTCCACATACGCCATCATCTCGTTGAACATCGCGTCGACATCGAGATTGCTCACCGGCAGATAATCGGACGGGTTAAACTCTTCGGCAGTAAGCGTCCTGGCGGTCAAAATAGACACCTGCAGCGAATTGCGGAAGGTTTGCGTGCGGCCTTCGATAAAAATGATATCGCCTTTTTTAAAAACGGCATCCAGCGCGTGGGCATTGTCCCAGACTTTGCCGTCGACTTCGCCGGTTTTGTCCTTGAGACGGACGTTGAGATAGGGCAGGCCTTTTTGCGAATGGGCCAGACTTTTTTCCGCAACGAGAAACGACGAGGCAATCTTGTCGCCGGACCGGATGTCTTTGAGATACGTTTCTTTGTTCTTCAAAAAAAGATCCTTTCTGTTCGGGTTTGTCGGAAAATCCCGTCTAGCGCTTTTCGCGCAGGACGCGGTGATCCCCCACCCGAACGGTCAGTTTACTGAAATCAAAATATTCCATAAGCGGAATGATATACTTGCGCGACAGGCCCGTCAGCTCTTTAAACGATGCCGGCGTCGCTGTCCCATCCCGGAGCAGCTGTGCCTGGTAGTCGTCGCGCAGCTTATCCATCGCTTGTCGCGAAAAGACCAGCTCTTCATTGATTTTGATGAGTTGCCCATCCGCAATCAAGAGCTTGACGATGGTTTGCGCCTTGCCTTTCTGATCCTTGTGCCCGGCGATCACTTCGCTTAAGGAGGGAGGCGCGAGTCCCGCCTGGGCATACGTGGAAAGAAGCGACTGCCGGAGGGCGTCGTCATCGCCTGCCAGTTCAATGGTATGCTCGGCCAGACGCACCGAGTCGCGGTCAACTGTCAGAATGTTCCGTTTCTGCTGGCCGGTCAGCAACATGTTGAATAGTTTTGACGACACGGACGGCGGCAGCGCCGCTTTGAGCTCTTCTTTGGACAATCCCGTTTTCAGAGGATTTTTCCGATGATAATCCGCCAGTTTGGAATGGATCATCTTTTCCAGTCCGGCATACACGGAGGCCGACAGACTTATCGCCTCATCGCCGGAAAGCAGGATCGCCTCGCGGGAGGCGTAGAGCTTTTCAAGCGTTTCTCGGATTTTCTTGACATGGACGCCCAGGCGAAAGGCCAGCATCCGATTGCTCGCGCCGTCCGCTCCGGAGCGTTCCAGGATGACGGAGATTTTTTCAGAAATCGATCCGTCTTTCAGGATGCCCAGGTCCTGCAAGACTTTTTTTTGCTGCCCTTTGTGTTTGCCGGCTGACGGATCGAGAATTTGACCGCCGCCGATCGTGGTGACCGGCGAGTAACTGCGCAATACGAAATGATCGGCCCCCACAACCACATCGTCGTCGGTCAGAAGCAGCTGGGCGAAGGCAACACCGCCCGGCGCGATTTCATCTGCGTCAAGCAGAAGAATGCGCGTCATAATTTCGATCGTTCCGGTATGCAAGCGCACCAGTGCCCGATTTTTAAGTTTACGCGTGTTGGAAGGAAGGTATTGAAAAAAAACGTCCATTCGGCGGGTCGGGCGGACGGTCTGCGGTCGGACCAGCACGTTGCCCCGATGGAGAACCGCTTTTTCAACACCCTGGAGATTAATGGCGGTTCGCTGACCGGAGAAGGCTTCCTCCACCGTCGAATTGTGCACCTGAAGGCCGCGGATGCGCGCTTCGATGCCGGCAGGCAGGACCACCACATCCTCGCCGGTTCGAATCCGGTCGGAAATCAGGGTGCCTGTGACCACGGTGCCGAACCCCTTCATGGTAAAGACGCGGTCCACAGGGAGCCTGAAGATGCCGTCGTCGGATTTCTCATCAATTTTTTCAGCGGTTGCGTCGACGGCGGCCAGAAGTTCTCCGAATCCCGTTTCCTTCACGGCCGAAACCGGAACAATGGGCGCATCCTGCAGGAAGGTGCCTTCCAGATAGTCGGCAATGTCGGCGCGGACCATATCGAGCCAGTCGGGTTCGACCAGATCGACTTTGGTGAGCGCCACCAGTCCCTGACGGATGCCCAGAAGCGAGCAGATTTGAAGATGTTCCCGCGTTTGCGGCATGACGCCTTCGTCGGCGGCGATCACCAGCATGACCAGGTCGATTCCCGCCGCGCCGGCCACCATCTGACGGACGAACTTTTCATGACCCGGCACATCCACGATACCCAGCGTCCGACCCGACGGCAGCACAAGCGAGGCAAAACCCAGCTCGATGGTGATGCCTCTTTCCTTTTCTTCCTTGAGGCGGTCGGTATCCGTGCCGGTAAGTCCCTTGATTAACGATGTTTTGCCGTGATCGACGTGACCGGCCGTGCCCAGAACATAATGCCGCATGCCTATTCCCGTATTCTCTTCAATGATGGGTTTGGAATAACAAACTCCGCCGTTTTTCACAACCTGTTATTGTCCGGGATCGGGCGAAACTTCTATTGAAATTCAAGGCAAAACTTGTTAGAGCTCAAACCCTGTTGCGAGGTGTTCAAATTGCGCATTTTGGGGCTGGATTACGGCGAAAGAAGAATCGGTCTGGCAATCAGCGACGAATTGGGGATAACCGCTCAGGGCTTGCCGACACTGATCCGTAAAACCAAAAATCATGATATTGATATCCTGGCCGGTCATATTCAACGCTACGCGGTGGAGAAAATCGTCATCGGATACCCGGTTCGGCTTGACGGGTCCGAAGGCATACAATGCCAGAAAGTCAACCGGTTCGCGTCGATTTTAGAGCAATCTTTTTCATTGCCCGTCGTGAAATGGTCCGAGACGCTGTCGACGAAGGAAGCCGAAGAGATCCTGATCCGATCCGGCGTGTCCTGGCGCAAACGCAAGGATAAAGTCGACCAGCTTGCGGCCTGCATTATCTTGCAAACGTATCTGGACGCAGCAGATAAAGCCTAAAAAAAAGAGTCTCGTGCCGATATAGATCACAAGCAATGGCCAGAGGTAAAGATTCAACACAATGACATCTTGAGGGACATGAAGAAAAAAGCCGTAAAAATAGGGGTCTATCTATTTTCCGTGCCGGTTGCCGCCGTCGCCGTGGCCGTCGCGTTGCTGTTGATTTACGCCAATTCTCCGATCGAATCAAACCGGATCACCAAGGTCACGGTTGATATTCCCACCGGATCAAGTTTTCTCAAAGCGGCCCGAATCCTCGAAAAAGCCGGACTGGTGACCAACAAACCGCTGTTTTTCGCCCTGGCGACAATCAAGCAGGCCTCCCGGTCCATCCGTTCAGGGGAATATGAATTGACGACATCGATCACCCCGTTGCAATTGATCGACAAATTGGTCCGCGGCGAAATCAAATCCTATCGGGTGCTCATTCACGAGGATTTCAATCTTAAGGACGTGGCCGCAAGACTGTCGTCCTACAAACTCATCAGCGAAAAAGTCTTTTTCGAACTGGCCTACGACGAAGCCTTTCTTCACTCCATGGGGGTTTTGGCCGACTCCGTCGAAGGATATCTTTTTCCGGACACCTACACCTTTACCCGATCCATGAGCACGCGCCAGATCATGAGAAAAATGGTGGACCGTTTCTGGGAGAAAATTCCCCCGGACATGATCAATCAGGCCGCAGAGAGGGGCTTGACCCCGCACGAATTCGTCACTTTTGCGTCGCTGGTGGGGAAAGAGACAGGCTTCAGCGCGGAAAAACCTCTTATTGCGGCCGTTTTCTACAATCGTCTGAAAAAGCGCATGCCGCTGCAGAGCGATCCCACGACGGTGTATGATCTGGAAGATTTCGACGGGCGGGTGCTGCGCAAGCACTATCGGCGGGAGTCTCCCTATAATACTTACAGGATCAGAGGCTTGCCGCCCGGGCCGATCGGCAACCCGGGGCTCGACTCCTTTTTGGCTGTTTTAAATCCGGAAGACGTCGATTACCTGTATTTCGTCTCGCGTAAAGACGGCACGCATTATTTCACGTCAACGCTGGAAGAGCACAATCGCGCGGTTCGGCAATACCGTCAAAACCAAACCGCCATCCGCTAGTCGTTGCTTTCCGCTTTTTTCCGCCCGATCCGCTTTGGGGGGATAACCGCCTCAAAACGTGACATCGGTTTTCTCATTTTTCCTATTGATTTTAATAGATTTATCCCTGAAAAAACTTCACTTTTTTCTTGACAAAGGCATTTTCCCTCTCTATAGTTGCCCCAAGTGGAGTAAAGTGGAGCAATGTGGAGGGCTATTTAAGTGTCTGTTTTCCGAGGCCAATATCACCATACTATTGACGAAAAGGGAAGAGTCATTTTTCCGTCGAAGTTCCGCGACGTCTTCGCGGAAAAATACGACAATCGGATGGTGATCACCAATTGGGACGGCTATTTGATGGTTTTCCCCTATGATGAATGGCGGATCATCGAAGAGAAAGTCTCCCATCAATCCATTTTACGCAAGGAAGTGCGCGCGTTTCAGCGCTTTTTCATGTCCGGCGCAGTGGACTGCAACCTCGACAGTCAGGGCCGGGTTCTGATTCCTCCGACCCTTCGCGAATATGCTCACCTGGAAAAGGATATTGTTCTTTTGGGCATGATCAAGTCGATTGAGATCTGGTCCAAAGACCGGCTCGCTGCCGACCAACAAAAAGTCGGCAGCGAAATCGACAAATACAGCGACCACATGGCGGATCTTGGGATTTAGCCATGAGCGCAGATTTTGGCCATGAACCGGTTCTGCTTGACGAAGTGATCCGCTGGCTCGTGGTCCGCCCCGACGGGCTGTATGTCGATGCCACTGTGGGGGGAGGCGGCCATGCCCGCGCGATTCTCAAGCAGTTTCCAGCCAGGCTCATCGGTCTGGACTGCGACGAAGACGCGATTACGGCGGCTCGCGCCCGCCTTTCGGAATTCGGTTCGCGCCAGACGCTTGTCCGGGCGAATTTCAACGAATTGGCCCGGGTTCTGGGCGAGCTTGAAGCGGGGCCGGTCGATGGCGTGCTGATGGACCTGGGCGTTTCATCCCATCAGCTCAACACCGCGTCGCGGGGTTTCAGCTTCAGTATGGATGCGCCCTTGGATATGCGGATGGACCGGCGACTCGAACGCGGTGCGTATGAAGTGGTCAACGAAAGCGGGCGCAAAGAACTCGAAAAAATGATCCGGGTCTACGGAGAAGAAAAGATGGCCTCAAGGATTGCTCGCGCCATTGAACGCAAAAGGCAGAGCGCGCCGATCGCCACAACCGGCGAATTGGCGTCGCTGGTTGTGTCCGTTATGCCGGCCTCAATGCGGCGTTTGAAAATTCATCCGGCCACGCGGACGTTTCAGGCGGTGCGGATGGCGGTCAACCGCGAGCTCGACGCCTTGCAAGAAGGTCTCCGTGCGGCTGTCGCGGCGCTTGCGCCGGGTGGCAGGCTGTGTGTCATTTCGTTTCATTCTCTGGAGGATCGTTTGGTGAAAAGCACATTGAGAGATCTTGCCCGGACATGCACCTGCCCCAGGGATTTTCCGCGTTGTGTCTGCGGATGTGTCGCGTCCATGCGCATTGTGACGAAAAAAGCCGTGACGCCGTCTGATGCGGAGACGGCTGCAAACCCCCGGTCGCGCAGTGCCCGTCTGCGTGTGGCGGAAAGGATCTGACCTATGGCGTCGTCGGCGGAAACGCATGTTCTTCAGGTCGCGCGCCACGAACGTTCGGCGCCTCTGGGACAGAAATATTCCACGTTCATCGTGGTCGCGGTGACGTTGATGCTGGTGGCGCTGGTTTATGTGGGATCGCATATCCGCATGACGCAGATGGAATACCGGATCGCCGAAACGATCAGCCTCAAGGAGAAGCTCGTCGAAGAGCAAAAGAAGCTTAAACTGGAACATGCGATGCTCAAATCGCCCCAACGCATTGAGGTCATCGCGAGAAAACAGTTGCAGATGGTCTATCCGGACAAGGAACAAGTGATTGTTTTAAAGCCGACGGGGAAATGACCATGGCCGCAGATCCGAAAAAATGGTTGAAGTTCCGCCTGGCGAGTCTTCTGGCGATTTTTCTGGTTTTATTCATCGCGCTTTTGTCGCGCGCGTTTCAGCTTCAGGTGCTCTCCGGAGAAAAACTCAAGACGCTGGCCCAGCGCCAGCATGTCACGACGCTGCAGCTTCATCCCCAGCGGGGCATGATCTTCGACCGTAACGGCGAAAAGCTTGCCATTTCCGTTTTAGCGGATTCCGTTTGCGCCGATCCGACAAGGATTGCCGATCCCGCCAAAGCCGCGGCCCGCATCGCCTCCATTTTAAACCTCGACGCCAGGATGCTGGCCCAAAAGCTTGCCGAACCCCGCAGCTTCTGCTGGATCGCCAGAAGAATCTCTCCCCAGCAGGCGCTGCGCGTTGAACAGGCGGCGATTGAAGGCGTTTTTTTGATCAAGGAGCCCAAGCGCTTCTATCCCAGCGGCCAGCTGGCCGCGCATGTGATCGGGTTTGCGGGATTTGACGCGGAAGGACTCGAAGGGCTGGAAAAAAGATTTGACGCTGATTTGAAAAGCCGTCCCGAAAAGCTCACCTGGGCGCGCGACGCCAAGGGCAAGAAACTGTTTGTGCATGTTGAGCACACGGAAACCAGCCGGGATGAAAGCCTGAATCTGATTTTGACGATTGATTCCCGCATTCAGTTTCTGGTGGAGTCCCATTTGAAAGAGGCGGTGCTGGAAAAAGGCGCCAAAGGGGGCGTTGCCATCGTGATGGATCCCAAAACCGGGGAGATTCTCGCCATGGCCAATGAGCTGGGATTCAATCCCAATAACCTGCGCGGGTTGACGGCCGAACGATGGCGCAACCGGGCGATTGCCGACGTGTTCGATCCGGGATCGACCTTCAAACCTTTTTTGGTCGCCGCGGCGCTGGAGGAAAAAGCGATCAAGCCCTCGGACCGGATCTACTGCGAGGACGGTGTTTTCAAGGTGGGCGACCGATTGATTCGCGAGGGGAACCGAAAAAAATTCGGCACGCTGACCATTCATGAGATTATTAAATACTCGAGCAACATCGGTTCCGTAAAGGTCGCCCAGGTTTTGGGCAAAGAGAAGTATTACCGCTACATCAGGCAGTTCGGCTTCGGCGCGAAAACAGGCCTGGATCTGCCCGGCGAGGCGGGCGGACTGATGCGGCCGATGGAGTCGTGGACCCAGGTCGACACGGCCGCCATCGCTTTCGGACAAGGCATTTCTGTGACGGCTATCCAGATGATCGCCGCGATGTCGGCGATTGCCAACGACGGTGTCCTGATGAAACCCTTCATCGTTCGCGGGCTCACAGACAAAGACAACCGGCCGGTGAAAATGTTTACACCGGAGGTCGTGCGGCGGGTCGTGTCGCCTGAAACGGCGGGAACGGTCAGCCGTATGCTTACGGATGTGGTTTCGGCCGAAGACGGGACCGGGAAGAACGCCCATATTATGAATGTGTCCGTTGCGGGCAAAACCGGCACGGCTCAAAAATTCGATTTTTCGCGCAATGTGTACTCATCGGACAAAGTGCGCACCTCGTTTGTCGGCTTTTTCCCCGCCGAGAATCCGCGCGTCGCCATCATCGTCATGCTTGATGAACCCCAGCACGATAAATGGGGAGGCGTGGCCGCCGCCCCGGTGTTTCGGAATATCGGCGAGCAGATTCTCAACTGCATCAAGACCGACATCCGAAAAACCCCCGTTTTCGAACAGGAACCCGCGCAGCGGATCCACCTTGTGTCCGCTGAAGAAGTCATCGTTCACGAGGATATCGAAGACGATTCCCTGATGCCCAATTTTGTCGGCCTGACCATTCGTGAGGCGCTGCGCAAGGCCGTCGAGCGAGATATCGATCTGCACATCAGCGGCAGCGGCTGGGCCGTGCGGCAATCTCCGGCGGAAGGGGTGCTGATCGGCCAACGGCGCGTATGCAAAGTTGAATTTGAAATGAAGCCATGACGAAAAAAGTGGATGTTCAGACAGTGCTGGCCGGAATTGACGGGCGCATCGCCGGGCGGAAAGCCGAAGGCGAAGTGTCCGCAATTTGTTTTGCGGCGGACCGTTGTGTGCCCGGGTCGCTGTTTGTGGCCGTTCGCGGACTGGTCCATGACGGCCATGATTTCATCGGCCGGGCCCTGGAGCGGGGAGCACGCTATATCGTTCATTCAAAGGACGTCACGCTTCCCGATGAGGTTGTTTCCATCCGCGTGCCGGATTGCCGCCGCGCCCTGGGAAGACTGGCGAAAAATTTTTTTCGGGATCCGTCGTCCCGGCTGACGCTGATCGGCGTGACGGGCACCAGCGGCAAGACAACTGTCAGTTATCTGCTGGAAGCCATCCTGGCCCAAGCCGGCTTTTCCACGGGTGTTGTGGGCACGGTCAATTACCGCTACGCCGGGAAAACTTTTCCCGCACCCAACACGACGCCGGAGTCAAGCGACATGCAGGCCATTTTGCGCGACATGCTCGATGCGGGCATAACGCATGTCATTGCTGAAGTGTCTTCCCATGCGCTGGATCTCAAAAGAGTTGATGATTGTGATTTCGACCTGGGGATCTTCACCAATTTAAGCCCCGAACATCTGGACTACCATCAAGACATGGACGACTATTTCCGGGCCAAAAAAAGGTTGTTCACCGAGGTGCTTGCTCAAAGCCGCAAAGGGCGCTCCCCCAGGGCCGTCATCAATGCCGATGATGAGTGGGGCCGGAAGCTTCGGGCGGATCTGCCCGGAGACGCGCTGATGTACGGTTTGTCCGTCCACAATGAGATCCGCCTGACGGACGAGTCGATCAGTCTTGACGGGATTTCGGCGACCCTGCGCGTGGGAGAGCAAAGCGTTCAGATCTATTCGCCGCTGATCGGCCGTTTCAATTTATCTAATATCCTGGCGGCGGCGGCCGCCGCCCACCTGTTGGGCGTGGAGCCTTCCGTCATCGCTTCGGGCATTGCTTCGCTTCACGGCGTGCCGGGCCGCCTGGAAAGAGTGCCGTCAGCCGCCGGCATCCATGTTTTTGTCGATTATGCACACAAGCCCGATGCGCTTCATCAGGTTTTGTCCAATCTGGATCGCTTGAAGCAAAAGAAAATCCTCACCGTTTTCGGATGCGGCGGCAATCGGGACCGGGCCAAACGGCCGCTGATGGGCGAAACAGCCGTAAGGCTCAGCGATCTGACGATCGTGACGTCAGACAATCCGCGCCGGGAAGATCCCCTGGCGATTATTGATGAAATCTTAGCCGGTATCGATTCTGAAAAGTATGCCCGGTGTGACGCAGAACGTCTTTCCGCCTGGCGGGGAGAGAGAGGCTATGCGGTCATTGCGGACCGTCGGGAGGCGATCGCCGCCGCCGTCAAGGCGGCGCAAACCGGCGACATTATCCTGATTGCGGGCAAAGGTCATGAGGATTACCAGATTCTGGGCGTGCAAAAAGTGCCTTTTGACGACCGGTTGGAGGCCGCCCGGGCGCTGCAAACCAAGGAGGGACGACCATGACGACCGGCGTGCCGGTTTTTTCGGTGGATGAAATTCTTTCGGCCTGCGGCGGCAGGCTTGTCTCAGGACGCGGGGAGGATCGACTATCCGGCGTATCGACGGATACCCGCGCCATTGAGAAAGGCAACCTTTTTGTGGCCCTAAAAGGAGACCGTTTCGACGCGCATGATTTTCTGACGCAGGCCGTTGATCAGGGCGCGCGCGCGCTGGTCGTGGCCGAGGACCGCGCGGCGTTGGCGCCGTCCGTTCCGGGGATTGCCGTTGTCGCCGTGCCCGATACGCTTCGCGCGCTGGGCGATCTGGCGCACGCCCACCGGATGAAGTTTCATCCCACCGTCATCGGGCTGACCGGCTCGTCGGGTAAAACCACCACCAAGGAAATGCTGGCGGCGATTTTGAGCGCGGGGAAAAACGTCCTGAAGACCGAGGGCAATCTCAATAACCTCATCGGTGTTCCGAAAACCCTGCTGCGGCTTTCAGGCGGCCATGACCTCGCCATTGTCGAGATGGGCACCAACACGCCCGGTGAAATTGCGAGGCTCACTGCGATCACCGATCCGGACATCGGATTGATTACAAACGTCGGGCCGGCGCATCTGGCGGGATTCGGTTCACTCGACGCGGTCCGCGAGGAGAAGGGGTCGCTGTTTATGAATCTCAGGCCGTCGGCCTGCGCAGTGGTGAACATTGATGATGAGGCCATCCGGGTCATCGCGCAACGCTGGCCGGGCCGGCAAGTGACCTTCGGCATGGGGGCGGATGCGGATGTCGGCGCAAAAAATATTCAAAAGAGAGGCGTTCGCGGCGTCCGTTTCGAATTGGTGATGGGCGGCAGCGAGCTGACCGTTGAGATGAAAATCACGGGGATCCATCACATTTATAACGCCATGGCGGCGGCTGCGGCGGCGTGGGCCGCCGGGGTCGATCCCGAGGGCGTCCGGTCGGGCCTTGCGGCGTTTTCGCCGGTTGCCGGGCGCATGGACATGATCGAACTGGCCTGCGGCGCGTATTTGATCGATGATTCCTACAACGCCAATCCCGCGTCGGTTCGAGAAGCACTGCTGGCGCTCAAGGATTTAAAAGACGGTCACCGCGCATACGTTGTGTTGGGGGATATGCTTGAGCTCGGGGAAGCGGCCGTGGATCTGCATCGCCGCATCGGGCGAATTGTCGCAACCATCGGCGTCACCGCGGTTTTGCTCCGGGGTGACTTTGCCGGCGACATCGCGGCGGGCGCGCGCGAGGGGGGGATGAGCGAAGACCAGATCATCGTGTTTGATCATGAGGAAGAAGCGCTTAGGCTTTTGGCAAGCCGGGTGCAAAAAGGCGACTGGATTTTGGTGAAAGGATCGCGCGCCATGAAGATGGATCGGGTGGCCGCGGTTATCCGTGAGCACTTCGGAACCGGACCGGTTTCCTGAGACGGAGGACTAAGCGTGGTTTACGAGTTTTTGTTTCCGCTGCACACCGTTTTTTCTTCGTTCAACGTGTTTCGCTACATCACGTTTCGGACGATTTTTGCCTCGGTGACGGCTTTGTTGATTTGCCTGATTCTGGGCCGCTGGCTGATCCGCAAGCTGCAGACCTTGCAAATCGACCAGCAGATTCGAGAAGACGGACCGAAAACGCATCATGTGAAAAAAGGCACGCCCACCATGGGAGGCATCATGATCATCTTTGCGGTCGTGATGGCCACGCTGTTATGGGCGAATCTATCGGTCGTCTATGTGTGGCTGGTGCTTTTAGTGATGCTCGGATTCGGTTTGATCGGATTTCTGGACGACTATCGCAAGCTGGCCCGCAAAAACTCCCGGGGGGTGCCGGGAAAGGTTCGCCTTGCGGCGGAAATCGCCATCGCGCTTGGGGTCGGCGTGATATTGTATTTCAAGCCGGGCTTCAGCACGCAGGTCACCATCCCGTTTTTCAAAACCGTTTTGCCGAATCTGGGATGGGGATATATTTTGCTTAGCGTCTTTATTATCGTCGGCGCGGCCAACGCCGTGAATCTGACCGACGGGCTCGACGGTCTGGCCACCGGGCCGATCATCATTTGCTTTGCGACCTATGTCTTTTTCGCCTATTTTGCGGGCAATATCAAAGTCGCCCAGTATCTTCAGATACCTTATGTGCCGGGGACGGGGGAACTGGCGGTCTTCTGCGGGGCTCTCGTCGGCGCGGCGCTGGGATTTTTATGGTTTAACTCCTATCCGGCGGAAATCTTCATGGGCGATGTCGGCTCTTTGTCGCTGGGCGGCGCGCTGGGCGCCGTGGCGGTCATCACCAAACAGGAAATTCTGCTGGCGATCGTGGGCGGCATTTTCGTTTTGGAAACCTTTTCGGTCATTTTTCAGGTCGGCTATTTCAAGCTGACCGGCGGCAAACGGATCTTCCGGATGGCGCCGCTGCATCACCATTTTGAGCTCAAGGGCTGGGCGGAACCCAAGGTGATTGTGCGCTTCTGGGTGATTTCCATTCTGCTGGCGCTTTTGGCTATCGCCACCTTGAAGCTGCGTTAGAGGCGGGTATGGATCTGGCGGGACAACATATTCTGGTCATCGGCATGGGCGCAACGGGCGTCGCGACCGCGTCCTTCCTCGGGGCGCGGGGCGCGCGCGTTTCAGTCACCGATGAAAAGCCGTCTGCAAGCCGGGGGCCGGCCTACGGCGATCTTTTGGACAAGGCTTGGCTCCTGGAAGCCGCTTATGATGAAAGCGCCCTTGCCGGCGTCGACCGGGTGGTTCCGTCTCCGGGGATCGCTCCGCATCATCCTCTTCTTTTGGCGGCTTGCCGAAGAGGCGTGCCGATCATGGGCGAAATTGAGCTGGCCTTCCGCCACATCCGCGCCCCGATTCTGGCGGTGACCGGCACCAACGGCAAAACGACGACCACCACGCTTTTGGGACAGATCCTGGCCCGGGCGGGGAAAAAGGTATTCGTCGGCGGCAATATCGGCACGCCGCTGATTGCGTATGCCGCGGGCGCCCAGGAGGAAGACGTCGTCGTTGCGGAGATCAGCAGCTTTCAGCTGCAGTGGATTGAAACCTTTCGTCCATCCGCCGCCGCGCTTTTGAATATCACCTGCGATCATATCAACTATCACGGATCGTTTGACGAATACCGCCGCGTCAAGGCGCGGATTTTTGAAAATATGGAGCAGACGGACCTCGCGATTCTAAACGCCGACGATCCCGCCCAGACGGCGCTGGTGACGGATCGCGCCTGTCGGCAGGCCTATTTCAGCACGACTCGAGAAGTGTCTTCAGGCCTGTTTGTGGCGGGCCCGGAGATCGTCAGCCGTCTTGCGGGCTTTCCCGAAGAACGCTATCCGCTTTCGATGATTCCGATTCCGGGATTGCACAATGCGGAAAACGTCATGGCCGCCATCGCGGCCGCCCGCTTTGCCGGTTGCGCGCCCGAGACGATCGAAGCGGCGGTTCGCGATTTCCGCGGCCTTCCGCACCGGATCGAATTCGTGGGGGAGAAAAACGGTGTTCGCTACTATGACGATTCCAAAGGAACGAATGTCGATGCCGTCGTCCGCGCGCTGGCGACTTTTTCCCGGCCGGTGGTCCTGCTTCTGGGCGGCCGCGACAAGGACGGAGATTTTCAGACGCTTCGGCCCCGGCTGAAAAAACAGGCGCGCGCCGTGGTGTACTTCGGCGAGGCCCGCGAGCGTATCGCTTCTCTGATCGGCGACGCCGCGCCGGCTGCCGTGTCGGCGCCGACGATGCGCGAAGGCGTGATGCTTGCGGCCGGCATTGCGCAGTCCGGCGATGTGGTGCTGTTATCGCCCGGCTGCGCCAGTTTTGACGAATTCAGCAACTACAAACATCGCGGCGACGTCTTTCAACAGATCGTCGGAGACCTTTAGAATGGAAGCTATCAATAAAAAAGACATCACGACGCCGGACATCATCCTGCTTTTGGTCACTCTCTTTCTGGTGATCATCGGCACGGTGATGATCTATTCGTCAAGTTCCATTATCGCGCTCGAGAAATTCAAAGACGGACAGTATTTTCTCAAGAAACACATTTTCTTTGTCGCGATGGGGCTCATTCTAATGACGATCATGATCAAAGTTCCCTATGAGTATTTGAAAAAAATCGCCTATCCGGGCGTCATCGTGTCCGTGGTGTTGCTGATTTTGCTGTTCGTGCCGCATCTCGGCGTGAAGCGCGGCGGGGCGACGCGCTGGCTGAATCTGGTGGTATTCACCTTTCAGGTGAGCGAATTGGTAAAGGTGGCCATGGTGATCTTCCTGGCGCATCTGCTCACGCGCAAAGTGCATCATCTCAAAAAGTTCAGCCGGGGGGTGCTTGTGCCTCTGTCGGTCACCGGCGTCGTGATGGCGCTCATTCTGCTGCAGCCGGATTTCGGCACGGTTGTGATTATCGCCTCCATTTTGCTGCTGATGCTGTCATTGGCCGGGTCCCGCATCAGCCATCTGGTTTTTCTGGCTGCGGCCTTCATTCCGGTGGGCATCTGGCTGATCCTGCACAAAGGATACCGGATGGCCCGGCTGACGGCCTTTCTCGATCCCTGGAAGGATCCGGACAACACCGGCTTCCAGATTATCCAGTCGTTGATTTCCTTCGGTTCGGGCGGCGCCTTCGGCGTCGGAATCGGCGACGGCATGCAGAAATTGTTTTATCTGCCCGAGCCGCACACGGATTTCATTTTGTCGATCATCGCCGAGGAAAGCGGATTCATCGGCGTCACGATCGTGATAGTGCTGTTTACCTTGTTTTTGCTGCGCGGTTTCATGATTGCGTTTCGCGCGCCGGACCTTTTCGGCACGCTTCTGGCGGCGGGACTCACGATGCTCATCGCCATGCAGGCGTTCATCAATATCGCCGGCGTGATGGGGCTCATTCCGCTTAAAGGTCTGGCGCTGCCTTTTTTGAGTTACGGAGGTACGGCGTTTGTCATGAGCATGACCGCGGTGGGCATTTTGCTCAATATCTCGACGCAGAGGGTCTGACCATGGAGCGACCGGTAACCAAAATGATTATCGCGGGGGGCGGAACGGGTGGACATCTCTATCCCGGGATCGCCGTTGCGGAGGAATTGCTGAAGCGCAATCCGCGCAACCGGGTGCTGTTTGTCGGAACAAGCCGGGGCATTGAGCACCGGGTGTTGCCGCAGTTGGGATATGAATTGCAGGAGATCGATGTGGAAGGCGTGAAAGGCCGCGGGGTGAAAGCCCTTCTGAAAGGGATCTATACCGTTCCCAAAAGCATGCTTCAGTCCCGGGCCATCATCCGGAACTTCATGCCGCATGTCGTGATCGGCGTGGGCGGATATGCATCGGGACCGACCGTATTGGCCGCGCGTCTTTTGGGCATTCCCACGGCGATTGCCGAACAAAATGCGCTGGCCGGCAACACGAACCGGATTCTGGGCAAGGTGGTGGACCGGATTTTTTTGACCTATGAAGAAAGCCGAAAAGGCTTTTCCCGGCGGAAAGTCAGGGTGACGGGAAACCCCGTTCGCGCCGCCTTTATTCATCAATTGACCCCGTCCAGCCGGGAGGACGGCATGCGCCGAGTGCTGGTTTTCGGCGGGTCGCAGGGCGCCGCTGCGATCAATAAAGCCGTGATGGAGATGTTGCCTCTGGCGCAGGCCCGAACAAAGGATATTTGTTTTGTGCATCAGTCCGGCCAGCGGGATGTCGAAGCGGTGCGTCAGAGTTACGCCCGGTGCGGATTTATCGCGGAGGTCTTGCCGTTCATTACGGAGATGGCTTCGGCCCTTGCGTCGGCGGATTTGATCGTCTGCCGCGCGGGAGCGACATCACTTGCGGAAATCACGGTTGCCGGAAAAGCCTCCGTGCTGATTCCTTTTCCCTATGCGATCGGCGACCATCAGACGAAAAATGCCGAAGCGATGGTCCGCTCCGGCGCTGCGGTCATGATCCGGGAGCGCGATCTGTCCGCCGCCCTCTTGTGGCGGACAATCGAAAGCCTGATTGGAGACATTGAAAAACTCGTTTCGATGGAAGCGCAGTCGCTGGCTCTCGCTCGGCCCGACGCGGCGGCGAAAATCGTCGATGCGTGCCTGTCCCTTGCGCACGCCGGTCATTAGGGCAATCCGGACGGCGGGGGAAAGGCAACTTAAGGAAAGAAGAAACGGATACACTATGAAAACAGACAAAGAAACCGGATTGATGCAGCGCAAAGTCAAACGCATTCATTTTGTCGGCATCGGCGGCATCGGGATGAGCGGCATCGCTGAAGTGCTGATTAATCTGGGTTATGCCGTCAGCGGCTCCGACGTGCAGGCGACGGAAACGACAAAACGGCTGGAAAGTCTCGGGGCGCGAGTGGCCCTGGGGCACGCCGCGGGCAATGTCGGCAACGCGGATGTCGTGGTCACGTCCACGGCCGTGAAAGCGGACAATCCGGAAGTCGTGGAGGCGCATTCGCGCAGCATTCCCGTGATTCCGCGCGCCGAGATGCTGGCGGAGCTCCTGAAGATGAAATTTTCCGTGGCCGTCTCCGGCAGCCACGGCAAGACCACCACGACGTCGATGGTGTCGACCATTTTAGCGCACGGGGGCCTGGACCCGACGATGGTCATCGGCGGCAAGCTTGCGAGCATCGGCTCCAACGCGCGTCTGGGCGACGGCGACATTCTCGTGGCGGAGGCGGACGAAAGCGACGGATCCTTTTTGAAGCTGTCTCCGACCATCGCGGTGATCACCAACATCGACCGGGAGCATCTCGATCACTATTCCGGCATCGACGAGATCAAGGCGGCCTTTCTCGCTTTTGCCAACATCGTTCCCTTTTACGGGTGTACGGTCCTATGCGTCGATAACGAGCATGTGCGGGCAATCATCGGTTCGATCAAGCGGCGTACGATCACTTACGGCATCGACGAGCCCGCGGACTATACCGCACGCGATATCGATTTTCAGGAAATGAAAACCACTTTTTCATTGTTTCACGCCGGACGAAGCCTCGGAACGATCGAGCTTCGCGTGCCGGGGCTGTTCAGCGTTTACAATGCCATGGCGGCTGTGGCCGTGGCCCGAGAGCTCGGCCTGGATATGAATACGATTGCCGAAGCCCTGGCGGCGTTTTCCGGCGTTGCCAGACGCCTTGAACTCAAAGGCGAAACGGGCGGCGTCCGGGTGGTTGACGACTACGGGCACCATCCGACGGAAATTCTGGCGACGCTTGCCGCAGCCCGGCAGCGGTATCGCGGCCGGCTGATCGTGGTTTTTCAGCCGCATCGCTTTTCGCGCACGCAGGCGCTGTTCAACGAGTTCACGGGAGCCTTCGGCGACGCGGATCTCCTGATTTTAAACGACATCTATCCCGCCAGCGAGGCCCCGATTCCCGGCATCAACGCCGCGGCGCTGTGGGCGGCCATCCGGGAGAGCGGCCATCCGAACGCGGAGTATATCGGCCAGGCGCAAAATACGCTGGACTATTTGCTGGGGACCGTCGGGCCGGGGGATACGGTTTTAACCCTCGGCGCGGGCAGCGTTTATAAAATCGGCGAGGCGCTTCTGGAGGCGCTGACCCAAGGAGAGAGGTCATGACGCAGCGCGAGGCCATCCGCAACATATTGTCGGACGCGGCGGATCTCGATGTCGTTTATGACGAACCCATGTCGCGGCACGCGTCTTTGAAGCTGGGCGGGAAAGCCGCTGCGCTGGTCGCCCCGCACAATGAAGCGGCGCTGATCCGGGTTGTGGGCATTTTGCGGAAAAATGGGATTGCCTTTTTGCCGGTGGGCAATCTGACCAATCTGCTGGTGCTCGACGGCGGTTATCCCGGCGTGCTGGTTTGGATGCGGACGCTCGACGCCGTGACGGCGAGCGAGGTTAACGGCGTGTTTGAAATTTCGGCGCAGGCGGGCGCGCCGCTCGCGAGAGTCACGGCGCTCGCGGCCTCGCGGGAACTTGCCGGATTTGAGTGTCTGGCGGGCATTCCCGGCAGCGTGGGCGGCGCAATCCGAATGAACGCCGGCGCGTTCGGGACGGACATGCAAGCGATCACGACCTGTGTCGAGCTGCTTGATGCCGACGGGACAATAAAAACATTGACCCGGACAGAGATTCCCTTTTCCTATCGCAGCTGCGGTTTGCCGGCCGATGTCCTGATCACGGGCGCGCGCTTTGCGCTTCAGAAAGGGGACGCAGCGGCGATCCGGGCGAAGATGGCCGAAATCATGAAATGGCGTCAGGAAAAGCACCCGCTTCGCTATCCCAATGCGGGATCGGTTTTCAAAAATCCGCCGGATCTGCCGGCGGGCCGGCTTATTGAAGAGCTGGGACTCAAAGGCGTCCGTCATGGAGACGCGCAGATTTCCAAGCAGCATGCCAATTTCATCATCAATAAAGGCCGCGCGACAGCGGCCGATGTCATGGCGCTCATTCATCTGGTTCAGCAAAAAGCCAAGGAGGAAAAAGGCGTGTCGCTGGAGCCGGAATGGGCGATTATCGGAGAGGGGATATGACCCGGAAGATCAAAGCCGGACTCGAAGCTCGAAGAAACCGCTGGCGCCGCAGGCTGGTCGGCGCGGCGGGCGAAAGCCTGGGCGGGCTTGCGCTTCTGGCGGCCTCGGCGGCGCTCGGGCTGTGTTTTGTTTTTCTCTTCTGCGCCGTGTTGTCGAGTCCGTATTTTGAAATCCGCGAAGTGCGGGTGCAAGGCGTCAAAGAGCTGACCGAAAAAGATATTCTGGTTCTGGCGGAGGTGAACCGGCACCGGAATATTCTGGCGGTGAATCTCAACGCGGTGGAAGAGCGCATCGCCGCCAACCCCTGGGTGAAGCGGGTCGTCGTCGGCCGTGAGCTTCCCGACCGGTTGGTGGTTGATGTCTGCGAGCGAAAGCCGGTTGCGCTCGTCAAGCAAAAAGGCGGCTTTTATCTGATGGATGCCGAAGGGGTCGTCTTCAAAAAACTCTACCGGGGCGACGACGTCGATCTTGCCGTGATTACGGGGTTGCCTGATGAAGATCCGACCCGCCGCAGATTGCTGCCGGAGGCGCTGGCGCTTCTGGAGAGACTGTCGGCGCCCGAGCGCGGCGAACGACTTGGGCTTGTGTCCGAAGTCAAGCTCGATGAAATATTCGGGCTGTCGCTTCTGACCGACCGAGGTCTGCTGCTTAAGCTCGGGATGGATCAGTATGAACAGAAGCTCAAACAGTTGGATATCGTTTTGGCCGATCTTGAAAAACGAGGCATGCGCAACGGCTACTTGTTTGTCGATCTGGCCGATCTGTCCAAGATCACCGTGCAGCGCCGCGAACTGACCGGCGACGCGGCGTCCAGGAATAAAGGACCCCGCTATCGGATGTAACGAAGGGAAGAAAAGAGGGTGAAAAGCATGAGGCGAAAAAGCAAAGTTCTGGTGGGCGTTGATATCGGAACGACCAAGACGGCGGCGGTGGTCGGAGAGATTACCGAAACCGGCATCGATATTATCGGATTCGGCTTGTCTCCCGCCAGAGAACTGCGCAAAGGCACCGTCGTCAACATCGACAACACCGTTGAAGCGGTTAAAAAAGCCGTCGAGGAAGCCGAGCACATGTCCGGTTGCCGGATTAATGCCGCCTATGTCGGCATCGCCGGCAGCCACATCAAGGGGCAGAATTCGCTGGGGATCGTCGCCGTCAAGGGCCGGGAAGTCGGCGAGGACGATGTTCAGCGGGCGATCGAGGCCTCCAAGGCCATCGCCATTCCGGTGGATCGGGAGATTCTGCATACCCTGCCGCAGAATTATGTGGTGGACGGCCAGGATGGCATACGCGATCCGGTGGGCATGTCGGGCGTGCGGCTCGAAGCCAAGGTCCACATCGTAACCGGATCGAGCACGTCCATTCAGAATGTCGTGAAATCCGTCCATCGCGTCGGCCTCGACATCGACGACATTGTGCTCGAGCAGCTCGCGGCCAGCGAAGCGATTCTCAGCTCCGACGAAAAAGATCTGGGGGTCGCGCTCATTGATATCGGCGGGTCGTCCACCTCGATCGCCATTTTCGCGGAAGGCAGCATCAAGCATACGGCGATTCTCCCGGTGGGCGGAAATTATCTGACGTCCGACATCGCCACCGGGCTGCGCACACCCTTTGCCGATGCGGAAAAGATCAAATTGCAATACGGCTGCGCTCTAAGCTCCATGATTCCGAAGGAAGAGACTATCGAGGTGCCCAGCGTCGGCGGGCGCGAGGCGAGGATGGTCTCGCGGCAGATTCTGGGCCGGATCGTTGAACCGCGCATGGAGGAAATTTTGAATCTGGCCCTCAAGGAAGTCGTTCGGTCCGGCTATGAGGATCTGTTGGCGGCGGGGCTGGTGCTGACCGGCGGCACGTCGCTTCTGCCCGGCATCAACGAAATGGCCGAGCAGCTCTTTGATATGCCGGTCCGGCGCGGCCATCCCGAGGGGGTGGGCGGATTGAGCGATGTGGTCAACTCGCCGGCCTATGCGGTGGCCGTGGGGCTGATTGTTCACGGGGCGCGGGGATTGGGCGGGGATTCCGTCTATCGGCGGACTGGCAACATTTTTACGGATTGGATTCGGGCCATTAAGAAATGGTTTCTGGAGTTTTTTTAAACACACGAAGGGGGTGCACATGTTTGAGTTAACGGAAGTCTGTCTGGACAATTCGGCAAGAATCAAGGTGATCGGCGCGGGGGGCGGCGGCGGCAACGCCGTCAATACGATGATTTCCTACGACCTCAAAGGCGTGGATTTTATGATCGCCAACACGGATGCGCAGGCGCTTTCGGCCTCGGCTGCGCCGGTGAAGCTTCAGATCGGCGCGGAAGTGACCAAAGGATTGGGCGCGGGCTCCAATCCGGACATCGGAAGGCAGTCGGCCCTGGAATCGCGCGATGAGATCCGCGCGCATCTGGAAGGGGCGGACATGATTTTCGTCACCGCGGGCCTGGGCGGCGGAACAGGCACGGGCGCGGCCCCGGTCATCGCGCAGATCGCGCGCGAAAGCGGCGCGCTGACAGTGGCGGTGGTGACCAAACCGTTCCAGTTTGAGGGCAAGAAACGAAACCAGCAGGCCGAAGAAGGCATTGCGGCCCTTCGCGATGTCGTGGATACGCTGATCGTCGTGCCCAATCAGCGGCTTTTGAGCCTCGGCGGGCGCAATCTGTCGCTGCTGGATGCTTTTAAAAAGGCCGATGACATTTTGTACCAGGCCGTCAAAGGCATCTCCGATCTCATTATCGTGCCGGGGCTCATCAACCTGGATTTCGCCGACGTGAAGAACATCATGAGCGGCATGGGCATGGCGCTCATGGGCACCGGCGTCGGAGCGGGAGAAAACCGCGCCATTGAGGCGGCGCAGCGCGCGATTTCCTCGCCGCTTCTGGAAGACAACACCATTCAGGGGGCGCGGGGCATTCTGCTGAACATCACCGGCGGTCTGGATGTGAGTCTCTACGAAGTCAACGAAGCGTCATCGCTCATCCAGGCTGAAGCGCACGAGGATGCCAACATTATCTTCGGCACCGTGATCGATGAAAACATGCACGATGAAATCCGCATCACCGTCATCGCCACGGGGTTTGAAGACATGATGAAAAAGAAACCGATTCCGGCCAACGTCTCTCATCTGGGCGGATTCCGAAGGGAGGATCTGTCCACGCCGGCGTTCATCCGCAAGGAGAAATCGCGCGATCAGGCCAATGTGCTGACGCTCGGTCTTCAGGATGAAGTTGAAAATGTCGATATTGAAATTCCGACGTTTTTGCGCAGACAGGCCGACTAGGTGTGGGTCCGGACGTCCGGCTCCTTCAGAAGCGTTGCCGATGGCCCGGATTTAAGGGATGAACTGGAAACTTCGAAAGAAAAGCGAAGCCCTTCTGGCGCGTGAGCAGGGGCCCCCGAAAAAAGTATGGGGCAGCGCGTTGAGCGTGTGTTTGGTCTATCCCAACACATACCGGGCGGGCATGGCCAATCTCGGATTCCAGGCGGTTTACCAAATTATTAACGAGCACCCCTCCTTTCTTTGTGAGAGAGCCTTCCTGTCCGCATCCGGCGGCGGCGCCGAATCCGCCGCCGGTGCGGCGGAGGCGACAAGCCTGGAGAGCCGAAAGCCTCTGGGCGATTTCGACATTGTGGCCTTTTCCGTTTCTTTTGAAAACGATTATCCCCACCTTTTGAAAATGCTTGATTCGGCGGGCTTGCCGCTTAAATCCGTCGATCGCGACGAAACGCATCCGCTGGTGATGGGCGGAGGGGTCGCTTTTTCTTTGAACCCCGAACCGCTGGCCGATTTTATCGATCTTTTTATTTTGGGCGAAGCCGAAGAGATGCTGCCCCGCTTTTGCGACGACTATGCGCGGGCGCGCACGAGCGGGCAATCGCGCCGAACCAGTCTTGAACAGATGCAAGAAAACCTGCCCGGCGTCTATGTGCCGTCGCTGTATCGCGTGAACTATTTGTCCGATGCGACGATTGCCGGAGTTGAACCGCTGGAAGCGGGCCTTCCCAAACGTATCCGGATCGATCCGGTGAAGACACTCGACGGGTTTTGCACCGAGGAAGTCATCAGCGCCCAGGACAGCGAGCTTGCCCAGATGTATCTGGTGGAGGTTAACCGCGGCTGTCCGCGTCGCTGCGCGTTTTGCGCGGCCGGACATCTCTATGCGCCGGTGCGCTTTCGCCGTTTTGAGACCCTGCGCCCGGCCTTGGACCGAGGGCTTGCCAGAAAAAAGAAAATCGGTCTGGTCGGCACGGCGGTGTCCGATCACCCTGATCTGAAACGCATCTGCCGCTATATTCTGGAGCAAGGCGGGCAGGCCGGCATCGGGTCGCTGCGGGCCGACCGGATGGATCAAGACCTGGTCGGCCTGCTTTCGGCAAGCGGGATTGAGACCGTCGCCATCGCCCCGGAGGCCGGATCACAGCGTCTGCGCGAGATGCTGTGCAAGGGCTTATCCGAAGCGCAAATCCTGCGCGCCGCCCAGTGTCTGCTTGAAGGAGGCATTGCGCAGCTGCGGCTGTATTTTATGATCGGTCTGCCGACGGAGGAAGAAAAGGATATCGATGCGATCATCGATCTGGTGAAGCAAATTCAGCATCGGGCGCTGTCTTGCACGGAAGGCAAAAAAAAGTTCAGGCGCATCACACTGAGCATCAACCAGTTCATTCCCAAGCCCCGCACGCCTTTCGAGCGTTGCCCCCTTGCCGATATTGCCCTGGCGGGCCTCAGGCTGCGCAAAATTCAAGCCGCCTTCGGCCGCGATAAATCCATCAGCGTTATTTCCGATGTGCCCAAGTGGAATTACGTTCAGGCGCTTCTGTCGCTGGGCGACCGGCGAGTCGGGGAGGTTCTCCTTGCCGCGCATCGGCGGGGCGGCAATTGGTCGCAGGCGCTCAAAGCCGTCAACATCAACGGCGACTTTTATGTTTATCGCGAAAAAAGCGCCGATGAAATTCTTCCCTGGGAACATATCGGGATCGGAAGAAAATAAGGTTTCAGGTTGCCGGTTGAATGTTGAGCGCCGTCGGGAATCGGAATCGTTGAAAAAGAGATAGCGTCAATGACCCTGCCGTTGCTTTTTACCTCAGCCCTTGATCCTTAACGGGTCATGGGGAATTCTCGATTCAGAATATCGTCAAAGGTGGCAAAGACCTTTCGGCTGCTCAAAATGGAATCGTGACAGCAGTTAAACCCCAGCACTTTGACTGCGCCGGCCTTTGCGCGGTCGTCCAGCGCCGCATCGGCCGCCAGGGCGTCGTTTTTCCCGTAAAGCAGGTAGTGCCGGACATGCCGGGGCAGGCCGGCCGAAAGCGTCTGGCGGATAAAGAGGCTTTGTGTTCCCAGATCCCGCCAGACGGGGATGCTTTTGTGAGTGAGAACCTGTGACGCATCGGCCATGGAAAATCCGCTCCAGGGCGTCGCCAGCGTGATCAGCGCTTTCACGCAGTCGGCCTGTCCGTCGGCGGCATGCTGGATGAGAAAAGACCGCGCAGTCAGGCCGCCGACGCTGTGCGCGACAATGGCCATTTTCTGAAAGCGATATCTGTGTTGCAGTTGGGACAGCGCATCGGCAAGAAGCGATGCCGCCAGTGGCAGGCGGATTCCGGAAGGATAGTAGTAGTGCCACATCTGGTAGCGGCTTCGGTCCAGGCGCATATAAAAATAGATCCAGTTGTGCGGCGTGCCTTCCGTGCCGTGGATGAACAAAACGGGAATTTTTCGCGGGTTGTAGGGTTCCGTCAGATAGATGTCGGCGCCGAACACCTTCATGAACGCCGTGGGGTTCCAATAGCCGGTCTGCGCGTTTTTCGGGGAGAAGGTTTCGGAATAGATTTTTATCACCTGCCCGTTGTGCGTTCTGCGCGCCGGAGAAGAGGCGATGCGGTCCGAAGGCAGCAGGGCGGGCAGGCTGAGCAGGTGACGGTATTCGCTCCGGATGGAGATCGCCACATCGTTTTTGAAGTCGCCTTCCCGGAGATCGATGCTTTTAAAGGATTCGGGGGATCCATGCACGCCGCACACTTCATGATCTTCAAAAATGCTGTTTTCGTTGTCATCTGCGACGGCATAAAGAAGATAACGGCCCTGAGGAAGATACAATGTAAAACCGCCCTGCGCGTCGGTTTGGACGGACTCGGAAAAAGAAGGCGGATCGGGAGCCAGACGCCACGCGATGACGAGCGTGGAAGGCGATTTTTTTTGATTGGAGAGGATCTTTCCTTTGATGATGGCGCAGTTGTAGGATGAAGCATCGGAGGCGCCGCCCTGGGCGATCTTGGGGGCGATGTTGTCGTGGGGCGGAATGCTCATGTAGCTGCAACCGCCTAATCCCATCTGGATCAGAAGCGCCGCGATAAAAAACGGAAGGTGATGCAATCGGTGCAGGCCCCGCTTCATTTTTTTCTCGCTTTCTTTCCGAGGATATCCGCCACCCGGTTTTGACGATAGTCTGCCGCGATGTCGCGGGCCGTCTGGCCGTGTTCATTTTTGATCGACGCGGACGCGCCGCTTTTGAGGAGTTTTCGGACACTCTTCTCCAGGCCCCAGCGGGCCGCGATCATAAGCGGCGTGTATCCCCGCTCATCTCGGATATTCGGATCGGCGTGTTTGGCAAGCAGCGCCGAGACCACATCAGGCAAGTCCAACTGGACCGCGAGGTGCAAAGCCGTCCGGCCGTAGCGGTCTTGCTGATTCACCAGGTCCGTCCGTTGGGTAAGCACAAGCGCGGCCTCGCGATGGCTGCCTGCGAGCGCCTTGATCAGCGGCGTCTCGTTTTGATCGTCCGGAAGATCGCCATCGGCGCCGCGACGAAGCAGCTCCGACACGCTCCGGGTGTCTCCTGCAGACGCCGCCAGATGCAAAGGGGTTTGAAGGTGTTCGTCGCGAAGGTTGATGTCGGCGCCCGCCGCAAGAATCTTCCTGGCGGCTTCGGCCATGCGGTAGTCGTAAGCCAGATGCAGAGCCGTTTGCCCGAAGCGATTGCGGGCGTTGACGGCCAGGCCGGTTTTCAGGAGGGGATCGATGCTGTCTTCGCTATGGTTGTAAACGGCCCACATGAGCGGCGTGTAGCCGTTTTGATCGCGGCTGTCGGCGCGCGCTCCGGAGTCCAGAAGATACCGGACCATGCCGGCCTGGCGGAAGTTGACGGCGATCATCAAAGGCGTGAGGCCGTCTTTGTCGCGTGCGTCGATCTTTTCGCCCTTCATCAGGCAGTATTCGGCGATGCCTTCGTGTCCGTTTTGCGCCGCGTACATCAGGGCGTTCCAGCCCGCTTCATCGCGCAGCGTAATGTCAACGGCCTTTTCTTCCACCAGACGCATCATGTCCACCAGATTTCCCGCCCGCACCGCGTGGAAGTAAGCCTGGGACGGGGGTAGGGCGGCGGTTTGATCAACCGGTTGAATGCGCGACGGAGTGCAGGCGCTTAAAATGACCAGAACGATCAGTGCGGGCGAACCTATGGTTTTTAAAAGGGTCATGCTTTGGCCTCTCCATGCCGCCGGATCAAGCCTCGTTTTGACACACGCGCTTTGTATAGCAAATGCGTTGGGGGATTTCAATGCTTGCCGGAGGCGTTTTGGGCCGTCAGGATCGCCACCGGCAAAACATAATCCTTGAGTGACAGCGGCGTGATCCTGTATAAAGAGCGTGTCGTCAGCGCCCGGCTAATTCGGGCGCGCCTCGACGGCTCGAGGCTTCAGGAGGCCGTTATGTCGGAAATTCTCGATTACATCAGCACCTGGTCCGTGCTCAAGTGGGTTGCTTTGGTGCTCATCGCCGGGTTTATCGGGCAATTCGGCCGGATGCTGGCAGAGGCGCTCGTGAAAAGAGCTCGGCTCAAAAGGGAAAAAGAAAAGGAATCCGAAAAGACCGGACCACCGGCCTTGCCGCCTGCAAAGTCTGCGGCGCCGGCGGACCCGCCAGTTGAATCTTCTCCGGACGTTTTACCGTCCGGGGCAGAGGACAAAAAAGCGCTCAAGGCCAAAGCGAAAGCGGCTAAAAAGGAAGCCAAGGCGAAGCAGAAGGAATCCGGCGCCTAAAGCAGCGCGCATTGCGGATCGGAGATTTCCACGCGATTGCGGCCGTTTTGTTTGGCCCGGTAAAGCGCGGCGTCGGAGGCCTCAATAAGCTGGCGCAGCGTGGCGGTTTTGCCCGACAGACACGACACGCCGAAGCTGGCCGTGACGGGTCCGGCCGGATGGCCGGCGTGGATGCTTTCCACGATGCGCAGGCGGAGTCTTTCCGCCAGTTCGGAAGCGGCTGGCGCAGGCGTGTCGGGCATGATGATCAGAAACTCCTCTCCCCCCACCCGTCCGAAGAGATCGGTGGTCCGGATTTCGTTTCCGACCAGGAGGGCGATTTCCCGCAGCACGCGGTCGCCTTCCAGGTGCCCGAACTGATCATTGACGGCTTTAAAATGGTCGATGTCGAACATCGCCAGGGCCAGAGGCCGTCCGTAGCGCAGCGTCAGTTTCATGGCCCGGTCGGCGGCGGCAAGGAGCCCCCGACGGTTGAAAATGCCGGTGAGCATATCGGTGGTCGCCTGCCGCTCCGCTTCAACGCGGGCGTTTTCCAGCTCCCGGGTTCTTTGAGCGACCAGTTGTTCGAGTTCTTCCTGGCGGACTTCCAGATTGCGGCGGGCCGTTTCTTCAGCGACTTCCGTCTTGTGTTGCAGAATGCGGATGCGGTCGGCGATGGCCAGCGAATGAACCAGCGCCCCGGCGCAGACGCCGATCGGGATGGCTTCAAGCAGCCATTTGGAGAAAGGCAAAACGCCCGCCACCATCAGACAAAACAGCAGACCGCCTGAAAATGAAGCGGATTGCGCCAGAACATAGAACCGCACTTCCGTTTTCCCCCTGCGCCAGGCTGTAAAGCCGAAGAAAATCAGAATCAAAGGGATGACAAGCAGCATGACGGCGCTGAACATATAGGCCTGCCGAACGGGCATAACGAAAGCCGCAACCACCAGCAGAATGCTGAACAGGGCGATCGTCCTGACACCCCGGTCGAAAATGACGCCTTTTTCCGTCTGCAGAAACACGCGGGTGAAAAGCAAAATGAAAATCGAGCTGAGTCCGTGGAAGAACACCAGGCCTTCATTGCTAAACCAGGTGTTGTCCGGATAGATCACCGTCGGGCCGAAGCCGTCGAGCGCGGTGATGGCCAGAAAGACAAACGGCAGATAGGCCATGAAATAAAGCCGGGACGGCTCCCGAAGCAAAATATACAAAAAAAGGTTAAAGGCCAAAAGCGACACGAAAAGACCCGCCATAATGCCGTGCGCAAGCCGTTCCGTCGCCATCGCTTTGCGCATTTGCCCTTCGGTGCGGATCTTGAAGGGAAATAAAAGCGCCTGAGCGTCGCCCCGGACGCGAACATACAGATCGACCGATTCCCCGGCGCGCAAGGCAAAGGGGATAGCCAGCGTCATGGCGTCCGGAAAAGGGCGAAGATCGGCCGGCACGCGGTCGCCGGAGCGCTGAAATCCGCGGACGCCGTCGGCGCCGACGATGTAAAATTGCACGGAATCAAGCGTCGGATACAGGATATCCAGATAAAATGTTTTGTTTTCAAAAGCCCTGTTGTCAACGGGTAGATGAAACCACCAGGCGGACCGGGTGAACAGGTAGTTGGGCGTGCCTTTGGAAATCTCAGAGAACTCGCTTTTTCTGTCCAGGATATCCGATATCAGCAGGTTGCCGTCCGGATCTTCAAATGCGCGAAGCTCTCCGGTGGCCGGACCGGACGGCAGACCGTTTTCCCCCGGGCTGCACGAGGCGGCAAGAAGCAGAAAAAGGAGAATCAGCAGTTTTTTGGCCATGTCTTAAACATTCCTTTTGGCTGAATCTTTGTCGTACGCCGACCAAAAATGAAGGCCCGCAAAACGCGTCATGAAACAACGACTCTGCTGGATCGGTTCATGCCGGATTTTTCTTAAGGGCGTTGCGGTGAAGAACTTGCCCCGTCGTCGTTCGTCAGCCGTCCGACTTTCTTGCTGCCTGAGTAAAGATCATATTCCAGCAGGCGGCATTCAATTTCGCCGTTGAAAAAAGTCATTCGTCTTTTCGTTTTCAGGCCGATTTTTTTGATCATTTCCAGGTTGCCGGTGAAGATGTAGCCTTGATAGCCGCGGCCGGTTTGTTTGAAAAAATCGCCCAGGCCGCCATAGAGCGCCTCGAGCTTTTGCCTTGCGGCGCCTTGGGCTGTGGGTTTGGGTTGTTCGGCGGCTTTGCGCACAACAAGCCGGTTTCCCGAAACGTCCCGCCGGGTTCGGGAAACCGCCGCGGCAGGCGCAGCCGCCGCGTCGAGACGCTCGCCGTAAGGCGGGTTGACCATGATCACGCCGCCGCCGGGGGGAATTCGGGTTTGCTCAAAGGCGCAAACCTGAAACTCGATCAATGAATCTACGCCGGCCGTCTGCGCGTTTCGTCGCGCGGCCTCGACCGCCTGCGGATCGATGTCGGCGGCCACAATTCGAAGACGTTCGGCCCGGCGGGTTTGCAACCGGGCCTGTTTGCGCATCTCCTGCCAGGATTCGGCGGGGAAATCTTTGATGGACATGAATCCGAAACGGCTGCGCAAAAGGCCGGGCGCGCGGTTTTGCGCCAATAGCGCCGCTTCAATGGCGAGCGTGCCGCTGCCGCACATGGGGTTGACAAAGGCGCCTTTGCCCCGCCAGCCTGCGGCCAGAATCAGCGCCGCGGCAAGCCCTTCCTGCAGAGGCGCCGAAAGCGGAATTTTCCGGTATCCCCGCATGGACAGACGCTCTCCGCTGGTGTCGATGTAAACCGTCGCCTGGTCGTTTTTCCAGTAGACATGAATAACGGCGCGGTCGCGGGCGGAGCCGGAATCGGGTCTTGCGCCGCGCTGGTCCCGAATCCGGTCTACAATCGCGTCTTTGACCTTGACGTTGACAAATCGGGAGTCGTTGACCAATGGATTTTCAACTACCGAGGTCACGCAGAGGTAGGCCTGCGGGCCCGATTCATAAAGCCACTGCTCCCAGGGAAGGGCATAAATGCGGTCATACAGGGCGGCGGGCGAAATCACCTTAAAGGTTGCAATCTGATATAAGACGCGTGAGGCGGTGCGCAGGTGAAGATTCAGGCGCATGGCGTCGGCAAGCGTCGCTTCCAGATAGACGGCCGTATCGATTTCTCCCGCGACCGGATAGCCCAGGCGCTCCACTTCCGTCCGCAACAGTCCGACGACCCCTTTGGGGCAGGTCAGCATGATGCGTTTTTTTTCGTTCCACAGCGACATGGGCGCAGACTTAACATGAGGGGAAGGGGTTTGTAAACAAAAACCCCCTCAAACTTTTTCAGACTTGAAGGGGCGTATCGTTTCAGATCATGACCGGGAGGAACAAACGATGTTGACGCAGGGTTACGGGGTCCTATAAACCTTTCATCCTTTTTTTCGCTTCCTGATAGAGTCTTGCGACACACAGAAACACCGCCAGGAAAAACAAGCCGAGCATGAAGTTGGGCGTGGTGCCGAGCAGCTTGTCCAACTGATAACCCAATCCCAGAAACAGGAAGGACGCGATCACGGTGATAAACCCCCAGGCCGACAGGACCACCACGCCATGGAATGCGGAATATTTGTTCGCGATCATGGGGGGCTCTTCCTTTCCTTTTTTCATGCGCCGTCTCATCAGGTTCTTTCTTACGTGACGATCGTCTTGACCATGTCGATGACCGGGTTGGTGAACAAGGCCATCAGCACGGTGTACAGAGCGAAAACACCCACCACTTCCGCCGTGTACATCTTGTCATACTTCCTCTTGAGGCTCACCAGAATCAAACCGCCC